>JARLIO010000033.1 GCA_031291675.1 Azospirillaceae bacterium
TCATCAGACAGGGCAACGCCGCGGGTACCGCCGCGATGCCGAGCAATGCTGCCTCATTCAAACATGCTTCGGCCAACACCAGCGCACGGAACCCTTGGCTGCGCTGCGCCGCGGTTAAGTGGCTGACGTTGGCCAGCCAAGTGGCGAATGCTTCGTCGTCCATCGCCAACAACCCCCTTGAACGGAACGATTCTAGCATCTTCAATAACTAACGCGAATAGAGCCAAGCGGATTGGTATAATACGGGTCCGCAATGAACCTGACACATCGCGGGCCGGACCGATCATGAGTAAAGGGCGGGCGTCACGGCCCGCCCTTCGGATTGCCGTTGGACAATCCGGCGCGACCCTGCTCCTTGAACCGGCTACGCCCCCCGATTCCGCTGCGTCTACTCGTTCTTGACGACGCCGCCACGCGGCAATGAGAGTGAAGTCGGGCTGCCGGATTTGACCCATTTCTGACCAACGAGTTTGAAGGTTTGTAGCCCGGCCACGCAAATGATCTTGTCGCAAGCGTAAAGACCTTCGGCACGAGCCGGTTCAAACATATTGCTGCCACGCACAACGTTATAATAAACGCCGGTCACGGTGATGTTTTCCCGCTGTTCACGGCCTTTCCTGACATCGGCATACAGCCGGTCAAGCGCCTGCCTTGCCTTTATAACTTCCTGTTTTATCTTTAATTCAATTGCGCTGTGATTCTTGTTTGCTGTTCCGGTAAGCGGTGTCAGGTTTTCGGCGACACCGCGCCCCCCCATATTGTCATTCAAGAGATGGCCAGCGATCCAGCCATACTCGTCGAGCTGGCCTTTCAGCTTTTTCATCATGCTTGGCGTATCCTTGCCCGGGACACTCCCATAATTGGTCGGGTCGCACGCGGCCGGGCCCAGCGTGACCTCCATCGCCGTGCCCCCTTTTGAGGCATCGGAACTTCCCCATTTCGGGGCCACCAAATAGCGCGGATGGGGCGGCAATTTGTCCGCCCCGGTGAGGGCTCGCTTCGGCCTTCCACTGGTGGTCACCGCGATCTTGACGATCTTCTTCGCGACACCGGGCGCCGTGATCTTAGCCTCGACAGCGCCCGCTTTGGTCACCGTCTTTTTTTTATCCGCTTTTATATTGGGTTGAAGGAGTTTCCTTTTCGCTTTAACGCCTTTCCTTTTCGCTTTGACGATACCCATTGCCCGCCAGCCCTCCCGATATTTTGCCATGGCCATAGCAAGCGCCCACCGATAACGACTAGATGAACGTGAAAACTCGCGGTGTCAACGAAATGACGAACACATCCACAACGTCATTTCGTGGCGAGCGTTGATCTGACATAATCCAGCCGTCTCGACGAAGACAATCGAACCATGGCGAAGAGCATCAATAAATAGTTAATTCATCAACGATATAACATCATTATATAGCTCATTTTTTGTCGAAAATATAACGATACAGACTATAATATTTTTACATTATTCAATTTTCTACTGTAGTTACTTATCAAGTTACTCATATAGAACATTCTTCCTTTTGCTATTTTCTTGCTATTTCGTCGTTCAATGTTACAACTCCGGCGACAGAGACGTGAGAAACGGCGGTAACACTTGGTATTGCGGCTTCCCAAAGGTCGGCGGAGAGAACCGGTATTGTCGGGGTGGTTCAGGGCAATATCACAATGGCATAGTCCTAATTTAACATTATATTATTGTTGTTACTGGAATTTTCACATTTTATTTGATTATATCTACTTATTATGTAGACTATATCGGTGGCTGCTCGATCCATCGCAGCAAGCCAGCGTCAGAATGGGAGAGTGCGCATGCCCCAGAAGACCCGTTCGTCGAAACCTCGCCCGGAAGCGGCCGCATGCGCTGATGTCGATTTGTGCGGCCGCTGCATTCTGGTGGTCGGCGGGCGCCATCAGCATGTTGCGCATTTGCGGCGCGTCGTTGAAGCCTGTCGTGGCAGCTTCGTTCATCACGATGGTGGCACGGAGCAGAGCATCGCCCGACTGTGCAGCTTGGCTGATCGGGCCGACGCGGTGCTGTTTCCGGTCAAATGCGTCAGCCACGCCGCACAGGACACGGTCAAGAAGCTGTGCCGCCGCGCCGAGAAACCCTTCGTGCCGCTGCGCAGTTCGGGCATGGAGACATTCATTCAGGCTCTGGCCACCCTGGCACGACCCGCGTAACCCGGCGCCGGTTCCAACGATCCGGCGGGTTCGACGACGGACCCGGCCACCGGCAAAGGTGGATCCGGACCGCCGTCGAACCCGCACCGCGTTGCCAAAGTCAGTCGACGAGACCGGCGAACAGCGGCGTGCTCAGATAGCGTTCGCCGAATGACGGGATGATCACGACGATCAGCTTGTCCTTGTTTTCCGGCCGCTTGCCGACCTCGATCGCGGCATAGAGCGCCGCACCCGAGGAAATGCCCACCAACAGACCCTCCTCCCGCGCGGCGCGGCGCGCGGTGTCGAAGGCGGCCTGACTGGGAACGCGAAAGACTTCGTCATAGGCCTCGGTATTGAGCACCTTGGGCACGAAACCGGCGCCGATGCCCTGGATCGGATGCGGCCCTTTCGGTCCCCCCGACAGCACGGGCGAGGCTTCCGGTTCAACGGCGATCGCCTTGAAGCTCGGTTTGCGCGCCTTGATGACTTCGCTGACACCGGTGATCGTGCCCCCGGTGCCAACACCGGAGATCAGAATGTCGATCTTCCCGTCGGTGTCGCGCCAGATCTCTTCCGCGGTCGTCCGGCGATGGATTTCCGGATTCGCCGGGTTGTTGAATTGCTGCAGCAGCACGTAGCGCGGATCCGAAGCCGCCAGCTCCTCCGCTTTTTTAATGGCCCCGCCCATGCCTTCCGGGCCCGGGGTCAGAATCAGCTCGGCGCCATAGGCGCGTAACAGCGCCCGACGTTCCTTGCTCATGGTCTCGGGCATGGTCAGGGCGATCTTGTACCCGCGTGCCGCCGCGACCCAGGCCAGGGCGATACCCGTGTTGCCGCTGGTCGGTTCAACGATGATGCTGTCGTGCGTCAGCACACCGGCTTTCTCGGCCGCGTCGATCATCGACACGCCGATGCGATCCTTCACGCTATGCGCCGGATTAAAATATTCCAGCTTGGCGACGATGTCGGCGCCGGCGCCGTCCTTGATCTTGCGGATCCGAACCAGGGGGGTGTTGCCAACCAGTTCCGTTGCGTCGTTTGCGATTGCCATAGCTTACCTCTCTCCGCCAGCAGGGTTCGATGGGATTTCCGGGCCGGGAGGCCGCCGGGTCCCCTGCGAAGGCCGCAACGCCCTGACCATCCGGATCTTATTTTACTATTTACATATGTAGTCTACGTCAACTACTGACAGAGAGTGTACGTATTATGATCCGATTTGTACAGCTTTCAGACCTGACACGGCCAGGCAACGCGTCGGGGATGCCGCCTGACCTTGTCAGCCGCGATCAAGCAAACGGGACCCGGAAATACGATCGCCGATCCGGCAAAAGGGCGAAGCGCGACGTTGTGGCCGAAACCGCCCGGCCTTGTGTTTTTGCCAGAAAGAGACAGTGGCGCGGGCACGGAGCGACTGTTTGAGCTGTCAAGCGGTGCAAGCCTTTTCTTTTCGTGCGTCGCGAGCCTTCGCGTTGAGACGGACCAGGAGTTTGCTACCGTCGTCCCCGCGTTCGCGAGCATGACGGTGGCGAGAGATCCTCTCATTTTCGGCGCCGCAAGCCAGTGGGTCGGAAAATGCTTTGGCACCGGGAAAGGCGGCGCTTTCGCTGTCATCGCACCGGACAAGAGCATCGCCACGCGGTGGCGGGCGAAGACCGGACCTCTCGGGGCCAGGGCGCGACGCACCATCCGGGCGCACAAAAAAAGGGGCCGCGTCCAGAGACGCGGCCCGAGTTTAGGGAGGAAACGCCCAAGAAGTGCGTTACGACAGAAGGCGAAGAAGCCCCCATGTCGCACCGCACAAGATGTTGTTGATGGCGGGGTTTTTCAAGACCGAATTTTCGCGCCCTCATCACAGGCACTTGTCGCCGTGCCAACCCCCGACGGGTGTCACCCCCCGACGCGCCGACATTCTTCGGTGATATATTAATATTCCAAATTGTTCGATATCACCAACGTTGCAAGACATCTCCGAAAACATTGCGCCGTAATAACGGGATAAAATGCCATCACACTCGAGAATTTTGAGTATTACTTGCGGCAACAAGGGCTTTCTCTTCCTCTGTTTGTCGCCATATACATGGATAATACGAATGAAGAACCGATTTTTACGAAGATATTATTATAAAAATACCAGATTTACATCACACAGGGCGACCTGGATTACCCTCTGGAGCCGGCAAACGAAAAGACCTCATTAGAATCATTCGCCGAATTCGCCCGGTTCCAAGAGATTTATGCATCCTTTCCGCTGCCATTTTTGACAGATTACCGCCTCGCTGCTGACCGCAGGGCAGGCATGTCTCTCCCGCGGGTATGGGGCGCCACCGCGAAACGCTGGGCCACGGGGCTGCTGACCGCGACCTCGATCGCGACGGGAGCGCGCTCGAAGCCCGCGCAGGGTTGATCTCTGGAATTTGCGCGCCGATATCCGTAACCGACAGCGGCTATAATCCAGCCAAAGAGCCCCGCAGCGGATCGATCCCGCTATCGCTCCGCTCAGCCCCGAAATGGACCTGAAACCGATGCCTTGTTCCCCTGACATGACCGGTGCCGCCAGCGACGCCCACGCGGAACCCCCCGATGCCGCCGCCTGGCTCCGCTTGCCGCCGGGGCAACGCAACTGGGCCCTGTTTCTCGACGTCGACGGAACCCTCGTCGGGCCCAGCGAGCCGCCCGAGGCGGCTCGGATCGCCCCGCAACTCCATCCGGTGTTTCGCACCCTGATGGCGGCCACCGATGGCGCCGTCGCCCTGGTCAGCGGCCGCGCCATCTCCTCGCTGGATCAGGTGTTTGCCCCCTTTGTCCTCCCGGCCGCCGGCCAGCACGGCATGGAACGGCGCACCAGTCGGGGCGAACTGATCCAGGAACCGGTCGATCGCACGATCCTGGACGCACTCATCGCGCATCTGACCCGCTACGTCGCCACCCGCCCGGGCCTTGAGATCGATATCAAGAACATCTCGGTCGGTCTGGACTACCGGCTGGCGCCGGCCTACGCCGCCGAAGCCGCCGACTTCTTTCAGGATCTGATCGATCGCGAGGCGCCGGGATTTCACGTCCAGCGCGGCAAGACGATCAGCGAGGCCCGGCTCCTCAGTGCGACCAAGGGCCGTGCGATCGAGGCGTTCATGGCCGAATCCCCGTTTTGCAACCGGGTTCCGGTCTTCCTCGGTGACGACCTTCCCGACGAGGACGGCTTCGTGACCACCAACCGCCTGGGCGGTGTCTCGGTTCGGGTCGGTGCGGATCCGGTCACGACCGCGGCGCAATGGCGGATCGACAGCATCGCCGAGGTCCACGACTGGCTGAAGAACCTGGCGGCGACAATTGGTGACAAGGCGCAGCCGGCGCCGTGACCCCGACACCGTTCTTGCCAGGGGCCCCCCGAACGCTGATCATCGATTGCTGCCGGCGGCGACGATCCGGCCGGACGCGTTGCCGGTTCCAGATCTCCGCGGATCACAGCAATTTCTTGACGATCTCCGCGCGGCAGGCGAGCAGTTTCTCGGCATAGCTGGCGTGATTGCGCCGGAACCGTTCGGCTGGTGCCGGAATCGTCATCGCGATGACGCGGCCGAAAGGGTCGGTCAATGCCGTTCCAATCGCGCTGATCCCCGGCGTCATCTCCTCGCGGTCATAGGCAAGACCGGTCTGCCGGACCTGCTCGATTTCCGCCAGCAGTTTGTCACGATCCTGAAGCGGATGATCAGCGTGTTCACGCGCACTCCGGGTGACGGCATCGTCGGCATCCTTCGGCGACAGCAGCGACAGAATGGCCTTGCCATTGGCGGTGCAGTGAAGCGGAAAGCGCTCGCCGATCGCGGAAACCGCGACCAGCCGGCGCTTGCCCTGAATCTGGTCAACAAACAGCACACTGCCACCCCGCTGGGTTGACAGATCCACCGTCTCCTGAACCTCCCGGCTGAGATTGATCAGAAAGGGCCGCAACGTCTTGGTGACGTCGGTTTCCGTCGACGCGGCGAGGCGCAAAATCGCGGGCCCCAACTTGACCTTGGCGGTCGGCGACGCCGCGATCAGAAAACCGACATCGGTCAACGCCGCCACGATGCGTTGGACCGTCGAACGGGGAAGATCAATCTCCCGCGAAATCTCCCCAAGGCTGAGCCCTTCAGGCGTCTGCTCGACGGCATTCAACACGCTGGCGGCACGGGAAATAACCTGAATCCCGCTGCTATTCCGCTCTTGAACCGGATCCATCAATATCCTCGAACGCCATCTTGGCTCTGCTGCAATGTGGTACAGTTAATCCACCTTGCAGTGCCGTTCAAGCGTGAGCGGACCCTGATTGTTCCGGGATCAGGCACAGCAACGCTGCGTATTGGGAATTGTCGTTGCCCGGGCCGCCCCTGGTCAGAGCGACGGCGCGCTGGAATCAACGCACGCGCCCTGGCGTGTCACCCGCTAGAATTTCACGTTGTCGGGCCCCTTCAATCCGAGCATGGCCCGGGCCTCAGCCGGCGTCGCGACCTCGCACCCGAGTTCTTCGATCAGGCGTCGGATTTTCCACACCTGCTCAGCGTTCGAGGCTGCGAGCTTGCCCCGTTCGATGAACAGCGAGTCCTCAAGCCCGACCCGCAAATTTCCACCCATTGTTGCCGCGATCGTTGCCAGGCCCATCTGCGCACCGCCGGCACCGAGAACCGACCACAAATACTTGTCGCCGAACAGGCGGTCGGCGGTCCGTTTCATGAATACCAGATTGTCAATATCCGGACCGATCCCCCCCAGGATTCCGAAAATAAACTGAATGAACACCGGCGGCTTGAACATGCCATGGTCCATGCAGAATTTCAGATTGTAGAGATGCCCGACGTCATAGCATTCATGTTCAAATTTGATGTTGTGACCTTCACCCAGTTCCCGGGAAATATAGGCGATGTCACGGAAGGTGTTTCGGAAGATATAGCTGTCGGAATTGCGCAAATAGGGCTCTTCCCAATCAAACTTCCAATCCTGATAGCGATCGGCAAGCGGGTGCATCGAAAAATTCATGCTGCCCATATTGAGCGAGCACATCTCGGGCGACGCCTGCTGTGCCGGTGCGGTACGCTGCTCCATGGTATGGAGCACGCTGCCACCCGTCGAAATGTTGACGATGGCGTCCGTCGACCGCTTGATCTGCGGCAGAAACCGCATGAAATGCTCAGGATCGATCGATACCGCGCCGGTCTCGGGGTGGCGGGCATGCAGATGAAGCACCGCGGCACCAGCCTGCGCCGCCTCGACCGCCTGACGCGCGATGTCTTCCGATCGATAGGGTAGCGCCGGCGACATGGTCGGCGTCGGTATCCCGCCGGTGATGGCGCAGGTAATAATGACTTTCCGGCTCTTTTTTTCAGCCATGACACTTGTCCCGTTGTGATCGCCATTCGCGCTGCCGCGGCAGCGGGCGGTTCAGCCGCGTTCCGCGGCGATAAGGCGTTTCAGGTGGGTGGCGACGCGGTCCTTGAGCGCGGCCATTTGCGGCTTCGTCCAGGTGCGGAACCCCTGACCGGTCTTCATGCCCAGCCGGCCCGCGGCCACCAGGTCGCGAAGATAGGCCAACGGCCCCGGCGTCCGGTCGAGGTCGAACAACACTTCCTTGTGTATGGCCAGGGTCATGTCGGTGCCGACAAGATCGGCATTCTCCAACGGACCGAGAACCGCAAGCCGTCGCCCGAAACTGGCCTTGACGACGGTGTCCACGGTCTCGGCATCGCAGACACCGTTCTCGACCAGCGCGATCGCCTCGCGCCACAGGGCGTGTTGCAACCGGTTACCGATGAAGCCCGGAACGTCACGCCGGACCCGGACCGGTGTTTTCCCCACCCGCGTCAGCAAATCAAGCATCCGCTGGATTGCCGGCTCGGTGGTCTCCACCGTCTGAATGACCTCGACCAGCGGTACCAGATCAGGCGGATTCCACCAATGCGTTCCCATCGCCCGGCCCTTGTCCCGAACCCGTTCGACAATTCCGGTGATCGGGATCACCGAGGTGTTGCTGGCCAACAGAGCGGCGGCCGGGGCCGCCGCCTCGATGATCTCGAACAAGGAGCGCTTCAGCGCCAGATCCTCGAAGACACATTCGAAGACCGCATCGGCGTCTTCGACCGCCTGGCCGACATCGGCACACGGGCTGATGCGGTCGGCGGCGGCAGCCTCGTCGCCGAGATTGCGTTTGACGCGCGCGACGATGCCTTCCCGGCGCGTGGTATCCGGTTCACCGACGCGGACCGGGTGTCCAGCGACAGCGAAGACCTGGGCGATGCCCTGCCCCATCATGCCGCCGCCGATGACGGCGATGCGTTCTTTCGTCATGTGAGCCTCCGATTATCCGGCCGTATAGCCGCCGTCGGCGTAGAGGATGTGCCCGGTGTAGAAATCCGAGGCCGCCGAGGCCAGGAACAGCAATGGCCCGGCCAGATCCTGCGGCTCGCCGAGGCGACCCTTGGGCACGCGGGACAGGAAGCCCTTGCGCACCTCCCGCGCCCGGTCATTGTCCTCATACATCCAGGCGGTCAGGTCCGACCGGAACACCGTGGGCGCGATGGCATTGACCGTGATCCCGCTGTCACCGAGTTCGCAACCGAGCGCCTTGGTCATGCCGTCTATCGCCGACTTCGACGCGCAATACGCGGTATAGCCGGCGGGATGGCCGAGCAGGCCGCGGGCCGACGACATCAGGACGATCTTGCCCCCGGTGCCTTGCGCCAGCATCTGACGCGCGGTTGCCCGCGCGATCAGCCAGGACTGGGTCACATTGGCGTCCATCACATCGAGAAAGCGCGCCGGGCTCATGTCGACCGCTTTCGCCACATCGTTCTTGCCTGACGCCACCACCAGGATATCGACACGGCCAAAACGGGTGACCGCCGCGGCGACCAGCGCGTCACAAGCACTCTCCGACGATGGGCGGATGTTGAGCGCCTCGACCTCGGTGTCGCGGGCCCGGCAGCGATCGGCAACCGCCCCAAGCGCATCCGCCTTGCCCGCGGCCAGGACGAGCTTCGCCCCCGCACCGGCCAGAACTTCGGACGCCAGCGCACCGAAGGCGCCGGAGGCGCCGGTGACGATGGCGACCTTGCCGCGAACAGAAAACAGCGACAGGGGATTCTGCAGAAAATCGCTCATTTCTTCGCCTCCGGATAAGGCATGACCACGAGCATCGTCGTGACGCTGTTGGTGTGGTTGACGATCTCCCGCTCTTCATCGGGTCCGATAAAGCAACTGTCGAGGGGATGCAGAACGGTCTCCAGACCGTCGCATTTCACCGTCATTTCACCCGCCAGGATGACATAAACCTTCTCGAGGGGCGAGGAGTCGGGACCGGCGCCACCCCCGGGCAGGAAATGCGACAGACCGGTCCAGAATTTGGTTGGCCCTTCCGGGTCAAAGCCCTGAAGGCGCAGGGAGCGCATTGCGTAATGGTTGGGTGCCTCGTAGACGGGGGCCTCATTGATACGCCGGATCTTCATCACAGGGCCTCGCCGCGTTCGATGCGATAGGCGCCCTTCGGGTCGACAATCGCGACCAGACGGATGACGCAGCCGTCGCCCCGTTCCCAGTTCCACGGAAAGAAAGCGAAGCTGACGCGCTTGCCCGTGACCGCGTCGAGATCGCCGCCGACATTCTCGATGCCCAGAATGCCATTGGTGAACAGCTTGCGATGCACCGGCTCCCAGTCGGGGAAATCGACCGCCCAATCGCGACCGCCAGACCACTTCTTGTATTCCGCGGCGAGACGCGGAAGGATCGGCCCCGAGCCATGCGGGCCAATCGCGGTGGCCAGCGGATGATCATTGGCCTGGGTGTCGTGGCCCAGGACTTTGATCTTCTTTTCGATGCACCAATCGGCCGCCGACGGCACCAGACCGGGTGCGTAAGCGTAGTAGTCGTCGTTATCGCCGTATTTGTGGTGCATTCCCGTATTGATGATGACGACATCATGCGGTCGGACCGATTTGCCCGCAGCCTTCTCCAGGTCATCATAGGTAATACTCTCCCACTTCTTCTTTTCGATCCGCACCACGATGCCGGAGCCGAAGAAATGGGGCAATGGAACCTCGTTGATGAAGGCCGTACCGGCCACCACATGTGCCGGCGCATCAATATGCGTACCAGTGTGCATCGTCGTGGTGATTTCCTGGGTCAGCACACCGCTTTTTGACATGTAATGGGCGCGTTCGATCCGCACATCCTTGAAATAAGGCCAGTTCGGGATTTGAAAGCCCCATTTGTGGGACAGATTGTAGAATTCCAATCCCATCTCATTGTTCAGATTTTCCTGGTAGGTCGCACCACGGACAACGACGGTCATCAGGCATCTCCTCCAAAATCGGCGCATCCCGTTCAATGCGGGGCGCCCTTGCATGAACCGCTTTACGGTTCATATGTACCACTACACGGTTATTTTGACAAGCGTTCTTTGCATTGTATTGCAGGCCCTTTGTACCGTATTACGGCCTTTTCGCTTTGGCGCAATGCACCCGCCCGCCCCGACCGATGGGTCAAGGCCGCTCGACGCACAGGGCGACACCCATGCCGCCGCCGATACACAAAGTGGCCAGGCCCTTGCGCACGTCACGCCGCTGCATTTCGAACAAAAGCGTGGTCAGCACCCGCGCCCCCGACGCGCCGATCGGATGGCCCAACGCAATGGCACCGCCATTGACATTGACCTTGTCGACGTCCCATCCCATCGCCCGGTTGACGGCCAGAGCCTGGGCGGCAAACGCCTCGTTGGCTTCGATCAGGTCGAGGTCCTCAATCGCCCAGCCGGCCTTGCTCAAGGCCAGGCGACTGGCCGGGATCGGGCCCGTTCCCATCAAGGCCGGGTCGACACCCGCCGTCGCCCAGCTGACGATGCGCGCCAGCGGCGTCACGCCACGACGGGCGACGTTGTCCGCGGTCATCAGCACCAGCGCCGCGGCGCCATCGTTCAGCCCCGAGGCATTGCCGGCCGTCACGGTCCCGTCCTCGGCAAAGGCCGGACGCAGCTTGGCCAGCCCGGCCACCGTGGTATCGGGCCGGGGATGTTCATCACGGTCGACGATGACATCACCCTTGCGGCCCTTGATCGTCACCGCGACGATCTCATCGCGGAAACGGCCGGCGGCCGCCGCGGCACCGGCCTTCTGTTGCGAGGCGGCGGCGAAGACATCCTGCTCCTCGCGGGTCAGCCGCCACTTCCGGGCGACATTTTCCGCGGTGTTGCCCATATGATAGTCGTGAAACGCATCCCACAGGCCGTCGCGGATCATGCTATCGGCCATCTCGGCCGTACCCATCTTGACGCCGGCGCGCAGATGCGCGACGTGCGGCGAGCGGCTCATGCTTTCCTGGCCGCCCACCACCATGACAGCGGCGTCGCCGCCGCGGATCGCCTGATAGCCCATGGCTACCGCGCGCAGGCCGGAGCCGCAGACCTGATTGAGACCGAGGGCCGAGCTTTCGACCGGCAGGCCCGCACGGATTGCGGCCTGGCGGGCCGGATTTTGGCCCTGGCCCGCCGTCAGCACCTGGCCCAGAATCACCTCGTCGACCTCGCCCGGCTCGGTCCGGGCGCGACGCAGGGCCTCGGTAATGACTTGGGCCCCAAGTTCGTGGGCGGGGACAGCGCTCAGCGCGCCATTGATGGTGCCAATCGCAGTCCGCGCGGCGGCGGCGATAACGATGTCAATCATGATGTTGATCCTTGATCACGCAACCGCCGCAGCGGCGGTCGCAGCTGGGTTGCCCCGGACGCGTTACCGGCGCTGTTCAGGCGGCCATCGCCATGACCGGAATGTTACCGGGAATGATGAGTTCGGCCTCGGTCGCGGCGATGACAGCCTCAACGGTGACGCCTGGGGCGAGTTCGCGCAGAACCAAACCGTCCTCGGTCGGCTCGATCACCGCCAGTTCGGTCACCACCAGATCGACGCGACGTACAGAGGTCAGCGGCAAAGTGCAGCGCCTGAGGATTTTGGCCTGGCCCCTCGCGGTGTGGGTCATGGCGACGATGACCCGCCGCGCGCCGGTCACCAGGTCCATGGCACCACCCATGCCCGGAACCATCTTGCCCGGAACCATCCAATTGGCCAGTTGGCCCCAGGCGTCGACCTGCAAACCACCCAGCACCGTGACGTCGAGGTGACCGCCCCGGATCAGACCGAAGGACATCGCGGAGTCAAAGGCCGCGGCACCGGGAACCGCACCGATCGGTTTACCACCGGCGTCGGTCAAGTTGTCGGTGCCCAGCCACGGCTCGGTCAGCGCCTCCATCCCGATGATCCCATTTTCCGACTGAAAGAAAGCGCAGACGCCGGGCGGAAGATACTGCGCCACCAGCGTCGGCAGACCGATGCCGAGATTGACCAGGTTGCCATCAGCAAGTTCCAACGCGACGCGCCGGGCGATCAGGGTTTTTTCATCCATGGCGACATTCCTTGGCGATCAGATAGTCGACGACGACGCTGGGCGTGATCACGGCATCCGGCGGAATAACCCCGATCGGCACAATGTCCTCGGCCTCGGCGATCACGCGGGCACCGGCCATCGCGATCAGCGGATTGAAGTTGCGGGCGGTAAGCGCATAGCTGAGATTGCCGGAGTGATCGGCCTGCCTGGCTGCGACCAGGGCGAAATCGGCCTTCAACGGCGTTTCGACGAGGAACAGCACCCCACCGATTTCAAGGGTGGGCTTGCCCTCGGCAACCACGGTACCCACGCCGGTCGCGGTCAGCACGCCGCCCAGCCCGAAACCACCGGCACGAATGCGCTCGATCAGCGTACCCTGCGGGACCAGTTCGACCATTAGCTCGCCGGTGATCATCTGACGTTGTGTCTCGGGGTTGAGCCCGATATGGCTGGCGATGACCCGCTCCACCAGTCCGGCGTCGATCAGCTTGCCGATGCCGATGCCGGTCAGCGCCGTATCATTGGCGATCACCGTCAGGCGGCGTTTGCCTTGCGACACCAGTTCGTCGATCAGCCGCGACGGCGTGCCGACGCCCATAAAGCCCCCGATCATCACTGACGCCCCGTCGGGGATCAACGCGACGGCGTCAGCCACGGTGATGACTTTTTTCATAGCCATTCCTTGTTGTTCTCAGCGGTGCCGCCGTTCCCCGGCGTGATGACGCCGGGTCTGCCGCTCCTCCCGAAACGGGGTGTCAGCAGCCACCGCACAATTCCTATGTGCCCACTATACAGGTTATATGTACCGTTATACGGTTCAAAAGAGCCCTGCGTCAATGCACCGCATGATAGAACATCTTTGCTGCATCGCAGCAGGGAGGATTTCTCTGACGAGCCGATCGTCCCACATGGCAGTACATCGAAAGGACGATGCGGCATTCCATCCGCGGTGCCGAACAGACCTTGACAGCGGCCCATTTCAAGGCTCTGCTATACCGCGATACAGTACAGAAAAATCGCAATGCGGTAAAAACCGCGTACACCGATGTCTTCCCGTGCTCCCGTTCGACCCCGGCAAATGCGCATTTGCCGGAATCCCGCCGGTTCACCGCACGCGAAATCCGACCTCGGTGACAAGCGTCAACAAGGGTGGAGGAAACCCATGAGTGTCGAACTGAATGCCGTCGCGGCGACCAGGGACACAGATCGCGCCTCGGTTCGCAGCAATTTCGGTGGCCTGGGCTGGAGCATGATCGGCTTCAGCCTCATCATGTATTATAATTTCGCGGCCTGGACCGCGGACGGCCTCAATGTCATCGTCCAGAGCTTTGTCGACCTACACGGTTGGGATTTCGCCACCCTGCTGTCGTTTTCAACGCCGGCCGGCTGGCTTGGCGTGGCCGGCTCGTTCCTGATTGCCGAACTGATCAACCGCAAGGGGGTGCGCCTGGTTGCGGTGGTCGGACTGATCCTTCTGGGTGCGGTCATGATCTGGTTCGGCCGGGTCACCACACCGTTGCAATATGCCGTCGGTCTGATCCTGATCAATTTGCTGGCAACCGGATGTTGCTTCAACGTCCCGGGCACCCTGCTGAATGTGTGGTTTCCGCACAAGAAGGGCCTCGCCCTGGGTTGGGCGACAATGGGCATGTCACTGTGCACGGCAACGCTGGTACCGATCATGGTCTTGCTGTTTTCCCGGTTCGGGATCCAGAACGGCTATGCGGTGGTTGGCTGCGCCTTGATCGCGCTCGGCGTCGTCACGTTCTTCTGGGTCCGCAATACGCCCGAGGAGTGCGGCGTATTCCCGGACAATGAGCCGATCTCGCAACAACAGGTTGCGGCCAATCTGAAGCACCTGGACGGTTACACCAGCCCGTTTACCATCAGGGCCCTGCTGCGCGACCGTGACATGTGGCTGATTTCGTTGGGGTACGGCGTGCTGTGGCTGGTCGATATCGGTGTCGTCAGCCAGTTGGTTCCGCGTCTGATCTCGGTCGGCTATGACAAGGCGACGGCGATCTGGATGTTCACGACCGCGGCCTTCTTCTGCGCCATCTTCAGCTATTTCTGGGGTTGGCTGGACGTCAGGATCGGCACCCGGCGCGCCGGCGTGATTTATGCCTTCTTCTTTGCGGTGACCCATGCCTGTCTGCTGATCCGCGGCGGCGACATCTTCACCTATTTCACGCTGCTGCTGATCGGCATGAGCATCGCCGGTATCAAGGAACTGTGCACATCGCAAGTCGGCTCGGTGTACGGCCGTTATGACTTCGCCGCCGCGAACCGCGTGGTCTCAACCATTGCCTGTCTGTTCCGGGTCATGTGCTTTGCCGTGATCGCAGCCAGCCTCAAATGGACCCACAGTTACGATGGCGCCTACATGTTCTTCATTCTGCTCGATATTGTGGGCGGTGTCCTGATCTACTTCATCACCGACACCTGCAAGGGGAAGGTCGATACGCCGTCACTGCCGAGCCAACTTGCCGCATAGGCAAGCGCGACAACGGTCGGAGGACCCGTGACGCCGTCACGGGTCCTTTTCGCGGGGTAGCGCCGCTTGATGGTGGCGGCCACATCCGCAGCCGCGCCAGCGGCGTCGGTTATCACGCGAAACATCCGGCACTCACCTTGCCGGAAGCGTTGCCCCTCTCACCCAACAAATCGGAACGATCATCGATCGTATCGGGCACGCCTGACGCATCGCACGGTCGGCGCGACATTTGGCCTCCGGGGATCGAGGGACGCCGAGGTCACGGCCGCTCCGCAGCGGCCTGGGCAGCGGCCTGGGCAGGGGCCTGGTCAGAACGGCGCGTGGTCACCACGACGCTTTCCCGGTTCCACAGCCCGGGCAAAGGGTCTGGGCGATCAATCGCAACATTGTTGAGCACCAGCCCCGCGATATTCTCGGCATAAACGCCCGGCATGCCCCCGGGATAGGGCACCAGACCGATGACACGGCCGGTTTCATCCTTGAACCAGGCATTGGCACGGCCGGTGACCGTCGCGGCCGGGACCAGATCGACCGGTGTCGGGCGCAAGTCCAGCGACAAGGCCGTGCCCAGTCGACCGGGACGCTGACGCAGGGCCACGTTCCGCAGGGTGACACCGCGAACCGCCAACCCGCTGCCGCCGACCAGATTGATCGCGCCTTGCATCCCGCCGGAAACATCCTCGACCACGACGTCCTCGACGATGCCGGCACGGACCTCGGCCGGACGGCGATCGATGACATTGATCGTCAGGGCCTCCCCCGACCCCCAGTAGCCGTCCGGGGTCTCGCGGCAATCGACGTGGATTCGCTGAAACCTTATATTGCGGAAAACGCCGCCATCGCGCGAGAAGATCCCCAATCCTCGATTGCATTCCTGCAGCCGGCAATCTTCGAAGAGGATGTTGCGGAAATCCCCGAAGGACTCGGTCCCGAGTTTGAGGGCACAGCTCAGGCTCTGGACCTCGCAACCATGGACCCGCACCCGCTCGGTCGGCCGGATGCCGCCCCGGCTGTCACGGCTGGTCTTCAGCACGATGCCGTCATCGGCGGTGCGGATCCAGCAATCGCCAATGTCAATGTCGCGACAGCGATCGACGACGATCCCGTCGGTGTTGGGGTGATCGAGGTCGTTGTCGATCCGCAGCGCCGCGATCCGCACATCCTGATCATCGACCAGATGGATCGTCCACATCGGCGACCGTAAAATGCGAAAGTCACGCAGAACCACGCCGCGGCTGTTCTCGATCACCAGGGTCCGCGGCCGGTACCGTGCCGGGATCCGCACCCCCATGGTCTCGTCCGCACCTTCGGTCCACAGCCGGCCCTGGCCGTCTATGGTGCCAGGACCGGTGATCGCGATCCGTTCGACATCCCGGGCCAGCAGGAAGGCGCGATCAGAGTCCTCGGCGATCACCGAACAAATGTTCCCGGCAAACGCGCCATAATCGCCGACGGCGGTCAGAACCGCGCCCGCGGCAAGATGGAGTTCGACGCCCGAGCGCAGGCGCAACCCCTGGCACAAATGGACCCCGCTCTCAAGCCGGACCGTGCCGCCCCCCTGGTCGGAAGCCGCATCAAGGGCCTGTTGCAGCGCCCGGGTCCGGTCTCCCGGCCCCGACGGCAGCGGTTGTGTCGCGCTCATCGTCATCGCTCCCTGTCCGTCGCGGGACCCATATCAGTTCGCTTTGATCGTGACCGATCAAAGCGCAGCCTCAGGCGCCGGCGCGCCCATCCGGGCGCTTGGCTCCGCGCCACGAGGCCCGCGGTCGCGGCCGGGACCAGCCCGCCATGTGTCAAGTTCATGGCGGGCTGGCCTTACTCCTTGACCGCACCGGCCAGCAGCCCGCTCATGAAAAACCGCTGCAGGCTGACAAACAGCACCAGGGTCGGCAACAGCGACATCACCGACATGGACAGCAGCCGGGGCCAGTTGATGTCCCACTGCCCGACATTGCTGGCGAGTGCGAGCTGAACGGTCCAGTTGTCCTGGTCGCTGATGATCAGGAACGGCCACAGGAAATCGTTCCATCGCCACACAAAGTTGAACGCCGTCAAGGTCGCGATAGCCGGGATCGACAGCGGGACGATGATCCGCCACAGAATCCGCCACTCGCTGGCGGCATCAATCCGTGCCGCCTCGATCAGGCTGTCGGGGATGTTCCGGATATACTGGCGCATGATGAACACGCTGGTCGGCGTTGCCGCCGGGGCCAGGATCACCCCCCACAGGGTGTTGAGCAGATGCAGGTCGCGCAGCACCAGGAAAATCGGGATCAGGATGATCTGCAACGGGATCATCAACGCCGACATGATCAGCAGAAAGACGAGCGTCTCACCCTTGAAGCGGAATTTTGACAGGCCATAGCCCGCCATCACCGAGATCACCACCGACAACGCCGCCGACAGAACCGAGACAAAGGCGGAATTCTCGAAGAACCGGCTGAAATGCGACTGCGACCATGAGGCGACATAGTTCGCCAACGTGGCATGGTCGGGGAACAGATGCGGCGGCCAGGCGAAGATCTCTTCCAGCGGCTTGAACGAACTCAGGACCAGCCACACCGGTGGCGTCAGGAAGAAGATCAGCACCAGGCCGATCAAGGCATTACGGCCCAGAGATTGCGGAGACGAACGGTTGTTCATCGATCGGACCTCGCCATGCGGAGCTGGGCGATCGTCAGCACGAACAGGATGACGAACAGGACCAGCGATTGAGCCGCCGCAATGCCAGCCTGCGCCGGTTTGTTGAACGCCGTCTCATAGATCAACTGGATCAGATAGACCGTCGATCGTCCGGGGCCGCCGGCCGTCAAGGCCAACACCAGCTCATAAACCTTGAACGCCTCGACCGATGACAGGATCACCACCAGCGCCACGGTCGGCGCCAGCAACGGCAAGGTAATCCGGCAAAAAGTCCGCCAGCGTGACGTCCCGTCCACCAGGGCCGCCTCATAGAGCGTTTCCGGGATCGTGGTCAGGCCGGCGATGAAGATCATCATAAAGAAGCCGGCATTGGCCCACACCCAGACCAGGACCACGGCGATCTGCGACAGCAGATCACTCTCCAGCCACGGAACCGGGGCCACATTGAACACAGACAGCAGGTAATTGACGATGCCGGAATTGTAACCGAGCATCCATTTCCAGGTAATTCCGATGATCAGCAGGCTCACCATCGACGGGAAGAACACCACGGCGCGGACAATGCCGACACCGCGAAAGGCCGGCTTCAGCAACAGGGCCAGAACCAGCGAGACCAGTGTCAGCAGCGGTACGGCGGCACAGACGAAGCCAACCGTTTTGGCCAGAGTGACCAGAAACTCTTCGTTGCCCAGCAGGTTCGTGAAATTGTGGAACCCCACATATTTCGGCCAGGTCGCCGGCACCCGGTCGGCCACCACCACCCCGCGTTTGAAAAACGCCATCCAGAAGCCCTGGATCAGGGGATAGAACGTGAAAACGCACAGCAATCCGACCGTGGGAGCCAGGAGCAGATAAGGAAACATCGTCCGCCCGATGGCCCGGCGGACAACCGGGGGAGATGCCTCCCCCGATCGGCCGGTCTCCGCCTCGATGCGGAGAACGCTCATTCGTCCGCCGCCAACGCGTCCGTCGCAGCCTGATGGATTTTCTTGACAGCGTTCGCGCTGCTGACCTGCCCGGTGACCGCCTGGATCACCGCCTGTTTCATGGTGTCCCAGACATACTGCATCGCCGGATTGCCCTGGTCGGTGCCGGCATAGGCCGGGCTCGCCGTCAGTTCATCCTGCATCACTTTCAACGCCGCCACGGCTGCCGGGCTGCCATAGTCCGGGCTGGGGGCCTTGAGATTGGCCGGGATGTACATCGGCGTCTTGACAAACAGCGCCTGGCCTTCGGGCGAGGTGATGAACTTGATCACCTCTGCCGATTCCGCGACGTGATCGCCGGTGTTGAAGGCGACAATGTAGTCGCCGCCGACAATCGAAGACCGCACGGTTCCCGATGGCGTCGGCCCGGCCTGCCAATCGAACTTGGCGTTGGCGACCAGACCGGCGACCTGCCAGCTGCCCGACATCCAGGCCACGGCATCGCCGCTGTTGAACAGCTGCTTGGGATTGTCGGCGCTCGACCCCGACCACTGTCCCGGCGGCAGCGCCGTCTTGGTGATGTCAATGAATTTGTTCAGCGTGTCCGTCCACTTCTGATCATCCATGACAACCTTGTAGGGCTCGGTCTCGGAGAAGATCGAATTGCCATACTCGAATTCATGAATGATCCAGCGGCTGGCGGAAACGTCCCACACCAGCGGATAACGCACACCGGCCTTTTCCTTGACCGTCTTGATCGTGGTCAGGAACTGGTCCCAGGTCCAGCCTTGCTGTTCCGAGGGAATCGCCACGCCCGCCTTGGCGAAGGCCGACTTGTTGAGCAGGATGCCGGTCGCCGTCACATGGAGCGGCGCGGCAATGATTTTGTCACCCAGCCGGGCGCCCATGGCCCAGGCCGGAACATAGTCATCGAGATATTTGGCGCCAAAGATCGGAGCGAAATCCACCAGATAAGGCCGGATCACCGGACGCATCGACGAGGTCTTGGAGATATCGGGCGCGGAGCCGGAAGCGACCGCCTGCGACAGCTTCTGTTCGATGCCGTCATAGGGAACGATTTGCAGGTTGAAGGTCGTCTCGGGATGCTTGGTCGTATAGGCATCCAGAACGTCGTGGATCGCCTTTTCCTCGGCATCGGTGCCAAGAAACCACATCACATTCAGTCTTGCCGCATGGGCTGCCGGTCCGGTCAGCAGAACGCCGGCAATCGCTAGACTCACGGTGGTCTTCATCATCGCTTCGAACTCCTGGTTGTTTTTGTGCGAACAGGACGACTTTTCGTTCGCCGGACCGCGCCTATGTCCGATCCTCCCGAAAAGCGGCAGCGTGCGCGATCGCCGCCGCGTTACTCACCGCCACCGCGGCCGGCAGGCCGCTCCATCCCTGGAGCAGCGAGCCGCGACCGAAGGGCGGCGAGAAATACTCAACCGCGCCCGCCCATCCCTGGGCCAGGCAGGTCTCCCACCAGCGGGTCAGCGGATAACGCCAACCCGACCCACCGCGCCGCAGGATTTCCCCGGCGTAAAGGCCATCAAGGTAGGGCCAGTCAGAGCAATTGTGATAGCGGAACGCGAAAGCGCTCTTGGCACGGGTGTCCTTGCGCCGCGCGAACGGCGGATAGGCGCACATCACGCCCCAGTCGCCAAAGGGCTGTTCGCTATTGTTGCGCGTCTCAAGACGGCGCGCGACCGCGGCCAGGATCGACGTCGCCCGCGCCGGCGACACGGCATCAAAGCGCAGCAGCGTCAGGCTGTCGAGCGTCAGGTGATCATCGCGGAAATCGTCAACCGTGCCGTAATCGGCGTACCAGCCGTCGGCGGTCAGCAGGGCCGCATCGAGTTCGGCGCGGGCGCTCCGGGCCACCGCCGCCGCGGTCTCGGCCAGGACCGGGTCGATCCGCTGTCCGAGATCGGCGATGGTATCCAACGCCCCAATCCACAGGCCGATATCGTAAGACACGAAGCCGTGGCGGAACACGTTATCGGCCCAATCGCGGTCGTGGCGCGGCTTCAGCGGCAGGGCACCGCCGTCGCGACAGAAACCGCGATAGCGGTTGAACACCGTGCGGATCCGCTCCCAATGCGTCCGGGCCGGCTCCAGATCACCGGTTGCCGCGACATAGTCGCGGATCGCCAGAACAAAGAACAAGGGGCTGTCGAAATGATCGCTCCACCAGTCACCGGGGCGAAGATGCTGTTCGTGGACGATCGCGTTATTGCCGCGAACCCGTTCCCAGGCTTGCGACTGCGCCGGGCCGGTCAGGATCACACCGCTGGGCGCCTCGCCATCGGGCTGCATGCCCGCGGCCAGGATTTCGATTTCGCCGCGGACCGCTTCCGGGGCGCATTGCAGCAGCGCCTGCAGAGTCCAATAGCCGTCGCGGTAATAGGTGCGCGCCGGTGCGCTGTAGGCTTGTCCGGCGGCCAGGCCGGCAAAGCGCCCTTGCCGGTCGCTGCGAATGCTCGACAAAGCGGCGTGCCGGCCCTGGATCACCATGGTCCGCAGCACAGGGTCGGCCTCGGGAAGACCATCACAGCGGTCGACATAGGCTTTGGCCTCGGCGACGATCTGCGCCACCGACAGCGCCAGGGCCTGACGCGCCTCGTCCTCGTCGGCACCGACCGCAATCACCGTGTCGGCGCCGCGCAATACCGCGATGATCGTGCCCCAGCCACCGACGACGCGGACCTCCGCCGCCGTGCGGCTGACCCGGGCCGCCGGCTTGACGGCATCCCACCAGGCGCAGCGGCGCGCCGGGACCAGGCGCTGGATCCGGGTGTTGAGCAGCACCAGAACCGGCGCCGATTGGGCGACATGGAGCGCCCCATTGGCGGCAACCAGCCGATTGGGAGCATAATGATAGGGGCCGGTCCAGCGGCGAAAGGTAACGGTCCCGAGCTTGCCCGCCCCCCACAGGGCCAGGCCGAGGCTGCCATCGGCCATCAGATCGCCTTGCAGCCGCGGTGCCATGACCGGCAGCAGAACCGGTGCGGTACTGACCAGATCGCCATCGGCACGGGGTTCGAGAACAGAGGAGGGCACCGTCGGCATACGACTATCCATTTCGCAAAACCTTTCCCGTTTCACGCGGCCACGTCTTCAGCACAGCCGTTGCGGCGCGCATCGGTCAATGCCAGCATCACAGCGCCGATCAGGCCGGCACGGGACCCGAGCGTGCTGGGCACGATCGGGCACACGGTCGGCGCCAGATGGCGCGCCTTCTGTTCGACCATGGCCGCAAACTTGGCACGCGAACCGATTCCGCCACCGAGAACGATCAGCGCAGGGTCGAGCAGCATCGCAATTCCGGCGACACCGAGAGCGGTATCCTTTGCTGTTTGCTCGATCACCGTGCACGCTTTGGCCTCGCCACCCTCGGCCCGGGCAAAAATCTCGCGGACGGTGACGTCGCTGCCATAGCGGCTGCGGATGCCTTCGCTGCCGACCATGTCCTCGAAATAGCCGCCACCGCGATGGGGCGCGTTGGTCAGCGGTGCCGCACCGACCGGCAGATAGCCGATCTCACCGGCTCCGCCGGTCTCGCCGCGATAGATGACGCCATCCAGCACCAGACCCATGCCGACGCCGGTGCCCAGGGCCAGGAACGCCAGCGAGGTCACGCCGCGCGCCTCACCACGCCAATATTCGCCGAACGCGGCGATATTGACATCATTCTCCACCCGGGCCGCGACACCAAGCCCCGCGGACAGGCGTTGAACCAACCCGGTACCGGCGCCAATTTTCAGGTTGGGGGCCAACGACACCGTGCCGGAGCCCGAGACCGCGCCCGGTACACCGACGGAAACCCCGGACAAGGCGCTGACCGGCAGCCCGGCCAGCGCCGCCAGCCGGTGGGTCATGTCGATGATCTGGTCGAAGGCGGCGCCATCGTGGCCGTTCCAGGTCGCTTCCTGAATTTCGTGCAGCACCCGCCCGGTCATGTCCGCGACGGCGCCGATCAACTTGGTCCCGCCCAGATCAAGACCGACGACGGCACCGGTTCGGATGCGCGCGGCCAGTCGCGGCCGCTCGATGGGTCCCTCCAGCCAATCAGCGGCAATGGCCTGTGTCACGGCCACCGCCGTCTGCTCCTCGGTCCAGGCGAGCGCGCGCGCCAGCAAGACAAGCGGGACGGCATCGTCGCCCCCGGCCCCGGCCAAGGCCGCGACCGCGGAAAGGACCTGATCGAGCACCCTGTCGAAGGGCAGGCGCGCGGTGACGGCGACCGTCGAGCGGTCACATTGCGGGGCGGACTGCGGAGACACTGACATCGTCCTGGCTCTGACCCAATTAGTTCGTCTACTACACGAACTATGACGCCCGACCGGCCGCCTTGTCAAGCGCGGATCAATCGACGCCCCCTCCCCCTCATGCCATGTCCCCGTGCCGCCACAACTGTGATAGTGATCATCAAAACCGCGGCCCGTCCCAGGATCGCACGCCAGCCCGGGAATGGGATTGGCGCAGAAGTCACCCCCATCACAACCAGTGTCAATTTCTCTTTGGTGTTCAGACCTTCATGGTGACAGGTTCCGACAGGGCGTACGACGCCGATGCTCCCGTTCTTCGCCAGCTCTCCGTCCGCACCGTGATCGAGGTGTTCCTGGAACGCGGCGCCGTGTCGCGTGCCGATCTCGCCAAAATCACCGGACTATCCAAGCAAACGACGTCCGAAGTCATTCGTCAACTTGAGGAACGCGGCCTGGTCCGCCCGACCGGCCGCGCCGTCGGCCGGGTCGGGCGCTCCGCCGTGACCTATGAACTCGACGCCAGCGCCGGCGCGGTGCTCGGGCTCGACCTGGGCGCCACCAACATCCGCCTTGCCCTGGCCGACATCAAAGGCGGCTGGGTCGGCGAACTGGAATGCCCCGCCGACCGCCGCGGCGGCCGGGCCGTGATCAACCAGATCACGGCGCTGAAACGGCGCCTGCTTGACGAGACCGGCGTTGCGCCGGGCAAGCTCCGTCGCGCCGCGGTGGCGATGCCCGGGGTCGTCGATCCCCGCACCGGCACGCTGTCACTGGCCCCCAATATGGTCGGCGTCGAAGGCATCGACCTGCTCGGTACCTTCCGCGAGCTCCTGGGCTGCGACGTGACGATCGAGAACGACATCAACAGCGCCGCGGTCGGCGAATTCTGGCGCGGCCACGGCGCCGCGGCCTCCTCGCTGGCCTTCGTCTCGCTGGGCACCGGTATCGGTCTCGGCTTGCTGATCAATGGTAAGCTGTTGCGCGGGGCGACCGGTGCCGCGGGCGAGATCTCCTATCTGCCGTTCGGCACCGATCCTTTCGCGCCGCTCAGCCTGGAGCGCGGCGCCCTGGAATGCGCGATCGGCGCCGCCGGGATCGCCCAGCGCTACGTCATGGCCGGCGGCGCGCCCGGCACCAGCGTCCGTGACATTGTCGAGCGCTCCCGCCGCGGCGATGGCGCGGCCCGCGCCACGATCAACGAAACCGCCCGGATCGCCACCCTGCTGATCGTCACCATCCAGTCGATGTTCGACCCGGAACGGATCATCATCGGCGGCAATATCGGCCGGGGCGCCGACATGGCCGCGCTGATCCGCGACACCCTGCCACAGTGCTCGCGCCGGCCGATCGAAATCGAGGAAAGCCTGCTCGGCCATCGCGCACCGGTGATCGGCGCGGTCGCGATCGCGCTCGGCCATCTGCATGAATCCCTGTTCAGTCCCCAGGATCTGCCGGGCCGTCTGCAGCTCCCCAACGGGTCGTCGAGCGCACTTGGCCCCGACCCGTCGCAGCAACAGCAGCGCGGCAGTCACATTCGTTCGTTCTCTTGACGAATTAAAGCAAACCGCGCATGCTGATGGTCCTGGTGGGCGACCGCCGGTTGGGGGGTGAAGGGTTGACAAGATGGCTGAACTCGCTCTGGTGAATGTGGAAAAGTCGTTCGGCGCCACGCCGGTGATCCGTGGTGTCGATTTTACGGTCAAGGATGGCGAATTCGTCGTCTTTGTCGGCCCCTCCGGTTGCGGCAAGTCCACGTTGTTGCGCATGATCGCCGGGCTGGAAACCGTCGGTGCCGGCCAGATCCTGATTGACGGGGAAAATGTCGCGGGATTGCCGCCGGCCGACCGCGGCATAGCCATGGTGTTCCAGTCCTACGCGCTCTACCCGCATATGAATGTCGCGCGCAACTTGTCGTTCGGGCTGGAGAATCTCAAGATGGACCGGGCGGAGATCGACCGCCGGGTCAACGAAGCGGCGCGGATGCTCGCGATCGAAAGCTTCCTCAAGCGCAAGCCCAAGGAGTTGTCGGGCGGCCAACGTCAGCGCGTCGCGATCGGCCGGGCTATCGTCCGCGATCCCAAAATCTTTCTGTTCGACGAACCTTTGTCGAATCTCGACGCCGCGCTGCGGGTCCAGACCCGCGCCGAGATCAGCGGGCTGCACAAGCGGCTGGGCGCAACGATGATCTACGTGACCCACGACCAGATCGAAGCCATGACCATGGCCGATCGTATCGTCGTGCTCAATGCCGGCCGGGTCGAACAGTTCGGTTCGCCGATTGAGCTTTTCAATCACCCGGCCAACCGCTTTGTCGCCGGCTTCATCGGTTCACCACGGATGAATTTTTATCCGGCGCGCCTGATCCGCGCCGACGGGGCCGCGAGCAGCGTCGAGGTCCCGGGCTTTGGCCCCCTCGATGTCGCCATCGACGCGCCGGAATTCGCCGTCGGCACCGCGCTGGAACTGGGCGTCCGCCCCTCACATCTGCGGATCATCGAGACCAGGCGGCCCGGCAGTGGCGAGTTGATCGTCACCTACTGCGAAAGCATCGGAACCGAAACTTATGTCTATGGCACGGTAACCGGCACCACGGGCCAGACCATCATCCATTTGCCGGATCACGTCGTCTATCAACCCGGCGACCGCATCGCCGTCGCGCCGCGCCTGGAGCGGACTCATCTGTTCGATGCCGCGTCCGGCAAAGCCCTGATGATGGTCGCCGACCCGCGCGAGCGGCACGACCAGGCTCCGGCGCGCGCCGTTGCCCCAACACAAGAATCGTTTCCGATCACGTTGGATCGGAAACGATTCTAGCCCTTATGTTTTGACGCATTTTCTACGCCCAACCGGTACCCACCTGGTCGGAAAATGCTCTAGCGATCGAAAGGTAGTTCCATGTCCGACCTTCCCCCGAACCGTACCGCGCTCGGCCGCGAAACGCTGGAAACCGCGGCCGGCGCCCGGATCCAGGCCACACGCTATGGCGCGCTGTTCGCCGAACTCGGCGCCCACCTGCGCCAAACCCCGCCGACCAGTATCGTCACCTGTGCCCGCGGCAGTTCCGATTACGCCTCGGTCTATGGCAAATATCTGTTCGAGACCCGGCTGGGACGCCCTGTCGCCTCGGTGGGCATGAGCGTCGCCTCGGTTTATGGCCGCGATCTCGATCTGAACGGCGCGCTGTTCATTGCGGTGTCGCAGTCGGGCCGCAGCCCGGACCTGCTCCGGCTGACCGAGTCGGCGAAACGCTCCGGTGCCCTGGTCGTTGGCCTGATCAATGACGAGGACTCGCCGCTGGCCGCGCTGTGCGACATGCCGATCGGCCTGTGCGCCGGCCCGGAACTCAGTGTCGCCGCGACGAAATCGCACCTTCTGGCCGCCGCCGCGTTCCTGAACATCGCCGCCTATTGGAGTGGCGAGGAGCGGCTGTTTGCCGCCGCGGCGGCTTTGCCCGCGGCCTTCGACGCCGCGGCGGCGCTCGACTGGTGGCCGGCGATCGAAACCTTGAAGGCCACCCGCAACATGCTGGTTCTGGGCCGCGGCGCCAGCTTTGGCACCGCGTTGGAGGCCGCGCTGAAATTCAAGGAAACGTCGCGCCTGCATGCCGAGGCCTTCTCGGCGGCCGAGGTGATCCACGGGCCGTTCGGCCTGGTCGGACCGGACCTGCCGGTGCTGGTGTTCGGTCAGGAAGACGAGGCGGCTGCGAGCATTCGTGACACGGTGGCACGCATTGTCGAGCTGGGCGGGCCGGTCCTGTCGGCACTTGACGTCCCGGGTGCCCGCCGCCTGCCGACCGTGGGCGGCGTCGATCCGATCATCGCCCCCTTGTGTCAGGAATTGAGTTTCTATCTGGCGATCCAGCATCTGGCCCTGGCCCGCGGCCTCGATCCGGACAATCCAACCAACCTGCGCAAAGTGACGGAAACCCGGTAATCACACCCCGGACCGGCTCGGGTTCATTCTCCCGTGACCGGTCTTTCCGGTTTCGCGCAAAACGAACGGCATCACAACGCGACACCGTCACCGTGATCCGGTCCAATACGCCTGTCGGGCCAGGGATTCACACCGTCGCGCAGCCAAAGCACGGTGGCCGGCCAAAAGTCAGCCGCGTGCCGCTTGCGGAACAGGGCGAAATGACCAACGGCGTAATGGCCCAGATCGTCGGGATTGAGCAGGACCTGAATCGGCTCGCTGCCACGGTAATAGTTCAAGGTTCGCCGCAGCGCCGGAACGGTTGCGAATTCATCGTCGGACATGGACAGGGCCAGGATTGGCGCCGTCAGGCGGGAAAATCGGTGCAGCACATCATGCCGCGCCGGTCGCGGGTGGCTCAACTCCATCCGCGACCGCCGGAAACTCCATTCCGTCGCGACACCGGCAGGAAGATCTTCCAGCCAGCCCAGGCGCTTGCCGGGGAAGTAGCCGCAGAGCGCCGTGACCGCCGGCATGACGAGATGCCATTTGAGGAACAGCGCAGCCCGGTGGCGCGGCGCGTAGTCGCGCCAATAGCCATATTGCGCCCCGACCGTCAGCAGGCGCTCGATCGCCGGAGCCTGCGCGGCGAGGCCGGGCAGGAAGCCACCGATGCTGTGGCCGACCACGAACAGCCGGTGCCCGGCGTCACCCGCCTTGGCAAAGCGTAACGCCGCATCGAAATCCAATTCGCCCCAATCGCGCCAGCGATAGCCGCACCCCCGCAGCCGCGCCGGTCGCGACAAGCCGATACCGCGATAGTCATAGGTCAGAACGTCGAAGCCATGCCCGGCAAGAAACGTTGCAAAATCATGGTAATAGCGCGCCAGCACCCCGGTTGCCGGATTGATGATAATGGTGCCATGGCGCGCCACGCCGGGACTGGACCACAGATGGCCACCCAGGATGACGCCATCCCGGCACGGAATCGCAACGCTCCGCATGACAGGACTTTCTGGCATCCCCTCACCGCGTTCAGGAAATCCTATTGCCTGTGATCATAGCCGATCGCGATTGTCACTGAAAGCAACTGTCACTTGGGCCAGCGGTTCTCATTTTGGCGACGACGCGTTGGGCTTTCGCCCAAACCCAACGGGGGCCATGCCGGTGAGGTAGGGACAGCCATTGCTGGCCGCCCCCCTCCCAGGACCGGACGTGCCCAATTAAGGCATCCGGCCCCCAGGTTTCGACGTTCATTACCGAAGTGTGGGATCAGGAAGCGAGTTGAACCACGGA
>JARLIO010000034.1 GCA_031291675.1 Azospirillaceae bacterium
CCGCAAGTTCTGCGGTGTCAGCCTGTGGAGAGGAAGGCTCTGGCCTCGGTCGCAAGACCGAGGCGAAACCAGCCTCGGTGAAGCAGGAATTCAGCGTCGAGGTTGCTCATGAGCAGCTTTGAGCAAGTCTGGAAGAACGGCAGGGACACCCCGCACAACTGAACATCCTGGATTGTACCGCCTATGCCCTGGCGAAAATGCACGCTGAGCCTTTGCTCTTCAAGGGGAACGACTTCGACAAAACCGATATCGAACCGGCACTCCGGCCCATCTGACCGTTTTCCGCCGATGCCATTCGAGGAAACGTGACATCGCCAGCAAAGTCGTTGGCGGCATAGTCCCGCCGGCTGTGGGAGGCGTGCACTGCGGGAAAAAGTCGGCCATGGTATTGTCCCAGGCGCGTCACGGCGGCTCGCCACCCAGGAACGGACCCCTCCAGAATGATCGGCGTCACAAACCGCCCGCGCCCGGCTTCGGTTCCTGAAACGACCGGGCTGGGCATCCCCTTCACGGATGCGCTGCGCGTCTGGGCCCGAATTGCCCTGTTGAGCTTCGGCGGCCCGGCCGGTCAAATCGCGATGATGCACCGGATGCTGATCGAGGAACGCCGGTGGATTGACGAGGCGCGCTTCCTGCACGCCCTGAACTTCTGCATGCTGCTGCCTGGCCCCGAAGCGCAACAGCTCGCGATCTATCTGGGTTGGTTGCTGCATCGAACGCGGGGTGGCATCGCGGCGGGGATCCTGTTCGTGCTGCCGGGCATGCTGACCCTGATGGCCCTGAGCTGGATTTCCGTGCTCTGGGGCCAGGTTGGCCCCGTTGCCGGGGTTTTCTTCGGCCTCAAGGCGGCGGTGCTGGCCGTCGTTGTCGAAGCGATTCTTCGCGTCGGTCGCCGCGCCCTGACATCCCCGATGACAATCCTAGTGGCGATCGCGGCGTTCATCGCCCTGTTTGTCTTCGCCGTGCCCTTTCCCGCCGTGATGCTGACGGCCGCGGCCATCGGCCTGCTGAAACACCGCCTCGGTGATCGTGCCCGAAACGCGGTAACACGGCAGCCTGATGATCCATCGTATCAACCGACGCCGCGATCGGCGACACCGGCCCTCGGCCGCGGGATCCGGCTTGCGGCGTTCTGGCTGACACTGTGGCTCGGGCCGGTGATCGGGTTGACGATCGCGCTGGGCCCCGACAATGTCTTCACCCGCCTCGCGGTGTTTTTCAGCAAGACCGCGGTCGTGACCTTCGGCGGCGCCTATGCGATCCTCGCCTACGTCGCCCAGCAGGCCGTCGAGCATTTCCACTGGCTTCAACCCGGGGAAATGCTGGCCGGCCTGGGCATGGCCGAGACGACACCCGGCCCCTTGATCATGGTGTTGCAGCATGTCGGTTTCCTGGCCGGGTACCACGACCCCGGCACCTTGCCGCCACTGCTGGCGGGGACGCTGGCCGGACTGCTGGTGACCTGGGTCACCTTCACACCGTGCTTTCTCTGGGTCTTCCTGGGCGCTCCCTATGTCGAAACCCTGCGCGATGCAAGCGGGCTCGGCGCCGCCCTTTCCGCCGTGACCGCAGCCGTCGTCGGGGTCATTGCCAATCTGGCCTTGTGGTTTGGCCTGCACGTCCTGTTTCGTGAGGCGCGGCACTGGGGCCCGTTCGGTGTCACCATCGATCTGCCGGTCCCGGGCAGCCTGGACCCGGCCGCAGTCCTGCTCGCAGCCCTGGCGGCCTTCTGCCTGTTCCGGCTCCGGATTGGCGTGATCCCAACACTTCTGGCCTGCGCGGTCGGTGGCGTCGTGGCGCAGGCGGTCGCCGGGTGACCGTGTCCCCCCCGTCACCGGTTTCGTCCCCCTATCGCGGCGCCGACAACAGCGTTAGTATCGCGACCCATGACAGAAAATCGCCTGTTTCCCCGCAAGCTCGACTTCCGTTCCGGCCGCATCGACCTGAGCCATGGCAGTGGTGGCAAGGCCAGCGCCCAACTGGTCGAAGAGCTGTTTGGCGCCGCCTTCGATAATCCGCTGCTGGCACAGCGCAACGATCAGGCGGCGTTCGACGTTGCCGCGGGCCGGATGGTGATGAGCACCGACAGCTTCGTCGTCTCCCCGCTGTTCTTTCCGGGCGGCGATATTGGCTCCCTCGCGGTGCACGGCACCGTCAACGACGTCGCGATGGCCGGCGCGGTGCCGCTTTATCTCAGCGCCGCCTTCATTCTTGAGGAAGGCTTTGCGCTGGCCGATCTCAAACGCATCGTCGATTCGATGGCGGCTGCGGCGCGCGACGCCGGTGTCACCATCGTTACCGGCGACACCAAGGTGGTCGAACGCGGCAAGGGCGACGGCGTTTTCATCAACACGACCGGCATCGGGCGCGTTCCCGCCGGGGTCGGACCTTCGGGCGACCGCGCCCGGCCCGGTGACGTCATTCTGCTGTCCGGCTCGATCGGCGACCATGGCGTTGCGATCATGTCCAGTCGCGAATCACTCAGCTTCGATACCACGATCCGTTCTGACAGCGCGGCGCTCAACGGCCTCGTCGCGGCGATGGTCGGCGCCGTCCCCGACATCCATGTCCTGCGCGATCCAACCCGGGGCGGTCTGGCCACAACGCTGAACGAGATTGCCCAGCAATCCCGGGTCGGGATTTCGATCCGCGAAGACTCCGTTCCCATCAAGCCCGAGGTCAACGCCGCGTGCGAGTTGCTCGGGCTCGACCCGCTCTATGTCGCCAACGAGGGCAAGCTGATCGCGATCTGCGCTGCCGCTGACGCCGACCGCCTGCTGGCGGCGATGCGGAGCCACCCCCAGGGTCAGAACGCCGCGGCGATCGGGACCGTCCACGCCGACCCTCACCACTTTGTCCAGATGAAAACCGCTTTCGGCGGCCAGCGCATTGTCGACTGGCTGTCGGGCGAGCAGTTGCCCCGCATCTGTTGAGCGGTTAGGCTGCCGGCAGCCCGGCGCAACCCGCCCCGGGCCGGCACCGCCTGCCTCTGGTTTGTCTTCTTCTCGGCCTGACATGAAGCAATTTCTGATCGTCGCACTGCTGCTGTTAGCCGGATGCGCGACGCAATCCCCCGCGCCTGCCCGGTACGACGCGCTGGCACCGGCCTGGGAGCCGCGCCTGACGCAGTCCCTGCATAAGATGCGCGCGGCCGCCTCCGCCACCGCCAACGGGTTCCTGTTCATCACCGCCCACGATGCGCCCCAGGACCCGGGCTATTTCCTGCAATGCACCTATAGTGTCGAAGAGGATGTCACGCTGTGCGAGGCGGCGGCACCGGAAAAACATCCTGAGATCACGCCGGTGCTCCGCCCCGGTTTCCGGGAAACCCTGACCGCTCTCGGCTTCGATACCAGCCATGCCGACCCGCACTATCAACTGCTCTATGAACTCGACGCCGACCCGACACTCGACAAGCTGGGCGGCGTTCTGCTGCACGCCCTGGTCGATGCTTACGGTTTTGGCGCCGAGGGCCAGTTGATCTTCCACGTCGGCACCGTGCCGCGGGGCGAAGAGGGACCGGCGCCGTAAGCCGACCGGTTCAGCCGGCCCGCTGCGCCAAGAGCCGCATTACCCCAGCGGCGCGAACAGCCGCATCACTTCGGCATCCTCGAACGAGCCGGTCAACGCGGCGTCATCGTCGAGAATCGCATCGGCCAGGGCCTGTTTGCGGGCCTGTAACGCCAGGATCGATTCTTCGACGGTGCCGACGGTGACCAGCTTGTAGACGAACACCGGCTTGTCCTGGCCGATCCGGTGGGCCCGGTCGGTCGCCTGACGCTCCACCGCCGGGTTCCACCATGGATCATAGTGGATCACGGTATCCGCGGCGGTCAGGTTGAGACCGGTGCCCCCGGCCTTGAGACTGATCAGAAACACCGGAACCTCGCCGGCCTGGAACCGGGCAACCGGCGCCGCCCGATCGCGGGTCGCACCGGTCAGGCTGACACTGCCGATCCCGGCCTTGACCATTTCCGCGTGGATCAAGGCCAGCATGCTGGTGAATTGCGAAAACACCAGGATCCGACGGCCCTCGGCGACCAGTTCCCGGATCATCTCCATCAGCCGGTCCAGCTTCGCCGAAACCGTAACGTCGGCCGCCGCCGGCAGCTTGACCAGACGGGGGTCACAGCAGGCCTGACGCAACTTCAGCAGCGCGTCCAGGATGACGATGCGGCTGCGCGCCAGCCCTTTGGCCGCCACTTCCGAGCGAACCCGCTGATCCATCGCGACACGAATCGTCTCATAGAGGTCGCGCTGCGCCCCGCCCAGGTCGATATGTTCGCGAATTTCCGTCTTGGTCGGAAGATCGGCAGCGACCTGCGGCTTGGTGCGCCGCAACAGGAACGGCCGAACCCGGCGCGCCAGCAGCGCGCGGCGCTCGTGATCGTCCTCGCGCTCGATCGGGATGCGGAACTGCTGCTGAAACGCGGCGCGTTCGCCAAGCAATCCCGGGATCAGAAAGCGGAACAGCGACCACAACTCGTCCAGATTGTTTTCCAGGGGCGTCCCGGTCAGGCACAGGCGTTGTCGCGCGACCAGTTGCACCGCAACCTGAGCGGCCTGGGACTGGGGATTCTTGATCACCTGGGCTTCGTCGAGCACGACGATGTGCCAAGCCTGTTCCAGCAACAAGGCCCGGTCGCGCACCAGCAAGGGATAGGTCGTCAACACCAGATCATGCGCGGCGATACCCTCAAAGGCCGGCATCCGGTCGGGTCCGTGCAGCGTCAGCACGCGCAGCCCCGGCGCCAGTCGCGCCGCCTCGGCCCGCCAATTGACGATCACGCTGGTCGGCGCCACGACCAGACAGGGATGGACCAGCCGCCCGGCCTCCTTCTCGCACAGGATGTGAGCCAGGGTCTGGATCGTCTTGCCCAGCCCCATGTCGTCGGCCAGGATACCGCCCAAACCGGCCCGCCCCAGGGTTTGCAGCCAATCCAGCCCCTGGCGCTGATAAGGGCGCAGGGTCGCGGCCAACCCTGCCGGCACCACGACGGTCTGCGGATCGACCGGACTGCACAGGTGTCGGGCACAGTCGCGCAGCTGCTCGGCGCCGCACCACCGCATCTGCGCCGCTTCGGTGGCCGCGGCCAGGGCCTCCAGCTCCCCGAGGCGGACCCGTTCCAGCCGGATCGTGCGCCCGTTTTCGGTGTCGCCGAGCCGGTAAAGATCATAGAGCGCGGTGATCAGCCCCTTGACCCGGATCGCCGGCAACCGCAGCACCCGTCCGTCGGGCAGCGTGGCCAGGACCGGCCGGCCGGCCTGGACCAGGCGATCCAGCGCGTTGAAATCACCATTGCGCGGCAATTGATGCAGCAAGGGCAACAAGAGCGGCAGCAGCTCGATCCGCTCGCCGTCCACCATCACCCCCAGCGACAGATCGAACCAGTCCCGCCCTGATCCGGTCGCATGGCCACCAGCGTCATCGGATCGCTCGACCGCCTGGGCGATCCACTCGTCGTCGGGATCGGCAACCCGAACCTCGAGCCCGGGGGCGACATTGACGGTCCATCCCTCCGCCCGCAACTGCGGCACCACGTCATCAAGCAGGCGAACCAGGGCCGCCGCCTTGCCGGCCAAACCATCAAGCTGGGAACGACGGGGTTGCCACAGCAGCACATCCCGGGCCCGGGTTTCGCTCCAGCGCGGCTGAAACGGCGTCGCGTCCTTGAATCCCAGGCCGATCAGACGCCGGATCCGCTCATTCTCCAGGTCGCGGCGGCGCGGGATCCGGATCAGGGCCGTCGCCACGCCGCGACCGCCGTCAATCGCCTCCGACAGGGCATCATCCTCGCGACGAGCGACGACGGGGCCCGAACGGGTCACGACGTCGACCGTTTCCCCCCGGTCGATGGTATGGCCGTCATAATCAAAATCGACCTGGGCGATGACGGCGGCCCGCTCACTCGTCCGCGCCATCGGCGCGATGGCGTCCTCGGACTCCGCCATAATCTCCGACAAGGCCGCCTCGGCCGGCATGATGGTCAGAACCGGGCTTGGATCGACGGGGTGGAGCACGGCGGTACCAAAGGTCCGGGGCAACAGCTCGGGTCGGTCCGGGAATCGGATCGCCAGTTCGCGACGCACGCCAGCGGCGTTTTCCGGAATCAGCGGCGGCGCCGATAGCAGGGCGTCCAGGGTCCGGTCGGCCAATCCGGTGATCAGCCGGCCACACCGCCCCGTGGTGGAATCGTAATACCATGGCGGCGTCAAGGGCAGAACGACCGCCCCGGTCACCACCGGTTGGACGATCAGGCGTTGCGCACTGGATGGCTCGACGATCCAGGCGATCGTCGCGGCCTGTGCCGGCCCAAGGGCCAGCACCGGGTCCGTCGTTTCCTGCCACCGCGACCGTCCCGTCTCAATCAGGGTCCGCAGCAGGACAGGGCCCAGCGGGCCGGCAATGCGATACAGCCCGCCGCCATCGGCGGTGTTGCGGGCCAGCACCATCGTCTGCAGCAGACTGCGATCAACATCGCGGAGATAGCGCGGCACCAGCGCGGCGCGCAGGATCTCAGGGCGCAAGGGTTGGACCCGGTCTGGGGGCCGGCCGTCCTTGTGAAGCGTAATCACCACCGGATGAGCCAACAATTCCGGCTGATTCTTGCGGCTGATGCCAACCGAGAGCAGATACCAGACCCGCTGATGGACCCGCGGCGGATAGCCGTCGGCATCATCCTCGTTGCGGGCACGGTCGAGCTCCTTCAACCAAACCCTGACGAGCGGATCCGCGACCAGGGCCACGACATCGTCGGCCCGCAGCACGGCCAAGGCCAGGGCCGCCGCGTGTGCGCAATTGGGTCCGTCGGCGCACGAGCAGGAACCGCGGATCTCGGCCTCCTTCGCCGAACGCGCCATCACATGCAGCGTGGTGCGAAAGCGGCGGTTTTGCCCGCCATCGACCGTTCCCTCAATCGCGCGGGAACCAACCCGAATATCGCAGACATCGTCCGCCTCAACATGGGCCGTGCCGTCTTCGATGCACCGATCCGAAAAACAGCGCCTGATATCATCAAGGGAATAAGCCGGCATCGCTCCCACGGCCACAGCCTTTGGTACGTCTGACACCATAGGCCAAGACCGGCATGATGCAATGGTCGAAAAAAGATGAGGCTATCGGAAAACGCAACGAGCGGGCCCGGCGCGCCGGACCGTCATACCAGTCCGATCGTGGCCCGCACCGGAAGATGATCGGAAGCGCGCCGGGTCAGGGCGGTGCGCATCACCTCCTGCTCGACCAGGGCCAGGTCCGGCGACAGGAAGATACGATCCAGACGGAAGGTCGGCATCCGATTGGGAAAGCTGCGTGGCGCGGCGCAGCCGGGAAACTGGTCCTCCAGCAGGCGCAGCCGCGAGGAATTCGGGGTCCATTCATTGAGATCGCCCATGAACAGGGTCGACCGACCCGGCTCCGCCTCGACCAACGCCAGGATTTGCTGAATTTGCCGCTTGCGTTCCCAGGGATCCAGCCCCAGATGGGCCACGATCACCCGCACCACCCGACCATTGATGAGGACGTCCCCGTCCAGCGCGCCACGGGGCTCACGAAACCCGACGGTCAGGTCGATCGACCGCATCGCCCGAACCGGCAGACGGGTGAGAATGGCATTGCCGTAATGCGCTTGGTCATTGTGCTTGGTCGGACCGGCATAGGCGGTCAGGCCGGTGGCATCGGCCAGAAAATTGAACTGATCAACGCCGACTTCGCCCCGGTGATGCCAGCCCACCTCCTGAAGGCCGATCAGATCGACATCCAGCTCATTGATGACACGGGCGGTCCGCTGCGGCGAGAAGCGGGCGTCGGATCCGACGCAACTGTGGATATTGTAGGTTCCGATGCGAACGCAGGCTGCCGGTATGCCGGTGATCGACCGGGGGACAAGACTCTGATCGACATCCATAACCGTGAAAGCGTCAGCGACCATGTCCATGTCCTGCCCAAACGCCCTTCGACGGCGTAAAACCTCGCGCGGCAACACCGCATTCGGGGGAGCATCAACCCGACCCCGTTAATAAAGCATCAAGTGGGCTGAAACAAGTGCGGCGCCGCGGCGCCAATGCCGCAGTGCTCCCATCCCGGAGCTCCCCCAAGTGACCGTGCCCGGATCGGAACAGTCAAAAGCGCCGCAGCCGCGGCGCCTTCGTCATGACGGTGACCGAAATCTCAAGGACCCGTGAATCCCTTGCGAGATAGCGTCCCGGGAAAGCAGCCTGCTCAGGCGGCTTTCTTCAATTCGGCGAATTCAACGAAGGTCTTGGTGACCTGTTCGATGAAGGCCGCCAGATGATCGGGGCCCTGGCAGCTGACGACGAAGCGATCGACCACGATCGGCTCATCCTGCCAATTGACGCCCATCTCGATCATCTCATCCCGCAGCGTCGGTTCGCCCGTGACACCCCGATGATTGGACTTGCCGGTGAGCGCGATCAGACGAATGCCGTCGCCGATCGATGCAATGGGTTTGCCGCCGTCGAGAAAACTGCCGACGATGCGACGGGTATGCGGGTTCTGCGCCAGCTTGGCGATGCTCCGCGCCCCACCGGGCAGCAGCAGCATGTTGTAATCGACGGCCAACGCCTCGGCGATCGCGGCATCGACCGGAAAATAGTGGCCCCAGGCCTTGCCGTGCCAGCCGTTGACCAGGGTCTTCTCCGGCGAAATGATCTTGGGAACCGCGCCCAGAGCAAGCAGTGCGCGCTGCACTTCCGTCATCTCGACTTCTTCGAAGCCGTTGGCCGCCAAAATGGCAATGGACTTTCCGGCAAGCGGCTGATCCATCAAGTAATCCTCCTCGCATTGTTGCACGCGCAGAATGTCCGGCCGGTTGAACCGCGGCGGCGCTGGCGCCCGTTCCGGCTTGCGAGCCAAGGCTCAGCCCGGCGCAACCAGACATTTCGGTCAAAGGGAGACCGAACCGGAACATGACCGAGCCGGGAAGCCAATGCTCCGCATTGCAGAGCAACCCTGGTAGAGGCACGTGCCTGTCGGAAAGACAGAGCGCCACCCAACCGGATAAGGCGTGACCCTTAACTGGGCGTTTCAGTCACGCAAGTCAATGGCTATTTGGCTGCGTCGCCGTCGCTGTGCATTTCATGCAATGGAGCCATCAGCAATAATCAGGGTCGCCAGAGCGCACGACGTGGATTTTGCCGTTACCCGACAAAATCGCACAGCGATACCTCCGGCGCGACGGCAATGTTGGTGGTCGGTGGCTTGAGCTTTCGACAATGTTTTGAAAAGGCGTTTGTGGAAAACGGGGAGAGGGATCCCGGGATCCTTCTCCCCGTCGGCGACATCAAGCCACCACCATCCGATCAATCAGCGCCGCGTCATGGGGAGCACTGCAAGGCCGCGCCCCCATCCCACCGATCCGCTCAATGGAACTGATCGGTCTCGGTCGAACCCTTCAGCGCGGTCGTCGAAGACTGGCCGGCGGTGATGGCCAACGACACCGCGTCGAAATAACCGGTACCAACCTCGCGCTGGTGCTTGGTTGCGGTGTAACCGACCGCCTCGGCGGCGAACTCGGCCTGCTGCAGTTCCGAATAGGCCGCCATGCCCCGCTGCTTGTAGCCGCGTGCCAGGTCGAATGTCGCATAGTTGAGGCTGTGGAAACCGGCCAGGGTGACGAACTGGTATTTGTATCCCATCGCGCCCAGCTCCTGCTGGAAATTGGCGATCGTGGCTTCGTCGAGATTGGCTTTCCAGTTGAAGCTCGGTGAGCAATTGTAGGCCAGCAACTTGCCGGGAAACTGCGCATGGACGGCCTCGGCGAAGCGGCGGGCATCGGCGAGATTGGGCTTGGAGGTTTCCCACCACAGCAGGTCGGCATAGGGGGCATAGGCCAGACCCCGCGCGATGCAGTAATCGACGCCGACGCCCTTGCGGATGCGGAAGAAGCCTTCCGGGGTCCGGTCCTGGCGATCGATGAACGGATGATCGCGTTCGTCAACGTCACTGGTGATCAGTTGCGCGCTTTCGGCATCGGTCCGGGCGATCACCAGGGTCGAGGTGCCGCAGACATCGGCGCCCAGACGGGCCGCGTTGAGGGTGCGGATGAATTGCTGAACCGGGATCAGCACCTTGCCGCCGAGATGGCCACATTTCTTTTCCGAGGCCAGCTGGTCCTCGAAATGGACACCGGCGGCGCCGGCCTCGATCATCGCCTTCATCAACTCGAAGGCATTGAGCGGCCCGCCGAAGCCGGCCTCGGCGTCGGCGATGATCGGGGCAAACCAATAGGTGTCGCCCTTGCCTTCCAGGGTCTGGATCTGATCGGCACGCTGCAGCGCATTGTTGATCCGCTTGACCACCAGCGGCACCGAGTTGGCCGGATACAGGCTCTGGTCGGGATACATCTGCCCGGCCAGATTGGCGTCGGCCGCGACCTGCCAGCCCGACAGATAGATGGCCTCAAGACCGGCGCGGACCATCTGGACCGCCTGATTTCCGGTGAACGCGCCCAGCGAATTGACATAGGGTCGGGTGTGCAGCAGATCCCACAGCCGGCGCGCCCCCAATTCGGCCAGGGTGTACTCGATCCGCACCGAGCCCGCGAGCCGGGCGACGTCGGCGGCGGAGAAGTCACGGCGGATCCCGGCGAAGCGGCCGGCCTGCGGGGCGGTCTTGCTGGTTTCGTCGAGCGGGGACATGGTGTGTGTTCCTTCCTGAAATTCGTGTCGATGATTTACAGAGCACGGTCGTTACCGGCCTGTGCGTGCCTTCCCGTGCGCTGAAAGGGTAATGTTCTGCCTTTCAGCGGTTCAGTTAAGCAATTTCCATACAGATATGGCGGTGACGGGTGCATTGCAACATGATATTGATTGTAAAAGTGTAAGTGTGTATAGAGCGCACAGACGTAGCCCGTAAATCTGTAAATCTTGTAAACCGGGACCGGCGGCCCGGACGGCGACGCGGAGGACGGCGATGGAAAAAAAGGCCATGATGGGGCCCAAGGTGCGACGCCTGCGCCACGAGCACAGCCTGACCCAGGTCGAGATGGCGGCCCAGATCGGCATCTCGGCCAGCTACCTCAATCTGATCGAGCATAACCAGCGCCCGGTCACGGTGGCGCTGTTGCTGAAGCTCGGCCAGGCCTTCGATATCGACCTGCAAAGCTTCGGCGAGGACGAGGAATCGCACCTGCTGGCCGGCTTGAAAGAGGTCTTCTCCGATCCCCTGTTCGGCACATCGGACCTGCGCAACCAGGATTTCCGCGAACTGGCCACCGCGGCCCCGACCCTGGGTCAGGCCGTGCTGTCGCTCTATCAGGCCTACCGCCAGGCCCGCGAGGATATCCAGGCCCTGGCCGAGCGCGTCGCCGACCCCGACAAGCTGCAATTCGTTCAGACCGGCGCCTTCCCCATCGAGGAGGTCCGCGAGTTCTTCCACAATCGCAACAACCACTTTCCCGAACTCGAAGTCGCCGCCGAAGATCTGGCCGAACAGGCGCATCTCCAGCTCGACGATCTGGCCCGCGGTCTGACCGACTATCTCGAGTCGGCCCATTCGGTCCGGGTCAAGGCGATGCCGCTGGAGGTGATGAAGCAGAATCTGCGCCGCTATGACCGCCACAGCCGCCGCATCCTGCTGTCGGAAATGCTGCCGTCATCGGGCCGCCATTTCCAGCTCGCCAGCCAGATCGCGCTGCTGCGCCACCGCGACCTGCTTGACACGCTGGTGCGTCAGGCCAGCTTTTCCAGCGATGAAACAAGGCGCATCGCGCGAATCGGTTTGGCCAACTACTTCGCCGGCGCCGTGATGATGCCCTATGGCCGGTTTCTCGATGCGGCGCGCGCGGTGCGCTACGACGTCGAAATTCTGCGCCACCGCTTTGATACCAGCTTCGAACAGGTCTGCCACCGGTTGACGACGCTGCAACGCCCGGGCGCCAAGGGAGTGCCATTCTTCCTGATCCGCATCGATATCGCCGGCAATGTCTCGAAACGCTTCAGCGCCGGCAGCATGAATTTCGCCCGGTTCGGCGGCGCCTGTCCGCGCTGGAACGTCCACGACGCGTTCCGGACTCCGGGGCTGATCCAGACCCAGGTCGCCGAAATGCCCGACGGCACCTGCTATTTCAGCATCGCCTGCACCGTGACCAAGAGCGGCGGCGGTTACCGCAACCCGCCCCAGCAATTCGCCATCGGCCTGGGCTGTGAAGCCAGCCATGCCCCGCAACTGGTCTATGCCGACGGGGTCGACCTGGGCAACAAGGAGGCCCGGACGCCGATCGGGGTCAATTGCCGCCTGTGCCCGCGCCCCGATTGCACCCAGCGCGCCTTTCCGCCGCTCAATCAACGGCTTCAGGTCGACGAAAACCGTCGCGGCCTGTCGGCCTATCTGTTCCAGCCGGGGTGACGGGCGCGGCGATCGCGGCCGGGGCGGCACCAGGCCGGGCCATCGCCAGGAAGGCGGTCATCGCGCTCGATATGTAGGCATCATCGCGATGGACGAACAGCGTCTCGACCGCAGCCTCTTCGGGGGCCAGTTCGTGAACCGCCACCCGACCCTGCTGCCAAGCCTCCGCGACGACGGCCTTGGGCAGCAGGGTGACACCGATGCCCGCCGAAACGCAGGCAAGGATCGCCTCGATCGAACCAAACTCAAAGGGCCGGGTCACGACAATCCCCCGGCGCGCCAGCACGGCATCGAGCCGCTGACGGTAGCAACAGCCGATCTGGAATACGATCGTCTTCAGCTCGTCGATCGCGGCCAGGTCGCGCGGCGCCCGGATCGCCCGCTCGGTGACCAGAACCAGCTCCTCGCAGAACACCACCTCCCGATGGAGCCGCGGATGATCGACCGGGCCGGCGACAAACGCGCCGTCGAGCCGCCCGTCGATGACATCAGCGACCAGCCGGGCGGTCGTTCCGGTGCTGACCGCGAGGCGAACCTGGGGATGCTGCCGGGCGAACCGGCTGAGCAGCGGCGACAGACGCAGCGCCGCGGTTGTTTCCAGGCTGCCCAGCAACAGGGCACCGCCCGGCGAACCGTCATCGCAGGCCGCGGACCGGGCGTCGGCGAACAGTTTGGTGATCCGGCCGACAAAAGGCAACATGCGCTGGCCCGCCGCGGTCAGGGTGACGCCCCGGGCGTGGCGTTCAAACAGGGTGACGCCGATCTCGGCCTCGAGCGCCCGGATCCGCGCCGTGACATTGGACTGGACGGTATGCAGGGTGGCCGCCGCCCGGTTCATGCTGCCGGACCGGGCAACCGCTTCGAAGACCCTCAAATCGCCGGCATCCATGCGGTTACCCCTCTGGCTTTCCGATCACCGCCCGCCCTGATGATCATGAAAAGCGATAGCCAGATCAAGACCGTTCCACGGAACGCCGCCGGGGTGGGCGGGTGCTGGTTTATCCCCGCTAGCGCAGAGAACACGCCCGATGCAGCTTGTCGGCATCTGCTGATAGCGGTTCATCCCCGCACGCGCGGGGAACACGCGTCTGGCGCATCCGTAGCGCTAGTGTGGATCGGTTCATCCCCGCACGCGCGGGGAACACTGCCGTTGGTCGACGTGGTTCCTGTTGCCGCGCGGTTCATCCCCGCACGCGCGGGGAACACAGCACCAGATCTCTGTACCATGATGAACGATTCGGTTCATCCCCGCACGCGCGGGGAACACTCTTCCTGGAAGTCATTCTTCCATAAGACTCTTTTGACTGTCAAAGAATCTACCGATCCAAACGACCCGTTTTCCGCTTTTTCGGGCGCGGGGAGCGGTCGGTTCGGACGGCAGAAACCCACCTGTCCCGTCCCGAAAGCCCGGGACGGGACAAGCCGTCCCGGCTTGCGCCGCCCGTCATCGCAATCTCAAAACATGATAACGCCTATCACAACGATTCGCTTCTGGCGATGACCCGGGGCGCCCATCTCTGGGCCAGACGCAACAGCCCCCTCCCGGCACCGCCATGGACCAGACCGCCAGCGACGATCATGCCGTCCCCTGCCACCCCGCTTGGGCCTGGCACGCCACCCTGTCCGGCCTGTGCGCCAGCCTGGTCGGGATCGGGCTGGCCCGCTTCGCCTACACGCCGCTGCTGCCCGCGATCGTCGATGCGCACTGGTTCGCGGCATCGACGGCGGCCTATCTCGGCGCCGCCAATCTGGCGGGATATCTGGCCGGTGCCCTGCTCGGCCGACCCCTGGCGCAACGGGTCCCGACGGCGACGGTGATCCGGGCGATGATGGTGCTGGCGACCGTAACCTTCTTTGCCTGCGCCGTGCCGCTGTCCTTCACCTGGTTCTTCCTGTGGCGCCTTGCCGCCGGGCTGGCCGGCGGTGCCCTGATGGTGCTGGCGGCACCGGCGGTGCTGCCCCATGTTGCGCCGTCGCGGCGCGGTCTGGCGGCCGGCGTGATCTTCACCGGCGTCGGTCTCGGCATCGCGGCATCGGGCACGCTGGTCCCGATCCTGTTGCGCCAGGGGCTGACGGCGACATGGCTGGGGCTGGGGATCCTGGCGCTGATGCTGACCCTGGTGGCCTGGCGCGGCTGGCCCGACGGCGGTGCCGTGGCGACGCGGTGGCGCGGGAGCCCCCGGTCGCGCCAGGGCACGGTGACGTTGCGGGCGCTCTATGGCGAATACGCGCTCAACGCGGCCGGCCTGGTGCCCCACATGATCTTCCTGGTCGATTTCGTCGCCCGCGGCCTGGGCCAGGGCGTGGCCCGCGGGGCGGAATACTGGGTGCTGTTCGGGCTCGGCGCCATGATGGGACCGCTGCTGGGCGGCCACCTCGCCGACCGCATCGGCTTCGGCGCGGCGCTACGCTGCGCCTATGTCGTCGAGGCGCTCGCGGTTGTGGTGCCGGTGCTGACGCCGGCGCCCGGCTGGCTGATGCTGTCCAGCGTGATCGTCGGCGGGTTCACGCCCGGGATTGTCCCCTTGGTGCTGGGGCGGATCCACGAGCTGTTGGCGCCCGATCCCGCCGCCCAACAGGCGGCCTGGGGCGTCGCGACCACCGGCTTTGCCACGTTTCAGGCGCTGGGGGCCTATGGGATGTCATTCCTGTTTGCCCGGGGCGGCGATGATCGTCTGCTGTTCCTGCTCGGTGCCGTGGCGATGGCGCTTGCTCTGGCGCTCGACCTGGCCGCCGCCGTCGGCGCACGGCGCGACCCCGCCGCGACCTGAGCCGCCGCGGTCCGCCTCAGTGAAGCGGGCCGCGCGGCAGCGCCGTCGGATCCTCGATTTCCGTAACCTGATGGCCGGCCTGGTGGAACACCAGGCGCCACTGGCGATCCTCAACGACGAAACCGTTGGTCGCCACCAGGAGCGCGTCGCCGATGATCTCGTTGCCAACCACCAGAATCAGTCCGGCATGCACCAGTGGACGGCCTTCGTGAAACACAATTTTGGGGGCCATCGCATTGTTGAGGATACCGTGCCAACTGTGCAGCACCGCCGCGCGGCCGATCAGCGGCGGCCACCCCGGATGGATGCACAGCACCGGCGCCTGGACCGCCCACAGCGCATCCATCAACGCCACATCCCGTTCAGAGAACGCCCGGTAGAAGGTTCGGTTGGCGGCCAAAGCGCCATCGCTGTCGGTCATGTCTCGCCCTCCCCTTACGGTCCGGCCGCATCCTGGCCCGGCAACGGCCCCGCGCGGCACTGAAACGGCGACGTCGACACGGGGGACAAAGCTGCGGCACTACACCCGCGATCGGCCCCGACACGGTGACGGCCCGCCGCCAGGCGGGGCGCGGCCCGGCACCGCGGAAACCGGCTGGGGCCATCGAAGCGATACAACGGTATTCCGCCCCTGGATTACCGGGAAGAATGCGAAGATGCACCAGGAATTTAACCAGCTGCTTCAATTGCGCCTTGTCGGCCTGTTATCGGCAGCATCCAGCGTCATGGTCGATGCCAACGATACCGTCGAGCCGCCGCCTTATTCATTCCAGGTCCATTTTCCCCGAATCGAATTTGTGCTCGATGGCAGCTACACTAATACGTTGTGTGCTGCCGAGGGGGAACCGTTGGAGTCCAGCCTTGAGGCCGGATCCTGCCTGTTCGTCCCGGCCGCGACCCCAACTATTTCTGCCGGGTGTTCAAACGCGATGTCCGGCTGACGCCGACGGCTTACCGCGTCGCCACCTGATGGTCGGCCTCCGGCGCTGCCGCATCGGCCCCGACCTGGACCCGGAACAGCCGGGTCCCGGCGTCGCCGAAGATGCGGTAAGCCGTCCCGGCGGCGACGAACAGACTCTCGCCCCGGCACAGCGCCTGGAACCGATGATCGCACTGCACCGTGGCCTGACCGTCGAGCACGAACAGAATTTCCGGCCCCGCCGTCGCCGCCAGCGATTCCCGGGCGTCATCGCCGAATTGCAGATCATCCAGCGCGAAATCCGCGCAGAGCGTCGGATAGTGGTTGATCACGGCCCCCACCCGTGTCGGCTGATACAGCGCCGGCCGCGATTCGCGGTACTCCAGAACCGACAGCAGCTCCGGAATATCGACATGTTTAGGCGTCAGTCCGGCGCGCAGCACATTGTCCGAATTGGCCATCAGCTCGACATTCTGGCCCCGCAAATAGGCATGGGGCAGGCGCGCCGGCTGATAGATCGCCTGTCCCGGTTCGAAGGCGGCCAGATTGAGAAAGAAGAACGCGAACAAGCCGGGATCCGCCGTCGAACCGGCTTCGCGCGCCGCCTGAAGCAGCCAGTATTCCGGCACCGCCTCGTCAAGCGCCGGCCAGGCCTCGACGCTGGCGATCACCGCACCGATGCGCCGCGCGACCTCGGCCTTGGGCATCGTCATCACCGCGGCATAACCCTGGCCCAATCCCTGGCTCGCCACCCGCACCGCCAGATCGCGGGTCGCCTCATAGGCCGCCAGATGCAAACAGATCGCCCCCAGCGGGCGAAACCCGTGCAGCATGTGGAACCGGCTCAGCGCGATCGCCATTTCCGGCTTGTGGTTGTCATCGCGATAATTGCGTTCGGCCTCGGGCTTGCCGGCCTCCCGCGCGAATCCCGCCTCGGCCTGGCCCTTGTCGGGATGCACCTGGATCGACAGCATCCGTTCGACATCCAGCACCTTGAACAGATAAGGCAGACGGCCGAAGCGGCGCGCGACGGCGGCACCGAGAAGCCCGACCGGATCGGCGGCAATCGCCCGGTCCAGCGGCACCGCCGCGTCACCCATTCCCAGGCGCGACGGCGTCCGCGGATGCGCGCCCAGCCACCATTCAGCCACCGGGGCCCCCGCCGCAGGCCGGGCCGCGGCACCGATCAGGGCCGGGATATAGCGCGTGCCACCCCAGGCGTAGTTCTGGGCAATTCCCTGTAACGGAAAGATCTTATTCATCACCGCCCAGTCCCGGTTCGCGGGTCGGCATGACCCGGGCTTGTTCCACCGTCGCGCACGCCCGCAGGGCGTCATGGAATCCAGCATGCATGATGCGACGGGCCAGACGCGAGAAAATCTTGAGGTCAGCCTCGCCGACCCGCGCGATGCCGGAATCACCTGCCCCGGCATCGTCCACGGAGCCCCTGTTGGCCCCGGCCACCGCCGGGGGCGATCACGCCCAACCTTCCGCCGGGGGCGATCGCGCCCCCAAACACCTTACCATTGTCGCAGCCGGGCCCCTTACCCGAGGCGGCGACGGCCCCCCGCGGCCAGCGGCTGGGGCTGATAGCGGCGCGACCCGACGGGACCACGGTCCCGATCGTCGCCCGTGGTCACGACCGGCAGGGTCACCGCATCCTGCGGGGCCGGCGCCAGAACGAACAGCGGCCGCGGGGCCACCGAAATATCCAGGGGCAGATGGGTAATCGTGTCGCCATCGGCCTGGATCGAACCACCGGCAACCGCGTCGATGCGCACCCGCGATGCCTTCACGATGGCATAATCAGGCATCCGTCCGATCAATCCGAGTACGACACCGACCGTATAACGCAACGCCGCCAGACGGCCGGCGCCACGGAACAAACAGACATGCAACAGCGGATCGCCGAGCGAAGCCTCCGGGGCACACACGAAGCGGCCACCGTAAAAATGACCCTTGGCCACCACCACGGCCGCCGCCTCCTCGACCCGGCCATCAATGACGACGCGGTAGCGCACCGGGCGCAGGCGCAACAGTTGGATCGCCGTCTCGATGACATAGGCGCCCTTGCCCAGCCAGCGCTTCAAGCGCGGTTTCAGATGCTCAACCACCAGAGCATCAAGACCGACCCCAACCATCATCGAGAAATGCCGGTCATTGACACGACCGACATGGATCGTCCGCGGCGGCGTGCCGGCCAGCAACGCGGCCAGAGCCACGGGATCGCGCGGCAGGCACAGCTCATGGGCCAGCACATTGGCGGTCCCGAGCGGCACAATGCCCAGGGGCAGACAACGGCCCGGATGGGACACCAAGCCGTTGATCACCTCGTTGATCGTGCCGTCGCCCCCCGCGGCGACCACGGCATCAAAGCCCTCAGCCGCCGCGGCGGCGGCAAATCGCTCGGCATCGCCCCGGGCCTGCGTTTCGCGAATGACCGGCGCGATCCCATGGGTGGCCAGCGCCGCAACGGTCCGCGCCAGAAGGCGCCGACGGCGCAAACCCGCCGTCGGGTTGAAGATGATCAACAACCGGCGAGCGGATACGCCCCCGGGGGTGGCCGAAATCGCATCCATTCGCGAGATTGTTCCTGACAGGAGGAGAGAGGCCGTTAATACGGCCGAATAGTGTGATGGTTTTGCAGAGAATCGATGACAAAATCAAGAAATTTTGGATGAGGAAGCGGTGAATCTGTCGGATCGATTGTCAGAAGCGGCGTTTTGGCGCTATACCCACCGGGCCGGAATAGCGGCCACGGGAGCCGGTAAATGCAAGACCCCGAAAGCATACATAAGTATCGCAGCATCTGGATTTCAGACGTACATCTGGGAACCCGGGGTTGCCAGGCGGAAATGCTTCTCGATTTTCTCAAACAGACGGAATCTGAATTCCTTTATCTGGTTGGGGATATCGTCGATGGCTGGCGCCTGAAACGAAGCTGGTACTGGCCGCAGGCGCACAACGATGTGGTTCAGAAATTGCTCCGCCGTGTCCGCAAAGGGACGCGCGTCATTTATATTCCCGGCAACCATGACGAGGGGTTCCGGGAATTCGTCGGATCCAATTTCGGCGGGGTGACCGTCGCCGCCGAGGCGGTGCACGTCACGGCGGATGGCCGGCGCTTCCTGGTGATCCACGGCGACCAGTTCGACGTCGTCGTCAAATACGCCAAATGGCTGGCTCATATCGGCGACACCGCCTACATGTTGTTGCTGCTGCTGAACACATGGGTCAATGTGGCGCGGCGGCGCATGGGCTTCCGGTACTGGTCGGTGTCGGCCTACCTGAAGCACAAGGTCAAGAATGCCGTCGAGTTTATCGGTAACTACGAGCGCGCGCTCGCCGAGGAGGCCCGTCGCCGGAATGTCCACGGCGTGATTTGTGGCCATATCCACACGGCCGAGATGCGCGACATGGAAGGGGTTCTCTATTGCAACGACGGCGACTGGGTCGAATCCTGCACCGCCTTGGTCGAGCACGAGACCGGCGAATTGGAACTTATCCACTGGGCGGAACACCGCAATCGTCAGACGATCAAGGCGGCTGCGTGAAGATCCTGATCGTCACGGATGCCTGGTATCCGCAGGTCAATGGTGTCGTCAGAACCTTGAACACGACGCGCGACGAGTTGCTCAAGATGGGGCACATCGTCGAGATCGTCGGCCCCGACCGCTTCATGACGGTCCCGATGCCGACCTACCGGGAGATCCGGCTGGCGCTCCGGCCCGGTGCCCGGCTGGCCCGGCTGATTGCGGCCTTCGCCCCCGATTGCATCCATATCGCCACCGAAGGGCCGCTGGGTTTTGCCGCACGGCGTTTTTGCCTGCGGCGCCGGGTCCCGTTCACCACGGCCTATCACACCCGGTTTCCGGAATATATCCGTGACCGCGCGCCGGTGCCGCTGGCCCTGAGCTATGCGGTGGTCCGGCGTTTTCACGCCCCGTCGTCGGCGGTGATGGTCGCGACCCAGTCGATCGAGGACGCGTTGAAAAAGCGTGGCTTCAAGAATATCCGACGCTGGACCCGCGGCGTTGATACCGAACTGTTTCATCTGCGCGACAAGTCGTTCCTGAGCGATCCGCGCCCGATCGCGATGTATGTCGGCCGCGTCGCCGTTGAGAAAAACCTCGAAGCGTTCCTCAAGCTCGACCTGCCGGGAACCAAATACATTGTCGGCGACGGTCCGCAGTTCAACGACTACAAACAGCGCTATCCCCAGGCGCGCTTCGTCGGGGCCAAGCACGGCGAAGAGTTGGCCCAGCATTACGCCGCCGCCGATGTCTTCGTGTTTCCGTCACGGACCGACACCTTCGGTCTGGTGCTGCTGGAGGCCCTGGCCTCCGGTGTGCCGGTGGCGGCCTATCCGGTGCCCGGCCCGATCGACGTCATCCATCAGGCCGATATCGGCTGTCTTGACGAGGACCTGGGCACCGCGGTTCGCGTCGCCTTGACCAAAGACCCGGAGGCTTGCCGACGCTATGCGCTCGGCTATTCCTGGGGGGCCTCGGCGCGACAGTTCCTGTTCAACCTGCGCCCGTTCCACCCCGACGCGATCGCCGAACAGGCGGCGGCCCAGGCAGCGGCCGAGATCGCGACGCTGCATGACCAGGCCGCCGGCGCCGTCCTGGTCGGGGAACGGGCGGTCACGCTGCATCCCCACTGAACCCGGCGTTCGCCCCAGCGCTGCTGTTGGCGCGCCCCGTTGCGGACGCATCAACAGTGTCGAAGGGCGCGCCGCCTCGTGATTTCTTCTGACACGTCCGGTGCGATCACCGGCTGCGGCAGCATCTCGTCCCCCTTGGGAATTGGCAACACGCCGTGCTAGGGTGCCGCGAGATGGCCAGGGATCACGGCAAAAGCGCAGCGGTTCGCCCGGCGCGGCCCGGGTCCCGGCTTGCCGTGGCGCCGCGTGGGCGCTGCCCCGCCGACCTGGGACCGATACAACCAATCGATGCTACATCTTCTCTACCGTGCGCTGACGACACTGGGCGGTCCCGTGATTCTGGGCTGGCTTCGGCACCGAACCGCTGTCGGCAAGGAAGACCGGCTGCGTCACGGCGAACGGTTGGGAATTGCCTCGCATCCGCGCCCATCCGGAATTGTCGTCTGGTTCCACGCCGCCAGCGTCGGTGAATCGCTCTCGATTCTAACCCTCGCCGAGCGCCTGATCGAACGGCTCCCTGAGGCCCATGTGCTGATCACGACCGGGACCGTGACATCGGCGACCCTGCTGGCCCACCGCCTGCCCGCGCGAACCCTGCATCAGTTCGTGCCGGTCGACCGGCCGGCCTACGCCGCCCGCTTTCTCGATCACTGGCGCCCCGACCTCGTGCTCTGGGTCGAATCCGAGATCTGGCCCAACCTCTTGTGGGCACTGGCCCGCCGCCACATCCCCACCGCCCTGATCAATGCCCGGATGTCAGCCCGGTCCTTCTCCCGCTGGCGCCGTGTTCCCGGCTTCATCAGACCCCTGCTCGGGACATTTCGCCTGTGCCTGGCGCAGACCGAAGCCGAAGCGGAGCGCCTGCGCCAACTCGGCGCCCTTGGTGTCGTCTGCCTGGGCAATCTGAAATATTCCGCGGCGCCGCCCCCGGCCGAACCGCGCGCCCTGGCGACCCTGGCCGCCGCCCTGGGCGGCCGCCCGCTGTGGCTGTTCGCCAGCACCCATCCCGGAGAACCGGAGATCGCCGCCGCGATCCATCAGCAACTGGAAGCACAGTTCCCGGGCCTGCTGACCGTGATCGCCCCGCGGCACGCCAACGCCGGGGATGGCATCGCAACGATGCTGGCCAACCGCGGTTTCCGGGTGGGCCGGCGCAGCCTAAATGGCGTTCCGGCGGCCGACGAGCAGATCCACATTGCCGACACCATGGGGGAGATGGGTCTGTGGTACCGGCTGGCGCCGGTCACCTGCATTGGCAAGACCTTCACGGTCGAAGGTGGCCACAATCCGATCGAACCGGCGCAACTGGGCTGCGCCGTCATCTATGGGCCGCATATGACAAATTTCCCCGAAATCGCCGCGGAACTGGAAGCCAGCGGCGCAGCCCGGCGCCTCGCTTCGGCCGAGGAGCTGGGCGCGATGCTGGCCACTCTCCTGAGCGATCCTGCCGCGCGGGAGCGTCTGGTCCAGGCGGCTCGGGCGGTCGCCCGCCGGCATCACGCGGTGATCGACGATGTCATCATCGCCTTGACGCCACTGCTGACCGAGGCTGGACTGGTCCCGGTGCCCTGACATGGCGACGGTCCCCCGCCTCCTGGCCGTGGTGCAACCGGGACAAGGTTGCAGGGGCTCGTCCCGCCCCCCCGGCAACCCGGGCCTGCCATGAGGGCCCCCGATTTCTGGCAGAATCCGGCAAGCTGGGCCGGACGGTTTCTGGCGCCCGTGGGCGCGGCTTTCGGCCTGGCCGGATGGCTGCGCTGGCAACGGGCGGCGCCGCAGACCGCTGCGGTGCCGGTGATCTGTATCGGCAATCTGACGGCGGGGGGCGCCGGCAAGACCCCGGTCGCTCTGGCCGTAGCCGCCGCCGTGATCGGACATGGCGGCCACCCTCACTTTCTGACCCGCGGCTATGGCGGTCGCCTGCGCGGGCCGGTTCGGGTCGACCCGGCGCACCACAGCGCCGATGATGTCGGCGACGAACCGCTGCTGTTGGCCCCGGTGGCACCAACCTGGGTGGCGCGCGATCGCGTCGCCGGCGCCCGGGCCGCCGTTGCCGCCGGCGCCAGCGCGATCATCATGGATGACGGTTTCCAAAATCCGTCGCTGCGCAAATCGCTGTCGCTGGTCGTGGTCGATGCCGCCACCGGCATGGGCAATGGCCGCCTGTTGCCCGCGGGTCCGCTGCGTGAGCCCGTCGCCCGCGGCCTGGGGCGTGCCGATGCGATCATCCTGATCGGTACCGGCGACGCGCCCGGTCTGTTTCCCCACGGGGCCACCGCCCGGTGTCCGGTGCTGCGGGCCCGTCCGGTCGCCACCGACGCCGCCGCGACCTGGCGCGGCCGCCGGATGCTGGCCTTTGCCGGGATCGGCCGGCCTGAGAAATTCTTCGCCACGCTGGAACAAACCGGGGCCGTGATTGTCGACCGCCGCGCCTTCCCGGACCACCACCCCTATCGTCCGGATGAGATCGCCACCCTGCGCGCCGACGCGCGCAGATTGGCTGCGATCCCGGTGACGACGTCCAAGGACGCGGCACGCCTGCCCGCCGACGCGCGGCATGGAATCGCGGTGCTGCCGATCCGGCTATCCTGGGACGACCCCGCGGCGTTCGAAGCGCTGCTGCTGCCGATTCTGAACCGGAGAGACCGTGATGGTCGATAGAACGGCAATCCGGCGCTGGTGCCAGCGGCGCCTTGGCTATCCGCTCGAAGCCGCGGGCGTCGCCGTGCTGTTCATGCTGTTCAAAGCGTTGACGCTGGATCGCGCCTCGGCGCTGGGCGGATGGATCGGGCGGCATGTCGGACCGTGGCTGCCCCCGGCGGCCACGGCCCGACACAATCTGCGCCGCGCGATGCCCGAACTGGACCACGATGAGCGCGACCGGATCCTGAGCGCGATGTGGGACAATCTGGGCCGGACCATGGCGGAATATCCCCATCTGCGCCAGATCTGCCGGGAGCGCGTCGAGGTGATCGGTTGGGACCAGTTGCGCGGTCTGGTTGAGACACCGCGGACCACCCTGCTGTTTTCCGGCCATTTCGCCAATTGGGAAGCGCTGCCGATGGTCGCCGACCAGAGGGGTTTGGCCCTGGCCTCGATCTATCGCCGCCCCAACAATCCGATCGTCGACCGTCTGCTGCAAGGCTGCCGCCAGACTGAAACGGGCCACCTGTTTGCCAAGGGCCGCGACGGCGCCCGCCAGATCCTGGCAACCTTGCGCAAGGGCGGCACGGTTGCGATGCTGGTCGACCAGAAACTCAATGACGGGCTCGCGGTCCCGTTCTTTGGGCGCCCAGCGATGACAGCGCCGGCGATCGGCCAGATGGCCCATCTGTTTCACTGCCCGGTGCTGCCGGCCCGGATCGAGCGGCTCGCCGGGGCGCGCTTTCGCATCACCATCGGCGATCCGGTTACCTTCCCCGAAACCGGCAACCGGGCCGCCGATCTCCTGGCGGCAATGACCCTGGTCAACGGGACCCTGGAGCACTGGATTCGCGAACGCCCAGCCCAATGGCTGTGGATTCACCGACGCTGGCCGGATTGACCGGACGCGTCATCCGGCGCTAGATGGTGAGCTTCCTTGCGGGTCTTCCGGTGGCAGCGGAACGAACTGGGACGAACAACCGTCATCGTCTGTTGGTGCCCGGCCAAGTCCCTGGCTTGGCGCGACACCCTCAATCCAGACGTTCGCTGAACGGCTTCTGTCCCCGCATGTCCTTGACAACGCTGAGCACGGCGCCGCCGCGTTGCACCCGGATGATCTGTTTGCCCTGGATCGCGTCATCACAGCCCGACTGCGTCCAGGCGACGAAGAAGTCGACCTGCATCGGATCGTTGGTCAGCACGAAATGCTTATGCGGCAGGAAATTCATCACCGAAAGCGGATGACCACAGACCATCAATTTGTAGGGTTCCCGGGGCAGAACGCCGTGGGTTTCATCCTCGACATAGTCCTCGAGACGCAGGGCCGCCTCACCGAGCGAGGTCCCCCAATAGTCGAGCTCGTAACGCGGCTCGGCCCCCTGGACGCCCCCGACCAGTTGGTTGAAGAAGATATATTCGTCGGGATGCAGGCGGGCCATCGACCAGACCTGAAACCCCACCGCCCCGGCAAAAGCCAGGGTCAGCAACCGGCGCCAACGCTCGGGAAAACCCGCGACGTTCTGCCAGACCCGATCAAAGCCGATCCCGGCCAGGATCGTCAGCGGCGGCACGACGAACAGGAAATGGCGATAGCCGTTATAGGCCACCGGCCGGTCAATGATGAAAAAGGCGATCGGAAACGTCGCCGCGAGCGCCACGGTGCCCCATTGCACGAAGCGGGTCGGCGGCATCAGGGCCGGGAAACGCCGCACCGCCGTCACAGTCAGCACCACGACGGCACAGACCAATCCGGCCAGCAACATTTCGGGCGACTGAACCACCAGCAGAAGCGGCAGATAGAACCACGGCAGATCGAGCGACGGCACCAGCCTGCCATTGAGAAGGACTTCGCCATCCCAGGGAAAATGCGCAAAAGTCTGCAGGGCGGTGATCGGATTCCCCAGCGATTGGCCGGCCCAGGGCCACAGTGCGATCATCGTAAGATACATCACCGGCAGCGCCGGCAGCAGCGACAGCGCAATCCGGCCACCCGCCTTGAGCGCGGCGGCCGGGCCCTCGCGATAGGCAAACAGGGCCAGCCAGGCAATCAGGCCGGCAACCAGATAACAACCGGCCAGAACGCCACCAATCCGCGTTCCCAGTGTCACTCCGAGCACGAAACCAAGCCGAATCGCCAGCCCAACCGGGATACGGGGCAACAGGCCGATGCAGCGGACGCTATAATAGAGCGTCCAGACCATGCCGCAGGCGAAGGGAACATCCTTCGGGTTGATGAACATGTGGCCGTAAAAGACCGGATTCAACGCCAGCAGCAGGGTCGCAATGAACCCCGCGCGCTCACCGGCAATCAACCGGGTCAGACGCCAGGTGCCAAAGATCGCCAGCAGGCCGACCAGGCCGCCCAGCAGCGAGCGTGTCGCATATTCGCCGAACGGCGAAATCCAACGATTGACGATGGCCGCGACAAGGTCGAAACTGCCGCCATAGAGATAGAGATTCTGGTACGAAAATGCCGACCGGTCGGTAAAACCGGACATATAATATTTAAGCAGCATCTTGCCGTAGTTGTTCTGAACCTCCGCATCCCAGATGATACCGTAATCCTTGAAGGTCAGAACCACGAAGACGCCGACGCACAGCAGGACGATCGTGCTGATGTCGAAGAACATGCGCCCTTCCGGCGGCAGCAGGCCGGCATGGACGGGAAAGCCCCGATTTGAGATGCGTTGCTGAAGGGTGCTCATGAATGCTTATCCGTCGGCGTCGGTGACAGAGGCGGGTTTGGCTATCGCCCGCTCGTCGATCCCATAGGTCGACCGGACGATGAAGAGAGGCCGTCCTTTGACTTCCTCAAAGACGCGGCCGAGGTAATCGCCGATGATGCCGAGCGTCAGCAGTTGGACCCCGCCGAGGAACAGAATCGTGACGACAATCGTCTCAAATCCGGGAACGTCGATCCCGTAAATCGCCGTCCGCAACAGACGAACCACGATATAAAAGAACGCAAACGCCGAAATTACGGCACCGACCGCGCTCCAGACCCGCAGGGGAAAGGTGGAGAACGCCGTCAGGCCATCGATCGAAAATCGGATCAGCTTCAGCAGACCCCATTTGGTGGCACCGGCAGTGCGCTCGCCCTGAATATAGGGGATCGATGTCTGATGAAATCCAACCCAGGCAAAGATGCCCTTCATGAACCGGGTCCGTTCGGGCATCCGATTGATGACATCGACAACGCGGCGGTCCAGCAGCCGGAAATCACCGACCTCGCGGGGCAACCGGACATCGGACATCTTGTCGAACAGCCAATAAAACGCCCGCGCGCCGAGACGATTGGTCAGATGCTGCCCGACACGGGCGTGACGCACCGCCATGACGACATCGTAACCCTCGCGCCATTTGTCGAGAAACGCGCCGATCAGCTCCGGCGGATGCTGAAGATCGGCATCCATCGGGACCACGCACTGGCCGCGCGAATGCAGCAGTCCGGCGCTGAGCGCCCGTTCCTTGCCAAAATTGCGCGACAGATCGACGATCTTGATCCCGGGATGGCGCCGCCGTGCCGCCATCAGGTGCTTCAGCGTGTCGTCAGGGCTGCCGTCATTGACGCAGACAACCTCCCACGACACGCCGAGCCGATCGAGTTCCGGGACCAGACGATCGAACAAGGCGTCGACATTCGCGCCTTCGTTGTAGCACGGAATCACAACCGACAGGACGGGGTCGCCCGGCGCCGGACGTTGAACCGTTTCGGGCACCGGATCGACGTCGGCGAAATCGGCGACAGCAACCGGTGGGGGAGCGTCCAGGCTTTCCATGTGGATGATCAGAGACGTTCGGGTGGAAGGGAGCGAATACAGCGGCAGCCCGGACGCGATCCGGACAGAGCGAAGGGGTGCGTCATACCACGAAGTCATCTTCTGTGCAAAAGGCCCACGTCATAGGCATGCCCTGCTCGCTTCGTCCGCAAACACCCTGCGGCGACCAGGCCGAACCGACATACCGAAGCCGTGAACAGGTCCGAAGGCAGCTTATTCCCGACTGTTTGACGAGTACTTAATATCGCGGCCGCCCGACCCGATGCGTCCATGCGGCACGCGCAACCCTGCCCCGGGGCGCCCAGGTTCCTGCGACAAAAGGAACCGGGCCTGCTCGGCGGAGCGTTTGCCCCAAAGACCGCGCTTTCTGGCATAATGATAGCCAGATCTATCTTGCTCAATCGGAGGCCGCCGTGAGCACCCGTCAAGAGCAATCACACAAGAAGCCGCATCCGCCCGAGGAAACAGAGACCGAGGGGTTGACAGAAGGTCTCGTTTTAATTGCGCTTATGCTGGCAATCTTTCTCGTCGGCGCCAGATTGGCCCTGATTGTCGACAATACGCAGTTGCCACCTTTGGTGGTTGACGATTGTCGCGTCTTTTCGTCAACGCAGTGGCTCAACCTTCTGGCGCATGCGCCCGACCAAAGCGTCACCTGCCGCGTCGGCCAACCCCCGACAGGGCCATCGGCGGCGCCGTGACGTGTCGCCGGGCTCAACCACAAGCGGCATTCTGCTGGAATTGCCGCAGCAGTTCGTTGCCCCGGCGAACGGCGTTGTCGAGAGCAACGTCGCCAGATTGCTGCTGCGCCAGCGCCCGTTCGACCTCTTCATCGAAGATGTCGCGGATTTCACTCCAGCAACCGAGACGATAGCCCCAGGAATTGGCCGATAGGGTGCCACGCATCAGGGATTGCACCGCGACGTCACGACCCGGATGCTGGGAAAAGAAGCCCTGATGGCGCATCAACTGATAGCCGGCAACCGTCGTTGGCAGAAAACCCGTGGACCGGGCCCATTGAGCGTCATTCTCCGGCTTGGCCAGAAACGTCAGGAACGCAACGATGCCACGGTATTCGGCATCGGTGAAACCGCGAAACACCCAATTGCTGGCACCGCCGACCATGGTGTTGTGCGGGGCACCGGCGATGTCAGGCCAGTAGGGCAGCGGCGCAACACCGACGGCGAAACCGGCATCGCGCTCGATCGCGGGCTGGCCGCCGGAACTCTGCAGCAGCATCGCGCAATCGCCGTTGGTGAATTTTGCCGCCGCCTCGTTGGACCGGCCGACATAGTCGAACCGGTTATCCTGTTGCAGTGTTGCCAGCGTATCGACCATCCGCACCTGCAACGGTGTGTTGAAGGTCAAGACGGCGTCGGCACCATCGCGGCCGTTGTGTTGCGTCGCCAGCGCCTGATCATGAATCGCGCTGAACTGCTCCAGCATGATCCAGGACAGCCATGTTGTGGTGAAACCGCAAGCCGAACCCGCGGCGCGCAACGCCGTGGCCGCGTCGATCAGGGCCGGCCAGGTTGCCGGTGGCTTGTCGGGATCCAGTCCGGCGTGGCGAAATGCATCCCGATTGAAAAACAGCACCCCAGTCGAAAGATTGAACGGCTGAGACAAGAGTCGATGGTCGGTCGTGCTGTAATAATCACGCGCCGCCGGAATGAATTGCGTTGGGTCCAGATGGATGCCGGCCCGGTCGTAGGCGTCGCTGACCGCAAGGATCGCCGCGTTGGCATGGATCATTTCGGCCGACCCGGCATCAAACATTTGCAGGATATGGGGCGGATTGCCGTCCTTGAACGCAGCAAAAGCGGCCGCACGTTCTTCGGGATACTGTCCCTGGAAGGTCGCGGTGACCTTGTACTCGCTCTGCGTCCGGTTGAATTCCTCGGCAAGACGGATTTCCTGTTCCTGCGCCGGCCCGGTCAGGCCGATCCACCAGCGGATCTCGATCGGCGCCGCCAGGACCGGCCCCATCGCCAAAAGCAGAAACATCATCGTCGCGCCGATCGCGATGCTGACGCGTTCCCTGTCCCACCGGCCCCCTGGCCGCCGCAGGTTCGGCCGGAAAGCCGCACCCTGCCACCCCGTCAGCATCCGCTGGTTCCCCCTTCTCATCATGACCGTCGCGACAACCGCAACAGGTTTGGCGCGACGACGGCGCCGGAGCAAGCGGGATTGTGGCCCGGCATGGCGCCCTGGCGGCGACGGGGACCTCAATCCTTGGCGCCCCGGCCCCTTGGCACGGATCCCGGGCACGGTGGCGGTAACCGGGCCGTTGGCCTATACTCCGCCATCATGTTGAATCCTGCGATTTCAAGGGCCCGTTTCGCGTGACCCGGGTCCGCACCCTGAAACTGGAGACCCTGCCGGCGTCTCTCGAGATCCGTGAAAGCAGCCGGGCGCGACGCATGACGTTGCGGGTCGATCCCGCGCGCGATGTGATTCAGGTCACAACGCCCCCGGGAGTTGGCAATTTCGAGGTCACCGGGTTCGTCGGGCGAAACCTTGCCTGGATCCACCGCCGCTTCGCGGCTCTGCCGCCGCGTCAGGCCTTCGTCGAAGGCGGCGTTGTGCCGGTTCTGGGGTGCGATCACGTCATCCGCCATCATCGGCAATCCGGGGGCGAGATCCGCGCCGGCGAAATCCGGGTTGGCGGTGACCCCGCCTTTCTGGCGCGTCGGGTCCGCGACCTGCTGAACCGGGAGGCCCGTCGCGAGCTCACCACCCGATCGCTCGGCATGGCATCGGTTCTGGGCGTTCGCATCGCGGCCCTGTCGCTACGCGATCCCCGCAGTCGCTGGGGCAGTTGCTCCGCCACCGGTCGCCTGTCCTATTCCTGGCGCCTGATCCTGGCCCCCGAATGGGTCGTCAACTATGTCGTTGCCCATGAGGTCAGCCACCTCAAGGAACTCAATCACAGCCCCCGGTTCTGGGCCTTGGTCGCGGCATTTCCGGTCGATGTCGGCGCCGCACAATCCTGGCTCAAAGCCCAGGGCTCCCGACTGCTGCGGATCGGCTGACCGGGTCGGCGGCGCGCCGCTTACAGCGTCTCGCCCCGATCGTGCGGCGGCGCGATTTCGTCAAGATACCGGGCCAATTGAATATCCCGCTCCGTCACACCATCGACATCGTGGGTCGTCAGCGTCACTTCGACCCGGTTGTAGACATTGAACCACTCCGGATGGTGATTCATCTTCTCGGCCGCCAGCGCCACCCGGCTCATGAACCCCCAGGCGGCGTTGAAATCCGAAAAATGAAAGGTCTTGCGAATGGCGTCGCGATCGACAACGTCGGACCAGCCATGCAATTCATGGAGTGCGGCGTTACGTCTGGCGCCGGCGAGTTTTTCGACCATGTCCCAACCCTTTCCTGAGACCGATGCGACATTATATGCCTTTCGGGCGATCCCAGGGGCGCCAATTCGTCGAGGTCGAGGGCAAGAACGGGAGCAAAAATGACAAATCGGCAAAATGCGGGACCAACGGCACGGCTGACCCCGCCCACGGTCGCCGACATCGAACGGGCGGCCGAGGAGGCGCTCGCCAGCGTTCCCGTGGCCTTCCGCCGCTTGATGGGAACGGTCGTCGTTCAGGTTGAGGACTTCCCCGATGCGGCGACGGAATCTGAAATGGCGCTGGAGAGTCCGTTTGACATTCTTGGCTTGTATCGCGGCGTCGACCTGACCCGGCGCAGCCTCGGCGACATCCGCCACGACCAGGACCGGATCTTTCTGTATCGCCGGCCGCTACTCGATTACTGGTGCGAAAGCGGCGAAGATCTGGCCGATCTGGTTCGCCACGTCCTGATTCACGAGATTGGCCACCATTTTGGCCTGTCCGACGATGACATGGAGGCCATTGAGGCCGATGACACCCCCTGAACCGTGCCAATGGCATTGTCAGGGTGGCCCCACCCCTCAAATACCGCCCGGTGCTGCCGTCAACGCCGCGATCATCTGTCAAAGACCGGAACAGCCCGATTGCTCCGGACGCCGAATTGGGCTAGACCCCTCCGGACTGCGGCCGATCCGGTAGTCCGCCGGGCGGTTGTTTTGTCGTGCGCGCTTCGCTGCCTGGATTTCCATGCCCAAACGTACCGACCTCAAATCCATCGCCATCATCGGTGCCGGCCCGATCGTGATCGGGCAGGCCTGCGAATTCGACTATTCCGGCGTTCAGGCCTGCAAGGCCCTGCGCGAGGAAGGCTACCGGGTCATCCTGGTCAATTCGAATCCCGCGACGATCATGACGGATCCCAATCTGGCCGATGCGACCTACGTCGAACCGATCACACCCGAGACGGTTGCCCGGATCCTGGAAGCCGAACGTCCCGACGCCCTGTTGCCGACGATGGGCGGACAGACCGCCCTTAACACCGCGATGGCGCTGGCGGACGACGGAACGCTCGAACGTCTTGGTATCGAAATGATCGGTGCGGACCGTGCCGTGATCGCCAAGGCCGAGGACCGGCAATTGTTCCGCTTGGCGATGGATCGGATCGGGCTTGAGAGTCCGCGCTCCCGGGTGGTGCGCAACCACAACGAGGCCGTCGCCGCCCTGGCCGATATCGGCCTGCCGGCGATCGTCCGGCCCAGCTTCACCCTGGCCGGAACCGGCGGCGGCATCGCTTATAATCGCGCCGAGTTCGATGACATCATTTATAACGGACTGCGCGCATCGCCCGTCCACGAGGTGCTGGTTGAAGAATCGGTGCTCGGGTGGAAAGAATATGAGATGGAGGTGGTGCGCGACCGGGTCGACAATTGCATCATCATCTGCTCGATCGAGAATATCGATCCCATGGGGATCCATACCGGCGACAGCGTCACCGTCGCCCCGGCGCTGACGCTGACCGACAAAGAATATCAGGTGATGCGCAACGCCTCGATCGCGGTGTTGCGCGAAATCGGCGTTGATACCGGCGGCTCCAACGTTCAGTTCGCGGTCAACCCCGAGACCGGGCGCCTGCTCGTGATCGAAATGAACCCGCGGGTCAGCCGCAGTTCGGCCCTGGCCTCCAAGGCCACCGGGTTCCCGATCGCCAAGATCGCGGCCAAGCTTGCGGTCGGCTACACGCTCGACGAGTTGCAGAACGACATCACCAAGGTCACACCGGCGTCCTTCGAACCGACGATCGACTACGTCGTTACCAAGATGCCCCGGTTCACGTTTGAAAAATTCCCGGGTGCCGATCCGGTGCTGACGACCTCGATGAAATCGGTCGGCGAGGCGATGGCGATCGGCCGGTGTTTTGAGGAAAGCGTTCAAAAGGCCCTGCGGTCGATGGAGATCGGTCTGACCGGCTTCAACGACATCGCGATCCCGGGTACGGGTCCCGGGGCGACCCCGGACCCGCTGGCCGTGCGCAAGGCCCTGGCCAAGCCGACACCCGATCGCCTGCTGCTGATCGCCCAGGCCTTCCGCCACGGTCTGTCGGTCGCCGAGATCCATGCCGCCTGCAAGGTCGATCCCTGGTTCCTGGAACGGATCAAGTCGATCGTCGAGCACGAACAGCGGGTCCTGGCTTCCGGTTTGCCACGCGACGCCGCGGGCCTCCGCACCCTGAAGCAGATGGGGTTCTCCGATGCCCGTCTCGCGGAATTGGCCGGCCTGACCGAGGCCGAGGTGGCGGCCCGGCGGCGCGCGGTCGGCATCGTCCCGGTCTACAAGCGGATCGATACCTGTGCCGGCGAATTCCCCTCGGACACGCCCTACATGTATTCGACCTACGAGGGCGGCGACTTCAATCCGCCGGAGTGCGAGGCCGATCCAAGCGATCGGCGCAAGGTCATCATCCTGGGCGGCGGACCCAACCGCATCGGCCAGGGCATCGAGTTCGACTATTGCTGTGTCCATGCCGCCTACGCGTTGCGTGAGGCCAACATCGAAACCGTGATGGTCAACTGCAACCCCGAGACCGTTTCGACCGACTACGATACCTCAGACCGTCTCTATTTCGAGCCGCTGACGCTCGAGGACGTCATGGAGTTGGTGCGGGTCGAGCAAAGCCGCGGCACGTTGCTGGGCCTGATCGTCCAATTCGGCGGCCAGACCCCGTTGAAGCTCGCCGACGGCCTGGCCGCCGCCGGGATCCCGATTCTCGGGACATCGCCCGATGCCATCGATCTGGCCGAGGATCGCGAACGCTTTCAGAAGCTGTTATTCGCGCTCAAGCTGCGCCAGCCGGCCAATGGCCTGGCACGGACCCTGGCCGAAGCCGAGGACGTCGCCGCCCGAATCGGCTACCCGATCGTGATCCGGCCCAGCTATGTGCTTGGCGGCCGCGCGATGGAGATTGTCCACGATCGCAGCGGGTTACAGCGTTATATGGCCCGGGCGGTCCTGGTCTCGGGCCAGAGCCCGGTCTTGATCGACAGCTATCTCCAGGACGCGATTGAAGTCGATGTCGACGCGCTGTCGGACGGCAGCCAAGTCTATATCGCCGGCATCATGGAACATATCGAGGAGGCCGGCATCCATTCCGGCGACAGCGCCTGTGCCTTGCCGCCTTACACCCTGCCCGCGGCCATCGTCGCGGAGATCAGTGTCCAGGCCGAGGCCCTGGCCCGTGCCTTGGGCGTCATCGGCCTGATGAACGTCCAGTTCGCGGTTCAGAAGGGGACGATCTATGTGCTCGAAGTCAATCCCCGGGCCAGCCGCACCGTGCCGTTCGTCGCCAAGGCGACCGGCACCGCGATCGCCAAGATCGCCGCGCGGGTCATGGCGGGCGAGCGCCTGAGCAGCTTCACCCTCAACGGGCCGTCGCCGTCCCATACCGCGGTCAAGGAAGCGGTGTTCCCCTTTGCCCGATTCCCCGGGGTTGATATCATTCTCGGGCCCGAGATGAAGTCGACCGGCGAGGTCATGGGCCTCGATCGTGACTTCAGCCGGGCCTTCGCCAAGTCACAGTTGGGCGCCGGCGTCACGCTGCCCCTCTCGGGTACCGTGTTCATTTCGGTCAAGGATCACGACAAGGCCCTGTTGATACCGGTCGCCGAGCGACTGCATGGCATGGGTTTCAAGCTACTGGCTTCGGAACGCACCGCGCAGACCTTTGCGGCCGCGGGTCTCCCGGTGACCCGGATCAACAAAGTGCTGGAAGGTCAACCGCACATTGTTGACGCGATGATCAACGGCGAGGTTAAGCTGATCATTAATACAACCGAGGGAGCACAGGCGATCGCTGATAGCTTCAGCTTGCGCCGGACCGCGCTCGTCAATAACATCCCCTATTACACCACCGTTGCCGGTGCGCGGGCCGCCGTGGAGGCCATCTCGGCGTTGCGAAGTGGCAGCCTTGAAGTTGCGCCTTTGCAATCGTACCTTAACGGATCGTACTGAAACAGCGGGTGACGTCGCGACCTCGCGGTCGCGTCATCGACCTTCTCAGCGTTTGTGGACCGGGGACCCATGGAAAAAGTGCCAATGACCATGGCAGGCTTCAACCGCCTGCAAGATGAGTTGAAGCAGTTGAAAACAATCGAGCGTCCTGCGGTGATCAAGGCGATCGCTGAGGCCCGCGAGCATGGCGACCTGTCGGAGAACGCCGAATACCATGCGGCACGGGAGCGTCAGAGCTTCATCGAAGGCCGTCTGATGGAGTTGGAGGACAAGATCAGCCGGGCCGAAGTGATCGATGTTTCGCGCCTGTCGGGCGATGCGGTCAAATTCGGCGCGACGATCACGGTCGCCGATGAGGACACCGACGAGGAGAACACCTACCAGATCGTCGGTCAGGACGAGGGCGACATCAAACGCGGTCTGTTGTCGATCACCTCGCCGCTGGCCCGTGCCGTGATCGGCAAGCGGGTCGGTGACACCGTCGAAGTCACGACCCCGGGCGGCTCCAAGAGCTATGAAATCGTCGAGGTCAGCTTCGGCTGATCGCGCGCCGCGGCGTCGCGCCTCACAAGCGCGCTGCGGTCGACCCTGCCCCACCCCCTGCCGCAGGGGTGGCGGGGCCCGGGGTGGCCGGGAAGATCCCGGGAAAATCAACGTCAGAGAACGACAGGGCCGGGATTGACCGTGGCCGATTTCGCATCGGCCCGATCACATCCGGTCATTTCGTTACCAGAACGTTCCGTGATGATAACGACCGGCCCAATCCCGCGTTAGCCGCCCACCGGCCTGGGGCTGACCCGCGGTGAATGAAACTTCGCGGTGGCGCGGGCCTCCGTGCCCGCGCCACTGTCTCTTTCTAGCGACGGAACACCTTGCCGGGGTTCAACAAATCGTCGGGATCAAGCGCCCGCTTGATGGCGCGCATCACGTCAACCGCCTCACCATGCTCCGCTTCGAGAAACGCGATCTTCCCGCTGCCAATGCCATGCTCGCCGGTGCAGGTTCCACCCATGGCCAGCGCCCGCGCGACCAGCCGGCGATTGAGCCGGTCGGCCTCGGCCAAATCCTGTGGATCCGCGGGATCAACGACGAAGGTCAAATGAAAATTGCCATCGCCGACATGGCCGACCAGCGGCGCCATCAGCCTTGACCCGGCCAGATCGCCGTGGGTCTCGACGATGCAGTCGGCCAGGCGCGAGATGGGAACGCAAATGTCGGTCGGCCAGCCGCGGCAGCCGGGACGCAACGCAATCGAGGCGTAGTAGGCATCGTGTCGCGCCTGCCAGAGCCGGGTGCGATCCTCCGGCCGTGTCGCCCAGAGGAAACCCCGTCCACCATTTTCCACCGCAAGCGTCTCGACGATCCCGGCCTGTTCCACGACGCCGGCTTCGGTGCCGTGGAACTCAAAAAACAGCGTCGGGACCTCGGCATGGTCCAGCTTGGAATACGCGTTGACCGCCTTGATCGTCAGCGCGTCGAGCAGCTCGATCCGCGCCACCGGGACCCCCATCTGGATCGTTGCGATCACGGTATCGACCGCCCCCCTTATATCGTCAAACGGGCATACCGCCGCCGATATCGCCTCGGGCAGGCCATGGAGCCGCAGGGTCACTTCGGTGATGATCCCCAACGTGCCTTCCGATCCGACCAGCAGCCGCGTCAGATCGTAGCCGGCCGCCGATTTCCGAGCGCGCCCGCCGGTATGGATCACCCGGCCATCGGCCAGGACCACGGTCAGCCCCAGAACATTCTCGCGCATCGTGCCGTAGCGCACCGCATTGGTGCCGCTGGCCCGTGTCGATGCCATGCCCCCCAAGGTGGCATCGGCACCGGGATCGATCGGGAAAAACAACCCGTCGTTGCGGATATGGTCATTCAATTGTTTGCGGGTCACGCCCGCCTGCACCGTGATATCGAGATCCTCGGCGCTGAAGCGAACCACTTGGTTCATCCCCGTCAGGTCGATCGCGATCCCGCCACGCAGCGCGGCGACGCCGCCCTCGAGCGAAGTGCCGGCGCCGAACGGGATCATCGGCACCCGATGGGCCGCGCACAGCCTGACAACCGCGGCGACCTCCTCGGTCGAGCGCACGAAAGCCACACCATCAGGCGGCAGCGTCGCATGATACGACTCGTCGTGGCCATGCTGCTCGCAGACCGCCACCGACGTTGAAAAGCGATCGCCGAGAATCGCGACCATGCCGTCGAGAACAACGTCAGGCAAGATCGCGCGCCCTGGCACGCGCTCTGAATTGGTGTCAAACATCACTCTATCCTTGGCGCAACGGGAGTCCTTGGACATACCATAGCGCCGCAACACCCGCGACGGCAGCGTGCTTGCCGGCGCGGGCGCCGAATTCATGGCCGACAACGATGTGAAGGGATGGGGCGGTTCCCGAGCCCCGACCGAACCAGGAGTGACGATATGGCGAGGGTGCCGGGAAAAGCATGGCTGATCGTGATGTTGCTGCCGATTCTGCTGGCGGCGTGCTCAACCTATGACGGCGTGACCGGGCTCCAGACCCACAACAGCCCGACGCCGATCGATAACCCGTTCAACCCACCGGGACCAACGGCCCCGGCCTTGCTGGACCCCGGGGCCTCGCCGGCCCTGAATCAGGCCCCGCGGGACCGCCATTCGGAGGGAGAGGCCGTCGCCGCGGCCCGGACGACGGCCGGCAGCCAAAGCGCCGGTCGCGTCGGCGCGGCCGTGCTGGCGGTCCCGGCGGCTCCCGCGGCAACCGGCCCCGGGCCGGAGTGCCAAGGGGCCTGTGCCAACACGGCGAGCCGCTGCACCACCGCCTGCGAACAAGCCGGAAAAAGCTGCCAGGTCGAGACGCAGCGTCAACAGCGGCAACGTCAGGTCCAGTTCGACCTTGTCGGCGCCACGCCGACGGCCTCGACAGCGGCGGCACCTGGCCCGGATCAATCGGTGATCGACCTGCTGTGCGATCAATCGGCCTGTGTCGCCGCCTGTCACTTGAACCGGAGCCAATGCAATGCCGGATGCGCCGGGTGAGCGCCGCTGCGACGCAATCATCGTCTCGGGTGCAGCAAGTTCTCATTTTCACTGTCGGCCCGCGGGCTGCCGCCCGCACCCGCTCGGGATGAACCCCGAGTCCCCCTCTATTTTGACAAAAATAAAGGGGTCTGGGGCATTGCCCCCGTTGGGTTTGGGCGAAAGCCCAACCCTTCGTCGCCAAAATGAGAACCGCTGTCCCGGGTGCGTCGCCGTTGACGTGGCGGATCAGGGGGGCGTAGGGGTATACTCTATTTCAAGGCATGTTCGAGTCTGACAGAGCTGGTGCGGCGTGCGGCCGACGACGGCAGAACGGCCAAGGGTCGTTGTCGCGGATCGGTAGCGGTACTGGTGTCTGGGAACATCGGCGTGTCTGACCAGCCGTCCTTTTGGGCCGGACGAGGGGCATGACCTTGGTTCACGACGAGTCCAGTAGTGTTACGCACGATCGCATTTCCGATCGTGTCGCCCAATCGGTGCTCGATCTGATCACACGGGGCGAATTGATGCCGGGGGCGCGGCTCCCGGGGGAACGTCAGATCGCGGAAACGATGCAGGTCAGCCGGGTGTCGGTTCGCGCCGCCTTGCAGCAGCTGAAAGCGCAGGGTTTCCTGGCCGCGGTCCAGGGCGGCGGCACCCGCGTGCTGTCATCGGTCAAGGTGATGGACGAACCCTTGACCGAAATGGTGCGTCAACAGGTCGAAAACCTGTATGACCTCGCCGAAATCCGCGTTGTCCTCGAGTCGTGGGCGGCACGCCGCGCCGCGGTTCGTGCCACGCCGCCCCAGATCGAGGAATTGCGCGCCTTGCTCGATCGGCTGGGTGATCCCGCCCGCCGCGCGGTGCGCGCCACCGATGACCTGGCCTTCCATCTGGCCATGGCCAAGATGGCCGGCAGCGCGGTCTACATGCATATCCTCGCGGTGCTTCGCGACACCTTGAAACAGAAGGTCAGCTTTCACCGCAAGGAGCTGTTCGTCGGCGGCAAAGATGCGGTGACACTTGAGCATCACCGCGACGTGCTCGCTGCGATCGAAAAGCACGACCCCGACGCCGCGGCCCAGGCGATGGCGGTGCACCTCAACTGGGTTCTGAAACACTATTCGGCGCTGCGGGAGAATCCGACCTTGGCCAAGGTGGACGTCGCGCCCGTCGAAGACGTGGCACCCGTCGAATAGGTCCGTCACACCGCAAGGCCCGCCCGCCGGTCCCGGCGGGCGTCACCATTCACCCCAGCCTTTCAGGCGCAGGTCCGACTCGACGACATGCGCCCGGAACCAGCGCCACAGCGTCGTCGGCGCCGTGGTGTCGAGCTGGAATCCGCCGCGCTCAAAATCCCCTAGAATCTGCTGAACCAGGTCGAAGAGCTGGTTATGTTGCGCGGTCTGAACCGCGATACCGGGGCATCGATTGGCACGCATGAATTGCTCCTCATGCAGACAATGCGCCTGAAGCTGGTCGACCAGATCCGAAAGAATCAGCCCGAGAGCCTCCCCGGTGACGGCGGTACCGGCGGCAGCGTGCAGCCGCGCCATGATCAGCGTAATGGCCTGATGTTCGCAATCCAGCGACGGCGTCCCAAGCCGCAGATCCTCCGTCCAGATGATACCGCCCGCCTTGTCCGTAGCGTCGGCAATTTCAAGGCGATCATCATTCATCATGGGGGCCACTATCGCTCGAAAGACGTGCGGTGGACAGGCGACACACTGCCCCGGCAGGTCAGCAAAATTCAAGTCACCGCAAACCGGTCAAAAACGCCGCCCGCGATGTCAACGGTGCCGGCAGCGGGCCACCGGTCGCCCAGTCCAGCAAGGCAACGGTATGCACGACCGGCAGCGTCGTTGCGCTGCCGATCTGCTCGATGCAACCAATATTACCGGCCGCCACGGCGTCGGGCGTCGTGCTGGCGATCGCCGCGACCTTGCGCTGGCGCAAATCACCGGCCCAGTTCGGCTGCAACAAGTTGTAGGTCCCGGCGGAACCACAACACAGATGCGCATCCGGAATATCGCGGACGGTGAAACCGGCGCGACGCAACAGCAGCTTCGGTGGTTCGCGGGTGCGCTGACCGTGCTGCAGCGAACAGGCGGCATGATAGGCAATGACCTGCCCGGTCACCCGCGGCGGGCCCAACCGCTCAAGGGCAAAGTCATGTTCCACCAGGAATTCGGTGACATCCCGGGTGATCGCGGCAACCCGTGCCGCCTTGCCAGCCCATTCGGGCTGGTCACGGAACATGAAGCCGTAGTCTTTGACCGTGGTGCCACAGCCGGACGTATTGATGATCACCGCATCGAGCCCGGGGCCGTCCATTTCGGCGATCCACGCGGCGATATTCCGTCGCGCCAGAGCCAAGCCGCTGTTGACCTGCCCCAGATGGTGACTGAGCCCACCGCAACACCCGCTATCGGCGACCACGACCTCGACGCCGAGGCGACAAAGCAGCCGCACCGTCGCCTCGTTGATCTCCGGCGCCAGGACCTGCTGGGCGCATCCGGTCAGCAAGGCAACGCGGTAGCGCCGCGGCCCTTCGGCGGCGCAGACCTGAACCCGGTCAACGGCGCTGGGGGGCGGAATCGTACGCGGGGCAAACCGGATCAACCCGGCCAGGCGCGGCGACACCAGACCGGCGACGCCGGGAAGGCGCAACAGCGGACGCGCCAGCACCGCGGCGAACAGCGACAGCCGGAACAGCCCCGGCCGCGGCAGAACCAGATTCAGCAGGCGGCGCAACAGACGATCGCCAACGGAACGCCGGAAATTCTGTTCGATATGGGCGCGGGCATGGTCGACCAGATGCATATAGTGCACGCCCGACGGACAGGTCGTCATACAGGACAAGCAGGACAGGCAGCGATCGATATGTTCGACGGTGGTCTCGGCGACCGGGCCGCCCCGCTCGAGCATGTCCTTGATCTGATAGATCCGCCCGCGCGGACTATCCAGCTCGTTGCCATCAAGGACGTAGGTGGGACAGGTCGCAAGGCAAAAGCCGCAATGGACGCAGGTCCGGAGAATTGTCTCGGCCGCGGCGATGTCGGAATCGGCAAGCTGCGCCAGGGTGAAGTTGGTCTGCATCGGAACCCGCTCCTGGAGAGGCCCGGCAACACCCGGTGCCCCCGATCATGTTCAGCAATCACCGCGACACCGGCACGCCCCCGGTCGCAACGGGTCCCAACGGGGCGCGCCACCGACGCTCACCAGCCCGGAACCATCCGCCCGGGATTGAGAATATGCCGGGGATCAAAGCTGTCCTTGACCCGGCCGGCCAGTGCCGCCAGCGCCGGCGCCTGCGGTTGAAACACGTCGACCGTCGCCCGGATCGGCTCCGGTGCCCGGATCAAGGTCGCGTGGCCGCCGCATTCCGTCAGGGCGGCGCGAACCGCCGCGGCACCGGCGTCAGCCAAGGTCCCCGGCACCGCCAGCCAGATCAGGCCGCCGCCCCAATCGTAATAGGCCGGCACGTCGGCCCCGAGCCGCGCGACCACAGCGCCGACCACGGTGGCGCCGGCGGCCGGCGGTACCGACAAGCGCCACACCGTCGGCGTGCTGTCGCCGCAAAACACGCCGACATCCCGGATTTCCGCCCAAAGCGTCCGCGACAGCGCCCGATCCCAGCGCTGCGCCCCGCCGAAAAGCGCCGACAAGGTGTCGGCGCGGTGCGCCACCGAGGGCGCGAAACCTTCCAGACGAACCAGGGTCACCGCGCCACCCGCCGCAGCAACCGGAGCCACCGACGAGCGCACCGCAATCGACGCCGGCAGATGGGCCGCCCCCGAAATCTCGACCGGGCTGTTCAAGGCGGTGGTCAGCCGGCGCAGTGCCGCGACGTCGGCGAGCCCGAACCAGGCCAGGGTCAAGGTCTGTTGCGGCGCCGGCAGGACCTTGACCGTCACCGACGTCATCGCCGCCAGGGTGCCATAGCTGCCCGCCAACGGCTTGCACAACTCATAGCCGGTCACGTTCTTGACGACCCGTCCGCCGCTCTTGAACGCTTCGCCACGGCCATTGACGGCTCGAACACCCAGGAAATGATCCCGGGCCGCCCCGGCAGCCACCCGTCGCGGCCCGGCCAGATTGCAGGCGATGACGCCGCCGATGGTCTGGGCGCCGGCGGGTGCCCCGAGCAACGGCCCCCAGTCGCCCGGTTCGAAGGCCAGCAACTGCTGATGCTGTTCCAGCTGCGCCTCGATTTCCACCACCGGTGTCCCGGCCCGGGCCGACAGCACCAGTTCCGCCGGCTCGTACAGGGTTACCCCGGTCAACGCCGCCAGATCCAGGACATGATCACACGAGACCGGTCGGCCCAGCGCGCGTTTGCTTCCGGCCCCGACGACCTCCAGAGGAACCCCGTCACCACAGGCCCAGGTCACAACCTCAACCACCTGAGCCTCGTCGGTCGGCCTGAAGATCATTGCCATGCCTGCCCCCGACAGGCCCGACCGGGTCCCTGCCGCCTTGAGGTCACACCGAAGCCGGATACCGGCCCGTTCAAAACCGCGGAATATCCGGGAAGCGGATCTGGCCCGCCCGGACATGGAATTGCCCCAGCTCGGCGCAACGGTGCAACTCGGGAAACATTTTTCCAGGATTCAACAACCCCTGGGGATCAAACGCGCATTTGACGCGCTGTTGCTGCACCAAGTCGAGGGCTGCGAATTGATAAGTCATCAGGTCGCGTTTTTCAACCCCGACGCCGTGTTCCCCGGTCAGAACACCACCGACATCGACACACAGTTTCAGGATGTCGGCACCGAACGCCTCCGCCGCCGTCAAGGCGCCGGGCTCGTTGGCATCATAGAGGATCAGCGGATGCAGATTGCCATCGCCAGCGTGGAACACGTTGGCAACGCGGAGCCCGCAGGCCCGGCTCATCGCCGCCATCCGGCTGAGAACATAAGGCAACTGACCGCGCGGAATCGTGCCATCCATGCAGTAATAATCGGGACTGATACGGCCTACCGCCGGGAACGCCGCCTTGCGCCCGGCCCAGAAGCGCAGGCGCTCCTCCTCGCTGGCACTGGCGCGAACCGATACCGCACCCTTGGCGCGGGCAATGCCCTCGACCATCGCGGCCAGATGGTCAACCTCGGCCGCGCAGCCGTCGAGTTCGACGATCAGCAGGGACTCGACATCAAGCGGATAGCCGGCCTGAATGAAATCCTCGGCAGCGGCAATCGCCAGCCGGTCCATCATCTCCATGCCCCCGGGAATGATCCCGGCCGCAATGATGGCACCAACGCAGTCGCCACCAGCCTCGTTGCTGGAAAATCCGATCAACAGGGCCCGGGCCGTCGCCGGCCGGGGCAGGATGCGCAGCGTCACCTCCGTCACGACCCCCAGCAACCCTTCGGAGCCCGTCATCAGACCCAACAGGTCATAGCCCTCGGAATCGAGGTGGCGCCCGCCCAATCGAACGACCGAGCCGTCGATCAGCACCATCTCGATGCCCAACACATTGTTGGTGGTCAGGCCATATTTCAGGCAGTGGACACCGCCGGAATTCTCGGCAATGTTCCCCCCGACGGTGCAAGCGATCTGGCTGGACGGATCCGGCGCATAGTAGAAACCGCGATGAGCGACCGCCGCGGTGATCCCAAGATTGGTGACACCGGGCTGCGCGACGACACAGCGATTGTCCCAGTCGACGTCCAGGATTCGGTTCAGCCGGCTGAGCACCAGCAGGACACCGTCGGCCAGCGGCAGGGCGCCCCCGGACAGCGAGGTCCCGGCACCACGCGGCACGACCTTGGCGCCAATCTCGTGACAGTAGCGCAGAACCTGCGAGACCTGCTCGGTCGTTGACGGCAGAACCGCCACCAGGGGCACCTGGCGATAAGCGGTCAGACCATCGGATTCAAAGACGCGCAGCGCATCCGAACCGGCAATCACGCCATTGCCCGGAACAATCGCCGCGAGTGCATTGACGATTTCACTGCGCCGCTGGATGATCGCGGCATCCGGCTTCGGCATCTCCATGCTGGATCCCCCCGGCGAGCGAACACACCTCAAGGCTTGGCTGCGTGTCGCAGCCAAGCGATAAGAAGCGCCCCGGGCGACCACAGTCAAGCCCCTTCGCCGAAACCATCGATCCTATGGCCGGGCCCATGAGCCCATCCGCGCCGGAACCAGGCCGAAACCGAATCGGCCCGCGCCACCAACCCGGGGCTCAGAGAACCACCGGGTGATCCGCAATCAGCCCTGGCGGGCTTTAAAACGAGGGTTTTCCTTGTTGATGACGTAAACCCGACCCTTGCGGCGAATGACGCGGCAAGCCTTGTGGCGGGTTTTCATCGACTTGAGCGAATTAACGACTTTCATGATCTCTATCCCAGGCGACGGCGTACGGAGCGCGCGAAGATAGTCGTTCCCCCCTGGGCTGTCAATGGTCGCGCGGGGGCCGCGCGGGGGTCGCGCCGCACCGCTTTGCGCCAGGATCGGCGGGGGAACGCCGTCGACACCCCCCCGGGGGGTACGCTATGGTCACGGCATGAAGTCGCCGTCATCGTCCCGTCCCCCTGTCGGCCCTGTGAACCCGCTGCGGGTGTTGCATTTGCAACGCGCCCAGCTGTTCCTTGATGCTGGCGATCTGGATGTCGCCGAGGCGCTGTATCGTGGGATCACCGACGACATCACCGCCGACCTGGCGCTGGCGGAGATCGGACGACGCCGCGGGCACCCGGCACTATGTTGCGCCGCGGCCGAACGGGCCCTCTGCCGCGATCCGGCCCGGGGTGATGGCGAAGCCTATCGGGGCCTGGCCCTGAAGCTGCTATCCCGCCTCGACGCCGCCGCGACCAGCCTGACCCGGGCCCGGCGGCTTGGCCCCGATCGGCTGTGGAGCACGATTCACCTCGCCGAGATCCGACTCCTGCAGGGCCAAAGCGAGGCCGCCCGGACGCTTTTGCGCGCGGCCCTGGTGCAATGGCCGGCCCACCCGGACCTGCTGCTGCAAGCGGCGCAGGCCGAGGCGGCGTCCGGGGCCCCGGGGCCTGCCGCGACCGGGTACCGGCGTGCCGCCCGGCTCGGGGTGGTCCAGGCCTGGCGCCTGCTGGGCGATATCCTGCTCGCCCAGCGGCACGGCGGCCCCGCGGTGATCGCCGTGTTCCGCACCGGCCTGCGATTTCGGCCCGACGATGCCGGCTGCTGGAATAATCTTGCGATCGCGGCGCGCACATCCAGCCCGGACCAGGCCCGCACCGCGGTGCGGCGGGCGCTCCGGATCGATCCCGGTCAAGCCCAATTCCACATTCCCCTCAGCAATCTTCTCTACGACCAGGGCCGTAGCGATGACGCGATCGCGATGCTGCGCCGGGCGCTTACCCTGGCACCCGACCAGACGGATGCCTGGTTCAATCTGGCGCGCCTGTCGGTGGGCCAGATCCCGGCGGGCATCGCGCTGGCGCGACGGCTCTATCGTCGCGTTTTGACCCTGGCACCGGATCACGCCCGAGCCCGCTATAACGACGCCATCCTGGCGCTGATGACCGGAGACTTCGCCGCGGGCTGGGCCGGCTACGAGGCGCGACATCACGTCCCGGAACTGGGATGCCCGCCCCGGCCGTTCGTCCAGCCCCGGTGGCACGGCGAACCCTGCCCTGGTGGCACGCTGTTGCTGCATACCGAACAGGGGCTGGGCGACACGATCCAGTTCCTCCGTTTCGTTCCCACCGTCGCCGCGCTGTGGCAGAGCTGGGGCGGCCACGTCGTGGTCGAGGTCCAACCGACCCTGTGGCGTCTCACCGCGGTCCTGTCGGAGGTCGCCACCGTCGTCGTGACCGGCGATCCCCTGCCTGATTTCGACCGCACCCTGCCCCTGATGAGCGTGCCATCCGTGATCGGCACGACGATCCCGGCCCAGGTCCCCTATCTCACCGTGCCCGATTTGGTGACCCGGCACTGGCAGGAGCGCCTGGCCGATTGGCCACGGCCGCGGGTTGGCATCGCCTGGCGCGGCAATCCGGGCCACGGCAACGATCACGAGCGCTCAATCGTTCCCTTTGCCCTGGCCCCCCTGCTGCTGCTGCCCTATCGGCTGTTGTCGCTTCAGCAGCCGATGCCCGGGCCGCCGCCCCTGGGCGACCGGCTGCTGCCGATCTTCGAGGCGGGTCATGATATGGCGGACTGCGCCGCAACCATACAGATGCTTGACCTGGTGATCAGCGTCGATACCGCCATCGGTCATCTCGCCGGCGCCCTGGGCGCTCCGGTATGGCTGCTGCTCCCGCCGTCGTCGGACTGGCGCTGGCAGCTCGATCGCGCCGACACGCCGTGGTATCCAACGATGCGCCTGATCCGCCGCCGCCCGGGCCAGGACTGGGCGGAAGTGCTGGCCTTGCTGTTGCCGGATCTGTACAAATTGGCACCGTACTGAGCAGACGAGACCAACGGGCGCAGCACCCATCCTGGCGTCAGGTATCACCCGGCACGTTGGGCTTCAGCGCGAAAATCCGATAGACCCGCAAGCCGTCCTGGAGCGCCGCGACGCGTCGCGCCCACAGCTCCACCTCCTCCAGCACCGCAACCTTGGTTTCCTTGTCGGTGTGGTGCGATGACAAATGGTCTGACAGGGCCTGGATACCCGTCAGAATCGTCGTGCGGTGGACTTCGGTGATGTCCTCGGTAATTCGCAAATCAAGATTGCGCTGCTGCAAAGACTCGGTGATCTGGTGGAGCGTCCTTGGATGCGGCGCCAAAGGCTCGTGATCGTACCAAGCCTGCAGCGCCTTGCCCCGTGACCCCTCCCGCTCGATCACATAATCGGTAAACAGCAGCTGTCCGCGGGATTTCAATCCGGCCTCGATGGCATCGGTCATGGCTTCGATATTGCGGACCGAGAACAGAAACTCCTTGGCGAAGATCGCGTCGAAGCGCTTGGGGGCGACGAAATTCTCCGGGTCGTAGTGTGAGATCGGCGCCTGCTTGGCTTGGCCATGCTTGACCGAGCGGGCCATCCCCTGCTCCGCCAGAAATTGCGAGGCTTCAAACCCGGTGGTCCAGACGCCATATCTCGTCGCCATGATCCGGACGACGCCGCCCAGACCGGCCGAGAGATCCAGCACGCTCATCGCCGGGTTCAGCCCCAGCGGCTTCAGCAGGTTGGGGATGTAATCCTGACTACCGGGCGTGACGAAGCCCTCGCCCCAGATTTTCTCGGCAACCTGGATCCGGTTGGCCGACCAGAGCGGCTTGCCGAATCGCGATATCCCCGCCTTGGGCTTGTCATTGACAACCGCGGGCGGCGCCCCCCGGGAACCGGATCCACGGCTGCCGTCGGCACCATCGGCGCCGCTCTCATCGCCGCCGGCGAGTTCATAACCTTCCCACCAGGCGATGAACCGACGTTTCCACTGCGGCGCGTGTTCAGGTGCTTTCGCCATCGCACGAGAAAAACCCTGAGCCAATTCAACGATGACCACCGCGCTCCCGGGTAGCCACGACAGTCATACCGTGTTTGCGCGGGTGCCGACAAGCACGACCGTCCGGTCCGCGATCACGGCACCGGCACCGCGGCGGAGGCTTGCCCCCGCCGCACGCGTCCAACGCGCAAGAGCAACCCAATCCCTCGACTTGGTTGCGTTCCGCCCCCGGCGTCTGGAACGCTGTACGCCCTGGAGATGCCGTCGGCTCAGCCCTCGGTTTCGCGCCGCGCCACACGGACGAACAACAGGGGATCCGAAAGGGCATCAAGCGATACCGTGATCTGGTCCCTGTCGTAGGATTCGTCGTGCAGCCGGGCATGAATGGGAAAACCCGGGCGACTGTCGATCGCATAGACCTTGTAGGTCTTGTCGGGTTGGCTGGCTCTGGAAAACCGATCACCGATGGCGACATTGGAACGGCGGTTCGCCATCCTGTTCTCCTGTCAGATTGGCTAACGGGCGGCAAGCTTCGCTTCCGCGGCGGCGGTCGCCGCCGATACCACCAGGTGGCCGGGAAGCCGCTATCATAGCGGGCTTTGACCGCCGGCCAAGCATATTTGGTCCAAGAGGCGAAGCATGACCGGTCACGACCCCACGGTGGGATCGCACCGTTTCCGGGTCCCTCGGGCCCCAACCCTGGAAACGGCCCGCGAACATCAGCCGGCCAGCAACTCCAGCGCTGCGCCATGGGCGACCTCATCGCCCGCGGCCAACACCCGGCCATCGGAGTCGGCACCCAGGGCGCGGCCCTGCCAATCGGTGATCATGCCGCCGGCCCCCTCGATCACCGGCACCAGCGCGGCGAAGTCATAGAGCTTGAGATTCGCTTCGATGATAACGTCGGCAAAGCCGGCGGCCAGCAGGCCATAGGCATAGCCGTCGCCACCATACATGGTGAGCTTCGCCACCCCGGCGACCCGACGGAAGCGGGCGAAATCATCAGGGTCGAACAGATCGGGTGAGGTCGTGCCCAGGACGGCATGGTCAAGGGCGCCGCAGGACCGGACCTGCGCCGGCTTCCCATTGAAATGAGTCGCCATCCCGGCCGCACCGATCCAGCGGTCGCCGATGATCGGCTGATCGATCACCCCGAGGATCGGCCGCCCCTCATGCAACAGCGCGATCAGGGTCGCGAAAATCGGCCGGCCGGTGATGAAGCTCTTGGTGCCATCGATCGGATCGATGACCCAGACGTAGGGCGAATCGTGACGTTCCCGACCGAACTCCTCGCCGATGATGCCATCCTGGGGGCGGGCCTGGGTGATCAAGGCCCGGATCGCCAGTTCCGCCTCGCGATCCGCCGCCGTGACCGGCGACAGATCTGCTTTGTCAACGACTTGAAGGCCCGCGCGGAAGTAAGGGCGAATGACGGCGCCACTCGCCGCGACCAATCGTTCGGCCAGGGCGATCAGTTCAGCGGGGCAGGGTTGGGTCACATCACTCACATTGGCCACCGGTTGCTGGTTCACGTTCAATTGTCGGCGATATTAGCCCGGTTGGTCGCGATTAGGAACGCCGCAAAGACCCCGCCGGTGGCACCAATCGCGTCGGGGTCCCATCCGGATTGGATCAAATGCTGCCGCCCGGTTGACATGATTTGGCATATGATTAACCATTCCGTTACGAGAATCGGGCTTGAATGCGGAATGATAGAGTTCGGGATCGGTTGCGAGCTGCGGCGTGCGCTTCGGTCCGACGAATTTCCGCGTCGATCGGGGCGACATTCCTGGCAATTGATCAGCCCCGAAGGACGATTGAGCGTTGTCACGGACGAGCAGGTCCCACGGGGTTTGCCGAGGAGTTAACCGGTTCATGGCCGCACCGCAGAGCCTGCACTCAAGCGCCTATCTGGCCAAGCTGCGTCAGCGTTTGTCGGCCCATGACCGCTGGAGCAAAGGGCTGAGCGGCGGCACCCAGGCCGATCTCAGCTATCATGATCTCAGTGGCCTGCCGCTCTCGGGCGTGACGCTGCGCAACGCCAAGATGGTTGGCGCCATTCTGACCGACAGCAATTTCAGCGGCAGCGATCTGCGCGCCGCGGTGCTGCTGATGGCGGATATGGAACGCACCAATCTCAATAATGCCAACCTGATGGGCGCCGATCTGCGCGGCGCCTGTCTCAACAACGCGGATCTGTCCGAGGCGAACCTGGCCGGCGCCGATTTGCGCACCGGAACCTTGAGCGCCGTCAGCACCCGCAACACCCCCGACGATCGCGATCCCTCCCTGGCCCGCAACACCCAGCTGGTCGACGCCAAGCTCAATCGATCGATCCTGGTGGGATCCAATCTGGAGAATTGCGACCTGACGGGGGCCGAACTGATCGACGCCGACCTGTCGGGCGCCGATCTGTCAGGGGCCATCCTGATTTCGGCCGATCTCAGCGGCGCGACCCTCAAAAATACCACCTTGACCGGCGCGGTGCTGTCGGGGGCCACGCTTGACGACTTCGCCGCCCGGCAGATCCTGACCCTGGGAATCGACCCGCAGGGCGAACTGCGCGTGCTGGGCGCCGAACTGTTCGAGCTGCTCGACCGGCACCGGCGCTGGCTCGACTCCGGCGGACAGCAGGGCAAACGCCTTGAACTGGACCTGTGCGACCTTGGTGGCGCTCCGCTCGACGAATTGGACCTGTCCGCCGTCAAGATTCAGCGCTGCAATCTGGCCGGGGCCTCCTTCACCAACACCGTGCTGACCATGAGCGACTTGGCGTGGTGCAACTTTACCGACGCGAATTTCACGAAGGCCACCCTATCCGGTTGCAGCTTTCGCCGCGCCAACCTGACCCGGGCGATTATGAAAGACGCGGTGCTGGACGCCGTCCCGCTGTCGGGCGACCCGGAGCGGCCCTGGCCGGTCAATCTGCAACATGCCAAGCTCATCGATGCCGATCTTCGGATCGCATCGGGATCCGGGGTCCTGCTGCGTGATGCCGATCTGACCGGGGCCCGGGTCAACATGGCCCTGGTCCGGACCGCGGACCTGACCGGTGCGATCCTGCCGGCGACCATGACCGGCGGCCGGGGCGCGAAGGCGCCGAAGCGGCCGTAGGCGCCGATCCCGAGGCAGAAATCGGGGGTACGGACGGCATATCGAGGAGCAGTTTGGAGTGCCGCCGGCTCGTACGTCGGCACGTTCAACGAAATGGTGTGATCGATTCCACCATTTGCGCCGAGTTTCGTACCCACAGCGGCCTCACGATCGCCGCAGCGCCAAATTTCGCCAAGCTTATGCCGAACATTGCGGCAGCCTGCCAGTAATCCAGGATACCGCAAGGACAACGCCCGTGGCGACATGGTCCGCCCGCTATGCCGAACGATCGCCAGGATATTTCAAGAAGGCGCACAAGGATGTTCTGATTGAGACAGACCGTGCAATGAGAGCGCTAACGACAAAACTGGCAACTCAAACCCAACAAATTACGACCAGCCTTCTCTAACGTTGTCGCGATGGCGGTCCGAAACACGTAAATCGTGATCTTGACCAGCCCCCTTCCGCATGTTAACCAATTCCTTTGTTTCATAAGGACGACAGGGACGAGAGAAACCATGGGCTCCCAAGAGCATGACAAGACCAGACCTCAAATCGAGGACAAAGCAGAGACCGAGTTTGCCGAGGGAAGCCCCGCATTTCTGGAGCGCCGGGATGCGTTGCGAAAAATGGCGAAGGTTGCGGGGGTGATCCCGCCCGCCATGGCGGCGATCCTCTATTCCCGACGGGCCTTGGCGCTTTCCGGCGAATGATGATGGGCCCGCCCGCGGCCGCGTCAAGGGCGAGCCGCGGGCTGAAGCTTGGATTGAAATTCCGATGGCATCATGGTCGGTTGTTTTGCCGGATGAAGGGGACGGCGGGGAATCGTTGGACGGTCATTCCCTCTGCCTGCGGGAAGCAGCACACCGAGCCGGTATCGTCACCGCAGTCAGCCCAGCCCGGTTGTGGAACGATGCCGATCCACTGTGCGCGGGTCTGCGCCTGACCATCGGGGCGAAGAACTTCTATTACAGGGAGCAGCGCCTGTCGTGGGCGGCCGCTGACGGCGGGCCCGGGGAACCTATCAACGGCACCGCGCATGCTTTGCTGCGGAACAAGCACCGCACCAAAGCGGTTCTGGCCCAGGCGGGGATACCGGTTCCACCCGGGGCGGTATTTGCCAGCAGCGACCTTGAACGGGCGTTGCTCTACGCCGCCGAAATGCCGGGTGAAGTCTGCGTGAAACCGAACACGGGGAGCCTGGGGGATCTGGTGTTTCCGGCGTTACGCCATGCCACGGAGATTTTTGACGCCTGTGTCGCCGTCGCCACCTGTCACGATGAATTATTGATCGAGCGCAGTGTTTCCGGAGAGGTTTGGCGGTTCTTTTTTGTCCGGCCCGCGATTGTGGGGATGAAGCTCAGCCGCCCGGCCAATGTCGTGGGCGACGGCAAAAGCACAATTGCCGCGTTGATCGACGCCAAACATTCCGAACGACGGCGTCGGCGGGTACCCGGGCATTCGGATATTCCGGCGGGCCATGCCCGCGACTTCATGCTCACCCGGCAGGGGTGGGATCTTGAGGCGATCGTGCCGGCGGGGCGGCGGGTGTTCTTGCATCCGGCGTCGAACGGCGCCATGGGGGCCGACAGCATTACCGATGCGGACGCTCTTCATCCGGGTTACGCGGAATGGATCCGCGCCGCCTGTGCCGCGGTGCCGGATCTTCTGTTCTCGGCCGCGGATGTGGTGATCCAGGATCCGAAGGCCGCCCCCGCCGCCGTCCCCACCATGGAGAACTTTTGGGTCCTGGAACTCAACGCATCGCCGGGCGTTCAGCCTTTCCATTATCCGTGGGAAGGCCCGGCGCAGGATGTGTGCGGAGCGCTGATCGCGTTACTGTGCGAACTGGCGGCGGCTGATCGTGCCCCCTGACGGCAGCGTCATGGTCTCAATCTACGGAAAATGGGGTCATGACGGCCGCCAGCGTTTGGCCGGAAGCGAGGTCGTTTGATGGAGACTCTGTTCCCGATCGACGGTGGCGCGATCCTGGTGCGGCCGGACATCGAGGCTCTGGTCGTCATCCGTTCCACCACGTCGGTCGAGACGTTGCCCGAGGGACTGGCAATGCCGGACGGTGCGATCGAGGAACGTTCCGATCGTTCGGCCGTTGCGGCGTACCCGCCGCTGCGGCTTGAGGGCGCGGTACGCTGGGAAATCGGACTTCGGTTCCTCGGCAAGGCGATCCGGATTCGCAATCGCCTTGCCGAGGTCGATATCGGCCTGCGTCGGCGGATCGCTCACCTTGCCGAGGATCTCGGCGCAGAAGGCCTCGGCGAAGAACACGTGATCGACTTTGACCTGACGGCGGATCGCGGCAGCTACACGCTATGGAAGAATGGCCGCATCTTGTTCACGACCAGCAATCCGGACGAGCTCGCCGGCGAGGTTTGTAATACGCTGTTGACCGTCGCCGTCGCGCCGCAGCAGGTCGCCCTGTTTGTCCATGCCGCCGGTTTGGTCATCGATGGCGCCACCATGATGCTGTGCGCCCCCTCCGGAGGCGGCAAAACCACCCTGGCCTTGGGCTTGGCCGCGTCAGGGGCAACATTGTTGACCGACGATACCGTTGCCATCGTCAAGGACGATTTTTCGGTCGTCGGTTTGCCGGTGGCGTTGCGCGTCCGCGCCAGCGGCTGGCCGGTGGTGGAACGGTTGTTGTCATTTCCGGCCGCGGCCGGCGATCCCAGCCCACGTGGCATTCGCCATATTCCGCCGCGGGTGGTCGGTGAAACCCGGCAGCGGGCGTTGCCGGCGGCCGTTGTGGTGGCGCTGTTCTACCGTGCGGGTGCAGACTGTGACTGGCAACCCCTGGACGCCGCAAGCGGCCTTGCCGCCGTGATCGCGGCGGGGGCGGTGCTGCCGTCGATACCCGACGCGGCGGTTGCCCGAACCTTGGGCCAGTGGTGCCAGCGTACGCGGTTCGTCAGTTTGACCTATGGTTCTCTTGAAGACGGCATAAGGGCAGTCCATGCGATCGGAACCGAACGGAGCTGATCTCCGACGTTTGTTGTGCGCGGTGGTGGGACCGCAAGCCGCTGCCGTGCCGGTGGCGGCGACAAGCTTCGAAACCTGGTGCCGGTTTCTGGAACTCGCTGGCGAGGCTTGGCTCACCACGGCGCTGGATTGGCGGTTTCGCGAACTCGGCATTGCCGAGGCGGTGCCGGAGGATGCCCGCACCTACGCCGAAGGTGCGGCAGAGCTGGGCCGAATCCGCACCCGGCGACAGTGCCGGCAGATCCGGGATCTGGCGGCACTGTTGAATCAGACGGGGCTTCGCCCGATCCTGTTGAAGGGAAGCGCCGCCCATGTCACCGGCCTGTATCCCGACCCCGGCGCACGGGTGTGCTCCGATATCGATATTCTGTTGCCGGCGGCCGAAATTTCGACGGCGGTCGCCCTGCTGGGCCAAAACGGCTACGCTCCGGGGCCCGGCGTTCACGGCCAGGGTGTCGCCGATCCCCGCCACGCGCCGCGGTTGTTCCATCCGGCCGCGCTGTTCGGTGTCGAGATCCATCATGATCTCGCCGACAGGTCGCACCGCGCTGTCCTGCCGGCGGCAGAGGCAATCCGGGGGGCGATGCCGCTCGAAATTGACGGGGTCTCGGTTTCGGTTTTGAGGCTCGACCACAGGGTCGTCCATTGCCTTCTGCATTTGCTGGAAGACAACTTTTACAATGGCACGATCGCCTTGCGGCAGCTTCTGGAACTGCGCCAGCTTGCCCGAGGGCTCTCAGATCCAGCGTGGATTGGCATTGCGCAGCGTTTTCACGATGCCGGGGCAGAGGCCGATCTGGAGTACGGGCTTCTTTTGGCGTCGCGTCTGGCTGGCATGCCGTTACCGGCCTTGCGGTATCGGCCGCAAGCACGCCTTCGGGCAGCGATCGCCGCAACCCTGTTCATCTCGGCCCCCGGGATTGCGGCAGTCTATGGCACGGCCCGCAACGTGGTGTTGACGCTGCGGCGCCAGGGGCTGCCGCAAACATTGCGCAATGTGGGCCATGACGGCAAGCCCTTGAGGCGAGGGATCACGACGATCCGAGCGGTTTGTCGCAAAAGTCATCAGCTGTCGTGACGTCATCACGCCGCGCCTTGGGGTTGGGCCGGAAGCCGACTATTTTCGCGGCAACGGGGAGCTCCATGCCGTCGGTCTGGAAAAGATGGTCTGACGCGGTAGAGACGCACGTGGAGTTCGACAAGATACCGGAAGACGGCGATTGCCCGATGGTTTGTCGCGACCGCATGGTCGTTGAGATCTCCGTCGAAAACCCGCTTCAGCCATAATTTCAGCTCAGGGATCGGCTGAATCATGCGCCGCCCCTGTGTCCATCGCTGGGGCGAGGAGGTCCAAAACGTCGGCCCCCCCGCCCTGGGCTTCTCTCAAAGGTATCAGTAGATCGCGTGATAAAGCGCGGCGATCTCCGCCGGGCTGGTGTCGCGCGGGTTGCCACCGGTGCAGACATCGGCGAACGCGGCCTCAGCCAGGGCCGGAATATCGGCCTCTTTCACACCGACCTCGCGCAACGAGGTCGGAATGCCGACATCCCGCGACAAGGTGCGGACAGCATCGACCGCCGCCTCGCGGGCTTCGGCAATCGGCAGGCCGGCAGCGCCCGCGACACCCATCGCCACGGCAATCGCACGATATTTCTCCCCGGTGTAGTCGGCGTTGTAGGCCATCACCGTGGGCAGCAGGATCGCATTGGCGACACCATGCGGCGTGTCATAGAAGGCGCCCAGGGGATGGGCCATGCCGTGGACCACGCCGAGGCCGACATTGGAAAAGCCCATTCCCGCAACATACTGCCCCAGCGCCATGGCTTCGACGCCCTTGGGATCGCCGGCGCAGGAGGCGCGCAGAGACTGTGCGATGATCTCGATCGCCTTGAGATGCAGGGCGTCGGTCAGCGCCCAGGCGCCCTTGGTGATGAAGCCCTCGATCGCATGGGTCAATGCGTCCATCCCGGTCGCCGCCTTCAGCGATTTCGGCATCGTGCTCATCAAATCGGAATCGATGATCGCGACAATCGGAATATCGTGCGGATCGACACAAACGAATTTGCGGCGTTTTTCCTCGTCGGTGATGACATAGTTGATCGTCACCTCCGCCGCCGTGCCCGAGGTCGTCGCCAGCGCGATGATCGGCACCGATGGTTTCGTCGTCGGTGCAACACCTTCGAGGCTGCGGATATCGGCGAATTCGGGATTGTTGGTAATGATGCCGATCGCCTTGGCGGTGTCCTGCGGCGAACCGCCGCCGATCGCGATCAGGTAATCGGCCTTGGCCCGCGCGAACGCGGCGACGCCTGCGGTGACGACCCTCATCGTCGGATTGGGGATGACCTCGTCAAAAAGCGCATAAGCCAGCCCGGCTTCGTCGAGCAGGCTGGTGACCTTGGCGACGGTGCCGGCCTTGACCAGGACCTTGTCGGTCACGACCAGGGCCTTGGTGAAGCCGCGCCGCTTGGCCTCCGCGACGACCTGGGCGCGGGCGCCCGGGCCAAAATAAGAGGTCTCGTTGAGGATCATTCGGTTAAGCATGGGGATTCCCTTCTTCTTTTCGGCCCGGTGTTGTGCCGGGTGTTGAGCCGGCCCCGAACGCCGCGGCGATCCCGCCGTGCCGGTGATCGGGGTCAGGGTCGTGACAGCTTCCTCACGATGATGGGGGTGGCGATGGCACCGATCAGCATGCAGCCGGTGATGATGGTCATGATGATGCCGGGAACATTGACCAGACCGAGACCGAAGGTCAGCATCCCGAACACGAACACCGACAGGATGACCCCGGGCATGGTGCCGCTGCCGCCGGTGATGGCGACGCCGCCCAGAACCACGGTGGCGACGACCTCCAATTCCCATCCCAGCGCCATGTTGGGCCGGGTGGCACCGATGCGCGAGGTGAAGAGAACGGCGGCCAACCCCGCCATCATGCCGTTGACGGTGAACAGCCAGAAACGGATGGTATCGACCTTGATGCCGCTATACATCGCCGCCTGGGGGTTGTTGCCCATGGCGAAGATGCTCCGACCGTACGTCGTCCGATGCAGGAAGACCGCGAAGACAACGGCCAGGACGAGATAAACGATAAACTCGTAAGGGATCATGCCGCCGAGATAGCCCTGGCCGAGGTCCGAGAAGTCGTCAGGAAACGACGAGAACGCCTGATCGCCCAGAATGATGTACGAAATGCCACGGAACAGCGACATGGTTCCGATCGTGACCACGATCGCCGGCACCTGAAACCGGACGATGATGCCACCATTGACCATGCCGGCCAGGGTCCCGACGATGACACTGGCAACAACGAGTTGCGGCGTCGTCATCCCCTGGGTCGCCAACCATCCCACCGCAGTGCCGCACAGGGCGATGATCGATGCCACCGACAGGTCGATGTCGCCGATGATGATGATCAGGGCCATCGACAGCACCAGGATCGCCTTTTCCGAAAAGCTCTGGGTACTGTCGAACAGGTTATGCAGATCCAGGAAATAAGGCGATGCGAAGGAGTTGAAGACGCAAATCGCGGCCAGGATCAGGACGAGGATGAATTCCCAGCGCTTGAATACCGCCATAATCCTCATTTTTTCGGTGCCTTTTGTCGCATCGCTTGCCGGGAACAGACGGGGAAGACTGCTCATGCCGTCCCCCTGACGGCCGCCAATTGCGCGCTCTTCAAGATCAATTTTCCCTTCGACCGTTCGGATCGTGAATTCAGCACCACGGCCGCCAGGATCACCGCGCCCGAGATCGCCAGTTGCCAGAACGGCGACACATTGATGATCGGCAGAGCGTTGAAGATGATGACCAGGAACACCGATCCCAGCACACAGCCCAGCACCGTACCGCGGCCACCCGCCATGCTGACGCCGCCGATGACGCAAGCCGCGACCGTCTGCAGTTCAAAGCCCAGTGCGATCTCGGTATAGGCAACGGCGTAGCGCGCCACCCAGAGATAGCCGCACAGACCGCTCACCAGGCCGATCAGCGAATAAACCAGCATCTGGTTATGGGTATTGTTGATGCCGACATAGCGGGCCGCGGTCGGATTGCCGCCCAGCGCATAGAGCTCCCGCCCCTTGCGAACATGATTGAGGAACAGATAGATCGCCGCGACCATCACGGCGGCGATCCAGACGATCGCGGTCAAGCCCAGCAGACGCGTCGTCGGAAAGGCGATGAAGGCGCTGCCCATCTGCTGGGCATTGACCCAGGCACCACCGCTGACCTGGAACACCAGGCCGCGATAGATGCTCATGGTGCCGAGCGTCACCACGATCGGCGGGATCCCGACATAGGCGATCATCACGCCGTTGATGGCCCCGAGCAGCAGGCCGAGGCCCAGCGCCAGGACGATCGTGGCCGTGACCGCCATTTCCGGGTGATCCTTGGACAGGAGCGCCACAACCATCCCGGTCAGGGCCATGTTGGCCGAAACCGACAGGTCGATGCCGCGGGTCAGGATGGCCAGCATCTGGACCAGGGCCATCATCGTCAGAATCGCGCCATCGGTCATGATGGTGTCGATGCTGCCCATGCTGAGAAAGACCGGTGCCCGAAGGGTGATCAGGCCGACCACCAGGATGATGATCGCGGCGAGCTGATTTTCACGCCGCTGAAGAAGTCTGCGCATGAGCGCCCTCCTGAGATGAACGGGCAAACAGGCCCGTGGCCGCGGCGACGATGGCTTCGGCGCTGAAGGTTGCGCGATCGAAGCTGCGCGCGATCCGCCCCTGATGCATGACGATGATCCGATCGGCCATCCCCATCACTTCGGGCAGTTCCGAACTGACCATGATGACGGACAAACCCTGCTTGACCAGATCGCCGATAAAGGCATGGACCGCTGATTTCGAGCCGACATCGATCCCCTTGGTCGGCTCATCGAGCACGATGATATCCGGCCGGGTCGCCAGCCATTTGCCGATCACCACCTTTTGCTGGTTGCCACCCGACAGGTCGCTGACTTTCTGGTCGAGGTTGGCGCATTTGATCGACAGCCGTTCGCGGAACTGTTGGCTCAGCGCCTTTTCCTTGGCATTGTTGAGAAAGATGCCGGTCGCGAGTGCGCGGATCGACGGCAGGGTCAGGTTGTTGCGGATCGACATCGGCAGGATCACGCCGCTGTGCTGACGATCCTCCGGAACATAGACGATGCCCTGATCGATCACCGCGCGCGGCGAGCCATGGGCCATCGGCGTGCCGTTGCGCAGGATCGCGCCATGCGTCACCGGCTTCAGGCCGAACAGCGCTTCCATCAGCTCGGTCCGGCCGGCCCCGACCAGACCGTAGAATCCCAGAACCTCACCCTTGTGCAGGGTGAACGAGATGTCCTCGAACTCGCGGTCATTGCCCAGCCCCTGGACCTCCAGCACCGGTCCGCCGATGGTCACCGTGGGCTTTGGGAATAGCTGCCTCACCGAACGGCCAACCATCAGCCGCACCAGCTCGTCCTCGTTGACGTCAGCGATCCGCCCCTCGCCGACGAAACAACCGTCACGGAACACGGTATAGCGGTCGGCAATCGCAAAGATCTCGTCAAACTTATGCGAGATGTAGAGGATCGCCTTGCCCGCGGCCTGGAGGCGCCGGATGATCTTGTAGAGTTCCTGAATTTCCTGCTGCGACAGGGCCGCGGTCGGTTCATCCATGATCACCACCTTGGAATCATGGGACAGCGCCCGGGCGATCTCGACCATGTGCTTTTGCGCCACGCTCAAATTGTTCAGCAGCATGTCGGCGCGAATGTCGGATTCCAGCTCCAGCAGGATCTGCGCGGCGCGCCGGTTCATGCCGGCCCAATCGAGCAGGCCGCCCCGGCGGTTTTCCAGATGGCCCATGAAGATATTCTCGGCGACGCTCAGATCATCGAACATCACCGTTTCCTGATGGACCGCGGTGACACCGTTCTTCCAGGCGTCCTGGGTGCTGTGCAGTGACACCGCCTCGCCATTGATCAGGATCGTCCCGGCATCGGGACGGAAAATCCCGGTCATGATCTTGACGGCGGTCGACTTTCCGGCACCATTTTCACCGACCAGAGCGACGACCTGTCCGGCGTAAAGATTGAGCGTGACCCCATCCAGCGCCTTGACACCGCCGAAATGCTTCTTGATCCCCTGCAGCGCGAGGACAGGATTCTTGTCTTGATCCGCTGTATTCATGATCATCACCAAGTGTCAATACCGATGAGTGGCGGGAAAGGCGACAAGTTGATGGTAAATTAGAGAATATCCACCATCAACCCGCCGTCACCGATACCCAGCCTCTCAGAACATCTTGGCGAATTTGTCAACGTTTGACTTGTCGAACACGTAGGGTTCCGACATCGCCGCTTCGCCCTTGTCGTCGATCGTGATTTCCTTCATGCGACCGACGGGAACCGTGGTGCCGGCCTTGCCGGTCGCCTTCTTCGTCGCGATTTCATACGCGGCATAGACGGCGGTGTAGCCCAGATCGATCGGGTTCCAGATCGCAAAGGTGTCAACCGCACCCGAATGGACATGGCCCGCCATCTCCGACGGCAGCCCGAGCCCGGTCACGAACACTTTGCCGACCAGATTCTGATCGGTCACCGCCTTGGCCGAAGCCGTGATGCCGACCGTGGTCGGGGCGATGATCGCCTTCAGATCGGGATGCTTGCGGAACAGGCCGACGGCTTCGCGATAGCTCTTGTCGGACTGATCGTCACCATAGACAACATCGACCAGCTTCAGACCGCTGAATTCCGGAGTCGCCAGAACCTTCTTCATCTCCTTGATCCAGATGTTCTGGTTGGTGGCCTGGGCCGTCGCGCTCAGAATCGCGATTTCGCCGGTGCCACCCAGCGTCTTGCTGGCCATTTCAATCTGCTTGCGGCCGATCAGGTCCGCCTTGGACGGATTGATCTGGAACAGCCGGCCGGCCGGGGCGATGCCGGCGTCGAACGACAGCACGGTAATGCCGCGGCTCATCGCCTTTTTGGTGATCGGCACCAGGGCGTCGGGATCGTTGGCCGACACCACAATGGCGTTCACATTCTGGGCGATCAGCGAATTGATGATATCGATCTGGCCTTCAGCCGTCGGCGTCGTCGGCCCGGTATAGATCAAATCGACATTACCCAATTCCTTGGCCGCTTCCTGGCCGCCGTCATGCGCGGCATCGAAGAAGCCGTTGCCAAGGTTCTTGACGACCATGGCGATCCGAACATTGTCGGCCGATGCGGTCCCCGCGATCAACGCGGTTGCGGCGACGACCGATGCGAAAAGCATTGAGGAAAAGCCGTACTTCTTGGACATGGACAACCTCCTTCTGATGTTATCGGGAGCTTTTCGTCGTTCTTAAAAGCTCCGGTTTTTTATTGTTCTTCGACTCAACCGACGGGATCGCGGCGCAAACACGTGACCAGGATCGAAAGGTCCGCTTCCCTCAGCTCAGGTGGAACACCGCCGTCAGATCTTCGGAAATCGGGCTGTTGTCGGGATGGCTCGGCATGATGTCACGCATGAAAGCCCACCACCGCTGACAGACCGGCGTTCGGGCGATCGCGTTCCAGCGTTCCTCCGACTCGATTTCGACATAGCCGAACAGCAGATTGCGCCGGCTATCGAGGAAAATGGAATAGGACCTAACGCCATGCTCTTTCAGCGTGTCGCGCAGCTCAGGCCACAGCGCATCATGGCGCCGGCGGTATTCGTCGTGGGCGCCCGGGTCGACCGACATCAGGAACGCCTTCCTGATCAAGGGGGGGCTCGTCAGGGATGGCATCGCGGGGTCACCCGAACCATTTTTCGACGGCCAGGGCCTCGGGCATCGGCGTGACGCCGAACCGCCGGGCCAGATCGATCAGGTTCTGCGTCGTGATGGTCTGGCGCGGCCCGCCCATCGACAGGACCTTGACCAGAACCTCGGACGATTTTTCGACGGTGTCGATCAACCCGAAAGCCTCGTCCAGGGTTGCACCGGTGCCGAACACGCCGTGGAATGGCCACAGGACCAGCGGATGACGTTTCATCATGTCCGCGGTCTGTTCGCCGATGCCATCGGTGCCGGGGACCATCCAGTTCAGCACGCCGATCCCGTCAGGGAACACCACCAGGCACTCTGTGCTCATCTCCCACAGGGCGCGGGTGAACACCGGGCCGGACAGCGCCAGAACATAGCTCAGTGACATGAAGTTGGTGGCGTGACAGTGCATGATCACGCGCGCCCGTCCTGCGGTGACGCCCTGGCGCGCGATGTGCGATTTGAAATGGGCCGGCAACTCGGAGGTCGGGCCGCCGCCATCGCGAAAACCCCACAAGACCGAGATCCCCTTGCCGTCCGGCGCCACCTGGATCAAGCCGAGATTGGTTTCCGGATCGAGTTGGACATTGCGGAAATATTTCCCGGTCCCGGTCACCAGAAAATATTGCCGGGCCAGGGCGGGCAGCGGCTCGGTCAAGGGCAGATATCGCGGCGCCTCCGGGAAGGTCGAGACATAGGGTTCGACGTCCTCGTCGAGCACGCGCAGGCTGACATTGCCGCCATTGCGTTCGTCCCAGCCTTTGGCCCACATGTCCGTCGTGGCCTTGATCATCCCGGCGACGAACCAGGACTCATTCACTTGTTTTGTCATGATTTTTATCCGCGATTGCTCAGGACGTCTTTTTCATAGGCCTTGACCCTGTCGAGCCAGGCGCTGCCGACGGGAACCTCTTTGCGCTCGCAATAGGCATCCCAGACCGCGGCCCAGGGCGCCGACTTGTGCTCTTCCATGAAAACGAGGCGGGAGGAGAAATCACCGGCCAGTTCCGCGTCACGCAGCCGCGATGGTTCCAGCAGGGCGCGCAACAAAGCCTTGCGCATATTGCGTGTGCCGATCACCCAGGCCGCCACCCGGTTGATGCTGGCGTCGAAATAGTCGAGACCGATATTGACGCGGGCCAGCACACCACCGCGGACCAGCTCGTTGGCGATTGCCTGGGTTTCATCATCGAGCACGACAATATGGTCGCTGTCCCAGCGGACCGGGCGCGATACATGCAGCAGCACCTCGTCGACGAAGCACAGCGCCGCCGACAGCTTGTCGGACACCACCTCGGTCGGATGGAAATGGCCAGCGTCCAGGCACAGCATCACATTGCGACTGGTGGCATAGGCCAGATAGAACTCGTTGGAACCAACGGTGTAGCTTTCCGCACCGATGCCAAACAGCTTGCCCTCGACCGCGTCCTTGTGGAATTCCCGCGACAGCGGCTCGGCAAGAATATCGTCGAGAGCATGCAGCAGGCGCTGGCGTGGCCCAAACCGGTCGACCGGGACGTCCTTCGAGCCGTCCGGCACCCAGATATTCATCACCGAGGGTGTGCCCAGCGCCTTGCCGAAGGAAGCGCTGATGCGGCGGCAGGCCTTGCAATGGTCGATCCAGAACTGGCGGATCGCCGGATCGGGATGGCTCAGCGTCAGGTTGTTTTCGGCCAGCGGATGGGAAAAACAGCTCGGATTGAAATCCAACCCCACCCCCTGTGCGCGGGCCCAATCAACCCAGCCGGCGAAATGCTCGGGCAGGATCGCGTCGCGATCGACCTTGTGGGAGCTTTCCAGATAGATGGCATGCAGATTGAGGCGCTTGGCCCCGGGAATCTGCGCCATTGCCAGGTCGAGATCGGCGCGCAGCTCCGCGGCGGTGCGGGCCCGCCCCGGATAGTTTCCCGTGGTCTGGATGCCGCCGGACAGGGCCCGCGATGAATCCTCGAAACCCCGGACATCGTCGCCTTGCCAGCAATGCATCGAGATCGGGATGCGGTCGAGCTGCGCCATCACAGCCTCGGTATCGACCCCCAGCTCCCCGAAGCTTTCGCGGGCCAAGGAATAGGCGGCTTGGACGGATACGGTCATGACGCTGTGTTCTCCTGAAAGCGCGAACGCGTAAGGGTTTGGAAACGCTGCCACACGGCATCGGGAACCGGATGACCGGGCTGGTAATGGGCGATCGGGAACGAGCGGCGCACCACCGCCCGCGCCGCCTCGAGGTCGGGCAGCACGCCCAGCGCGATCAACTGGACGCAGGCATTGCCGATGGCCGAGGTCTCGACCGGCCCGGCGCTGACCGGCACCTGGCAGGCATCGGCGCAAAGCTGGTTGAGCAGCCGGTTCTGGCTGCCGCCGCCGATGATGCGGATCCGCGACAGGGACCGGCCGCGCAGCGCCTCGAGCTGCTCCCTGGTCTGGCGATAGGACAGGGCCAGACTGTCGAAGACGCAACGCGCCAGGCTGCCACTGTCGTCGGGCACCGACTGTCCGGTTTCGGCGCAGAAACGCTGCACCGCCACGGTCATCGACGGCGGATTGAGGAAGCGGGGATCGTCGGGATCAACCAGGCTGCGCCACGGGGCCGCCGCCTGGGCCGCCGCGACCAGGTCCGCATGGCTGGGAATGGGGGCCGCACACTCGGCGCGGATCCGCTGCAGCAGCCACAGCCCCATGATATTCTTCAGCACGCGGTAACGCCGCCCATAGCCGCCTTCGTTGGTGAATCCCAGGCGATGGGCGGCCGCCGACACCAGGGGCAGGGCGCTCTCCACCCCCATCAACGACCAGGTGCCGGAGCTGATATAGGCCTCGTCCGACCCTTCCAGCGGCGCGCCGGCCACCGCCGATGCGGTGTCGTGGCTGGCGACCGCAATCACGGGCACCGGGCGATCGGAACCGGGCGTGCCACAGCCCTTCAGGGTCCCGAGACGGGTTCCGGGCTCGACCAGCGGGGGCATCAGTGCCGGGTCAACGCCGGCCACAGCCAGCAGGTCGGCATCCCAACCCTGGGATGGCAGGTTGAACAGCTGGGTCGTGGTGGCGTTGGTATATTCGCCGGCGATGGCACCACACAGCCGGAAATTGAGATAATCCGGCACCATCAGCAGATGCCGGGCTTGTTTCAGCCAATCAGGGTGTTGCCGCGCCGTCGCCGCCAGTTGGTAGAGCGTATTGAACGGCAGAAACTGGATACCGGTGCGGCGATAGATCTCCGCGGCCGGGATCCGGCTACAAACCTGGTCCATGATCCCATCGGTGCGATGGTCACGATAGGACACCGCGACGCCCACCCGTTGGCCAGTCCCGTCGATCAGAACATAGTCGACGCCCCAGCTGTCGATGCCGACACTGTCGATCGCGGCCGTGGCCGCGGCGGCCTGCAGCCCGGTGCGGGCATGAGCCTCGATCGCATCGATGTCCCAATATTGCAGGCCGTGATCATCCCGAAGCAGCGGTGTTTCAAAGCGGTGGGCCTCGGTCAACGACAGCGCAGCACCGTCGAACACCGCGGCGATAACACGCCCGCTCCCCGCGCCCAAATCCACGGCTGCACATCGAACCACCGCATCCTCCCTCCGGGCCTGGCGTTTGTTCCGCCTGCCTTCGTTTTTTTACGGGCGTCCCGCGCCATCAACTTCATCGCGACGCTAACACCGGGGAGGAGACCGCCGCCTTAAGGAATCTGCCAATCTCGCAAAGGTTCCGCCGCGGAATTCGAAGATCGCCGTCAGGCCACCATGGCTTCGGACGCGATCCGGTCAACCGGGCCGCGGCGAAGCAGACGGCGATAGGCACGGGGTGACACGCCCGCCATCTTGTTGAAGCAATAGGAAAAATAATTGCCGTCATTGAAACCGGAATCGAACGCGATGTCCGTGATGCTGTCATCCGTCGAAGACAGGGCCCGCATGGCGTGATTGATCCGGACCTTGATCAGATAGTTGTGCGGCGTGGTCCCGGTTGCCTCGCGGAAGATCCGGTGAAAATTGCGCACCGAATAGCCAAAACGCTCGGCCAGGTCGTCAAGGTCGATCGGTTCGGCGAAATTGTGCCGCAGATAGCCGAGAACATGATTAAGCCGGGCGGCGGGCGGCAAGGCGCCGCCGTCAAGGGGAAACCGATTGCGATGCAGCGCCACGACCAGTTGCAGGAACAAGGCTTCGCTCATCACTTTCGACAAGGGATCGGCCTTCCGTGATTCCCGGACCAGGGCGGCGATCACCGGGGTGAGCTCACCGAGCGTTTCCTCGGTGATCTGCCAATGGCGCCCCTCAAGCTCGTCCCCGGCCGGCCTTCGGTCCACCGAAAACAGCGACCGGCGAATGTCCTCGGACTGGATCGTCAACCGGTCAAGGCGATAAAGAACATTGACGAGGTGCAGCCCGTCGACGCGCTCGAATTCGTGATGATCGGCCGCGTTGATATAAAATACTTCGCCCCGCGTGATAAAACTGGGTCGATCATTGATAATATGCCAACCGTTTCCGGACTGGACGATGACGATTTCATCAAATTCATGGTCGTGAAGCGGGAACGAGGTTTGCGGCTCACGCGGTTCTATCACGACGGATTGAAATTCATTTGCGAAATACTCGACCGTGGCCAGTCTCATGATAAGCCGCTCCACATCCAACCCGTAACCGTGCTGCCACGGCGATCACCGACATCGGGATGATCCCGGCATCGGCACCCGCACAACCGCGAAACCATGAACCCCGGACACCGCGGCGCCGATCCGGTCTGCGCCGATCCGGCCCCAAACCATGGCCGGTACAATGGCAGGCTATGATCGTTCATGATCGCCGTCAATCGCGATCGATCATTGCACTGCGCGCACTTGACCAAATTGATGAGATCTCGTGACGGTCTTGATCGAATATGACCGATTGATCGCCTGGGATCGCGGGATCATCACCGCGAGGCAACAGACGGGTTCGGGATCCAACCCACGACTCGTCCGCAACGTCACCGGGCGAGGATGCCGCGCCCTTCCCGACCGCTGATTGAGGGGCTGAAAATCCCGATTACAGACGGCGCACCACGGCGATGCCCCGTGACGGCTTCCCGGGGCCGGCATCGGCGATCCGGTCGAGCACCGCCGCCAGCGGTTCCTCGACGACCTGCATATGGGTCGCGTTGGCGTGGATCAGCCTCTGTGCATCGGCCATGATGCCGACATGGCCGGGGAAGAACACCAGATCACCGCGGCATCGCGGACGGTCGATCGCGACCGCGTCGCCCAGCGTTGCCGCCTGCATGTCGCTATCGCGCGGACAGAACCGGCCTGATGCCATCACCGCGGCCTGGACCAGACCGGAACAATCGATGCCGCCGCCACCGCGTCCCCCCCACAGATAGGGCTGGCCGAGGAACAGCCGCGCCGTCGCCACGGGATCCGGCGCCGCAGCGTCGCGCGCCGCCAGCACCCGGCGATACACCCAGCCGCCACCAACCAGCTCGGCATAACCGTTGCGTTCACCGGCCAGGGTCACCAGCGCGCCGAACGGCAGCAAATCGAGCGGGGGCGCCTTCAGGTCGGGCTCGGGAAAGCGGAACGCCCCGGTCACCACAACCCGGTGGTCGGGCGCCGGCCCCGGTTCGCCGAGCGCCGCGGCGTCAACCCAGCCGACATAGTCATCACGGACGCCCTGCCCCCACGCCCAGCCGTCGCGCCACTCAAACACGGTCAGGGCTTCGCCGAACAGCATCTGACTGATGGCCATTGCATCGCGATCCGGCGCGGCACACACCGGGACCCAGGCCCGGAGCACGCGGGCCGGTTCCCCGACGGCATAACGTGCCGCGACCACGACACCGCGCAGGCTTTCCGCGGCCAGGTCCGCGCGGAAGGGATTAGTCCGAGGATCCAGCTTGATGCTCATTGCCCGCCAACACCACCGGCCGTGGTTCGCCCTCCGGACGCGGCGCGATCGATGGGGAACCGTCAACCCGCAACTGACCCAGGCGCGCCGCTTCGACCAGATATGAGAATTCCGTCAGATAGACCGACCCTTTGACCGTGCGCTGGATCAGCACATTGCGCCGGTCGGCCTCGTCGCGCTTGCGCTTCAGGAAGCCCAGGCGGCCCAAGCGGTCCAGCGCCCGGCTGATTGCCGGCTTGGACACCGCCAGCGCCAGCGCCAAGCCCCGAACCGTATGGGGTGGCGCCGTCAGATAGACCGTCAACAACAAGGCGAGTTGGCGCGCCGTCAGGTCCGGACCGGCCTGGCGGACACTGGTCACAAGAACACTGCGCCAGAGTTCGAGCGCTTCGAGCTTTCCCGCCATGCCGCCATCCTTCGCAGCCTGTCTCGCGGCAGACCCGTTCCGGGACCAGCCCAGGCACGCGGCCGCGCTCTCCCGTTCGTTGTGCCAGACATTCGCCCAAGGTGCAAGGCAGGTTGAACCCCTGGCATCTTTGCCACTGCGAATGAAACCGGTCGATGTCGGCAAACCACCGGCACCGACCGGTCACGGATCGGGCGAGGTTATTCCCCGCGGGGCGCGAAGCGGCTTTCGATCAGGGCGTAGACCGCCCGCAAACCGAGCGCCTCCCCCCCTTCGGGCCGGCCCGGCCTGGCCGTCGGATTCCAGGCAAACAAATCCAGATGGATCCACGGCACCGTCGGCGCGACAAAACGTTGCAGGAACAAGGCCGCGGTGATCGATCCGGCAAAAGGCGTGGTTCCGGTGCTGCTGAGATCGGCAACCTTGCTTTCCAGAAATTTCTGGTAGGGCTGCCACAGCGGCATCCGCCACAACGGATCCTCATGCCGGTCGCCCTGCGCCGCCAGCTCCGCGGCCAGGGCATCGTCGTTGCTGTAGAAGGGCGTGATCTCCGGTCCCAGCGCCACCCGCGCGGCACCGGTCAGTGTCGCGAAATCGATCAGCAGCTCCGGCTGGGCGCGACAGGCCTCGGCCAGGGCGTCGGCCAGAATCAGCCGTCCCTCGGCATCGGTGTTGCCGACCTCCACGGTCAGGCCCTGACGCGTCGACAACACATCCATCGGCTTGAAGGCATTGCCGGCGATGACATTCTCAACCGCCGGGATCAGAACCCGCAGGCGCACCGGCAGCCCCGCCGCCATGATCATGCCGGCAATCGCCAAAGCGTGCGCCGCGCCGCCCATGTCCTTTTTCATCAGCAACATGCTGCTCGACGGCTTGATGTCGAGCCCACCGCTGTCAAAGCACACACCCTTGCCGACCAGCGTCACCAGCGGCCGGCTCTTGCGCCCCCAGGTCAGGTCGATCAGCCGCGGCTTGCGGTCGCTGGCACGCCCAACCGCATGGATCGCGGGATAGCCCGCCTCAAGCAATTCGTCACCGACGATGAGTTTCACCTTGGCCTTGAAGGGCTGTGCGAGCGCGAGGGCGGCATCGGCCAATTCCGCCGGCCCCAGATCGGCCGCGGGGGTGTTGACCAGGTCGCGAACCCGCTGCGTTGCGGCGATCGTGCGTTCGACCGCGGGCCGATCCACCGTTTCCGGCCATTGCAGCACCGGCAGATCCTTGGTCGGCTTGCAATAGCGGGTGAAACGATAGCTGCCGAGCGCCCAGCCCAGCACCGCCCGGGTCGCGGCCGCCCCGGTCACGGCGGGGTCGAGGCGATAGCTGCCAACCGGCAGCGCCGCCGGCAACCCGGCATAGCTCCACAGATCCGGCTCCTCGGCGACCCCGAGCCAGACGGCGCCGACCCCGCCGTCGCCGGGCAACAGCGCGGTCGTTCCCGGCTCGGCGGTGAAGCCGATGCCGGCGAGCCAGGCCCGAAGGGCCGCTGGCTGAGCGGACAGGGCCGACGCCAGTCCGCTTTGGGCAATCGGCGTGATGACGACCGCGTCCGGATTGCGGGTATCGCTCAGATGATCAAGCACAGTGAAGCTGTCCCTTTGGTGATGGTGCGCCAAGCCCAGACTGATACCAACCCGCGATGATCTTCACTCATCGCGGGTTGGGGATCGGCGGAGACCGCCGCCGCGGCCCGTAGGGGCCGAAGCCTGCGTGGCGTTTGAACGCAACGGTCATTTCTCATGACCGTTGGTATGACATGAGGGGATCGACGCGCAAAGAGTGCGGTGTATCGGCCGACATCGACGCGATCAAGCGGGCAGATGGTCGTGCCCCGGCACAGAGATCAGGTCCCCGCGGTTGGTCGTTCCGGGCGTACCCCTGCGCCGCTTCCGTCAAGATCCGGGCGAACGCCGCCTCGGCAATCGGCTCCTCCGCCAGCATTCGCTCTGGCCACACGCGTCGATCGACGATAAATCCATGATGGTCTCCGGGCACAATCACGATCCTGACAACGGGGTTCATCAATGACCAATGATCTCACACTGGTGATCGGCAACAAGGCGTATTCCTCGTGGTCACTGCGGCCCTGGCTGGCCTTGATGCAGGCGGGCGCGACGTTTCAGGAAATCCTGATCCCGCTTGACCAGCCCGACACCGCGACCGCGATCCGGCATCATTCGCCGACCGGACGCGTCCCGCTGCTGCGCCATGGCGCGATCACCGTGTGGGAAAGCCTGGCGATCTGCGAATATGTCGCCGAACTGTTTCCTGCCGCGGGGTTGTGGCCCGAAGACGCCGCGCCCCGGGCGCTGGCCCGCGCCCTGGCCTGTGAGATGCACGCCGGCTTTGCCGCGTTGCGTCACGATATGCCGATGAATTTGAAGCACCGGTTTCCCGGCCAGGGCCGAACCCCGGCGACCCTGGCCGATATCGCCCGGATCACCACATGCTGGCTTGAAGCCCGCGCGCGCTTCGGCGGCGACGGGCCGTTCCTGTTTGGCCGCTTCTCGATCGCCGATGCCATGTTCGCGCCGGTCTGCACCCGGTTCATGACCTACGCGGTCGACCTGCCCGCCGCGGCGCAGGCCTATGTCGACGCGATCCTGGCCTTGCCGGCCCTGCAGGCCTGGATGCGCGCCGCCGACGCCGAACCCTGGGACCTGGGCGACCATCGCTGACGCCCCGGGGCCAGCCTAGCGACCGGCATCGGGTGCCGACAGCTCAAGAGCCAGCCCGATTTCGCGGTAATAGCGGGCGGCACCAGGGTGCAGCGGTGCCGCCAACCGCGTCGTCGCCCTCGCCAGCCGCATGGTCGCACCATGGGGGCGACCGGGCACTGGCACCGCCGGATCCGCTGACGCCCACAGCGCCCTGGTGATGCCATAGACCAGATCGGCGTCGACCGTGTCAGCCACGACCCACTGCGCCGCAACGCCCAGGGTTGGGGTCGCGGCAACACCGCTGTAGGTCCCCGCGGGAATTCCGGTCACGAACCGCACCGGATCGGGAGCCGATTTGATCCTGGCGGCCTCGACCGGAACCAGGCGAATCGGGATCCGGTCGGCAAGCTCGGCGACAACAGCGACCGGCGCCCCGCCGACAACGACAAAGCCGTCCAGGGTTCCCGCGACCAGCCGCTCCGCCGCCACCTCGGGCGTCAGATAAGCGGCCGTCAGGTCCTGTTCGCCGAGGCCGGCGTCGCGTAGCACCTGGCGCGCCTCGACAATGGCACCCGAGCCCTCTTCGCCGATCGAGAGCGCGGCCCCTTTGAGATCGGAGACCCGGGCGATCGCCGAATCCGCGCGAACCACGAGATGGATCGCCTCGTCAAAGAGATTGCCGATGCTGCGCAACCCGACGAGTGGCATCCTGCCGGCATAAAGGCCATCTCCGCGGCAGGCCCACGCCACAATGTCAGCCTGAACCAGGGCCGATTCGATCAGGCCCAACCGCAACTGTTCGATATTGTCGACAGAACCCTGGGTGGTCAGCGCAATCGCGATCAGGCCGGGCACACCGCAACGGGCAGCTTTGGCGCAGGATGGCGCACCGGGGGGATTGCTGATGGCACCGGCGAGGAAACCGCCGACGGGAAACTCACTGCCGCCCGTCGTTCCCGTGCCGATCCGAAAGAAACGGATATCCTCGGTCCGCGCAACCAGCGGTCCGGCATGCGCGATCGGTGGCGCCAGCAGCAGCGCCAGCGCAGGGCCCAGCAGAGCCAGACTACGGCGGCGATTGATGAGAGGGATCTCGGCCTGCACAGTACCGCCTCGGGCAAGAGCCAAACCATCAAGAAGCCAAACCATCAAGGAGACGGTCGGCGATCGCAAGGCCCCGATCATCCTACGAAAAGATTACCAATATCCGCTCAGAATGGCGCAACCCAATGCCAGACCCGACACACCGGCGATCCGGACCGCCGGCGCCGCGGCCCGGCCCGTCACGATCACGGTCATCCCGACCCCGGCCGCAACGATCAGCACGAACCCGCACAGTGATCCCAGAATGTGGAACAGGGCCAACGGCCAGTGATTGGCAAGCCCGGCCTGGCCATAGCCGTGAAACACGGCCCCGACCGCAACCCCCGCGACCGCCAGGCTGAGCGGCACCCGGGCCGCAACCGCGACCGCCGCACCCAGCGCCACCAGCCCGACCGCCGCGCCATGCCCGGCATAGGGCAGCATCACCCCCAGACGGCCCAGAACCGCCGCGGCCGTCGCCGCGACCACGGCGGCGCAGGGCAATTGCCACACCGCGCTGCCTTTCATCTGGCCCGCCCACAATCCGACCATCGCCATGAAAGCCAACGGCGATGGCGTTTCGAGCGGCCCGAGATACCCGGCCCCGAAAGAACCATCCGACAACAGAAAGCGTGCCGCCGCCGGACTGAACGCCGCCCCCCAGAGCCACAGCACCAGCGCAGCCATCAGGGCTCCCGGCAATCGATCTCGCACCTGTGGCCTCCTCATCCGACCGGCTCGCAGCGGTCCCGGCGATCGTCGCGATCCCGGCCGCACCCGCGCCGGGCGGACGCCCGGTTCGAGCCCCTTGCCACCCGCCGGTATCATGGCGTTTCACCGCCTGGCAAGAAGCTTGTGGGCAAGGGCGTCGGGATCACCGGCCGGCGGGCTTCAGCGTCAACGGCATTCCCGCGACAATCAGATAAACGGCATCGGCGACGGCGGCGACATGCTGGTGCAGCCGCCCGGCCTGATCGCGGAAGGCGCGAGCCAGGGCGTTGTCCGGGACGATACCCAGGCCGACCTCGTTGGACACCAGAACCACGGGCCCGGTCAAATCGCGCAAGGCCGCGGCCAGCGCCCGCCCCTCCGGCTCGGCATCGCGCCCCGCCAGCATGACATTCGTCAGCCACAGCGTCAGGCAATCGACCAGAACCGCTCGATCGGGCCGGGCCTCGGCGCGCAAGGTCGCGACCAGTTCAAGCGGCTCCTCAACCGTCGCCCATCCCTGCCCGGCGCGCTGCGCCCGGTGGCGGGCAATACGCGCCGCCATTTCCGGATCCCCGGCCTGGGCGGTGGCCAGGTAAAGCGGGTGTCGCCGCGTCGCCACGACCCGCGCCTCGGCGAAGGCGCTTTTTCCGGACCGCGCCCCTCCGAGCACCAGCGTAATCCGCGGCGTGCCTGTGCCCTGATCCTCCGGTGATATCATGACCGCCCCTTCACGATCGGCATCATCGCCCGGCCGCGTGATCAGGGCAACAATTCCCCGACCACCGAAATCCGGCGAACCGTCAGCGTCATCGGCGCCTGCTCACCGAGTTGAGCTGTGACGCGCGCTGTCTGGTCATCAAGGAACGTGACATCGATCGTTCCGGCCTTGCGATCCTCGGCCATCAGCGGGGCCAGGAAACGCTGCCCCTGCAACGGGCCGTTGGCCGAAAGACGAACACGGCCACCGTCCGCACGCACCGGCGCGACCGCAAGCGAGACCTGGCCGTTGCGGATTTCGATGCCGTAACCGGCCCCCGGCAATGACGGCGCCCACCAGAACCCCGCCACCGGCACGCCCATCGCGGCGAGCCGGCCGGCCGTCCCGGGGGGCCCGGCATCGATATCCGCCCCGACCTCCTGTTGCGGCATCGCCTGCCACGGCAGATCGATCGCGACGCCAGGCCCGGCAATCCGGGCCGCCAGAGCGACCGGGAGGATCTCGCCCCCGCCCCCCGCGATCGACCCGGACAGGCTGAACCCGGTTGCCTCCAGCGTGGCACCGGCCGGCATCCGGCTCGGCAGCACAAAATCGACCTGCGCCCCCTCATCGGCCAGCGTTCCCGAAACCGTCACAGGGGCACGCCCCGAAACGCCGATCATGAGTTGAGGCGGGCGGGCAAAACGCTGCGGTTTGGCGATAAACAGCGACATCGCCCCCCGTTGCACCGGGCGATCCAGGGTGACGCGATAGTGAATTGACGCGGGATTGGCCGCAGCGGCGGCGGGACCAGCCGGCGCGGCCGGGAAATCGGCGGCGGCAACAGCACCCGCGCTCAACCACACGAATGTCGCCAGAACCGACACCACACCGATGGAACGCGCAAAATCAGCAAACATTCGGGGCAACATGACAATTTCCCGGAACAAGGGCGACATCGCAACGCGGTTGGTGGCGCCATGTCGCCAGACATTCAAGCAATAGCCCAAGCAATAAACATGCCAGCGATTAAAACAAATCTGCCTTCAGAGGGGTCAAATCGGTCATGGTCTGGGAATTCCGGCAGCTTTTGCCCGGCAAATGTTGCCGAACCCCGGCAAAAAGGACCCGGCCGCGTTTGGTCTGGAGACGAAATCCGCGCTGGTCGCCCGGGACGCGATGACACCAGGGTGATCGAGCAGCGGGTGGTGCAAGCACCAGAAGTATCCGCGCACAATTGGTAATACCGGACGCGGGACTCTCTGGATCGGACCGATGCACGATTCATATTGCAAATATTCGACATTCGAATTATGATAAAAATATGTACGGTTGTGCGCCACACTATCATCAGTCACAGGTTTGCTGACGATATCCGCAACACCGGGGCGGCAGCATCTGCATAAGTTGATAAGATTACCAGGATCTCGCCATCGGGCGATTGCGGAAATCCCGATGAAGATGCCACGCTTCCTCGGGACTAAATCAAGAATAACAAGGGGGGGAGACCGGTCGATGTTTGCGGCGGTCAACGATATTCGGATACGCAGTCTCGGAACCTGCGTCACTGTGATGTTGATGGTCATCCTGGCCGTCGGTGTCATTGCGTCCGTTTTCCTTCTCAATGAGATGGGAGTGGTTCGCGGTACCGCGCTGAATCCAAGCAGCGCCGATCAGATCCGGGCGATTGCTTCAGGGATCGACAGCCTGACGGTGATCCTGAGGATCGCCAGTCTGCTCTATGCGGCGCTGCTGATATCCTTGGCCGGTTTCTTCCTGTGGTTTACCCGGATCCGACTGCAACGGCCGCTGACCGAATTGGAGGCGGCGATGGTCAGCCTCGCCGCCGGTGATCTGTCCGTCGACATTCCGCGCACCACGCAGCACGATGAAATCGGCGCCATGGCGCGGGCGCTCGAAGTGTTCAAGCACCACGCCAAGGAATTGACCGGCGTGGCCTCGCTGAAGGCCGCCTCGGAACATGCGATGGCCCAGAAGCGGGAAATGCTGTCGCTGGCCGATGCCTTGGAGGGGGAGGTCCGCGGAACCATCGGCGACGTCGTCAGCCAGGGCCGGGGCATGGTCGGTGCCGCCGACGAGATGGGCACGACGATCACCCAGGTCGCCATGCGCTCCCAGGCCCTGACCTCCTCGACCGATCAGGCCACCAGCAATGTCAACGCGGTGGCCGCGGCAACCGAACAGTTGGCCCTGGCCACGCTGGATATCGCCGGGAAAATGTCGCGCACCGCTCAGATCTCGGGCGCGGCGGTCGCCCAGGCCAACCAGGCCGATGCCACGATGCGCGAACTCAGCACCGTGTCGCGGCAGATCGGCGACATCTTGCGCCTGATCAACGACATCGCAACCCAGACCAACCTGCTGGCCCTCAACGCCACGATCGAGGCCGCCCGCGCCGGCGACGCCGGCCGCGGCTTCGCCGTCGTCGCCAGCGAGGTCAAGATCCTGGCCAACCAGACCACCCTGGCCATCGACGGCATCGCCACGCAAATCCGCAATATCCAGACCGCGACCCTCCGCAGCGCCGGCGCGCTTGAGGCCATCGGACGGACCATCATTGAGGTCAATGAGATCGCCGCCGCGGTCGCAAGCGCCGTCGAACAGCAGGAGGCGACGACCCGCCAGATCAGTAGCCATGCCCAGGAAGCGGCGATGCGGACCAACGAGGTCGCGGAAACCGTTTCGGCGATCACCAACCAGATTGGCGCCGCGGGAAAGGTCGCCAGCGGGGTACACACCACTTCGGTGACCGTGACCGGGAAATTGCAGACGATGGAACGCCGGTTGAAATCGATCTTGCGCCAGTCGATGGAAAACCACCGCACCAACGACCGCAACAATGCCGCCGACATGCCCGCACGGGTCCGGATCCAGAACCGGTTGGTCGCGGGCCAGGTCAACGACCTCAATGGCAGCGGCGCCGTCCTCAGCAGCGACGGGTTTCACTGTCCGCCCGGGACCGCGATGGAGTTGACCATCGACGGCTTCGACCCGATTGCCGCCGTCGCCGTCGCCGACACGCCGCGGGGTCTGCGCGTTGAATTCCGGGTCGACGATATCACCCATGCCAAGCTGTCCAGCTATGCCTATGGTCATGAGGCCGAGGATCTCCGCTTCGTCACCGCCGTTGAAGCGGGTGCACGGACGGTCGCGACCCTGTTTGAAGAGGCGGTCGCCCGGGGACAGATCACCCTCGACGATCTGTTCGACGAACAATATCAGCGGATTGGCAGCACCGAGCCCCCGCAATTCATGACCCGGTTCGTCGCCTTCACCGATCGGGTGTTGCCGCCAATCCAGGAGCCGATGCTTGATTTCGACCCGCGGGTCGTCTTTTGCGTCGCCGCCGATCGCAACGGCTTCGTTGCCACCCACCACAAGCGCAGTTCCCTGCCGCCGGGCAAAGATCCGGTCTGGAACGCCGCCAATTGCCGCAACCGCAGGTTCTTCAAGGGCCGCTGCGAATTGGCGGCCGCCCGGAACGCCTCGGGACATCTGCTCCAGACCTATCTGCGGGAAATGGGTGGTGACGAGGTGATCCTGATGAAGGATGCCTCGGCGCCGATCATCGTCAAGGGGCGTCATTGGGGCGGCTTGCGCCTGGGCTATCGCTTGTGACGCGTCGAACCTGACACCGCAGATCGCCGCGTTCCGGTCGGGCCGCATACCCCCAAAGAACCGGGACGCCGTGCGTTACGATCGGTTGCAAATCACCGAAATTTCGTCATAACGGTGACAATCGCCCACGGTATTATCCGTGTCGCGCGGTCGCCCGGGTCCGGTGTGATTACTGTTGTGGCCCGGGTCGATACGCGCTCTGATCTCAAAAATGTGCTATGATCCATCAATAAATTGTCAGGTCCGCGATGGGTAACGCCAGCGGGCGCAAAACGGGTGCCGAGGTTCGCCGATATCAGCCGCAGGCATCGGCGGCACGGACTGGCACAAGCACAGGGTCCCGGCCCCCAAAGCCACCGGCCCGGAAAGCCCGTTGACACGCAGCGCGTGACAGACAATTTGAGGCTGACGATATGACGAACCAAGGGGGCGGCCCGGATCGGAAAGGATCGGGGCTTGGTGATTGCCTTCATGTCGAGCCGTTTCGGAGGATGCGTTGATGCAGCGTAACAAGGGAGCGATCCTCGCGGGCCTGGCCGGATTGGCGATGGGGATCGTCGGGGGCGGGGCGAGTGCGCAGGCCCGGGCTCCCGGACCGTTTTACCCTGTTCATGGCGGCTTTTACGGCCGTGACTATTATCATTTTGGTCCCCGGGACCATGCCCTGTGGATGCGGGGCCGGTGGTTGAATGACTGGCACGACGGCCGCTATGGCTGGTGGTGGATTACCGGCGGTTATTGGTATTTCTACCCGGTCCCGGTCTACCCCTATCCGACCTATGTGCCGCCAGCGATCGTGGTCCAACAGCCACCGCCGGTCCCGGCGGGCTTGCCGCCGATGCAATCCTGGTATTTCTGTAACAATCCACAGGGCTATTACCCCTATGTTGCCTCGTGCAACGGGCCGTGGACCGCGGTTCCGGCCACGACAACGACACCGCCGTCCAACGCGTCGAAGTCGAAGTCGACAACGTCAAAATAGAGGAACAGGTATCATGGCAAGAACAACGACAAAGGCGAGAACCCTGATTGTCGGGGCGTGCACGGTCCTGGCCCTGGGCGGGTGCGTCCAACAGCCGCTCGGCCCCCGGGTCGCCGTGATGCCATCCCCGAACAAGCCCTTTGAGGTGTTCGCCAACGATCAGCTTGTCTGCAAGCAATATGCTAGTCAGCAGGTTTCGGGCGAGGCCGAACGGGCCAACAACCAGGCCGTCGGGACCGCCGTCGTCGGTACCGTGCTGGGTGCCGGCCTGGGTGCCGCGATCGGTGGCGGCCGCGGCGCCGCAATTGGCGCCGGCAGCGGCGCGGTCCTGGGAACCGCCGTCGCCGGCGGCCCGGCAAACGCGGCACAATACAGCCTGCAGGAGCGCTACGACATCGCCTATCAGCAATGCATGTACAGCAAGGGCAATCAGGTCCCGGGCTATCAGGCAACGCCGCCGGCCGCGACCTACGCCCCGCCGCCGGCACAGGGCTATTACCCGCCGCCGGACGCGGTTCCGGCGCCGCCACCGCCAGCGGGCTATTACTATCAACCGACACCGTGATCAGCCCATCCGTGTGACCACCACCACCTCCCGGTCGAGGCTGAAGCCTCGACCGGGAGGCGCGTTCCCCGTGGATCAGCGGGACCGGCGCCAGTGAAATTTGGTTCCGAAGCCGAACGAATTATCCGTATATTTCATCGTTTCCAGAACGATGGCCCATAGTGGTGCGGGATACAGGCGGGCAAACGGAAATCTCTTATAGTACAGGGATCGCCCGACCGCCTCCGCCTCCCCTTCCTGAAGAACGGCGATCCCGGAAAACTGCAGCCCGCGAATCCGCGCCACCGTGGCCTGTTGTGATGACACGGTACCGGCAACCTGGTCATGGTCGCGCATCTCCGATCCATGCCGGGTCTCGATGCTGCTCAGACAGAGAAAGGCCACCCGTCCGGGGTCGAAAGCGTAGAAGCAGTTCGCGGCCCAGGGCTGTCCATCGCGCACCGTGCACAGGGTGAGCACCTTGTTGGCGACGATGAAACGGACGATTTTGTCGAAATCGGTCATCGGGCACAGATAGCACAAGCATCCTTGTCCGGGGCGGCATCTTTGCGACGGGGCGAACGACTCGTCCCGCCCTTGTCACCTTTGCGACCGGGGCTGACGCGCGTGCAACATGCTTTGCCTTGCTTTCTCATACGATCAATCCGCTGTGATCGTGACCGATTTTACCGGCGATGCGGCCCGACAGCGATCCCTCATCCTTGCGAATAAGGCCTTTTCCACATCCAGGAGCCAGAAAGCGCGCTATTAGAAATCAAACGAAAGTCTATATCGGCAGATCTCGCCCCATCCTTGACAAAATCGAAGCCATATGAAACCATAATTCCGCGAAAAGGGAACCAATAAAACAATAAACGGAGGAAACCCATGGATTTCAGGCAGCTTGCCCTCGCCGCCACGATGGTGGTCTCGGTGGTGGGGGGCGTCGGCGTCGCGCACGCCGATTCCGGGCTGATCGCGATCATCACGCCCTCTCACGACAATCCATTCTTCAAGGCCGAAGCTGAAGGCGCCCAGGCCCGGGCCAAGGAACTGGGCTACGACACCATCGTCATGGTCCACGATGATGACGCCAACAAGCAGATGGAACTGTTTGACGCCGCAATCGGACGGCATGCCAAGGCGATCATCCTCGATAATGCCGGCGCCGACGCCACGCTGACCGCGGTCCAGAAGGCCAAGGATGCGGGAATCCCCTCCTTCCTGATCGACCGTGAGATCAACGCCACCGGCGTGGCCGTCTCGCAGATCGTTTCCAACAATTACCAGGGTGCCACATTGGGCGGCCAGGAATTCGTTCGTCTGATGGCGGAAAAAGGCACCTATGTCGAACTCGTCGGCAAGGAATCCGATACCAACGCCGGCATCCGCTCCAGTGGATTCCACGATATCATCGACCAATACCCTGATCTGAAGCTGGTCGCCCGGCAATCGGCGGACTGGAGCCAACCGACGGCATTCCAGAAGATGGAAACCATCCTGCAGGCCAATCCCGACATCAAGGGCGTCATCTCCGGCAACGATACGATGGCGATGGGAGCCTGGGCGGCGCTGAAGGCCGCCGGCAAGACCTCGGTCATTCTTGTCGGTTTTGATGGCAGCAACGATGTCCGGGATTCGATCAAGGAAGGCGGGATCAAGGCCACCGTCCTGCAGCCGGCCTACCGGGAGGCCCAATTGGCGGTGGAGCAGGCGGACAAGTACCTGAAGACCGGCACCACCGGTGTCGCCGAGAAGCAGTTGATGGATTGCATCCTGATCAACAGCCAGAACGCCGCCAAGCTGGATACCTTTGCGCTGAAATAGGGCCGTCTTCCCGGCGGAAGCGCCAGACCGGACCGGCGGCAAGGATGCCCGCCGGTCCGCGGTCCCGGCCTGCGTCCCCAGGGTGTTCGATCGCCGCGTCCGGGCGCCGCGTCCGGGCCCCGGCTCGCCCCGGGTGGTCACCGGCCCGCCGCGCCACGAAAGTTTCACCGATGTCCCTGTCTCTGCGCCTCCCCCCCAACCTGCCACATCCGGCGCTGACGACGCCGGGTGCCCGTGGCAGCCCCGCGATCCGCTTGCTCCGCCGACGCCTGTTCCCCGGCCTGCTGGTCCTCGCTCTGATCAGCCTGCCGGCCTGCAAACTCGTCAGGAACGCCCCGGCCTCAAGCGCAGACAACCATGGCGCCTCGTCAGAAGCGGTCAACCAGGGCTTCAATGCCGCCGGATATGTTGCCGGGATCTGGGACCAGCAACTCCTGCCCTATGTTGCCGCCCAGGCAGTGCCGGCAACGACAGTCCTGGCGGCGCTGCGCGACAACGCCGATGCCGCCGGCAAGGCCTATGGCCATCGGGCCAATGACAGCACCCCCTGGAACTTCGTTGTGCGGGGTGACGGCGTGATCACGGCGGCCAACACCGCCTCGCGCGCGGCGACGATTGATGTCGCGCTGTTGCCGAGCACGTCCCCTCCAGCAGCCCTCCCCGCTGCTGACCTCCGGATCCAGATCGGGCCGGTCATTGCCGGCACCGCCGTGCGCGACGCCGCCGATTTCATCAAGTTCGGCTCCGTCACCAACCAGCTGGAATTCGCCCAGGTGTCGCGCGCGATCAATGACCGGATCCGCGACCAGACCCTGAAGGATTTCCCGCGCGACAATCTGGTCGGCCGCAAGGTCAGCTTCCGCGGCATGTTCACGGCCCCGGCGTCCGGCACCCTGCCCGTGATCGCGCCGCTGTCACTGGGCATCATGGAGGCAACGCCATGAACACCCTGGCGGTCGACGGCGGCACCCGCCCTGATGCGCCGGCCCCCGGCACGGTGATGATGGGGCCACTGGGCGAGGTTGTCCTGAAAGCGGAGGCCATCACCAAGGTCTATCCCGGAACCACCGCCCTCAAGGAGGTGTCGTTCAACGTCTACAAAGGCAAGGTCAATGTCCTGGTCGGCGAAAATGGCGCCGGGAAATCGACCTTGATGAAAATCATCGCCGGGGTCGAACACCCGACATCGGGGCGCATCCTGCTCGACGGTAAAGCGGTGGTCTTGTCCGATACCCTGGCCGCCGCGGCCAACGGCATCGGCATCGTGTTTCAGGAACTGAACCTGTTTCCCAACCTCAATGTCGCCGAGAACATCCACGTCGCCCGCGAACTGACCCGCCACCACGTCGCGATCCGGCACCGCGAGCAGGAACAGGCCGCCCGTGTCCTGATGCAGCGGCTGGAGCAGGACATCGACCCCCGGGCCCTGGTCGGTGATTTGCGGATCGGTCAACAGCAGATTGTCGAGATTGCCAAATCGCTGTCGCGCAACGCGCGGGTTCTGATCATGGACGAACCGACCTCCGCTCTCAGCGCGACCGAGGTCGAGGTCCTGTTCCGCATCATCGCGGAACTGAAGGCCAAGGATGTTTCGATCGTTTACATCTCGCACCGGCTGGAGGAACTGACCCGCATCGGCGACATGATCACCGTCCTGCGCGATGGCCGGCTGGTCGGCGAACGCCGGATCGCCGATATCGATATTCCCTGGATCATCAACAGCATGGTCGGCGCCCGCGGCAAGAGTTTTGCGGCACCTGCGGCGCACGCGCCAGGGCCGGTCGTGTTCCAGGCCGAGGACATCACGCGGGCGCGCGAAGGCGGCGGTTTCCTGGTCGATCACGTCAATCTTCAGGTCCGTGCCGGCGAGATCGTCGGCATCTACGGCCTGATGGGCGCCGGTCGCTCCGAGTTCTTTGATTGCCTGATGGGGCGGCTGGCCGGCTGCCAGGGCGTGGTCAGAATCAACGGCAAGCCGGCAGCGATCGCCCGGATCGACGAACGCATCCGCGCCGGGCTGGCCCTGGTCCCGGAGGACCGCCAGCGCGACGGCCTGGTTCCGATCCTGTCCGTGACCCGGAACATGACGCTGGCCAGCCTCTGGAAATATCTGAAATACGGCGTCCATATCTGCCGCGACCGCGAAATCCAGGCGGTGCGCGACCGGGTCAACCAGTTGCGCATCAAGGTCGCCAACATCGACAACGAGGTCAATTCGCTGAGTGGCGGCAATCAGCAGAAGGTTGTGATCGGCCGTGCCCTGCTGACCGACCCCAAGGTGCTGCTGCTCGACGAGCCGACCCGGGGCATCGATATCGGGGCCAAGGGCGAGGTGTTCCAGACGATGCGCAACCTGGCCGATGCCGGCCTGGCCGTCATCTTCGCGACCTCGGATCTCGACGAGATCATGGCGATGTCCGACCGCATGATCGTGATGTCACTGGGCCGGATCACCGGGGAATTCGCGCGCGGCAGCGTCACCCGTGAGGTTCTGGTTTCGGCGTCGGCGATCGGCCATGGCACGAGCGGCAAACAGCCGGTGACCCGCGGGGGTGGCACGGCGAAGGAGAATGGCGGATGGTAATGCAGGCCCGCGGTGTCATGCCGAAACGCGGCGGCAATGTCTCGATCAAGATGCTGCTGCTGAATCTCAGGACCTTCATTGCCCTGCTCGCCGTCGTTGTGTTCTTCAGCGCCACGGTTCCGGGGTTCCTGAGCGAAGCCAACCTGATCATTATGTCCAAGCATGTCGCGCTCAATGCCTTCCTGGCGATCGGCATGACCTTCGTGATCATCACCGGGGGTATCGACCTGTCGGTCGGTTCAATCGTCGGCCTGTCGGGCATGGTTGCCGGCGCCCTGATCCTCAATGGCCTCGATCTCGGCCCGGTGGGTTACACGATCTATTTCAGTGTCCCGGAGATCATTGCGATCACGATCGTCCTGGGTGCGATCCTGGGGATCTTCAATGGCCTGTTGATCACCCGGCTGAAGGTGGCACCGTTCATCGCGACGCTGGGCACGCTCTATATCGCCCGGGGCGCCGCGATGCTGTCGTCGGACGGCGGCACCTTCCCCAACCTGATCGGCAAAGCCGAGCTCGGCAATACCGGGTTCCCGACGCTGGGAACAGCGACGGTGCTGGGGCTGCCGCTGTCGATCTGGATCCTGATCGTCGTCGGCCTGGGTGCCGCCTATCTGGCGGCCAAGACCCCGCTGGGCCGTCAGATCTATGCGGTGGGCGGCAACGAGCGGGCCGCCGCGCTGTCGGGGGTCCGCGTCGATCGCATCAAGCTGTTCGTCTACATGTTTTCCGGCCTGTGCGCCGCGATTGTCGGCCTGATCATCGCCTCGCAACTGGTCGCCGCGCATCCGGCCACCGGCGAAACATTTGAGCTCAACGCCATCGCGGCCGCGGTTCTGGGCGGGACCTCGATGTCGGGCGGCCGGGGCACGATCGGCGGCACCGTGGTCGGCGCCTTCGTTATCGGCGTCCTGTCCGATGGCCTGGTCATGATGGGTGTCAGCTCGTTCTGGCAAATGGTCATCAAGGGGGTGGTGATCATCGCCGCCGTCGTCGTCGACCAGTTCCAGCGCGAACTGCAACGTCGGGCCGCCTTGCAGCAACAGTGAACCGCACCATCGCGCGATGATCCCGGGCGGGATGACCCGCCCTCCTCAAGAATTCGAACAGGTGGCACCATGAACATCATGCACAAGCGCCCAACCTTCGGCGTGATCATCGGCACCCGGAACTTCTTCAACGATCGCCTGGCCCTCAGCGCGCGCAGCCAGATCCTGGCCCAATTCACGGCGTTGAATTATGACGTCCGGATCCTTCCGGTCGATGCCACCAAGAGCGGCGCGGTTGAAACCCGGGAGGACGCCCGACGCTATGCCCGCTATTTCGGCGAACACCGCGATGCCATCGACGGCATCGTCGTCGTCCTGCCGAATTTCGGTGATGAGCTGGGCATCGTCCAAACCCTGGAGATGGCCAATCTGCGGGTTCCCGTGCTGGTTCAGGCCTGCAATGACGACAATGACAAGGTCAGCGTCACGGAACGGCGTGATGCCTTTTGCGGCAAATTCTCGGTATGCAACAATCTCTACCAGTATGGCATTCCGTTCACCGACACCACCAGCCACACCAGCGACCTCGACAGCGACGAATTCCGCGCCGACCTGCGGCGCTTCGCCGGCATTTGCCGGACCGTCAAGGGGCTGAAGACCGCCCGTATCGGTGCCATCGGCGCCCGGACCGCGCCGTTCCAGACCGTCCGCTGCAGCGAAAAGCTGTTGCAGGCTTCGGGGATTACCGTCATCACCGTCGACCTCTCGGAAATCCTGGCCGCGGCGCAAAGGCTCGATGCCGATGCCGCCGACGTCAAAACCAAGCTGGCCGCGATCGAGGGCTATGGCGTGATCGCCAGCCATATCAAACGCGACAACGTGATCAAGCAGGCCCGGCTGTCGGTCGCGATCGACCACTGGATGGCCGCCAACGAATGCGACGCCAGTTGCATCCAATGCTGGACCAGCGTCCAGGACAATTACGGCTGCGCCACCTGCCTGTCGATGAGCATGATGGGTCAGGCCCTGATGCCGAGCGCCTGCGAGGTCGACATCGCCGGTGCGGTGTCGATGTATGCCCTGTTGCTGGCATCGGGCCATCCGCCCGCCCTGCTCGACTGGAACAACAACTTCGCCCGCGACGCCGACAAGTGCGTGTGCACCCATTGCGGCAATTTCCCCAAGGACTTCCTCGGCGTCATCCCCCAGATTTCGGAACTCGACGTCCTGGGCGAAACCATCGGGCGCGAGAAATGTTTCGGCGCGGTCAAGGGCAAGGTCGCCGCCGGCCCGATGTCGTTCCTGCGCGTGTCAACCGATGACCGCAACGGCACGATCCGCAGCTATTTCGGCGAGGGCGCCTTCACCGACGACCCTTACGGCATGGATGGCGGCATCGCGGTGACCCAGGTTGCCGATCTGCGCGGGCTGCTGCGGCATATCTGCCGGTACGGTTTTGAACACCACGTCGCCATGGTTCGCGGCCATTATGCTGATGTTGTTGAGGAAGCCTTGAGCACGTATCTTTCCTGGACGATCTATCGCCACCCGTCCCCGGCGATAGGCCTACCGGGATCCTTGACCCGGGCGTGACGGGAAACACGGGCAGCGTCGGAGCGGATTGCAGCCGGATGGAAACAGAATGCGAGCGGGCCCCTGTCGCCGTTGGAGCGAGCCCGCCAGGCAAAAACCAGGACCGCATCATGTTCGCCGAGCAGCGTCGACAGCGGATTGTCGAGATGTTGCGCGAAGAGGGCAGTGTCAGGGTCCGGGCGCTCAGCCAGGCTTTCGCCGTCTCCGGTCCAACGATCCGCCAGGATCTGGAAATCCTGGAAGCGGAAGGCCTGATCACGCGCCAGCACGGGGGCGCGTTCCTGAAGACCGTGCCCCAGCAAGTCGAGCAGATGACCCTCGCCCATGGCGAGAACATGGACCGCAAGATGGCGATCGGTCGCAAAGCCGCCGCGTTCATCAACAATGGTGATTCGATCATCCTCGATTCGGGATCGACGACCACCGCCATCGCCCATCATATCAGAACCAGGAAGGATCTGACCGTCATCACCAACGCCTTGAATATTGCCCTGATTCTTGGCGCCGAACCCTCCTTCACCATTCATTTGACCGGTGGCGTGTTCAAACCGCCGACCCTGTCCTTGACCGGCGACGTCGCCGCCGAATATTTCGGCAAGATCTTTGTGCCGAAACTGTTCCTGGCGACCGGCGCGGTGTCGTTCGAGGCGGGCCTGACCTTTCCGGGATTTGCCGATATGAAAGTCAAAAAGGCGATGATGAAATCGGCCTCCGAGATCTTCCTCGTCGCGGATTCGAGCAAGATCGGCAAGATCTCGTTCGTCCATCTCGGCGGGCTGGAGGCGATCCACCACATCATCATCGACAACGGCGTATCCGATGCCGACCGTGAACGGTTTCGCGCGGCCGGGGTCGACGTCATCATCGCCGATCCGGTCTGACCCGACGCCGGCCCGACGAGGCCAAGGCTCTTGTCGGAATAACACCCGCCACGAGGAACAATCACCGTGCAAAATTTCGCCACGCTGGCCCTGTTTGCCGCCGCATGTTTCGCCCTGGCCGTGACCCCGGGCCCCGACATGCTGCTGATCGCCTCGCGCAGCATCAGCCAGGGCCGCCAGGCCGGCATGGCGACGCTGGCCGGGATCTTCCTCGGCATCTATTGCCACGCCTCGGCGGTGGCGCTGGGGCTGTCGCAATTGTTTCTCGCCGTGCCGGTGGCTTATGACGCCGTCCGCTGGGCCGGCGCGATCTATCTGCTGTGGCTGGCCTGGAAGACCTTGCGATCGGATGGCGATGCCTGGGCGCCCGGCGGGGCCACGGCGTCGCCCTCGTTGTGGCGCGTGTTCCGCCAGGGCGTGACCACCAATCTGCTGAACCCCAAGGTGGCGCTGTTCGTCCTGGCGCTGTTCCCGCAATTCGTGCAGCCGGAAGCCGGACCGATTGCGGTGCAGATCCTGATCCTGGCGACCTTGTTCAACCTTGTCGGACTTCTGGTCAACGGCATCGTGATTCTGACCGCCAGCCGCATCGGCCGCAGCCTGTCGCGCAACCCGCGCCTGGCCCGGCTGCAACGCTACCTGTTGAGCACGGTGTTTGCCGGGCTCGCCGGCCGCCTCGCGCTGGCCCGGTTGCCGTTATCGTAATATGAATTTATTCACTTGCGCATTTATCCGTTTTTGAATAAATTTTGAGGAGGGATAAACGGAGATTCATTGTGGACCCTCCCCCGCATTCCCGACCCCAGGAACGTCAAGACCTGAAGACCCTCCTCCTGAGCGGGAGCAGTGTGTTGATGTTGGCCCCGCGCCGCATCGGCAAGACATGGCTGCTGAAGCGTATCGCCGAGGACATGGCTGCCGCGGGCTGGAACTGCATCCAGCTCGACGTCGAAGGTATGCGAACCGAGGACGAGTTCCTGCGCGCCCTCTGCCGGGAGATCGAGAAGCAGCAGGACATGGTTCCGCGGCTGCTCGCTCATCTGAGCCAGCGTTTCCGCCAGTTGACAGAGGATTTCGGCAAGGAAGGCCTGACCGCCGCGATCGGCCGCGTGCCTTCCCGGGAGTTTCTGGAAACCCTGATCGCCTCGCTTGATGGCGAGGGCCGCGATACCCTGATTCTCATCGACGAAATCGCGTTGTTCGTCCTCAACCTGGCCCGCCAGGACGCGGAGGCGACGCGGACGATGCTCTATCTGCTCCGCGGCCTGATGCAGCGCTACGCCAAAGTGCGCTGGTTTCTCACCGGATCGATCGGACTCGATGTCGTGGCGCGCCGCCACAATATGCTCGGCGCGATGCTCGGCTACGACGTCTTTCCGCTTGAACCCTTCTCCGCCGCAGCGGCCCGGTCCTTCATCGACGACCTGCAACGGGGCGAACTGGCCGCGCGGCCGTTCGACCTGGAGCCGGACGCCTTCGAACATTTCACCGTCGAGCTTGGCTGGCTGTCACCCTATTATATCCGCCAGACGATGCGCGTCCTCCAGCCGACCGCCGCAACCAGCGATACCGGCCGGCCCCGCGCCTCGATCGCCGACATCGAGCGTGCCTTTGCCAAATTGCTGACCCCGCCCCAGCGCCTGCATTTCGTCGCATGGGAGGAGCACATTGCAAAGAATTTCGAAAAGGTCGATTCTGAACAGCTTTGGGCCATCCTCGATGTTCTCAGCGAGGCTCCCGATGGCGAGATCACGGCAACTTTACAGGCCCGTCTCGCCAACGATCACAAAGACCTTGATGCCCGACAGATTCGCGAGCAGTTAACCATTCTGGCGAATGACGGTTATATTCATCAGGTTGATAATCGCTGGCGATTTTTGTCAGGCCTTCTGAGACGCTTCTGGCAGCAGTACAATCACAAATGACGATGTTACCCGGGATCAATCTGTACACGCAAGACAATCTCAGCGACGAGAATTTCGTCGGGAATTTCGTCGCGCGACGCGCGTTGCTGGACATTTTGTTGAATGGTCTTCGGGCCTTGGTGCGCGACGGCGAGGTCCAGCATTCCATCCTGATCGGCGCACGGGGCATGGGGAAGTCGTCCCTGCTGCGCCGCCTCGCCATCGCGGTGAAGGCGGACGAGCAACTCCAGACGCATTTCCTTCCCTTGCGCTTCCGCGAGGAGCAATACAACGTCATTTCGCTCGACAGCTTCTGGCGCAATTGTGGCGAGGCCCTTGCCGACTGGTGTGACGGCGCCGGCCTCGGTGAGACGGCCGCCGCCCTCGACCGCGCCATTGACTCCGCGACGTGGCGCGATCCAGAGGGCGCGGGCGCAGAATTTCATGCCGCCTGCGCCCGCCTGGGCCGGCGGCCGCTGCTTCTGCTGGACAATCTCGACCTCGTTCTCGACGGCTTGAAAGAAAATGACGGCTGGAAGCTTCGGCGTGCCCTGCAGGCGCCGGATGGACCGGTGGTCATCGGCGCGGCAACGCGGCTGCTGCAGCAGGCCGGCGATCGCGAGGCGCCGTTCTACGAATTCTTCCATCCAGTCATGCTGGAACCCCTGACCGAGGTCGAGCTGACGCAGTGCCTGACTGCGCTGGCCGCGATGCGCGGCGCGGCCGGTGCGCCGGTCCGGGCGATCCTGGCCCGCGAACCGGAGCGGCTGGCCACGCTCTATACCCTGACCGGCGGGAACCCGCGGATCCTCGCCTTGATCTACCAACTGCTCGAGCGCGTCGAGAGCGAAACGGTCTTCGCCGATCTTGGGATTCTGCTCGATCAGGTGACCCCCTTCTATAAGGCCCGTATCGAGGAATACCAGACAGCCCAGCAACGCGCCGTGATCGACGCGATCGCGCTCAACTGGGACCCGATCACTTCCAATGCCCTCGCGACGGCCACCGGGATTGAGATCACGACCATTTCATCACAGCTTAACCGGCTGAAAAAGGATGGCCTGGTCGAGGAGGTGTCGACCTCCGGCACCCGGTCGGGCTATCAGCTCGCCGAGCGCTTCCTCAACATCTGGTACCTGATGCGCCACGGTACGCGCCGAACCAAATTGCGGCTGCGCTGGCTGACGATTGTGCTCAGCAAGCTTTTTACGCCCGACGAACTGGGACGCCTCGCGGCCGAGGCTCGCGACGAGAACCGGGCTTGTCAATGGCACCCCGACGATCGCATCGCGGTGATCGAAGCCTTCGCCGAGGTCGCCGCAGAGCCGCGGTCTCTCGGAGACCGCGCGCTCACCCGGATTGCCGATCCTGGGCTGCCTTCGTTCGACGTGACGGGAACCGCGGCGACGACACACCAACAAATTCCCACTTCAGAACAGATGGCGGCACGGACGCTCGCGCTTGAAGCCATCCGTCTCCGAAAGGCGGGCAATCACAATGATGCGCTCGTCATTTGCGACCAACTGATCGAGCGCTTCGGCTCGTCGACGGAACTCACGATCCAGGAAGCGGTCGCGCTCGCTCTACTGAACAAAGCCGCTGTACTGGACTCCCTTGGAAGAAGCGAGGAGGCTCTCGCCAGTTACGACGCGGTGGTGGCACGGTTCGGCGTGTTACAGGCGTCGAACCTGCGGAAATATATCGAGGCTGCGATCGTCGGTCAGGGGAACACCCTCTATGATCAGCTCGAACAACCCGACGCCGCCGCGAAAGTCTATCGACGCGGGCTCGAAATGGGGCTCGACGCAACGGTCTTGAATACCAACCTCGCCTGGGCGCTGCTTGCCACCGATCGGATCGATGAGGCACGGGCCCTAGAGGCGGAGCTCTCAGAGCTTGATGCGGAGGGGCTGTCGCTGCTGCGCGCCGGTCTTGCCGTCGCGCGCGATAATCTCGGCGATGCGTTCGACCATCTTGGCAACGCGCTCGAAACCGGGCTCGACCCCGACACCTCGAAATTCTTCGATGATCTGCTGCGGCTGTTGCGGATCGCTACGGCGCACGGCCATGGCGAGCGGCTTCTCGCGTGGTGGCAGGCCAGCCCCCCCTATGCCGACCGATACTTGCCCGTCCTTGGCGCGTTTAACGCTTACCTGCGCGGAGAACGGTTCCTGCTCGATCTCGCGCCGGAGATCCGACGCCCGGCCCAGTTGCTCCTGGAGAGGCTATCGCCGCGGCGAAGGCGAGCCGAAAGCAGCACCCCTGCTTCGAAGCGGCGAGGACGTCCCCGCAAGCGACCGAACGCCTGATACCAATCCGCGATGAAACCAACCCTTCCCGGGCTCTTGAAGCGCGGGCGCGCAGGCCCCCACCGACTGGCCTTACCCCGCGGTGATACCCTCGCTGGTGATGGTGCCCGGGGGAAGCGCCGCCCCGGTGCCGGCACCGGGGCGTTGGTCGACGATATAGTAGGGCCGCTGGGCCGAGGACAGATCGATCCCCAGATCGGCGAAGCGCTGCTTCATCCGCCGATTGAACTCGCGGCCGATGGTCCATTGCTGCGAGGGCCGCGTCTTGAAGCGGGCTTTCAGCAGCACCGCCGAATCCTGGAACGAATCCAGTCCCAGAACCTCCAGGCGATCGAGAATCAGGGGGCGGAACTGGGGATCGGCACGAAGTTCATCGCCCAGCGTGACCAGCGCCGCGATCACCGTATCAACATCTTCACCATAGCCGATGCTGATGTCGAACACCGCAAAGGCATAGTCCTTGGTCATGTTGCGCACCGTGGCCACGGCGCTGAACGGCACCGAGTGCAAACCACCGGCAAGATCGCGCAGCTTGATCGACCGGATCGAGATCGCCTCGACGACGCCGCTGTGCCCCCCGCCGACATCGACGACATCGCCGACCGCGATCGTATCCTCGAACAGGAAAAACAGGCCGGTGATGACATCCTTGACCAGGGACTGCGAGCCGAAGCCGATGGCGACACCGATCACCCCGGCACCGGCCAGCAGTGGGGCGATATCCACACCCAGTTCCGACAGCACGATCAACACGACAAAGGTCAACAGCACGATCGTGATGGCATTGCGCAACAGCGGCAGCAGGGTGCGCACCCGGGCGCCACGCTGGATCCGGCCGCCGTTCTGATCAACGCCCGAAAGGTAATGTTCGATCAGCGTGCCGATCACCTCCCAGGTCAGGATCGCGAGCACCACCGTCGCCACGATCGACAGCGCCGCCGAGGTCATCCGCCGCCCGGCCGGCGTGTCGAGCCAGGCATAGCTGTGCATACCCCAGACGTTGAACAGGCTCAGAACCGCAAACAGCCCGATCGCCAGTCTCAACAGCTTGAACAGGAGCGGCACATAGCGGTTGGCCCGGGCCTCGATCTCCGGAAAGCGCCGCGCAATCGCGGGCGACACCGCAAACCCGCGATGGATCAGATGGCGCAAGGCGCCGACCGCCAGGCGTGCCGCCACCAGGATCCCGACCGACAGCGCCGTCGCCCGCAGCATGTAGCTGAAGCCGCCCTTCACATTCAGGGCCCAGATGCCATAGATCACGATGACATAGGCCGCCGCGAGGACATGCCACAAATCAGCGATGCGATGGCGGGCCGAGCGCAGGGCCGCGCTGCGCGCATCGATGACCCGCGCCACCGAATCCTCGTCACGATCGCCGTTGTCGCGCAGATTGCCCCGAAACCATTGCGCCACCGGTGCCCGATTTTGCAGAATCAGCAGCATCACCATGACCGCGACCAGCAGCCCGACCAGTTTCAGCAACACCATCTCGGCCGAGGCCGGCAAACCCAGCAGCCGCGCCGCATCGGCAACGAAATAGCCATAGGTGGCAACATAGACCAGCCGGCGAACCCAGATATACAAATAGACGGCCGTCTCATCCCCGAACCGGAACAGCCGTAATGCCGGCACCCAGGGGCTCAGAACAAAACGCGACAGGGCCAACGCCAACTGAATCAGGATCGTCGCATTGATAACCGCCAACGCGACCAGCCGGCTGACGCGGGGCGGATCGCCCAGGGACAAGCCGCCGTAACCGACCAGGGCGAACGCGACGATCGGCAGCAACTCCAGGAGCATATAGGCCACCAGGACACCGACCCGCATCACCATGTCGCTGCTCCGGCGTTGCGCCAGCGCCCGTCGCGGCCGGCGCAGCAAGAAATGAACCAGACGCAGCGCGGCAAACCCGACAGCAACAGAGATCGCCACCCCCCCCAGCGTCATTTCCCAGCGCTGGCGGGTTGGCGGATCCTCGATCTGTCGCCGGCTCCATTCCACCAACGTCGGCAGATCTCCAAACGCGACCGCGATCGTCAGCAATTGACCGCTGAGGTCACCGATACCCTGGGCCAGGAATTGGACCACTTGTTCACCCGGCGTCAGCGGCTGCTCATCGCTGTCACCGTGATCCTGCAGGGCCTCGATCATGGTGCGCAGTTGACTGGCGAGATGCTGGCGCTGCGCGGGATCCTCGATGGTGTCCAGCAAACCCTGCAAACGCTGGATCTGGCTATCGGAGTCGGATTTGGCCGAGTCGGGTTTGGCCTTGGTCTCGGCCGCCGCGGCCGCCGGTGCGGCCGGGGTGGTGGCCGCCGCCAGCAGTGTCCGCGGCAGCAGCCCGGCGGCCAGGGCGGCGATTACAGCCGCGAGAACGAATAGACGGCGAAGGTATGCAACAGAGAACATCGGACCATCACAGCAATGTCGTCCCGGCCGGGAACGGTTTGTCGCCCGCCCCGCAAGGACCGGTCGCCCCCGGGCTTACCATACCCCGCACGCTCACGGTAACGGCAATTCCAGGGGGGACCGGGTCCGGCCACACGCCCATCAATCGGAACCCCCTCATGGACGAATCGGGGTCACGATCTTGCGGCCTGCGTCGATCCGCCATTTCCCTCCCGGCGCCGTCCGGGCATACTCCCGCAGCTTTTTCGGGGTTCGGTAGGAAATGATGCCGGAGACATTGAGTATCTTGTTGCGCGGCATTGCCATGGGTTGGGTTATCGCGGCACCGGTCGGACCGATCGGACTTTTGTGTATCCGGCGCACCATAAGGCATGGTCTTTTCATCGGGTTTGCCACCGGAATGGGCGCGGCCCTGGCCGATACCTTTTATGGCGCGGTCGCGGCGTCCGGTGTCACGGCCGCGCTTCGCTTCATGACCGGCCATCTGCCGGAATTCCGCCTGATCGGCGGGGTGTTTCTGGTGGTGATCGCGATCAAGTCCTTGCGTTATCACCCCTCGGAGCTGACACGAACCCAGGACACGACCAACTGGCTGGCGGCCTTTGGCACCGGGATCGGCCTGACGATCACCAACCCCCTGACGATCTTTGCGTTCATCGGCATTTTCGCCGGCTTTGGCATCGATGTCAGCGGGGCGGACGCCCTGGTTCTGGTCGGGGGCGTCTTCCTCGGCTCATCGCTGTGGTGGCTGATGCTCAGTTCCGGCGTCAACATGGTGCGCGATCACCTGACCAGCCGGTCTCTGGACGTGATCAACCGCACCGCCGGCATCGCCCTGCTGGGCTTCGGCGGTTACGCCCTGGTCACCGCCTATAGCGGCTTCACGACCCAGATGGCCGGCTAAAGTCTCTTCCGCCCCCTGGCTTCCGGGCACCCTGGCTTCCGGAGAGGCGGAGATCCGGCGACGGAGACAGGGTGCGGCGCAAAGCGGGGCCGGCCCCGACGGGGACCGGACCCGGCATCGGGATCTTATTTGCGCCCGATCAGCGTGCCGGCCCCACCCTCGGTGAAGATTTCCAACAGCAACGCATGCTGGATCCGGCCATCGAGAATGACCGCGGCCTTGACCCCCTGATCGACCGCATCGATGCAGGTCTCGATCTTGGGGATCATGCCGCCACTGGCGGTACCGTCGGCGATACGCGCCCGCGCCTCATCAACGGTCAATTCCGGGATCAGCACCTTCTGCTTGTCCAACACCCCGGCGACGTCGGTCAGCAGGAACAGCCGGGTTGCACTGAGCGCCGCCGCCAGCGCGCCGGCAACGGTATCGGCGTTGATATTATAGGTCTCGCCCTTGTCCCCGACGCCGATCGGCGCGATCACCGGGATCACGTCCGACGCCGCCAGGGTGCGCAGGATATGGGGATTGATCTCGCGGGGTTCGCCGACGAAACCGAGATCGAGCACGCTTTCGATGTTCGAATCGACGTCGCGCTGGGTCCGGGTCAGCTTGACGGCCCGGATCAGATCAGCATCCTTACCGGACAGGCCGATCGCCCGACCGCCCTGGGCGTTGATCGCGGAGACGATCTGCTTGTTGATCGAGCCGGCGAGCACCATCTCGACGATCTCGACCGTCGCCTGATCGGTAACCCGCAGGCCATCGACGAAACGGCTCTGGATTCGCAGCCGCTCCAGCATCTGGCCGATCTGCGGCCCGCCGCCATGGACGACCACCGGATTGATGCCGACCTGCTTGAGCAAAACGACATCGCGGGCGAACATGGCCGACAGCGATTCGTCACCCATGGCGTGGCCGCCATATTTGATCACGAAGGTGTGCCCGGCATAGCGGCGCATATAGGGCAGCGCCTCGGACAAGGTCCGCGCCTTGCCGAGCCATTCGTCGCGCGAGGGGGAAGCGGGTGTTTCAGTCTGGTCGGTCATGACGATCTTGCCGGCAGTTCACGGGATAACAGGAGAAACGGCGCCGGACTGTACTGGAAACAGGGCGGCACCGCAATTCACCGGACCAGACAACCCGGCCAAACCGCCGCATTCGTCCCGGCAACCGGCTTGCCACCGCCGGCCACGGGCCCGGCACACCCAGCGGAACGCCGCCAGGGGCCAGAGCCCCGGCGCCAAATCATGACGAAAGTTCGGCCAGCCCGGCCCGCAGCGTGGCGATACCCCGTCCGTCCTCGCTGCTGGTGACCGCGACCTCCGGATGGGCCGCCGGATGTTTTTTCAGCGCCAACGCGGTCTCGGCGATGGTCCGGTCCAGTTCGGTCGTCTTGAGCTTGTCCACCTTGGTCAGGACGACCTGATAGGCCACAGCCGACTGGTCGAGCATGGCCATGATCTCCTGGTCGCTCGGCTTGAGGCCGTGGCGGCTGTCGATCAGCAGGCAGACGCGGCGCAGTGTGACCCGCCCTTTGAGATAGCGTCGAACCAGGGCGTTCCAGGCTTCGATCCGGGTTTTCGATTCGGCAGCGTAGCCATAGCCGGGAAGATCAACGAGCTGCAGCCGCCCACCCAACTCGAAGAAATTGAGCTGCTGGGTCCGGCCCGGCGTGTTCGACGTCCGGGCCAGGGTCTTGCGCCCGGTCAAAGCGTTGATCAGGCTCGACTTGCCAACATTGGAGCGCCCGGCGAAGGCGATTTCGGGCAAACCGGCGTCGGGCAACTCGGCCGCGGCTGCGGCCCCCCAGACAAAGTTGCACTCCGCGGCGAACAGCAGGCGGCCCTGTTCCAGGGCCGCCTCGTCATCGGGCAACAGGCGGGGAATGATCGTACCGGGTGCGTCGCTCAGGGCTTGGCCCCCGTCACGGCCGATCCGACCTTGGTTCTCCGCATGATCAGCCATTGCTGCAGGATCGACAGGCTGTTGTTCCAGGCCCAATAGATCACCAGTCCGGCCGAGAAATTGGCCAGCATGAAGGTGAAGACGATCGGCATCGCCATCATGATCTTGGCCTGCGTCGGATCCGGTGGCGCCGGATTCAGCTTCTGCTGCAGGAACATCGTCACCCCCATCAGCAGCGGCCACGCCCCCAGATGCAACATGGTCGGCGCATCGAAAGGCAGCAGGCCGAACAGATTGACGAACGAGGTCGGATCCGGTGCCGACAGATCGTGGATCCAGCCGAAGAACGGCGCATGACGCATCTCGATGGTGACGAACAGCACCTTGTAGAGCGAGAAGAACACCGGGATCTGGATCACCATCGGCAAACAGCCGCTGACCGGATTGGCCTTCTCGCGCTTGTACAGCGCCATCATCTCCTGGCTCATGCGCTCCTTGTCGTCGCCGAACCGGTCCCGGATCTCCTTAACCTGGGGCTGCAGCGCCTTCATCTTGCTCATCGAGCGGTAGCTGCGATTGGCGATCGGGAACAGCACGATCTTGACGAACAGGGTGAAGACCAGAATGGCAATGCCGAAATTGCCAAACAACCGGCCCAGATAATCAAGCGCATAGAAGATCGGCTTGGTCAGGAAGTAGAACCAGCCGAAATCGATGGCGCGGTCGAAATAGGGAATCCCCAGCGTCTTGGCATAGGAATCGAGCAACCGGACCTGTTTGGCCCCGGCGAACAAGCGCGCCGAGGTCTCGCCGGTCGCCCCGGCCGCGACCACGACCCGATCGCCCAGCGTGTCAACCTGCCACCGGTCCTGATGATCGGGCAGCGTATGGACAAACCGCGCGGTCAGAGCCTCCTTCTGGTCAGGGACCAGGGAAACCAGCCAGTATTTGTCGGTGATACCGATCCAGCCGCCGGTCGAGGTCTTGGTGAAGGTCTGCTCACCCTTGAAATCGGTGTAGCTGTATTCGGTCAGGCGGCCGTCGAAGACCCCGAGCGGCCCCTCATGCAGCAGGCGAAAGCCCAATGTCGGCGGCGTGCCGTGCCGCGACACCAGACCGTAGGGCAGCAACGTCACCGGCTGATCGGTGTTGTTATGAACCCGTTGAACCACCGTGAACATGTAGTTGGCATCGATCGCGATCTGACGTTCGAACACCAGCCCCTGGCCGTTGTCCCACCGCAGCACGACCGGATGATCCGGGGTCAAGGTCCCGCCGTCCGACGTCCAGACGGTCTGGTCATCGGGCAGGGCCAGGGTGCGGTTCTCGCCGGCCGGGATCCAGCCGAATTCGGCATAATAGGGCGCCGCCGCGCCCACCGGCGACAGCAGCTCGATCGCCGGGCTCGCCTTGTCGGTCGTCTCATGATAGTCGGCCAGACTGAGATCATCCAGCCGGGCCCCCACCGTCGCGATCGAGCCGCGCAGCCGCGGCGTCTTGATCGGGATGCGGACGCTGTCGCGCAAGACGGCATCACGGTCGCGGATCGCGGCCGGAGCCGGACTGGCCGTCGCGGGCACCGCCAGTGTCGCGGGTCCCCCGGGAGGCACCGCCGCGTTGGTTCCGGCCGGCGCCGTGGCCGTCGGCGTTGTCACCGTCTGCTCAGCCTGCTGTTGGGCAAGCTGAGCCTGCTGGGCGGCGCGACGCGGCGCCTCATAAAAATATTGAAAGCCGAGCAGGATCGCGATGGACACAACGATCGCCAGCACTAGGTTTTTCTGATCAGTCATGGACGTAAAGGATCGTTTTCCCGGCTGCGGCGTGCCACGGCCACAGGGCCGGGCTACACGGATGAACGGCCGTGCGACTGATGATCGCCGGACGTGTGGCGGCAACGTGGCAGCGGCACCGGGTCCCAACCCGATCCCCCCCACGGGTGGCAACGCAGCAAACGGCGGATGGTCAGCCAGCTGCCCATCAGCGCGCCTCGCGTCGCCAGTGCCTCCAAGGCATAGGCCGAGCAGCTCGGCGTGAACCGGCAGCACGGCCCCAGCATCGGGGACAGCGTCCATCTATAGATGATGATCGGGATACGCAAGGCCCAGACGACGGGATTCATGCCGGCCGCTCCGCCTGCCAGGCGCCGAGACGCTTCAAGCCGGCCATCAGGTCCTGCTTGAGGCTCTCGAAGGGCCGCGACACGGTGTCGCTACGGGCAATGACCACGAGGTCGAATCCGGGCGCAGCGCCGGTACCGACAACCGCCTGAACCGCCGCCCGCAGGCGCCGGCGACAGCGATTGCGGACCACCGCGTTTCCGACTTTCTTGCTGGCCGTAAAGCCAACCCGAACCTGCGGCTCACCCGTTGCCGGGGATTGCCGGTCATCATGACGTCGAACCTGCAGAATCAACCCGGGCGCCACCCATTTGCGGCGGGCTCCGGCCACGGCGAGAAACTCGGGTCGGCGTTTCAGCCGACCGATTGGTACCGGGCGATCGGCAGGCATGGGCTGGCCGTCGGTCAGGCCGACAGGCGCTTGCGGCCCTGTGCGCGACGATTGGCCAGCACGCGGCGGCCGCCGACAGTTGCCATGCGGGCGCGGAAGCCATGCCGGCGCTTGCGCACGATCTTGCTCGGCTGATAGGTGCGTTTCACGGCACACTCCGTTTACAGGTGGGAATCGAACAAAAGAGGACGCTGTATAGAGGTTGAGCCTGACCACGTCAATGGCGACGACGGCAGCCGCATCGATTTTTTCCCACGCACAGGCGCGCCGATTGCCCTTGTGCCATGCTACGACTGCTGCCACCGATAATGCCAATCTGATCGAAGCCGTTGCCATGACCAATGCCACCGACCGCCGTCATCCGGCCCAGGCCCACCGCCCCAACGTCTATGCCGGCGGAGGGCTGGATCGAATCGGCGACCTGCGCCGGGATCACGCGTGGATCACCGAACAGCTGGGCGCAACCCAGACCCGGATCGTCCCGGTTTGGCGCAGCCAGAATCTGATCGTGACCGAGCCGGGCGGCAGCGCGACACCATCGGTGGTCCTGGTGCCGGCGACCGAGACCGCCGCCGCGGGACTGCTGGCCGAACCGATCCTGCTGGGCCGCCATGACGATACCACCTATTTTGCGGTCGATGTTTCGGCAATCCCGCAACCCGAGCAGCATCCGCTGTTTGCCGAACGCGGCGTCTTCACCGACCTGCGCAGCGTCGGCTCCCTGATGTCGGGCCCGCAGAGCAGCCTGCTGGCCTACGCCAGGGGCCTCGTCTTCTGGCACAGCCGGCATCGTTTCTGCGGGGTCTGCGGCCACGCCACGATCACGGAGGAGGCAGGGCATGTCCGCACCTGCACCAACCCGGCCTGCAACGCCCAGCACTGGCCCCGCACCGACCCCGCGGTGATCATGCTGGTGCATCGCGATGATCGCTGCCTGCTGGCGCGCTCGCCGCGGTTCCGTCCGGGCATGTTCTCGACCCTGGCGGGCTTTGTCGAACCGGGGGAGAGCCTGGAGGAAACCGTGATCCGCGAGGTCATGGAGGAGGTCGGCGTCCGGATCGACGCCTTGCACTATCATTCATCGCAGCCCTGGCCGTTTCCGGCATCGATCATGCTCGGCTTCCACGCCCACGCCGCGACCACCGCGATCACGCTCCAGCCCACCGAACTTGAGGACGCGCACTGGTTCAGCCGCGACGCGCTGCGCGCCGCCCGGGACGAAGGCAGCGATCTGCTGCCCGGCGGTGATTCGATCGCGCGCCGCCTGATCGAGGATTGGCTCGACAGCGCCCCGTGACCCGGTTGCGGGGACACGCGGCCACTGCTGGCATAAAATAGCCAGCTCGTTGATTTCAGACCCGCGCCCAGGCGATTGCCGTCGATCAGCGGGTCGCCACAATGAACAACCGTGGGAATGGCAGCAGCACGGTGCCGTCCGACAATGTCGGGTATGCATCAACGACGGCGGCGCGATAGCGGGAAAGATATGTATCTTGTTCGACATCGCTGTGCGGCGTGAGGAACGGGCGGAGACCACTGCCTTTGAACCACTCCACTACGGCATTCGCGCCTCCCGCGAGCGGATGGTGATAGGTGGTTCGCCATATATCCACTTTGCTACAGAGCGGCCGCAGGAGGCTATAATACCACTCTGCACTTTCCACAGTCGCGCGTTCGCTTGTGGACTTGGCGAGTTTGTCGGCCCACGGGTGTTGTGCTGCTATTTCACGCGTTAATCGGTGCGCGGATTCGTTGAGGTTGTCCGGTATCTGTATAGCCAGAGTCCCGTGATCACTCAGGAACCCGGTCAACCTTGGTAGCAGAGACGCATGATCGGGTACCTGATACCGACGGTCATTGGAAATGACCCGTTGCGTTCAAACGTCCCGCGCGCCAAAGCGCGCTGTCAAATAATGGCGGCGAAGCGGCGCAGGCTTCGGCCGTTGCGGGCCGCGGCGGCGGTCGCCGCCGGACCTTCAGTCGGCGTCGGCGAGCTGGTTGGGACTGAGACGGAACGGATGCGCCGGATAAACACCGAGAATCGCGACCTGGCGCGCGAAGAAATCCAGCTCCTCCAGCGCCAGATGGACCCCGCGCTCCTCGGGGTGGCCATCGATGTCGGCATAGAACTGCGTCGCGGTGAACCGGCCGTCGACCATATAGCTTTCCAGCTTGGTGATATTGACGCCGTTGGTGGCGAACCCGCCCAGCGCCTTGTACAGCGCCGCCGGAACGCTGCGGACCTGGAACACCAGCGTGGTGACCGTGTCGCAGCTGCCCGCGGGTGGGATCCGGGGCTCGCGGGCCATCACCAGGAAGCGGGTGGTATTGTGGACCTCATCCTCCATCTGCGATCGCAACACCGACAGGCCGTAAATCCGGCCGGCCAATTCCGAGGCGATCGCGGCCTCCGTGACATCGCCACGCCGCGCGACGTCGGCCGCCGCCCCCGCGGTATCCGCGTGCGTGACCGGGGTCAGCCCCAGCTCGCGGATCAGGTGCCGACATTGCGACAGCGCCTGAATGTGACTGTGCACCGTCTTGATGGTCTGCAGCGTCGCGCCCGGCGGCGCCAGCAAATGGTGGCGAACCCGATGGAAATGCTCCCCGATGATGTGCAACCCGCCGCGCGGCAGCAGGTAATAATTATCGGCCACCCGTCCGGCGACCGAATTCTCGATCGGGATCATCGCCAGCCCGGCCGGGCCGTCGCGAACCGCCGCGAAGGCATCCTCGAAGGTTGGGCAGGCCAACGTCGCCATCGCCGGAAACATGGTTCGGCACGCCAGATCGGAATAGGCACCGGCACTGCCCTGGAAGGCGATCAGCGACGGGGAAGCTTCAGAAGCGGAAGAAAGGGTCATATCACGGCAGGGTTAGCCCCGCGAGAACAAGGCGGGCGCGGTCAAGGTCAGCCGGAGTATCGACACCGCGTGGAACCCCGTCAATCACCGTTGCATCGATGCGCATCCCTGCGGCCAGGGCGCGGCACGGATTCACCGCCTTGCGGATCCGGGCCGAGTCCCGTCGCAACCACCCGGCACCGGACATCAACGGTCATGGGTTCGTCATGGATGTCGGCCGGGGACTTCTCCGACAGCCGGGTCGAGGCGAGGCGCGTCGCGATCAGGACCACCACTTTGAGCGCCGCCACCGGGAGCGACGACGGATTCTGAGAATTCCCCGGCTCCGACTGCACAGAATCCTTGTGTGCCATCGCACCATCAGCATAACTCATGGTTGGAATTTCAATTCTCCGGGACTGCGACCTTTCGTCCTGCGGCGTCAATGTCGAATCGACTGACCCGCCGGGCCGCAAGCCCTAATGTTTTCCATCATCCGGGCCGGATTCACCGGTCCACCGTCAGGGAACCGGTCAGGGACAGACGCATGTCGAGCTTAGAGCTGAACAAGATCTTTGGCGCCATCCTCCTTGCAGGCCTTGTTGGCACGCTGAGCGCCTTTATCGCCGAAAAGCTGGTGGAGCCCAAGCCTTTGGCGAAACCGGTCTATGTGGTCCAGACCGCACCGGCCGATAGTGGCGCCGCCAAGCCGGCGGCGGAGCCGGCCGGACCGGCACCGATCGCGCCGCTGCTGGCGGTGGCCGATCCGGCCAACGGCCAGAAGGTCACCAAGGTCTGCCAGACCTGCCACAATTTCGACAAGGGCGGCCCCAACAAGATCGGCCCGAACCTGTGGGGCATCGTCGGCGACAAACAGGCGCACCTCCCCTCCTTCGCCTATTCCGACGCGGTCGCGAAGCTGGGTGGCACCTGGACTTATGACGAACTCAACAAGTTCCTCTACAGCCCCAAGGCCTATGCGCCCGGGACCAAGATGACCTTCGCCGGCCTCAAGAACGACAAGGAACGGGCCGACGCCATCGCCTGGCTGCGGACCCAGAACGACAACCCGCCCCCCTTGCCGCAATAGAACCAGTGGCTCGCGTCGCTGACAATGAGAGGATCTCTCGCCAGCGTCATGCTCGCGAACGCGGGCATCCAGGGCCACAGGCGCCATCGTTCGGAGCGTGCGGCTCTGGGCCCCCGCGTTCGCGAGGGCGACGGTCGCAAATTCGATGACGCCCCCACGAGGCGCCGATGAATTCTGTGCGGCGCCAAGCATTTCCGATCCTGTCTGTGCGGTGGGATTGCCGCGTGGACTCCACTCATCGTTGCGGCCCAGAATTACGCCGCTTCGGTGGGGGGTGCGTCCCTTGTTCGCCATAACAGGCGCCGGGCGCACCCCCCGATTCATCAGCAACACATCAGGTGTGGGGAGTTCGAAAGAGTGTCATCATATTTTGTTCAAAAGAACAGGGCACGTTCGGTTCGGGCGGTGACTCTGACCTTGCTGGGCGGGGTTTCGTTGGTCGTTCTGGGAACCTCGACGGCCGATGCCTACTATGTCCAACCCCTGACCGGCCCTACGGTGACCATCGGCACGCCGGTCGCGACCACGGGGACCATTTCGGCCACGGCCGGCGGCACGGTCGGCTGGGCGCCGGGCACGACGATCTCGCCGGGCAATAGCCTGACCTTCACCCTGAGCGCGGGGGCGCAGTTTGCCGTCGCTCCATCGGTGGTCGCCACGGGTCCGTTCGGGACCGGCAGTCTGAACAGCAACGCCACCGCCTATAGCATCCAGGTCGCATCGCCGGGTTTGGTCCCGGGTTCGGCAAGCCTGGCGCTGACGAATATTCAGATTAACAATTATGCGTCGTCGATCTCGAATTCGACCGGCGCCGTTTCGCTGACCTACGCCGGCGTCCTTGCCGACCCGCCGCAGACCCTGACTTTGGTCACCTTCGCGCCGGCCCTGACCGTGACCAACAACCTCGTTCCCCTCGCCGCGACCGTCGACGTTCCGTCGGGTGCGACCCGGTTCGTGGCGACATCCGGGACCACCACGACACCGCTGGTGGCCTTGGGTAACATCACGGTCAACGCGACCGCAGGCGCGGTAACGCTCGCCGGCGCGACGATTGCGCCGACGGTCAGCGGCAGCACGGTAACGGTGACCGGCCCGCTGGGCGGCGTCTCGACCGTGTTCGTGTCCCCCACAAGCACGACCGCAAGCACGGTTCCGAGCAGCGCCACCACAGCCACGCCGTCAGGCAACAGCGTCGCCCTGGCGTTCCCGTCGACCGCGTCGACCATTGCCAACGGGACCTATAGTGTCTATGGCCTGGCCACGGGCAACACGATCCTCGACACCGGCAGCTTCAGCCTCGGCTCTTCGCTGGCCTTGACCAGCGGTTCATCCTTTACCGGTTCGCAGACCACGACAGCGACCACGGGCTATAATGGCACGGTTGCCACCGTGAATTATGCCGTTGGCAGCAGCAATAGCTATTCAAGCTATCTGTTCGTCACCAATCGCTCGTTGGCCGCCACCCCGGTGCTGGTCTCCGTTGTTCCGCAGTCCGGCGCGAGCCCGATCAGCGGTACTTTGGTTTCCGCCCTGGCCGCCAATAGCGCGACATTGATCAGCGGTCCGCAGATCGACGCCGCCCTTGGCACCAGCCTGTTCACCCGTACGGGTCAGCGCTCAAGCCTGCGCGTCCTGGTCGGCGCGAGTTCGTCCGCCGTCACCGGCCTGCTGACCAATCCGAGCGGTGATGTCACCGATATCGGGATGTCCTTCGGCGGCGCTTCGGCGGCACCGGTGCCCCCGAGATAAGCGGGCGAACCTTCCGTTCCACTGACGCCCGCGGGGCGCCATGACTCGATGCGCGGTTGCGCACAAGGGGCCGACCCGATCCGCCGATCCGGGCCGGCCCCCGACATGGCGGGGCACCGTGTCCGGTGTTCACATCCGCACAATGCCGTTCACGACCGGTTCGAGGTTCAGCGCCGCGGCCAGCAGCGCCTTGGTATAATTCTGTTGCGGAGCGTCGAAGATTTGCCGGGTCGGGCCTGCTTCGATGATCCGGCCATCTTTCATCACCAGCACCTGGCTCGCCATGGCGCGAACGACCCGCAAATCGTGGCTGATGAACAGATAGGCCAGCCGGTGGCGGGCCTGAAGATCGCGCAACAGCTCGACGATCTGAACCTGAATGCTGACATCAAGCGCCGAGGTCGGCTCGTCCAGCACCACCAAGCGCGGCTCCAGCACCAGGGCGCGGGCAATCGCGATGCGCTGACGCTGACCGCCGGAGAATTCGTGGGGATAGCGGTCGCGGCTGGCCGGGTCCAGGCCGACCTCCGCCAGCACCTTGTCCACCCGGTGCTGCCGCTCCGCGGCGCCGCCCATGCCATGGATCCGCAGCCCCTCCTCAACGATCTGGCCCGCCGACAGCCGCGGACTGAGACTGCCGAAGGGATCCTGAAACACCACCTGCATCTGCCGGCGCAGCGGCCGCAGCCGCCGAGCCGACCAATCCTGGATCTCCGTGCCGTCGAACCGGATCACCCCCGCGCTGGCCTGGAGCCGCAACAGCGCCAACCCCAGCGTGGTCTTGCCCGAGCCCGACTCGCCGACAACGCCGACGGTTTCGCCCTGGCGGATGGTCAGCGAAACCCCATCAACCGCCTTGATCGTCGCCACCGTCTGGCGCAGCAGACCGCGACGGATCGGAAAATGCACCCGGATCTGCTCGGCCTGCAGGATCACCGGGGCTGTGGGATCCGGATCGGCCACCTGACCCGCGGGTTCAGCGGCCAGCAGACGCTGCGTATAGGGGTGGCGCGGCGCCGCGAACAAGGTGGCAACCGGGGCTTGTTCGACGATTTCGCCCTGACACATCACGCAAACCCGGTCGGCAACCTTGCGCACGATGCCCAGATCATGGGTGATCAGCAGCAACGCCATGCCGAAGCGACGCTGCAGATCCTTGAGCAGCGCGAGGATCTGCGCCTGGATCGTGACATCGAGCGCCGTCGTCGGTTCGTCGGCGATCAGCAGATCGGGTTCGTTGGCCAGGGCCATCGCGATCATGACGCGCTGACGCTGCCCCCCTGACAATTCATGCGGCAGGGCGTTCAACCGGCGTTCCGGTTCCGTCAGACCGACCAGATGCAACAACTCCAACGTACGGCGTCGTGCCGCGACCCGGTCCAGGCCCTTGTGCAGCGCCAATGTCTCGTTGATCTGCTTTTCAACGGAATGGAGCGGGTTCAACGAGGTCATCGGTTCTTGAAAGATCATTGCGATCCGGTTGCCGCGAACGGCGCGCAGCGTCCGTTCCGGCGCACCCAGCAGTTCCTGGCCGCGGAACCGGATCGAGCCCGCCGGATGGTGCGCGGCGGGATAGGGCAGCAACTGCAGGATTGACAGCGCCGTCACCGACTTGCCCGAGCCGGATTCACCAACCAGCGCCAGGGTCTCGCCGCGCTCGATCGTGAAATCAACCTTGTGCACGGCATGGTGAATGTCGGTCGCGCCGCCCCGGAAATCGACCGCCAGATCGCGCACCGCCAGCAGCGGTACCGGCGCGGTAGGGGTAAGGTCATCCCGCGCTTCGGTCATGGGGCCATTTCCTCCGATTTCTGCCTTCCCGCGATGGGGCGGGCCGCCGGGCTCACCCACCATTCCTCCGTGCCCGCCCTGTCGGCCGCCCTGCAGGATGGTCGAGCATGAGTGCAACGGTCTACCATCGCAGACTCCCGCATATCCGGGTCGACGGCAGCGTCTATTTCGTGACCTGGCGTGTCCAAAAAGACCAACCGGCGTTGTCTGAAAACGAGCGCGATGGTGTCGTCATGGCGCTTCGACATTTCGATACGATCCGTTATGCGTTGCATGCCTATGTTGTGATGGATGATCACGTCCATGTCCTGGTTCAGCCCACCCCTGATCATCGGCTCGAAGACATCATGCGGTCCTGGAAATCATTTACAGCAAATCGCATGCAACGAGGCAAGACACGCCAAGGCACGATCTGGCAGGATGAATATTTCGACAGGATCATTCGCAATGACGCCGAGTACAATGAGAAACAAGACTACATTTTGAACAATCCGTATCAGCGCTGGCCTGATCTCGATGCCTATCCATGGGGATGGATCCTGGGCGTCGACCCATAAAAGGCAGGGCCGGACCCGCCACTGGTGATCTTGCGCGGATCGAAGGCGTCGCGCACCGCCTCGCCAATAAAGATCAACAGGCTCAGCGTGATCGCCAACACCAGAAACGCGGTCAGACCGAGCCATGGCGCCTGGAGATTGGCCTTGCCCTGGGCCAGCAGTTCGCCCAACGACGGCGAGCCCGGCGGCAGCCCGAAGCCCAGGAAGTCCAGCGCGGTCAGCGTCGTGATCGAACCATTGAGGATGAAGGGCAGGAACGTCAGGGTTGCCACCATCGCGTTGGGCAACACATGACGGACCATGATCACCGCATCGCCAGCGCCCAGGGCCCGGGCGGCGCGAACATAATCGAGGTTGCGGGCGCGCAGGAATTCGGCGCGCACGACATGGACCAGGTTCATCCAGTCGAACAGAAGCAGCAGTCCGAGCAGCCACCAGAAATTGGGCTCGACCACGCTGGACAGGATGATCAGCAGGTAAAGCGTGGGCAGCCCCGACCAGATCTCGATGAAGCGCTGAAACAGCAGGTCGGTGAGACCGCCGAAATAGCCCTGGACCGCGCCGGCGGCGACCCCGACGACCGAGGACAGCACGGTCAAGGTCAGGCCAAACAGTACCGAAATGCGGAAGCCATAGATCAGCCGCGCCAGCACATCGCGCCCCTGATCATCGGTCCCCAGCCAGTCAGCCGCCGAGGGCGGCGCCGGTGCCGGTACCGCCAGGTCGTAGTTGATGGTCCGGTAGGAAAACGGAATCAAGGGCCACACCGACCAGCCCTTCGCGGCCAGCAAACCGCGGACATAAGGATCGCGGTAGTCGGCCTCGGTCGCGAACTCGCCACCAAAGGTCGTTTCCGGATAGGAAACCAGCACCGGGACATAGTAGTGACCGTCGAACTTGACCAGCAGCGGCCGGTCATTGGCGATGAACTCGGCAAACAGCGTCACCACGAACACGGTCAGGAACAGCCAGAGCGACCACCAGCCCCGGCGATTGGCCCGGAAATTCTGCCAACGGCGCCGGGTCAGCGGTGACAGCGGCGGCAACGCGATCCTCATACCTGGCGGGCCTCGAAATCGATTCGGGGATCGACCAGGGTGTAAAGGATATCACCGAGAAGATTCATCATCAGACCCAGCAACGTAAAGAAATAGAGCGTCGCAAACATCACCGGATAATCGCGATTGACCGCGGCCTCGAACCCCAGCAGCCCCAGGCCGTCGAGCGAAAAGACCACCTCGATCAGCAGGGCGCCGGTAAACAGAATGCTGACAAAGGCGCCGGGAAAACCGGCAATGACGATCAGCATCGCGTTGCGGAACACATGGCCATACAGGATCCGCCCCCGGGTCAGGCCCTTGGCCCGCGCCGTCGTGACATATTGCTTGTTGATCTCGTCGAGGAACGAATTCTTGGTCAGCATGGTCAGGCTGGCGAAACCGCCAACGACCAGCGCCGTGATCGGCAGGACCATGTGCCACAGGTAATCCAGCGCCTGGCGCCACCAGGGTAGTTGTCCCCAATTGTCGGAGACCAGGCCCCGCAGCGGAAACCATGACAGGTAGCGGCCGCCGGCAAACACGACAATCAGCATGATGGCAAACAGGAAGCCCGGAATCGCGTGACCGACAATGACCACGGCGCTGGTCCAGCTATCGAAACGGCTGCCATCCCGGACCGCCTTCGCGACCCCGAGCGGGATCGAAATCAGATAGACCAGCAGTGTGGTCCACAAGCCCAATGAAATCGACACCGGCATCTTGTCGAGCACCAGGTCGACAACCCGGCGATCCCGGAAATAGCTGTTGCCGAAATCGAAGCGGATATAGTCGCCCATCATCTGAAGAAAGCGTTCCGGCAACGGCTTGTCGAAGCCGAACTGCTTTTCCAACTGCTTGATGAATTCGGGATCCAGCCCCCGCGCGCCGCGATAGGCGTGGCTGCCCCCCGCTGCCGGGAGTGCGGCGCCGACGTCGCCGGCACCGCCGCCGCCGATCCGCGCCGTCGCCTCGATCGCGTTGCCCTGCATCTGGGCGATGATCTGCTCGATCGGGCCGCCGGGTGCCGCCTGAACGATCAGGAAATTGACCAGCATGATACCAAACAGCGTCGGAATGATAAACAGTACCCGACGAACGATATAGGCCAGCATCGATCAACCACTCTTGCCGGGAAGAACCCACCAGGTTCCTGGAAATCCGACGGAATATTTTGGCTTCCGTGCCGGGTAGCCAAACTTGTTCCAATAGGCCAGCCAGTCCACGTCCTTATACCATTGCGGGATCTCGTAATATCCCCACAGCAGCACCCGGTCCAGCGCCCGGTTGGTGGCCTTCAGCGTATCGAGATCCGGGGCGCGGATCAGTTCCTCGATCAGGGCGTCAACGACCGGATCCTTGATCCCGGCAAAATTGGCCGAACCGCGCTGATCAGCAGCGGCGGACCCGAAATAGGAGCGTTGCTCGGCTCCCGGGGGCGGGAAGAAATTGAACCGGACCGCGGTCAGGTCAAAATCGAACGCGTCGGTGCGCTCCTGATACTGGGCAGTATCGACGACCCGCACCGAGGCCTCGATTCCGACCCGTTGCAGCACCTGGACGAAGGGCTCGGTGAGCCTGACCATTTCGGGGGCGTCCAGCAGCACCTCAAGGGTGAAGGGCTGGCCTGATTGGGCATTGACCAGCCGCCGGTCCTGCAACACCCAGCCGGCATCCTGGAGCAATTGCAGGGCCCGGCGCACGTTCTCGCGATTGCTGCCGCTGCCATCGCTGTGCGGCGGCTCCCAGGCCTGGCTGAGAACCTCGGGCCGGACCCGGTCGCGGAACGGCTCGAGAATGGCTCGTTCCTGCGGATCCGGCGGCCCCGACGCCCCGAAATCCGAATTCGGAAACCAGCTGGCGATGCGCTTGTATTGGCCATAGAGCAATGTCCGCTGGATCGCCTCAAAATCGAACAGGTCGGACAGGGCTTCGCGCACGCGGACATCCTGGAATTGCGGCCGGCGCACATTGAAGATCAGCCCCTGAGTCCCGCCCGGCATCTCGTCGGCGACGCTGCGCCGGACCAGCCGCCCATCCCGGGCCTCGGGCAGGTCATAGCCGGTGACCCAGCGCTGGGCCCGGTTCTCCTGTCTGAAATCGACCTTGCCGGCCTTGAAGGCCTCGAACGCCACGGTATCGTCGAGGTAATAGTCGTAGCGGATGGTATCGATGTTGTTGAGGCCACGATTGACCGGCAGGTCGCGCGCCCAATAATCCGTGACCCGCTCATAGGTAATGCTGCGCCCGGGATCGACCGCCTTGATCCGGTAGGGGCCGCTATCCAGCACCGGCTCCAGCGTCGTCTTGCTGATGTCGCGGCCGCCGCTCTGCCACCAGTGCCGCGGCAAAGGCGACAGACCGGCCGCCTGCATCAACGACTTCATCCGGTCGCGCGTCGCGACCGTGACCTTGAGATGCTGCGGGTCCTCGGCGACGACCTGGGTGATATCGTGCAGAAAGCTCTGCAGGAACGGCCGGCCGACGCGGCGAATAGTCTCGAACGCAAAGACGAAATCATCGGCGGTGATCGGCACGCCATCCTGCCAGCGCGCCTCGGGACGCAGCGTGAAACGGATCCAGCTCTTGTCGGCCGGATATTCGACCTCGGACGCGATCAGACCATAGGCCGCGGACAACTCATCACCCGACCCGACCATCAGACTATCCTCGGTCAGCCCAAGCCCCTCGGGCAACCTGCCCCGCAGGATGATCGGGTTGAGGCTGTCGAAGCTGCCGAAGGCGTCCAGCACGATGCTGCCGCCCTTGGGGGCCGCCGGGTCGGCATAGGGCCAATGATCCAGATCGGGGCCATAGAGCGGTTGGCCGAACTCGGCAATCGCCCCGGCATGGGTTGTCGGCGGCGACGGTGCTTCGGCCCTTGTTGTCTCCGCCGCGCCCGATAGTGCCGCCACCGCCAACGCCACCGCCAGCCATCGTTGCATACCCGTCACCCCTGCATCCTGACGTCGGTCCTACCGCTCACAGCGAGTGGTCAGAATCTGACACTTGATACCCACCAGCGAGAGGTTCGCCCGCGCTCAATTGTCGTCGTTCACGACCAACCGACACTCATCGCATAGCGCTCATTGCGAACCCGCTCATCGGCCAATAATCCGAGCCTCCTGCACGTAGCCGAAGGCGCCCTTGCCCGGCCAAGCCCGTCCATCAGGGTAGCGCAATTCTATTCCGGCGAGGTCCTTCTCATCCGCAAGGCGGAGATTGACGCCCATCTGGATGTTCCCGAACTTCGATACTGCGCTGGCGGTCAAAATAAAATGTGTCGTTGAACCACAATTTGCACAGAAATGGATTTCCGCAGCCGGGTCTTCCTTGTCTTCCCGGCTATATCCCTTCGTTGTTCCCACGACGCTGACTTCCGACGGATGGAAATAGGCCCAGCGGGCGCCCGACTTGCTACAAAGCGTGCAGTTGCACTCGTTGATGAAGTCCGGTCGCTTTGAGATTTCGATGCGGACCTGGCCGCAGAGGCAGGAGAGCTTCAACATTCCCAATGTCATATCAGCAGAGCCGCCCGCCTGGTAGAGGAAGTTCGATTTCCCCCTTCATCCGTTTCCAGCGCGGCCGCACCAGGGTACCCAGGCGTCAGGTTTTCACCACCAGCGAACCGCCGGATCCGTCAAGTTCACGGCGGATGATGACAATTCGTGCCTCCGCAGTGGCAGACCTTGCACCGACGCCGCAATCAGGCACCGTGGAAATCCAGCCGTACCGCCATCTCCTGCGCGGTCAGCGGGAAATCGACGCCGTCGCGGGCGTTCAGCAGCGCGCGCGGCGACACCTTGGCGCCGCGGAGCTGAAGGTCCATCGCGCAGCGCATGCTGAGGCCAGCGCGCCAAGCCAAGGCGGTGACACCCTTGGCATCCCGGGTCGCAAAGATCCGGTCGACCACCGTCGGGGCCACGCGCGCCAAGACACCCAGCGCCGCCCGGACAAAGTCCAGATCGGCCCAGGCCAGGGCGTCGCCAATCACGGTCTCATCAAGGCCGCCGACCGCGTGCAACCGCAATGCGCGCATCGTCGCCGGTTCGTCGGGGCGCTGCTCGTCAAGCCAGCGCAGACGCCGCTGCGTCGTGACCACGATCTCGGTTGCCAGATCATCCGGCATGTCGCGCCCCTGCGCCAGCACCGACCGGATCGCCCGGTCGACGAAGCCGCTCAGATGGGCCCGCACCTCGGCCGATAACCACACCGTGTGCGGCGAATTCGCCTCCACGCCCGCCGCGCCGGCCATCCCCGGTGTCGACGACGGTGCCAACGCCGCGACGACCTGGCCGTGATTGTCCAGCAACAGGCTGTGGCGCGACCCCGCATGGTCGTCGGCCGGCCCGGGACCAGCGCCGTCACCAGGGAGCCGCAGAATGGCGGCCGGCTTCGCCGCCTTGGTCATCGGCACCGCCAGCGCGACCGCCAGCAGATCGTCATCACTGATCGTGGCATAGCATTCCAGCATCGAATCGGTGATGCTGTGCCGCAACTCGACCGCCAGCACCCGGCAGATTGCGCTGGGATAGCGGGCGATATCGCGCAGCGCCGAGGTCAGCGCGGCGCCGATCGCGCTGACCCGGTCACGGGCAGCATGCTCCAGGGCCAGCGTGACAAAGGCATACCGATAGTACCGTTCCTCGGCGTCGCGGTCCGGCATCAGGCAATGCAGACGATCAGCCACGAGCTGGCGAACACCGTTGTGGCGTTCGGAGGTCGGCGGCGCGATAACAGGTGGCGACGGCGGCGGCTTGACCGGCCTCCGCAAACCCAGTGCGGTTCTTCGCATCACTTCGCCCTTGTGTCCGACGGTCGTTTCAACCGACGTCCCGGCATTGTAGCCGGGTGTGGTGCCTTGACACAATGTTGCTGGTCATTACCGAACACCCGGCGCCGACGGCAAGGCGGGCGTCGGCCGTGGCCCCAGAGCCTTCTCTCGCTGCCGCGCCTCTTTCGTATGGATTCGTTTCATCGCGGCGACAATATCAAACCCGAGGATCTTGTTGGCGCATTTCCGGCTACAAAACCGACCCAGGTTGACCCAGTCCGGCCATTCACCGTCCGGTAGCGGAGAACCCGACAGGCTGATCATCCGGGAGACATCAACAATATTAAATATTTCGTTATTCTCGCACCTGTTCACGTCGCAATCCAGGGGCAAAACGAAGGCCATGCCGAATCGCGCGCGGGTACAAAGGAGCCATCGAAAAATAAAATACCTCCATTGTCCTATCTATATTAAATTTTCTTCTACAATTTCTTATTTACTATAACAATACCGCAACCGTAATAAAATTTATAACCAATACCGAAATCTGCCATAAAATCAGCAATCACCATTTTTAACATTTCAATTTTTACAGGCCAGAGTCTTCCAACATAATTGCCAATCACGTCCTCTTCGCCCTGCCATTACTGGGCAGACTCGATTCTCATGCCCCAGAGCATCTGATCTTTTTTTATGATACTGACGGGATCGCCAACTGCGGCAAAACTCCCATCGCCCATCAACGCCACGACCAGCAAAACCGCTGGCGCGACGATGACAGGAAGAAAACGGGAAAACCGCTTGCGACCCTTGTTCAAGGGCGTCACTCCGTCTCGTTCAGTGCCTTGGTTGGCGACCCTTATCGAGCATTTTTAGCGTAACCACATGAGATAAACAACTCATGGTAACAACCCTTATCCGAACACGTCAGCCCCATTTCGCACCATCGGCCCGGTCAAGGGGCGTCACCGCCAACGTTTCCTCGCCCAGCCATTCGCCGGTGGCGCTGAGATGAATAACACGCAGTGGCTGTAGCCGGTGTTCGCGTTCGCCGGTTGTCTGTCGCCGCCGCGGATCATCCTTCGGTAACGGCATTCCCCGATACGGGTGCGGCTCGGCGCTCGTCGGGTGGCCGGACGGCGCCGGCACAGGGGGCGGCGCGGCGGCGCGCCTCCTGATCAATGTCACGAATCGCGGCGCATCGGTCGTCCCGAACAAGAAGCCCGGGGCACGCGCCATCCCGGCCACGATCACCGGTGCACAATGCCGTCACGACCGGTGTCACGACAGCCTATTCCCGCGCGATCACAGGTCGGGTGGTTCAGGTCAGATGGACCAGGGCGCGGTATTCCTCCGACTGCATTTCCATCAGGCGACTAACGGTGCGATGGAATTCGAAAGCATGCGGGCCCTCGGCATAGATCTGGTCCGGCGGGCAATCGGCGGCGATGATCACCTGGACTTTATGTTCGTAGAGTTCATCGATCAGGACGATGAAGCGTTTGGCTTCGTTGCGCTGATCGGCGCGCAGCCGGGGCACCCGGTCGATCACCAGGGCCTCGAAATGGCACGCGATCGTCAGATAATCCGCGGCCCCCAAGGGTTGGGCGCACATCGCGTCGAACTCGACCCAGCCCACCGTTCCGGCCGCCCGGGGCACCAGCACCGCCCGGCCCTGGGCGCTGAGCCGACAGGGGGCCACGACCCGGCTGCCGCACAAACGTTGGAAGATCGCGGTCACCCGTTGTTCGGTCGCGGCGCCGAGCGGCTGGTGATAGACGTCCTCGCGGCGCAACTGCTGCAACCGGTAGTCCAGCGGCCCGGCCAGGTGCAGGATGTCCAGCCTTTCCTTCAGCAAGGCGATGAAGGGCAGAAACAGGGCTCGGTTGAGGCCGTCCTTGTACAGATCATCGGGCGGCCAATTGCTGGTCGCGACGACGACGACGCCGCGGTCGAACAAGGCGGTGAACAGGCGGCCCAGGATCATCGCGTCGCCGATATCGACGACGTGGAACTCGTCGAAACACAACAGCCAGGTCTCGGCGGCGATCGCCTTGGCGATCTCGATCAGGACATCGGCGGCCCCGGCCTTGTCGCGCGTGCGCTCCTGATGCAGCCGCTGCTGTATTTCCAGCAGAAAGGCATGGAAATGGACCCGGCGCCGCTTTGCCACCGGCGCCGTCTCGAAAAACAGATCCATCAGCATGCTCTTGCCGCGGCCGACATCGCCATAGATGAACAGCCCGGCCGGGACCGGCTCAGCCGGCCGCCGGCTCAGGCCGAAACGCGCCCGCCAGCCTTCCGCCCCGGTCTGGGGCCGGTAATTCGCCAGGGCGTTATGCAGGCTTTGCAGTTTTTCGACGGCCAGTTCCTGGGCGTCATCGGGCTTCAGAGCGCCGGCAGCGCAGCGGGCGCGATACAGCGAGAGCGGGCCATTCGGCATGCGGGGGGAACACCGGAGAATGTGCGAGGAAACAAGCAGGACCAGCCGGATCAAGCATCCGGGCCGACAGCGGCCGCCCGCAGGCGGCCGCGCATCGTGGCGTCGATCAGCGCCGCGCGATCATCAATTTCTTGATTTCGGCGATCGCCTTGGCCGGATTGAGTCCTTTGGGGCAGGTCTTGGTGCAGTTCATGATGGTGTGGCAGCGGTACAGGCGGAACGGATCTTCCAGATCGTCCAGCCTTTCACCCGCCATCTCGTCCCGGCTGTCGGCGATCCAGCGATAGGCCTGCAACAGCACCGCCGGACCGAGATAGCGATCACCGTTCCACCAATAGCTGGGGCAGGAGGTCGAGCAGCAGAAGCACAGAATGCACTCGTAGAGACCGTCGAGGCGCGCGCGCTCCTCCGGGCTCTGCAACCGCTCCCGGTCGGGCGGCGGCGCCGACTGGGTCTGCAGCCAGGGCTTGATCGCGGCATATTGGGCATAGATCTGGTTCAGGTCGGGGACCAGATCCTTGACCACCTTCATGTGCGGCAACGGGTAGATCTTGACGTCACCGGCGACATCGTCGATCGGCTTGAGACAGGCCAGCGTGTTGGTGCCATCGATATTCATGGCACAGGACCCGCAAATCCCCTCGCGACAGGAGCGCCGGAAGGTCAGGGTGCTGTCGATATCATTCTTGATATGGATCAGGGCATCCAGGACCATCGGCCCGCATTTGTCGAGATCGATCTCGTAAGAATCGACCCGGGGGGTCTGACCGTCTTCCGGATTCCAGCGGTAGATCTTGAAGGTCTTGGTCCGCTTGGCGCCCTTGGCGTGCGAGACCCGCTTGCCAACGGCAATCCTGGAATTGGCTGGTAGCGCGAATTCAACCATGGTTCGTTTCCTTCGGGTCTCAGTAGACGCGCGCTTTGGGCGGGAACACGCTGACCTCGTCGGTCAAGGTGGTGAGATGAACCGGGCGGTAATCGATCGTGGTTTCGCCCTTGTCCGACACCCACACGGCGGTATGCTTCATCCAGTTGACATCGTCGCGCTGGGGAAAGTCCTCGCGGGCATGGGCACCCCGGCTTTCGGTGCGATTGGCCGCCGAATTGATCGTCGCCACCGCCTGATACATCAGATTGTCGAGTTCGAGCGCCTCGACCAGGTCCGAATTCCACACCAGGGTCCGGTCGCTGACGCCAACGTCGGGCCGCTTGGCCCAGGCCTTCTGCATCAGGGTGACGCCCTCGGCCAGGACGTCGCCGGTGCGGAACACGGCACAGTTGTTCTGCATCGCGCGCTGCATTTCCAACCGCAGCTCGGAAACCCGGATCGGCCCCTTGGCCTGACGCAGCCGGTCCAGCCGCTCCAGCGCCATGTCGGTCGAATGCGACGACACCGCCTTGTGGGAGCTGTTCTTTTGCACCAGCTCCGCGGCGCGGATCGCCGCCGCCCGGCCGAACACCACCAGATCCAGCAGCGAATTGGAGCCCAGGCGGTTGGCGCCGTGCACCGAAACGCACGCGGCCTCGCCGATCGCCATCAGCCCGGGCACCACCGTATCGGGATTGCCCGGGGTCGGCCGCAGCACCTCGCCGCGGAAATTGGTCGGGATGCCGCCCATGTTGTAATGGACGGTCGGCAGCACCGGGATCGGCTCCCGGGTCACATCGACGCCGGAGAACACCTTGGCGGTCTCGGCGATGCCGGGCAACCGCTCATGGATCACCGCGGGATCGAGATGTTCGAGATGCAGGTGGATATGGTCCTTGTGGGCGCCGACGCCGCGGCCTTCGCGGATCTCGACGGTCATCGAGCGGCTGACGACATCGCGGGACGCCAGATCCTTGGCTGACGGCGCGTAGCGTTCCATGAACCGTTCGCCGGTGGCATTGGTCAGATAGCCGCCCTCACCGCGCACCCCTTCGGTGATCAGGCAGCCGGCGCCATAGATCCCGGTCGGGTGGAACTGCACGAATTCCATGTCCTGCAACGGCAGACCGGCGCGCAGCACCATCGCATTGCCGTCGCCGGTGCAGGTGTGGGCCGAGGTGCAGGAGAAATAGGTCCGGCCATAACCGCCGGTCGCCAGAACCACCTGATGGGCGCGGAACCGATGGATCGTGCCGTCATCGAGATTCCAGGCGATCACGCCGCGACAGGTGCCGTCATCATCCATGATCAGGTCGAGCGCGAAATACTCGACGAAGAACTCGGCGTCGTGCTTCAACGCCTGCTGATAAAGCGTGTGCAGCAGGGCGTGGCCGGTGCGATCGGCGGCGGCGCAGGTGCGATAGGCCCGCCCCTCGCCGAAGCGGGTGGTCATGCCGCCGAAGGCGCGCTGATAGATCTTGCCCTCGGGGGTGCGCGAGAAGGGCACGCCGTAATGTTCCAGCTCGATGATCGCCGGGATCGCCTCGCGGCACATATATTCGATGGCGTCCTGGTCGCCGAGCCAGTCCGATCCCTTGACGGTATCGTACATGTGCCAACGCCAGTCATCCTCACCCATATTCCCCAGCGCCGCCGAAATCCCGCCCTGCGCGGCCACCGTGTGGCTGCGGGTCGGAAACACCTTGGTCAGGCAGGCGGTCTTGAGGCCCTTTTCGGCCATGCCAAAGGTCGCCCGCAATCCGGCGCCCCCGGCGCCGACAACGACGACGTCGTAACTGTGATCGATAATCTGATAGGCGGTCGCCATGGCGGGTTCAGCCTCCGAACGAAATCTTGAGCACGGCGACGATGCTGGCCACCGCAAGCGCATAAAGAATGAATTTCACCGCCAGCACGGTCCCGAGCCTGGTCAGCTCGTGATGGACATAGTCCTCAAGCACGGTTTGAAGGCCATGGGCGGCGTGGTGGAAGCCGACCGCGACCAGCAGCACCAGCGCGGCCGCGACCGTGGGCGACGCAATCCAGTCCTGGACGACGGCCAGAGGGGCACCGAGCAGGTGAAACACAGAGAATACGAACCACAGGGTCAGCGGAATCAAGGCAAGAGCGGCGACTCGGTGCAACCACCATTGTTCGGCACCGGTCTTGGCGGATCCCAGGCCACGGGCACGGCTGAGGGAGCTACGCAGGCTATTGTCGGTCATGGGACGGTTCCTCACCAGGCGATCAGGCCGATAATCCAGGCAAGCACAGTCAGGCCCGCCGCGGCGACCACCACAGTCCAACCGGACGTCGTGACGGTCTTGAGTTCAAACCCATAACCCAGATCCCAGGCCAGATGGCGGATCCCGGCGCACAGGTGGAAGAACATCGAGAAAGTCCAGCCGAACAGCAGCAGCAGGCCCAGGGGCGAGGCGATGAAATGCTGCACCGAAGCGAATGCCGCCTCCCCGGTCGCAGCCGCAATCAGCCACCAGGCCAACAACAATGTGCCGACCGTGAGCGCGATACCGGTCGCCCGGTGAGAAATCGAAAGCACCGACGTGATCTGCGGTCGATAAACCTGCAAATGAGGAGAAAGCGGCCGATTGGCGTGAGCCATTGTGATTTTCCTCGCTGAAGCTGCCGCTGAGCGGGCACGGGCACTGGCGGCAACAGGAAAGTCGCTTGCGCGTTTTTGAATTGCTCTGACTTAACGCTTGCCGGCTGGCGGTGTCAACGGAACCCGGTCACCCCGGCTGACCTGTTTTTGCGCCGCCGCAAGATCGTGCCGGGACCGCCCGGCCCCTAGCCATCAGCGATCGCCGTGGCCAGTGCCAGCAGACGCTCGGCATCGCGGACATGCAGGGCCTCGACCAGCCGGCCCTCGACAACAACAACCCCCCGGCCCTCGCGCGCCGCGGCCCGTCCCGCCGCGATAATTTTCGTGGCGTCGGCAATCTCCGCCGCCGACGGCCCGAAAATCTCATTGGCAAGCGCGATCGTGCGCGGATGGATCAAGGTCTTGCCGTCAAACCCCATCTCGCGGCCCTGGCGGCAAACCGCGGTGAACCCGGCCTCGTCCCCCAGATCAAGATGGACACCGTCAAGAATCGCCAGATCGTGGGCCCGCGCCGCCAGCAGGCACAAGCCCAGGCTGGTCAGCAGCGGCAACCGGTCGCGGCCCGCAATCGCGTGCAGGGCCACCGTCAAATCAGAGGTTCCCATCACCAACCCGCCCAGACGCGGCGACGCCGCCGCAATATCGCGGGCATTGAGGACGCCCAGAGGCGTTTCGATCATGCACCAGAGCCGCACCGACTCGGGTGCCCCCGCCGCCAGCAGCGCCTGCTCGACCCGGCGCACACTTTGCGCCGTCTCGACCTTCGGCAGCGCGATGCCGTCGGCCCCGGATCCGGCCACGGCCGCAACATCGGCGTCATGCCAGGGCGTGCCCTCGCCGTTGATCCGCACCAGCCGCTCGCGCCGGCCAAAGCCGCCATGCGCCAGCGCCGCGGTCACCTGATCGCGGGCCGTCGCCTTGAACTCCGGCGCGACCGCATCCTCAAGGTCGAGGATCACGCCATCGACCGGCAGGACACGCGCCTTTTCAAGGGCCCGCGCGTTGGACCCCGGCATATACAGAACACTGCGGCGGGGACGAATGGTCATGGCCATGCGACGCCATCCCTTCTATGATTAAGCCCCTTCGGTCCTGCCGCCGCCCGGGGCCACGCGCAGCGTCGCGGCGGCATCGCGCCCGCGGCCCTCATCCTATCCCGCCTCCCCTGATCTGGCATCCCCGCGCACGATGAAAAATATCCTTTCGATCCAGTCGCATGTTGCCTACGGTTTCGTCGGCAATTGCGCCGCGGTGTTCCCGTTGCAGCGGCTGGGGCATGATGTGTGGCCGATCAACACGGTCCAGTTCTCCAACCATACCGGCTATGGTGCGTGGACCGGCCAGGTGTTCACGCCCGGGCATATCGCTGACATCGTCGATGGTATCGCCGCCCGCGGCGTCCTGGGGTCGTGCGACGCCATCCTGTCGGGCTATATGGGCGGCGCCGACCTCGGTGCTGTCATCGTCAACACGGCCCACCGGATCCGTGCGGCAAACCCGCGGGCGCTGTATTGTTGTGATCCCGTGATGGGCGACGTTGGGCGTGGCTTCTTTGTGCGGTCCGGTCTTCCCGAATTCATGCGCGCCACCGCGGTCGCCGCCGCCGACATCATCACGCCCAACCAGTTCGAGCTGGAATATCTGACCGGGACGACGATCACCACGCTCGCGGACGCCGTCGCGGCCACGACCCGCGCCCGTACGCTGGGGCCGTCGCTGGTGCTGGTCACCAGCCTGACCCGCACCGAGGCCGCCAGCGACGCGATCGAGATGCTGTTGAGCGGTCCGACGGGAAGCTGGCTGGTGCAAACCCCGCGCCTGGCGCTGGAGCCGGCCCCCAATGGCGCCGGCGACGCCGTGGCCGCCCTGTTCCTGGCCAAGGTCCTGGAAACCGGAGATCCGGTTGCCGCCCTGGCCCATGCCGCCGCCGCGATTTTCGCGGTTTTTGACGCGACAGCGCGCGCCGGCACGCGGGAGCTGCAATTGATCGCGGCACAGGACCAGTTGGTGGAGCCATCCCGTCTCTTTCCTGTGACAAAAGTTGCATGATCGGCGCCATTTGGTAATGACGCACGATCCGGACTTCCGCTATGATGGGATCACCGACGAGCAATGGCCCGGAACCATCCGTTTCGGCGAAGCCGCCACCGTCGTGCAGCGTCGTTTCGCCCCTTTTCGGTCTCTACGCAATGATTCGCCGCAACAACGGTACGAATAAATTAAGAGGTTGCGTGAAATATGAAGTTGGCGCTGAAAAACTTTCACGGCTATGGCTGGTCAAGTCGGTCCCGGTTTGGTATGCACCTGACGGATACATGGAATCGCGGCGATCGGCCGCGCGATAGGTTGAAGAATGGATAAGTTCACGACCCTGAGCGGCGTCGCGGCGCCCTTGCCGATGATCAATGTCGACACCGACATGATCATTCCGAAGCAGTTTCTGAAAACGATCAAGCGTACCGGTCTCGGCAAACATTTGTTTGACGAGATGCGCTATACGGCGGACGGCCGGGAGATCGACGGCTTTGTCCTCAACAAGCCGGCCTATCGCCAGGCCAAGATTCTGGTTGCCGGCGCGAATTTCGGCTGCGGCTCGTCGCGCGAGCATGCGCCCTGGGCGTTGCTCGATTTCGGCATCCGTTGCGTGATCGCGCCCAGCTTCGCGGACATCTTCTACAACAACTGTTTCAAGAACGGCATTTTGCCGATCGCGGTGCCCCAGGAGCAGATCGAGCTGTTGCTGGACGATGCCGCGCGCGGCGCAAATGCGGTGCTGACGGTGGACCTGCAACAGCAGACCATCACCGGCCCCGACGGCGGCTTGATCCGATTCGAGGTCGATCCCTTCCGCAAGCATTGCCTGTTGAACGGTCTCGATGATATCGGCCTGACCCTGGAACAGGCCACGGCGATCGACAGCTTTGAAGCCGGCCGACGCCTCAGCCAACCCTGGCTGACCGCCTGACCCTCGAAATCCTGCTCCGGCGCGACCGCTGTCGGCCGCCGGGCGCAATCACCACATCCCCATGACAGCAAGTTTAGAGCGACGGAGTGCCATCCATGGCCGACAAAAAGAAACTCCTGATCCTGCCCGGTGACGGCATCGGACCGGAAGTGATGCGCCAGGTCAAGCGGATCATCGACTGGCTGGACCGCAAGCGCGGCATCACGTTCGATGTTCAGGAAGGCTTGGTCGGCGGAATTTCGATCGACCATCACGGCGTTCCCCTGACGGATGCCACATTGGAAATGGCCAAGAATGTCGACGCGATCCTGCTGGGCGCGGTCGGGGGCCCGAAATGGGATGGCGTCGCGTTCGAGCAACGTCCGGAAGCCGGCTTGCTCGGCCTGCGCAAGGAGCTGGGATTGTTCGCCAATCTCCGCCCCGCGGTGGTGTTCGACGCGTTGGTGGAATCATCGACCCTGAAGGCGGACGTCATCCGCGGGTTGAATATCCTGATCGTCCGCGAATTGACCGGTGGCGTCTATTTCGGGGAGCCCCGCGGTATCGAGACCCTGCCCGACGGCAGCCGCCGCGGCGTCAACACCCAGGTCTACACCACGGCGGAAATCCATCGCGTTGCCCGGGTCGCCTTTGAACTGGCGCGCAAGCGCCAGAACAAGGTCTGTTCGGTGGAAAAGGCCAATGTCATGGAATCCGGCCTGCTGTGGCGCCAGGAGGTTACTGCGCTGCGCGACGCCGAGTTCCCCGACGTTGAATTGAGCCACATGTATGCCGACAACTGTGCGATGCAGTTGCTGAAAAATCCGCGGCAGTTCGATGTGATCGTCACCGACAATCTGTTCGGCGACATTCTGTCGGACGAAGCGGCGATGATCACCGGATCGCTGGGCATGCTGCCGTCGGCCTCGCTCGGGCTTGCCGACGCCCAGGGCGTCCGCAAAGCCATGTATGAGCCGGTCCACGGCTCGGCACCCGACATCGCCGGCCGCGATCTGGCCAACCCGATTGCGACGCTGCTCAGCTTCGCGATGGCGCTGCGTTATTCGTTCGACCACACCACCGAGGCCGATCTGATCGAGTCGGCCGTCAAGAGCGTTCTGAACAGCGGCACCCGGACCGCCGATATCATGGCGCCGGGGATGGCCCGCTGCTCGACAACCGTGATGGGCGACAGCATCGTCCGGTCGCTGGACAAGCTGGCGGTCTGATCCCGACCCGTTCGGCCATCACCATGATTGACGGCGCCCGGGGTCACAGCCGGGCGCCGTTTTCACGCCCGCACCGCACCACACGCCGACATGCCAGGCCCGGTCAGCCCAGCCGGCGGCTGTTTTCGACCATCAGGGTGTACAGCGCCTTGATCAGGTCGGTCGGTCGTGATCGGCCGAACGGCATGTTCTGGGAAATATATTCGATCAACTGGTCAGACGGTTTCAACGGCACCACGTCATAACCGGCCTTGCGCAGGCCGATCAGAACGGCTTCGGCCTGCTTGCCGTAATCCTCATTGAACAGGCTGCGATCGGCGGCCTTGATCGCCCCGGCGATGATATCCTTTACGCTGGTCACGTCGTATCGCCCCATTTCCGGCAAGGTGGTGGTTCGGCTGGAGGGACGCCCCGGCGCCGCCAAAACACGGCCCCCGTCCCGCCGCTGGCGGCAGGAGGGAGGCGGGCCAGCATACGGAAAATCCGGGTCAGCGAACAGAGCCGATGCCGGTGACGCCGCGACCGCCGGTGATGCAAGCTTGCAAATCAACGCCCAGCGTCATAAGTCAAGCAGTTCGTATCCGTCTGACAGCCGGCGCCGCCGCCACCCTGCGGCCGTCGTCCCGGCAAAAACGGCGCCGTGCCGACACCACCATCGAACATTGAGGACAAGTCCCATGGCCTATAAGGTTGCCGTCATCGGCGCCACCGGCAATGTCGGCCGCGAGATGCTGGCCATTCTGGCGGAACGGGAATTCCCCGTCAGCGAGATCGTCGCGCTGGCATCGGAGAAGTCGATCGGTTCCGAAGTCTCGTTCGGTGACGACCAGATCCTGAAGGTTCGGGATTTAGCCAAGTTCGATTTCAAAGGCTTTGATCTGGCGCTGTCCTCGCCCTCGCCGGCGATTTCGGCCCGCTTTACGCCGATCGCCGCCAAGGCGGGCTGCGTCGTCATCGACAATACGCCCGGCTTCCGGATGGATCCCGACATCCCCCTGATCGTCCCCGAAATCAACGGCGACGCCATGGCGGCCTATTCCCGCCGCAACATCATCGCCAATCCGGGCGCAACGACGGTGCAAATGGCGATCGCGCTGAAGCCGCTGCACGATCTGGCCGCGATCAAACGCGTGGTGGTTTCGACCTATCAGTCGGTATCGAGCGCCGGGCGCGACGCCATGGATGAGCTGTTCACCCAGACCCGGTCGATTTATGTCAACGACCCGATCGTCAAGGAGCGCTTCCCCAAACAGATCGCCTTCAACGTCATCCCGCACATTGACGAGTTCCTCGACGACGGCGCGACCAAGGCGGAATGGGAAATGATGGTCGAGCTCAAAAAGATCCTCGACCCGCGGATCGCGGTCACGGCAACCTGTGTCCAGGTCCCGGTGTTCATTGGTCACGCCCTGTCGATCAATGTCGAATTCGAACAGCCGATCGGCGCCGACGAAGCCCGGGAAGCCCTGCGCAATGCGCCCGGGATCCAGGTCATCGACCGCCGGGTCGACGACGGCTATGTCACCCCGGTGGAATGCGCCGGCGACGATCTGATCTACGTCTCCCGGATTCGTGAGGATTTCACGGTCGAGAACGGGCTGAATCTCTGGGTCGTCGGCGACAATCTGCGCAAAGGGGCCGCGCTCAATTCCGTCCAGACCGCCGAGCTTCTGGTTCAGGACTATTTCTGAGCGGCTCATCCGCGGCGCCGGTCACCCCCAGAGCTCGGGGCCCGGCGGGGTGATCGCAGCGCCATCATAATGCAGGCCGGGAACCCGGTCCTGCGCCAGCAACAGCGGCCCGTCCAGATCGACCAAGGCGGCCCCCTGCGCCAGCAGCACCCCCGGCGCCATCGCCAGCGATGTCCCGACCATACAGCCGACCATGATGCCAAACCCGGCAGCCTCGGCCGCGGCCTTGAGCGCCAACGCCTCCGTCAGCCCCCCGGTCTTGTCGAGCTTGATGTTGACGACCTGATATTTGCCGCGCAACGCCGCCAGCGACGCCCGATCATGACAGCTCTCATCCGCACCCAGGGGGACCGGGCTGTCGTAACCGGCCAATGCGTCGTCCTGACCGGCGGGCAGCGGCTGTTCGATCAATTCGACCGCCATTTCGGCGAAAGGGCCGCCAAAGCGCGCCAGATGATCCAGGGTCCAGGCTTCGTTGGCATCGACGATCAACCGGGCCCGCGGGGCGCTGTCACGGACCGCGCGGACCCGCTCCAGATCGCCGTCGCCGGTCAGCTTGAGCTTCAGCAACGGGCGATCGGCGGCAGCGCGCGCCGCCGCCGCCATGTTCGCCACGGTGTCAAGGCTGAGGGTAAAAGCGGTGACGACGGCGCGGGGCGCCCGCGCCAGACCGGCTTCCTGCCATGCCGGCCGGCCGGTCCGTTTCGCGTCCAGATCCCACAAGGCGCAATCCAGCGCGTTGCGCGCCGCTCCGGCCGGCAACAGGCCTTGCAGGGCCTGTCGGTCCAGACCGTCGGCGATGGCCCCCGCCGCCCCCTGCAACAGCGCGACGACCCCCTCACCGGTTTCGCCATAGCGGGCATAAGGCACGCATTCGCCGCGCCCGACCCGGATGCCGTCGCTGATCTCGGCGACGACGACCTCGGCATGGGTCTTGGCGCCCCGGGAAATGCGAAAGCTGCCGCGGATGGCAAAGCTCTCACGACGCACGCTCAGGGTGCGGCGGGATCCCGTCACGATGCCAGCAGATGATCGACGATCGGGGCCACGCCGGTGCGCACCGGGTCGACGGTTGGCAGCCCGAGTTGATCGGCCGTGGCTTTCAGCGTCGCCTCGGCCTCGCTCTCCCGCAGAGCGCTGGTGTTCAAAGCGATGCCGACAATGCGGGCATCGGGATTGGCCATGCGCGCCATGGTCTCGTTCAGCGCCAGGCAGTCCTTGAGCGACGGCAGGGGGCGTCCCGGCAGGCCCCGCATATGCGGCCGGCCGGGAACCGAGCACAACACCAGGGCATCGGGCTGGGCGCCATGCAGCAGGCCCAGGCTGACCCCGGCATAGGACAGATGATACAGCGATCCCTGGCCTTCAACGAGGTCCCAATGGTCCGGGTCATTGGCGGGGCTGAGCCACTCGGTGGCGCCCGAGATGAAATCAGCCACAACGGCATCAACCGACACGCCGCCGCCGGCGATCAGGATCCCGGTCTGGCCGGTTGCCCGGAAATCGGCCTTGTGGCCGCGCCGGCGCAGCTCCTTTTCCAGCGCCAGCGCCGTAAACATCTTGCCGACCGAACAATCGGTCCCGACCGTCAACAACCGCTTGCCGGCGCGGCGCAGGCCCGACGCAACGTCAAAGCTCTGGCTGGGATGACGGACATCGTGCAGGGTCCGCCCCAGCGCCGCGGCGCGCTCGCGCAGTGCCGGTTGGTCGGACAGCCGATTGTGCAGACCGCTGGCAATGTCCATCCCGCGGTCGAGCGCGTCCAGGATGGTCTCCTGCCACAGCTCCGAAATCTTGCCGCCCCGGTTGGCGACCCCGATAATCAGCGTCCTGGCGCCTTGCGCCGCCGCCGCGGCGACCGTCAGATCGGGGAGCCCCAGATCGGCTTTGCAGCCCGGCAGGCGCAACTGTCCGACGCAGCCCTCACGACGCCATTGAGCGACACCATCCGCCGTCTTGGCCGCCAACTGATCGGGCGCGTCGCCCAGGAACAACAAATAAGGTTGCGCAATTGCCATCGCCATCTCCGTCAGATCTGATCATCCGCTGGGCGTGTCAATTCCGGCAATCCGAGTCCGGCAACCAGCCCCCCGGGGCCCCAGCAACGAACAGTCTACAAGAAGCGGAGATAATTTCTACCCCGGCGCGGCCCGCGGGAGCCGAAGCCGGCGGGACATCTGAACGCAATGGTCATTGCCAATGACCGTTGCTATCAGAGCGGCGGATGCGGCACGGTCAGAACCCGTCCCAACGGTGGGTCCTGAACGACGACCACGGCACCATCGGGCCATCGCACTTCGACCCGGGTCACCCGGGTCAACTCCCCAAGGCCGAAATGCGCCACCGGCTCCATCTGGCACCCGGCGCCGCTGCCGCCGCAGATCACCCGCCCCTGGGTCCGTCCCCCGGCACGGCACAGCACAACCGCCCCGCGCGCCGGGGCGCCGGCGCTGGTCAGCGGCATCACCCGCAACCAGCCAAAAGCGGTGGGAAAGGGTCGGAACAAGGCCAGGGGTTGGTCGGCGGCCTCGCCATGGGCCACCAGAAGCTCCAGACGGCCATCGCCATCGATATCGGCCACCGCGGCCCCGGTCCCGAACCCGTCAGGCAAGGCGGCGTCGCCACTATCGATCGCGGTCCAACGATCGCTGCGCCAGGCGAACAGGCGATTCGGCTCACCGAACAGGGTGAAAAACAGTTCCTGGAAACCGTCATTGTCGAAATCGGCCGCGATGACGCTGCGCACCCGGCCGGGCTCGGCCAGTTCGGGCGGCGCGACATCGGCAAAACCGCCGCGGGGTTGCTGCACGAACAACCGGTTGGGCTGCCGCCAGGCGGCCACCGCCAAATCGAAATGCCCGGTGCCGTCACCGTCGAGGATCGCAGCACCGCGGCCTCGCGGCTCGCCATCGGAAAATCCCCAGCCGTCGCCGCATTCCTCGAAGACGCCATTGCCGTCGTTGCGAAACAGCAGATGCGGGTCACTTTCATTGAGAACGACCAGATCTTGACGTCCACCCACCAAGGGTAGCGGCAACAGGCCACAGGGCGAGGATTGCAGGTCAAGGCCAGCGGCCTCGGCACCATCGGACAGGCGTCCGTCCTTGTCCATTTCGTAAAGACGCAGCGAACCGTCACCGGCAGCAACGACGAAGCCATAGCGACCCTGGCCCCAGCGATCGAGCGCCGCGACAACACGACCGGGCGTCCGCTGCGTCGCCGCGAAATTCTCCGGCTGGGCCAGCAGATCGAGCCACTGGCGCCCGAACCCGGTGAACAACCGATCCGGTGCCGGCTTGGCACCACGGCCGGCCAACCGGTCGCTCCGGTCACCATTGAGAATATAGAGTTCCTCACGGCCGTCACCATCGACGTCGCCGGCGGCAAGGGCAATCGCCTCGCCCTGGACGTCGGCGATCACCGGATCCGCGATATTGATCAACCGCCGTCCGTCCCAATGCAGAACGAGATTGGGGCAAGCGTGGCCGGACACGACAAACTCGAAGCGGCCATCGCCGTCGAGATCGGTCACGGCAATGGCGGAACCCGAGCGCGGCCGATTATCCACGACAAGCGCCGAAGCATCGAGAAACATTCCCGAACCCTCTGCCCCCAACAGGCCTTGACGGCCTACACCCTGCCAACCGGCGCGGCGCCGGCGGGGTCCGACGCGGCGGCGTCAGCAGCATGATGCCACAGTTGCGCGGGCGGCGGGTATAAAACGGCGTGAAGAACAGTGCCATCGAGCCGCGGACGGTCGAAGGGCGGACCGCTTCATCCGGCAGATCGGCGATGCCATGATCGGCACCCCGGCGCACAGAAGAGGGTCAAAAGCAGGCGGACCATAACCAAGGCCGTGATCCTGGTCTGCCGCGGATGGTGGGACAGCAGTCTGTCCACCCCGCGTCAGTCAGTTCAGTCGCATAATCCGGAGGATTATTGACCGTAGGTCCCATTGGCGACATCGACGATGTCGGAACGGCACAGGCCGAGTTCGGCCAGTTCACGATCGGTGTAGGTGTTCAGTTCACGCTCGATCTGGGCGCGTTGACGACGCTCGGCCGAGAAGGCATTCCAACGGGCCGCGAGACGGCTCAGGACGGGGATGCCGAAGCGGCTGCGGGGCTGGAGCAGGTCTACAAGATTGGTCATCATATTGATCCTTGTGAGAGAAACCGTGTTGTTGCACCGCATGATAAAAGCTCGGAGAGGCCCGGTTACAAGAGTGGCTTCAGCGGAGAAAGCCCCGGTCGGACGAAATGTGGTAATACCGCAACATGGTATTCGGCGAGCCCGCGCACGACCCGACGCCGTGGCATATCCCGCCGCAAAACGACCGCGGGGCGCCTCCAAAACACCTGCGGCTTCCGTCACAGCCGCGATTATTGTGATGTTTTTCAACATGTTATGAAAAAACACGCCGGGCGCGCCACGCGCGTGTCGACGGCCTTGACGCGGGCATCGGGATGGGCTCCCGCAACGGCAAATGCCCCGATCATGACCTTACCTCAGTAATATTCATGCGCATTTCGCCCGATTTTTGTGACAGTCTTGACGTCACACGAACCCTCGACCAGACGTCATGGCTGATCTACCCGGATGCGATGGCACCGGCGCCTTGAAGCGCGGGTGGCGACAACGGGGCGATCGGGGTACCGGGATCAACCACGCCGCCGGCCGAAGATCCCCCTTCACGATCGCCGGGGGGTGTGTTAGCCCCTATCGCGTCGCGGGAACCGCCCGATCGACGATCCTTGGCGCGACCGCAACGCAGCGCCCGGGACCCGACGTCCGGGGGGATCGGAAACGGGTAGACCGGGGCGAAAAACGGGGACAGGAAATCGGTCACCGACCGGGAATGCCATCCGTATTGGCCCGGCGTTCGTCCGGCAACAGGGGCGCCATTGATGAGCACGACAACCACGGGCAAGCGAATCACGGTTCCGGATCTGATCGCCCGCAAGGCGGCAACACCGATCACCGCCCTCACCGCCTACAGCGCGCCGATGGCGCGCCGGCTTGATCCGTACGTCGATGTGCTTCTGGTCGGCGACAGCGTCGGCATGGTGCTTTACGGCTTTGACAGCACCCTGCCGGTGACGCTGGAGATGATGATCGCCCATGGTGCCGCCGTCGTCCGCGGCGCCACACGGGCCTGTGTCGTCGTCGACCTGCCGTTCGGCAGCTACCAGGCCTCCCCCCCGGTCGCCTTTGCCAACGCCGCCCGGGTCATGGCCGAAACCGGCTGTGCCGCGGTCAAGCTGGAAGGCGGCGCCGCGATGGCCGAGACGATCCGCTTCCTGACCGACCGCGGCATCCCGGTCATGGGCCATGTCGGCCTGACCCCCCAGGCGGTCAATGTTCTGGGCGGCTATCGCGCGCGGGGGCGCGATGAGGCGGAAAGCGCCCGGATCACCGCGGATGCCAAGGCTGTCGCCCAGGCGGGCGCCTTTACCGTGGTGCTGGAAGGCGTGATCGAGTCCCTGGCCCGCGACATCACCGCCGCCCTGGTGATCCCGACGATCGGAATCGGCGCCTCCCCGGCCTGTGACGGCCAGATCCTGGTCAGCGACGACCTGCTGGGCCTGTTCGGCACCTTTACTCCCCGTTTCGTCAAACGCTATGCCGAGCTGGGCCCGATGATCGAAGCCGCGGCCCGGGCTTTTGCCGCCGACGTTCAGGCCCGCCGCTTCCCCGGCCCCGAGCATTGCGTCTCGACGGCCATCGCCCCGGCCACGCCCGCGCCACCGACACCGGAACAAGGGATTTCCACCCCATGACCACACAAACCAAGGGTATCGCCGTTGTCCGGACCATCACGGACCTCCGCGCCACCGTCGCGACATGGCGTGCCGCCGGCCACCGCATCGCCCTGGTTCCCACGATGGGCGCCCTCCATGATGGCCATCTCGGCCTGGTGCGCGCCTCGTTCGAGCACTGCGATCGCACCGTCGTCTCCCTGTTCGTCAATCCAACGCAGTTCGGTCCGACCGAGGATCTGTCGATCTACCCCCGCGCCGAAGCCGAGGACATCGCCAAGCTCGACGCCATCGGCACCCCGCTGCTTTATGCGCCGTCGGCCGATATCATGTATCCGCCGGGCTTCATCACCAGCGTCACGGTCGGCAAATTGACCGAACGGCTGTGCGGCCTGACGCGGCCGGGCCATTTTTCCGGCGTCGCCACCGTCGTCACCAAGCTGCTGATGCAGGTGCAGCCCGACGAGGCCCTGTTCGGCGAAAAGGACTATCAGCAGCTGCAGATCATCCGCCGCCTGGTTGCCGATCTCGACATTCCGGTGCGGATCCGCAGCGTTGCCACGGTTCGCGACGAATTCGGCCTGGCCCTGTCATCGCGCAACAAGCTCTTGAAACCCGATCAACTGGCCGTGGCACAGCAGCTCAACCGCGTCCTGACGGAGATTGCGGCGGCGATCCGTGCCCAGCCCGATCAGGTGCGCAAACCGGTTCTCGACGGGCTGACCCGGTTGCAATCCCTCGGCTTCGCGCCCATCGACTATCTCGTGCTGGTCGACGATGAGACACTGGAGCAGCTTGACCATTTCGACCGGCCGGCCCGCTTGATGGTCGCCGGCTATCTGGGTCCAACCCGCCTGATCGACAACCTGTCCCTCTGAACCGCCGGCGGCCCCGTTGAGGCGGCGGCCCGCGGTTGTCGCGCCAGGAACTCACGGGGACCGGCATGCCGGTCCCCGTGAGCGGTGACAGAGACTACTGATAGAAGTTATAGCCGGCAAACAGCAGGCTGTCGGCTTCCTGGGTCAACAGATCCCATCATATTCAAGGACGCGAGCCACTAGTTTGAAAGAGCAATCCCGCGCATTGTCGCTTCAGTCGACCCACCATTCTTGCTCTCGTGATCGATCCATTGCCTGATCCAGGCGACGTGCTCGGCTTCCTCGGCCGCGAACTCCGCGGCCAGCCTGCGGATCTCCGGATCATCGGTGGTGTCGTGCACGGATTTGTAGAAGTCGTAGCCCGCGGTCTCGCTTGCGAGCGCGATCTCGAGCGCCTCGTTCTTGGCCAGAAACGGATCGGCGGCCCAGATCGCCGCCGCTTCCGGGCTTTCCACGTCGGGCCACTGATAGGCGCCGGGGTCCATCACCGGGATGTCGCGGAAGCCGCTTCGCGCGCGCGCGTCGGCCAGATGCCGCCGGGAGTACTCCGACAGCCGCCGGAACAGGGAGCCGACATCCTTGTTGCCATAGCCCTGCATGGCGTCGGCGAGCTGGTCGAAGCGCAGCGTCGCCTCCTCCTCGAGCTTGGTCGCGTAAGCGAGAAATTCCTCCACCGATTTCATCGGGCTGTGTCCTTCGTGCTGGCAAACTGGCGCTCACGCGTCGTCCGGCGAAGCGGGTCGCGGACGACGGGCGGGCCACTCGCGGGGTGAGTTATCTTCGAATCGTCATCCCGCTCTATTGCTTCGAACTTTTCCGGATCACGTTCTAGGCGAGTGGCATCGGATTTTTCTGCAGCCATTCCTCGCGGGTGATCCAGGCCTCGAGCACCTGCACGTGCTCGGCCTCTTCCATATAGAATTCCTTGGCCGCCTCTCGAATCTCCGGATCTTTGGATGTGCCGGCGATGGAGTAGTAAAATTCGTAGCCGCGCCGCTCGCCGACCAGCGCCGCTCGCAGCGCGTCGAGCCGCGACATCAGCGGATCGCCGGCCCACAGCGCGGTACGCTCCGGCGTTTCATGATCGGGCCAGGCATAGTCGGGCGGAAGCAGCTTGTCGGTATCGGTTCCGGCCGCCCGCCTCTGCGCTTCGGCCAAATGCAGCCTCGAGAAGCCCGCGAGTTGCGCGAACAGTTTCGCCACCTCGTGATTGCCGCAGGCCTGCATCGCCGCCGCCAGCTTGTCGAAATGCAGCGCGGCGTCCTGTTCGACCTTGACGGCGAAACCGTGAAACTCCGCAAGCGAGCCGATTTCTACGCCGCCCTTGTAGACTTTGGCGGCCGGCGTCAGATACGGCGCCTGCGCCGGCAGCGTCTTGTCGCCCTCGAAGGCGACGACGATGTCCTCGTTGCGGATGAAGCACTGGCAAGCCAGCCGATAGTGCGGCGGCATGTCGTTGACCTCGGCCTCGTAGATCTCCTCCTTGGAGATTTTACCGAGCTGGCGCAGCAGCTCCTTTTCCTTCTCGGTCAGTGCGATCGCGTACTTGCGATGCTTTTCCCTCGCAAGGTGCTTGACCTCGACCAGGCAGGAGCCGCAATCGCCGTCCTGGCAATCGAATGGGATCGGGATCTTGTGGGCCTTGGCGACGGCGAGAATGGTGCCGCGATCACCGGCGACGGCATAAACGGTGATGTCCCGCGCCATCACAGGCGACGAGAATGTAACGTTGCTCATAGCATACTCCTGTGATGACACGGTTCAAATGCCGTCGTCAATGCTCGTCAAGTGTCGGACTGGAGTGCCGCTCGTGAGCGCCGATCAGAACACCAGCCCCGCGTCCAGACACCACCGAGCAAGAAGCGCGCCAACGCTACTTCATGCGTCGTTATAGATAGTTAGCTGATCGGCATGCCTCGTTCGAGACGTCGGCCCGCGTGCTTTCGTCGGGTTTGCGACCGCTTTGGCGGCCACCGGTGTTTGGATTTGTGCGCTCCAGCCTTTCAGCTGCGCCTCTCGCGCGCTTTCATCATTTTACGTTTCGACGCATTGGCTTTGATCTTCGCACGCCACGGCCACACGTGGCCTTTGGCACAACTTCCCAGCCGATGCGCTTCCCTAAGGTATTGGCATCGCTCTTGCTGTTCATCCCCACGCTAAACCGGGACACGCTCCTGCACATCATCGTGTCGGAATGCCTTCACGGTTTGCGTCAAAGCCGACAGGCAAGTCGAAAAGCGGAGCAAGTCATGGCCGAGACAATCCGCGTCCTGACCGACCGCGGCATCCCGGTCATGGGCCATGTCGGCCTGACCCCCCGGGCGGTCAATGTTCTGGGCGGCTATCGCGCGCTTACTCCCCGTTTCGTCAAACGCTATGCCGAGCTGGGCCCGGTTGCAATCCCTGGGCTTCGCGCCCATCGACGATCTCGTGCTGGTCGACGATGAGACGCTGGAGCAGCTTGACCATTTCGACCGGCCGGCCCGCTTGATGGTCGCCGGCTATTTGGGTCCAACCCGCCTGATCGACAACCTGTCCCTCTGAACCGCCGGCGGCCCCGTCGAGGCGGAGGCCCGCGGTTGTCGCGCCAGGAACTCACGGGGACCGGCATGCCGGTCCCCGTGAGCGGTGACAGAGACTACTGATAGAAGTTATAGCCGGCGAACAGCAGGCTGTCGGCTTCCTGGGTCAACAGATCCAGTTCCTGGGGCACCACGTCGGCGCCCCGGAACGGTGCGTTGACGGCCACCTTGATCCGGCTGACAAGGGCGTTGCGCTGCGTCGTCAAAGCCGCAATCTGGTTCTGGATCTCGCTGTAGGTCTGGTCGGTCCCGCGCAAACCATCGGTCATGGCCGCGATCGCCGTCAGCGACAGCATGCCGAAGGGCGCATTGATCGTCTTGAACGCCTGCCCCAGGCCGACAAGACTGTCGTAATTCAGCGCCGCTTCGATCGGCAGCGCCGCCGGGGACAGGTACTCGACCAGCACCCGCCCATCGCCCACATAGTCGTCCGTCAACCCCAGCAAGGCCATAATGGTGGGGCGGACGTCGGTGTGATCGGACCAGACCGCACCGGTCAGGCCGAGCTGACGCACTCCCGGGCCGACCATTCCCAGGAACGTGGTGCGGATATCGTTCTGCACGTCGCCATGATTGTAGGCATAGCTTGGCAACTGTTGAACACAAGCCGTGCCGGTGGTGCAACTGGTCGTCTGACCCGAGGCAGACGAATAATAGTTCTCGTCCTGGAAGATCGCAAATGTCGGCATACGCGCCGTATCGCTGCTGCCCATGTGAACCAGATACTGGGCCGTCTGATCGATCGCCGCGTCGACCAGCGAACCGCTGGTATTGGTCATCGGGTTGGTCACCGTCAGCGCCAACATGTCGCGTTCCAGGGTCCGGGTCACCGCGTCGGTCTGCGCCGGATTGCCGGTGATATAGACGGTGGGCGCACTGTCGGCGTGAACCGCGAAGGGCGTGGTGTTGCCCCGCTGCGTCGCGAGCAGGCGGCTCAGATCGGCATTGATTTCGCCGATCTGGGTGTAGGTGCAGGGCGTGACCGTGCCGTCGCAACCGGCGGGCGATCCGGCGCCGCCAACAAAATGATCACCTTCGTCCTGGGTCACGACGAACAGGGTGTTGGTTTCGTCGATGCCATCAGCCTTGAGCCGGGCGAAGAAGGCGCTGAAACCGGCGTCATATGCCTTGAGCTGACTGACATAGAGCGCCTCACCGGGCCCATAGGCCTGGGCGGTGCTGGTAAAATGTCTGTCGTGCGCGTCGGAGAGATAGCCGTAGACCACCGGAATCCCGGCTTCCAGCATCGTCGCGACATAGGCCAGCGAGGTTGACGGCACCATGCCATCGAAACCCGGGAAGCCGGCATTACCGGACATGTCCACGATGGTATTGCCAAACAGATTCTGCAGCGGCAATGACGCAGTGATCGCCGGCGCAACATATTTGTGCCCGAACAGGGCGTTGAAGCCGGTATATCCCCCCGGTTCGTCGGGCAGCAGGTCGGACTTGGCATTGCTCGAGCCGGCACAGAGCGGGCTGCTCTTGGCGCAATGAACGGCGATGCCGACGAAATCCGCGGCGGCAAGCGTCGAATTGGCGGCCGCCTCCTGGGCTTCGACAGAACTGGCGCCGAACACCGTCGAGACGTCCCGACCGGTATTTTCCAGCACGGTGTTGGCAAAGCCCGCCATGCCGACGTCGCAGCCGGCACGGGTGTAGGTGACCCACGGGGCCGGGGTATTCTTGCCGCGCTCATCGACCATCAAGGGGGTCGACCGGGTCGCCGAAACCGGATCGGTCCAGTACCCGAAAGCGGACGCCGAGGTCGAGGTCCCGTCCGCGTTGAAATAACGGAAGCTGTTGGTCGTCCCCATCCCCATCCGGTCGGGATAAAGCCCGGTCAGCGTGCTGAGAAAACCCGCACCGGTATGAGAGATGATATCGGTATGATCATTGTTCGACAGCACGCCCTTGCCCGTCAGAAAGTTGAGCAGGGAGGGGATTTGCTCCAGATCCGATGGCACGGCGGCGCGATCCCGCAGCAGGTGAACATTGTCGAATTGCAGGACGACAACGTGGTGGATCGAATTGCTCGCCTGGCTGAGGGCGCATGCGGTCTGCGCCAAAGCGGAGCCTCCCGCAACGCTGGCCGCGGTCAGCGCCAGCATGCCCAGAAGCAATGATTTCGCAATTTTAGCGATCATGATATCCCTGCCAATTTATGTTAGGTTGCTTTGCCGACTTGGCATTAACAGAATATTCATTGATCATTTCGATTTGGCGACAAACCATTTGATCAATATTATGGAAAATTATCCTGAATATTTTTTTGTTCTAATTCAATAGATAGCTGGAATATTGCAACTTTACGAATTTTATATTACGGAGCATTCCCGATTCCTTTTCAACGAGACCATCACGACAGATGTTTTCGCCGGTCGTCATCGCAGCGACTCCGGCCCGCGACCGGCCAAAAGACTGGCAATGCCGGATCGCGATCCCGGTGCCCCCGACACCTTCGCGTGTTGAGCGCGGACGCGGCCACCCGCCGGAGCGTGACCCGCCGCCATCTTCCGGTTTATTTCGTAAGACAGCATGGGGCCGTAAGACCGCATGGAGACACGGCCCGCTTGGTGGGCATCGGTTGCCGATGGTCGACCGCACCCTCAGCGCGTCAGCGAAAAGCGGATCGGCACCGTCAGTTCGATCCGTTCGCCCGTGACCGCATCGGGCGGCGGCGGCAGAGGCGCGGCCCGCTGCAGCAAGGCCAGACTTTCGTCGTCCAACGCCGAGGAGTCCGAAGACCGAATCAACTGGGATGAGAGCACCTGGCCATCGCGATCGATCACGAAATGCACCAGCGCCACCCCTTGCTGCTGACGGGCGCGTGCCGCGGCGGGATAACGCTTGAAGCGTTCGAGACGGGCCACCAGCGCCCCCTGCCAGGTTCGCGCGGCGGTACCGGCCGGGACCGGCGGCGACGACTCGGCCTCGTGAACCGGGATGGCCTCGGGCGTCGGAATCGCGGCCGCGGGCGTTGGTACTACCAACCGTTCCAACGGTGGCACCGTTTCCCGATGGACCACGGGCCTGGGCGGTTCGGCCCGAACGGTTTGCCGGCGCGGTCGAGGCGGCCGCACCGACGGCGGCGGGACAGCGAGGACCGGCGTCGCCGCTGGCAGCATCACCGGCACCAGCGGCACAACCGGTTCGGGGCTGGCATCGATCGGCTGTGCCGCCGGGACCGGATCTGGGACCGGCGCCGGTGGCGGACCCGCGGCCGGTTCGGGGCTGATATCCGCCGGCCGCTCCACCGGAACCGGCAGGGGTGGCAGGGTCTCGACCGGCGGGACCGGCTGCGGCGGCGCCAAGGGGAGCAGATCGATACCGAGGAACGCGGTGGGCCGGACCGGCGCTGGCAACGGCGATGACGACAGCTTGACCAGCGAGAGACCCACGATACCGTGTATCGTGACCATCAAGACTGTGCTCAGGATCCACAGCGGCCAGCGGCGCGGGCTCCGACCGGGGGCGTCGAAGGCGATCCCGGCCGGTTGGCGAACCAGGCGTATCGCGCCGGTCACGGCACATCCCCGGGATCGCGCGCCACCAGGGCGACCTTGAGATAGCCCGCGGCGCGCATCCGGTCCAGGGCGGCCATCAGGGCACCATAGTCGACGCTCTTGTCGGCGGCCAGGAACACGCGGGTATCCTTGTTGGCCCCCGATGCGGCGTCAAGCGCCGCCCCGAGATCGTCATCGGTCACCGCGGTCTCGCCCACGGCCAGGCTGTGATCAGCTCTCAGGGTCACCGCAACGGGATGGTTGGGTGGCGGGGACGGTGCCGCGGTGGCCGCAGGAAGATCCACCTTGACATCGACGGTGGCCAAAGGCGCGGCGACCATGAAAATGATCAGCAACACCAGCATCACGTCAATGAACGGGGTGACGTTGATCTCGTGCATTGCAGCGAGATCGTCGCCCCACGGATCGAGCCGAGCCGCCATGGTTCAGGCCGCCGCGTGGGGCCGCAACAGCAGCCCCCGATCGAGATCGCGCGAGACCTGGCACAGCACCCGACTCGATGCGTCGGCCAGGCCATGGCGATAGCCGGTAATGGCGCGTGTCAGCGTGTTGTAGATCACCACCGCCGGGATCGCGGCCACCAGACCGATCGCCGTGGCCTGCAGGGCCTCGGCGATGCCCGGGGCCACCACCGCAAGGTTGGTGGTGTGGGCCTGGGAAATCCCGACAAAGCTGTTGACGATGCCCCAGACCGTACCGAACAGACCGACGAAAGGCGCCACGGCACCGACGGTCGCGACGATTCCGGTGCCGGACATCATGCGGCGCGCCGCGTCGATCTCGACCTGTCTCAACCGCGCTTCAACGCGCTCCTTCAACCCGGTGGACACCCCGCCCCGTGAAGCACCGACCTCGGCCACCGCTTCGTGGATCAATTGCGCTTCGGGGCCGCTCAGGCGTTCGGCATGATGCACCGCATCGGTCAACGTCCCGCCCGCATCACAGGCCGCCAGCACCCGTGCCACACGGCGCCGGGCCCGCCACAATTCGATGCTTTTGACCAGCCAGACGGTCCAGACGGCCACCGAAGCCAGGGCCAGGCCGATCATCACGCCTTTGACCACGGAATCGGCCGACAGGAACATGTTCCAGGGCGACAAGTCGTGCGGTAGCAGACGGGCATCGATCCCCGGCATCGCTGGCGCGAGCGATGACAGATCGGCTGGGGATGGCATCGCCGCAGCCGGTGCGACAGCAGAGGTTATGGCTTGTTCATTCACGATCGGTGGTCCTTGCTGCGTCCGGCCCCGCGGGGCCGGCGGTCTGTGATGGCGATGAAAGCCCGGGGCCGATCACGGTGGCGACGGGCCAGTTGATGCGATGATGCATGCCGGACCAATCCTCGACGGTCAGCCATATCCTGTCGCCGGGATCAGGAGGCTCAGGCAATGTCAGCCGGGCCAGCAGCGCATCCCCCGGCCCCCGCAGCAACGTCCCGCGGCCGCGGGGTACGGTGATCCGCCCGATCCGTATGAAAGCGGCGCGGATCAATCGCGGATAGCCCTCGGCGAAACGTATGGCCAATGTCGTCTCGGGCACCGCCGCCGATGGCGCGGTGACACTGAGCGTAACCCGCCAGGGCCCGACGGACCGCTCGGCCAGGGTGCGCGACACCGCAGGGGCCAGAGCTTGACCTGTCCCAACGGCAACGACGACCGCCAGCGGCACCAGCAGCAACAAACCGCTGAGGTGGAACCGGTGCCGCCGCACCAGCCGGACCCTGCGGGCGCGGAACGAGGCCGCGCCCGGATCGGCCACAGCGCGTATCGTCATCAGGTCGCGCCCCGCCCGTACCGTGCGGCGCATCCAGACCATGGCGCCGCTAAGCACCAGCAGTGACAGCATCGTCCCGAAAACGAGCCACAGAATCTTGAGGGCCAAACCGCCGAAATCGCCGAAATGCAGAGCCCCCAGCACCGCGGTTATCGCTGGCGCCACCCGCGCCGAGACCGGCCCAACGCCGTCGACCAGGGTGCCGCTGTAGGGGTCGGTCCAGAACTGCCCGGCGAAGGTTGGCGCCGCCAAACGGGTGTAAAAGCCGACCGCGGTGAAGGGATCTTCCGGCAGCGTAATGCGCCAGGGTCGGGCGTCGGGTCGGCGTGCCACGATATGCTGCCAGCCGGCGTCGAGATCCGCGCCGAAGAACGGGATGCCGGGGACCCGATCGGGAATTGCGTCGGGGGCGATTGGCGGCGCGCTCTGCCATAGCGGAACATTGCTGTCGATCAGGATGCCTTCGATCAGGAACCACAGACTCGACACCGCGATGATCGCGACGAACGGCGCCCCCAACGCGCCGGCCAGGCGATGCATATCGCCCCAGAAGACACGCGCACCCTGGCCGCGGCGTAGCATCGGACGCCGGAACGACCGCCAGAACCGCTTGTGGATCATGAGGCCGCTGACCAGCAATGCGATCAACGGCAGCGACAGCGCCGTGACCGCATACCAGCCGAAGGGGGTGCCCCGGGTCCACGACATCAGCAGCCAGCCATGCAAAGCAGCGAGCGTATCGGGAAAGGACCGCCCGTGCGACAGCGCCTGAATCCGGCCGCCATCCGCCCCTCCGAACGGGTTCACCCAGGCGACCGCCGCGTCACCATCGGGCAACGCAACCTCGACTGCGGCGGCGCGTTCACGGGCGCCGAACGCGATCGTGCGGACCCGCGCGCCCGGGATCTGACGTTCGACATTCAGCACCAAACGGTTCAGCGACAGACGCGGCATATAGGGGGGTGGAGCGACGCGGACCGCCGGATCGATCAGCCACAGGATCTCATCATCGACCGTCGCCAGGGTTCCCGTGGCGCAGATGAAGAACAGGAAGATCCAGAGGGGGAGCGCAGCCCAGCCATGGATGACCAACCAGCCGAGTTTCGCCGCGCGCGCCATGCCCTTCCCTTTCTGATTGAAAATTTGCGGCACGGCCGGTGACGCCGGCACATGGCGCGGCCCGCGTCGAGCAACGCCATGCCTTGGAAACGCAGCTTATCGATATTGATAGTGAATCGCAATATCGATTCGATTAGACCCCCCTGTAGGAGCCCAGCCCTGTTTTCGAGAGGGATACATCCTGTCCCATCACACCGTGCCAAATAATAACTTCGTAATTTTAACGTAAAAATATCATATAGTTTCATGAATACGGTACACACCTTCCTTACGCAAATTATTGTCGCATAATAATTCTATTATTATTTTTGAATATCGGAAGATATGTTCATTTTATCTCATTCCCATCAAGCCTTTGTCGATGTAGCGGCGAGGTTTTCGATCCCGCATGCCGGTGCGAAAACACTTTACATCCGGGGAAAATATGGCATAAGCGCGGCAATATAAGATTGATTCTTACTCGCATCAAAGGAATCCCATCAGGGCGCAGACCTGCGAAATTGGCTGTGTGGCGCAGCGCCCTGTTCGGCGCAGCCCTGGCCTCGGGTATGGCAACCATCGATAACAGCAACGCCCAGGAGGTTCCGGCCGATTCCGACGGCGGCACCGTGACCCTGCCCGCGGTCACGGTCGAGGATGCCACGGTCAATGCCGGCGAAACCGCGACGTCGCCGGTCAAGGGCTATGTCGCCAGCCGAAGCGCCGGTGCCACCAAATCCGACACGGCGCTGATCGAGACACCCCAGTCCGTGTCGGTGATCACCAGCGACCAGATGAAAAGCCAGGACGTCCAGAACCTCAACGACGCCCTGCGTTACACCGCGGGCGTGACGCCCGAGACCCGCGGGGCGATCGGCAGCCGCTATGACCTGTTCAAAGTCCGCGGCTTCGATGCCGACACCTACTGGAATGGCCTGAAACTGATTGGCAACGGCAATTTCGCCATCCCCCAGCTCGACACCTCCTTCATGGGGCGGATCGACGTCGTCAAGGGGGCATCGTCTGTGCTTTACGGTCAGGCCCACGCCGGCGGCGTGGTCGATGAAATCAGCAAACAGCCGGCAAGCGAGCCGTACCACGAGATCGGCATTGAAGCGGGCACCTTCGGTCACTGGCTCGGAACCATGGACATCTCGGGTCCCGTGGCCCCCGACGGCGGCCTGCTCTATCGCTTCGTCGGCGTCGGCCTCGACGAGGACGGCCAGATCGACCACACCAAGAGCCAGCGCATCGGCGTGATGCCGTCGCTGACCTTCCGCGGTGGCGATGATTCCCGGCTCAATCTCTACGCCCTATACCAGTATGATCCTGCCGCCGGCGCCTATGGCCTGGTTCCCGCCAAGGGGTCGGCCCTGCCTGCCAAAGGCGGCTCGATTGACACGAGCTTCTTCGACGGCGATCCGGACTATGACCGCTTCGAACGAACCCAGGGCGCCCTGGGCTATCGATTCGAAACCGCGCTGGCCCCCCCGATCACGTTGCGCATGAATGGCAGGTGGTTCCACATCTCTCAGGCCTATCGGTCGATTTACGGCACCGGCGACGTTTCCGACGACGGCACCTTGCTGCGCAACATCTACAAGTCAAACGACGAGTCCGACACCTTCGCCTTCGACAACCAGATCGAAGGCAAGCTGCTCACAGGCCCGGTCCGCCACACCCTGCTGGGCGGCATTGATTACCAGCGGCTGCGTACCTCCTATTGGGCCGGCGGCATCTACGACACGTCGGTGGTGCCGTCGATCAATGTCTATTCCCCGCAATATGGCTTGGCCAATCTTCCGGAACCGAACCTGACCAAGACCAGCATGACCAGCGATCAGGTCGGAACCTATATCCAGGACCAGATCGCCTTGGGTGGCTTCGTCCTGACGGCATCAGGCCGCGAGGACTGGGCATCTTCCAAGACATTGACCAGTGGCCAAAAGCAGTTCGACCGGGCCACGACGGGCCGGGTCGGATTGACCTATGTTTTCGACAATGGCATCGCACCCTATGTCAGCTGGTCGCAATCCTTTGTGCCCCAGGCCGGCACCGATGCCCTCACCGGCAAGATGTTGTCGCCCGAACATGGCCGGCAATACGAGGCCGGTGTCAAATTCCAGCCGAACGGGATCAATGCCCTGTTCACGGGCGCGGTGTTCGACCTCGATCGTTCCAATCTCGCCACCTATACCAGCGGCCTGGGCTATGTCCAGAATGGCGAAGCGCGCTCGCGCGGCTTCGAGCTGGAGGGCCGGGGCGAGGTCCTTCCTAATCTCGGTATTGTGGCCAGCTATACCTATCTCGATACCCGCTACGTTCACGACGATAGTGGCCTGCAAGGCAAGCGGCTGGCCGGAATTCCCCACAACAGCCTGTCGCTCTGGGGTGACTACAAGCTGACCCGGGGTCCGCTGACCGGTCTGGACGCCGGGCTCGGGGTGCGCTGGTTCGACAGTTCGCCAAACACGAGCAACACCTTCTCGGTCGACGGCGCGACCCTGGTCGATGCGACGCTACGCTACGACCTCGAACAGCTTTCGACGAAGCTGGCCGGTGCCGACATCTTCGTCAACGGCAAGAACATCTTCGACGAGAAATATGTCGCGTCCTGCTATTACGGCGACGCCAGCGGCGCCACAAACTGGTGCGGTTACGGCGACCAGCGCACGATCACCGGCGGCTTCCATTATCGCTGGTAGCCCTTTTCGCCAAGGCCGGCAAGGGCCTTTGCCCCTTGCCGGCCGGTCATGCCGCGATCAGGCAGCCTCGGGCGGAATATTGTTGAGCGCCTCTTCGACCTGGGCAAAATTGGGCTGGTGCTGGCTCGGGATGCTGCCGCGGGCGATTTCGACCGAGATCTGCGCCGCATTGCCGTGCAGATGAGCGATCACGGTTTCTTTGATCATCAGATAGAACTGGAATTCCTCGTCGGCGATTTCCTTGAGCCGTGATGAAATCGGCCCCACCAGGCCATAGGCCAGGAACACGCCCAGAAAGGTTCCGACCAGGGCACCCCCGATCAACATGCCCAGCACTTCCGGCGGCTCGTTGATCCGCGCCATGGTCTTGATCACGCCCAGCACCGCGGCAACGATGCCCAGTGCCGGGATGCCATCGGCCATGGTCTGAATCGCGTGCGACACTTTCAGGGACTCGTGGTGATGCTTCTCGAGTTGCGTCTCCATCACCTCGGCAAGCTGATGCGGATCATCCAGACTCATCGACATCATACGCAAGTTGTCGCACAGGAACTCGACCGAAAAATGGTCGCCAAGAATCTTGGGATAGCGCTTGAACATGCTGCTGTCCTTGGGATTCTCGATGTGGGGTTCGATCGCGATCAACCCCTTGGTTTTCATCATTTTGGTGATCAGGAACAGGAGACACAGCAGATCTTTATAGTCTCCCGGCTTCCATTTCGGGCCCGAGAAGATCTTCGGAACTTCCTTCAAGGTCCGCTTGAGCGTATCGCCGCCGTTGGAAATCAGATAGGCGGCGATCGCGGCACCGAGGATGGTCACGGCTTCAAGCGGCGCCGCCTCGATCAGGATGCCGATTTTTCCGCCGCCGACGATATAGCTGCCAAACACACAAGCAAACAGCAGTACGATTCCCGCAATCGGCAGCATGCCAGTCATCTCCGTCATCCACAGCGACGCCGGCCCCGTTGGCCTGACACAAGCTGCGCATCCTCAGTCCGCGCAGACTGCCTGCAAACTTTCTAAATTATTACTAACATTTCGGCGCTTTCGCCCCCCCGCCAAACGCACTTCCGGATAGGTGCTCGACCGCGCCGCACCGTGCCCGGTGGGCTCGCAAGGTCAGGAGTTCGCGGCTTTGGCGGCCGCCTTGCGCCGGGCATCGGGTGACGGCAGCTCGATATTGACCTCGAGCATCGAACAATCACCGCCCCGATCGAGCTTGACCTCAACTTTTTTCTCATCGATCTGGACATATTTCGCGATGACCGACAAAAGCTCCTTCTGCAGCAAAGGCAGGTAGTCCGGGCTCGACCGATCCGCCCGCTCGTGCGCCAGGACGATCTGGAGCCGCTCCTTCGCATGTTCAGCCGTGGTCTTTTGCGGTGACGACAGGAAGAAGCGAAAGATGCTCATGCAGTCCTCCCCAGCCAGCGTTGCAGGATGCCCTTCTTCTCCGGCTTGACGAACCGATGTTCGACGGGCTCGCCGAGAAACCGCGCCACCGCATCAAGATAAGCCTGCCCGGCATTGCTCTTTTCATCGAGAACCACGGGCATACCGACATTGGAGGCGCGCAGCACCGCCTGGCTCTCGGGGATGACGCCGAGCAGCGGGATCGCCAGAATGTCGAGGACGTCGTCGACCCGCAGCATTTCACCCTTCTCGACGCGGTCGGGATCGTAGCGGGTCAGCAGCAGATGCTCCTCGACCGGGTCCAGTGACAATTCAGCGCGACGCGACCGGCTGGCCAACACCCCGAGAATACGGTCGCTGTCGCGAACGCTGGAAACCTCGGGATTGGTCACGACGATGGCGCAATCGGCGAAATACAACGCCATCAGCGCACCCTTTTCGATCCCGGCCGGGCTGTCGCAGATGATGTAGTCGAAATCGCGGCGCAATTCGTCGAGCACCTTCTCGACGCCGGCTTTGGTCAGCGCGTCCTTGTCCCGGGTCTGGGAGGTCGGAAGAATATAGAGATTGTCGACCCTCTTGTCTTTTATCAACGCCTGATTGAGATTCGCCTCGCCATTAATCACATTAATGAAATCGAACACGACCCGGCGCTCGCAGCCCATGATCAGATCGAGGTTTCTTAGCCCAACATCGAAATCAATAACAATTGTCTTAAACCCCCGCAATGCCAAGCCCGTACCAAAGGCAGCACTGGAAGTTGTCTTGCCAACGCCACCTTTGCCCGATGTCATGACGATAATCTTGGCCAAGTCGGCTCTCCCACCTATCGTTGCACTCTACAAATTCGATGTCATGCCGGATCCCTCCGCCATTCAGCTCAGGGCATTGATCCTCAAATAGCCGCTGTCGAGGTAAATTTGCACGTGCTTTTTTAGCAGCGACTTATCGAGATCCTCGCTGACACGATAAAGGCCGGCGATTGAAACCAATTCGGCTTCGAGACTTTGGCAGAAAATCCGCGCCGTCTTGTCGCCCGCGACCCCGGCCAGGGCGCGCCCCCGCAAAGCGCCATAAACATGAATATGGCCGTCGGCAAGCAGTTCGGCGCCGGCACTCACCGGCCCCAGAACGATCAGGTCGCCCTTGGCGGCGTAGACCTGCCGCCCGGAACGCACCGGCTCGGCAATCACCATCGCCGCCCGGGCCGGCAAATCACCGCCGGCATCGCCGCCGCCCGCATTGCCCGACACCCCTGTCGCACCGCCCGTCCCCGCGGCCGGCGGCGACGATCGATGATCACTGTCGACACGCCCGCCCCGCCCCGCCGGCAGGACGGTCAAGCCCGCCCGCAACGCCTGTTCCTGCAACGCCGCGGTACCGCCGAGAATCCCGACCGCAAACAGATTGACCTCGCGCAATGAAGTGACCAGACGCCCAAAGTCCAATCCCGCAATATCCCCGACCAGGTCGTCAAGATCAAGGACCACCGGCGCCTGCCGGAAAAAATTCGGGGCTTGACGGATCTTGTTGACCAGATTGGGTAGAAAGCCGGGATCACCGGGATCGATCAGTTTCAAAACCATCAAGGTAAAATTATTACCCCGCAACTGGAACGATCCGTCCCGTTCGGAGTTTTGTTGAATGTTGTTCACGCCTTGCCTACCCGCTCCAGAACGTCCTTGCCAGGGGCTCTGGCATGACAACCGCCTGATTCCCTACTGCGGGAATCCATCGGCTGTCCATGCCCCATAATGCCGCCGCGATGCCGGCCCGCGCCGCGTTCAGAATGCCCGCGAAAATAAGGGGCTTCGCGCGAGACCGCCAGACGGGTCCGACATTGAATTCGTCATCTTTTGCCAGAGTAACCACCATGCAACGCCCGGGGCAACGCCCGGGGCAACGCCCGGGCAAAGCGATTTGCCGACCGCGGCGTCGGCGGCAGACCCGGGTTCGGTGCCCGATCCGGCGGCATCCGACCCCCGGCGGGTCCCCGCCGCCGCGTCAGCTCGCCCCGGAACGATGCACGGCAGCCACATCTAGTATGAAGCTTTTGTTTGGGCACACAAAATGTGCTGACAGCGCCGTCAACTATCCCTAACCTGCGCGACGTCAGCCCAACCGTACCTGCGGGAGGATTTGCGAAACGTGCCGATGTTCCGACATCCAGCAGCCGCCGGCGACTTTCGTCCGGCCCCATCGGCCGATGGGTATCCAGCACCGGCAACCCTCGCATCCCGTTCGGCCCGCCCCTCACACGATCGTATTCGTTACCAGCCTCCCGCCGTCACCGGTGCGGAGGTTTTTTTGTGTTCCGCTCCGCCTTGTCTCCTCGTGTGTTTCTTTTTCGCCCTCCCCCTTCGATGCGTCTTCGTCCTCCACCCTGTCTATGTTTCCCAAGGAGTCGACAAATGGCCAAACGCCAGAGCAAGGGCATGACTGATCCGTACACCAGCGATACCAAGGTGCATCCATTGTTCCCGGACGATGGTTGGGACCCGCTGGAGGAACGGCGGGAGCAAAGCTACATCCGTAAAGTCAAGCCCCAGGGCGTCAACCAGCAGACTCTGATGGACGCGATCGCGAGCCACAATCTCACCATCGCGCTGGGCCCGGCCGGTACCGGCAAGACCTATCTTGCGATCAGCTGCGCCGTCGAGGCCCTGGAGGCGGGCCGAGTCGACCGCATCGTGCTGTCGCGTCCGGCGATCGAAGCCGGCGAAACCCTGGGCTTTCTGCCCGGCGATCTGCATGACAAAATGGCCCCCTATCTGCGACCGCTTTACGACGCGCTGAGCGACCGGGTCGGCGGCAAGCGCCTGCGGACCTTCCTCAGCGACGGCACGATCGAAATCGCGCCGATCGCCTATATGCGCGGTCGCACCCTCAACAACGCCTTTGTCGTGATCGACGAGGCCCAGAACTGCACCTATGGCCAGATCAAGATGCTGCTGACCCGGCTCGGATGGCACGCGACGATGGTGTTGACCGGCGACCCGGACCAGACCGACCTTCTGGAGGGCATGTCGGGATTGCTCGAAGTGGCCCGGCGTCTTGACACCCTGCCCGATATTGCGGTGGTGCGACTGACCGACAAGGATATCGTCCGCCATCCGCTGGTCGCCACGATGTTGTCGGTGCTTTAAGACCAGCCCGCGATGAGCTTGCCTCATCGCGGGCTGGTATCGGCGGCCCGTAAGGGCCGGAAGCCTGCGTGGCGTCTGAACGCAACGGTCATTTCTTATGACCGTTGGTATAGGATCAAGCCCGGCCGGCGCGGCAGCAGCGACACCGCAGCCGCGCCGGCGTTCGCACTTCCTCCGGCAACCGCACCGACCCCATGACCGGCTTCCGCCTGCCGCGCCGCCTTTCGCCAGGACCCGGGCGGCGGCATCGCGTCGCGATCATCGCACTGATCATCCTGGCCGCGACGGCGATCGGCGGCTATCTCGGGCTTGCCGGCCCCGGTGCCGGGCTGCCGGGCACCGTGCCGGTCGTCGGGTCCGCCATCGGCGGACCCTTCACCCTGGTCGATGACCATGGTCGGACGGTGCATGACACCGACTATCGCGGCAAGATCCTGCTGCTCTATTTCGGCTACAGCTTCTGCCCCGATCTCTGCCCGACCGCCCTGCAAACCATGGCCCAGACCCTGAGCCTGCTGGCGGACGATGCCGCAACGGTCCAAGCCCTGTTCATTACCGTCGACCCCGGCCGCGACACCCCGGAAAAACTGTCCGACTATGTCCACCAGTTCGATCCGCGTTTGATCGGCCTGACCGGTGACAGCCGCCAGATCGCGGCGGTGACGGCGGCCTACCATGTTCAATTCACCAAGGTTGACGGCAACGATCCCGCAACCTATCTGGTCGACCATTCCAGCTTTTTCTACGTGACCGACGCAGACGGAAAGTTCGCCGCCATGCTGGAGTCGCAGGCAACCCCGGACCAGATCGCGGCGGTGATCCGGGCCCAGCGCCGGAACCCGGTCCACCGCGCCAGCGGCGATCCGTGACCCGCGATACGTGTTGATATCAAAGGATTTCGGGCGGAACCCGAGGGCGATCCCCCCCGGACGAGCGGTGCCCGAATCGATCGGTGCGGCGATCGCCAGCCTGCGTCAAACGGGCCCGCGACAACCGGTCGCATTTTTCCGCCACTCCCCGGCAAATCCAGTCATTTTCCCATTCTAATCAATCACTTGATGCTTGGCTTTTGCGACTTGACAGGGTACAGCCCTGCCCGTATGGTGCCGCCACTTTCGGATGGCACCTCGCCAACTGGGAAAGCCGGGTTCATGGCACCGCGATCGCAACCGCCGGATGAGCAAGGCCAGACCAACGAGGGCGCCCCCCCGGAGCCATCGATGGATCTCGATGCCCGATTGCATAAGGCCCGGGAGCGGAACGCCACTGGCAAATCCACCAGTGACCCCAACGCGCTACCCACCGGACCCATCGGGATCGCTGTTCGTCTCGGTGTGGAGTTGCTGGCCGCGTTGATCGTCGGCGTGGGCGCGGGCCTGTTGGTCGATCGCTGGCTGGGAAGTGCGCCTTGGGGCCTGATCGGGATGTTCGTCCTGGGCTCCGCGGCGGGAATAGTGAATGTCTATCGGGTCGTCAATGGCATCGGCTACGCACCCGGGTATCGGAAGGACAAGACTCCGAGCCAGGGTCGCGATGTGGAATAAAGTCAAAGAAGCGAGGACGAACCTTGAATCCCCTTGAGCAATTTCAGATTCATGCGATCGTGCCGATAACGGTCGGCCATGTGGACACCTCGTTCACCAACTCGGCCTTGTATATGGCCATCGCGGTGGCGTTGATTTACGCGCTGCTGAAATACGGCATGAAGCCCAAGGCGCTGGTCCCCGACCGTCTGCAGGCGCTCGCCGAAATTTTCTATGAGTTCGTCGCCAACCTGGTCGATGAAAACGCGGGACACAACGCCAAGCCTTATTTCCCGTTCGTGTTTTGCCTGTTCATGTTCATCCTGCTGGGCAATCTGCTCGGCATGATCCCCTACACCTTCACCTTCACCAGCCACATCATCGTCACCTTCGGGCTCGCGCTCACGGTGTTCGTGTTTGTCACGGCGCTCGGCCTGATCAAGCATGGCTTCGGCTTTTTCCGCCTGTTCATGCCCCAGGGGGCGCCGATCATCATGGCGCCGATCCTGATCCCGATCGAGATCCTGTCCTATTTGTCGCGACCGGTCAGCCTGTCGATCCGGCTGTTTGCGAACATGATGGCTGGTCATACCATGCTCACAGTGTTCGCCGGCTTTACCGTCATGATGATCAGCGCACTGGGCGGTCTCGGCTACGCCATCGGCATTCTGCCCCTGCTCATCAACATTGCCTTGATCGGCTTCGAGATCCTGGTTGCTTTTCTGCAGGCTTATGTGTTCTGCATTCTAACCTGCCTTTACATTCACGATAGCCTCGAGCTGCACTGATCTGCGCCATCGAGGTTCCCTGGCGGTGGCCGGCCCTCAATCGTGGGCCGTCTGTCGTCTCTGTCTTCGCCTATCAGCTCTCCCCCCCCCCCACGCTGCCAAGCGTTTCATTCCCGTCAACACAGAGGAAATATTACCATGGACCCTCAAGCCGCTAAGTACATCGGCGCCGGTCTGGCGGTTTTCGCCCTGGCCGGCGTTGGCCTTGGTATCGGTCTCATCTTCTCCAATCTGATCACGGCCGTCGCCCGCAATCCGGCGTCCCGCGCCACCGTGTTCCCGATCGGCATCCTGGGCTTCGCGCTGACGGAAGCGGTCGCGCTGTTCGCTCTGCTGATCGCGTTCCTGATCCTGTTCGCCTGATTGCGCGGCAGCGGCTTTTCCGCCCACCGTCAGGTCCATTACCGGCACCGCTTCCCGGATCGGGATCGTCTTTCGATCCGGGGCGCGTGCCTTAGAAGCTTGGGGTTCCGAACATGCCCAACCTATTGGCCCGGACCAGGGCAGGCGGGATGAGCCGGGAGCGGATGGCACGAGCTGGTTGTGCCGTTGCCGCACTGCTGGTCTCGTCGACGGCTGCGCTGGCCGAGACCCCCGGCGCGGCCGAACATCAGGGCCTGCCACAGCTTGACACCTCGCTTTTCCCGCCGCAGCTCGTCTGGTTGGCGATCTGCTTCATCGTGCTTTACCGCCTGATGACCAAGAGGGCCCTGCCCCTTGTCGCCGAGGTCCTCGAACAACGGCGCAGCCGCATCGGTGCCGATCTCGACAAGGCCACGACCGCCCGCGATGAATCCCAGGCCATTGTCGCCCACTATGAACAGGCCCTGGCCGCAGCCCGGTCCGATGCCCAGACGGTGATCGGCACCGCGGTCACCGCGACCGCAGCGACCAACGCCCAGCGCCTGGCAACCGTCGTTGACGAAATCAATGCCAAGACCAAGGGCGCCGAATCCACGATCCGGGCGGCCCATGATCAGGCCGTCACCGAGATCCGTTCGGTCGCCGTCGGCATTGCCCGCGACGCCACCGCACGGCTGGCGGGACTCGATATCGACGACGCCACGGCCGACCAGGCGGTTGCCGTCGCCCTGCAGGAGCACGGTCGATGATCCATAACGCGGAATTCTGGGTCGCCCTGGCCTTTGTCATCTTCTTTGTCGTGCTGTGGAAGAAAATCGCGTCCGCCGTGACCAGCATGCTCGATCAGCGGGCGGAAAAGGTCCGGGCCGAGTTGCGCGAAGCCCAGCATCTGCGCGAAGAGGCCGAACAGCTTCTGGCCCGCGCCCAGAAACAGCAGCAGGAAGCCCTGGCCGACGCCGAAAAGATCGTCGCCCACGCCCGTAGCGAGGCCGAACGCCTGGGCGTCAAGGCCACGGCAGATGTTGAAGACCAGTTGAACCGCCGTCGCGCCCAGGCCTTGGAAAAGATCGCCCAGGCCGAAACGGCAGCGCTTCAGGAAGTCCGGAACCTGACGGTCGACATCGCCATGGCGGCCACCGGCCGTCTGCTGGCCGAACAACTGCAATCGGCACAAGCCGGTATGCTGGCCGATGCCCTGGTTGACCACGCGATCGCCGAGTTGTCCCCCAAACTGCATTGATCCAAACGGCACCGATCCAAACGGTGTTAAGGCGGATCCTTCAACCAGACGCAGGGCGACACGCCGCCGGCGTCTGGTTTTTTATTTCCCGCGATGCGGAAGTACCGATCGTCGCATAGACCAGCCCGCCATGATCCTGACTCATGGCGGGCTGGTCCCGGTCACGACTGCGACCGGGCCGCCCCCGGGGGCGCGGAGCCAAGCGCCCGGAGGGGCGCGCCGGCGCCTGAGGCTTCGCTTTGATCGGCCACGATCAAAGCCGGATTGGTATCATACTGTTCGCGATCCCCCGGCTCGGGTAGTCTCTTTCCCGATCGAAACCGAAACCGAGCAGGGGATGTGGAACGATGTCGATTCTGATTCGCGGTGGGACGGTGGTTACGGCTGACCAGACCTATCGCGCCGATGTCTGTTGCGACAACGGCTTGATTGCGGCCATCGGCGAAAATCTGGACGTGCCATCGGGGGCTCAGATCGTCGATGCCGGCGGCCTGCTGGTGATGCCGGGCGGCATCGATCCCCATACCCATATGGAACTGCCCTTCATGGGCACGGTTTCCAGCGAAAACTTCTTCACCGGGACCTCGGCCGCGGCCGCCGGCGGCACCACCACGATCATCGATTTCGTCATGCCAGCACCACAGCAATCGCTGCTGGAGGCCTATCACACCTGGCGCGGCTGGGCCGAAAAGGCCGCCACCGATTACAGCTTCCACGTCGCGGTCACCTGGTGGTCCGACCAGGTTGCGGAGGAGATGGGCGTGTTGACCCGGGATTTCGGCGTCAACAGCTTCAAGCACTTCATGGCCTACAAGGGCGCGATCATGGCCGACGATGAGGTGCTGTTCAACAGCTTCAGCCGCGCTCAGGAACTGGGGGCGCTTTGTACCGTCCACGCGGAAAATGGCGAGGCCGTGGTGCAACTGCAAAGGCGGTTGCTGGCCCAGGGCATCACCGGGCCGGAAGGCCATCCGCTGTCACGGCCGCCGGCCGTCGAGAGCGAGGCGGCCAACCGCGCGATCACGATCGCCCATCTGCTGGGCGCCCCGCTCTATATCGTTCACGTCTCGACCCAGGAAGCCGCCGAGGCCATCGCGCGCGCCCGCGCCGCCGGTCAGCGGGTGTTCGGCGAGGTGCTGGCCCAGCAACTGGTGATCGACGACAGCGTCTACCGCAACCCCGACTGGGCGACGGCCGCCGCCTATGTCATGAGCCCGCCGTTCCGCCAGCAACACCACCAGAAGGCTCTGTGGGGCGCCCTGGCCGCAGGGACGCTGCAGACCACGGCGACCGACCATTGCTGTTTCTGCGCCCCGCAAAAAGCCATGGGCCGCGACGATTTCAGCAAGATTCCCAATGGCACCGGCGGGGTCGAGGACCGGATGTCGGTGCTGTGGAGCCATGGTGTCGAAACCGGCCGGCTGACCGCTAACGAATTCGTCCGCGCCACCTCGACGGCCTGCGCCCAGATCTTCAACCTTTATCCGCGCAAAGGCGCCGTCCAGGTCGGGGCGGATGCCGACCTGGTGGTCTGGGATCCGGCCGCGACCCGGACGATCTCGGCCAAGACCCACCATCAGAATGTCGACTTCAACATCTATGAGGGCATGACGGTCACGGGCACGGCCCGACACACGATCAGCCAGGGCAGGCTGGTGTGGACCGACGGCGCGTTGCGGACCGTCAAGGGCGCCGGGCGCTACCTCAACCGCCCCTGCTACAGCGCCCCGTTCCAGGCCCTGCAAACCGTCAACGCCGCCAACCGGCCGAAGCCGGTCGCCCGCTGAAATCCCGCCCCGGGGGTGCGCCCCCGGAGCGGGTTCGTCAAACCAGGTCGCGGACGTCGGTCAAATGGCCGGTCACCGCGGCCGCGGCGGCCATCGCCGGGCTGACCAGGTGGGTGCGCCCCCCGCGCCCCTGACGGCCCTCGAAATTGCGATTCGAGGTGCTGGCGCAACGCTGTCCCGGTTCCAGCTTGTCGGCATTCATCGCCAGGCACATCGAACAGCCAGGTTCGCGCCATTCGAAGCCGGCCTCGCGGAAGATCTGGTCGAGGCCCTCGGACTCCGCCTGCTCTTTGACCAGACCCGATCCCGGCACCACCAGCGCGCGGACACCATCGGCGACCTTGCGTCCCCGGGCCACCACAGCCGCGGCGCGCAGATCCTCGATCCGACCGTTGGTGCAGGAGCCGATGAACACGGTGTCGATCGCGACCTGCGCCAACGGCGTTCCTGGAACCAGCGCCATATAGTCGAGCGACCGCTCCACGGCGCGGCGCCGGCCGGGATCGCTGATTTGCGCCGGATCGGGAATCTGGCCGGTGATCGGCAGAACGTCCTGCGGGCTGGTGCCCCAGGTGACATGGGGGACGAGGTCGGCGGCATTCAGCACGACCTCGCGGTCATAGACCGCCCCTTCGTCGCTGGGCAGGGTCTTCCAATAGGCCAGTGCCTGCTCCCAGGCCCCCGCCTTGGGCGCCATCGGGCGGCCCTGGATATAGGCGAATGTCGTCTCGTCGGGGGCGATCAAACCGGCGCGGGCGCCGGCTTCGATCGACATGTTGCAGACCGTCATCCGGCCTTCCATGCTCAGCGCGCGGATCGCCGGGCCGGTATATTCGATGACATGGCCGGTGCCGCCGGCGGTACCGATGGTCCCGATGATCGCCAACGCCAGATCCTTGGCGGTGACCCCGGGCGGCAGGGCGCCTTCCACGCTGATCCGCATGTTCTGCGCCGGCTTCTGGATCAGGGTCTGGGTCGCCAGCACATGCTCGACCTCCGACGTGCCGATGCCGAAGGCCAGGGCCCCGAACGCCCCATGGGTCGAGGTATGGCTGTCACCGCAGACGATGGTCATACCCGGCTGGGTAAAGCCCTGTTCCGGCCCGATAATGTGCACGACACCCTGGCGGATATCGTCCATCGCCAGATAGGGGATCGCAAAATCGCGGGCATTGCGTTCCAGCGTTTCGATCTGGATCCGGCTTTCCTCGTCGGCAATGCCCTTCGAGCGATCGGTCGTCGGAACATTGTGATCGGCAACCGCCAACGTCGCCTGAGGCTGGCGCACCGTGCGGCCGGCCAGGCGCAATCCCTCAAAGGCCTGCGGGCTGGTCACCTCGTGGACGAGATGGCGGTCGATATAGATCAGGCAGGTCCCGCCGTCTTGACGATTGACGATGTGGCTATCCCAGATCTTATCGAACAGGGTACGGGGCTTCGACATGGGGTGTGTTATTCTCCGCAAGGGCAACACCGGCGCACGACCGGAGCCGGCGCGGATCAGGGGCGGAGCATAGCTCGCGCTCCCCGCGGGAACAAGCCAGCCAAGCGTTGAATTCGGGACTGGTATCCCATTGGCAGCCCGTGACGGGACGGCCTGCCGGTTCTATGGTGATGGCGAATCGGAAAACTCCGGCCCCGGAAGAGCGCGCCTCTGTCCCGCACCCGACCGCCCCGGCCCTGCACGGAAGCGAATTGCAATCATGTCGGGTTCATCGACCACCGACGTCACCCTGGTGCCCCACCGCGAGACCCTGATCATCCTGTCGGGCCTGATGATGGTCATGTTCCTGGCCGCGCTCGACCAGACCATCATCGCGACAGCGCTGTCATCGATGGCTGATGACCTGCGCGGCTGGGGCCTGATGTCCTGGGTGGTTTCGGCCTATCTGGTCTCGTCGACCGCGATGACCCCGATCTATGGCAAGCTCAGTGATATTTTCGGGCGGCGACGGATGGTGCTGACCGCGCTCGGCGTCTTCATCGCCGCGTCGGTGCTGTGCGCCCTGTCGCAATCGATGATCCAGCTGATCGCGGCCCGCACCCTGCAAGGGGTCGGTGGCGGTGGCCTGATCACGCTGTCCCATACCGTGATCGCCGACATCATCGCGCCACGCCAGCGGGGACGATACCAGGGCTATATTTCCAGTGTCTTCGCCGTCGCCAGCGTGCTCGGCCCGGTCCTGGGCGGTATTTTCGTCGATCACCTGTCCTGGCACTGGATCTTCTGGATCAATCTGCCGCTCGGCATGGTCGCGATGGCCATCTGCAACCAGTCCCTGAAGCGGCTGACCCAACCGCTGCAGCACCACCGGATTGACTGGGCCGGCTTCGTGCTGCTGCTGGCGAGCGTGATTCCGATCCTGATCGGGGTCAGCCAGGTCGAACAGCTTGGCGGCTGGCAGTCTCCGGCCGTGATCGGCCCGGTGGTTCTAGGCCTGGTTTTTCTCGCGCTGCTGGTGCGACAGGAATTGCGGGTCGTCGACCCGATCCTGCCGCCCCGGCTGTTCGTCAATGGGATCGTCACGGTCGCTTCGGTGATGTCGTTCCTGGTGGCCATGGTGATGATCCCGGTCACGATCATGATTCCACTGGATTACCAACTGGCGCGCGGCCTGTCGGCACAGGCGGCCGGCCTGCACCTGACCGCCCTGAGCGGCATGGTCGTCGTCGGCGCCCTGATCGGCGGCCTGGGCACCGGGCGAACCGGACATTACAAACGCTTCGCCGTTGCCGGCGCCATCATGATGACCGCCGCCGCCGCGGCCATTGCCGCGGTCGGGTTGGGGCACGGGCTCGGCTTTGATCTCGCCACCACCGCCGTGCTGGGGGTTGGCATCGGCCTGCAGTTGCCGGTGGCCGTGATCGCACTGCAAAATGCCCTGAATCCCGAGGATCTCGGGATCGGCACATCGTGCATCAGCTTTTTCCGCTCGATGGGCGGTGCCCTGGGCGTCGCCTTGTTCAGCACCATCCTGATCGGACGGCTCGACCGCCTGGTCCTGGCGGTGCCGGGCCACGAGGTCCTGGGCGCCGACCCCGGACTGGCCCTGGTGCATCTCGACCAGAGCGCCACCACGGCGCTGGCACCGGCGCTCCATGCCGCCTTCTCCCAGGTCATCACGATCGCATTCTCCAACGTGTTCCTCGGCGTCACCGTCGTGGCCGGCCTGACCCTCCTCGCCACGGTGGCGCTGCGGGAAATCCCGTTGCGCACCCGCCTGATCGCCGCTGACCTGAAACCCGCCACAGCGCCCGCAGCGGAACCTTCCAGGGAGTGCGCCGCGGAATAGCGGCCCCGGCCGATCCCCCAGCGCTTCTCCTTTTGGCGACGAAGCGTTGGGCTTTCTCCCAAACCCAACGGGGGCCATGCCACAGACCCCTTTGTTTTTGTCAAAATAGCGGGGGATTCGGGGTTCACCCCGAGCGGGTGCGAGCGGCAGCCCGCGGGCCGACAGCCGAAATGAGAACGGCTGCCGATCCCCAATCCACCTTGACTCTTCACCCCAAAAAGAGAACAAATAGGGAACATTATCCGGTTTCCCGCACCATGAGCCTGCCGCCGACCCTCCGGGCCCCGCCCGTTCTTGACGCTTTGCGCAGCCGGATCCGGCAGATCGAATCCGGTCACCGCCGCACCGCATCGGTCCTGCCCTTCGGGATCGATGCGATCGACGCCCGTCTTCCCGGGGGCGGGTTGTCGCTGGGGGCGCTGCATGAGGTTGCGGGGGGTGGCAATGGCGCCCTCGACGGTGCCGCCGCGGCCTTGTTCGCGGCCGGCATCGCGGCCCGGACGCAGGGGCCGGTGCTCTGGTGCGTCACCCGCCAGGACCTGTTTGCCCCGGCCCTGGCCCAGGCCGGCCTGGCCCCGGATCGCGTCATCTATGTCGAGGCCGGGGACGAAACCGCGGTCCTGGCCTGTTTCGAGGAAGGCCTGCGCCATAGCGGGCTGGGCACCGTGATCGCTGAAATCGCACGACTGTCGATGACGGCATCCCGCCGGCTCCAGATCGCCGCAGAAGGCGCCGGCGTCCTCGGTATTGCGATTCGGCGCTGGCGCCGACAGACCGAGGCTGCGGATTTCGGTCAGCCGACCGCAGCCACGACGCGCTGGCGGGTGACGGCACTGCCTTCGACTCCGCTGCCGGTTCCCGGTGTCGGCCGGGCCCGCTGGCATGTCGAACTGATCCGCTGCCGCGCCGGCGACAGCGCGGATTTCATCGTCGAGGCCTGTGATCCCCAGGGCCGTCTCGCGCTTCCGGCCGAACCGGCATCCCGCGCGGTCCCGGTAAAGGCCGGGCGATATCTCGCGGCGGGTTGAGGCCTTGCGGAGACCGGCCAGCACACCCTGTGCCGTGGGGCTGATGATGTCCGGATCAAGCCAGAGCGACGATGCTCCATAAAAGAGCGCGGTGCCGCGGAATTTCCACGCTCGTGCTTTGCACAAATCAAGAATTCAGAGCCGGCCCGCATGGTCGCTTTCGACCCCCAATCGCCACTCGAGACCGATTTTGGCGCATCGAAAAGCGATCGTTTCGCAGGATCTATACACCGTCCTCCTCCTTCGCACGATCATAGGCAGAGCGCGCCCCCTCAAGGGCATCACCATAGACGAGCGCCCATTCGCAGAGTGCCTCGAAGGGTTGGCGCAGCGAATGGCCTAAAGGCGTGATCGCATATTCCACGCCGATCGGCGCGGTCGGGAGCACCGTTCGTGTCACCAAGCCGTTGCGCTCCAGCCGCTTCAGCGAGTCCGCGAGCGCCTTATGCGTGATCCCATCGAGCCGCCGTTTGATCTCGTTGAAACGCGACGGTTTCGGACAGAGCACCGTGAGGATCATGATCGTCCATTTGTCGGCGACCTTGTCCAGGATGGGGCGAACACGCGCCATCTTGGAAAGCGCGCGGTGCGACAGAACCTCAAGGTCGGTATCGTCTGTCATATCTAGGCTCTAGGCTATCCAGGGTGCGTTCTTGCTATCTGATATATCCCGTATACTCTCCCCCCCATCGTTTAACAAAGGGGTATCACGATGGCTCGAATGACCGGGAAGGTGGCGCTGGTTGTGGGCGGCGCGAAGGGTATCGGCTTTGCAATCGCAGAGCGGCTGGCGGCAGAGGGCGCTGTGGTCTTCCTCACGGGACGACACAGCGATGAAGTCGAGCAGGCCGCCAAGAGGATCGGCCGCGGTGCGCGCGGCTTGGTCGCGGACGCGAGCCTGCCGGTGGATCTGGAGCGGGTCGTCGCGACGGTGCAGGACGCACAGGGCCGCATCGACGCGCTGGTTCTCAATGCCGGGACCGCGATACCTGCGTCGCTGGCCGATGAGACCATCGAGCACTTTGACAGTCTCTTCGCCGTCAACGTTCGTGGTCCCCTCTTCGGATTGCAGGCGGCGATCAGGATCATCAGTCCGGGCGGCTCCGTGGTGCTGATCGGATCGATCGCAGGGTCGGCAGGCGCCCCGTCCTACGGTACCTATGGCGCAACGAAGGCTGCGCTGCGCTCCTACGCCCGCACCTGGACCGCGGAACTGGCGCCCCGCGGCATACGCGTTAATGTCGTAGCACCCGGCCCAACGGACACGGAGATGATGGCCAGGGTGCCCGAAGAGAGGCGCGCCGCCTTGATCGCCGCGATCCCGCTCGGCCGCATGGCGCGCGTCGAGGAGATCGCCGCGGCCACGCTTTTCCTGCTCAGTGACGAGGCCAGCTTCATTGCGGGCGTCGAATTGTCCGTGGACGGTGGCATGCGTCAAGTCTGAGACCGTCGCCGCAACCCACCGAGCACGCGTCCGCTTTCGCCAACGCCAATCCGAAAGCGGACGAACGGCTAACCACCAAATTAAGACGTTGCAGATATCAATATTTTTGCACGAACGTTACGCTATTGAAGTCAAGTCCGTTGCTCTGTGCAAAATATAGTGGCAGAAATAATTGAATTCGGGCGTGTCTTATGATAAGAACAACTTATGAACGTGCGAATCGTTACGGACCCCATCCTGACGCGCTTTCGTGCCGCACTCGACGAGTTGTATGGCCCTCGCTTGGAGCGTGTCGTGCTGTTCGGCTCACGGGCACGCGGCGATGCGCGTCCGGATTCGGACTACGACATTGCGGTGTTCGTCAAAGATCTTGACGACCGTTGGCAGGAGGTTGACCGCATCGTTCCCGTGGTCACGGATATTATTGACGACACCGGTGCGGTCATCCACGCCATGCCCTACCACGCGGGTTCCTACCAGGACCGAACCTCCTTGATGCGGGAAATCCGTCGCGAAGGCGTTGACCTGTGACCCCGGAAACGAACGAGCACCTTGACAAAGCGCGTGAATACCTGGTCAAGGCGCGTGGATTGCTTGACGTGATGCACTACAACGATGAGGCTGGACGCGCAGCCTATCTGGCCGGATTCCGCGCTGCGGAGGCTCTGATCTCCGAGCACACCGGAAAAATCGCCAAAACCCATGAGGGGGTAAACGGTCAGTTCAATCTGTTGACAAAGGGAAACCCGCGCGTTGACTCGGAGCTGCGCCGCTTCCTGTCAAAAGCGTACAGTTTGAAGTCTGTCGCCGATTACGAAACCGGACCGGGTTCAATCGGGCCTCTCGACCGGGTCGAAGCCGCGATCGCAACCGCCATACGCTTCGTTGACTGCGTGGCAGCGCTGTTATCGTGATCGACGGGTCCGTGCGAGTCTCGACGGACGGCCAGAGCGTTGATGCTCAAGCGCGGCAACTCGCCGCCGCCGGTTGCGAGAAGGTCTTTCAGGAAGTGGCAAGCGGCGCGAAGACTGACGCGCGACCTCCTCAACACGATAGCGACGATCACCGGCAAGGGGCCGGGTTCCGTTCGCTGGCCGACGTATGGGCCGACACCACGACTCCGCACGGGCGACTTATACTGACCGTGCTGGGCAAGCTGGCGGAATTCGAGTGCGAGTTAATTCGGAGTCGGACGACCGAGGGACGGGAACGCGCCAAGGCGCACGGTGTGAAGCCGGGGCGGAGAGCGCGGGAACCGCGGAATAAGAAAGGGAAACAAGTTTAGTCATTTTTTTCCCGCCGAACCGCTTGCACGGAAACATAGCCTTTTTGTATTCCGTATAATTGTCCGCACAAGAAACCAATAGACCGCTTGAGTCGGTGATCAAGTGGTTCACGCTGAAACTCAGCGATAGGAATTTCAGGGTCCTCAAACAACCGAACAAAAATTTCGATTTGATCTTCGATCTGTGCGGGGTTGAGATTGTGAGCAAATTTATTCCGTAATGTGTTCAGTTTTTCTACAGCATCAAGATCACCATAAAAATCTCTCATCGGCAAGAGTGCCCGAAGAAGGCGTATCCGTTGAAAACAATCAAGCCTGGTCGCTTTCAGTGCGTCGGGGTTGGGCATAAGATTCGAAATAAAGCTGTTGACCGCTTCCTCGATCAAGAGGTGCCCTTTGAGAACGATCAACGTGAGGTCACTTGATTTCGGAAAGTGCTGTCGAAAGTGATCTTCAGACTCTTTGGAAGTTGGGGGAGTTGTAACCATCGGCAGAACCTCTTATGCAAGCTGGGTCATTCCATGAATCCCCCGCGTTCAGCTAAGGCCACCATATCGAGCGCGCCTAATAGCTTTCTCCCGCGTCGGTGATGCGGGGTGCGTCAAAATTCTGTACCCGGTCGTCGGCCAGATCGGCCAGACCCATGTCAATATCGGCCTTGAGCGTGGCAAGTTCCTCCGGTTGTGGGATGCGTTTCATATCTGGCCTGCCGCTTTCAGGTCGGCCGCGAAGGTGGCAAGCGCCATAACCACGGTGCTCGGCGCGGCCTGCAAAGGCAGTGCGCCATAAGCCGCATACCATTTGGCCGTACGCTCGTTCTTGGCGTCGATGATGAGAATCACGCCGCCGACTTCGGTCGCGGCTCTGATACAGCGCCTTGCCGCCGCACCGAGAAGCTGGCCGCCAAGCCCTCGCCCTTGAAGGCCGATATGCGTAGCGAGGCGGGTCAGGCGAAAGCCAGGAACATCGTGGCGGGCCAGGCCGCGGCACAGCGCTTCCGGTACGCGCCCATAGGCGAGCGCCGCCGGAGCCAGGCTGTAGAAACCGAGGATTTTCGCGGGATCGCTGTCGTCGATCGCCAGAAACGTCTTCGCGCCGCCCTGTTCATGACTCTGCCGGGCGTAGCGCTGAAGGAAGTCGTTCAGTTCGGCATCGCCGCAATCGAACGACTTGCGATCGTGCGTTTTCGCGACGGCCTCTTCGTGCCACCGCGGAACTGTCATGTCAGTTTCGGCATCGCGGCGAGAGCCGCCCGCAGTTTGGCGTTGGGCGCGGGCGGATGTTCAAGGAGATCGAGCACGCGCAGACTGTCCCGCTCCGAGAGCGTCACGACCTCGGCCGCCGCAATCACGGCGTCCGCTTCGCGTAGTGCGGTCTGGGTCACGAAATCCGTCAGGTCAGTCTGACGTAGCGCCGCCGCCCGCACGAGCCTCGCCTTGACCTCGGGTGTGACCCGGAGGTTCATTCTTTTGTTGTCGTCAATGGCAACACGCGGCATCGCGGATTCCTTCCCTGCTCATGCGCATTTAAAGAGTACGCTAACTCAAGGGGTTTATCAAGAAATGTGCATCTTGAATGTGTACACAATAGGTTTCTACATAAGATATAAGGAAATTATCAAATACCGCGGGAAGAAGAAATCCACCCGCGGTTGAAGCCGGCCTCTTCACCGGCCGCCAAATGAGGACACCGGCGCGGAGATCGGCGCCCTTGACTCGCAGGCGTCAAATAGGAACAAATAGGGAACTAATAGCACCCGCGCTCGGCCCTCCCTCTGACCTCGGCGGGACCGGTCTACCGGTCGAACCGGCGGCCACGCGAATTTCATGTTGGAAACAGGTGATGACCCGGGTCGTGTCGTTGTTCCTGCCGACCTGGCCCACCGACCGGTACCGTCGGGGGCTGGGCCAGGCGGCCCCCTCGCCGGCGGTTCCGCTGGTCCTGGTCGGACGGGACGACCGGCGGCGGGTCGTACTGGCCGCCGATGCCCCGGCACAAGCCGCGGGACTGCGTGTCGGCATGCCGGTCACCAAAGCCCAGGCTCTGGTGCCGAGCCTGATCATCAAGGACGCCGCCCCCGCGGCAGACGCCGCGGCGCTGGCGCGGCTGGCGGTCTGGGCGCTGCGGCGCTATGCGCCGATCGTTGCCGCCGATCCACCGGACGGGCTGGTCATCGAGGCCGACGGCGCCGCCCACCTCCATGGCGGCGAAACCGCGATGCTGGCCGACCTGATCGCCCGGCTGGCAGCATCCGGCATCACGGCCCGCGCCGCGATCGCCGATAGCTGGGGGGCAGCCCATGCCCTGGCCCGCTATGCCGGCCATCCCGTCACCGTGATGCCGCCGGGGACGCACATCCCAGCGATCGCGGCGCTGCCGATCGCCGCCTTGCGCCTGCCCGCCGCGCTTCTCGACGGCCTGCGCCGGCTTGGCTTCGAGCGGATCGGGGATCTGGCCGCACAGCCGCGCGCCCCCTTGGCGTTACGCTTCGGCCCCGAACCCGGCCGCCGCCTCGACCAGGCCCAGGGCTCCCGGCCCGAACCGATCGATCCGATCCGGCCGCCGGACCTGATCGCGGTGCGCCGCGTTTTCGCCGAACCGATCGGCGCCCCGGAAACGATCGCCCGCTTTATCGGCACGCTGGTGGTTCCGCTCTGTGCGGCGCTGGAGGCCCAGGGACTCGGCGCGCGCCGCCTCGACCTGCTGTTGCACCGCGTCGACAACCACATCGAAGCGATCCGCGTCGGCACGGCGCTGCCGGTACGCGACGTCCGGCGCCTGACCCGGTTGCTGTGCGACAGGATCGAGACCATCGATCCCGGCTTTGGCATCGAAATCATCAGCCTCACCGCGACGCTCGCCGAACCGCTCGCGGCGAAACAGGCCTTTGTCGCGCTGACCTTGGATCCGGAAACCCCGGAGACCGGCATCGCCGAGCTGATCGACACCCTGGCCAATCGCGTCGGCGAACAGCGGCTCTACCGCTTCGCCCCCGTCGCCAGCGACGTCCCGGAACGATCCGTCTGCCGCATTGCCCCGACCGCACCACAGACCGGCGCGGCCTGGCCGGATCCCTGGCCGCGGCCCTCGCGCCTGTTGCCCCAGCCCGAACCGATCGAGACCGTCGCCTTGCTGCCGGATCATCCACCGGTCAGCTTCACCTGGCGCGGCATCCGCCGTCGCGTCAAACGCGCCGACGGCCCGGAACGGGTCTTTGGCGAATGGTGGCGGCGCGATGCCGAGCTGATCGCGGTGCGTGACTATTTCCAGGTCGAGGACGAGGACGGTGAACGGTTCTGGATCTATCGCGCCGGTGATGGCGAGGATGCCGCCACAGGCTCGCATCGCTGGTTCCTGCACGGGATCTTCGGATGAGCAACGGATCACACACCGGCCCCCGCTATGCCGAACTGCAATGCACCTCGCATTTCAGCTTCCTGCGCGGCGCCAGCTCCTGCGAGGAGTTGTTCGTCCAGGCCGCCAATCTTGGCATCGAGGCCCTGGCGATCGCCGATCGCAACAGCCTCGCCGGCATCGTTCGCGCGCATGAGGCCGCCAAGGCGGCCGGGATCCGCCTGATCGTCGGCTGCCGGCTCGACCTGGCCGATGACCTGTCGATCCTGGTCTATCCCACCGACCGGCCGGCCTATGCCCGCCTGTGCCGGCTGCTGTCGCGGGGCAAGAAACGGGGTGGCAAGGCGCACTGCCAGCTCGACTGGTCCGACCTCGTCGCCGATGGCGAGGGCCTGATTGCGATCCTGATCCCCGACGCGGCCGACGACGGCTGCGCCCTGCGGCTGCGGCGGCTCGCGGCGGCCTTCGGCGACCGCGCCTATCTGGCGCTGACCCTGCGCCGGCGGCCCAACGACGCCCTGCGGCTGTTCAATCTTGCCACCCTGGCCACCGCGGCCGGGGTGCCCCCGATCGTCACCAACGACGTCCTGTTCCATGTCCCGGACCGGCGCATCCTGCAGGATGTCGTCACCTGCATCCGTCACAACTGTACCATCGATGACGCCGGGTTCCGGCGCCAGCGCCATGCCGACCGCTATCTGAAACCGCCCGAGGAAATGGCCCGGCTGTTCAGCCGCCATCCCGAGGCGCTGGCCCGCACCATCGCGGTCGCCGAACGCTGCCGGTTCTCGCTCGATGAATTGAGCTATCAATATCCCGAGGAAGCCACGATCCCCGGCCTGACGCCACAGCAGGCCCTGGAACGCCTGACCTGGGCCGGCGCCACCGAACGCTATCCCGCCGAGCTCTATCCTGAAGGCGTCCCGGAAAAAGTGACGACGATCCTGCGCCACGAGTTGGGCCTGATCGAGACGCTGCATTATGCGCCTTATTTCCTGACTGTGAATTCGATCGTCCGCTTTGCCCGGAGCCAGGGCATTCTGTGCCAGGGCCGCGGTTCCGCCGCCAACAGCGCGGTCTGCTATGTCCTCGGCATCACCGCGGTCGACCCCGATCGCAATGACCTGCTGTTTGAACGCTTCGTCAGCGCCGAACGGCGCGAACCGCCCGATATCGACGTCGATTTCGAGCATGAACGACGCGAAATCGTGATGCAGTGGGTGTTTGAGACCTATGGCCGCGATCATGCCGCGCTGTGCTCGACCGTGATCCGCTATCGCGCCCGCGGCGCGTTGCGCGATGTCGGCAAGGCGCTCGGCCTGCCCGAGGACCTGATCACGATGCTGTCCGCCCAGGTCTCAAGCTGGTCGGAAAATGGCGTCGAGCCCCGCCACGCCGCGGCGCTCAATCTCAATACCGCCGACCGGCGCCTGCGCCTGGCCCTGGACCTGGCCCAGACGCTGATCGGTACGCCGCGGCACCTGTCACAGCATCCCGGCGGCTTTGTCCTGACCCGCGACCGGCTTGACGAGCTGGTGCCGATCGAACCCGCGGCGATGGCGGACCGCCAGGTGATCGAGTGGGACAAGGACGACATCGACGCGCTGCGTTTCATGAAGGTCGATTGCCTGGCGCTGGGCATGCTGTCGTGTCTGAAACGGGGCTTCGATCTTTTGGCCGAACACAAGGATATCGCCCTCGACCTCGCCACCATCCCGGCCGAGGACCCGCGCACCTATGCCATGATCCGCAAGGCCGACACCCTGGGCGTGTTCCAGATCGAGAGCCGGGCCCAGATGGCGATGCTGCCCCGGATCAAGCCGCGCACCTTCTATGATCTGGTGATCGAGGTCGCGATCGTCCGGCCCGGCCCGATCCAGGGCGACATGGTCCATCCCTATCTGCGCCGGCGCGAGGGCAAGGAGCCGGTCGAATACCCCACCCCGGCGCTGGAGCGGGTCCTGGGCAAGACCCTGGGCGTGCCATTGTTTCAGGAACAGGCGATGCGCGTCGCGATCGAATGCGCCGGCTTCACCCCCAGCGAGGCCGACCAGCTGCGGCGGAGCATGGCGACCTTCAAGCATACCGGCGGGGTCGTGCATTTCCGCACCAAGCTGGTCAACGGCATGGTCGCCAACGGCTACGAACCGGCCTTTGCCGAAAAAACCGTCAAACAGTTGGAGGGCTTCGGCAGCTACGGTTTTCCGGAAAGCCACGCCGCCTCGTTCGCCCTGATCGCCTATGCCTCGTCCTGGCTCAAATGCCATCATCCCGATGTGTTCTGCGCCGCTCTGCTCAATGCCCAGCCGATGGGCTTCTACGCCCCGGCCCAGATCGTGCGCGACGCCCGCGACCATGGCGTCGCGGTGCGTCCGGTCTGCGTCAACGCCTCACGCTGGGACTGCACCCTGGAACCCGCGGACCCGGAGGGGCCTTTCGCGGTCCGGCTTGGCCTGCGCCTGGTCCGGGGCCTGGGCAATGGCGCGGCCGCCACCCTGATCGCGGCACGCGCCGACCAGCCGTTCCGGACCATCGACGAGCTGTGGCGCCGCGCCAGGATCCCGGCCGCCACCCTGGTGGCAATCGCCGAGGCCGACGCCTTCCAACCCGCGTTCGGCCTGTCGCGACGGGAGGCGCTGTGGGCGATCAAGGCGCTGCGCGACGAACCGCTGCCGCTGTTCGCCGCCGCCGCGGCCCGCGACGCCGACGCCACGCCGGAAGCCACGGAGCCCCCGGTGATGCTGCGCCCGATGACCGAGGGCGGCGAGGTGGTCGAGGATTACGGCCATATCGGGCTGTCGCTGCGCCGCCACCCGGTCAGTTTCCTGCGGGATGAGCTGCGACGACGGCGCATCGTGCCCTGCGCCGAGGTGATGCGGGCCCACGACGGACGCTGGCTCGAAACCGCCGGCCTGGTGCTGGTCCGGCAAAAGCCGGGCTCGGCCAAGGGTGTTTTGTTCGTCACGATCGAGGACGAAACCGGCATCGCCAATCTGGTGGTCTGGCCGGCGCTCTATGAAAAGCAGCGCCGCGTCATCCTGTCCGCCGGAATGCTGGGCGTCACCGGCCGGATCCAGCGCGAGGGCGCGGTGGTGCATCTGATCGCCCACCGGCTGAGCGACCTGTCTGCGGAATTGGCCAGCGTCGGCGCACGCGACACCGACTTTCCGGTGCCCCACAGCCGCGGCGACGAGGCCCATCACGGCGGCTCCGGGATCGATCCGCGCAGCCGCAAGGCGGGCGGGGACAGAGTTGGGGATGTCGGCGATCCGGATCGGCCGGGGGATGTGATCCGGATCAAGACCCGGGACTTCCGCTGACGCAGGACCTGGGAAATCGCCACCCCGACCCCCCATCATCGGACCCGGGCAAGCCCTGTTCCGCTCCGCGGTCGGGTTGCCACCCGAACCCGCCTGGAGCGACGCTCCAGACCTCATTTTTCTTGAAAACAGACCCAAAATAAGGAGTTCGGGCTGGATCCTTCGGACGCCAGCATCGCGGAAGCGCTTGTTGATGCGCAATGGTTCCGGTTCACCGCGATGCCGCAATGACGGCTTGAGGGCGAACCCGACGACGAGCGGCTGGATCGCCTCAGGCCTCGTCCCGGCAATCCCCCATGCGCGCTATCACACCATGCCGGATGCCACGCCCTTCAGCGCCTTCAGCCTTTGCACCGCCCAGGCGACGACGCTTCTCCACGACGAGGGAGAGGATGAGATCCGCGCCCAATTGGGCGCAATGATCGACACCGCCTTGCAGCGGGCGTTTTCGCCGCCACCGTGACACGGTGCGACCCGCTTGACAGACCCAATCAAGGAAAGTTCGATCCGCGCTTCAGTAATCCATGTTGCGCAAGTCGGTCAGCAGGTCCGGTCCGGTCGGATTCCAGCCCAGCCTTTGACGCGTCAGCGCACTGGAGGCCGCAAGATCGATCGTCACGAGGTTCGCCAACCCGCCGAAATAGTCCTGTGCCGCCTCCGGTGTGATCGATTCGACGGGCATCTTCAACCCCGCACCGATCACCTCGGCGATGTCGCGCAGGGCAACACCGTCCTCGCCTACGGCATTGTAGCGCGCGCCGGCCTGGCCCTTCTCGAGCACCAGCCGGTAAAGCCGGACGGCATCAGAGACGTGCACGGCCGGCAAGCGGTTCCTGCCCTCGCCGACATACGCCACCCGGCCCTGTTGCCGCGCCAACCGAACATGGTGTGTGATCCGGCCCTGGTGGCGCGTGTCGTGCACCTGCGACAGCCGCATCACCATCACGCGACCGCCCTTGGCGATGAGGGCGTCGGCCGCCTCCTCGGTCGCGGCGCGGGGGAACTCGGCCGCGGTGACGTGATCGTCGGTCTCTATCACCGGGGCGCCGGTCTTTGACCGGGCAAGGCCCGTCCCGGAGGAGATGACGAGCGGCCGGTCCGAGCCAGCCAGCACCTCGCCCAGCGTCTCGATGACTTTGCGGTCGTCCTCGCTGTTTTGTCTCAAGTTGGAGAAATCGTGGTTGAAGGCCGCGTGGATGATGCCGTCGGCCGCCTCTGCCGCGGTGCGCAGGCGGTCCCGGTCGTTCACGTCGCCGCGAAAGACCTCCGCCCCGGCACGGGCCAGCACCTCGGCGCCCGCATCCGAACGGCTGAGCCCGACCACCTGATGGCCTGCGTTGATGAGTTCCGGAACAAGAAAGGTACCGATAAAGCCGGTGGCGCCGGTCAAAAACACTCGCATCCTGCACCTCTTGGCAGTCGGGGTATAAACGGGACAGCGATTCCGCTTGTACGGAACTATGTTCCGTTTGTCGAGGGTGTTGTGGCGCGGCTCTTTGCTCGGGAGGCTCAACCTGCGACGGACGTTTTCGCCGCTGCCATGACGCGGCGCGGCCGGGCTTGATCGCCCATGCCGGCTGGTGCATTGTCCCGCGACGACGCGGCCGGGTGACCGGCCCGATCCCACCCCGGGACACCAGCGTGACGGGGTGCCCCTTGGACCGGACAGATCCCGTACGGGATGTCCCAGTGACGATCGGGTCCGCGACCGGCGCCCCGGCATGACCGATCCACACCCGGATTCCCGGGGCGGCGGCAGGCCCAGGCTTCGGGATCGGCACCGAAACCGGAGCGATCATGAGCGAGCATCAGAAACGCGGCGTCCTGATCTGCGGCCATGGCAGCCGCGACGACGACGCCATCGTCGAATTCAACGCGCTGGCGGCGCAATTGCGCGACTGGCTGCCGCAATATGATGTCGAACATGGCTATCTGGAGTTCGCCACGCCGATCCTGCGCACCGGGCTCGATGCCCTGCGCCACCGGGGCATCCGCGAGGTCCTGGCCGTTCCCGGCATGCTGTTTGCCGCGGGCCACGCCAAGAACGACATTCCCTCGGTCCTGAACGCCTATCAGGCCGAGCATCCCGAGATGACCATCCGCTATGGCCGCGACCTCGGGATTGACCTCAAGCTGGTGCGCGCCGCCGGCGAGCGGGTCCGCCAGGCCCTCGAAGCCGCCACGGCCGGCTCCGACGCCCGCCTCGGCGCCCCCCTCGGCGCCCCCCTCGGCGCCCATGACACGTTGCTGCTGGTCGTCGGTCGCGGCTCGTCCGACCCCGATGCCAACTCCAACGTCGCCAAGGTAACCCGGCTGCTGTGGGAAGGGCTGGGCTTCGGCTGGGCCGAGACTGCCTATTCCGGCGTCACCTTCCCCCTGGTCGAGCCGGCGCTGGAGCATGCCGCCCGGCTTGGCTATCGCCGCATCGTCGTGTTCCCCTATTTCCTGTTCACCGGCATCCTGGTCCAGCGCATCTATGATGCCACCGACCGCGTCGCCGCCCGCCATCCCGGGATTGCCTTCGCCAAGGCCGGCTATCTCAACGACCATCCCCTGGTGATCCAGACCTTCGTCCAGCGCCTCCAGGAAATCGTCGAGGGTACCGGCAACATGAATTGCCAGATGTGCAAGTACCGCGAACCGATGCTGGGCTTTGAAGACGAGATCGGCCTGCCGCAGCAAAGCAACCATCATCACGTCGAAGGGATCGGAACCTTCAATCAGCCCGGCGCCGCCGAAACGCCGCATCACCACGATCACGATCACGATCACGATCACGATCACGATCACGATCACGAACATGACCATGAACATCCCCACCCGCATCACCACGACCACCATCACCCCTATCCGCATGCCGACCATCCGCTGGGGCCGCGCAGCCTGAAGCGGGAAGACGCATGATCGGGCCCTATCTCCACGATCCCGCGGCGATCTATCGCCAGAGTTTCGCGGTGATCCGTGACGAGGCGGTGCTGGACGGGCTCAGCGAGGCGGAAATCACGGTCGCCCTGCGCGTCGCCCATGCCTGCGGCATGGTCGATGTCACCGCGGCGCTGCGCTTCCATCCCGACGCCGTGGTCCGGGCCCGGGACGCGCTGCGCGCCGGGGCACCGATCCTGGCCGACTGCACCATGGTCACGGCCGGGATCATCCGCAACCGCCTGCCCGCCGACAACCGCGTCCTGTGCACCCTGGACCATCCCGCACTCCGGGACCCGGCGGTCGCCCCGACGACGACAAGATCCGCCGCCGCGGTCGAGCTGTGGCGCCCGGACCTCGACCAGGCGGTCGTCGTGATCGGCAACGCCCCGACCGCCTTGTTCCGGTTGCTGGAGTTGCTTGAGGCCGGCGCACCGACGCCCGCGGCGATCCTGGCATTTCCCGTCGGTTTCGTCGGTGCCGCCGAAAGCAAGGACACCCTGATCCGCCTGGCCCCGGTGCCCTACATCACCCTGCCCGGCCGCCGTGGCGGCAGCGCCATGGCCGCCGCGGCCCTCAATGCCCTCGCCGGTTTGACCGTTCCCCCGGTCGGTGGCGCCACCACGGACGCCGCCGCATCATGACCGGATCCCCCCTCACCGCGCCCTGGCTGGCGGTGGTCGGGATCGGCGAAGACGGGCTGGACGGACTGGCCCCGCCGGCCCGCGCCCAGTTCGACGCCGCCGAGATCCTGGTTGGCGGAACCCGGCATCTGGCCATGGTTCCCGATGACGGCCGTCCGCGCCTGTGCTGGCCCTCGCCGCTGACCGCCCTGATCGAGACCCTGGCGGGCTGGCGCGGCCAGCGGGTCTGCGTCCTCGCGTCCGGCGACCCGCAGTGGTTCGGTGTCGGCACGACCCTGAGCCGCCATTTTTCCGCGGCCGAGATGGTGATCATTCCCAACGTATCGTCCTTCAGCCTGGCCTGTGCCCGGCTGCATTGGCCGATCGACCCGGTCGAGTGCATCACCCTGCATGGCAGGCGGCTCGACAGCGTCGGCCGGACCCTGCAACCCGGGGCGCGGATCGTGGCGCTCAGCACCGACGGCACGACCCCGGCAGCGCTGGCGGCATTGCTGGTGCGCCACGGCTACGGCGCCAGCCGCCTGACGGTGCTGGAACATCTGGGCGGACCGGCGGAACGCCGGATCGAGAGCACCGCCGCAACCTGGACCGTGCCGGTGGTCGCCGATCTCAACACCGTCGCGATCGAATGCCCGGCCCATCCCGAGGCCCGGCTGCTGCCCCTGGTTCCGGGCCTGCCCGACGCGGCGTTCGCCCATGACGGCCAGTTGACCAAGCGCGAGGTCCGGGCGATCACGCTGGCGGCGCTGGCGCCGGTCCCGGGACAACTACTGTGGGATGTCGGTGCCGGCAGCGGCTCGGTCGCGATCGAATGGCTGCGCAGCCACCCGCGCAATCGCGCGATCGCCATCGAACGCGATCCGCAGCGCGGCGAGCGCATCCAGAGCAATGCCGCGAACCTGGGCGTGCCGGCACTGAAGCTGGTCGCCGGCCTGGCCCCCGCGGCACTGACCGGTCTGGAACCGCCCGATGCCATATTCGTCGGTGGCGGCGTGGCGACGCCGGGCCTGATCGCGGCCTGCTGGGCCGCATTATCCGCCGGCGGGCGACTGGTCGCCAACGCCGTGACTTTGGAAGGCGAGGCCGTGTTGTATACCCATTGGCACCAATTCGGCGGCGATCTGCGCCGGCTGGCCATCAGTCACGCCGAACCGATCGGCGGCTGCACCGGCTGGCGCGCGGCGATGCCGGTGACCCAATGGGCCGCGATCAAACCATGACCGGAACGCTTTACGGCCTGGGCGTCGGCCCCGGCGATCCTGAACTGATCACGGTCAAGGCCCTGCGGCTGCTGCGCCACTGCCCGGTGATCGCCTATCCCGCCGCCGACGAGGGCGACAGCCTGGCCCGGGCGATCGTGGCCCCCTATCTGGTGCCTGGAACCACGCCACCGCCGCAGGAAATCGTGTTGCGCCTGCCGATGCGGACCGACCGGGAAGCCGCCCGCGCCGGTTATGACCGTGGTGCCGCGGACATCGCGGCCCATCTCGACCAGGGGCGCGACGTCGCCGCCCTGTGCGAAGGCGACCCGCTGTTTTTCGGCAGCTTCATGTATCTTTTCGACCGCCTGGCCGGTCGCTATCGCGTTGAAATCGTCCCCGGCGTCTCGTCGCTGGGCGCGGCCGCGGCCAGTGCCGGCTTGCCCCTGGTCGAACGCAATCAGGTTCTCAGCGTGATCCCGGCGCCGCTGCCCGCGCCGGACCTTGAGGCCCGGCTGCGCCGCGGCGACGCCTGCGCCATCGTCAAGCTGGGCCGCCATTTCACCAAGGTCCGGGCCGTCCTCGGCGACCTCGGCCTGCTCGACCACGCCCGCTATGTCGAACGCGCCACCATGGATCGGCAAAGGGTCCTGCCGGTGCGCGCCGTCGACCCCGGGACCGTGCCCTATTTCTCCCTGATCCTCGTCGCCGCACGGGGCGCTCAAGCCTTGCCGGAGGTGTCGTGACCGTCATTCTTGTCCTCAGCGCGGGAGCGATGGACACGGCGCGCCGGATCGCCGCGATCGTGCCCGGGGCCCGGATCCATGGCTGGGCGCCCCGGGTTTCCGGGACCGATGCCGGGTTCAGCGATGTTGGCGCCGAGCTGCGCTTGCTGTTCGGTGCCGGGATCCCGATCGTCGGGGTCTGCGCCGCGGGCCTGTTGATTCGCCTGCTGGCCCCGGTGCTGACCGACAAGAGCACCGAACCGCCGGTGCTCGCGGTCGCCGAGGATGGCAGCGCGGTCGTGCCGCTGCTGGGCGGTCATCACGGTGCCAACATCCTGGCCCGTGAGATCGGCACGGGTCTGGGCGCCGCGGTCGCGATCACGACCGCCAGCGATGTCCGCTACGGCATCGCGCTCGACGAGCCACCCCCCGGCTGGAGCCTGGCCGCAGGCGGCGACGTCAAGGCCTTCGCCGCGGCCCTGCTGTCCGGACAGGGCGTCGCGGTGACCGGAACGGCGCCCTGGCTCGACGCCCTGCCCCGAACCGACACCTCCAGACTGCGGATACAAATCACCGACGCGATGACAACGCCGGAGCCAGGGCTGCTGGTCTATCATCCGCATCGCCTGGCGATCGGGGTCGGCTGCGAACGCGGCGCCGACCCGGACGCGGTGATCAGCCTGGTCCAGGCCACCCTGGCCGAAGCCGGACTGGCCGGCGCCGCGGTCGCCGGGGTCTATTCCCTCGACCTCAAGGCGGATGAGGTGGCCATCCATGCCGTCGCCACGATGTTGCAGCGCCCGGCGCGGTTTTTCGCCGCCGCGACGCTGGAGGCCGAAACGCCGCGTCTGTCGGCGCCCTCGGCCGCGGTGTTCCAGGCCGTCGGTTGCCACGGCGTCGCCGAGGCCGCGGCGCTGGCTGCCGCCGGTCCCGATGGCATCCTGGTGGTCACCAAACGCAAATCGGCCCGCGCCACCTGCGCCGTGGCCCGGGCCACGGCACCCTTCGCGGGCTCCGACCGCGGCCAGGCCCAGGGCCGGCTGGCGATCGTCGGCATCGGCCCGGGATGCCGCGACTGGCGCACACCGGAAGCGGAACGGCTGATCGCGGCGGCCACCGATCTGGTCGGCTATCACCTTTATCTCGACCTGCTGGGGCCGCTGACCACCGGCAAACAGCACCACGGTTCCGAGCTGGGCGACGAAACGGCACGGGCGACACTCGCGCTCGAACTGGCGGCGGCCGGACGCTCGGTGGTGCTGGTGTCCTCGGGCGACGCCGGCATCTACGCGATGGCAACGCTGGTCTTCGAATTGCTCGACCGCGCCCCGCGACCCGGCTGGCGCCGCATTGCAGTTCAGGTCAGTCCAGGGATTTCCGCGTTGCAGGCCGCCGCCGCCCGGGCCGGCGCACCGCTGGGCCATGATTTCTGCGCGATTTCCTTGTCCGATCTGCTGACGCCCTGGCCGGTGATCGAAACGCGGATCCTGGCCGCAGCCGCGGCCGATTTCGTGATCGCCTTCTACAATCCGGCCTCGCTGCGACGGCGGACCCAGCTGGAGCGGGCTTGCGCGATCCTGCGAGCCCATCGGCCGGCCGACACCCCGGTGATCCTGGCGCGCAATCTGGGCCGCGACGACGAACAGGTGACGACGACGACGCTGGGCGCCCTGGACCCCGCGGTCGTCGACATGCTGACCCTGGTCGTTGTCGGCGCGACGACCAGCCGCCGCGTCGGTCCCTGGACCTACACCCCGCGCGGCTACGCCGCCAAGGACAGTTTTCCACAGGGCGAAACCCCATGACGGTTCATTTCATCGGCGCCGGTCCCGGCGCTCCCGACCTGTTGACCCTGCGTGGTCGGGACCTGATCGCACGCTGCCCGGTGTGCCTTTATGCCGGATCGCTGGTTCCGGCCGAGGTGGTCGCCCATGCCCCGGCCGGGGCGCGCCTGATCGACACCGCCGCGCTGACCCTGGATGAGATCATCGCCGAGATCCGGACGGCGCACGCCGCCGGGGCCGACGTCGCCCGGGTGCATAGCGGCGACCCTTCGCTCTATGGTGCGATCGCCGAACAGATCCGCCGCCTGCGGGCCCTGGATATCCCGTTCGACATCACCCCCGGCGTCCCGAGCTTTGCCGCCGCCGCCGCGGCGCTGGGCGGAGAACTGACCCTGCCCGGCGTCAGCCAGACCGTGATCCTGACCCGGACCGCGATGGCGGCAAGCCCGATGCCCGCGGGCGAGGACTTGGCGACCTTGGGGCGCTCGGGCGCGACCCTGGCGATCCATCTGTCAATCCGCAACCTGACGCAGATCCGGCGCGAGCTGGAACCGCTCTATGGCGCCGACTGCCCGGTCGCGGTGATCTACCGCGCGAGCTGGCCGGATCAGCAGATCATTCGCGGCACGCTGGGCGACATCGCAGCCCGGGTCCGCGCCGCCAAACTGACCCGCACCGCCCTGATCCTGATCGGGCGGGTGCTGAAACCGGGCGACTTCGCCGACAGCGCGCTCTATGCCCCTGATCACGCCCATGTGCTGCGGCCGCGCAAGAGCAGCGCCGATGACGCCGGGAAGACGGGCGATCCCTGATGAAGGAACCGGCTCCACGAACGACGAACCACTCACATACGTGTATGGTCCTCAGGGATCATATCACCCGCGAAGGCTTGAGCCAGAGCGAGGCGGCGCGGATGTTCGGGGTGACAAAGCCGCTTGTGTCTGATCTCATGCGCGGCGGGGCCACACTTTGTAGCCTCATCAATATGGCAGCCTTACGGCAGTATTCAGAAACGACTTCCTAAAGGAATGCCGGTAATGAATAGCTTCAAAATCAGCATCGAGGAAAAGGCACTCGAAGATCTGAAGACGCGGCTGCACTCGACACGCTGGCCCGATGGTATCTTCGAAGAAGGCGATGCAGATGGCTTCTGCCTTTCGTCCCAGCATAATCTGATCCGCTACTGGACTGACGTGTTCGATTGGCGTGCTCAGGAAGCACGCCTGAACGCGCTTCCCCAACAGACGGTCACAATCGATGGCCTGCGTGTCCACCTGATTCACGCGAGGGGCCATGGACCATCACCGCTGCCTCTCGTGCTTACCCATGGTTGGCCAGGATCATTCTTGGAATTCGAGCGGATCATCCCGCTTCTGACGGATCCCGGCCGGCATGGCGGCGACCCCGGTGATGCCTTTGATGTCGTCATCCCTTCACTGCCGGGCTTCGGATTTTCCGCAGCACCGGTCGGACCGGGCGTCAGTACGCGCAAGATTGCCGATATGTGGGCAAGCCTTATGACGTCGTTGGGCTATGATCGGTTTGCCGCGCAAGGTGGCGACATCGGAGCCGGCGTCTCCATGTGGCTCGCGCGGAGGCATCCGCGACGAATGATCGGCGTACACTTGAATTACATTCCGGGTAGCTACAGGCCGGCAATTGATCCCCAGGAGTCCCCCCTATCGGCGGATGAACAGGCGTTTCTGAACCGCAGCATGCAGTTCGCGGCATTGGAAGGGGCCTATGCACAGTTGCAATCCACGAAACCACAGACGCTTGGCTACGGCCTTTCGGATTCTCCGGCCGGCTTGGCCGCCTGGATCGCAGAGAAGTTCTATTCGTGGTCTGACCGGCGAGAGCGACCGGACCCCATCAGTCTTGATGTGCTCTTGACGAATATTTCGATTTATTGGTTCACGAATACACTTGTCAGTTCATTTCGAATCTATAAGGAAAACCGCCTTGACCCGCTCCACTTTGGAAGCGGGGAGCGCGTCGCCGTACCGTTTGGGTTCGCCGCGTTTCCTTGCGAACTGCCAACTCCTCCCCAGAGTTGGGTTGAGCGAGTCTTCTCTGTCAACCGTTGGACCGACATGCCCCGTGGCGGACACTTCGCGGCGCTCGAGCAGCCAAAGTTGCTTGCGGACGAAATACGAGCCTTCTTCCGGCCACTGCGACCGCAATAGAATCTTTAATAGAAGCCGCCCGCGGTAACAGCGAACGACCGCTCCAGCCAGGCCAGCGCCGCCGCCGGATCGGCAACGGTGTCGCCGGGCGGTGCCGGCGGGCGGTCGATCATCACGACGGGCACACCCAACTGCCGCGCCGCGATCAGCTTGGCCTCGTCGCCACCGCTATTCCGGGTGACGACAAGGCCAATCCGCTCGGCGGTCATCAGCGCCAGTTCGTCGGCCAGTGCGAACGGCCCCCGGCCCCGGACCACTGTGGCCGCGAAGGGCAGCGATCCCGGATCGTCGACGCTGCGGACCACGAGGCGCCGGCCGGCGCAGCCGGCGAAGGCCGGCAACCCGCCGCGGCCCACCGTCAACAACACCCCGGCATCGCCGGGCAGTGACAGTGCCATCACCGTTTGTGCCGCCGCCGCGCTCGGCACCGCCAGCCAGCGGTCGCCAGGACCCGCTTGCCAGGGCGGCCGTTGCACCACCAGGCGCGGCACCCCGGTCGCAGTACAGGCCACAACGGCGTGCGCCGAGATCGTCGCGGCAAACGGATGGGTGGCGTCGATCACCGCCGCGATCCGCTCCAAGGTCAGATAGGCCGTCAGGCCGTCGACACCACCGAAGCCCCCGACGCGCACCGCACCAGCCGGCATTCGCGGGGTGATCGTGCGCCCGGCCAGGGACGTCGTCACCGTGAAGCGGGGCGCCAGCACCGCGGCCAGCATTCGCGCCTCGGCGGTGCCGCCCAGAATCAGCAGTCGGGGCCGGTCAGGCATCGGACTGCCCGATCAGCGCGCCCTGGCGATCAAACACCAGCACATCGACCACCACCGGCGCCCCGTCCAGCACCGCCTGCGCCGCGTCGCGGGCCTGTCGCGCGATCTCATCGGCCAAGGGCACCGCCTGCGTCGCCGCAATCGTCAGAATCCCCAGCGCGGTATGCGCCCCCCGCGCCGGCCCGTCATCGCCCCCGGCGGCGCGCAGTTGATCGGCCAGCCAGTCCAGATCGACCTGGCTGCGCCCGGAATGCAGATCGAGGCTGCCCCGCGCCAGCTTGGCCAGTTTGGCGAAGCCACCACCGATCGTCAGGCGCGGCACCGGATGGCGCCGCAGATATTTCAACATCCCGCCGGCGAAATCACCCATGTCGATCAGGGCCAGGTCGGACAGGCCGAGACGAGCCCGCACCGCCGCTTCCGAGGTCGGGCCGGTGCAGCCGGCGACATGCTCGATGCCGTTGGCCCGGGCGACATCAATGCCGCGATGGATCGAGTGGATCCAGGCCGAACAGGAAAACGGCACGACGATCCCGGTGGTGCCCAGGATCGACAAGCCGCCCAGAATGCCCAGGCGCGGATTCCAGGTTTGCAGCGCGAGACGTTCGCCATCCTCGACCGCGATTTCGATCGTGATATCGCCGGCATCACCATAGTGCCCGGCCAGGTCGGCGATCGTCGCCTGCATCAGGGCCCGCGGCACCGGATTGATCGCCGGCTCCCCCACCGCCAGCGGCAAGCCGGCGCGGGTCACGGTGCCGACCCCCGGACCGGCACGGAACCGGACGCCGGTTCCCGGTTCGCCCCGCGACACCGTCGCCATCACCAGCGCGCCATGGGTGACGTCGGGATCGTCGCCCGCATCCTTGATCACACCGGCCATTGCGGAATCCCGGTTGACCATTTCACAGGCCAGGGCGAAGCTCGGCCGCTCGCCACGCGGCAAGGTGATCGAAACCGGGTCGGGAAACCCGCCGGTCAAGAGCGCCTGATAGGCGGCGCGGGTCGCCGCGGTGGCGCAGGCACCTGTCGTCCAGCCACGGCGCAGGGTGTCGGACATTACAGGACCTCCGGACGGAACCTCCGGGGCGCAGAATACTGATCTTCCGGGATGCATCCAATGACTGATCTCGCCTTCGCCGCTCTGCCGAACCTGCCAATCTTCGAACCGGGCTGGGTCTGGCTGGCCGGCGCCGGGCCCGGTGATCCCGGCCTGCTGACACTGCATGCCGTCAATGCCCTGCGCCAAGCGGATGTCATCGTCTATGACGCGCTGGTCAGCGAGGACTGCCTGACCCTGGCCCGTCCCGGGTCGCAACGCGAATTCGCCGGCAAGCGCGGCGGCAAGCCGTCGCCGTCCCAGCCCGACATCACGCGGCGGGTCATCGAGCTGGCCGGTCAGGGCCTGCGGGTCCTGCGTCTCAAAGGCGGCGATCCGTTCGTGTTCGGCCGTGGCGGTGAAGAGGCGCTGGCCCTGGCCGGGGCCGGCATTCCATTTCGCATCATTCCCGGCGTCACCGCGGGGATCGGCGGCCTCGCTTATGCCGGCATCCCGGTGACCCACCGCACCATCAATTCCAGCGTGACCTTCGTCACCGGCCACGATGCCAATGGCGAGGTGCCCAGCCTGGATTGGACGGCGCTGTCGCGCGGGGCCCCGGTCCTGGTGCTGTATATGGCGATCAAGCATCTGGATTCGATCGCGGCCCGGCTGATGGCCGCCGGGCGTCCGGCCGACCACCCGGTCGCGGTGATCAGCCACGCCACAATGCCGCAGCAGCGGATTCTGGAAACGACGCTGGGCGACTGCGTCGCCGCGGTCGCCGCCGCCGGCCTGGAGCCACCCGCCCTGATCGTCGTCGGCGAGGCGGTGCGGCTGCGGGCGCAATTGGGGTGGGCGGCATGGCCCGCGGCCTGATTCTGGCCGCCCCGGCGTCGGGATCGGGCAAAACCACTCTGACCCTGGCCCTGCTGCGCGCCCTGGTTCACCGCGGGATTGCCGTCGCGTCGGCCAAGGTCGGCCCCGATTACATCGACCCGGCATTCCATGCCGCGGCGACCGGCCGGTGCTGCGTCAATATCGATAGCTGGGCGATGCGCGCCGGAACCCTGGCACGCGTGATCGCCGATGCCGCGCAGGGCGCCGATCTGCTGCTGGTTGAAGGCGTGATGGGTCTGTTCGACGGTGCCATCGGTCCCGGCGCCAGTGGCGACGGTTCAACGGCCGATCTTGCGGTGTTGACCGACTGGCCGGTCGTGCTGGTGGTCGATGCCGGCGGCATGGGCCGCTCGGCGGCGGCACTGCTGCACGGCTTCGCCACCTTCCGGCCGGAACTGCCTCTGGCCGGTGTTCTGTTCAACCGCGTCGGCGGACCGGGACATCACCGGCTGCTGCGCGCAGCGGCGGCCGAGACCGGCATCCCGGTTCTCGGTCTGGTGCCGCGCGATGAGCGCCTGGTCCTGCCGCGGCGCCATCTGGGCCTGGTCCAGGCAACGGAGCTTCCCGACCGGGACTCCTGGCTCGATCGCGCCGCCGCGATCATCGATGCCGCGGTCGATCTGGACCGGCTGGGCGCCATTGCCCGCCCGGTAGCCGATCGGGGCGGTCCGGCCGAACCGGTTGGCCCGGCGATCCGCCCGCCGGGCCAACGCATCGCAATCGCGCGGGACGATGCGTTCCGCTTCTTTTATCCGCATATCGCCGCCGCCTGGCGCGATGCCGGGGCAGAACTGTCCTTCTTTTCCCCCCTGGCGGATCAGGACCCGGATCCCGCCGGGGACGCCGTCGTCCTGCCCGGCGGCTATCCGGAGCTGTATGCCGGAATTCTGGCCGGGCATCAGCGCTTCCACAACGGGCTGCGCGCCGCTGCCGACCGCGGCGCCGCCGTGCTGGGGGAGTGCGGCGGCTACATGGTGCTGGGGCGCGGCCTGATCGACGCCCAGGGTCAGCGGCATGCCATGACCGGCCTGCTGCCGATCGAAACCAGCTTTGCCGCGCCCCGGCTGCAGCTCGGCTATCGCCGCGCCGTCGCGCTCCAGGCTACGGCGCTGGGCCCGGTCGGGACGGTGTGGCGGGGACACGAATTCCATTACGCCAGCCTGCTCGACACCGGGGACGCCCCACCGAACTGGCTGGACGTCGCGGATGCCGAGGGCAAGCCGCGGCCCCAGCGGGCCGGCCATCGGGCGGGCACTGTCGCCGGATCCTTCCTTCATTTCATTGACCAGGCATGATGGCACCTTCCCTTTGGATCCTGGCCGCAGCCCTGGTGCTGGATGCGATCATCGGCGACCCGTCATGGCTGTGGCGGCGCCTGCCACATCCCGTGGTCCTGATGGGCACCGTCATTGCGGCCTTCGACCGGGGCCTCAACCGCTCGACCTGGCCCGGGCCGGCGCGGCGTCTGGCCGGCGTTGTCGCGGTGCTGGTGCTGGTTGGCGGCGCCGCGGCGCTGGGCTGGGGGCTGATGCAGGTGCCTGGCGCCACGGTGATTGCCCTGGTGCTGGCCACGGTGTTCCTGGCACAGAACAGTCTGTTCCGCCATGTCCGGGCGGTCGCGGTGGCCTTCAGGGCCGGTGACGACCTGACGGCCGCCCGCCACGCCGTGGCACAGATCGTCGGCCGCGACCCCGACAGTCTGGATCGCGCCGGGATCTGCCGGGCCGCGATTGAATCCTGCGCCGAGAATTTCTCCGATGGCATCGTCGCCCCGGCGCTGTGGTTCGCGGTTGCCGGCCTGCCGGGTTTGCTGGTCTACAAGGCGGTCAATACCGCCGACAGCATGATCGGCCACCGCACGCCGCGTTACCGTGCCTTCGGATGGGCTGCGGCCCGGCTCGACGACCTGTTGAATCTGCCGGCGTCGCGGCTCGCCGGCGCCCTGGTCACGCTGGCGGCGCCCGCCGGCTTTTCACGCCGCCCCGGCTGCGGGTGGCACAGAGCCTGGCAAGCCATGATGCGCGACGCTCCCCGTCACCGCTCCCCCAATGCCGGCTGGCCGGAGGCGGCCATGGCCGGAGCCCTGGGCTTGGCCCTGGCGGGACCACGGCAATACCATGGGGCCATCGTCGATGATCACTGGATGGGCGACGGCGGCGATCCCGAGGCCGTGCCAACCGATATCCAGGCCGCACTGCGGGTCTACGCCGCCGCCTGCGCGCTGCTGATGCTCCTGATCATTGGCCTTGCCGTCGTCGCCGCGGCGGGTACGGCCTGACCTCGCACGGGCCGAATACCGGCTTCCGGTCCGATTTCATACCATGGTCGCATGGCAAATGAGCGCTGCCGCACCCACGCGAAGCTTGGGGTTTACGCGTGATTCGGTAGGAACTTCTCATTCCTCGCGCAAATCACGGCGTTCTCAGCGATATCACACTGCGCCATCAAGAAAATGGGCTTTCGCCACGAAATCTTCTCTTCAATGGCAATAATAACCCGCTATTTTTCAGAATTTCGGCACACCAGTCCTTCTACTACGCATGACGACGAGATTTTTATCCAAAAATAATGACATTTATTAACGAAATATATCGCATAAATTGTATTTATTCATGTATAAATCGTATTTATTGCACACATACCAACGCTTGGTCAGCGCGACAATCTTCGTTGACTTGGTGATAAAACCGGCCTTCAATCGCATTCGGATATCGAACGATCTCGATGTGCCGAGTAGCGATCGGCGTACGCCCCTGCGATTGCGGAAGACCCAATGGCAATGGGCGCCCGACCGGAGGATCGGGACATGCTCGATATCGTCACCGAAGGAACATATCTTTCCTTCTGGTACAATCCGGAGGAATGCCACTGTGATCAATAACAATGAAAAGCAGCGCCCCATCGGCTTGGCCCTGTTGACCGGCATCGCGGCCCTCATGGTGCCCGTCGCGGCGTCCGCGCAGACGGCAACGACGACGGCCAGCCCCATGGCGCCGCTTGCCGGCGCCAGCCTCGCGCCTTACTACAACGACCTTGTGAATGACGGGATCTATCTGAGCGGCCGCTACAATGGTGAGTTCGCGACCAATCCGAGCGGCGGCATCCGCAACGGCGCGCTATTCACCGGTGAATTGAGCCTGGGCGCCGTCTTCGATATGGACAAGCTGGCCGGCATCAGCGGCGGCGCCTTGCATGTCACCGCGACGGACCGCGCGGGTAACAATCTGGCCGCCCGTGACATCGGCAACAGCATCTCGGTTCAACAAATCTATGGCCAGGGCCAAACCTACAAGCTGACCGAATTCTATTGGGATCAGGCGTTGTTTGGCGACCATCTCGAAATCCAGGCCGGTCGATTGGCCGCGGCCTCAGGCTTTGCCGATGCCAGCCCGTTCAATTGCTATTTCCAGACCAATTCGGTGTGCGGCAACCCGTCGATCTTCGGTTTCGACAACCAGGTCAGCTACTGGGCGTCGGGGGTCTGGGGTGGCCAGGTCACCGTCAAGCCAACACCCGACCTCTATGCCAAATTCGGCGCCTTCGCGCAGGATCCGAACCAGGCCAACAGCAATTATCATGGCTTCAACTGGGGTGAAAATCGCGGAATCGACGGCGCGGATATCACCACAGAACTCGGCTATACCACGTCATTCGACAGCGACGCCTATCCACGCGATTTCGCGGTCGGTGCCGTATTCGATACCGCTCCCTACAGCGACCCCTATTACGACACCAGCGGCAACTCAGCGGTCCTGAGCGGCAAGCCCTATCAAACTCATGCCGGCCGAACCACCGTTTATGGCCGCTTCGACCAGATGATCTGGCGGCCCGATCCCCAGGACACACGCGGACTTTACGCGTTCGGAACGGTCGCGCTGCCGACGGACGGCAACCAGCCGATGGATCTGTATCTGCAGGCGGGCCTGCTCGACAAAGGTCCGTTCGCCAGCCGCCCCCTGGACACGGTCGGCTTTGTGGTCACCGACAGCCAATGGAGCGACGCGGCGCTGCATTATGTCCGCGATTCCCGACGCAGCGTCGGCGGCAGCGGCATGCCGGACGCCAACGAAGTCATGATGGAGGTGAACTATGGCGCACAGGTCAGTCCCTGGCTCAACATCATGCCGAACCTGCAATACATCATCAACCCGGACCAGATGAACGAACCGACACGCCTGACCAACATCCCCGACACGTTTGTCATCGGGGTGCAGTTCGTCATCGGTATCCCGGAATTGCTGGGGGCAACGACCCAAACCTACCATCATACGGCCGGATCTTCCCTGTAACCGGATCGTCCCTGCACCTTGACCGGCGCAGCATGTCACCGGGGCGGCGGCCCTATCGCTGCCGCCGCCCCGCGGCGAGCGGTGACGCGCAGGCCACATCCTCGGCCATGGCCAGGCCCAATTGTTTGAGTGCGGTCCGCAGCGCGTCATCCTCGACCCCCGCGGTGGCCCGATCCATGGCGGCCTCTTGTTCGGCGGTGGGGGGGCGCGGCACGCTCGGCTGACGGCGACGGGGCACCGGTCCCTGGACCAGGCGCAGCCGTTCCACCGCAGCGAAACCGAAATAGGCGTTGATCCGCTCCACGATCCGCGGCTCGGCATGCTGAAGTTCGAGCGCCGCGGCACCACAGGCGCGCAGATGGAGAACGGCGCAATCGCGCCGGCCCGCGCTGAAGCTCAAGCGTTCCGGGACCGCCATCGCCGCCATTTCCGGGCCCATGATACTGTCCCAGTCGGCGACCAGAGCGCCGAAGGCGGCACCCTTCTTGCCCAGGGCTTTGCCGGCGATGGTCGGAACCAACCGGGACAACGGCCGCGGTCCCTGAAAACCACCGCTGCTCATCGCGCCACACCGTAGCGGCTGTGGCAACACTGTTCCGTCTGCGCCATAGTTCCCCCCTGCCCTCGAGTCGACCGCTTCCCGCCCGTCGCTCACCCGGAACGAATGATTCATGGCCGAGCTTGCGCTGTCTAGCACTTCCGCCCCCCAGCCGACCAGTCACGATGATCTGCCCGATCGCCTGTTGGTCTGGTATGACCATAATCGCCGCGTCCTGCCATGGCGGGTTGCGCCGGGACTGACCGCCGATCCCTACCGGATCTGGCTGTCCGAAATCATGCTGCAGCAGACCACGACCGTCACCGTCGCCGGCTATTATCAGGATTTCCTGGCGCGCTGGCCCACCGTCGACGCCCTGGCCGCGGCACCGCTCGACGCGGTCCTGCAGGCCTGGGCCGGACTGGGTTATTACGCCCGGGCGCGCAACCTGCACAAATGCGCCCAGGCGGTCGTCAACCAGCATCGCGGCCGGTTTCCGGACACCGAGGCGGCGCTGCGCGATCTGCCGGGGATCGGCGCCTATACCGCGGCCGCGATCGCGGCGATCGCCTTCGATCGTGCAGCGACCGTCGTCGATGGCAATGTCGAGCGGGTGATCGCGCGCCTGTTTCAGGTGGAACAGCCATTGCCCGCGGCCAAGCCGGCCCTGCGCGCCCTCGCCGCGACCCTGACCCCGGCCACGCGCCCTGGTGACTACGCCCAGGCTCTGATGGATCTCGGCGCCACGGTGTGTGTACCGCGGCAACCCCGCTGCATGCTGTGTCCGTGGCAACAGGCCTGCGTGGCGCAGCACAACGGCACCGCCGCACAATTGCCCCACAAGCTTGCCAAGGCCGAAAAGCCGACCCGCCGCGGCGTCGCCTACTGGCTGACCGATCGCAGTGGTGCGGTTCTGCTGCGCCGCCGCAGCGAGACCGGGCTGCTCGGCGGCATGATGGAGATCCCCTCGACCGAATGGCGCAGTACCGCTTTGCCGTCCGCCACGGAGATCCGCCGCCAGTCACCGGTGCCGCACCTGGATTGGCATCCCGTGCCCGGCCTGGTCCTCCACAGTTTTACCCATTTCGACCTCGAACTCGCGGTGGTTTCGGCTGTCGCCGATCATGGTGCCGCAGCCGGACTCTGGGTTGCCCTCGATCAACTCGGCCAACAGGCCCTGCCCACGGTGATGCGCAAGGTGGTGCGCCACGCCCTGGCCGCCAGGTCCTGACCGGCGCACGATGGAACACGGCCTCATCGGCGGCGCCACGGGGAATCAGATCGCGGCACCATGACCGTGGCGGGAGGCTAACGCCACAAGCGTCAAATTAAAAATGTGGCTAGCGGTCACTTTGTTCCAATTATGTCCCAATGCGACTTTAAGCGAAGGGCGTATGTTTGTCGTGTACGGCAAAACAAGTGCACCGGAACCGAAATTGTCTTATCCTAAATCACGATGCGAACGGCCTGGAGGCATGCGATGACCCCCATTGACGAGGACTGGACGCCAAGTCTCAACAAACTATTAAGCGACCCTATTGTTTCATTGATCATGGAGAGCGATCGTATTGATCGCGACGACATGGCAATGATGCTGCACCGGGTACGCAATCATCTTCTGGATAATGCGCAACGACCAACCCGGATGGCGCAACCACCGCGATCCGTCACGGTCAATCATCCGGTCGCAGACCTGTGCTGCCCCTGATCGCGACGCAGGCTTGCACGTGGCAAGCCTGCGTCCTATAGAATTGCGGTAACGCGCGATGGATGCGGTGGAACCGATTGTCCGAAGTGCGTTTGGCGGCCACCGGACCGCCCCTCGCCAGGCGGTGCCAAACCCGATGGCGATCAAAGGCCCCCGGAAACCAAGGGCGCGACAGACCCGGTAATCGAGGATGGCGCCGATGAAACGACGGACGTTGTTGCATCTCACGGCGGCCTGGATGACGGCGGCGGCGCTGACGTCGTCGGTGCGGCCGCTGTCGGCAGCGCCCCTGACCGCGCCCGTTGATCGCGCGGGCGATCACGCGGTTGACTTGGCCCTGGTCCTGGCGATCGACAGTTCAGCCAGCATCACCGACGGTGACATGGCGTTTCAGCTTCGCGGCCACGCCGCCGCGTTCCGCAACCCCCGGATCCGCAACGCCGTCGCCAGCGGGGTGCACGGCGCCATCGCGGTCATCGCCGTGCAATGGTCAGGCCCGAACACCACCGGCGTTCTGATCCCGTGGACGCGGTTGGCCTCGCCTGCCGACGCCGAGCACTTTGCCGCGACTCTCGAACATGTCAGCGGATCGGCGCGGATCGACAGCACGGCGATCGGCAGCGCCATCCAGCAGGCAACGGCGCTGTTCGACCGGATTCCCTGGCCGGCGGATCGGCAGATCATCGATTTGTGCAGCAACGGTTTCAGCAACAGTGGAATCGACCCGACCGGCCCCCGCGACGCCGCGGTTGCCCGCGGCATCGGGATCAACGCCGTTGTCATCCTCGATGAATATGACTGGCTGGAGCAATATTATCAGGAAAACGTGATCGGCGGTCCGGGTGCCTTCGTTCGCGTGGCCGAGTCGCGGGACAGCTTCGCCGACGCGATCCTGGAGAAGCTGGCGACCGAGATCGCCGGGATCGCGGCGTCAATCCGCCTTGGTGGAATCGCCGCCGATCCAGTCGGTGAAACCACCGGCGACGCGTAACGCGTCCGCCTCCTGTTGCAGCGGCAGCGCCGGCAATGTCCGGGACGCCGGACCGAACAGCACCGCGCCACCGGCACGGGGGTCGAATTCGGAACCATGGCAAGGACAGCGCAACCGCTCCTGCCCGGCGTCCCAATCGGTTACAGCACAAGCGGCATGGGTGCAGATCGCGGAAAAAGCAACGATCCCCCCAGCAGCCCACGGTGCGGCCTGCGGCGCCAGCCGGTCCGGCGCGAAACGAAGCAGGAGCACCTGATTGGTGCGGTCATCGCTTCGGACAAGCGCAGAACCCGGCGCCATCGGCCAGGCCAGAATCGGCGGTGCCCCGACGGCAATATCCTGCGACCGAATTTCCGTGTTGGCGCGGGGACCGTCCTGAAACACCAGCGCATCACCGGCAACGGGCCTCGTTGTCGCCGCGGCAGCCGTTGGCGCCAGCGCGGCGACGCCCGTTGCGGCAAGCCCGATCTTGAGAAATTGGCGCCGGGCGCAGCCGCCCTGATGCGGCAACGGGCACGAAACGGGACCCGATCCCAAACCTGACTTTGTCATCACCCTTCCGCCCTTTCCTGACACACCGGCTCCCTCGGGGACGGCGACACGTGCATTTCGTCAAACGACAGGAGCCGTCCGGCATTCGCCATGCCGGCGAAAGTGCTGAAATTATGCACCACGGCAGCAATCAGCGCGCCTTGATGGCCGAGGATGCCCGAGGCAGCCAAAACAACCAGAATCACCGTCCAAACCAGACCGATTGCAACATTAACGTGAATTGTCCGACGACAGCGCCGGCTCAACCGAATCGCGGTGCCAAGCCGGCACAGATCGCTGGTCATCAGCACCAGATCGGCCGAGGCCAGGGCAACATCGGTGCCCTGTGCCCCCATGGCGACGCCAACGGCACCGGCCTTGAGGGCCAAGGCGTCATTGATGCCATCGCCCACCACCAGCGGCTGGAAACCCTGGTCGATCTCCTGGAGCACCCGCGCCATCTTCTGCTCGGGCAAGACGTCGGCGGTGACATCGGTGATCCGCAGTTGCGCCGCGATGCGCCGGGCCACGGTCTCCCGGTCCCCGGTCAGCAGCACCTGACGCTCGAGGCCCAGGGAGCGCAGATCGTCAAGCGCCCATTCGGCCTCGGGACGGGCCTGGTCGGCCAGCAACAGCCACCCCATGAACTCCCCGCCCCGGCTGAGACCGGCCAACGGCCCGTCATGATCGGGGATCTGTGAAACCGCAATGCCCAGCCGCTCGAACAGCGCCGGCCGTCCCAATGCCACCGCCTGATCGCCAATCCTGGCCGTCACACCGAAACCCTGGGTTTCACGGGCCTCGACCAGGGGCAGCCGGGCGCCATCGGGCGCCAACCCGGCCAGGGCACGGCTGACCGGGTGATTGCTGGTCGCGCCGATTGCGGCGGCGAGCTGGGCCAGGGTCTCCCGGCTTTGACCAGCCGACGGTACAACGCCGACCACGGTCAACTGGCCTCGCGTCACGGTACCGGTCTTGTCGAACACGATCGAGGTCACTTCGGCCAGGCGTTCGAGAAATCCCGAGCCTTTGATCAGGATGCCATGCCGCGCGGCGACCGCGATCGCAGCAATTGCCGTCGCCGGCGCGGCGAGGATCAGCGCACAGGGGCACGACGCCACCAGCACCGCCAGCATCGCCGCGGTATCCGCGGAGGCAAACCAGACGCCCGCCGCGATGATCAGAATCAGGGTGATATAGGCACCGGCATAGCGTTCCAGCAACCGGGTGATCGGGGGCTTGGCCTGTTCGGCCTGCCGCATCAACGCGATGATCTTGCCAAGGGTGGTCTCGCCGCCGACCCGTGTGACGTTGACCACCAAACGGCCATCGAGATTGATCGAACCCGCGAGGACCGGATCCCCGGCAACGACATCAACCGGCACGGATTCACCGGTCAGCGACGCCGTGTCGATACTGGACGTGCCGTCCCGGACGATGCCGTCGGCCGGGATGCGGTCACCGGCGCGGAGTTCGATCGCATCGCCCGCCGCGAGGCGTCGGGTGGATACCACCTCAACGGCGCCATCGTCGCCAACAAGACGCCGTGCCGACGCCTCGACCAGCCGGCCCAGGCTGCGAATGGCCGCCTGCGAGCTCAGCAGGCTTCGTTCCTCCAGAACATGGGCCAAAATCATGACGATGGGCAACACCGCCGCTGTCGTCATGTCACCGGTCGCCGCCGCGGCAATGAAGGCGATCGCCACCAGCCGATCGGTGATTCCGTGAAGATCGGGCGATATCAGGCTGCTGACGCCGGCCGAGAGCACGGGAACGGCAACGACAGTCGCCGCGACACCGGCAATCAGCGCCGCGACTTCGGTTTCGGCGGGGAACAGCACGCGCCAGACGACGGTGACAGCCAGCAGGCCGGCTGCGATCATCGACAGCGTCAGGCGAAATGCGAGCGCCGCGTGCGGTCCGGGGCGCGGCAGCCGCCAGGGCCAAAAAGCACGCTGTGTCGCAGCCGCAATGCCGCTATCCGTCATGGCGTCGGTCCCGGGAAAATGAGTTGCCGCGTGCCGCGATGATCGATCACCGTCACGTCGCCGGCCTTTCGCAGGATTGCCGCAATCTGTTCGCGGTAATATTGCGCCAGGACATTGTTATGGCTGGCGGTGGTCGTGTGGATTTCCAGGGCCGAGATCGCGGCGGTGTCGGTCATGGCATTCCGGACTCGCTCCTCGGCGACGGCGCGGCCATCGCTGAGGATCCGGTCGCGCTCGCTGGCCGCCTCCCGCGCCGCGCGTGCCGCGTCGGTCCGCGCGGCCGCGGCGGCCTGATCGGCGGTCTGCGCCGCGGTCAGGACGGCATCGAAGGCGGATTTGGCAATCGGCGGCAGGTCCGCCACGATATCAACGCGCGAGACGGTGACGCCAAGATCGTCGCCTTGTTCCTTGAGGGCGTCGAGGCGCGCGTTGATCGCACGCAGAAGATCGCCGCGCAGCGCCGCCCGCTGGGCTTCGGTGCCGACATCCGGCGCCCGGGTGCGGCGCCCCGCGACCCGGTCCTGGTCGGGCCGGGCAACCAGGAAATCATCGAGATCGCGGCTCGCGGCCAGGGCGACCGCGCTGGTCTGATAAAGCCGGCGCAGCGCCGGCTCGACATGGGTTTCGGCGAGAAGATAGGCGGCAGGATCCGTGATTTCATAAAACAGCGTGGTATCCAGTTCGACGACACTGCCGTCACCGGTCAGAAGGTACCCGGCGTTATCCGCGTCCTTTTGCGAACGAAGTTGAATGACGTCGTCGCTGGGCGTGATCTCGAGATCGGTTTCGGGAGACAAGGGCCGTCCCGCGTTGATCGGTTCGGTGACCGAAACACCGGCCAGGTTGACGGCGGGTTCCGAACCGGCAATCCGCAACGCAATCTGCCGTTCCCGCGCGGGCAGCAGGCGGACCCGTTCGACCGGCTGGGGCCAGACCAGCAGCAACCCGGCCTCGCGAACCCGATCGATCCGCCCGAAACGGAGCACCACGGCCCGGCTGTCCGCGGCGACCTGGCGAATATTGCTGGTCAGCCACCCCAGCGCGAGCAGCGCCGTCGCGGCATAGAGCAGGCGAAAACCGATCTTGACCGATTGCGCCAGCGGATCGATCGGGCGGGTCACCGGGCGGCCTCCGCCGCCGCCGCCGCCGCCGATGACGGCAGCGACCCGGCTTCGGATTCAAGCGCCGACGGTCCCTGGACCAGAGCCTGGAATGGTGCGGCATCGGTGCGCAGGATCATGCGGGTCCGGGTGCCGACGATGGCGTTGATGGCATCGAGCGATCGCACCAGGGTGTAGAGCTGCGGATCAAGGTCATAGGCCTTGGCATAGATTGCCGCGGCCTGCTGACGTGATTGGGCTTCGATCGCTGCCGCCTCGGTCTTGGCCTGGGCGCCGGTGATCCGGGCATCACGGGCGGCGTCGGAGCGAATTTCGGCTGCGATGCGCAACCCCTCGGCGGTGCGCTGGGCCGCGACCGTTTCGCGTTCGGTGCGCATCCGGGCAACCGTTGCCGCCAGCGTTTCCGCCGGAAGGCTGAGACGTTCGACCCCGACCTGCCGGATCGTGACGCCATAGATATCGAGAACCTGACGCGCCAGATCATCCTGCAACCGCTGTTCGAAGGCTGACAGTTGGGCCTTGGCGGGGTCGGTATTGACCAGATCGGTCAGATCGAAGTGGCTGGCGGTCACTTGCAGCGCGGATCCGACCAGACTGCGCAACTGGCGCGCCGCCTCGTCGGGATTATTGCGCGCCGCGCGAAGGAACTGGCGGATTCGCGCCGGATCGTCCGGCACCTGCCAGGCGACATAGGCCTGGATCAGGATGCGCAAACCGTCGCGCGTCCCAACATCCTGCAACCCGCTGCTGGTGGTGCGCAAACGAAGATCGACCTGGATCGTCCCCTCGATCGGCGCCGGCGCTTTCCACGCCAATCCGGGTTCGGTCAGGACGCGGACCGGATCGCCGAAGGCGGTCACGACCACGGCCTGCCCGGCCCCGACCATGACCAGACACGACACCGCGATCGCACCCAGCACGATGATACCGGCCAGACCAATGCGGATGATCCGTCCCAGCATGACCGATCCCCCGGGCCGGGCCGTGATATCGAATTCATCCGGATCCGGACCGCCCTGGTCGCGGCGATCCCGATCAGCGGTGCCCTGGGGCATCATGGACTCTGGCCTCCCTTTCCGTTCCTGGGTTCCGGGCCTGCCGCAGCGGTGGCCCCGAACGAGCGCAAATCGATCGTCGCCGCGTCGGCACCGTCGAGTCGGTTGTCGATGATTTCCAGCGGCATGTTGGCGAGCGCGCCCCGCAGGTTCGTGAAAAAGCGCTCCATCAAAAACGGCCGGCGGCCGGCGCGATAGGCCTGGTGATCGGCCTGAAAATCGCTCGCGTCCACCGCTGCGGCACCGGTTCGCTCGGCGGCCGCGGCGCGCGCGGCATCGGTCGCGCCATGGGCGTCGCGCCGCGCGATCTGGGTCAGCGATTCCGCCTTGCCGCGTTCTGTTGCGATCGCGGTCATGGCGGCGATCTCCGCAGCCTGGACATTGTGATAGGCGACGGCGGCGCCACCAGGCGGACGGATCGCCTCGATGACCACAGCCACGATTTCAACCCCGCCGCCGAGGCGATCAAGGGCGGCCTGCAATTGGGCCCGCGCGGTTTCGGCCAAGGTTTCACGATCGGCGCTCAAAGCATCGCTCAAGGTTTCCGTCGCAAAGAAATGGACGAATTGCCGCCCGGCGACCGCGCGGATCACCGGTTCAACGGCCACCGCGCCGTACAAGGCCCGGCGCGCCGCGGCATCGTCGAGGCCGATGCGATAGAGGACGTGCAGGGTCACCCCGATCGTCTCGAAACTTTGCCGTCCCGCCTCCGCCCGGGCAATGATGGTGGAAGCCTCGGCGTTCTGGACCTGATCCCAGAGCCGGTTTGCGCTGGGCGGCGGCGGATCCTCGGCGCCGCGACGCTCGGGCGGACTCGTGTCGGTCCCACCCTGAGGCGGCGCGACATCATCGCCGCCGATGACAATGGAATGGACGATGCCCAGTTCGGCGCGCCGGATCACGGCGAACGGCCAGGGCAAGACGAGATGCAGCCCCGGCGCAAGCATCGCGACCGGGGCCCCGAAACGTTCGTACGATCCCCGTTCGTCGAGGCCGATCACCACCACGCCGGTGAGGAGCCAACACAGCAGCAACAAGCCGAAGATCACCGGTACCGTCGCCCGCCGGAGATAGGTCAACGCCCAGCTCCGGGAAAAATCGATGCCAAACCGGTCCCGGATCGTCTGCGCCAGCGCCTGCGGCGACGCATCATGCGGTCTCAGGCCGGCAGCGACCAGGCTTGCTATCGCCGGCTGGGCGGGATCGGCCGGCGGCAGGAACCAGACGGCCAGGTTCCGTACTGCCAACTCGCCGGCCAGGATGAACACGAACGCGGCCAGCATCAACCGAACCCCATAGACCCAACCAAACCCCAGCCCCGCCAGGATTTCGAGCCCGCCGGCGACAGCGAAGGTGCAGACCGGAACAAAGAGCAGGACCGCCAATACCGGAGCTTCGGCCAACTGTGCCCCCGGGATGGCCGCGACGCGCCGCTCGATCACCAGAACCGGAAAAATCGCCCCCATCAGCAGGCTGGCGGTCACAAGATGCTGTTGCAGCGAGAGCGGATCGGGCCCAAGAGCCAACACCGGCCGGAACCGCCATTGCAGAATGGTCGCCAGGCCCGAAAACACGATCAGGATCATCGATTGGATACGGGGCCGACCGATGCCCCGACGCGCCACCCGCAGGATCCGCGATCGGGCGGCGGCGCGCGGATCGCCGTGCCGCGAAGCCGCGCCCCAGACCAGCAGCGTCGCGGCCCCGGCAATGATCAGCGTCGCCGGCCCCGATCCCGCCAGCCCGGCCTCCCGAGCCGCCATCGCCACAACGCCGACGGTCCCGGCCCAGGGCAGAGACACTGCGGCCGGCAGGATGATCGCGAGCGCGAAGTAAATCAGTGTTGCCCCCGCCAGTAGGGCTTTCAGCGGCGGAGCCGCCCCATCACGGGCCGGTGGCAAAACACGGGCCGCAACGGCGGCCGTGCCCTGAGAGCGTTTCGATAGCATTGACGATCCTGTGCGGCGACCGCGTGTTCCGGCGCGGACGCCGGGTCCCCATCACCCTGTCGAAGCGGCATCACGGGACCGTCACCCCGGCTTGACCGGGGCGACGGCCGGCGTGCGGTTACGGGGCCGCGGTGAAGTCGAACAGATCGGTCAAATCGCCGATGGCCGGGCTGTTGACCGGGACATAGGGATTGCCGCTCAACGCCTGCGGATTGGGCAGATTGTCCCGGGAATCGGCGGACACCGGCTTCAAGCCCCAGTTCCGCTCGACGAATTTGAGGAACGAAACATGGTCGCCATAGACATGCGATACCCGGCCGCCCTTGGAATACGCAGAGACCATGATCGCGGGAATGCGCGTGCCGTCGCCGAAGAAGTCCAGCGGCTGGACATAACCCGAATCCCAGGAACCACCGCCTTCATCCATGGTGATCAGGATTGCCGTGCTGGCCCACAGCGCCGGATTGGCCTGAACCTCGTCGACGATGCGCCGCGTGAAAGCCTCGAACAGATTCAGCTTCGACGATGCCGGATGGCCATCGGTCAATCCATCCGGCTTGACATAGGACACCGCCGGCAGCGTCCCCGACTTGATGTCGCTATCGAGATCGGGAATGTCCTTCATGTGTTCCTGACGCTGATCTGCCTGCGTCATGACCGATTTGGAATACTGGAACGGATTACAGATATTGCAATAAAGCGGGCTTGATGGATCCTTGACATAGGCATCCCAGCCCGCACCGTAATACCGCCACGAGATGCTACGGTTGCTGAGTTCGTCCGCGATCGTCGGCATCGTCGACGGCGGGATGGTGAATGTTGCCGTATTCACGGTGCCATCACCAAGATAACCCGGGTTGTAGTTGTTGAGGAGATAATAGGCGCCTTTTTCGCAATGCGGGTTCGGCTTGTAGGGCAACGACGACAAATAATCCAGAATCGGCTTCACGCCCGGCTGCGCCGGATCGGAACAATTGCTGTAGGACCCACCAGAATATCCGTCCTGCGAATAATAATTGTTGGTCCCGGCCTGTGGCCGCGGGTCCTCGATTTCATTGGCCGGAGGCGTTGCGGGATTGCCCTGGTCGTCGCTATAATACATTGCGAGACCCGTCCCAAGGACGATATGATTGGCCCCGGTCCCTCCCTGGACCGACTGGTGGAAATTATCACTGCTGGTATAGCGATCCGCCAGATCCTTGAAATACGGCGCATCGCCCGCGCTGATATTGAAGAATCCCATCGCCGTGTTGCCTTCACCGGTCGAGCGATCGGTGAAATTGGCCGGCTGCGCCTTGCCGTTGCTTCCGGCGCCGATCGTGACCTCGACCCAGGGGAACAGATCGCTGAGGCAACCGGACGGATTGTCAGCCGTGGCATGGCTGACCGAGCAATCGAGCTGTTGCCACATCTGATAGAAGCGGTGGACCGGGCTCGGCGTGTAGGAATCGTAGGGGATCTTGGCGTTGGTGATGGGGAACGGCCCGTTCGCCATCGTCTGGGCATCGGGATAGCGCGTATCGACGCTGTGGCTGGCAATGCCGCTGGCCCCGGTTGTCAGCAGGGGCAGATCCACCGGAGACAACGCATTTTCCGCTTTGGCGGCGACCGCGATGCTGACAAAAGGCGGCCCGTTGGCATCACTGGCCGCCGTCGGAACACCATCGGTCATGGCCGGCGGCAACACCGAATAGGGCGTCTTGTCGGCCGGCGCGATCGAAAAGTCGCCGGTGACCGTGGCCGAATATTGCGCGGCCCGGGCGAAATGCGGCCCGGGCGTACCATCGGCATTGACGATACCCTTGGACAGCAGGTTCGACACCGTCTGACCAGCGACCGGTTTGTAGGTCGCATAGATGTTATCGTAAGTATGGTTTTCGCCGATGATGATGATGACGTGCTTGATCGGCGTCGTGGTTTCCGCGTCGGCCGCCTGGGCCAAACCCGGCACCAGCGGTGCGAACACGACCGATGCGCTGACCGCAGCGCGAAGCGCCCAACGCAACCGCTGCTTTGCACGAGTCAGACTGTCCTGACACATGATGGATCTCGCAAATGAGGTTAAGGGGCAATCTGCTGCGTTGAGAGGCATCGCGGTTTGCCCAAGCCACAACTACGGGACAGCGACACCTCCAAACCGGCGCGAAATATCGGGCAGATCCGTGCACAATTAATTTCAACATGGTTAATTATTTATTAATAACGCATTATTTGACAATAACTCACAGGTGATGGAATAGATTTATTTATGATTAATCCTTAATACCCCCGCATGTATTTTCTTTATTGTGAACAGCCTTCAACGGCAAGGCCGGAGAACCATGGAACGTGGCGTCCCGGCATCGTGGATCCTGATGTCGGAGCAACCTTTCCTGGAATGCCCGTGATGGCGCCGGGGGCTCCTAATCACCGGCCTGAAGCGGATCCGCTCAATCGCAATCCGCCATTGGGCGCGTGCTAATATCGAAACGGGCCGGCATGACAGCGCATCGCCGGTGGCCCCGGACCGGAATTCCGCTATGCTGCCATTCATTGCAGGCGATGATATCGGTGTCGGGAATGGACAAGGGGTCTTGGGATAACTGGTTGACGTCGTTCATCGGCGATATGGACGAAGCCGCCCTGGTCACCGACACGACACCGGGGCAACCCGTGATCCGCCACGTCAATCGGGCGGCGATCGACCTGACCGGATTTCCAATCAAGGATTTGCTGAATCACGGTTTGCGGACGCTGTTTGGTCCGGACACCGATCCGTTGACCGTGGCCCGGATCGATCAGGCCATCGCCCAGGGCGAAGCGGTCCATGCGGAGCTGGCACTGCGCCACCACAATGGCGGCGACCTGTGGGCCGACCTGCGCATCGTCCCGGTGCCCAACATCGAGGGTGGCACCGGGAATTTCATGGTGCTGTTGCGCGATCTCAGCGAATCACGCAAATCGATGCAGCAGAAGCTGGTGCTGGAACGGCTGCTGGCCTCGGTGTTCGCCGCGGTCGACCACGGCCTGATGATCCTCGACGAGGACGGCCGGTTCATCGCGATCAATAAAGCCTTCTCGCAGCTCAGCGGCTGGCGCGACGTCGATTTGCTGGGACGCCCCTATACCGAATTGCTGGTCGATCCCGAGGGGGCGTTGACGCCGCGAAAGGCCGGCCGTTTCGAAAGCCGCTTCCCCTTGAAGCTGCGACGCCACGACCGGACGGAAATTCAGATCGTGGCCAAGTCATCGATCATCCGGCCGGAGGGGTCGGCGCACTATCACCTGATCGTGGTCGAGAACGCGCCGGCCGCGGAACGGCCGTTTCTGGCGTCGGTTTCCGCACCGCCCGGCGACATTGTTCCCGAACAGATCGGGGCGACGCAGGAATTTGGTCGCGCCCTGGCCAGCGGGGCGCTCGACCCCGAAGATTTCGCGGCCTCGGCGGCGGCCCGTCTGGCAGCGCAGCAGGAACCGCGAACGCTGGTGGCCGGCAGCCTGAAGCTGATCGGGCTGAACGATATCCGGGAAAGCCTGGGCGCGCGCTGGGACCAGGTCGCCGATCAGGTGCGCGAGACGGCAACGCGAATCGTCGAAAGCAGTCTTGATCCTGACGATAATTTCTCACTGAACGGCGAGGACAATTTCGTCATCTGCTTTTACGAGCTGACCGAACAGGAAGCCGTGATCAAGGCCGGCGCCATCGCCCGCGAAATCAAGGCAACGCTGGCGCGCGACCTCGGTCTGGCCACCGAGCCGCGGATCGCCGCCAACGCCTCGAAGATCAGTTTCAGCAACGCCGACATGCAAAGTGGCGTCAATGTCCTGGACATGATCCTGGGCAAGCTGGAAGAAGCGCGCAAGGCCCTGGAAGCGAGCTACGACGATGTCATCCGTGAAGCGATGGAGAATGCCGAGATTGAAATCGGCCCGGTGGTGACGCGGGCCGGTGAGCGCGCCCCGATGGTTCAGGCGATGCTGGTCCGCGATGTCCGCGCCAAACTCGATGAGGTCCGCATTGCCCGCGGTGAGGACGAGGCGATGATCGCGGAAATCGACCTGCTGCTGCTGGGATCGACCGCGCGTCATCTCTACAAGACCATCGCCACGGGCAAGCCGCCGGTTTTCATCGTTCCCCTGGCCTTCAGTACGCTGGCCGCCCGACGAACCGGAACCAAGGCGATCACGCTGTGCCGTTCGCTCAGCGCGGCCGTGCGTCAGCATCTGATCTTCGACCTGGTCGAGGTGCCCGCCGATATCGCGCCGATGCGCATGGAGGAGGTCGTCGGTCAATTGAAGCCATTTTGTCGTGCCGTGATGCTGCGTCCGGCGCGACCGGAATCCCGCCTGGTCGATTTTGCCCGCCAGCGCCTGAGCATGGTCTCGACGCGGTTTTCCAGCATCGGGACCAGCGACCAGGAATTGACCCGGTTCGGCAAGTTTCTTGAGAACGCCCATCTCCACCGCTGTCGCGTTCTCGTCGATGCGGTGCCGACGATGGCCGATGCCCACCATCTGGGCGCCATTGGCGTCGATCTGATGGCCGGCCCCGGGGTTACCGGGTCACAAGCCCCGGCCCAATAGCCGCGACGATCGGCGCCAACCGGGGCGCGTCCCGGCCGCAACCGTCGAAATCACTTTGCGAAGTGACAAATTGTAACGGAACAGTCGGTTCAACCTCGCCTCTGGAGGCCAGCGGTGAACCGCATCGCGATGATCGACGATCTGCCGAAGAATGTTGAAAACCCGCAACCGGTCGTCAATCTCCATTCGTCGGAGATCACTGTTCAACCTTTGCCAATTTCATTCCCGCAAAGACTTTTTCGAGGACTCGATGCCATTTTGCGTAATTTCCATTCTTATACATTACATGAATCATGCAGACAACCCAATTACTGACATCTTCGTTAGCGCGCGAACGGAGAGATACATATACTCTATCATTCAATTTTCTATATTTTTCAATTATGGAGCATACGCGAAATTTCAAGCCACCGATATTGTAGGCTGTCGTTCTTGAAAGCTTCTTGTCACAATACTTCTTTGAGAAATTCGTCGTCGACGATGCGTCATAAGGGATATTGTACGCTGTAAAGAAATCAATCCGCTCTCGATCGTCGTCGTCACAATCTGACGTTTGATCCGACAATGCAAATCCGTGATTTGGACCAGGTGGTGGCGTAACGCAAAGGCGCATGCCGGGCGGTAACGTCACTTCGAAGCCATAATTGAAATTCTCATAGGCTCTTGCCTGCGCCGTCGTTCCGGCTGCGATCACCACCACGCACAACGCCAGGCCGAGCGAAATTCGAGCAATGAGCCGCACCATAACGTAATTCTCTTCTCGTTAAGATGACACCGCCGATACTGAATGACCACCTAACACGACGGCGCCCCACAACCGATCACCAATTCGTGTTCGCCGGAATCACTGTTCGACCTTTGCCAATTTCATTCCCACAAAAATTTTCTCGAGCACTCGATGCCATTTCGCATAATTCTCATTTTTACACACGATATCAATCATACAAATAATCCAGTTGCTGATGTCTTCGCCTGGACGCGGACGCAGCGCGACAAATTTTACATCGATCAATTTTCCAAATCTCCCTATCACCGAACACTTGCGAAATTTTAAACCACCTACATTGTATTTTGTCGGATTCGAAGATCCATTCGCGCAATATATCTTTGACAATTCTACCGCCGATGACGCATCATCACCCGCATTGTATGCCGCGAAGAACTCGATTCCCTCTTGATCGTCTGCATCGCAATCTGACGATTTGTTCAACAATGTAAACCCATGGTTTGGACCAGGCGGCTCTGTGATGAAAAGGCGCATGCCCGGCGGCAACATCACTTCGAAGCCATAATTGAAATTCTCATAGGCTCTCGCCTGCGCCGTCGTTCCGACTGCGATCACCGCGACGCACAACGCCAGGCCGAGCAAAATTCGAGCAATGAATCGAGCCATGGCATAATTCCTTTCCCATCAAACCCACCGCGTCGGGCACGTGGCACGACCACCACAATCAGTGGCAACAACGACGCCACCGGTATGCCAGATTATCCCGCCCGCAATCGTCGAGATTCCCTTGTGGTGGAGAAGTCGTGACGGAAGAGTCGGCTCAACCTTTTCTGGGGAGACCGACGATGAACCGCATCACGATGATTGATTATCTGCTGAAATACAATAGGTCTGTCAACGCATTGGCGACCGATGAGCAACTCAGGGCGGCGACCGCCCTGACCCACAACCTCATTGACAAGACGCCGACCGGACGAGACGTGGCGAAATACAACCACGACGAGAAAGGCCGATTCGCGGTCGCGGCCGATGCGACGGACGAACAAGCGGGCCGGAGCAATATCGGCTTCCACTCGGTCGACGACGCCATCGCCTACTGGAAACAACACTATGCCGATCAGGTCAGGGGAGCCACCAGCGCGCGAGACTTCGCCAATAGGATGCAGGGAATACTGAAAGGTAAACGAATAGCCGAGTGGCATCGCTACAACTCAGTAAATCCAGATTGGATACCGGTCTTGGTGAACATCATCAATTCGATGGAAAGCCACAAACAGAAATGGTTGCAGCAACGGGCACGGCCGGTGCCGGCGTCCCGGCAGCGAAGCCGCCTCGGGTGACCCTCCCCGGCATGGCGCAACATCAAGCCTCGGGAGGTTGCCCGCTCGATCCAAACCGCGGAAGCCGTCGCTTTACCAGCCCCCGATCACGTTAACCGCTTCCCGGTCCCCGAGGGGCGGGCAGGGACGCCCACCCCACCCAAGATCAGCAGCCGGCGATGCGCCAAGGTCATCGCCGGCTGCTTTGACGACAGGTCAGTTCTGCGAGGAGAAGGCCACAGGCTCCGCCACAAGAACGCCCGGCTGGCAGCGGGCGATCGAGAAATCCTGCGGCACCGTCATCGAATCGGTGGCGGTTCTCAGGGCTGCACCAGTTGATTGTCGTGCCACAGGCCGCGGCGCACCTCACCATTGGGCATGGTCATGGTTCCCGCCCCTTCGAAACGGCCATTGGCCATCGCGCCATCATAGCGCTGCCCCGCGCTGGTGACATAGGTGCCCATGCCGTTGGGCTGGTTATCCCGGAAATCACCGTCATAGTGATCGCCATTGGCCATCGCCAGACTGCCCTGGCCGTTGAATTCGCCATTGGCAAAGGCACCGTTATACTGGCTGCCATCCGGGAACTTGGCCGAGCCCTGCCCCTGGTAGCGACCGGCGGCAAAGCCGCCCTGGTAGCGAAAACCGTCCGGTTTGGTCAACACACCCTGGCCTTCGGGGACGCCGTGACGGAACTCGCCTTCATAGCGATCGTCATTGGTCCAGGAATAAACACCGTGGCCGGTCATCTCGCCACCGATCACGTCGCCTTCATAGACGCCGTCGCGCAACGGGATACGCAACCGAAGGCGGACGTCAGGTGCCAGCGCCGCATCTGCGGGCGATACCGGCTTGCTCTGATCCAGGGATGCGGCAAGGGCCGCGGGACTGGCCAGCGACATCAGGAGCAGGGCCGCAAAGACGTGCAAGCGCATGATAAGCCTCGACAGGATTTGAAAGCCCCGACTGCAGCGACGACTGTCCGTCCTGCGGCCGGTCCAACCCCCGGTCCTTCGGAACCAGGCAGCGGACGGGCGACAGCATAGCGCCAACGCCTTGCCCGGCAACCCCTTTCGGCTCGCTGCCCCCTTTTCGACCGGCGGGCGCCCTCCGGCGGCGGCCTTGTCAACCGCGCCGGGCGACGGCCCCTGTCGATCCGGGATCAGGTCAATGATGCGCCGCTTGCCGGGCTTCCGCCTTCAGGACAAAGCGGCGACTGCAATAAGGACACTCGACAACACCATCCCGGTCCAGGGTCAGATAGACCAGGGGATGGCCCAGGGCGCCACCGCCACCATCGCATCCCACCTTGGTGTCCGTCACTTCGACTGTCTCGATCGGCTTCATCAGCGGTTGATCCTTGTTTTGCATCCGGGCGCGACGATCATAACCATCGCCGGCACCGGATCAACATCATTGCCAATGTCCCGGGGTGCCAATGTCCCGGTGGGCCGGAGCCGGGCAAAACGCACCGCCCGGCCCACCGGCGCGACGGGACCTTGCCGAATCACCCGGACCACGCCATTGTCTGGTCACCATGATTATCACCGCGCCCAAGCTTCCGTCCGCCCGTCCGTTGCCCGCCGACGCTGTCCGCGTGATCGGATTGACCAAAACCTATCGCGCCAGCGGCCAGACCCCGGCCAAGCAGGCGCTGAAAGGCGTCGATCTCGCGATCCCGCGCGGTTCGCTGTTCGGATTGCTGGGCCCCAATGGCGCCGGCAAGTCGACCCTGATCAATATCCTGGCCGGCCTGGTCACCAAGACCAGTGGCGACGCTGTGATCTGGGGCCATGAGATCGCCGCCGAGCCCCGGGCGGCACACGCGTCGATCGGCGTCGTGCCCCAGGAACTCAACATGGACCCGTTCTTCACGCCGCGGGAATTGTTGAATCTTCATGCCGGACTGTACGGCGTGCCGGCCCGCGAACGGCAGACCGAGGCGCTGCTGGAAGCGGTCGGGCTCAGCGCCCAGGCCGATGCCTATGCCCGGACGCTGTCGGGCGGCATGCGCCGGCGCCTGATGGTCGCCAAGGCGATGGTACATAATCCGCCGGTTCTGGTGCTCGACGAACCCACCGCCGGCGTCGATGTCGAATTGCGCCAATCGCTGTGGGCTCATGTGCGGGAATTGAACCGGCTGGGCACCACGATCCTGTTGACGACCCACTATCTTGAGGAAGCCCAGGAACTTTGCGATCATATCGCCATTATCAATCACGGCCAGGTCATCGCCAACGACAGTACCGAGGCGCTGGTGGGCCGAATCGACCGCAAGGTGCTGATCCTGACCCTGGATCGTGACCTGGCCGCGGTGCCGCCGACGCTGGCGGGGATCCACGCCGAATTGTCGACGCCGCGGCGGCTTTCGATCCGCTATCAGCCCAGCCGGATCCGCGCCGATCGCATCCTGAGCGCCGTCCAGTCCACCGGCGTCGGGATCCTCGACCTCAGCACCGAGGACGGCGATCTCGAGGACATCTTCCTGCAACTGATCCATCGCCCGGATGCCGGCGCGGCCGACTAGGCACGCCCCGGGGCGCCGGGGCGAACGGGCTATGCGACTGTCCGTCGCCGCCGGCCTGCTGGCGCTGATGCTGGCGGGCTGCGCGGCAACCTTGCAGCCGATGGGGCCACCGGTGACGGCGCCCCGGCTCGACAGTGACGGTCTGGTCAGCGATGCCCTGATCACCGCCGACGGCGTTCGCCTGCCGCTGCGCCACTGGCTGCCGGCAAAGCCGCCGCGGGCGGTAATTCTGGCGCTGCACGGTTTCAATGACTACAGCCGGTCCTTCGCCTGGCCCGGGGCGTATTTCGCGGCGCATGGCATTGCCAGCTATGCCTACGATCAGCGCGGCTTTGGCAATGCGCCGCGGCCGGGCATCTGGCCGGGAACGGCGACCCTGGTCGGTGATCTGCGCTGTGCCGCAGCACTGCTCCACGAGCGCTATCCCGGGGTGCCGCTGTTCGTGCTCGGGGAAAGCATGGGCGGGGCCGTGGTGACGCTGGCGCTGACCAGCCCGACACCGGCCGATCAACCGGCGCTGGATGTCGCCGGCGCCGTGCTGGTATCGCCCGCGCTGTGGGGACGCGCGGTGATGAACCCGTTTTACCGCTTCACCCTGTGGCTGGGATCGAACACCGTGCCCGGCCTGACGGTCACCGCGCCCCGCGGGCTGGAGATCTGGCCGTCGGACAATATCGAGATGCTGCGCGCCTTGTCCCGGGATCCGTTGGTGATCAAGGAAACACGAATCGACGCGATCAGCGGCCTGGTCGACCTGATGAGCGATGCGCTGGAACAGGAGCCTCGGGTGACGACGCCGAGCCTGGTGCTCTATGGCGAGCATGAACAGGTTCTGCCCCCCGGTGCCGTCGACGCCGCCATCGCCCGCCTCGGCCCCGCCGCACAGCTCAAGCGTTACCGGGACGGCTACCATATGCTGCTGCGCGACCGCGGCCGCCTCGTGGTCTGGCGCGACATCGTCGCCTGGATCGAAAGCCGGATTCCCCCCGCGGCACGTGCCGCCGGGTCTTGACCCCCCTCACTCGGCGGCGGGTTTGGGTCCATGGCGCAGCAGGCGGAGCAGACGCCGTGCCATCAACAAGGCCGGCGACGACCCGGCGCCGGCGGTGCAATCAACCTTCCCTGGCATCAGAATCGTCGCCAGCACCGCGGCGCGGGTGCGCCATCGCGTGCTGAAGACCAGATTATCCGCCAGAATTCGCCAGGGCCCGCGGGAACCGCGCCCTGCGTGGCGCTCCGGGTCGGCCAGCAGCGGCGCAACACAACGGCGCAACAGCCACCGCGCCGGAGGATCGAGCGCCGGCAGGCCGGCCGGGATCGCGGCGTCCAGCAATCCCGCGGCCATATGGCAGGCCACCGCCAAAGGCCGGACGATCCCCAGCGCCACGGCCCGCTGCGCGACGATTTGGGCGTCGGCCGCGGTCATGCGCCGCAGATTGGCCGCGATGTCGCAAAGCCAGGCCAGTTGGGTCCAGCCATGTTTGCCACCATGGGTACACAGAAACAGAAACCGCTCCGGAAACGGCAGGGTCGGAATCCCGACCGACGCGACCGGAACAACAACCGCCCGCGCCAGCATCGGCGGGAGGTCGAGCGGAAACAGCGCCCCCGGATTGCCGAATCGCCAATGCAGTTCGACGACACTGCCTTTGCTCCGGTCACGAAACACGGCCTCGGCCGGATTGACCCAGGCGGAACCGACGGCCTCAAGCACCAACGGCTCGACCGGCTCCAACCCCTGGGCCCGCAACACAGCGACGGCCTGCTGCGCCTGGGCCGGCGCGACATAGAGGTCGATGTCGCCCGCGGTGCGCAGGGCGATCGCGTCCCAACTGGCGGCGCCCTCGACCGTCCCCTTGAGCACCAGGACATCGATGCCGGCCTCGTTCAGAGCCCGGACCAGCAGCATGGTTTCCCGGGCCATCATCAGGGAGCGGCGCGCAACCCGGGCGGTAACCCGGGCCAATTTCGCCAGACCGGGATGATCGCCGGCCGGCACCGCCGCGACCAGTCCCAGTCCCCGCGAGGCCAGGGGTGACACCCGATGCAGACGGGCGAGCTCGGCGAACCGATCCCAATCCACGCCGGCCGCGATCGCCCGCCGGGCCCGCGCGACATCGGGCCGATGCCGGGCCACGGCCAGCAGCAGGGCGAAAGTCGGATCAGGAACCGGCAACCCGGCCAGCGACCAGCCGTCACCGACGATCACAAACGTCGCGCGGGATCGACCCGGTTCGATTTCGCGGTGCCGTCGCATCGATGTCAACAGGTCTCCTGAGTCCGGTCGCAACCGATGGCCGCGCCGCATATCCTGCCGGAAAACATTGCGATGGCGCAACCCCATGTGCCATCGACGTAAAATGCGCCGGCCATGCGCCGTGATCGGGCATGGCCTGCCACCGCCCAGGCACCAGCCGGTTTCCCCTGCGTTCGAAAATGCTCTAAGCTCTTGCCATGAAGTCGACGATCGGGAAAGCCGCCCCCTTGCTGGTGGCATCGGGATTGGCCGCCGTGGCGCTGCCCGTGCTCGTGTTTGTGCTGCTCGGGCAGATGTCAGGGACAGCCCCGCTATGGCGCTGGCTGATCAGCATTGCGGTGCCGGGCACAGCCGCGGTCGCCATCCTGTTTTGGCGCCAATTCCGTCACTGCGGTCGTTTGCGCGCCACGCTCGCCAACCAGAATGCCGAAATCGCCCGGCTGGAAGCTTTTCTCAGCGCGGCGCCGGATCCCTATTTTGGCTGGAGCGGTTCCGGAGCCCAGGCGATCGCGCCCGCGCTTGCCGCCCTGCTCGGCATTGAACGGTGCACCCGTCACGACGATATCGAAACCGCCCTGGAACCGGGCGACGCTGCAGCGCTTCATGGCGCGTCCCAGCATTTGCGCCAAACCGGCAGCGGCTTTCGCCTGGTGGTCCACAGTGCCATCGGACGCCGCAGCCTGGAGGTCACCGGCCACCGCGGCACCGCATCGAGCGGTGCGGAGAGCTTTGACGTCCTGTGGTTTCGCGACTTCAGCGCCGTGGCCGACCAGTTGCAGCAACAGGCCGACGCCACCAGCGCCGCGAAAGCCGCTCAAGCCGAACTGCGAACCGCGCTCGATGCCCTGCCGGTTCTGGTCTGGCTGCGCCGCCGCGACCTTTCGATGATCTGGTGCAACAAGGCTTATGCCGCCGCGGTCGAGTTGTCCCCCACCGCCGTCATCACGACCCAGCAGGAGCTATCGAGCGGCCTCGGCCGATCCCTGGCCGACCGGGCACGACGCCACGGCATCGCGCAGTCGGAAAAGGTCCATATGGTCATCGCCGGGGCCCGGCGGTTTCTCGATATCGTCGAAGCTCCCCTGCCGGCACAGCTTGACGCCCCCGAACTGATCGTCGGCTACGCCCTGGATATCACCGATCGCGAGGATCTGGAGACCGAGCTGAACCGCCATATCGTCGCCCACGCCCAGGTTCTGGAACAGCTGGGAACCGCGATCGCGATCTACGGCGCGGACACCAGGCTGAAATTCTTCAATCAGACCTATGTCACCCTGTGGGAACTCGACGAAAGCTGGCTGCGTTCCGAGCCGCTCTATTCGGAAGTTCTGGAAGACCTGAGGACCCGGCGCCGTTTGCCGGAATATGCCGATTTCGTCCGGTTCAAGCGCGAACAACTGGCGGAATTCACGTCGTTGCTGGAACCGAGTGAAGATCTGCTCCATCTGCCCGACGGCACGACATTGCGAAAATTGACGGTTCCCCATCCCTTCGGCGGGCTGATGTATGTGATGGAAGATGTCACCAACGCGCTGGCGCTGGAAACCTCGTACAACACGCTGATGGCCGTCCAGCAGGAGACACTGGACAACCTGGCCGAAGGGATCGCGGTGTTCGGCGGCGACGGACGCCTGAAACTGGCAAACCCGGCGTTCGCCCGGATCTGGCATCTGCAACGCGCCGACCTGCAATTGGAGCCGCATGCGTCCACGATCCTCGACAAAACGCGGCATCTGTATTTCCACGGCGACGATTGGGCGGAATTCCGCGAGGAGATGATCGCCAATACCCTGGATCGGGCGATGCGCACCGGCCGACTGGTCCGGACCGATGGCTCCGTGGTCGAGTTCGCCAATGTCCCGCTCCCCGACGGCGCGGTGCTGACCAGCTATGTCGACATTACCGACAGCGTCCGGGTCGAGAAGGCCCTGCGCGAACGGACCGCGGCGCTCGATACCGCCGATCGCCTCAAGGCCGAATTCGTCGACGGCATCGCGGCGCAGTTGCGCATGGCGCTGGTCGCGATCAACAGCGGATCCGAGATTCTGGCGGAGGCCTGCTACCGCTCGCTGACCCCGCGACAGCATCAGGGGGTTCGCAGCGTCGCCGATTGCGGCGGCAACCTGACCCGGCTGATCGAGGATCTGCTTGATCTGGCAACCGCGGATGCCGGATCGATGGTCCTGAAACGCGGCCCGACCGCGGTTCCGGCACTGCTGGCCGAGGTCGCCGCCTTGACCAACCTGTGGGCGCGACATCGCGGGGTGACCCTGACTGTCGATTGCCCACCCGACTTCGACAGCGTGGAACTCGACGCCAGGCGGGTCAGACAGGCCCTGTTCAACCTGGTTGCCAACGCCCTTTGTCGCACCGACAGCGGCGGCACGGTCCGGCTGTCGGCGCATCGGACCTCTGATCGGCTGATCCTGTCGGTCGAGGATCACGACGCGCCCGTGCCGGCTGTCGCCGCCTGGGTTGGCGTCGATGGTACCCGCCCCGCTGACGGCGCGGGCGCGCCGATCACGCCGGCCGTCCTGGCAACCGCCGAGCTCGCGCTGGTTCGGCGCTTCATCGAGCTTCACGGCGCCACGGTTGACGCCACGCCGACCGAAGGCGGCAGAATGCGGGTGCAATGCGAGATCCCGATCGCGACCGACGACGGACCGCCGCACGATCCAGCATAGCCCGGCTTGGGGCGAAGCTTCGGCCGACCCGGCCGGGCGCCTGGCTCCGCGTCACGGGGGCGCGGGTCGCATTTCCGGCATCCAAACGGAATTCACCGGACCGGAAAATGTTTCAGGCCACGCGACGGATCACACGCTCGGCGGGCAGCCAGACCCGGGCCGTTGTGCCGCTACCGAGCGCGCTCTCGAGCGAAAAAGCGCCACCATGAAGCTCGACCAGGGAGACGACCAGGGGCAACCCCAAGCCGGTTCCCTGCGTCTTGCTGGACAGCGAGCTTTCAATCTGACCGAATGGCGCCAGGGCCTTATCCATATCCTCCGAGGCAATGCCAATCCCGGTATCGGCGACCGCCAGCAACATCCGGCCATCATTTTCGATTCGTGCCGAGATCGTCACCCTTCCCCCTTCCGGGGTGAATTTGACGGCGTTGCTCAGCAGGTTGGTCAGGATCTGTTTCAGCGACAATTCCTCGGCACGGACATAGGGCAAATTGGCCGGCAGATCGACCTGAAGCGCAATATTGCTGGCCTCGGCACGCGCGCGGACCAGACGCAGGCAACTGCGAATCACCCGTGCCGCATCGACGACCGAATCCCGGATTTCCTTCTTCCCGGCCTCGATCTTCGACATGTCCAGAATATCGTTGATCAACGCCAACAGCAGCTTGCCACTGTCATAAATATCCCGCGCATAGTCGACATAGACCCGCTCTGCGATCGCGCCAAACATCTGCTCCTTGATGATTTCCGAAAAACCGATGATCGCATTCAACGGTGTCCGGAGTTCATGGCTCATATTGGCCAGAAACTCGCTCTTGGCCCGGCTAGCCAAATCCGCCTGCTCCTTGGCGTTGACCAGAACGACTTCCGCCCGTTTGCGCTCGGTGATGTCCTCGACATAGCTCTCGATGTAAAGTAACGCCCCGCCTTCGTCACGGACGGCGCGCGCGGTTTCGGTAATCCAAATCACCGTGCCATCCTTGCGACGGATCTGGGTTTCGAAACCGACGACCTGCCCGGCCGTGGTGAGTTGCGTCATGAATTCAGCGCGCGCGGCGGGATCAACATAGAGCTGACGATCGACATCGTGCAGCATGTCGATGATTTCTTGCGCACTGGCATAGCCATAAATCCCGGCCAGGGCGGGATTGGCGGTCAGGATCCGCCCCCCGGGCAATGTCTGCGAAATGCCCTCGATCGCATTCTCGTAGATGTCGCGATACTTGTTTTCGCTGTGCCACAGGGCTTCCGCGAACATTTCATTTTCGACGATCCGCCGACGCAACTCTTGATTGACGCCGCGCAACGATGATGCCAGCTCGGCAACGGCGATGTTGCGCCGATGGCTGTTGCGCAGGTGAAAGGCGATAACCGCCGTAAAGACCAACCCCAGAACCAGCATGGCGAAAGGGGCCGCGCTGAGCGCCATGATCTGCGGGGTCAACGGTATCTGAAACGCGACGATCAGACGAAGGTCGCCCACATGCAGCGGGGTTGTGATCTCTTCGCGCGGCTGCCACCAGGAAATGGGCCGGGGCGCAACCGCGGCACTGCTGAAGACCGTCCGCTCCCCATGATCGCTTTCGGCCGCGCGGACCTCGAAATACGGAACCGGCCCATCCCAGCCGTCGTCCGCCGCAAACAGCGACGAAACCCGGGAAAAGGCAATCACGATGCTCTGATCGCCGAACGTCCCCGCCGCCAGGCGCCGGGCAACAACGCCCAGGACCGGGCCCGGCACCTCACCAAAATCACCGCCATCGGCCCAAAGGGTGCGGCTGATGTCACGGCGGCCCTCACCCGGCACGGCCGACAAGGCCGGAACGGCGGTCCATGCCACCGCATCGTTGCGCAATTGGAACTGATCGGGCGGCAACCAGCGCAACACCGCCAGCGGATGTGTCGGTGCGCTCGCCCAGGCCAGGAAATCGACCTCCTGGTGTTGTGATAACAGGCGTGCCGAAAAAAAACCGACCTGTTCGGGCATCGATGTCGACGCGAAGATCGTGAAATCATGGACGCCCTGCGCGACTTCAACGAGATGATCAAGTCGACGCTGGATGATCTCGTTAAGATGGATCGCCCGACCGGCCAATCGGCCATCGATGAAATTGACAACGGCCGCGCGGAGGTAGAAACAGAAACCGATGGAAAGCAGCAGCCCCATCAGAACGACGGCAATCGTGGCATTGCCTTGGCGTGTTGTGCTTTTACGCTCGTCCGGTGACGCGGCGTCCCCTGTTTCAGCGTCGGCGATCGGCTTGTCCGTCAATTTCTATTCCGTCAACGCACGTTTTTCTGCTCGGAGCGGCGACACCCATCGCCACAATAGCGGCAGCTTACACTTCGGACGGTGCGAATACCAACGGCTTCACGGCCAATGACCACAGGCCAGCTTCCCCTCGACGCGCCGGCGACGTCGGCCGACAATGCCGCCACCCGATCAACCCCGCCGGATCAATGCCACCGGATCAACCCCACCGGATTTACCATCGAGGTTTCATTTTGCGCCCCCTTCGACACCCGTCCCGGTGCCTGCCGTTCGCTGCAAGCCGAGGCCGCCGCGCCCCCGGGAACTGTCCATGACCCCGCTTGCCGCCTTCTGGATGATGCCCCTCTGGATCCCACTGATCATCGCGCCGTTCATCGGCAGCTTCCTGGGCGTCGTCGCGGACCGTTTGCCCCACGGTGAAACCGTGATCCGCGGCCGGTCCCATTGTGATCATTGTGGCCGGTCCCTGAAAGCCGCCGATCTGGTGCCGTTGCTGTCGTGGCTGTGGCTGCGCGGCCGCTGCCGCACCTGCGGCGGTGCCATTGGCATCGACAAACCGCTCATCGAGTTGGCGGCAACCGCGGTGGCACTGTGGGCGCTGTGGGCGTTGCCGGCCGCGCGGGTCTGGCCCGGTTGTATTCTGGGCTGGACCCTGCTGCCGCTTGCCGTGATCGATATGCGGCACCTGTTGCTGCACGATGTCCTGACATTGCCGCTTTTGCTGGCCGGTCTCGCGGTCGAGGCCTGGCATTGGCAGACCTGGCCGGTCGATGGCGCCGTTGGCGCCATCCTGGCCGGCCTGCTGCTGGGGGGCGTGGCCCTGACCTATCAGCGGATCCGCCGACGCCCGGGATTGGGGTGGGGTGACGTCAAGTTGCTGAGCGCCGGCGGCGCCTGGGTCGGCTGGCTCGGTCTGCCGACAATCCTGCTGGTCGCGGCGACCACGGGTCTGGCGTGGGTCCTGGTGCGCTCCCTGCTTTGCCGCACCACGGTTCAGCAACCGATCCCCTTCGGACCGGCTCTAGCGCTCGGGATCTGGCTGGTCTGGCTCTACGGCCCCCTGCGATTTTAATATCAAACGGCCCAGGGCTTCACCAATTCGGGCGATGACCGGGGTCCAGTCGCCGGGAGCCGGCTGGCGGAACAGGCGCGCCGACGGATACCAGGGGCTGTCGTCGCGGTCCTCCAGCCACCGCCAACACCCGTCGAAACGCGACAGGATCCAGACCGGAACCGCCAGAGCCCCGGCAAGGTGGACCACCGAGGTATCGACGGAGATCAAGAGATCGAGCGTACTCAGGGCCACCGCGGTGTCGGCGAAATCATGGAACGTCGCGCCCCAGTCGGCAAGAACACCGCCAACGTCCCATCCGTTCCCACCCTGACCCGCCGCGGCGCCTTTTTGCAGGGACACCCATTCGATCCCGGGGATCCCGGCCCACGATGCCAATTGCTCCAGCCGCAGGGAGCGGCGCCGATCAATGGCATGGGCCGCGCGCTGCTGCAGGCGCGGGTTGCCGGCCCAGACCAGACCAACCCGCATCCGGCCGTCGGCCGGGTGAAGGCGGCGCCACGCCTGCACCGCCGCGGCGTCCGCAGCCAGATAGGGGACGTCGGCGGGAATCGTGTCCAGGCTCGTACCCAGCCGAAACGGCAGGCTCAGCAGCGGGCAATGCGCGTCGACCGGCGGCAAACCGGCGCCACCGGGATAGTTTGCCGCCAACGGCACCACCTGGACCGTGGCGCCACCGAGGCTTTGATCCAGCAGCCGGACCAGCTCCTTCTGAACCTCCAGCACCACCCGCGCGCCGCGCGCGACCAGGAGCGGCACATAGCGAACGAACTGGAGCGTATCGCCCAGCCCCTGCTCGGCATAGACCAGCAACGTTCGTCCGCGTAACGCCTCCCCCTGCCACAACGGTGCCTCCAGGCGCCGGACCACGCCCCGGCCGCCGGGAAGGCCGACGCGCCATCCCCATTCATATTCGGCAAAACCGGCGGCCAGTTCGCCGCGACGCAGCTGCAGCAGGGAAAGATTATAGTGAGCCGGCCCATCCTCCGGGTTCAGCCGGATCGCCCGGCGACATGCCGCCAGGGCCCGGTCGATCGCATCCGGCTCCGCGATCTCGGGCAGCACCGTGGCCAGATTGACCAGCGATTCGGCATGGTCCGGATCGATCACCAGCGCCCGGCGATACCGGTTCGCGGCAACCAAAGGCTGATCGGCATCGCGGGCCCCGTTGCCGAGAACGCACCAGGGATCGGCACCACCCGGATCAAGCACCGCCGCATTGGCCGCCGCCGCCGCACTGCCGCCGACCGCGCCCAAATTCCGCCAGGCCTGGACCGCTTCAACGTCGACGTTCAGGGCGCGCCGCCAGGCCACGATGCCACCCACCACGTCACCCTGTCGGTGCCGCGCCGTGCCCAGATTGACCCAGGCACCGGCGTGGGCGGGGGCCAGACTCAGGGCCTGGTGCAACGCCGGAACCGGATCATCCCTGACATTCGCCAGATCGAACCAGGCGTCCGCCGCCGTGGGATCACAGCACAGCGCCCGGTAGCGGGCTCTGCGCGCCGCCGGTCCCGGTTCCCGCGCCGTTACCGCCCAATTGGTCCAGGTCGGGCCATGGGCGGGCCGCAAGACCAGGGCGTTGCGATAAGCGACGCGCGCATCCCGACCCAGGCGCGACGCCAGATTGCCAAAATTGAAATGGGCCGCGGCCAGGGTTGGCTCGACCTGGGTGGCACGGCGATAAGCCGCCAGAGCCGTCGGTGCCGCGCCGGCCGCGAGGAGCAATGCTGAATTGTACCACGCGATGGTCAGGGTCGGGTCACAGGTCAGGACGCGCCGATAGACACGCAAAGCCATGTCCGCACGTCCCGCCGTCTCGAACGCCAACGCCAGATCCAGCGCCACGTCGCAGCGCTGCGGCGCCTGGGCGACCGCCTTGGTCAGCAATGCCAACGCCGCCGTCGCGTCATTGACGGCAAGGCGCAGCACGGCGAGGCCATGGAGGGCGTCGATTCGCCCGGGATCAGCCGCGAGAGCCTGCTGATAGGCCGTATCGGCCTGGCCGAGAACGCCAAGCCGATGAAATTGATGAGCCAACGCCAGAAAATCGGTCGCGAGATCGCTTGCCATGAAAATCCTTCGATCGCGGTTTTTTCAAGCGGCGCCACCCCGCGCAGGGCTCAAGGATAGCACAAGTGCGGGATCGTGACGCCGGAGATCCTCATCGGTGGTTGCATCGGATGCGGTAGCAGCGTTCACACAATACCGCTACCGTGCGCACCGTGATCGATCGCAGCAGGGCTTTGACATGGATAACGAAGTGAGCCCGTGGACCATCCTGTCAAAGCAGGTCGTCTACGACAATCCCTGGGTCCGAGTTGAGGACCACCAAGTTCTAACCCCTGCCGGAAAGCCGGGGATCTATGGCACGGTCCATTTCAAGAATCTGGCGATCGGTGTTGTCCCGATCGATCGCGACGGCTGTGTGCCGCTGGTTGGCCAGTATCGCTTCCCGCTCGCCACCTATAGCTGGGAGTTGCCGGAGGGGGGCGGTGCGCGCGACGTCGCCCCGCTGGACTCGGCACAACGCGAATTGCGGGAGGAAACCGGGCTGACCGCGGCGCATTGGCGGCCGATCGTCGAGATGGATACCTCCAACAGCGTCACCGACGAGCGGGCATTCCTGTTCCTGGCCTGGGACCTGAGCCCGGGTCCCACCGCTCCCGACGAAACGGAACAGCTCCAGGTCCGCCACGTGCCCTTCTGGACCGTTGTGGCAATGATCGAGAGCGGTGAAATCCGCGACTCGCTGACCGTCGTCGGCATTCTCCGGGTCGTCCTGATGGTGGTGCGTCATCAGCTCCCCCCGACCGTCGCGACAGCGATCGGCACGCCACCACCACCCCGGTGACCCGGGCCCCCCCCTCAGACTATCGGATCGCTTCCCATGACCCGGTTGGAAGGATCAAATTGAACCGGTCCGCATCGATCATCCCCTTTGTCGACAGGAATGGCGCGAGGACAACGGAGGAACGGCAACCATGACATCAGTGTTCCCGGTCTCACGTGACGCTCTATTGCCGCTGTTTGTCGTCGAAGGTGACATCACGACCATGGCGGTCGATGCCATCGTCAATGCCGCCAATACCACGCTGCTGGGCGGTGGCGGGGTCGATGGCGCGATTCACCGCGCCGCGGGCCCCGATCTGCTGGTGGCGTGCCGAAGCCTCGGCGGATGTGCCACCGGCGATGCCAAGGCGACCCGCGGCTACCGGCTTCCGGCGTCCTGGATCATCCATACCGTGGGGCCGGTCTGGGCGGACTATCGGCCCGAACAGGCCGATGCGCTGCTGGCCAGCGCCTATCGCCGCTCGATCGAGGAGGCGGCCCGTGTCGGCGCGCGCACCATCGCCTTTCCGGCGATCTCGACCGGGATTTACGGCTTTCCGATCGATCGGGCCGCCGCGGTCGCGGTCGATGCCGTCGTCGCGGCGTTGGATCGCCCACCCGGTCTCGGGTCGCAGCCGGCCCCGGACATCACCGCGGTTTATTTCGTCGGCTTCAGCGCCGCCGCCACGGCGGCTCTCACCGCGGCCATCGCCAGAACCGAAACCCGGTGCCAGCTTCATCCCGCCCGGTGACGCCCGGGCCGGGACCTCAGGTCACGGCTGCGGCGGCGAGATCCTGCGTCGTCTCGATTTCCGCGATCATATCGAGGCGCCGCTGGTGCCGCCCGCCCTCATACTCACCCTCCAGGAACGTTCTGACGATCATCAGTGCCAGATCGCTGCCCACGACGCGGGCGCCGAAGGCCAGCATGTTGGCGTCGTTGTGCTGACGTGCCAGGAGCGCCGAATAGGGTTCCGAGCACGGAACGCAGCGAATGCCGTGGACTTTGTTGGCCGACAGCGAGATCCCGATTCCGGTTCCGCAGATGACGATGCCGAAACGGCAATCCCCGGACTGAACCCGACGCGCCGCTTTGAAGCCGAACAGGGGATAATCGGTCCGCTCTTCGCTATCCGCACCCAGATCGACAACCGTCCAGCCGTGCCCGGCCAGCCAGCCGTTAACGATGCGCCGCAACGGCAGACCGACATGGTCGCTGGCCAATGCAATTCTCATGTTGGTGGACATCATGGTGCTACGCTTTCCTTGTCAGAATGTTCAGCATAGAGGCAGGCACCGCGCGCACCGCTGTCGGAGAGATGCGATGCCAGACGGATCTCAAGGCCATCGCGCGGAAATGGCGCCCGGATATGGCGCCTTGTCTGTTCCAGCAACCGTTCCCGGGGGAAGCCCGCGAGTTCCAGCACGCCACCGCCCAGGAACATCAGGTCCGGGTCAAACAGGTTCAAGCCGGTCGCGATCACCTGTGCCGCGATGTCAACGAAGGTCCGCAAATCCGGATGATCGCCATGGACCTCGAACAGGTCGGTGATCGCCGTCCCGGGCGCGTGGCGCTGTTGCCAGGTGCCGAGCCAACGACCGCAGCAGACCGTTTCAGCGCAACCGATCTTGCCGCAACCACAAACACCGAGGGCGCCATTGACCGGAATATGACCCAACTCGGCGGCACTGCCGTGCGCCCCGGCATAGAACCCGTTGATCCAGACCGCATTGCCAATCCCGGTGCCGATATAGACGCCCATTCCCACCTTGCACGGGATGCCGCCGGTGTGCAGATCGTGGAAGAATTGGAAATTCACGTCGCGTTCCGCGATGACCGGGATCTGCAACGCCGCCTGCAAAATGTCGACGATCGCGATCCCGTTCAGCGCCGGAACATTGGGGCTGGACAGAATCGTTCGCCGCACCCGATCCAATGTCACCGGCAGTCCGATCGCCAGCAACCGCGGATGCGCCCCATGGGCGGCGAGCCGCGCCGCCACCCAGGCCACCAGGGCTTCGATCGGTCGATCGCCGCTGATGATCGCGGCGGTCTTGCATTTCTCGGAAACCAGGAACTGCCCGTCCTGGTAGAGGCAGAAGCGGGTATGCGTTCCCCCCAGATCGATTCCGGCATAGAGCGGTCGGGTCACGCCGGCCTCGCCAGGCTGGCTTCGGCGCGTTCCACATCGCCGCGCATCTCGGTCCATGCCGTGGCGATATCGGGATTCAGGCTGAACAGCCCCGACGTGCCGACGATCAAGACATCCGCCCCGGCGCGCAGCAGGTTCTCGTAGGTCCTTTTGTTGCAGGAACCATCGATCTCGATCAGGAAGTTCGCCCCCTTGTCATCACGGAACCGCCGGGCGTCGGCGATCTTCTCGATCATTTCCGGAATGAATTTTTGCCCGGCATAACCCGGATCGACGGTCAGAATCGTCAGCTTGTCGACCAGATGCAGATAGTGCTTCACCGCGTCGATCGGTGTCGCCGGGTTGAGCACCAGGCCCGGGCGGCAGCCCAGATCCCGGATGTTCCCGATCACCCGGAACGCGTCGCGATTGATGGTTTCGGCGTGCGGCGAGATCCATTGCGCCCCCGCCTTGGCCATCGCCGCCAGAAAATGGGTCGGTTCCGTCACCATCAGGTGCGTGTCCATCGGCACCCGTGACAGTGCGGCGACCTCGGTCATGAAATAGGTGGACAGAGCGAAATTGCGCACATAGTGCCCATCCATGATGTCGATATGAAGGAAATCCGCGGCCTGATTCATAAAGGCGATCTGTTCGCTGAACCGGGCGAGGCTCATGCACATCAGCGACGGGGCTATCTTGACATTCATTGGTCGGGTCCTTCCGATGTTTCCGGGCCGATGTTTCCGGGCCGATTTCTCCGGGCCGGTATTTCCAGGCCGATTGTCCCAAGTGCTGGCGCCCTCTATCGGGCGCGGGCGATCATGCGGTCCAGCGCGACCGCGGCGATGATCAGGCTGCCCATCACGACAAGTTGGTAGAAGGTCTGAATTTTCAGCAGATTAAGACCGTTGCTGATGGTGCCGATGATCAGGCCGCCGACAACGACCGAGGGAATGCGGCCCTTGCCGCCAAAGAAGCTGGTGCCACCGATAATGGCGGAGGCAATGGCGTAGGTTTCGAAGCTGATCCCGGCCGTGGGTTCGGCCGCGCCAAGGCGCGCGGTGGTCAGGACGCCGGCCAGACCGGCGCACAGGCCGGAGATCATGAAAACGATCAGGGTGTGCAATTTGATATCAACGCCCGAGAAGTAGGCGGACTCACGATTGCCGCCGAGGGCATAGATGTTACGCCCGACCCGGGTATTGGTGGTGATGAACCACAGGATCACCGCCATCGACAGCGCCAGCACCACCGGGGCCGGGAAGATCCAGATATTTCCCCCCAGGCCGTCGATGAAGCTGAAGGGCAGACCAAACACCGGGTTGGCGCCGGAAATGATCATCGTGACACCGCGGAAGATCGCGTTGGTTCCCAGCGTGATGATGAAAGGATGCAGGCCGGTGTAGTTGACGAGCATGCCGTTGAAGGCCCCGAGGACGATGCCGACCAGAACGCCGCCGATCAGAACCGACAGCAGCGGATCCATCCCGGCAACCATCAGCTTGGCGGTCAAGATACCGGCCAACGCCACAATCGAGCCAATCGATAGATCGATACCGGCGATCAGGATCGCGAAGAATTCTCCCAGAGCGGTCAAGATCGTGATCGAGCTCTGTACAAAAATCTGAACGATATTGTCAGACTGCAGGAAATACGTTGGGCTCAACGCCCCGAACAGGACGACTATGACAAGCAGAATACAGACGGTTCCATAGTAATCCCAAAATTTTATGAGTTTTTCTCTGGTCATTTTCCGTTACCGCCCGTTAAGCGCGAAGTGTAAAATCTGTTCTTCGGTGGCAGAGTGGCTATCGATAATCTTGACAATCTGACCTGCCCGGAAAATCGCGATGCGATCGCAAACGGCCAGAATCTCCGGCAGTTCAGAAGACACCATGATGATCGCCTTGCCCGCCTTGGACAGGTTACGCATGATCGCGTAGATCTCTGATTTGGCGCCGACATCGATGCCTCTTGTCGGCTCGTCGAAGATGAACAGATCCGGATTGGTGGCCAGCCATTTTCCGATCAGCACTTTTTGTTGATTGCCGCCGGACAATTCCGTGATGTTCTGGTGGATCGACGCGCATTTGATCGACAGGTTCTTATGCTGCTGACGGGCACTCTCCGTTTCCGGGCCGGGATGGATCAATCCCCAGATGCCCCGCAGCGGGGCCGCCTTCAGGCATTGCGAAATGACAATATTGTCCTTGATCGAGAAATTCGGCATGAACCCGGTCTGGCGTCGGGCTTCGGTGATATAGGCCATGCCGCTTTTCAGCGCTTCGATCGGCCCCTTGGGCGTGACGTCGCGGCCGTTGAGCTCGATCCGGCCCGAAGCCCGCGCCATCGTGCCGAACAGGCAATTCATCAGTTCGGTGCGTCCCGACCCCACCAGGCCGGCAAAACCCAGAATCTCACCGGAATAGACGTCAAAACCGACATCGACGACCCGTTTGCGATCGACACTGGTGACATCGCGAACCCGCAACACCGGTTGGGCCCCGCGATCGACGGCGCCTTCGTTGAGGAAAGTCCGTTTGACGTCACGACCGACCATCTTGCGCACCAGATCGTCGTTCGTCGTGTCGGCGACCATTCCGGTGCCGCTGGTGACACCGTCCTTCAGCACCGAGAAGCGGTCACCGATCGTCCGAACTTCGTCGAGCTTGTGCGAAATGAAAAGAATGGCGGTGCCATCGGCGCGAAGCTGTCTGACCAGGGCAAAAAGCCGCTCGACCTCGACATTGGTCAGCGACGAGGTCGGTTCGTCCATCACCAGGATACGGGCGTCACGCATCAGGGACTTGGCGATCTCGATCATCTGGCGATGGGCGATCGGCAGTTCACCGACCGGGGTCTCCAGATCAATGTCCAGGCCCAGGCGGGTCAGGACCGTCGCCGCTTCGCGGCGCATCCGCCGCCAGTCCACCGTGGGCACGCCAAAGCGGCGCAGCACCGGGATCCGTCCGACGAACAGATTCTCCAACGCCGACAATTCATTGATGACGCTGAGTTCCTGATAGATGATCGAGATCCCGGCATGAGCCGCCTGGCCGGGGGTCAGCGCCGCATAGGGTTTGTCATCGATCGTGATCGTCCCCGCGCTCGGCGCATGAATGCCCGACAGAATCTTCATCAGCGTCGATTTTCCGGCGCCGTTCTCGCCGAGGATCGCATGAACCTCACCGGGATAGATATCGAGGTCGACACCACCCAGGGCCGTGATGCCACCAAAAATCTTGACAATACCGCGCATCGTGACGAGCGGGATGCCCATCGCCGGTTTGTCGGGCAGGCGCACCGCGACTGTTGATGGAACAATCATGTTATTCCCCGCAAAAGGAGATAGGCGCGTCAGGATTGCCGGCCCCGGGCGATCGCCAGGATCCATGGCCACGGGCGGATGGCACGGGCGCGCCGCGGGCTTGCCGCCGCGGCTGCGCCCGTGCCGCTCCCGCTTATTCCTTCGTCACCAGGATCGAGTCGATCAGCACCAGCTTCGGCACGGCGCCCACGGCGGTCTGCTTGCCATTCTTGACCGCTTCAACCAGCAGATCGAGGCCGGTGGCACCGATCTTCGCCGGGTCCTGGGCGACGGTTGCCGTCATGCGACCCGCTTTGATCATGGCCAGCGCTTCCGGATCACCGTCGGTGCCGACAACCATGACTTTCCCGCCTTTGCCGGCATTCTGCACCGCCTGCATCGCGCCCAACGCCATGGTGTCATTGGCACAGTAGATCGCCTTCAACGCCGGTGAGGTCTGCAGGGTGTTGGTGGCGACGTCGAGGGCGCGCAGACGATCCCAATCGGCCGGCTGGCTGGCCACCAGCTCGATATTCGCCGCCGCCTTGAAGGCACCGCTCGCCCCGTTCTTGCGCGCCTCGCCCGACGCGGTGCCGGCCTTGCCTTCGATAATCGCGACCTGGCCGCCGGCAGCGCCCAGCTTGTTGATGATGAAGTCGGCACCTTTCTTGCCGACCGCGACATTGTTGGTCGTGATGAAGGCTTCAACGTTGGCCCCGGCCTGCTTCAGGCCCTCCATATCGACCTTTTCATCGATATTGACGAGGAACATGCCCTTCTTATAGGCCTTTGCGATCGGCTGAATCAGGTTGTTCGCCGAAATCGGCGCAAAGGCGATGCCTTTGTAGGGTTTGTTCAACAGATCTTCAAATAATTGCAACTGGGCCTGCAAGTCACCCTCGGATGGCGAGGAGACGATATCGACCTCAACGCCAAGTTTCTTGGCCTCGGCTTCAATCCCATCCTTCATGTTGACCCAGAAGGGGTTGGCCAGTGTTTTCAGAACCACGGCGTAGTCTGCCGCCATGACCGTGGCAGGCGCTGCCGCGAGGGCAGCCCCGAACATCGCGGCCATCATCGTTTTCTTGACGCTCATTGTTTCCCCCCAAAGTTCACAAAATCACATCGGCTTCACAAGAAGCCGATGTCCCTGAGAACACCGGGTCCGCGAACCGGGGTGGCGGCGATCGAACCGCAACCCCGCCACATCCCCGCTTGCCCCGATGTCTCCCTCTCCCGGCCGCCGCGCCATGGCGGAACCAGAAAGATCCGCTCCAAACCACCCGGTCCCTCTGCATCCAAGCGGCCACCGCGGTCGCGTTGGCCGTCCCGGACGGAACGATCAATTGCGGGGCTTTGCCCGCCCCTTCCTGACACCGGTCCACGGAAAACAGTGAATCGATGACATCGTCTTGTTCAGATTGGCCTCGGCCAGATCGTAATTTTTGCGCGCCAGGCACATGAAGAAAGAATCGATCAAGGTAAGCTGCGCGATCCGGGCGGTTGCATTCTGACCAATCAAGGGCGAATCCTTGGCCGGCGCGCACAGGACAAAGTCCGAGGCCTTCGCCAGATCCGAGGCAAACGAATTTGTCAGGGCGATGATCCGGGCGCCGTTGGTCCGGGCCAAATCAATCGCCCCGAGCAGCTCCATGGTCTGGCCAGAGTGCGAAACCGCAAGAACGACGTCCTCTTTCGACAGCAGCGATGCCGACATCATCATCATGTGCGTGTCGGAAAAGACCGTACTGCGGATGCCGATCCGCAGGAATTTGTGGGAGGCATCATGGCAAACCGTCGCCGACCCCCCGACACCATAAATATCCCGCTGCTTGCCGGCGTAAAACGCCTCGGCCGCCTCCTCGATGACTTCAGAGGGCGTGATGCTCTGGACCTCGTCGAGAACCTGGCGCGTCGCCTGAAAGATCTTGCGCTTGATCTCGCTGACGCTGTCATCCCGCGACAGATCCTGATGCATCTCAATCTGAGGTATGCTGTGATAGGCGAGCAGCGCCGTGCGCAGAGCCTTGAATCCCGGATAACCCAGGCGCCGCGCCACCTTCACCAAAAAGGGCTCGGAGACACCAAGAGCCGTCGCAACTTCACCAATCGTCGGGCTCTTTGTAAAGTTTTCGCGCCTTAGGAACCAGTCAGCCACCGTCCACTCGGCCGGCGTGAGCGTGGGCAGCAGCATGCGCAATTGTGGCCCCACCGCCATAGGGTCGCGACCCACAGCTGGATGGTCGTCGACGCCGTCGTCGATTACCCCCATGTCCCGCCCCCTCCTCAAGCCACGTCCGACAATCGCAAACTTCACAGGATCAGACTTTACCATGAAGTACGATTCTGTAAAGTCGATTTCGCCGGTTCCGTCGCGCGGCCGCGCGCGGTCCGTTCGGCGTGGCGCGAACGGGACGATCAGGAGGAAGCGAGCAGGGCCTCGACCTCGGCAAGAACCGGGGCCGCATCCGATGCGCCCCGCCGGGTCGTCGCCAGAGCGCCGCATGCCGCGGCGAAACGCACCGCCTGCGCCAGACCGTCACCGCGCGCCATCGCAACGGCCAAACCACCGTTGAAACAATCGCCGGCGGCAACGGTATCGATCGCGGTGACCGGGAAGCGCGGCCAATAGCCCTCGACGTCCGGACCGCGAAAATAGACGCCGTTGGCCCCCATCTTGACGATGGCGATCGCGATGCCCCGATCGGTCAAGGCCCGCGCCGCCTGCGCCGCCTGCGCCGCGGTGGCGGGCCGGATCCCCACCAGCGCCTCGGTCTCCAGTTCATTGGGCGTCATGACATCGACCAGACCGAACACCGCATCGGGAAGCGGGCAATCGGGAATCGGTGCCGGATCCAGGACGACGAGAGCGCCCGCGGCGCGCGCCCGCCGCGCGGCGATCAGGCTGGCATCCAGCGGAACCTCAAGCTGCATCAACAAGACTTTTGTCGCATCCAGCAGCGGTGCGATCCCGGCGACACAATCCGGATCGACCGCCTGGTTGGCACCGGCGATCACCGTGATGAAGTTCTCACCGCTCGCGATGACATTGATCGCGGCAAGGCCGGTCGGATGCTGTGGATCGACCTGCAAATACCGGGTCGCGACCCCTAATTCCGACAAGCGCCGCTCGGCCAGGGCCCCGAACGGATCGCCGCCGACCCGGCCAACCAGATCCACCCGGGCACCAAGCCGGGCGGCCGCAACCGCTTGGTTTGCCCCTTTGCCACCGAGCACCATGGCATACCGGTCCCCTTTGAACGACTCTCCGGGGCGCGGCAATCGCCGGGCATAGGTGACGACATCAATGTTGACGCTGCCAATCACAAGAATCGACATGATGATTTCACCCGCTCTGCCACAGCCACGACGGGGAAAGGACGCCGCCCCCTCAGATCGCGACCTGAATTCCGATTTCCATCACCTGATCGATCGGCAATTTCAGGAAGCTGGTCGGCTTGCTCGCGTTGCGCGACATGAAGGCGTAGAAGCCTTCCCAGCTCAAGCGACCCTGCGGCGGCACCAGGGTCTCATGACCGACATAGTAGGTCACCGTGTCGGTATCGATGATCAAACCCTCGGTCGCACAGCGCCGGACCGCGATCGGCAGGTCCGGTGCCTGCATGAAACCATAGCGGACGGTGACCCGCCAAAAGCCGTCGCCCTCGTCGACAATGGTTAAACGGTCCCGCCCGGGAACCCGTGGCACCTCGTCGGTGACCACCGTCAAGAGCACGACCCGTTCCGCCAGCGCCCGGTTGTGGCGGATATGGTGCTGCAGCATCGCCGGAATGCCCTTGGGCGTCTTGGTCAGAACCAGCACGGTGCCCGGGGTGCGCACCGTCTGGGTCAGCGCCAACCGCCAGATGAAATTCTCCCGGCTTTCGATCCGCGCGTCCAGTTGCCGCTGCAGGCGCTTCGAACCGGCATCCCAGATCCGCATCATGACCAGCAAGGCGACGCCCCCCACCAGCGGCAGCCAGCCACCCTCGGGGATCTTCATCAGATTGGCGACGCAGAACGAGCCGTCGATCGCCACGAACACGCCGCACAGCGCCACGGCACCCGGCACCGGCCAGTGCCAACGCCGGATCATCACCCAATATAGCAGCAGGGCGGTGATCAGCATGGTGCTCGACACCGCGACGCCATAGGCCGCCGCCAGGGCATCGGAGGTGCGAAACGACAAAACCAGGGCGACGGTCAGGACCGCCAGCACCCAATTGACCATCGGCACGTAAATCTGGCCATACTCGTCGGCCGAGGTCTGCATGATCCGCATCCGCGGCCACTGCTGCAGCTGAATCGCCTGCCGCGTCAGCGAAAACACGCCCGAGATCACCGCCTGGCTGGCGATGATCGTGGCGAACGTCGACAGGATCACCAGCGGCAGCACGAGGGCCGTGGGCACCAGTTCGAAAAACGGCGCCGTGATCTTTTGCGGATTGTTCAGCAACAGCCCGCCCTGGCCCAGGTAATTCAACGCCAAGGCCGGAAACACCGGGCCGAACCAGGCCAGCTTGATCGACCGTCGTCCGACATGCCCCATATCGGCGTACAGTGCCTCGCCACCGGTGATCGCCAGGAACACGCTGCCAAACACGGCAAAGCCGATCCAGCCGTGGCTGATCAGGTACAGCAGACCGGCCAGCGGATTGAGCGCCCACAGCACCCGGGGCGCCATGGCGATGCCCCACAGACCCGACAAGGCGATGGCGACGAACCAGGCCACCATCACCGGACCGAACAGCCGGCCAATCTGGGCGGTGCCGCGGCACTGAATCGCGAACAGACCGATCAGGATGACCACCGTCAGCGGTACGACATAAGGCGCCAGCGACGACCAGACCACCTCGGTACCCTCGACCGCGGACAGCACCGACACCGCCGGCGTAATCACCGCATCACCGACCAGCAGCGCGGCCCCGGCCAGTCCCAGCAGCGCCACCGCGGCGCGCCGGCCGCTGCCGCTCTGCCAGGGATTGAGCAGCGATGCCAGGGCCAGAATCCCGCCCTCGCCCCGGTTATCGGCACGCATCACAAAGGTGACATATTTTACCGAGATCACCAGGGTCAGCGACCATAGGATCAGGGAGATCACCCCGATGACATCATCCGGCGATGGGACCGCATCCCCCGTCGCCTGAAGCGCGACACGCAAGGCATAGATCGGGCTGGTGCCGATGTCACCGAACACGATCCCCAGCGCGGTCAGAACCAAAAGCCAGGAACCGTCACGTTCGTTGGGGATCTCGACCTCGACGGCGCCGATGGTGGCCGCGCTGTCAAATCTCTCGGCGCTATCGTTTGTCATGACGTCTTTCAGGAGAGGCCTCAATAAAATATCGATCGGCGCACAGGGACCGGTTCGGCGACGATGACGCAAAATCATGTATCAATGATGAGCAGGCCGGAATGATAGCGCGACCGCAACCCGGACCGGCCCCCGAATATCGCTGCTCAGGCATGAACGCCACCAGCTTTGGCGCAACCTGCGGCAATTCGTCAAGGTCTGCGCCGCGGCGGCAGCGGTTCTCGTTTTGGCGACGACGCGTTGGGCTTTCGCCCAAACCCAACGAGGGCAATGCCCCAGACCCCTTTGTTTTTGTCAAAATAGCGGGGGATTCGGGGTTCATCCCGGGCGGGTGCGGGCGGCAGCCCGCGGGCCAACAGCCAAAATGAGAACGGCTGCCGCGGCGATCATCGCGAAACCCGCGCCGTGGCCAGGAAAGATTTGCGGATCCGGCCCGAGATGGGTTGCGCTTGCGGGGGCCGCAGGGCCAAATCTGCGGTGCAACGACGGCCGCACCCCGCCAACCGGCAGCGCCGACACGATACGACAGGGTCCCATGTCCAAGCTTTCGCTTTCCAAAGAACGCATCTCGATCCTGCTGCTCGAAGGGATCCACGACACCGCGATCGCGGATTTTTCGGCCGCCGGCTACGACAACGTCGTCCGCCTGCCGAAGGCCTTGTCCGAGGACGAGTTGATCGCGCGCATCCCCAGCGTCCATATGCTGGGGATCCGCTCGCGCACCCAGTTGACCGAACGGGTGTTGCGCGCCGCCGACCGGCTGATTTGCGTCGGCTGCTTTTGCATTGGCACCAACCAGGTCGATCTGACCGCGGCGGAGCGCCTGGCGATCCCTGTGTTCAACGCCCCGTTTTCCAATACCCGCAGCGTCGCCGAACTCGTGCTGGGCGAAATTGTGATGCTGATGCGCGGCATTCCGCAAAAATCGGCCTCAGCCCATCGCGGCGAATGGATCAAATCCGCCGCTGACAGCGTCGAGGTCCGCGGCAAGACGCTGGGGATCATCGGCTACGGCCATATCGGCACCCAGCTCGGCATCCTGGCCGAAGCTTTCGGCATGCGGGTGATTTTTCACGACGTCGTCAACAAGCTGTCGCTGGGCAACGCCCGCCCGTCGGAGTCCCTCGACGCCCTGTTGGCCGAAGCCGACGTCGTCAGCCTGCATGTCCCGGAGACACCGGAGACCCGCACCATGATCGGCGCCGCCCAGTTGGCGACGATGCGCCGCGGCGGTTACCTGATCAACGCCTCGCGCGGGACCGTCGTTGATATCGACGCCTTGAGCGACGCGCTGCGCCGCGGTCATCTGCTGGGTGCCGCCATCGACGTGTTCCCGGTCGAGCCCACCGGCGCCGCCGAGGAGTTCGTCTCGCCGCTGCGCGGCCTGGCCAACGTCATCCTGACCCCGCATATCGGTGGTTCGACCGGCGAAGCGCAGGAGCGAATCGGCAACGAGGTCGCCCGCAAGCTGATCGACTATTCCGATGTCGGCACCACCCTGGGCGCGGTCAACTTCCCCGAGGTCCAGTTGCCGGTGGGCCGGGGCACCCGCTTCATCCATATCCACAAGAACATGCCGGGCGTCCTGCGTCAGGTTCAGGACGTGTTCGCCTCGCACGACGTCAACATCGTCGCCCAGTATCTCCAGACCAACGCCGAAATCGGCTATGTCGTGATCGACGCCGAGGGCGATACCGAAGCGCCCGATATCCTCGACGCGCTGAAGGCGATCGGCGGCACCCTGAAGACCCGGTTCCTCTACGACCATCGCCTGTGAGCACAGTGCCGGGGGCCACGGCGCCCCCGGCACCGACGCCAGCCCCAAACCGGCAAAGGACTGATTTCGATGGTGATCCCGATTCCCTACCAGCCGCACCGCTTCGAATCCGCGGCGGCCTATTACCGCCGCGGTCGTCCGCCTTATGCCGCCACCCTGATCAATCGGGTCGTCGCGATCTGTGGCCTGACCGCCGAGCACCACCTGCTCGACCTGGGCTGTGGTCCCGGGCCGCTGGCGATCGCCTTCGCGCCGGTGGTCGGTTCGGTGCTGGCCCTGGATCCGGAACCGCGGATGCTGCAAGCGGCCACCACCGCGGCCGCCGAGGCCGGGGTCGCGGCGAAGATCCGCTTCGCCGAGGGCAGCTCCTACCAGCTTGGACCCGAACTCGGCCGCTTTCGCGTCACGACGATCGGCCGCGCCTTCCATTGGATGGATCGGCCCGACACCTTGCGGCGCCTCGACACGATGATCGAGCCCGACGGCGCCGTCGTCCTGTTCGACGACCACCATCCCGCGGTCCCGGACAATGCCTGGTATGTCGACTTCAAGACGCTGATCGAGCGCTACAGCGATGACGATCCGATCCGCCAACAGCGCAAGGCACCGTCCTGGCAGTACCATGAAGCCGTCCTGCTGCGCTCGCCCTTCGAACGGCTGGAGCGCGCCGCGGTGATCGAACGTCGCCAGACCGCCGTCGCGGACCTGATCGACCGGGCGCTGTCGATGTCCAGCACCTCGCCCCAACGCCTGGGCGACCGCACCACGGCGCTGGTCGACGCGCTCCAGACCTTGCTGGCGGGCGTCGCGGTTGACGGTCTTCTGACCGAGATCGTCGAAACCAGCGCCCTGATCGCCCGCCGGCCGGGGGCCGAATAAACAACACCCACCGCCCCGCCACAAAGATTAGCGCGGGTTGTTCGAGCGAAATCCGTCGCTCCGTGGTCGCCCTTTGGAGTCGATGATGGATTTACGATTGAACGGCAAGCGCGCGCTGATCACGGGCAGCAGCATCGGGATCGGCGAGGCCATCGCCCATGGGCTGGCGGCTGAAGGCGTGGCTGTGGCCGTCCATGGACGGGACCAGAGGCGTGCCGACCAGGTGGCAAAGGAGATTGCGGCAGCGGGCGGCAAGGCGGTCGTCGTGCTTGGAGATTTGACGAACGATGACGACGTCAGGCGTATGGCCGACGAGGCTCTGCGCCTGCTCGGCGGCATCGACATCCTTGTCAACAACGCGGGCGGGTCCGGCGACAAGCAAATCTGGGAGAGCACGCCGGTCAGCGACTGGGCGACGGCCTATGATCGCAACGTCCTGGCGGCCGTTCGCGTCACCCGGATCCTGTTGCCGAAGATGAGGGCGGCGGGATGGGGCCGCGTGGTCAACGTGTCGAGTTTGGCCGGGATGATGCCCCCGGCAACCGGTCCCGATTATTCCGCCGCAAAAGCAGCAATGAATAATATGACCGTCTCGCTGTCCAAGGCCGCAGCCGGTGATGGCGTGACCGTCAACGCCATCTCGCCGGGCACAATCTTTACGCCCCGGTTGGAGGCTGCCTTTCGCAAGATGGCGGCATCGAACGGCTGGGTCGACGGCAACGCGGCCTGGCCGGACATCGAACGCGCGGTGCTGCCCCATGTCGTCCAGGTGCCCATGGGAAAGGTTGGACAGGCCGCCGACATCGCCCACGCCGTCGCCTTCTTATGTAGCCCGCTGGCCGGATACATCACCGGTGTCGATCTGCGGATCGATGGTGGCGTGCTGCCGAGCCTGTGATTGTCGCCCGGCAGAATCGGACTTTCTTGCCGCCCCGCCCGATACCGAAATCGGATCGCCGATCGCGCCGATCAATGCGGCTGGATCTCTTTGCCGGCAAGCCAAGAGCGAACCGTCATGCACGATGCCCGGCTATGATCATTTCAGCAGCCCAAGTTCCAACAGGCTGCGGGCCGTGGCGAGAGCCGCATCCGCCGCGCTCCTCGGTGTCCAACCCAGCAGGCGGCGCGCCTTTTCATTGGATGCGTTCTTGTGTTTGCCGAGTTCCGGCACCACCGCTCTGACCTGGGCATCAAACAGCGCGATGACGCGCATCAGCCAGGTGGGCACGGCGCGGGTTGGAACCTTGCCGCCAGCGGTGCCGGCGCCCGCCTTGAGGATTTGGGCGAGCTGGCGGACACTGATGAAGTCCCCGGCCGTGGCGAGAAACCGTTCGCCGCGCGCCGCCGGGCTGGTCATCGCCTTGAGATGCAGCTCGGCGACGTCACGCGCATCGACCGCGCCGAACCAGAGATCGGGGCAGCCCGGCAGCGAACCGTCCAGCAGGCGCTTCACGAGCAGGATCGAGGTCGAATAGTCCGGTCCCAGCACGGGTCCGAAAACGCCGACCGGATTGACCACGGCCAGTTCCAGCCCGCCCCTTTCGCGCGCCATGAAATCCCAGGCCGCCCTCTCGGCGATCGTCTTCGATTTCGCGTAGGGTTGCACGCGCGGATCATTGAGGTTGGTCCAATCCTCTTCCGTGAAGGCGGTTGTCCGCCCCCGGGCACCATAGCCGATCGCCGCGAAGGACGAGGTCAGCACCACGCGCTTGACACCGGCGTCGCGCGCCGCCCGCAATACGCGCAGCGTCCCGTCTCGGGCCGGCGCAATCAGCTCATTCTCGTCCCGGGGCACCGTGCTCGGAAAGGGCGAGGCGACATGGAGAACATAGTCGCAACCAGCTACCGCTTCGGCCCAACCCGCGTCAGCATTGAGATCGGCGCCGAACAGGGCAAGGCGCTCGCCGGCCTCGCCGGCTCCACCCTGGCGCAGCATGGCCCGCACGGTCGCTTCGGGCGCCATGCTGCGGACCGTGGTGCGCGCTTCATGCCCCGCCGCCAGGAGCTGGATCAGACAATGGGCGCCGACAAATCCCGTGCCCCCCGTGACCAAGACGCGTGCCATCCTGCAATTCTCCTCTGGCCGATAGGTGATAGCGGTAACGTCGGCAAAGACGCCGGGACCGCCGGTTTTCTCGATCGGGGATCGGTGGGGACCCCGACGGAGCGCCCACGGTCCGTCAGATGACGATCCCGCCGCTGACCTCGATGCGCTGCGCATTGACCCAACGGCTTTCTTCCGAAAGCAGAGAGGCGATCACAGGTCCGAGATCGTCCGCAACACCGGCCCGGCCGAGTGCCGTATTATCGGCGATCATTTTATTGACAACCGGGTTGTCGCGAACGATGCCACCGCTGAAATCGGTCGCGACAGGGCCCGGGGCAACAACATTGACCGCAATCCGGCGCGAGCCCAACTCCACGGCCAAATGCCGCGACAGCACCTCAACAGCCCCCTTCATCGAAGCGTAAACCGCCCCTCCGGGTGAAGCGACCCGGGTCCGTACCGTCGATACGTTGATGATCCGCCCGCCGTCACGCATGAGGGGGAGAAGCTTCTGCGTCAGGAAGAATACGCCTTTGAAATGGACGTTGTAGATGCTGTCGAGCTCTTGCTCGGTAGCCTTTTCGAACGGCATGTTGTGGTGACTGTTGCCCCCATTGTTGACCAAAAAATCGAAATGAGCGGCGCCAAGCCGGGCGAGCGCGTCTTTCACGCCATCGGCAAAGGCGTCGAACGAAGCGATATCACCGGTATCCAGTTGCAGCGCGACGGCTTTCGCCCCCGCATCCGTCACCTCAGCAACGACTTCTGCCGCGTTCGCGCTGTGGCTGTGATAGGTGAAGATCGAGGGAACGCCGCGCTTCGCAAGGCTCACGACGGTATTGCGGCCAATGCCGCGGCTTCCGCCGGTGACGATAGCAATCCTGGAATCAGGCATTTTTGCGCTCCCAGTTTTGATGAGTGTCTGGTCAGACATTAAATAGGCAAAGAAATCAGTTGAGCATGCGCCACATGGCGTCAAAGCCCGCCTGAGCATAGTGTTCGTTGTTGTTCGGATCTTGCAGCATGGTGTCGATCGTGGCTTCGGCCAACACGCTCATCAGCGTGACCACGAAACTCAGTGGCATATCGCGCATCGGGCCAACCGCCCGGCTTCTCTCCAGCAAATCGGCGACAGGCGCCATTGCCTGCCGCGACGCCTGGCGGCTCTGGGCCGTGATTTCGTCCGCAACACCCAGATGGGTCAAGGCACGGCGCTTCTCCGGATTTGTCATCGTCCAGACGAGCCAATGAGACCACACCGAATGTAGTTGAGCTTTCACGTCACCTTTGGCCGGAAAGTCGGCCAAGGCGGTCCCCGCCATTTCGACCTTGAGACCGACATAGAGTTGGTTCAGCAGGTCGGTTTTTGTCGGAAAATAGGTGAAGAGCGAGCCGTTCGAGATGCCAGCCTCCTTGGCGATGAGCGCGGTTGGGGCGCTCAATCCCTGAACGGCGATGACACGAACCGCCGCCGCCATGATGGCCTCGCGCCTGTCTTCGCTTCTCGGCCTCGCCATGCCCGACACCTCTTGTGGTGCGCGAAGCTATAAAGAAAAGTGACTAGTCAGTCAACAACCAGAAAGGCGCGACCCCTGATGCGGTTCACCGGGCATCGAATGGGGCCGGGTCGTGGCAACTATTCCCCCAGGATTTCGGGCTGGCGTTCCCAGACCAGCAGGGCCAGGCAGCCCTCTTCGCTATAGACGTCATGTTCCGTGCCCGGGGCATTGGTGGCAACGCTGCCGGCGCGCAACATGCCGGTGGCATCACGCTGGCTGCCGCGCAGCAGGATCACCTGCTCCCAGCCGACATGGCGGTGCCGGGGCACCCGCGCCCCCGGCTGATAGCGCAGCACCGCCGAGGCCGGTCCGCCATCGGGGCTGCGATAGAGCCAGGCGGCGGTGATGCCATCGCGGAACGGCTCGAACACCAGAGCCTCCAGCCCCTCCGGGTTGGTCAGGAGATCGGTATAACTGGTCATAGCACCTCCAGAAGCTGGGAAACCGACGCGGTCCAACCGACGATGCCGCCCTGGGCGACCACCATGTCGAGCACCGCCTGCTTGAACGCCGGGAAATAGCTGGCGGTGGCGTCTTCGGCCAGCACGCAGTCATAGCCCCGGTCGTTCGCCTCGCGCAGCGTCGTCTGGACACAGACTTCGGTGGTCACACCGGCAATGACGAGGTGGCTCACCGACCAGGCCCGAAGCTGCTGCTGCAGCGACGTCGCGTGGAACGCGCCTTTGCCGGGCTTGTCGATCACGATTTCGCCGGGACGCGGCGCCAGGTCGTCGATGATCTCGACCCCCGGCTCGCCCGCGATCAGAATGCGTCCCATCGGTCCCGGATCGCCGATGCGCAGCGGGCCGCGGCCGCGGCCCCGCTTGGCCGGCGGGCAGTCCGACAGGTCGGGACGATGGCATTCACGGGTGTGGACGATCGGCAGGCCGGCCCGGCGAAATCCGGCCAGCAGCCGCGCCGCCGGTTCGATGCACGGTGCCAGAAGCGTGACATCGTTGCCCAGCGCCGCGCCAAACCCGCCGGGTTCCAGGAAATCGCGCTGCATATCGATCATCACCAGGGCGATTGCCCCGGCGGGGGCGAGATAGGGATAGGGCCGGGCTGCAGCGATCTCAAGCATGACCATCAACTCCGTCGTTGCGGGCTCTCAATGTCCGGCCATGGCGCGGCCGATGGCCGTGCGGTCGGCGCTGGCGATCGGGGTTTCGTGGACGATATGGCCTTCCGACATCACCAGAATCCGGTCGGAAAGCTCCAGCAGCTCGTCGAGATCCTCGCTGACCAGCAGCACCGCGGCACCACGGTTGCGGGCGGCCACGATCTGGGCATGAATGTCGGCGACGGCGGCAAAATCGAGACCAAACACCGGATTGGCCGCAACCAGGATATGCACGATACCGCCCAGTTCCCGGCCCAGCACCGCCCGTTGCACATTGCCCCCGGACAGGGACGCGATCGGCGTGTCCGGCGACGGGGTCTTGACGCGATAGCGGGTAATCAGATCGCGCGCCGCGGCCCGGATCACCGCCTGGGACAGCCAGAAACCCTTGGCATAGGGCGCCCGGTCGAATTGCCGGAACGCCATGTTGTCAGCGACGCTCATCCGGCCGACACAGGCATTGCGCAATGGTTCCTCGGGCAGCAGCGCGAGGTGATGGCGCTGGGTCTCGGCGCGGCGCCCGCGATAGACCTCGCCCTCGACCACAACCGTCCCGGCGCTGGCCGGGCGCTGACCGGCCAGGACCTCGACCAACTCGCTCTGGCCGTTGCCCGAAACCCCGGCGATTCCGACGATCTCACCGGCCCGCACCGTCAGGCTGACACCCCGGACCGCCGGCATGCCATCGGCGTCGGCGACGGCCAGATCGGTGATGGCCAAACGGACGGCACCGGGGCCGGTCCCCGACATCGTCCGTTCCGTCACCGCCGCGACCCGGTCATCGCCGATCATCAGGGCGGCCATCTGATCGACACTGAGCGCACCGACCGCCCCGCCACCCGCCAGACGGCCCCGGCGCAGCACGGTCACGACATCGGCATAGGCCAGGACCTCACGAAACTTGTGGGTGATGATCAGGATCGTCAGCCGCCCGGCCGCCGCCATGCCACGCACCAGCCCCAGGATCTCGTCCGCCTCCTGCGGGGTCAGGACCGAGGTCGGCTCGTCCAGGATCAGGAAGCGGGCATCGAGGTAAAGTTGCTTGAGGATCTCCGCCTTCTGCTTCTCACCCGCCGCCAGACCCGAAACCGGGGTGTCCAGCGCCACCCGGAACGGCATGGTATCGAGGAAGCGGTTGAGCCGCGCCCGCTCGGCGCGCCAGTCGATCACCGCGGGAACGTCGGCGCGGGCCATGACCAGATTTTCCAGCACCGTCATCGAGGGGACCAGCGTGAAATGCTGATAGACCATGCCGATGCCCAGCCGGGCGGCATCGCGGGGATTGCGAACCTCGACGACATGGCCATCGACCATCAAATCGCCCTGGTCGGCGTGATAGAAGCCCATGATGCATTTGACCAGGGTCGATTTTCCGGCACCATTCTCGCCCAGCAGGGCGTGGACGGTCCCCGACCGCACCCGCAGCGATACGGCATCGAGTGCCGTCAACGCCCCGAAATGCTTGGACATCGCGGCGACCTCGATCGACAGCGCACCGGCCGGCGCGGTCGCGCTCATGACGCGACCGCCGGCGGCAGCGCGGCCAGGAGATCGCCCGAACAGGACACCGCGCCGAAGACGCCGCCCTGCATCTTGATCATCTTGAGCGCATGGTCATGGTTGCTGCGATCGGTAGCACCGCAGCAGTCTTCCAGCAGCAGGCATTCGAAACCGCGATCATTGGCTTCGCGCATCGTGGTGTGAACGCAAACATCGGTCGTGATCCCGGTCAGGACGAGATTGCGGATGCCCTGGGTGTGCAGGATCAACTCCAGGTCGGTGGCGCAGAACGAACCTTTGCCGGGCTTGTCGATGATCGGCTCCCCCGGCCGGGGCGCCAGTTCGGCAATGATCTGCCACCCCGGTTCGCCCCGGACCAGGATGCGGCCGCAAGGCCCGGCATCGCCGATCCCGGCCCCGATGCGTTGCGAACGCCAGCGCTTGTTGGCCGGCAGATCGGACAGGTCGGGGCGATGGCCCTCGCGGGTATGCAGCACGGGATAGCCCCGGGCCCGGAACGCCGCCAGGACCCGGGAAATCGGTTCGATCGGAGCCCGGGTCAGGGACAGATCATAGCCCATGTGATCGACATAACCGCCGACACCGCAGAAATCCGTCTGCATGTCGATAATGATCAGCGCGGTGTTGTCGGCGCGCAACTGGCCATCGAACGGCCAGGGATAGGGATCGGCTTGGATCAGGGTCATGGGCGGCCTCCGGGCTTAACGGGTCACGCTGAGTTCGCCCGGCGCCCCGGCGATGCGGTGGCGCGAGGACGAGGACAGAATCAGAATCACGAGCGTCAGAATGTACGGGGCGGCATTGAACAGATAGGCGCCCGCGGTCACGCCGACCGCCTGCAAGGCCGGCCCCAGCGCCACGGCGCCACCGAACAACAGCGAGGCCAGGAAGCAGCCCACCGGGTTCCAGCGCGCGAAGATCACCAGCGCGACCGCGGTGATGCCCTGGCCGCTGGACAGGCCCTCGTTCCAGCTGCCGGGGTAATAGAGCGACAGGAAGGAGCCGCCGACGCCGGCCATGAAGCCGCCGAAACAGGTCGCTGCCAGACGCACCCGCAGTGGCGAATAGCCCAGCGCCCGCGCCGCCTCGGCCGAATCACCAACCATGCGCACGATCATGCCCCAGCGGGTGTTGCTCAGGGCCCAACGCAGCAGCGGCGTCAGCACCAGCCCGATCACGAACAGGCCGTTGACCTCCAGCGCGGCGCGGATCTGCGGGATGTCGCTCCACCACCCCAACGGCAGCGCCGGCAGGGTCGGCGCCTTGGGCTGCACCAGCGGCTTGCCCAGATAGAAAGCAAGGCCGGTGCCGAACAGCATCAGGGCAATGCCCACCGCGATATCGTTGACCCGCGGCAGGGAACAAATCCCGGCATGCAGCGCGCCCAGGGCGATCCCGACCAGCCCGGCCAGCAGCACCCCCAGCCAGGGCGACCCGCTGAGCCAGGCCCCGGCGAAGCCGCTCATCGCCCCCATCACCAGGGTGCCTTCCAGCCCCAGATTGATGCGGCCGCTTTTCTCGGTGACCAGCTCGCCCAGGCTGACGAACAGAAAAGGCGTCGAGACCCGGATCGCGCCACCGACCACGGCGATCGGCACCGTCCACAGCCCCAGATTGGCTGCCAAAGCCACGTCACTCATCGTACGATCCTCGCCCGGAACTCGCTCCATCGCGGCAGGCCCTCGCCAGCCAGCAGGGCCACGAACAGAATGCCTTGCAGCACCAGAACCACGGCATCCGGCAGATCGAGGCGCCGTTGCAGCAGCCCGCCGCTGGCACCAATGCCGCCCAGGATCACCGCCACCGGGATCACCGCCAGGGGATTCTGGCGCGCCAGAAAGGCCACCAGAATGCCGCTGACGCCGTAGCCGGCGACGATATTGGCGTTGGCACGGGCCTGAACCGCGGCGACCTCGACCATTCCGGCCAGGCCGGCGCAGGCACCGGCGAGCGCGGTGACAATGACGATCATCGGCCCCACCGGCAGGCCCACCAGGCGCGCCGCCCGCAGATTGCCGCCGACAAGGCGGACGGCAAAACCAAAGGTCGTGCGGGTCATCAGCAGCCAGGTGGCGACGCAGACCACCAGGCCGGCCGCCAATCCGACATGGACATCCATGCCCGGCATCGTGCCCAGCATGTCGGGATCGGGCAGGGCGCGGGTCGATGGCTTGTTGAGGCTGGTCGGGTCGCGCATCACGCCCTCGACCAGTTGGTTCATCACCGCGATCGCGATGCTGGACAACAGCAGCGAGGAAATCGTCTCGTTGACACCGCGCCAGTGCCGCAAGGCTCCTGCGGTCGCGATCAAGGCGCCGCCGGCGGCCATGCCCGCCAGCGCCATCACCGCCTGGATCACCAGAGGCGGCAGCCCGGCATCGACCAGCGGCAGCCCCGCAGCCATCGCCGCCAAGCCACCGATCACGAACGCGCCCTCGCCACCGATGATGACCAAACCCATCCGCGCCGGCAAGGCGGTGCACAGCGCGGTCAGCAGCAAGGGGGCCGCGCGCTGCAAGGTGTTTTGGCAGGAGAACCAGGAGCCGAACGCCCCCACGCCCATCAGGCGGTAGACCTCCAGCGGGTTATGCCCGGCCAACGCCATGAAGGCGCCGAACAGGACCAGCGTGGCCGCGACCGCGACCAGGGGTGCGGCCAGGGGTTCCATGATCCGGTCGGACCAGGCGGCGGGTTCAGGCCTGTCAGCCATCGCGGGCGCTCCCCGGTTCAGGCGGCAGCGCCGATGACGCCCTCGACCAGATAGCTCATTTTTTCGAGTTCGATGTCGGTCTGGCCCCGCACCGTTCCCGCCGGGATCACCACCGCCCCCTTGTTATCCTTGATCTCGCCGGCGAAAATCGCGAAACCGTCACCCATGAACTTCGCCTTGATCGCCTCGGCCGCAGCCCGGGCCGCGTCGGGAACCACCGCGCCATAGGGCGAAAGCTTGACGAAACCGGCCTTGAGCCCGCCCCGCACCAGCCCCGGGATCGGCTTGCCGGCCTGGAACATGCCGATCAGCGTGGGGTACAGCGATTCCCAATTCCATTCGGCCCCGGTCAAATAGCCCTTCGGCGCCAGAACCGCCTGATTGGCGTGATAGCCCGTGGTAAACAGGCCCCGCTTTTCCGCGGTTTCGATCACGACCTTGGGGCTGTCGACATGGCAGGTCACGACATCGACCCCCTGATCGGCCAGGCTGTTGGTCGCCTCGGCCTCCTTGACCGGCATCGACCAGTCGCCGGTAAAAATGACCTGGGTGGTGATCGTCGGATCGATCGAACGGGCGCCCAGCGTGAACGCGTTGATGTTGCGCAGCACCTGCGGGATCGGCTTGGCCGCGACGAAACCGAACTTCCTGGTCTTGGTGACGTGGGCCGCGACGATTCCGGCGAGATACTCGGCCTCATCAATATAGCCGAAATAGCTGTGGGTGTTGGCGGGAAGCCCGTCATGCCATAACCCACCGCAATGCAGGAAGGTGACGTCCTGGTATTTCTTGGCCAGTTTGAGGATGTGCGGGTCGAAATAACCGAATGACGTGGGAAACAACAGGGCGGCACCGTCGAGATTGATCATGCTTTCCATCGTTTTCTCGACATCGATCGTCTCGGGGACCCGCTCCTCCTCCACAACCTTGATGCCAAGGGCCTTGACCGCCGCCGCACCGGCGGCATGGGCCTGGTTGTAGCCATAATCGTCCCGGGCCCCGACATAGATGAAACCAACGGTCAATCCGCCGGCCGCGCGGCCCCGCGCCAACGGCAAGGCGGCGGCGGCAACGCCGGCAGACAGTCCAGCCAGAACGGCACGGCGGGAAAACGAGGGCACAAAGGTCATCGGATCTGCCTTTCAACAAGTGCGGAAGCCGCGACGAGGCGGTCGTGCGGCGGATTGATTATGCATGCAAGATCCAAGATTCATGCCACACCCGATATCGTCGCATAATACACTTGTTTTCAATAACTTAATCAACAGCAACGACCTCGCGACGCTCATCGGGCGCCGGTGATGGCGACAAAATATGCATATCACGAAGGCAATGAGCGAATTTTCATCATATTCGCGGCAAAAATGACAAGGCCTTGTCGCCATAAATCCGATACTTCCACAAATCTCGTTTTATCATAATATGTTATCTTGACGAACCGAGGCCATCTTTGCATACTTTTTTGCATGCAAACTCAAAACCCGGCACTTGCGGCGGCGTCCCGCCGCTCAACAACGCAGACCCGCACCACCGAACTGGTGGCCACGCTGGCGGATGACATCATCCATGGCCGCCTCGCCCCGGGCGTCCGCCTCGACGAACAGGATCTGGCGGCACGCTTTGGCGTGTCACGCACCCCGGTGCGTGAGGCTCTGGGGCATCTGGTCGCCACGGGCCTGGCCGAACACCGCCCGCGCCGCGGCGTCATCGTCACCGTGATTTCCCCGGAACGGCTGCGCGACATGTTCCTGGTGATGGCGGAATTGGAGGCCTCGGCGGCGCGGCTGGCCGCCAGCGCCATGACCGCGCTCGAACGCCGCGAACTCGCCCTGTTTCACCAGGGCACGCAAGTGGCGGTCCGCCATGGCCGGATCACGGACTACGAACAGCTCAACGACCAGTTCCATTCGCTGCTCTATGTCGGGTGCCATAACAGCTATCTGTTTGACCTGTTGAACGCGACCCGGGCCCGCCTCGCCCCGTTTCGCCACGCCCAGTTCAATCTGCTGGGGCGGCTGGCAGCGTCATGGCGTGAGCATGACGTCGTGGTCCAGGCGATTCTGCGCGGCGACAGCGACGCCGCCGCCCAGGGCATGCGCAGCCACCTGAGTACGGTCAGCGGTGCCGCTGCCGACTATGTCGCAATCCAGGTTCCGGTTCCGCCGGCCCCCCGCAATCCGGCCCGCTAAGCCAAGCCGGCCGCCCTGCCTGAGGAGAAACCGCCATGTCGCTGCCCATCCATTCTATTGGTCTGTTGCGTGACGGCTACCGGAGCGGCCGCTGGACCCCCGCCGACGTCGTGGCCGACGTGTTCGCCCGCATCGAGATTGCCGCGCGGCTCGATCCGGCGATCTGGATCTCGTTGCGCGACCGCGACAGCGTGCTCGCCGAAGCCCAGGCGCTCGACCTCACCGCTTTGGCGGCTTTGCCGCTGTTGGGCATCCCCTTTGCGATCAAGGACAATATCGACGCCCTCGCGCTGCCGACCACCGCCGGCTGCCCGGCCTTCGCGACGGTTCCGGCGCGCGCCGCGACCGTGGTCGAGCGGTTGCAACAGGCCGGCGCCCTTCTGATCGGCAAAACCAACCTCGACCAGTTCGCCACCGGGCTGGTCGGCGTCCGTTCGCCCTACGGCATCCCGCGCAGTCCGTTCGACCCCGACGCGATCTCCGGCGGCTCCAGTTCGGGCTCGGCGGTCGCCACGGCACGCGGCCTGGTCGGTTTCGCGCTCGGCACCGACACTGCGGGATCCGGACGGGTTCCCGCGGCCTTCTGCAATCTGATCGGCCTGAAGCCGACCCGCGGTCTGATCAGCGCCACGGGCGTCGTCCCTGCCTGTCAATCGCTCGACTGTGTTTCGATCTTCGCCAACACTGCCGACGACGCCGCCGCCGTCCTGGCGGTTGCCGCCGGCTACGATCCCGCCGATCCCTACAGCCGCGCCCCCGTGACACCGGTCCCGACATCGCTGCCCGGGGTTCCCGCAAGCTTCCGCTTTGGCGTGCCGCGGCCCGAGGATCTGACTTTCTGCGGTGACGCCGGTGCCGAGGCCCTGTTCGCCGCTTCGGTCGAACGCCTTTCTGCCCTGGGCGGGACGGCGGTCACTGTTGACCTGTCGCCGTTTCTGGCCGCCGCCCGGCTGCTCTATGAGGGCCCCTGGGTTGCCGAGCGCACCGCGGCCGTCGGTGACTTCCTCGACAGCCATCCTGATGCGGTCAACCCGGTCGTCGCCGCCATTATCGCCAGCGGCCGCACGATCACCGCCCCCGCGGCCTTCACCGCGCTGCATCGGCTGGAAACGCTGCGCCGCCGCTGCGCGCCGGTCTGGACCGATATCGATGTGCTGCTGGTGCCCACCGCCCCCACGACCTATAGCGTTGCGGCCGTCGAAGCCGATCCGATCCGTCTCAACACCACGCTCGGCACCTACACCAACTTCGTCAACCTGCTCGATCTCGCGGCGCTGGCGGTGCCGGCCGGCTTCGGCAGCGACGGCCGGCCGTTCGGGGTATCCCTGATCGGCCCGGCTTTCAGCGATGCGGCCCTGCTGGGCCTGGGCGATGCCCTGCATCGCGCCGCCGGTGTTCCGGTCGGGGCCCTGGGCCTGGCGCTGCCACCGCCGGCCCCGCGCCGCGCCGCATTCGGCGCCACCGAAGGGCTCGACCTCCTCGTGGTCGGCGCCCACATGAGCGGGCTGGCGCTCAACGCCGAGCTGACCGCGGTCGGCGGCCGGCTGGTGGCGCCGACCCGCACCGCACCGTTTTACCGCTTGTTCGCGCTGACCACGCTCAACCCACCACGTCCCGGCCTGATCCGCGTTGCCGCAGACGGCAAGGCCATCGAAGCCGAGATCTGGCGCCTGCCCGCAGCCGCCTTCGGTGGCTTCGTCGCAACCGTCGAACCGCCGCACGCCATCGGCCGGATCGACCTCGCCGATGGCCGCTCGCTGCCTGGATTCGTGTGCGATCCCCGTGCGCTCGCGGGACAATGCGACATCACCGATCTGGGCGGCTGGCGCGGCTGGCTGCAATCACAGGCTTGAGTCCGAGTCACAGCTCTCGCCCTAAACATTACATTGTCGAATCGCGCTCATTCCTCGCGATAGGCGACAGGAGTCGGCCCGAAACCGCCTTGCGGCCCAGGGGAGTCCCTGACCATCCTTGCCATCATCGCGCTATCGGATCTCCGACGCTTCCCGCAAGGGGCGCTTCACGCTAGTCTTGAACCCGCCCCTCAAAAGATAACAAGGCAAGCCATCATGACCCCTGATTCACGCCGCCGAACCGGGCGCGTCCTCGCGGCCGCTTCCGTCTGCGCTCTGATCCTGATCGCCCCGGTTCGTGGCTTTGCTGCCGATGCCGCGGCGCCCGCGGACAGCGCCGCACCGCCGGCACACGCGCGGGCCAACCATGATCGCGGCATCGAGGCCCGGATCACGTCGCTTCACGACCAGCTTCAGATCACACCGGATCAGGAAGCCCAATGGGCGGGCATCGCCCAAGCTTTGCGCGACAGCGCGGCGGCGGCGCGCGGCGCCAATGCGGGCCGGCGGGGCGGCAGCCGCAACGCTGTCGAGACCCTGCGGGCCCAACAGGCCGCCGCCGCAGCGCGTGCCGAGGGCCTCAAGACGGTGCTGACCGCGTTCGAACCGTTTTACGCATCGCTGCCCGAGGCGCAGCAGAAACGCGCCGACACCGCGTTCAGCCACCACCGGGGTCCCCGAACCACCACCCCGTGATCCGGCCGGCGGCCGGCGGCGATCGCTCAGACCGCCGACGGATCGCCCGGGATCGGATCGGTCGCCCCACCCGCCGGCAGGCGATAGCGAAAATCACAATGGCTGGCCCCGCCCATGATGGTCTGGGTTCTGGTCAGGGCGATCGCCGGATTATAGCCTTCGCAAAACGCTCCATCCCGGTTGCACGACAACACGGCGCCCAGTTCACCAACGCCGATCTCGCGATAGATCTCGGCATAGCGGCAGCGGGTCACGTTGAAATCCAATTGCTGCGGTTCGCGGACCAGGAAATCGATCTCCAGCGCGTCATTCATGGTCCAGAACCGCAGTAATGCGGCGAAATCGGCCAGATCGGGCGGACCTTCCTGGACGGCTGCCGCGCTGCGGCCGGCCTGCTGTGCCATCTTGATGATGGCCTTGGTCAGGATCGCGCGTGCCCGGTCGACGCCAAGCTCCGCGCTCAGAGTCTCGAACAGGCCCTTGGCAAATTCCGCCTCGATCCGCCGCCGCTCCAGAATCGATTCCGTCATTCTCGCCACCCTCCGCCCCTTCAGCCGCGGGGTTGGTCCCGCGGCGGTTCCGCAGACGATAGCGCAACAGAAACGCAAACGCCAAGCCGCCCCAGCCGCAACCGACCGGCCCCGGCCTTTCAGGCATTTTCGCGCAAACTGGCCAGAAAGGCGTCTACACCCGCGTACAAGGCGGTGGCGTGCTGGCTCAATTGGCCCGCGGCGACCAGCACATTGTCGGCGAGATGGTGCGATTGGGCCGCGGCGGCACTCGCCCCGATGACGTTGAGCGAGACCTCGCTGGTGCCGGCGGCAGCCTGGTGGACATTGCGCGCGATCTCACGCGTCGCCGCATCCTGCTCCTCGACCGCAGCGGCGATCGCCACCGCGATCCCGCTGATTTCGCGGATCGTTGCGCTGATCCCACCGATCGCCGCGACGGAATGGCCGCTGATGGTCTGAATGGCGTTGACCTGGCTGGCGATCACGTCGGTCGCCTTGGCGGTTTCGCTAGCGAGGGTCTTGACCTCGGCGGCGACCACGGCGAAACCCTTGCCCGCGGCGCCGGCACGCGCCGCCTCGATCGTGGCATTGAGCGCCAGGAGGTTGGTCTGGCTGGCGATAGCGCTGATCAGCTGGAGCACCTCGGCGATTTTGACACCCGCGGTGGTGAGGCCCTCGACGGTCACCGTGGTCTGCTCGGCCTTGATCACGGCATTATTGGCAACCACGGTCGAGCGGTTGGCCTGACGACCGATCTCGACAACCGACGCGGCCAACTCCTCGGCCGCGGCGGCGACGGTGTTGACGCTGGATGACGCCTCTTCCGACGCGACGGCGGCGGCGGCGGTCCGTTCCGAAGTGCCCGCGACACTGGTCGTGATCTCCCTGGCGACACCCTGCATATCCTGGGTCGCCCGGGCGACGGCCTCGACCACGCTCTTGATTTCGGTTTCGAAGCGGTTGGCCATGACGTGCAGCATCGCCCTCTTGTCGCAGTCGGCCTGCTGCTTCAGGGCTTCCTGAGCCTCGCGCATCGTGCGCGCCTCGATCATGCTCTCACGGAAGACGTCGACCGCCTTGGCCATGGTGCCGAGTTCGTCACTGCGGTCACGACCCGGAATCGCCACCGTCGTGTCGCCGCGCGAGAGGTGATTCATGACACCGGCGATTGCGACCATCGGGCGTGACAGACCACGACCGAAAAAGAGTGCGACCACAATGGCGACGGCGAGGATCGCGGCGGTGCCAAGAACGAGTGTGCGCTGGGCGTCGCTGGCGGCGGCCACATATTCGGTGGTGTCCCTGACAAGTTCGATCACCGCGACCGGTTCACCCGCAAAGTTCTTGATCCGGCCGAGATAGAGCGAGACAGGATGGCCGTTGAACATTGTGTCGCGGCGGATCGTGACACCGTCCAGGGCCGCCTTCAACTCGTCGTCAGTTGCGACCGCACCCTCGAAGGTTGAGGACAGGGTCTTGATTGTCTTGCCGTCGAGCCAATGGACCGCCAGGTCGAGGCCAAGGCGCTGCTTGGCGCGATCGACAAACGGCTTGCCAAAATCGACGCCGACATCGGCGACGGCAATGCTCTTGCCGTCGCGCAGGATCGGCGTGATCGCAAAGATCATGAGCGCGTCGCGTCCCGGCTCGACGCCGACGATCGCCTTTCCCGTGCTGTTTGCCGCGACCACGGTGTGGCGGCGCCCCGAAATGTCGTCGCCGAACGCCTTGGGATCGTGGGTACGCAGGAAGATGGTTGCCGGCGGCAGGGTCAGATTGATGAAGGGAATTCCCAGGGCCTTCGTTGCCGCCGTCGGGGCGGCGAGCAGCGCCTGCAATCCGTCGCGGTCGCCCTTGAGGATGGCATCGCCGACCGGCGGCAGGGCCGCGATGACGGCGCTGACCGCGAGCCCGGCGCGCTCCTCATAATCGAGCGCGGCGATCACGCTGTCATATTGCAGCTTGAGCTGCTGGTCGAGGGCCAGCCGCGTCAGCGAACGCTGCTGAACCACCGAAAAGGTGCCGAGCACGCCGCAGGCAGCCGCGACGCTCAAAGAGATCGCCAAAATGAGGCGTACTGAAATCGATCGAAATTTGGACATGAAAAACCACCATGCTGAAGACAAGCGCATTGTTGATGTTTTCACGGAGTTGCTAACAAAACATGAATTCATGCCATCATCAATATTCCCGCAATACGCGAATATGTCGATAGCATCTGCGAAGTTTTGAGCTTCGGAAGCACCTGCCAGCGTGAATTGCGTTGTTATTTCATCTACTTTTGGGAATATCGGGATCAAAATGGCACCGCAATCTGTCAGAAGGGTACTGAATGCGCTCGGGATCTCGGTCGATCGACCGATACATACTTCTGAGCGGCTCGCATGATTGTCGTGGCGCCGTCGTCCACCATTGGCCGGCCGCACCAACCGCCCCGTGATCGGGCCGACGACAACCGCTCGGCCCTGGGGCTGGACCCGCGACGCTGGCGCGGACGATGACCCGACGGAAACGCAGACGCCAACCAGCGCTCACGGCGCCTCGCGCACGCTCTGAACGATTACAATAAATTCATCCGATCCTGGCGGAATATCCGTTCAATTCCTGTCGTTCATTCAGATGTTATCATCCTTGGAGATCGGAAATGCGTGCATCCTTTGTCTTACTTGTCTTCGCAGCTCTCGCGATTTCTTCGGGGAGTGCGCAGGCGCAAGATCGCGATCGATATATGAGGCATGTTTATTGGCAATGCCGGCAGGGTAATCCCTATGCGTGCGAGCAGCTCCATCATATCCGGGAGCACGAGCGGCATTGGCGGGAACGCGAAGCCTGGCGGGACCAGGGCTACCCCGGCTGGGATCGGCACGGTTGGTAAGCCGGAGTCGACACGCGTCACGCAGACGGCATGTCCCGGCCGGCGATCACCCGCCGCAATCCGTCGAGCAGCGCCGGATCGGTGATTACCCGTGGTACCTTGTTCTGCCCACCGAGCTTGCCCCGGCCTTTCATCCACCGCGCGAAGCTACCGGGGGGCGCCGCTTCGATACGCGGTGGCGCCATCCCGAAATCACCGCTGCGATGCGCGGCATAGTCCAGGTTGAGGGCGCTCAGGGTCCGATCCAGCACCGCCCCGAACCGGACCAGCCGCGTCGCGTCGGCGATCGGCGTCGCGAATTCGACGATGAACACGTGGCGCCCCGGGCTGGATCCCGCCGGGAACTGGGGCGTCACCGTAAAGTCGGCAAGGGCGGCATCGATCGCGACCGCCGCCGCCGCAACCGCCTGTTCGATCTCGGCCCCGATCAGATGTTCGCCGAATGCGGACAGCGTCCAGGCGGTTCGCCCGGTGACCACCAGATGGCGCCGCGACCCGTCGACAAACCGCACCGTGTCGCCCAGAATATAGGCCCACAGCCCGGCGCAACTGCTGACCACGACCGCGTACTGGATCCCCGGTTCGACGGTGGCGAGCCAGTGCCGGGTCGGTTGCCGATCGCCCAGTTCGGCGACCGGAACGAACTCCAGGAACAGGCCATTGTCGAGCATGACATGGAGCCCATCGTCGGGCCCGCGATCGGCCGCAGCGATGAAACCTTCGCTGGCCGGATAAACCTCCCGCGTTTCGGCGTGACTGCCGTGCAGCCAGCCCTCGAACCGGGTCCGATAGGGCGCGAAAGCGACCCCGCCATGGACCAGCAGTTCCAGCCTGGGCCAATACGCGGCCAGCCGCCGCGGTCGCCCCGGGGCCAGCGCCGCCAGCCGGTCGAAAAACAGCAACAGCCAGCTCGGCGTGCCACTGATGCTGCGCAGGTCCTGGCTGGGGGCGCGACGCGCCAGTTGCGCGACCTTGTCCTCCCAGTCGGCGAGCAGCGCCAGGGCCGGTGGCGGGAAATAGCGCGGCCGCGCCCACCATGGGACCTCCCGCGCCGCGATGCCGCTAAGATCGCCGCTGAAGATACAAGGCGCCTGCATCGTCAGCGCCGTGCTGCCCCCCAACACGAAACCCGGCCCGCCGAAGACCCGGCTGTCGGGCCGGGCGCGAAGGTGAAAGGCCAGGACATCGAGCGCAGCGCGACGGTTGGCGCGCACCATCGCACCGGTCACCGGGATGAATTTGGTCGGCCCGCTGGTGGTTCCCGAACTGACGGCGAAATAGGGCACCAATCCGGGCCAGGTCAGATCGTGAAGGCGCGGAAATGCCGCCTGCCAATAATCGGACCACAACTGTTCATAGGACCGCAGCGGCACCGCAGCCTGAAAATCGGCGACCGAGGCGATGCGGTCAAAACCGTGGTCGCGACCGAACCGGGTCGGCGCGGCGCGACGAACCAGCCGCAGCAACTGGTCCTGCTGCGCCGCGACCGGGTCCATCCGATCCAGGCGGCGCAAACGCCGGCGGGCATAGAACCGTAGCGCCGGCGTCGCGTCAATCATGGTGTCATGACGATGACGTGCCGGGCAAAGCCGGTGCGAACCGTTTCCGGCCGCAGCGGCACCCGGATCATGGCGCCCTGCTGCCACAACGCGACCTGGTCCAGATGGGTCGTGCTGCCGACCCAACCGTCCTGGCCGCCCAGCAGGACGAAGCGATTGTCATCCAGATCAGCCAGGTCGGAGACATGACGGGCACAGGCGCCGTAGCTGGCGCGGTGGCGGCCCGAGACCAGGCCGTGCGCCGTCTTGTGCAGGGTTTCGCTGCTGCCGGCGGCCGGAAGATCGCGGAAGCGCCAGCGCCGCCCCGCCCCGGGGATCGCCGCCAGGGGATGGGCCAGGCGCAGACGATGGATCGCGCCCCAACTGCCGAACCCGGCATGGCGCAACGCGACCGCGGACAGGACCCGGCGCAGCACCGCCGCCACCGCCGCCGGATCCGCGGCCGTGATATCCTGCGCCATCAGGGCCCATCCCGCCCACGCCGTGCCATAGGCCGCCAAGCGATCCGCCGGGAAGAAAGCGGTGGCAAAGGCCTGCAGCAGCAACTCGAACGCCAGGGCCCCGGCGGACGCGGCATCGTAGTTGCCGTCCCAGCCCGCCAGCGCGTCCAGGAAGCGACGCCACCGCCGTTCCGGCGGCCCCAGCGCCGCCAACATCACATCGCGCAGCGCCAGGGCGCGGTCGGCGTGCACATCCTGCTGAATTGCCACCAGATCGTCGGCAGAGAGTGGCGCCGGCCCGGCCAGCAAGGTGCGCAATCGCCGGATCCGGTCTTCGGGCGAAAACAGGAAGCCAATCGGAACGACGGCCGGCGGTGGCGGATTGTTGGCCGAGGCGACGAACCCGGACTCGGGGTCGACCTGCCACGGCAAGTCGGCCGCGGTCACCAGCCGGTTCCAGGACGCCAAGGCCTCGGGTGGCGCCACGAGGTCGGCCGGCACCATCAGCGGCCGGCGTGGCAAATGAGCCGCGATGGCCTGCCCGACCCGGCCGGTCGCCGTGGCGACAATCATGTTCTGGCCGGGCACCGCGATCCCAGCCATCGCCTGGCGATAGTCCTCCCAGCTGCGCGCCCGGTTCAGCGCCAGAAACGCCGACATCTCGTCGCTGGGCTGATGACCGGCCCAGCGCAGCGCCAGGGTGCGCCGGCCAGCGTCCCTCTGGCGCAACGCGTCGCTGATGATCGGTCCGTAACTTGTTTCGCGAATCGTGACGGTCTGCGCCGGCGCCCAGCGGACCTGCAGGCGAACCCGACGCCGGGCGATGCGTTCCGCCGGCAGGTCGGACACGTCAAACAGATCGCTGCTGGCGGCATGCAGACTGGTGCCACCCCAGGCGATCCAGGGGTTGCGGCCGATCGCGACGAAGGGCAGCGCCGGGATCATCAGCCCGACCATATGATACGAGGGCGACCGGCAGCCGGCGATCAGCCAGGGATTGGGCACCGTCAGCCCGAGATGCGGATCGCTGGCGATCAGGGCCCCGCCGGAGCTGCTGTGCGCCGCCGCGACCGCCATGCTGTTGCTGCCACCCGCCAGATGGCTTACCGGTGGCGTCGCCTGATCCATCAGCCGCCGCCACCATGCCGGCCCGCCGGGGCGGTCATGGCCCGATGCCAGCCGCAGCCATGCCAGCCAGCTGACATCCGCCGCCGCCAACCGGCCCACCGTCAGCACGTCGGCCACCGTCCAGGGCTGACGGCGCAGCCCGAGCACCCGAAAATCCGGCGGCAGCGCCGTCGCCCGGGCGACATAATGGTTGATACCGGTGACGAAGCCATCGAGCCAGTCCCGCGTCGCGGCCGGCAATCCGGCCCCGATCGCCGGGACCGCCCGACCGAAATCGATCGTCCGCAGCGCCCGGTCCACCGCAATGCCCAGCGGCCCGATCAAGGCGGCGACCTGCCCGGTCGCCAGCGCCCGCAGGATTTCCATCTGGGACAGGCGCAAATGGGCATGCACCATGCCCAGCACAACCGCGAGATCACGGTCATGATCGGCGTCAATGAAGGGGATCTGGTGCTCATCCCAGGAGACCGAGACCGCGGCCGAGACCGGAATACCGCGACAGGGCAGCATCGACAGCCTTTCGGCCAGATCGGGCGGACGCCGGGCACGGCGCGGCCACCGGTCGGAACCCGCGAGATAAAGGGCCAGCATGCCGCTGCCGAGCATCGTTGTCACAGAAGGAATGATCGCACCATCCTGGCGGTGGGCTCACGGCGGCGATCACAGATCGTTCCGGAACCAAAGGGAAAGGCGGGGCACAGACCTCCGCCACGGCACGGCGTCATCCTGCCACAGCGCCCGCGTGATGTCTCATGCCCCGGGGGGGAACCAGCCCGTTGGTTCCCCCGGGCGCCGCGTCCCCGCCGCATGATGCGGCGCCACAAAATCACGGGGTAGCCGTTGAATCGACCGGTGGGGTCACCTCACATGTGACACCGGCATGAATGACAGCGACGCCGGTGCGAATCGCGTCGGTGTCGCTATCCGGTTCACGGGGTGGGGATGACAGGCGCATGAAGAACCGTTTTCGATCACGGCCCGCAGTGCCCGCACTGTCCTGGCGGCGCGCCCTCACGGTCGCCGCCATTGCCACGGCGCTGTCAGCCCCGGCGACCCGGGCTCGGGCAACCGCGTATGATATCGGTTTCGACGCCTATGGCGGCGGCTTGTTCCTGGCCCATGGGCTGCTGCAACTCACCCTGGGCCCGTTGCCGGAAGGGCGGCGTTATGATGCCCGCCTGGACGCGTCCGGCAACAGCATCATCACCTTCTTCACCGGCTTTTCCTATCAGGCGACCGCGACCGGCGCGATCGCCCGCCCGGCAGTGGCACCCGAGGCGTTCTGGAGCGAACGAACGCTCCATGCCCGCCACGACGTCATGGCCCTGCGTTTCAACGGCGACGATGTCGAGGTCGCGGCCGACCCCCCGTTGAGCCCGGAAAAAGCCGCGCGCGTTCCCGCCGAATCGCGGCGTGGCAGCGTCGACCCGCTCAGCGTCGGCATCGCCGTGATTGCCGCGGCCAGTTCGGCGACCCCGTGCCATGGCACCTACCCGATCTTCGACGGCAGACGGCGCTACGACCTGACCATGACGGCGGTGGGACCGACGGTCCTGGCACCGACATCGCGATCGATGGCGTCGGGCCCGGCACTGGAGTGTTCGGTCCTGCTGCACCCGGTCGCGGGGTTTCAGACCGATCAGGATCCCGGCAAATTCTTTGCCGACCATGTTGATCGCAGAGCCACTGTGTGGTTCGCGGCGCTACGCCCCGGGGATCCCGTCGTCCCGGTGCGGGTCCAGGTCGAAACCAATTTTGGTACTTTCTTTGTTCACGCCGTGTCGATCACAACGAAACAGTGAAGATCACAGGTCGCCACCGCGCATTGATCCGTCGCGCCCGGATCGTTATTATTTCCTTAGGTTTTTAAGGTATTCTGTTATGACTGCACCGGTTTTTTCGATGAGGTCGGAGTACAGAATGAGTGATTGGTTTGAGGCAGAGGTTCGACAGCTGGAGCAACATCCTTTGCCCTCGCCAAACACGGCCATCGCCTTCTATGGCAGCTCGTCAATCCGGCTCTGGCAGACGCTGGAGCGGGATTTTGCGGGCCACACCGTCGCCAATCGCGGGTTCGGTGGTTCAACATTGCACGAATGCCTGCGCTGTTTTGACCGTTTGGTGACCCCTCTCAATCCCCGTGCCGTGCTGGTCTATGCCGGCGACAATGATCTGGCCCAGGGCGCTTCGCCCGAGCAGATCCACAGCGATGTCCGGTCCCTGGCCGAACGGCTGGCCCATCAGCTTCCCGGCACGCCCTGGGCGTTCGTGTCGATCAAACCCAGTCCGGCACGCCAGGCGCTGGTCGGTGCGGCACGCCGGGCCAATGAGCTGATCGAATCAGAACTGAGCGACACCGCCCACTCGACCTTCATCGACGTGCTGTCGGAGATGCTGGATCACCATGGCAGCCCGCGCCGCGAGCTCTACAGCGATGACTGGTTGCACATGAACCCGGACGGCTATCGACTTTGGCAGGGATTGATTGAACCTTGGGTTGATCAGGTCGACCCAATTGTCGACGACGCCAGCATACCGGCATAACCACGGTCGCCCTCCTTTACCCTTTGCCCGCGCCGCGTTGGCGGCTACAACGGTGCCGATACGAAATGGCCGGTGCGGGTGATGCGTTGGTACCCCGCCCGGGCTCGGTGACACCGGACTCGGCAACGGGGTGGCGACGCGATGCGGCGCGAGTATTGGAAATGGCATAGCCCGGCGTTGAACCGGGACATGGAAATATTGACTTTCGGTGACCACGGCACGCCGGTTCTGGTCTTTCCCACTCGCATGGGACGTTTCTACGAATACGAAGATCGGCATATGATCGACGTCCTGAGCCCGCAGATCGAGCATGGATTGCTTCAATTTTTCTGTGTCGACAGTATTGACAATGACAGCCTGTATTGCGACTGGCGCCACCCGCGCGACCGGATTGCCCGCCATCTCGACTATGAACGCTACATTCTGGACGAGGTCCTGCCCTTCATCGCCTGGCGCAATTCCACCCGCTTCCTGATGGTCCATGGCTGCAGTCTCGGGGCCTTTCACGCGGTCAATATTGCGTTTCGCCATCCGCAGCGCTTCAGCAAGATTGTCGCGTTCAGTGGCCGGTATGATTTGTGCCAACCTTCGTTCGGATTCGGCGATCTTTTCGGCGGCTATTACGACGAGACGATCTATTTCAACACGCCCTGCCATTTCGTGCCGAACATCGGCGATCCGCACTTGCTAGCCGCGTTGCGGCAACTGGAAATCGTCCTGGCCATCGGCAGCGACGATCCGTTCTTCGACAACAATCATCATTTCAGTTCGATTCTAACAGGCAAAGCAATCGGCCATACGCTGAGCGTCTGGCCGGGCCGGGCCCATGATTTTCACGCCTGGCGCGCCATGGCGACGGCGCTGCTTTAGTCGCGTACTCGGTCATTGCCCCGAAGGTAGCGCGGCGCTTCCCGGGACGAAGGTCTTTTGTCGGGGGTGGCACCGCCGGCCGCGGCGATCAAGGCCACGGCGCCGTGATTGCCGGCTTGCCCCTCACGCAATAATCGACATCAGGTTCACCGACGAGGACGAACCATTCAACAAGCCAAGAGCGGTCTGCGCGCCGACGTTGTTATTCGCTCCGCCATTAGCATTTTGCGCATAGGAGAGAAGATAGCGTTCGACGAACCGGTCCAAACTCTGTTTATTCTTCAGCGAATGAATATTGATCTTCGCCTGGATTTCCTTCGCCTGTGTGCTGACGTCCTGATACACCAGCTCTGTCGGCAGATTCAACGCTGTCGTCAACACGCCCTTCAAGGTCCCATTCCCCATCAGCGTGTAAATCGCATCTGACGAGGTCAAATCCATCGTCGAAACCTGGCTGCGGAACTCCAGCGCTGCCGACAATCCAGGATACTGGCTTTCCAGACCCTGGTAGTATGATTGCTGTTCGAAGTCTGTGATCAGCGTCGAAATCATTGAAGACGTCTGAATAGTCGAAAGCCCCGATGTATTCAATGCCAACACGGATTGCGCCGATTTCAACTGGCTGTCGCTCAGTTTCGTCGCCAGATTCTTCGACCCCGACGTCTTGTCAAGAAGAGCTTTCTTGACCATGTTGGGCTCTGATGCCCAGGTCGTAATGCCCAGCGCCGTCGTTACGAAGCTATATAGTTTCTTGTTGGAAAAAAGCTGATCAACCGAGGTCAACGTCCCGATTTCTTTTTTGAAATACTGTACCGACGTCAACACCGATGGATGCAGCTTCAGAAAGCTGCTGACAGACGCCGTTGTATGACTTTCAATCGTGTTGTACTCGACAACCAGACTGCTTCCGCTGACTTTAGAAGCACTACTGGTCACACCGAACAGCGACAACGCCGACGTCGTGCCGGAAACGCCAAACAGGGACAAGACCGACGAGCTCATCGCATACCTCGTGGCAATAATGCCAAATCTCGTTCAAGGCGATTTTCGCCCGACCTGGAGGATGAACCATCTTTCGGCAAAATGCCACAGCAAAAAATCGGGGGCCCCCGTTCGGCCTGCCGTCCTTGCCATTCCGTGATGGCGAGCTCTCTTCGTGTCGGCGGTGGGTAGGCATGCCGCCGGCGGTGATCGCCGGCACCGCCATCAGGCAATGATCGAAAGCAGATTGACCGACGATGACGAACCGTTCAACAGGCTGAGAGCGGTCTTGGCGCCGCTGTTACTCGATGCCCCGCCATTAGCATTCTGCGCATAAGCAACAAGATAACGCTCGATGAATTGGTCCAGACTCTTCTTGTTACTGAGCGTGTGAAGATTGAGCTTCGACTTAATTTCCTTCGCTTGCGTGTCCGTGCTTTGATACACGATCTCCGTGGGCAGGTTTAGCGCCGTCGTCAACACGCCCTTCAAGGTTCCATTCCCCATCAGGGTGTAAATCGCATCCGACGAGGTCAAATCCATCGTCGAAACCTCGCTCCGGAACTCCAGTGCCGCCGTCAGACCGGGATACTCACTTTCCAGTCCCTGATAATATGATTGTTGCTCAAAATCGGTAATCAGGGTCGAAATCATTGATGATGTCTGGATAGTCGACAATCCAGATGTGTTCAGTTGCAGCACAGACTGCGCCGATTCCAGTTGGCTGTCACTCAGCTCATTCGCCAGATTCTTTGATCCCGACGTCTTGTCAAGAAGGGCCTTCTTGACAAGGTTTGTATCCGATGACCAAGTTGTAATTCCCAACGCTGTTGTTATAAAACTGTAGAGCTTTTTATTCGAGAAAAGCTGGTCTACAGAGGTAATGGTCCCAATTTCTTTCTCAAAATACTGAACGGAGCTCAATACAGAGGGATGAAGCTTCAGGTAGCTGCTGACTGACGCCGTCGTGTGGCTTTCGATGTTGTTATACTCAGCAATCAGGCTGGTGGCGCTGCTTTTCGAGCCACTGCTGGTAACGCCAAACAACGATAATGTCGACGACGTGCCGGTGACACCGAACAGGGACAGGACCGATGAACTCATCGCATACCTCGCGGCAAGAGCGTCCGAGGATCACGCCCTTGATCAACATGAATACCCATCATCACGGCAGGCGATTGTCGGCCCGTCTGACGAACAGATCCCTCGTTCGGCCTAATGCCGCCGCAAAATCGGTGGGTCGCGGCGGTCGGGCGACCGGCCCGTGACGCCCCGACATCCGCCATCAAACACCACCGCCAACCGGTTCCCCGCCGTTTCCGTCGCGCAACCGTTCCAAAATCGCCTGCCGCTGCCGCGGCGACATCCGGCGCCAGCCGGCCATCTCCTCAAGACGCCAGCCGCAGCCGAGACAAACATGCCTCTCCCCCATGCGGCACTGTTGGCGGCAGGGGATCGCGATCGTGCCGCGGGCCATCGCCGGGCGCCGGCGGCGCGATCAGGCGCTGGCCGCGTCAAGCTGCGCGATCGCATCGCGATCAAGATGGATCCGGGTCGCGTCGATCAAATCCTCCAACTGGCTGAGACGGGTCGCACTGACGATCGGTGCCGTGACCGCGGGCCGGGCTATCAGCCAGGCCAGGGCGATCTGTGCCACGGTTGCCCCATAGCGTTCCGCAACCGCGTCCAGGGCGTGCAGAATGCCGAAGCCCCGCGGCGTCAGATAGGCCTGGGCCCGCGCCCCGCGCGGACTCTGGCCGAGATCCGCCACCGACCGGTACTTGCCGGTCAGAAAGCCCGCGGCCAGGGAATAGTAGGTGATGACGCCGATCCCCTGCTGCAGGCACAGTGCCTCCAGCGCGCCCTCGAACCCGGCCCGTTCGATCAGGTTGTAATGGGGCTGCAAGGTTTCGTAGCGGGGATAGCCCAGCCGGCGGCTCACTTTGAGCGCCTCGTCGAGGCGCGCCGCCTCGTAGTTCGAGGCCCCGATGGCCCGCACCTTGCCCTGCTCGATCAGCCGGGCATAGGCCCCCAGCGTTTCATCCAACGGCGCCGCCGCGTCATCGCGGTGCGATTGATAGAGGTCGATCACGTCGGTTTGCAGCCGGGACAGCGAGCGCTCGACCGCATTGATGATATGCGCCTGCGACAGACCCGCGCCATCCGCCCCCATATCCATGCCGACCTTGGTGGCGATGACCACGCGATCGCGCCAGCCGCGGCTTTTCAGCCAACGGCCGATGATGGCTTCGGACTCACCGCCCTGGTTGCCCGGTACCCAGCGGGAATAGACGTCGGCGGTATCGATCAGATTGAAGCCTTCGGCAACGAAGGCATCCAGCAACGAAAAAGACGTCGCCTCATCCACCGTCCAGCCGAAAACATTACCGCCAAACGCCAGCGGCGCGACGGTCAGACCGGTATTGCCAAGCTTGCGCAGTTCCATCCTTGCCCCTTCGGAGGACAGGGGCGATCAGCCGGCGACGCCCCGAATCCCTGCAGATATCCGTTGCACGGCGGGGGCGGGCGAATCCCTGCGCCCGATTCAGCAATTTCGGGCGCACCCCGGTCGCAATTTCATCCCATCTAGCCAATTCCCCGATGAAACACCACGGGAATGCTCGAAACGGCGCCGCGCGGACCGCCGCCGCGTCTTGGAAACCAGACTCCGACTTCGGCCCCGCGGTGCTATACTGGCGCCGACCAGCCCCGTGCCGGGCCCGCAACAGCTGACGATGGAACCCTCCGGTGCCCTCCCCTCCCGCGACGCCACAAGTGACGGACCCGACGGCCATAGCGACTTCCGCCGCGGGGACAGCCACCGTCCTGGTGGTCGACGACGATCCCTCCCTGCGCCGGATGTTGCGCACCGGCCTGGCCGCCGAGGGTTATGCCGTCATTGAGGCCGCGTCGGGAACCGAAGCCCTGCAACAGCTCGGCGCCGAACCACCGTCGGGGCGGCATCCGGATATCTGCCTGCTCGATCTCGGGCTCCCCGATATCGACGGCATCGACCTGATCCACCGGATCCGCCAGGCCACGGCGTTGCCGATCATTGTCCTGTCGGTCCGCGATCACGAGGAGGCCAAGGTCGAGGCTCTCGACTTCGGCGCCGATGATTTCGTCACCAAACCATTCGGCATGGGCGAACTGCTGGCGCGGCTGCGGACCGCCTTGCGCCATCGCGGCCAGGACCAGGGCGGACCGTCGCATCTGCGCATCAAGGATATGACGCTGGACCTGGTCCGGGGTGAAATCCTGTTTGGTGACAAGATGATCCGGCTGTCGGCCACGGAATTCCGGATCCTGCGTGTCCTTGCCCAGCACGCCGGGCGGATCCTGACCCACCAGCAGATCATCGCCGAGGTCTGGGGCACCAAGGTGCCCCGCGACATCCAATATTTGCGCGTCTATATCCGGGCCTTGCGACAGAAGATCGAGCCCGATCCGGCCCGACCGGCCTATATTCTGACCGAATCGGGCGTCGGTTATCGCCTGCACGCCGCCGACGAGCCTTTCGGCAGTAGCGCCGCGCTCCCGCCCCCGATTCTTTGATTTTTTATCCCAGTCCCGGCATTTTGGTGACGGCGTGCGGCCGGGCGTCGCAATGCGAAAGCGGAGTTTCATCCCTCGATGAGCACGGAAAAACAACGGCCATCGCCTGATGCGCTGCTGGAGCAAGTCAAACGCGAAACCCGCGGCCGGCTCAAGATCTTCCTCGGCGCGGCCCCCGGGGTCGGCAAAACCTACGAGATGCTGCAGTCGGCCCATGCCGCCGTCGCGGACGGCATTGATGTCGCCATCGGCGTCGTCGAATGCCATGGTCGCTCCGAGACCGAGGCCCTGGTCCGCGGCCTTGAGGTGATTGCGAACCGGCGGGTCGACTATCGCGGCCGGGTGCTGGAAGAGATGGACATCGACGCGGTGCTGCGTCGCCATCCCAAGCTGGTCCTGGTCGACGAACTGGCCCACACCAACGTGCCCGGCAGCCGGCACCTCAAGCGCTATCAGGATGTCGACGAACTGCTCGACGCCGGCATCGACGTGCTGAGCACCGTCAACATCCAGCATATCGAAAGCCTGAACGACGTCATTGCGCGGATCACCCGCGTCCGGGTTCGCGAGACCCTGCCCGACAGCGTTCTGGAGGCCGCGGACGAGATCGAGCTGGTGGATCTGACCCCGCAGGAGCTGATCAAGCGCCTGTCCGAAGGCAAGATCTATGTCCCCGAACAGGCCAAGCGCGCGCTGCTGCACTATTTTTCGCCGGGCAATCTGACCGCGTTGCGCGAATTGGCGCTGCGCCGCACCGCGCAGCGCGTCGATGAGCAGATGCTGAGCTATATGCGCCAGCATGCCATCGTGGGTCCCTGGGCGACCGACGAACGCATTCTGGTCTGCATTTCCGGCGACGAGCGGGCGGCGGCCCTGGTCCGTTATGGCAAGCGCGTCGCCGATCGCGTCCGTGCCAAATGGACCGTGCTGATGATCGAAACCGCCCGCCAGGCGCAACAGAGCGAAGCGGAACGCGACCGGGTCGCCGATACCCTGCGCCTGGCCGAGCGGCTCGGCGCCTCGACGGTCACGCTGCCCGGGCGACGCGTTGCCGAGGACATCCTGGCCTATGCCCAGGAATACAACATCACCCAGATCATTCTCGGCAAGACCGAGCGATCGCGCTGGGCCGACCTGGTCCGGGGCTCGGTCACCCGCGACCTGTTGCGCCATGCCGGTTCGATCAGCGTCCATATCATGGCCGGCGACGGCGGCGATGACCCCCTGCCGCCCAAGACCGTCAAGACCCGCGACGCACCCCGCACCACCAACCCCTTTGCCGCCAATCCGATCGGTTACATCGCGGCAACGCTGTTCGTCGCGCTGGCCCTGGGCGCCGGTGAGTTGATCCAGATCGTCGCCAATGTGTCAAACGTGGCCCTGGCCTTCCTGATGTCGGTGCTGGGCAGCGCGGTGCTCTATGGCCTCGGCCCCTCCTTCTATGCCGCCCTGTTGAGCGTGGTCGCCTATAATTTCTTCTTCCTGCCGCCGCTTTACACCTTCACCATCGCCGACCCCGCCAATGTCATCGCCCTGTGTTTTTTCCTGGTTGCCGCGGTCCTGACCAGCCAGTTAGCCACGATCGCCCAGTTCCAGATCGAGGCCGCCAAGCGCCGGACCCGGATCACCGCCGAGCTGTACGGCTTTGCCCGCAAGCTGGCCGGCATCGGCAAGCTCGACGATCTGTTATGGGCCACCGCCCACCAGTTTGCCGTGATGTTGCAGGTCCGCGTCGTGATTTTGATGCCGCCGGTTCACCGCGCCGATGCCCCGCTGCGGGTCTGCGCCGGCTACCCGCCCGAAGATCAGCTTGATGACGGCGATCTCGCCGCGGCGCAATGGGCGTGGAACCACAATCGGGCCGCGGGACGCGGCGCCGATACCCTTCCCGGCGCCCGGCGTCTGTTCATGCCGATGCGCACCGAGCGCGGGCCCCTGGCGGTGATCGGGATCGATGCCGACGTCAACGGCCCGATCCTGACCCCCGACGGCCGGCGGCTGTTCGACGCGCTGTCGGACCAGGCCGCGATCGCGATCGAGCGCGTCGCCCTGGCCGAGGATCTCGACGAAGTGCGGATCATGGCCGAGACCGAGAAACTGCGCTCGGCCCTGCTGACCAGCATCTCCCATGATCTGCGGACGCCGCTGGCGTCGATCATCGGCGCGGCAACCGGTCTGGTCGCCAATGGCGACAATTACGCGTCGCCGATCCGGGCCGAGCTGGCGAGCACGGTGCTGACCGAGGCGGAACGGCTCAACCGCTTCATCGGCAATCTGCTCGACATGACCCGGCTGGAGTCCGGGGCGATCCATGCCAAGCGCGAGGCCTTCGATGTCGAGGACGTGGTCGGCACCGCGCTGGAACGCTGCCGACAGATCCTGGCCGGACACAAGGTCAAGGTCGCGATCCCGCGCAATCTGCCGCTCGTCGTCGGTGACTTTCTGCTGATCGAACAGATCCTGGTCAATCTGCTCGACAATGCCGGCAAATACGCCCCCGCCGGCACGACAATCCGGGTCGAAGCCGTGGCGAACAACGGTTCGGTCAGCATCGCGGTCGCCGACGAGGGCCCCGGCATCCCTGCCGAGGCCACCGACCTGATCTTCAACAAATTCTACCGGGTGACGGCGCGCGATCGCCAGGTTGCCGGCACCGGGCTGGGGCTGGCGGTGTGTCGCGGCTTTGCCGAGGCGATGGGCGGCACCGTCATCGCCGCCAACCGCCACGACCGGCTGGGCGCCCTGCTGACCCTGACGCTGCCCGCCAGCACGGCGGCCACCCTGACCGACGAGGTTCTTGAGGCCAACGCGGCCGCGGAAGCAGGGCATCCCGAAATTTCCGCCCGGTAGCGGCGAATGGCGCAAATTGCGCTTGTCAGATCCCGGGCGCCTTTGCATACTGAGAACGGTTTTCAATTAAAGAGAGGAGGTGATCCAGTGTCTCATTGTCATCTGCCGCGGCCTTCGGCTCGCGTGACCTGGGTCTTCGCTTCCATCCGCGGATACCGCGCGTAAGTCGATGTTCCGCGCTTCGCGTTGAATCGCGGTTTGACAAGGGAACGGCTGCCCCACGGGGCGGCCGTTCTTTGTTTTGGGCCCGCAACCGCAACAGAACCGACGAAAACTGTGAGCATCTTCATCGACGGCGACGCCTGCCCGGTCAAGGACGAGGTGCTCCGCGTCGCCGAGCGGCATGGCCAGACCGTGCATCTGGTCAGCAATCGCTGGCTTCGCGGCTACGATCACCCGCTGGTCGAGAAGACCGTCGTTGCCGACGGCATGGATGCCGCCGATGACTGGATTGTCGCGCATATCGGCCCCGACGATATCGCCGTCACCGCCGATATTCTGCTGGCCGGCCGCTGCCTGGAGCGTCAGGCTCAGGTCCTGGGGCCAACGGGGAAACCGTTCACCGCCGATTCGATCGGCATGGCGAAGGCGATGCGCGAGTTGTCGGCCCAATTGCGCGACAGCGGCGATCTGAGCGGCGGCCCCGCCCCTTTTGTTCGCCAGGACCGGTCGCGCTTTCTGTCGGCCCTGGAAAACATGGTCCAGGCGATCCGCCGCCGCGGTTGATCCGCTGGTGGCGCTCGCATTCGATCAGGCGGCGGGATCGTCGGTGAGATCCAGGCGACGGCTGATCCGGGCGATCTGGCCCCGCACCCGGTCGAGTTGCGCCTGCAGATGCGCCACGGTTTCAGCATCGGTGGCCTGATCGCGGCGATTGCGCGCCTGTCCTTCCTCAAGACGGTTGAGGTGGACCAGGACTTCATCCTGTCCACGCTGGAGATCGTCCAGCGCAGCGTCCATCCGGCGCAGATAGACCAGCACAAGATTCTCAGGTTCATCGGACATAGGGCCACCCATCAACGATCAGGAACAAGGATAGCTCATGGGCCGGATGCCGACGATTCCGAACCCGCGAGTTCATCACCTGTTTCAGTAAAGCAGATGGCGGCGGATTTGGTGATCGGCATGGCGCTCGCCCCGCTGACTCTTGTGCGTGCTCACGCAATGTCTTCCAGATCGACGCTTCGATAAGAAGTATATCTTGCAACGACTCAATTCAAGGGCGCAGCATCAAGCGCTTTGCGCCCATCGCGCTCAATCAGTCGAGGCCGTCAGCCCTCCAGAACAGACATCCCACCCGCCCCGCCGCTACTCCGCCGCCGAATCGAACAGCGCGGCCCGCGCGGCGTCGGCGGGGAACACGCAGCGGACGTCGTGCGCACAATCCGGGACGATAACCAACGGATGCGGCCGGTCCGGGGCCAGGACCTGACGGTCATACTGGGCGTAACCCAGCCCGCGTTGCAGCCGGAACGGTCCCTGGGCCATCGCGGCACAGGACTTGTCCAGGATCCGATAGGCGGTGCCCCGGGCGGTGCCGGTGTCGAGGGCGCCCTCGAGATAATGGATATCGGCCTGGACATAGCGCGCCCGCGCCGCCGCGGCATCGCGCCCCAGGCGCGCCGGCATCCGGTCGGTACCATATTTCCAGTCGTTCGCACTGGCGCAGGACGCCGTCACCGGCGCCAATGACAGCGGACAATCGCCTGCCGCTCCGCAGGCCGCGGCATCAACCGCCGGGCTCGGTTGCGGGCGCACCGGATCGAAATAGAGCCAGGAGCCGGGATCGGCGATGACATAGCGGATCTTCAGCCCGAGATCCGGCGGCACCGCGGCGAAACCGATATAGTGCTGCACAAATTGCGCCCCGGCGGAAAAGCCCGCGATCGTGACGCGGTGCAGGCTGGGCCAGCGGCGATGCAGTTCGAGCACCAGGGCGTCCATCGCCGCGAAAGACGTGAAGTCCGCACTGTTGTCGGCCGCGTCGCCGCCCTCCCAGGAGTCGCAGCGCCACAGCAGGTCACCCGGTGCCGCCTCGGGCACGCCGGCGCTATGGCAGCGCGCGGCGTCGGCGGCCGCGACCTGAAACACCGGTGCGACGATCAGCATCCCGTCCGCCGCACCGGCGCGGCGCGCGGCGCGCAGGGCCGCGTCAAAGGTGCGGTTGGCATCACGGGGATGGCCATGCACCGCGATCAATGCGGTTCCGGGTGCGGCATTTTCAGACGCCGGGGCCGCGAAATAATCCAGACGGCCGCCGGCTCCCGGCGGCTCGAACGTAAAATAACAGGCGGATGATGCGGAATCAGAGCACGCGGTCGCGGCGATCCCGGGCCGTGGCATGGCGGCGACAAGCGCCACGCCGATCGTCGACAACGCGGCGCACACCGTCTTGCGAATTGTCCTGATCGTCATCGCCGACGCTCCCAGATCACAGCCGGTTCAACCGATCATCCGCCGCGTGCCAGCAACCGGCTGACATAAGCGGGAACCGCCGCCGTCGCCGGACCATAGATGGTCTCATCGAACCGGCTGGCGCCTTCAGAGGGTTCCAGATTCAGCTCGACGGTGTGTGCCTTGCCGATCGACTGCACCGACTGAACAAAGCCGGCCGCCGGATAGACATGCCCCGAGGTGCCGATCGCGATGAACAGGGCACAGGTTTCGAGTGCCCGATAGATGCGCTCCATCTCCAGCGGCATTTCGCCGAACCAGACGATGTCGGGTCGCATCGCCCCGACCCGGCCGCAGCTCGCGCAGCGATCGGTCACGCCGAGGGCGCCATGCCATTCGACGGTCTGGCCACAGGAGGCGCAGCGCGCCTTGAGCAACTCGCCATGCATATGGATCAGATTGCGCGATCCCGCCCGCTCGTGAAGGTCATCGATGTTCTGGGTCACGATCAGCACCTCGGCCGGCCAGCGCCGTTCCAACTCGGCCAGCGCGTGGTGGGCCGGATTGGGTTCGACCCCGGGATCGCCAAGCTGGGCGCGCCGGTCATTATAGAAGGCATGGACCTGATCCGGATCCCGGTCAAAACCCTCGGGAGTCGCAACATCCTCCAGCCGCACCTTGGCCCAGATCCCATCGACGCAACGAAACGTATCCAGTCCGGATTCCTTGCTGATCCCCGCACCCGTGAGGATAACGATCGGTCCCTGCACGTGACACACTCCTTCAACCGTCGACGCACCGCGCGCCGCGCCAACGCCACCCCCCGGCAATGGCAGGGCGACGGCGGGGCCGACCATACGATTCCATCCCGGATGCCGCCAGAATGAACCGTGCCGGCGCGCGCAAAAGATCAAAGGATTCTGGTTGGATGCCGGTCACCAAACCGCTATAAGGGCGGACCAGTCCGCGTAGCTCAGTCGGATAGAGCACAGGATTCCTTGTGGTAAACTGGGCGTTGCATGTGGAAACCGTGCAACGGATCTGCTCAAAGTCGGGGAACGCTGCGACGCATCTGCGTCATGCCAATCCCGAGCCAAGCCCCGAGTCGGGGAAGGTGTAGAGACTGGATGGGCAGCACCTACGGGTTTCGACCTAGGGTGAAGGGACAGTCCAGACCACGAACGCCAGCAGGCGGCGGCGAAAGCCGAAGTGGTATGAATCCTGGGGCCGTGGGTTCGAATCCCGCCGCGGACACCAATTTCTGGTCCATGCCGGCCGCCGCGACGGCATCTTCTGTCCCGCGGCGCCGGTCCGGCGCGATCATCCTCTCATTTGATTCAGGGTCGCCGCCAGGACATGGCCGATCCACACGAAAAGCAGGCACAACACCACCGACAGCACGACATTGGCCCCGGCATGAAGCCATTCCCCGTCGCGGGCCAGGGCCAGGGTTTGCAGGCTGAAGCTGGAAAAGGTGGTGTAGCCGCCACAAATGCCGACCATGACAAAGGTCCGCAGATCCGGCGAGACCACAAGCCGCCCATCAAGACCGGTCAAGGTCGCGGTAAACCCGATCAGGAACGACCCGGTAACATTGATGACCAGCGTGCCCCAGGGGAATGCCGGCCCCAGGGCCTCGGCGATCAGGCTGGACAGCCAGAAGCGAAAAACACTGCCAATCGCACCGCCGACGGCAACCCAGCAATAAGTGACCACCAGAGACTCCCTCAGAACCAGAATGCCGGACGCAGCGCGACGGGAAACCCCGCCGGGACCCCGGGGTCGCCGCCACCGGACCGACCGGCCGCGCCATAACGCAACCCACGGACACACAAAGGCCCGCGACTTCGCGGGCCACCGCCGTGCAACCGGAACCGTCGACCGTCCCCGGTGCCCCGGATCAGGATCGGCAGACCCGATTCCCTCGCGCGCACAAAGCTACACCGCCGCTTCGCAGAATCAACCCGCTTTGCGCCGGTCACAATGTCTGCGGCCCGGGCGGCTGCGACGTGTCAGCGCGATCTCACCATAAACGCGAGAATTCTCCGTGCCGACCGGCCGGAAGCATGAAGAAGAACTGGACCTTCTCGGTACAGTTCCGGATGTTAGCCGTGATTCGGTGTCGGTGTGTGTCACCTGCCGCAACGGCTTGTGGTCGCCGCCGTCATGTTGGGAACAGGATCGGAATTATCCGGCGGCCCGGATCTGTTGTGGTTGGGCGCAGCCACCGGCGCCGCCCGAGGAAAGAATACCTCCATGCTCAGCGTCATCGGTATCATTCTGCTGTTCGTCACCGTGTTCGGCAGCTTCATTCTCTCCGGCGGCAATATCGAGATCATCATCGGGGCGACACCCTATGAGGGCATGGCGATCGTCGGCGCCGCGGTCAGCGCCTTCCTGATTGCCAACGAGGCGGACGTGCTGCGCCGCAGCGCCATCGACCTCAAGAAGGTGTTCACCGGACCGGAATGGAAACCGCAGGACTACAAGGACCTGCTGTGCCTGATGTTCCTGCTGACCAAACTGATGAAGACCAAGGGTCTGCTGTCGGTCGAACCGCACATCGAGGCGCCCCAGGACAGCGCGATCTTCAAGAAATTTCCGCGGATCCTCGGAGATCCGTTCGCGATCGAATTCATTTGCGCCAACCTGCGCATGGTGTCGATGAACCTCGACGACCCGCACCGCCTCGAGGACGTCATGGAAAAACAGTTGGAAAAGCACCTGGAGGACATGTTGGCCTCCGCACACGCGCTGCAGACCATGGCCGATGGCCTGCCGGCGCTCGGGATCGTGGCCGCGGTGCTGGGTGTCATCAAGACCATGGGCAACATCAACGAGCCGCCCGAGATCCTGGGCCGGCTGATCGGCGGCGCCCTGGTTGGGACCTTTCTCGGCGTGTTTTCCTCCTATGGGCTGGTCGGCCCGGTGTCCTCGCGCCTGAGTCAGGTCGCCGATCTTGATATCCAGTACTACCGGATGATCAAGGACACGCTGATCTCGCACCTTTTCGGCAGTGCCGCTCAGGTTTCGGTCGAAATCGCGCGGGGTGTCGCCCCGACCAAGATGCAACCCGGTTTCGAGGAGATGGAAGAGGCCTTCAATACAACCCATATCGAGCCCTGACCAGGGCCGGCGCCGACGGTCGGCCCTGGAGAACCCGGTCGGCTGCGGCCGATTGACAGGGGAGCATTCGACAGGCCTTCTGCCTCGCTCCGACGCGACATTCACGCGGTTCACCGCGCCTTGCAGGGAAACGGGTCATGGAAGTCCTCGAAAACCACGAACGCATCGAACAAGCCGGCCATCAGCATCACGGCCCGACGTCGCCCAACAAGCGAATAGCGCTTCTGATCTCGGTCCTGGCCGCCCTGCTGGCGATCACCGAAACCGCGGGCAAAGGCAAGCAGACCGAAGCGATCAACAACAATGTCCACGCTTCGGACCTGTGGTCGTTCTATCAAGCCAAGACCGTCCGCTCGACGGTTGCCAAGACCTCCAGCGACCTGGCAAAGCTGTTCATCGGTCCGGATCTGCCTGCGGACCGCCAGGCCGCGATCCAGAAACAGCTCGACAGCTGGAAGGCCGATATCAACCGCTATGACAGCGACCCCGAGACCGGAGAGGGACGCAAGGAGCTGCTGGCGCGGGCCAAGGCGACCGAGGAAATCCGCGACACCGCCGCGGGCGCCTATCATCTCTACGAGTCCGCCGCCGCCGCGCTGCAATTGGCGATCGTCCTGGCCTCGGCGGCCGTGATCACCGATCTTGGCATCATGGCGATCCTGGCGCTGGGGCTGGGTGGCGTCGGCGTCGTTCTCGACCTGCTGGCCTGGTGGACGCCGATGATCCTGCATGGCACCGGCTCCTGAGCCAGCCGCTCCTGAGCCGGCGGCTCCTGAGCGGGCGGCACCGCACCGGCGCGGCGGCGGTCACGCCTGTTCGATGCCCAGGGCGGCAGCGTCCAGCGCGGCGGCGACAGCGCGCAACTGCTCGTCGGACAGCGGTCCCCGGGCCAGGCGCAGGCGCAGCGCCAGTTTGACATTCTCCATCGCCCGTACGAGTTGGGGGGCCTGGCCGTCCGCCTGCGCCGACCGGGTGTCCTCGATCCGGGCGAAGATCATGTCGACCGTCACCCGGTTGGCGTCAAGATAGGCCGTTCCCTCCGGGGTGATCGTGTAGAGCTTCTTGCCGCCCTCGTCGAGGCCGAGGCTCGCATAGCCCAACTCCTCCAGCAATGTCAGGGTGGGATAAATCACCCCCGGGCTCGGGCTGTAAGCGCCGGCGACCATCTCCTCGATCGCCTTGATGATGTCGTAGCCGTAGCGTGGCTTCTCGGCAATCAACCGCAGAATCACATAGCGCAGATCACCATGGTCAAAGACCCGGCGCCCGCGACGCCCCATGCCACCGCGGCCGGGCCCCCGGGCCCCCTCCGGCATCTCGTGATGCGAGCCAGCCACCCCGGAATGGGGATGATCGCCCCGGGCAAAACGTCGGCCGTGATGGCCGCACCGTGAAAATCCAAACATGCTCGTTGTCCCTATGTTATCGATATCGATGTTTTAGATATATCGAAACACAGTCTGATTCAAGAGTGTTTTTTGGGATTTCACGGCACCGCCTCACGCGGTCACCAGCGCCAACCCCTCCCGTCCATGGATGAAACCATTGGCCAGGGGCAAGCCCGCGACCAGACGGCCCAGATCGGCGCGCGCGGCGACGCCGTCGCGGCGCCCGTCGAGAACATCACGATAAAGCGTCACGACGGCTTTCATATCGATGGTCTGCGGTGACAAGCGGAACCGGCTGACCCCGGCAGCAACCAGGTCGCGCAGTTCCGCCAACAGGCAGACGACGGCATGGGACAAGGTCTGGGTTCCGTTGATGGCCAGAAAATCCTGGCGATCGAGCGTCTGAACCGCCAGGCCATCGCCGTCGCGACCGCAGACGAACTGGCAGCCATCCTTGTGCAGCCCATGGGCCCGGGCATGGTTGCAGCGTGACGAGATCGCCAGGGGCACCCGGCCAAAAGCATGGACCTCGACCGCGACCCCGAGGCCGCGCCCGGCCTGGGCCATGGTCGCGATCGCGGCCGAATCGAGTTCACCGGGCAGGCAGATCGCCACCGCGCCCCGTTCCGCGAACCAGGCCATGGCGCCTTCATTGTAGCAATTGACCATCGGCCCGATCATGTGCGGCCGGCCGCCGAGCAGCGCCAACGCCCCGCCGTCATTGGCTTCGATCATGCGGTCCTGGCGCGCCGACAGCGCGCGCAGGGCCTGACGTTCGGCGGGCGAGACCACGAGATGGGGCGTGTCGAACACGATCCGCTTGCCCGCGGCGCCGAGTCGTTCGACCACCGGCTCCCAGACCTTATCCAGCAGGGGCGCGCGTTTCGAGCAGACGACCTCGCCCAGATGAACCCAATCGACCGCGACCTCGTCGGCAATCGCGAAATAGAAATCACGCCAGACTTCCGGGGCCCAGTTGAACAGCACCGGCCCCAACGACAATTCCGCGGCGGTCATCGCCATCTCCGTTCATAAGCGCCGGTGGTCTCGCGACCGCCCTCGGCCAGGCCGTCGAGTTCCGGCGAAGACCAGGTTTCACCCCGATCAAACGCATCGAGCGCATCGCGATGCTGGCGCACCACGGCCTCGATATAGGCCCGGCCGCGCTGGCGCCCTTCGATCTTGAGCGCGGTCACCCCGGCCTCGGCCAGTTGCGGCAACAGGGCCAGGGCATTGAGGCTGGTCGGCTCCTCGAACAGATACTGTTCCCGTTCGAGTACGACGAACCGGCCCTTGCACAGGGTCGGGTAACCCGCCTGTTCATCGCGGGGGAAACGGTTGATCGTGAACCCGCCCAGACGCGTCACCAAGCCATCGTCGCGGGTCTCATAGCGGACATGGCTCGCCGGGCTGCAAACGCCCTGGCGGTTGGGCGAATGACCGGTGACATAGGATGACAGGGCGCAGCGCCCTTCGGCCATCGGACACATGCCGCCAAAGACGAACACCTCGGTTTCGACATCGACCTCGTGGCACAGCCGCCCGACATCGCTGACGTCGAGAACCCGCGGCAGCACGACACGCCGGATGCCGAACTGTTCGCGCAGCATCGTGATCGCCTCGGGGTTGGATGCCGAGGCCTGAACCGACAGATGCAAACGCAGGTCCGGATAGCGCCGCGCCGCATAGGCCAGCACCGCATAGTCGGCGACGATCACGGCATCCGCCCCCAGCGCGGCGGCGTCATCGATGGCGCGGTGCCACGGGGCGAGATTGCCGGCGACCGCGAAGGTATTGATCGCGATGAAGACCTGCCGGTGACGGGCATGGGCATAGGCGATGCCCTGCTCCATCTCGCGCCGCGAAAAATTCAGGCCAGGAAAATTGCGGGCATTGGTGTCGTCGCGGAAACCGGCATAGACCGAATCGGCACCGGCATCGACGGCCGCGCGCAACGCCGCCGGCGTTCCGGCGGGACAGATCAGTTCAAAACGTCCCATGTCAGCGCCGTCCCGGCGCGTTCGCGCGCGCCTGCTGACGGGCCAGACGATCAAGGCGATCCAGCACCGGCCGCAACAGCCAGCCGCGCAGGGCACGGGCCAACGTTGCCGGCGGACCGATCAGCGCCGCGATCTCGTCACCGAGGTCAATGACCTCGTTATCAATCGCGTTGCGCACGGCCACGAGCAGGCCGGTATCGCCATCGATCGCCAGATCGCGCGAGAAAAACAGGGCATCGGCATCGACCCGCCCTTCGAACAGCGCGGCCAGATCGGCAAAACGGCCGCGAACCGAGGCCGCCCAGGTGATTTCAGGGTGATCACCACGCACCAGACGCAACCGGACCTGCGGCCCGATCAGCAGGGTAAAGCGGCAGGGCATGTCATCGGGCGCCACCAGGATCTCGGCCGGTGCCAACTCGGCGAAACGTTCAAATGCCGCGGGATGGCGGCGGGCCAGCGCCGTGACCAAGCGGTCGAGCAGCGCGCGCACCACCGGTTCCGGCAAATGGCTGAGCGTGGTCAGTGCGGCGCGGGTCGCCAGGAAGGGGACATCAACCGGCCCGGGCGGCACCCCGCGATCCGCGTCCGGTCCACTCGCAACAAGGTCTCGGTTCATTGCCCCTCCAGTCATCACGTCGCGCCGGCCCGCCGCGATCGCACAAGTCGACAGCGGCCGAAACCCGCGTCGCCACATTGGCGGAGAAAGCGGCTGTGCCCGGGAAAAAGTCAAGAGTCGTGATCGCGATACAGCAGACCGACAGAAATCACCGGCAACATTGCCATCGGCCGCAATCGACTGCCGCGCCCATCACCATGGTGACTGCGTCATTTCGTCGCTATTCCGCCATTCGACACTCTATTGTTGCCGGCTTCGCACATGGACCCGAACCAGCCAATCCGCGGTGTCTCGAACGTTGCCTCATCTATCCCCGGATTTTTCGGGGTCGATCAGGGGGCGGTAACGCCGGGGACGGGCCCGGTCGTCGTCACCCATCCGATAAATCAGATATCCGAAACAGCGGATATCTCGCGAGGAAGACCCGACCATGCGGCTGCCTTTTTTGCGGCCCGGTGGGCGGCAACTCCCGCTTTCCCAGCCCGCGGCTTGAGGACCAGGCGCTTGGCTTGATCACCGGCGGCGCCGGATTCACAATGTTCGGCCTGCGGCGAACCGGCAAATCGACCTGCCTGCAATTTATCGCCGAGGAAATGAAACAGCGCGACTATGGCGTGATCGCCATTGATGCCCAAGGCATGCGCAGCGTCGACAAATTGCTGTTCGATGTCCTGACCGCCCTGCATCAGACCCATAGGACGTTGCTTGGCCGCCTCCAGGCGACGTTGACCGACGGCATGTTTCCCGAGGCGGTCAAATCCTTCGTCAGGCTGGCCAGTGGCGGCAAAATTCTCGGCGACGCCGACAGCCGGGCGATCGCCGCCTACTGGCCGGTCCTCTCCGACCGTATCGTCGGGGTGTTGCGCCAGGAAAAAACCCGTCTGCTGGTGACCATCGATAAACTGCCCTTCCTGGTGCAGCACATGATCGCCGATCATCCCGACAAAGGACCGGCCGAAGTCGATCAGTTGCTCGCCGCGCTGCGCGAATGGCGCAATGTCGGGGTCAAGATGGTCCTGGCCGGTTCGATCGGCATGGCCGGGCTGGCGCGCAAACACGGCTTCCGCGCCGATCACCTCAACGACCTGTCCTCTTTCGACATTGCCGAATTGACCGAGGCGGAGGCGCGCGCCTTCATCGCGGCGGCGGCGGGAAAAGGCCCGGCGTGGAGCGCGGCGCATAGCACCGCCCTGCTGCGCGAGGTCGGGGTATTTTATCCCAGTTTCCTGGTCAAGGCGCTGCAGACCCTGCCCGCCGCGGCCGCGCCGCAGGAGTTCCCGGACATTTTCGCGCAGACCATCCGCCCACAGTTGGACGACACCTTTTACGTGCAATTCGATCGCCGCTTCAAATTCTACGCGGAAATCGACAAGTCGCTGCAGCGCACGCTGATTCTGCCGCTTCTCGCCGCCGTCCTGTCGCACGAGGGCGAAACCGCCGCGCTGCCGGACGTGGCGGATTATGACGCCATCGACCGGCGCGAGGCGCTCGCCATGCTGGTGGAGGACGGATTCATCGCCTATAGCGAGGACGCCGAGGGCCGGCGCCTCTGGCGACCGGCCTCGCGGCTGGCCCGGCTGTGGTGGCGGCACGCCGGACTATGAGCGAGCCGGGATCGCGGGCGCTGATCGAATCCTTCAACACCCACCGGATGACCGAGGCGACGGTGGCGCCCTGATGACCGGGCGCGAGGCCCCGCGCGATCAGATCCTCGGCGTCATCCGCGACAACCGCCGCCTCGCCCCCGGCGCTTTGCAGCACATGATCGTCTATGGCCCGCGCGGTTTCGGCAAATCGTTCCTGATGCGCCTGGTGCAAATCGAGATCGAGCACGGACGCGATGACGCCCTGGCCTTTGTCCTGCTGCCCGAGGAACAGCACAACCTGACCCGCAACCCCCATGCCCTGCTGGGCTATATCACCGCCAAGCTGGCCGACCGGCGCCAGGGCACCGACCAAAGCTGGACCGGCGCGATGGTTCCGCTGGCCGGATCCCGAAGCCGATGCCGGCGCTTGGCAGGCGGCGGCCGACGCGCTGGAGGGCGAACTCGACGCCAGCTTTGGCACGAAGCGCGGACTGGCCGTGGTGGTGGTCGAGAATTTCGACATTCTGATGGCCACTGTGTTCAAGGAGGACGTCGCCCAGCAGCGCCTGCGGGCTGGATGATGCGGCCGGACAACCGCGTCATGCTGCTGGCCACCGCCACCGGCGCCCGCGCCTGGCGTGAGTTGGATGCTTTCCTGGATCGGCGCACCGACTGGCTGGGCCACCATTCTTACTGGTCAATGACGCCTGTCGGTCGCGCCATCGCCAATGTCGGTGCCGCGGAAGGACGAGCGGCCGGCTTCGAGGCCGCGGCCGGCATCCTGTCCCGTCTGGCGCGCCGCGCCACGATCTGGCCAAAATCCTGGCTGTCTCCGATCATCGCCGCCTTTGCCGCGGACTGCCGCGATGCCGGCCTGCTGCGCGACGTCGCCGGGCTGCTCGACGGCACCTTGTCGCCCGATGCCCCGGCCCACGCCCGTCTGCTCGCCGCGCTGGCCGACTATAAGGCCGACGCCGGGCGCCGCGACGCCGTGCTGGCCCGGCTTGATCCCGATATCGCCCTGTGGCTGCGGCGGCTGGGCGAGCTTGCCGACGAGGAGCCGCCGCAGCCGCGCAAACGTCGGCGTCCCCCGTCGTAGGGCCTGTTGGCCGGCGAAATCGCCCCGCCGGCACAAGCGCGGCCGATGCGACGGCTGAACGCGACAAGGCTCGCGCTGAGGAGAGTGCGTGCAAGTCTCATGGGACGTTCTGATCCACCTTGTGTCCTGGCGACAGCGGCCGGGGTTGGGTTGTGCATGGCCTGGTCGCTGTTTCTCACAGCCGCATTCCATGGGTCATCTGCGGGTCTGCGAAGCTTCTGTCGTCATGCGCGGGCCCAGGATGGCGAAGTGAAGAGGAACGCCCCTCATCCCGCAAGCGACGCACGGCTTCGGGCCAATCGGGTAGATCTCTACCGGCTTGCATCCAGTGCACGACACCGGCTTCGTCCGCCCATTCCGCAAAGTGCGGCATGGCCTTTTGATGGGCGCCGCTCGCGCCGTAGGCACGCATCGCGTGCTCGTCCCGCCACATCGTCATGGTCCAGAACGCAAGATCGTTGTCGCGCTGGACAGCGCCCGCAAGAAAGCCATCGGCCTTGCGGATTTGCGCAATCGTGCGGTTCGCGTGGATCATGAAGAACGGGAAAAACCGAAGCGAGCGAAGGTGGAAGCGGGTTACGCTGACGAGGGTCATGGCCGGGCTCACGAGGTGCCGGCAGGGCGGCACCTGCCTCCCTCAGAAGATTCGACGTTGTCCCGAACCGGGCCCCCAACCTCGCTGCCGAGCGCAGCGAGGTCGATGAAGCCGGCTCTGAGGATGGGCCGCGCTTGGCGGGCCATCACAGCGTGACCACCAGCTTGGTCGCTGAAACGCCCTGGCGCTGGCGCTCAAGGCCGACCGGAATTTGTGCCAATCCGGTTCCGACGACCGTGGCACCGGGCGCCGCAACGAACCGGGCCTCGGCCAGGGCCGCCGGCAGGAAGGCCTCGAAAATCATCGGCCCCACTTCGTTCGCGACCAGGGCGCTGCCCCAGATCATTTTGGTGCGGACCTTGCGGCGCCGCGCCCTTTGGTTCAGGCCAATGGTGCCGACGATCATCCGCGCGAGCGCGGGAACGAGATGGAAAATCCGGCCGCGCCCTGCTGGAACGTCGTCCCAAGACGTTGGCAGCGTCGCCATCGACACGAACCGGTTGCCCTTGCAACGGCCGACAATATCGACGCATGCCGCCGCCGAGCCTGGCCCGATCGCCAGGGCGCCAACGATCTCGCGCCCGCTCAGGAAGTTAACGATGTCGGCGACGACTGTCTTTGAGTGGTAGTCAAACGCCCCGCGGGCCCCGAGGCCTTTCACATAGGCAAAATTGCGCGGCGATGCGGTCGTGACCACGTCATAACCGGCCGCGACGGCGAGCTGGATCGCGTTGCTGCCGACGCTCGTCGATCCCCCCCAGACGATCAGGGTCTTGCCCGTGGGCGAGGCGGATGCCGACGGCGCATTCAAAGCCAGGAAATCCTTCTGAAAGAGACCACAGGCCGCGGTTGAAACGCCAAGGGATATGACCGAGGCAGCCTCGAACGAGACCGTATCGGGAATGGCGGACGTCATGGGGGCGAGCAGGACAACATAGTCCTGGAAGGCGCCCTCGGCGGCGCGCTTTCGCCCTTTATCCGAGCCGGCGGCATAGCCAACCACGCGGTCGCCGACGTGAAAGCGCTTTACGCCACTGCCGACTGCCACAACCTCGCCAGCGACGTCGGAACCGAACACGAAGGGGTAGCGCGTCCAGGGCGTGATGATATCACCCAGCGTTTGTTGCAACCGGTCCATCGGATTGACGGCGACGGCGCGGGCGCGGATGACGATCTCGTCGGCCCGGGGCGCCGTATAGGGCGCGGGGCCGACGGTGAACGGCCCGCGCTTCGCATTGATCCAAAGGGCTTTATTCTCGGGCATAGCGGTAACTCCTGGTGCCGTGTGGGGCTTCGTGCCGAGATGAAAGATAGGGGATGGCCCTTGGACGTTCCATGCTTTAACATCTGCGATAGCGTCGCCATCGTCCGGGATTGCTCATGGACCCTCTTTCCGACATCCTCTCGCTGCTGAAGCCCGCCAGCTATGGATTCCGCGGTCTCGATGCCGGTGGCGATTGGGCCCTGGCATTTGGCGCGGACGACAGCATCCGGTGCTATGCGATCCAGTCGGGCTCCTGCTGGTTGGCGTTGGACCAGGCGGCTGAACCCGTGCGGCTCGCCGCCGGCGATTTCGTGCTGATGTCGGGAGGGAAGGGCTATCGCCTTTACAGCGCGGCCGATGCGCCGCTGACCGACGCCTTTCGCTTCTTTCCGACTGTGGCCGCCGGCGAAACGGCGGTTCTGAACAGCGGCGGCGACGTTTCGGGCATGGGCGGGTATTTCGGCTTCGAGGGCATGCACGCCGAACTGCTCCTCGCCATGCTCCCGCCGCTCGTCCATATCCGCGCCGAAGCACACAAGGCCGCCCTTCGCTGGTCAATAGAAAGGCTGATGCGCGAATTACGTGAGCCGCAGCCCGGCAGCACCTTGATCGCCGAACATCTTGCCCAGGCGCTGCTGATCGAAGCGCTGCGATTGCACCTCGCCGAGCATTCGCGTCACAGCACGGGATGGCTGTTCGCGTTGGCGGATAAGCAGATGCGCGCGGTGATTGCGGCCATGCATGCGGAGCCGGGGCGCAAATGGACGCTGGAGACCCTGGCTAAGGTCGCTGGCATGTCACGGTCGAGCTTCGCCCTCCGCTTCAAGGATACGGTCGGCGAGCCCGCCATGGCGTATCTGACCCGCTGGCGGATGATGGTCGCATCCGATCGTCTCGCCAATGGCGGCATGCCCATCGCGCTGGTCGCGCCGATCGTCGGTTACGAGTCGGAAAGTGCATTCGGCGCCGCGTTCAAACGCGTGATGGGCTACCCGCCCAGGCAGTTTGCCAAAGCCGCGGCAACCTGAGCGGCATGGGAACACGACAAGCCTTTTGGCGGCGCCGGAACGGGATCGCGCTGAATATCGGTGTGGATGATGAGCTGAATGGTGCATGCCGGGTGCAGCCGATGGCGTGCCCGCGGTTGTCATTTTGGCGACGAAGCGTTGGGCTTTCGCCCAAACCCAACGGGGGCCATGCCCCAGACCCCTTTGTTTTTGTCAAAATAGCGGGGGGATTCGGGGTTCACCCCGAGCGGGTGCGGGCGGCAGCCCGCTGCTGAAAGGACGCGCTGTCGGCGTTCAACCGGTGAAACCGGAGCGGCTCTCCTTCAGAAACGCCAGGACCCGCGCAATCCGCTCGGGATTGTGGGGCTGATCACGACGGATGATCGACATTTTCATTCGCTCGCCGGCCTCCGGTGGGAGTATCTTGACCAGTCGCCCAGCGCCCAGTTCGCGGTTCACCAGCCATTCCGGCGCCCAAAGCAGGCCCGCACCCGCCAAAGCCGCGGCGCACGCCGCGTTGGCGTCGTCCACCACCACGGCGGGCGAGGGCGTATGGCGCGTCGCCATGCTGTTGGCATCCGAGGCCGGAAACCGCCACGGGTCGACAAGCCCCGTCCTCTGGTTGCGGAACGCGATAAGATCATGCTGCGAGAGGTCCGTCAGGCTTGTGGGCGCCCCCTTTCGCGCGAGATACTCGGGGGCGGCGCAGGTCACCCACCGGAAGGTGAAGAGCAACTGCACGAGGTGCCCCGGTATATTGCTGATCGTACCGGTGCGAAGCGCGAGGTCGATCGCCTGGTCAGCGAGATCGACCATGGTGTCGCTGGCGCGCAGGTCGAGCAGGATCTCCGGGTAAAGCTCCCGAAACCTTGGCAAGAGCGGAACCAGGCAGGCACCCACGAACGCGGCCGGGGCGCTGATCCGCACCCGACCGGCTGAATTCGCGGAAGCGACGCTACCGAGCGCGTCCTCGACCCGGCCGACGCTGAGGAGCGCTTCGCGTGCCAGGTGAATGAGGAATTCGCCCTCGTCGGTGAGCGACAACGAATGGGTCGACCGATTGAGCAACCGCACCCCCCTCGCCATCTCCAGACGCGCGACCGTCTTGGACACCCCGGACGTCGTCAGTCCAAGCTGACGACCGGCCGCCGCAAAGGAGCCCGTATCGACGACGCCGACGAAGCACTGCAGTTGCGCGAAGGTTAGCGAGAGGTTCGTTGTGGACATGGTGTCAACACTGCATCACCCCGTGCCCGGCTACAACCACGATCTGTTTTAATGACCTATAGGTCCGTTGTTGAACCGATGTCGCCGTCGCAGAAAGGACCTGACATGAATATGGACCATGTGACCCCCTATCTGGAGGGGATGGACGCCCGGAAGCCAGAGCTGTTGGGCGAGCATATGAGCGAGAACATCGTGCTCAAGAGCCCGTTTCTCACGACGCCGTTTGTTGGCAAGGCGGCGGCGCTGGGCGTCCTCGGCGTGCTGCTGTCAGCCGTGGACGAATTCGAGACGACCGCGGTCATCACCGGGGACAAGCGCGCGGCGGTCATGCTGCGCATCCGCCTTGGCGACGCCGAGGTCACCGGCGTCGACGATATGGAGATCGACGATGACGGGCTCATCACCAGCATGACGGTCCAATGGCGCCCGCTCGATCAGATCGTGGCGATCCAGCAAAAGCTGGCACCCCTGGTTGGCGTGCCCCCTCTTAAACTGGTGGAACGGGACGTGGCTTAGGCCTGGTCATGCCCCGGCGGACGCCATCCGCCTTCGCCGGGGTGCGACGTCTGGCCAAGCCTGACGCGGTGAGAACAGCTCAGGTCTCTGTTTTGTCGCATTTTCTACGCCCAACCGGAACCCACCTGGTCGGAAAATGCTCTGGCAGCCTTTCACGAAACCGCCGGAGCGGCACGAGATGTGCTGAAGATCGACAGACTCGAACGGCCCGAGCCGTCGGCGGGAGTACGGAAATTTTGACACGCATTGGTCGTGCCGCAAGTCCCGGGCTTCTCCGATCGAAGGATTGAGACGCGCGTTTCAGGAATGGCCGCGTCTCGAGCCGCCGTCAGGGTCCAGGACTCACCGAATTCCCGACAAACGAACATTGGTCAAGGAAATGACGGCGCAACAGCCGATGCGTCCGGTGGTGAGCCCTTTTGGTCAAGGGCGCACGCTCACCGATAAACGTCACTTGACGTAACGACCATTCAAAAGGTAGCCAATCGCCTGCGAATATCAACCAAGGGGGCCGGACGAACCGGCATGCGACGCCCAGCTACAATGGAAGGTAGATATCTAATTATGAACATTTTCTTAAAGGCTTTACTTGGCGCCTTTGCCGCGGGCGCTTTGGCCGGTTGCCAGGCGACAAGCGATGTGATTCATCACAGCGACCTCAGTGTCCAGACGCACATGAGCGAGACGGTATTCCTGGATCCGGTTCCGCCTGCGCTCAAGACGATTTACGTTTCCGCGCGCAACACGTCGGACCATCCCGAGATTGATCTGCGCGGACCGTTGACGGCTGCGATCGCGGCACGCGGGTACCGGATCGTCGATGATCCGAACGCGGCGCACTACATGCTTCGAATCAACATTCTCCAGGCCGGTCCGATCGATACCAAGAACCGCGACGCCATGCTGATGGGGCGTTACGGCGAGCCGTTGCTCGCGGGGGCAGGCGCGGCGGCAATCGCCGGCGGTCTGGGCGGCGGCTCCGGCGCGATGACCGGTGCGGGACTTGGCGTCGGTGTTGCCACATTCCTGGCGAATGAGATGATTCAAAACGTCACCTACTCGGTGGTCGTCGACATTCAACTGTCCGAACGACCCCTGAGTGGCAAGAAGGTCAAACAAAGCACATCGACGGTTGCCCATCAGTCCAACGGATCGTCGGACTATGCTGTCACGTCACAGACGCCGACGGGCTATGGAACCAGCAGCAGCAATAGCTACAATGCCAGAACAAAAACACAAAACATCGACGAAGACTCCGATTTCAAACAGTATCAGACTCGCGATATCGCCTATGCGGAAAAGGTAAACCTGAAATTCGAGGAAGCATCGGGACCGTTGCTGGCGCGCCTGACGTCGTCTCTCAGCAATCTGTTCGAATGACAGCTTGACCGATGACGCCCCTGGCTGTTCGCTGAACAGCCAGGGCACCGTCACGGGCAGAGCTGTCAAATGACGGGGAAACCGGGGCCGCTTTACGCACTCCCCGCGACGGCAGTCCGGTCGCGGTGTACAGGTTTTGTCGGCGGAACGACCCGATCCGCCACTTCGGCTGAATTGCCTAATATGTCGCCATATTTTCACCGTTCCCCTGACCGGCGATGGCACAGCGGAAATAACCGGCTTTATCCGCTGACGGCTCGATTGACCAAATGACCGATGAAACCAGCATAGGCAACCACGCTGAAAGCGGCGGCATAATGATTGATCCGCCTGACCGTGCGAGGGTGGTGCGCCTTGAACCACTGAATCACAACCGTCACCAGGATCCCAAAGATGATAGCCAAAAACGTTGCCAACTCGATGCCATCCGCAAGCGTAAAACTCGACGACGGCGGCAAATAGTTGTCGATAATATATTTATTCCCAATTGCCGCAAAAATTGCTCCCGCGCTCAGGCCCACACGCGACGCTGCCATGCCAACGGCATCCATAAAATACGAGAGAAGAACCAACGTAAATGCCACAAAAAATCCGATGAACATGCTGCAAAGAATTCGCAATCCGGCACGTTTTATCGTTATATCGGCAACAATGCGGGAATATGTGCTGTCTCCGTGAAGCGTAGGATCGCCATATGTGGTATCATATACGCTGTCTATAGATTTTATGGAAAATGACTCAATATTCCATCCCGGAAGCCTTACTTCCTTGTCAATCTTGCTGTTTTCTGCGTCTGCCACGAAAATTGTCTGAGATTCATCATTGACAGAATCTTCCAATGATATACGCAGTACCTGACGATCAAATGGAAAGCTATCGATATTCCAATCTTGTATCAATAATGCATTATATTTTGCCTGCATCCAAAACACGTCGGCATTTCCGCCATCCCAGGGGATATTATTATATGGTATAACAGCACTAAATTTTGTCGATGAGGCTTTTGCATTGACAACTTCAACATTATCGACTGGCTTATATTTTCCGTCTGTTGTCTGATACCAACCCCAAAAGGTCGCATTGAAGGATCGCTTTGCCATATCAATGTCATATAACTGCGTAAGGTATATCCCAACCTTGACCTTGTTGGGCACCGCGGTGACTGGCTGAGGCGGCGGAAGGGCTGTTGTTATCGTGACGCTGCCCGCTGGTTTCGACGAGGGCACAATGGGTTTCACCACGCCATTTTTCTCGGCGGGTGTCGCCGCCTGCACCCACGATACGCCAAGCGAAAGCAGCAGCCCGATGGCAAGCGCCGCGCCTAGGGATACAAGACGATTTATTTTTACATGAAACATTGCGTCGCTCCACAGGGTTTGATCAGTTGCCAGCTTCTGTCTTTTTTTGATTCAAATTTCGTTCGGCCTTTTCTTTTATGGCTAGAATCGGATATCGACGCAATGATTCGACGAGCAAAGGCGGCGACGATGCTGTAACCGGGAAAACCGGGACGGACGTCCCCCGCTCTCTCCGGGAGACCGGAAATCCGTCCCGCTTTTTGCCCGTTCAGCGCTCCAAATCCCGGAACTGACGATTCAGGGTGGAGTCATTGGCAGCGACATAACCTTCGATCCCACGCGACCGCCGCTCCCGGTCGTGGAATTTCTGCCTGAGCCCGGCCAGCGTTCGATCGGGCTTGAGGCTGACCGCGCGCCTTGATCCGGTTGACCGTTGTCGCCTGGATTACGTCATGCGTCCCCAGGGTCTCCGGGCCGATAAGGGCACGGCAATAATCGCCGGCTTTGTCAACTGGCGGCTCGATAGACCAAATGACCGATGAAACCAACATAGGCAACCACGCTGAAGGCGGCGGACCAATGATTGATCCGCTTCACCGTGCGGGGGTGGTGCGCCTTGAACCACTGAATCACAACCGTCACCAGGATCCCAAAGATGATGGCCAAAAACGTTGCCAACTCGATGCCATCCGCAAGCGTAAAACTCGACGACGGCGGCAAATAGTTGTCGATAATATATTTATTCCCAATTGCAGCAAAAATTGCTCCCGCGCTCAGACCCACCCGCGACGCTGCCATGCCAATGGCATCCATAAAATACGAGAGAAGAACCAACGTAAATGCCACAAAAAATCCGATGAACATGCTGCAAAGAATTCGTAATCCGGCACGTTTTATCACGATATCCGCAATAACACGGGAATATGTGCTGACCCCTTGAAGCGTAGGATCGCCATATGTTGTATCATATACGTTGTTTACAGATTTTATAGAAAACGATTCGATAACCCATCCCGGAAGTTTCAATTCCTGGTCAATCTTGCTGTTTTTTTCATCTGCTACGAAAATTGTCTGTGATTCATCATTTATGCCATCTTCCAGATTTATGTGCAGCACCTGACGATCAAATGGAAAGTTATCGACGTTCCAATCCTGCATCAACAACGCATTATATTTTCCTTCCGTCCAAAATACATCGGCATTCCCACCATCCCAGGGGATATTATCCCTTGTCGTAACAGAACCAAATTTCGTCAATGAGGCTTTTGCATTGACGATTTCAACATTGTCGAGCGGTTTATACTTTCCATCAGTTGTCTGATACCAACCCCAAAAAGTTGCATTGAAGGATCGTTTTGCCATATCAATGTCATATAATTGGGTAATGTATATGCCAACCTTGACCTTGTCGGGCGCCGCCGCGGTTGGCAGGGGCGCCGGAAGCGGCGCTGCTGTTGTCGCGACGGTCCCCACTGGTTTCGACGCGGAGACGACGGGTGTCGTCGCGCCATTTTTCTCGGCGGGTGCCGCCGCCTGCGCCCACGACGCAGCAAGCGAAAGCAGCAGCCCGATGGCGAGCGCCGCACTTGCGGATACAAGATGATTTATTTTTACACTAAACATTGCGTCGCTCCACAGGGATTGATCGGCCGCCGGGTTCTCTACGTTCTTGACTCAAATTTCGTTTGGTCTCTTCCCTTATGGCTAAAACCGGACATCGACGCAATGATTCGACTCGCGAAGGCGGCGACGATGCTGCAACCGAAAAGAACGGGACGGACCGCCGCCTCCAGAGAGACCGGAGATCCTCCCCGCTTTTTGCCCGTTCAGCGCTCCAGATCCCGGAACTGGCGGTTCAGGGTGAAGTCATTGGAGGCGACATAGCCTTCCATCCCGCGCAACCGCCGCTCCAGGTCATGGAATTTCTGCGTCAACCCGGCCAGCGTCCGATCGGGCTTGAGGCTGACCGAGCGCCAGAACGCCTCCTCTTCGGCATCACGATACAGCCGGTTCGGCCGGGCCGGCAGGATCACCGCGGCGGCCAGATAACCGAGCAGCACCGGCGCGAAAAATACCACCAGCGCGACGATGCAGACCGCCCGAACCGGCAGCGGATCGACACCGAAATAATCCGCGACGCCGGCGCAGACGCCGAACACGATCCGATGCTCGCGGTCGCGGTACAGCCGGTGGGGATTGGGCGAACGGAAAAACGAATCCCTCCCGGTCATGTCCTGGTCCTCCAGGTCGGGGCCTCGGTATCAAGGATCCGTTCCAGGCTGTTGATCCGGGCTTCGAGCCGGCCGGCGCTGCTCCACAGCTCGGCCAGCATCCGTTCGTCCTCGGCACTGAGCGCCCGGGCCCCGCGCCAGACCGTGACATAATGCAGCACGATCCAGATCGGCGCGACGATCACCAGAAACAGAATCGACAGGACGAACATGGGGCCCCCGATCATCCGACACCGCCGGATTTCAACCGGGCCTTGAGGTCGGCGAGTTCCTGGTCGACGGCGCTGTCGACCTCCAACTCGGCAAACTCATCGGCCAGGGTTTTCCGACGACCCAGATCAAAGGACTCGGCCTTGCCTTCGAGGGCGTCGAGGTTCCGTTCAACCTGCTCGAACCGGGCGAAGGCGTCGGCCAGGCGATCGTCATGCAGCCGCTCCCGCACCTTGATCCGGTTGACCGTTGTCGCCTGGCGGTGGGCCAGCGCCTGCTCCCGGGTCTTGGCGTCGGCCAGCTTGGCTTGCAGCTTGGCGATATCGTCGCTGGTCTTGCCCAGGGCCTCGTCGAGATGGGCCAGATCCGTGGCCAGGGCGCGCTCGCTCTCGGCAACCTTGGCCTTGGCCATCAGGGCACCCTTGGCCAGATCCTCACGGCCGCGGGACATGGCCAGCTCGGCCTTGCGCTGCCATTCGGCGATGTCATGGCGCAAGCCCAGAACGCGGCGTTCGATATCCTTGCGTTCGGCGATCGTCTTGACCGTCGAGGAGCGCACTTCAACCAGGGTGTCTTCCATTTCCTGGATGATCAGCCGGATCAGCTTGGCAGGATCCTCGGCGCGATCCAGCAGGGAGTTGATATTGGCATTGATGATGTCGGTCAGGCGCGAAAAAATGCCCATTGGGTTCTCCTCGGAAAGCCGCCCGGGGCAAGCCGTGCGCGGCTTGCCGATCGGGACCTGGCCCTCCTTACGCAGGGTTCGTGCCAGGTGCCACGACCCGCGTAATCCCTTGATTCTATTGATATCGGCAATTTCACCCTCAATTGATATGGCGGATTCAGCCACGCTGCTGTAAACAGATCACCATGGCAACACCACTCCCCCCCGTTATCGGCACCGCACCGCTGTTCCTGGCCGCACTGGAGCAGGCGTCCCGGCTGGCACCGCTGGCCAAACCGGTTTTGGTGGTCGGGGAGCGCGGCACCGGCAAGGAACTGATCGCGGCACGGCTGCACTATCTGTCGCCCCGCTGGGCCCAACCCTTCATCAAGCTGAATTGCGCCGCATTGCCGGAAACCCTGCTCGAAAGCGAGCTGTTCGGCCACGAAGCCGGCGCCTTCACCGGGGCCAGCCGCCGTCGGCCCGGCCGATTCGAGCTGGCCGACGGCGGGACACTGTTCCTCGACGAGATCGCCACCGCCTCCAGTCGGGTCCAGGAACAGGTCCTGCGCGTGATCGAATATGGCGAGTTCGAGCGCGTCGGTGGCCGCGAGACCCTGTCGGTCGAGGTTCGGCTGATCGGCGCCACCCACGCCGATCTGCCGGCGCTGGCCGCCGCGGGCCGCTTCCGCGCCGATCTGCTCGACCGCCTCGCGTTCGACGTCATTACGTTGCCGCCCTTGCGGGCCCGGGTGGAGGATATTCCGGTCCTGGCCCAGCAGTTCGGCCAGGCCATGGCACATGAGCTGGGCCATGGCATCTTCGCCGGCTTCGGCCCGGCGGCGCTGGCGGCCTTGATGCAGCATAATTGGCCCGGCAATGTCCGGGAGTTGAAAAATGTCGTGGAACGCGCGGTCTATCGCGCCGCCGATCCCGCTCAACCGGTTGACAGCGTGATCCTTGATCCGTTCGCCCCGTCCTGGTGCGCGCCACAGACCGGGACGCCGGCACCGGCAGCCGAACGACCGCACGGCGGGGCCACCCCGGACGAGACACCGCCGACCGAGCCCCCGGGATTCGAAGCCAAAGTGCGCGCCTTCGAAATCAGCCTGTTGAGAGACGCGCTGCACCGTCATAATGGCAGTCAGAAACAGGCTGCCGAGGATCTTGGGCTCGGCTATCACCAATTTCGCCATTATTTGCGGAAATATCCCGACCTCTCCAAAGCGTGACCCCTGCAACCGACGGACCCGCCGCCTTTGTTCCGCCCCGCTCCCCCACCGCCCCAGCCGCCATCCCCCCGGCGCAACTTTTCACTGATCGGCTGGCTGCTGCGCTGGACCTTTGTCGCAGCGATCTGGGCGACCCTCGCGGTCGGCGCCGTGGTCGGGGTCTATTCCTACGATCTGCCGGACATCTCGCAGGTCGCGCAAAGCCTGCGCCGGCCGTCGGTGACCATCCTGGCCGCCGACGGGACCCTGATTGCGCGCTACGGTGACCTCCATGGCGCCACGCTGACCATCGCGGACCTGCCGCCGGCCCTGGTCCAGGCGGTTCTCGCCACCGAGGATCGCCGCTTCTATCATCATTTCGGCATCGATCCGATCGGACTGGTCCGTGCGGCCTTGACCAATTGGCGCAGCGGCCGGCTGGTTCAGGGCGGATCCACGATCACTCAGCAACTGGCCAAGAACCTGTTCCTGACGCCGGCGCGGAACTTCAAACGCAAGGTCCAGGAGGCGGTGCTGGCCCTGTGGCTGGAGCATCTCTACAGCAAGGACCAGATTCTCGCGGCTTACCTCAACCGCGTCTATCTGGGCGCCGGCGCCTATGGCGTCGACGCCGCCGCGCAGACCTATTTTGCCAAGCCCGCCCGCGATCTCACCATCCGCGAATCAGCGACGATCGCCGGCCTGCTCAAGGCGCCGTCACGCTATTCCCCGATCGCCAACCCCGCCGCGGCGGCGGAACGGACCGCGGTCGTGCTGCAGAACATGGTCGATGTCGGCTATCTGGCGCCCAAGGATCTCACCGCCCTCAACGATCCCTTGTCGGCGTCCAACCGCAGGTCGCCGGGCGGCGCCAGTGAACATTACTTCGCCGATTGGATCGCCGATCAGGTCAGCGATTTCGTCGGCCCCGACCATGCCGACCTTGTGGTCCGGACCACGCTGGATCCCCGTCTGCAGCAGGCGGCGGAGGCCCGGATTCGCGGCGCGTTGCAATCACCCCAAGCCGCCAAGGGCGATGCCGCGCAGGCGGCTCTGGTCACCCTGGCCCCGGACGGCGCGGTCCGCGCCCTGATCGGCGGCGCCGAGTATCACGACAGCCAGTTCAATCGGGCCACGCAGGCGATGCGCCAACCCGGGTCCTCGTTCAAACCCTTCATCTACCTGGCCGCCCTCGACACCGGCCTGACCGCTGACAGTCTGGTCGACGACGCCCCGATTTCGGTTCATGGCTGGCATCCTGCCAATTTCGAAAAGGAATTCCGCGGACCGATGCCACTGCGCAATGCCCTGGCCTATTCGATCAACACCGCCTCGGTCCGGGTCTTGCTGCGCGCCGGCATCGACAAGGTGCGGTCGCTGGCACGGCGCCTCGGCATCACCGCGCCGCTGGGACATGATCTCAGCCTCGCGCTGGGAACCAGTGAGGTCACGCTGCTGGAATTGACCTCCGGCTATGCCGGTCTGGCCGATCGTGGCCACCCCGTCCGGTCCTACGGGATCACCACGATCACCGATAACGCGGGCGCGGTGTTGTATCAACGCCAGCACTCCGACACCGACCCGGTCGCGCCCCCGGAGCAAATCGCCGCGTTGACGCGGATGATGATGGGTGTCATCGAATTCGGCACCGGCAAGGCGGCCCGGCTGGACCGGCCCGCAGCCGGCAAGACCGGCACCAGTCAGGATTATCGCGACGCCTGGTTCGTCGGCTTCACCGCCGACTATGTCTGCGGCGTCTGGATCGGCAATGATGACGGCACCCCGATGAAGCGCGTCGTCGGCGGCAGCATTCCGGCCCGGCTGTGGCATGATGTGATGTCCGACGCCGAGGCGCGGCTGCCGCGACGCACTCTCCCCAATCTCGAGCAGGAGGCGACGGTCCCGCTGATGGCCTCCGACGGCGAGGCGGCAGGGCCCGACAACAAGCCGGCGCCCCACTCCCCGGTTTCCGGCGCGCAAGCGGCAACGCACGCCGCCCGATCCTTGTTCCAACGACTGACCGACAATGTCCGGATTGAATATGAATACCCCAAGGACAAGTGATGATACGCCTCCGCCCTGGCCGCCCTCCCCGCTTTTGACCGGCCGGTGATCTTCCCCGTCATGATCTGGAATCTTGGCTTTCTCCTCCTGCTGTTCGGCCTCAACGGTTTCTTCGCCTTGTCGGAGATGGCCATCGTGTTGTCGCGCCGCACCCGTCTCCAAGCCCGCGTCGACAATGGCGATCGCGGGGCCCAGGTGGCACTGCGGCTGCTCGCCAACCCGGGACGCTTCCTGTCGACGGTCCAGATCGGCGTCAGTGTCACCGGGATCATCGCGGGCGCCTTTGGCGGCGCCCGGCTCGCCGAACCCGTCGGTACGCTGCTGAACCGGATCCCGGGCGTGGCGCCGTTGGGGCCGGTACTGGCTTTCGGCCTTGTCGTTGTCGCGATCACCTATCTGACCCTGGTTGTCGGCGAGCTGACCCCGAAACGCATCGCCCTCAACGATCCGGAGCGGATCGCCAGCCGGGTCGCCGCGCCGATGGACGCGCTGTCGCGCATCGCAGCCCCGCTGGTCTGGCTGCTGGAAGCCTCAACCAACCGGATGTTGCGCCTTCTTGGCACCAGCACCGCGCCGCGCGAATCAGTGACCGAGGACGAAATCCGCGCCCTGATCGCCGAAGCGACGCGCAGCGGCATCTTCCAGCTTGCCGAGAAGCAGATGATCGACGGGGTGCTGCGTCTGGCGGATCGCACGATCCGCAGCATCATGACCCCCCGTCTGGACGTGGCCTGGCTCGACCTCGAGGATAGTGCCGAGACCTGGCAGCGCACCATTCTGGCGTCGGGTCATTCCCGTTTCCCGGTCGCCCGCGGCGATCTGGACGAAATCGAAGGCATCATCGAAACCAAAACGCTGTTGGATCGCGCCCTGCAGGGCCAGCCGTTCCAACCAATGGCGGCAATTCGGCGCCCGATGATCGTCCATGATGGCGCGTCGGTGATGCGGCTGCTCGAACTGTTCAAGCAAACGGACCTGCATATCGCAATCGTCGTCGACGAGTATGGCAGCGCCGAAGGGCTCGTCACCATCACCGACATCATCGAGATGATCGCCGGCGCGTTGGTGGAGTCGACCGGAACCGCCGATCCCGATCTGGTTGCCCATGATGATGGAAGCTGGCTGATCGACGGCATGACCTCGGTCGACGATGTCGAAAAGACGCTTGAGCTTCACGGCATGGCCGGCGCGGCCGATTATTTCACCCTGGCCGGTTTCCTGCTGTTCCAACTCGGGCATCTCCCGCTTGTCGCCGAAACGGTCGAATGGCAGGGTTGGCACTTCGAGGTCGTCAGCATGAAAGGCCGACGTATCGACAAGATCCTGGCCCGGCCAAGCCCGACCCCGCCGCCGGCCTGACGGCGCCGCCCCGATTGCCGGGGCGGCGCCGCGTCGATCCTCAGTCGCCGACGGCCTCGGCGACCGCAGCCCGTGCGATCACTTCGACCTGGTCCTGAGCCACGTCCTTGAAGCCGGTCTGGGCGAAATCCGGACGGCCGCCACCGCCGGCGCCCAGCTTCTGCCCGATCGCCTTGGCGAGCGCCCCGGCATTGAGTTTGCGGGTCTTGATCGCCTCGGCACCGACGCCGACGACGATACTGCCCTTGCCGTCGGATTCACCGATCAGGATGAACAGCCCCGCCGGGTGCTTGGCCTTGAGATCGTCCAGCAGATTCTTGATGCTGGCGGGATCGGCCGTGCCCAGCGCCTTGACCAGGGTCAGGACGCCGTCCTTCTGCTCGGCCTCGGCCAGCAGGGCATCCGATCCCTTGCCGGAGAAGGCCTGACGCGCCAGAGCCTGGCGTTCCTTTTCCAGCTTTTTGAGATCCTCGGTCAGTTTCAGGATCCGGGTCGGGACCTGCTCGACCGTAACATTGAGAGCCGCCGCGGCCTGGTGCAACAGCTCGCGGGTGTCACGGGTGCGCAGGACCGACGCCCGATGGGTGACCGCCTCGAGGCGGCGGACCCCGGCGCCGACGCTCTGTTCCGAGAGGATCTGGAAGCTGCCGATTTCAGAAGTCCGGTTGATGTGGTTGCCACCGCACAATTCGATACTGACCGACGGGATCTCCAGCACCCGGACCCGCTCGCCATAATTGTCGGCGAAGAACGCCAGCGCGCCCATGTCAAGCGCCTGCTGCAAGGGCACATTGAGATGCTTGTTGACGACATGGTCCTCAAGCACCCAGCCATTGACCATGTCCTCGATCGTGACCAGTTCGGCCGGGGTCAAGGCGCGATCGGTCGCGAAATCGAACCGCAGCCGGTCCTCGGTCACCAGCGAACCCATCTGGCGTGTCGCCGGGCCCAGGATCGAGCGCAGCGCCGCATGGGCCAGGTGGGTCGCGGTGTGATGGGCCGCCTTGCGCTGGCGCCGCTCGCGATCGACCACCGCCAGCAGCACCGGGTCCCGCTCGAGCCCGGCGGAGAGGCCACGCCGGATCGTCCCGGTATGAACAACGCCGACATCGATCCGCTTGACGTCGCTGACCGCGATCTCGATGGCGTCGTTGCTCAGCGTGCCCTGGTCGGCCAACTCGCCGCCGCCTTCAACATACAGGGGTGTCCGCGACAGGATCAGATCGATCTGACCATCGCCATGATCGCGATAGCGCAGAACCTGGACCTCAAGCGAACTGAGATCGTAACCGGCGAAGCCGCCATCGGTTCCCTCCTCCAGCACGACCCAGCCGCCGGCGTCATAGAAGTCCTGCGCGTCCTTGGACCGGGCGCGCTGCTGCTCCAGCTCGGATTCGAAACCGTTGAGATCGACCGCCAGCCCCTCCTCCTCGGCGAGGATCCGGGTCAGATCAACGGGAAACCCGTAGGTGTCATAGAGCTGAAACGCCGCCGGTCCCGCGATCGTGATCCCGCCGGCTTGGCGGGTCTCATCGGCCGCCTTGCGGAAATAGACCAGACCGCGATCCAGCGTGCGCAGAAAGCGCTCCTCCTCGTCCCGGATCGCCGCGGCGATCGACTGCTGGCGATCCTCGGGGACATCATAGACCCCGATCGTCGACACCACGGTCGGAACCAGGCTGTAAAGCCACGGCTCCTTGAGCCCGAGATCACTGGCATGCATCACGGCGCGCCGCAGAATCCGGCGCAGGACATAGCCGCGCCCGACCCGGCCGAACTCGCCGCCGTCGAACAGAACAAAGGTCAGAGCCCGGATATGGTCGGCAACGACGCACATCGCCGTGGCGTCGGCACCGGCGAAGTCCCGGCCACTGCGCGCCGCCACCGCCTCGATGATCGGCATGAACAGGTCGGTGTGGAAAACATTGCTTTTGCCCTGCAGCAGCGACGCGACGCGCTCCAGCCCCATGCCGGTGTCGACGCTGCGCATCGGCAGGGGCTTGAAGCTGCCATCCTCCTGGCGATCATATTGCATGAACACCAGGTTCCAGAATTCCAGGTACCGATCGGTGGCACCACCGACGACGTCCTGGCCAAAGCTCTCACCCTGATCGAAATAGAGTTCGGTGCAGGGACCGCAGGGACCGGTTGGCCCCATCGACCAGAAATTCTCCTCGTCGCCTTTGTCGATGTCGCCCAGGCGCACAATCTGGCTGTCGGGAAGACCGGCCACCTTGCGCCAGATCTCATAGGACTCGTCATCGTCCTTGTAGACCGAGGCATAGATCCGCTGCGGATCCAGTCCCAGTCGCCGCGTCGACAATTCCCAGGCAAAGGCGATCGCGTCTTCCTTGTAGTAATCGCCAAACGACCAGTTCCCCAGCATCTCGAACCAGGTCAGGTGACGGCCATCCTTGCCGACCGCATCAAGATCATTGTGCTTGCCGCCGACCCGCATGCAGGGCTGAATCGACGAACACCGACGATAGGAACGCTTTTCCCGACCAAGCAGGGCGTCCTTGAACTGGTTCATTCCGGCATTGGTGAAGAGCAGGGTCGGATCACCGGCGGGAATGACGTTGCTGGGCTTGACCAAAGTATGGCCATGTTCAACGAAATAACCGGAAAACTGCTGACGGATCTCAAGATGCTTCATGGACGGTTTCGTCGGGCTGGGCCGGGCGGGGCCGGGGCGGGAACAGGACGGGCGACGGCAGCGCCCCGTCGGGTCGTCCGCAAAACGGGATGCCAGACAGGACGTACGCCCGGTTTACACCATGTCCTGCGGAAAAGCACCCTGGATTGCGGTCGTCGCCGGGTCCGCAGGCGCAGAGTCCGATCGGGATCGGGCATGCCCCCCGACCCGGCGCACCCGCAAGGTCGGGCGATCTCACCCCCAGGTTTTGCTTTCCCCGGCAACGCGGGACGTCACCTCATTGTTTAATTGCATCAAAACTGAAATATGTGTGTTCGCTTGCCGGAAAGACTGGTATATTATTATTGGCGTTTTTTTACTGAGCTTGCTTTTAAACTTGGCGGCAACTCGCGACTGCTGCGGGGGTTTCAACATAAAGGGGTGTCCATGACGGGCAGGATCGCGCAATGAGGCCGACAGGGCAAAAGCCGGCCCGGGATTGGGTGCGCTTCAAACCAGGCGAGAAGCCGAGCGCGGTGCCGGAAAAGCCACAGGACGATGATGAGAAGCTGCTACAGCTGTTGCAATCGGCCAAGCGCGAACTGCAAGGGTTGAGGGTCGTTCATCTTCACCTGTCCTTGTTGAAAGACAAGAACAGCACCGACACCCTGAGCATCAAGCACGCGTTCCAGGAAGCCGCCAGCACGGCAACGTTCCTTCAGACCTATTCCCTGTCCAATGATGACTTGATCATTCTCTACAAGGGAATGCGTTTTTCCAATGTTTCAGACATTTGCCAAAAAGTTGAAAGGGTTATCCTGTCCCGCACCAAAATGACGGGACCGAACCCCTACAATGAAAAGGCCCTGTTTTCCGTCCTGGAACTGTCCCTTAATTTCGTTAATGTAATTCGTTTCATCGAAAGCCTGGCCGCCAAAAATCCGGGTCACATCAACAGCGCCGCGACCAAGCCGCCGATCACGTTGGAGGAATTGGGAAAGATCGAACGCGCCATGGCGATTTTCGATCTGTCACCCTTCATTCTGAACCAACCGATCATTGACATCAGCGAAGAACCGAATCTTCGGGAGTATTACGAAGTCTATATAACGGTTCGGGAACTGGAGAACCGGGTCAGCCCGAATTTCGACATCACGTCGAATCGCTGGCTCTTTAACTACTTCACCTCGAATCTGGACCAGTCGACCCTGCGCAGCCTGAATTACAGCGTCGAGTTTTTGCGCAACAACAGGATCGGCCTCAATCTCAACCTGACCACGGTTCTTTCCGATGTCTTTGTCCGTTTCGACGAACGCCTGAACGCCGAGCTCAAAAACAATCTGGTAATCGAGATCAACAAGGTTGATCTGATCGAAAACGAGTATCTTTTCCGCGAGGTCATCGAATACGCGGCGTACAAGGGGTTCCGCGTCTGTATCGATGGCTTGAGCCCCTACTGGGTGGCCCATCTCGATATCGACAATATGGGCTGTGATTACGCCAAGATATTCTGGAATGCCGACATGGACTCGCTCAAGGAGCCGGAGAAGAGCATCTTTCTCGACAAGATCAAGAACCAGTCCTCCTGCCAATATATCCTGGCCCGCTGTGGCACCGTATCGGGGCTGTTGTTCGCCCATCGCCACGGCATCAATCTGGTTCAGGGGCGGATCGTCGACAATATCCTGCGCAAAGGCGTGTCGATCAGCGACGCCATCAAGACCGCCAAAGTCATGGATGGCGATTGACGCCGGATGACGTTATGACCGGCGCCCTGATTTTCCCGCCGCCCGCCCGGACCACCGGGTCGGCGTGTCTTCCTCGAACAGTTCCGCCAGCTTTTCGGTCATGATGCCGCCCAACTGTTCGACATCGACGATCGTGACCGCGCGCCGGTAATAGCGGGTCACGTCATGACCAATCCCGATCGCCACCAGCTCAACCGGCGACGAGGTCTCGATCCATTCAATCACCTGGCGCAGGTGGCGCTCAAGATAGTTGCCGCTGTTGACCGACAATGTCGAATCATCGACCGGGGCGCCGTCAGAGATCACCATCAGAATGCGCCGTTGTTCGGGGCGGGCGATCAGCCGGGTATGCGCCCACAACAACGCTTCGCCATCGATATTCTCTTTCAGAATGCCTTCGCGCAGCATCAGGCCCAGATTCTTGCGGGCCCGGCGCCACGGCGCATCGGCATCCTTATAGATGATGTGGCGTAGATCATTGAGACGCCCGGGCGTCGCCACCTTGCCCTCGGCGATCCAGCGCTCGCGCGCCTGGCCGCCCTTCCAGGCCCGGGTGGTAAATCCGAGAATCTCGACCTTGACGGCACAACGTTCCAGGGTCCGGGCCAGGATATCGGCGCTCATCGCGGCGATCGAGATCGGCCGCCCGCGCATCGATCCGGAATTGTCGATCAGCAGGGTGACGACCGTGTCGCGGAAATCGGTCTCCTTCTCGCGCTTGAACGACAGCGGCAGAACCGGATTGACAACGACGCGGGACAACCGGGCGGCATCGAGCATGCCTTCCTCAAGGTCAAATTCCCAGGCCCGGGTTTGCTTGGCCAGAAGGCGCCGTTGCAGCCGGTTCGCCAGCTTCGAAATGACGCCCTGCAGGTTCTGCAGTTGTTGATCCAACAGCATCCGCAGTCGTGTCAACTCGTCCTGGTCACACAGCCGATCGGCCTCCACGATCTCATCAAATGCCGCCGTGAAGATCTTGTAGCCATCCTGCATCGGTTCATTGCGACCGCGCTCCGGGCGCCAGGGTTGCCCCATCGTGCCCGGTTCATCCGAGCCCGCCCCCTGCCCGACCTCCGCGTTGACATCGTCGTCGCCGCCCTCACCGACTTCCTCACCGCTGGCTTCGCCATGGTCGGAATCGGACAACTGCTCGGTCCGCGTCGCCGCTTCGTCGCTGGCCCCCCGCGTCTGGCCGTCATTGTCCTCGCCCTCGCCCTCATCGCCCGGGCTGTTGTCGCCGTCGCCGTCCGCCTGATCAGGGTCAATGCCGATATCGACATCAAGCCCGAGCAGCAGCTGTTTGACTTCGCGGGCGTAGGCGTCCTGATTGGTCAGCACGCGATCGAGCCGGCCAAACGCGTCGCCGATATGGTCACGAACCCAATTGCGCCACAGATCGACAACGGCCGCCGCCGTCGCCGGCGGTGGTTCACCAGTGATCGCCTCGCGCGCCAGCAGCCGGACAATCTCCGACAGCGGCGCCTGTTCCCGTTCCGTGATCCGCTCGAAACCAAGGCGCCGATAGCGTTCCTGGAGTGCCGCCTCAAGATTGTCGGCGATGCCGACCATGGCCCGGGCCCCCAGCGCATCGCACCGAGCCTGCTCCAACGCATCAAACGCCGCGCGGGCGATGTCGCCGGCGGGCATCCGTGCCGCGTGAACCACCGGATCGTGATGACGCAGGCGCAAAGCCACACCATCGGCCGCGCCTCGGATCGTGGCGACGTCATGGGGGTTGAGATCGCGCGGCGGCATGGGAACCCGGATCCGTCCGCCCGCGACGCCCGCGGGCTCCGGGGAAAAGCCGACCTGGATGTCCGAGCGTTCCGCCAGCGCCCGGATCACGGCGGCGGTGGAACGCTTGAAGACCTCGACGGGCGTATCCTTGGTGGTCATAACCGCTTGCGGTCCCGTTACACGAGGTTGATCTTGACGCCGGTTTCCCGCAACTCGGTCCCGAAACAGCGCTGATAATATTCGGCAACGGTTGACCGCTCGACCTCATCGCATTTGTTCAGGAACGTCACGCGGAACCCGAACGCCACGTCATTGAAGATCCGGGCATTCTCGGCCCAGGTAATGACGGTGCGCGGCGACATCACGGTCGAAATGTCGCCATTGACGAAACCCGACCGGGTCAGGTCGGCCAGGCGCACCATCGCCGAAACGATCTTGCGCCCGCTCTCGGTGTCGTAACCGGGGGCCTTGGCCAGAACGATCCCGACTTCCTGGTCATGGGGCAGGTAATTCAACGTCGCCACGATGTTCCAGCGGTCCATCTGGCCCTGGTTGATCTGCTGCGTGCCGTGATAGAGCCCGGTGGTATCGCCCAGGCCGACCGTATTGGCCGTCGAGAACAGCCGAAAGGCCGGATGCGGCCGGATCACCCGGTTCTGGTCCAGCAGGGTCAGCTTGCCCTCAACCTCAAGCACGCGCTGAATCACAAACATGACGTCGGGACGGCCGGCATCATATTCATCGAAAACGATGGCGCAGGCATGCTGCAGCGCCCAGGGAAGAATCCCCTCGCGATATTCGGTGACCTGCATACCCTCGCGCAGCACGATGGCGTCCTTGCCGATCAGGTCGATCCGGCTGATATGGCTGTCGAGATTGATGCGGATGCACGGCCAGTTGAGCCGGGCCGCCACCTGCTCGATATGGGTCGACTTGCCGGTGCCGTGATATCCCTGGATCATCACGCGCCGGTTATAGGCAAACCCTGCCAGAATCGCGAGCGTCGTCTCCCGATCGAAGCGATAGGCATCGTCGATATCAGGCACATGTTCAGTGATACGACTGAACGCCGGCACCTGAAGGTCGCTGTCGATGCCAAAGGTTTGCCGCACCGACACCTTGATATCGGGCAGCATCGTTTCAGGCGCCGCTGCTGTCTTCGCGACCCCGTTCGCGGCCGGGGACGTCATCTCTGAAGCCATAGTGCTGTTCGGTCCTGTTACAAGGCGATCGCTCCGGAAACTAGATCCCGAAACTGGCCTTAAGGGTGGTATAGGCTTGGTTAATTCTCTTCAAACGTTCCTCGGCATCCCGGTCGCCGCCATTGGCGTCGGGATGGTGCAACTTGACCAACTCCCGATAGCGGGCTTTGATCTGGACGACATCGGCATCACAGGGGAGGTCGAGCAGATCAAGAGCCTCCGCCTCGGCACTGCGGGGTTGCCCCTGCGGCCGTCCGGCCCCGGCATCGGCCCCCATGCCCTCGCCACGCCCGGTGCCCGCGGATCCCCCGTAGAAATCATTCGTCGCCCGATGGCGCATCTGATGTTCGGCGGCGCGCCAGCCGCCGATCGGCCAGCTCGGTCGCTGCCACGTGACATCCTGGCGCAACTGGGCCTCGATCTCCTGCTCCGACATGCCGGCATAGTAGTCCCAGTCCTTGTTGTATTGCCGGACGTGATCAAGGCAAAACCAAAAATAGTCATTCAAGCGCGTGCGTGATTTCGGCGCCCGGAATTCGCCCGCAGCCGTGCAACCAACCCGGTCGCAACAGCGCAGCCCGGGGCACGGAGATTCCTCGTCGGTTGGGGTGTGGCGAATTCGAAACTTCTGCATTGGCGAAGTATGGCCGCCCCCGGCGACGGAGGCAAGCGCGTCAGCGCGACCCAATCACGCCGATTTGTAATCGCCGCGCCCCCGTTCAACCGGGCTCCACGCCCGCCGGTCCGGGCAGGGAGACGCCGCGCGCCGCGGCGTTGACAACCGATGGTGGCCACATCACCTTGCGCACAGAGAAATCGACCCCGTGGCGGTCGCCCCATGACCGTGCAACAGGAACCAACCCCACAACAGTCGCGCCGCGACCGCGCAACAGGAGCCGACATGGAAATCGCTGATCGGATACGCCGCAAGCTGACCGAGACATTCGCACCGCAACAACTGGTGATCGTCGACGCGTCCCACCGTCATGCCGGCCATGTCGGCGCGGCGGCGGCGGGGGAAACCCATTTCGAGGTCACGATCATTTCGGATGTTTTCGACGGCCGAACCCGGGTCGACCGCCAACGTCTGGTTTACGCGGCCCTGGCGCAGGAACTTGCCGAACGGGTCCATGCCCTGGCGTTGACGACTTTGACGGTCGATGAAGCGATAAAACGGGGCAACTCGGATTGAATATGTCGGTCCTCGCAGCCAAAATTCCCGGCACAGTTCCACGGAGTTGAAAATATCGAGCAATTAGGTAAAGTCTTCGGCAACCAAACCTGCGCCACGACCGGATGGTTGTGCGTCCGACAATCAACGGTGTATCGAAGGGAGTCGTCGTCACATGTCATCCGCCAAATCGGTACCGAACCCCGGTTCGAATGGCCCTTCGTCCCGCGCCAAACGAACCGAACTTGAACCGAGCACGCTCGAGCCTCGCAACATTCGGGTTGATGAACATCGGACAAGCGTCCGTCTGGAGCCGCCGATGTGGCAGGCCCTGGAGGAAATCGGTGCCGCCGAGAAATTATCGATCCACGAGATTTGCACCCGGATCGATCATCGACGGTTGCCGGGAACCTCGTTGTCCTCAGCGATTCGGATTTTCGTCATGGCCTATTTCCGGGCCGCCGCAGCCGTCCGACAGAACCAGACAATGCCGACCGTTCCCCTGGACCTCGACGAGGCGTTGAAATCGCTCGATATCCAGCCGCGCAAAACCAAGACCCGCACCAAACTCCATGGCGAGGCGATCGGCTTGGTGGCGCGCGCGGAGGCGGCGACCCAGGCGAACCGGTAATCCCAAGCCTCGCCCCCGGAAATGGTGAAGCCGCGTCCAGCGGACGCCGCGCCAAGCGCGGCGCACGCCCGGGGCGCGGCGCAGGATCACGAGTCGCGGCTCTTTTTCGCCGGACATCGGCGATCGGAGCCCGGGCCGTGATGATGCCGGGTCACGACAGGCGAATCGTCGGACACCACCAAAGCGAGTGATCGCCAAGACCGCCGCGACTCGGTTGATAACCGCGGTGTCCACCGGGCCGGCCGCCGCCGCCGACTTCGCCGATCGTGCGGTCGATGCCATGACGTCCTTCTCGGATTTCAATTATTTCACTTCACTGCAATAATTGTGTCGCGATTTGCGGACAATCCTGAATTTCCCCGCGTCAACGTGATGACGCGGCCGGGGCCATTGCGCCACCACTTCTTGTCGCCCAGGGATCCGCAGCATGCTGAGCTTCTATCGTCGCACCCTGACTGTCCGCGTTGTTGCCCCGATCGCCCTGCTGCTGACAATCGTCGCGCTTGCCGCGGCTCTGGCATTGACGATGGTCAATACCGCCGCGGCACGCAAGGCCCTGTCCGAGCGTGCCCGCATGATGGCGACCGTGCTGTCGGGCGGTGCCGCCGAAGCCCTGTGGAACATGGACAGCCCAACCGCGGTGGCCCTGCTGGCCTCGCTCGCCGGCGACCCCGACTATCGCGGCAGCCGGTTGGTCGGCAGCGACGGCAAGATTTTCGCCAGCAACGGGACCATCGTCGATGATGCGCCCGACGTCATCCGCGCCAGCGTGCCCGTCACCTGGACGTCCGGCGGAAAATCGAGCGAGGTCGGGCACCTTGATGTCCATCTCACCGCCGCCCGCAGTTACCAGCAAATCCGGCGCGAGACACTGACGATCGCCGGGATCGGCGGGATGTCTCTGATTGTGGTGTGCGGTGTTCTGCTGGCGATCATTCGCACGGTGGTGCGCCCGATCGCGACCATGACGGGGGTCATGACCCGGCTCGCCGATGGCAGCACCGAAGTCGAGATTCCCGCCTTGAACCGCCGCGACGAGGTCGGACAGATGGCCCGCGCGGTCAGTACCTTCAAGGACAACGCGATCGAGAAGATCCGGCTTGAGGCCGAACAGATCCAACTGCGCGACCAGGCCGAACAGGAGCGCCGCCAGACCCTGGCCGCCGTGGCCGGCCGTTTCGATACCAATATCGGCAGCGTGATCGGCGATGTCGATAAGACCGCCCATCAGATGGCAGAATCGGCGACGCAGATGGCCGACAGCGCGACCGACAACCTTCGTTTGAGCGGCGACGCAACTCACGCCGCCGATCAGGTCAGCGCCAACATGCAGACCGTCGCCACGGCTCTGGAGGAGCTGGCGGCATCGATCCGCGAGATTTCCAGTCAGGCCCAGAGTTCCAACCAGGTCGCCGATACCGCCGCCCGACGCGCCGGCGACACCGTCGACAAGATGTCGCGCCTGGTCGAAGACGCCAACCGCGTTGGCGACGTCGTGACGCTGATTTCGGACATCGCCAGTCAGACCAATCTTCTGGCGCTGAATGCGACGATCGAGGCCGCCCGCGCCGGTGAGGCCGGCAAGGGCTTCGCCGTGGTCGCCGGCGAAGTCAAGAACCTGGCCAATCAGACTGCAAAGGCGACCGACGAAATTGCGGCGCTGATCGCAGCCATTCAATCCTCGACCGGAACCGCGGCCGGCGAAATCAACGACATCGCCCGGGTGATCGGGACCATCAGCGAGATCAGCGCCTCGATCGCCGCGGCCGTCGAACAACAGAACGCCGCGACCGCGGAAATCAGTCGCGCCGTTCACGAGGCCGCAATGGGAACCGAGCGGCTGCGCGAGGATGTCCGCACCGTGGCTGTTTCGGCGGAACGGAACGGCGGGGCGACCGGCGCGCTGATCGAAGCCATCCACAGCCTGGGCACACGGTTCGACAGTCTCAAGGCCGAAATCGATCGCTTCGTTTCGACGATGGATGCGGCATAGTGTTCGGTTGTGAAGCACGAAACAGGCGTCGCGCCAAAAGACGGGGGCTTGCGCCGTGCCACAGCGGTTGTTGAAAAGCCTGACGGTCAAGCAGGCGGTGTTGGCGGTCGTCACGGCGTTCCTGATCGGCCTGGTATTGACAATGGTCGAGCTGGGTTGGACCGGATGGCGGGAACGCGAAAAGGTCCTCGGCCAGACTCGCGAGATCTTCACGATGGCCCAAGGACCGGCGACGGCGGCAGCCTGGGATCTTGATCAGGATCTGGGGGCACAAGTCCTGCTTGGCATCCTGGCCATCGACGCCGTGCGCGACGCCACGATTGAGACCGAACAAGGGGCCGTCATCGCCCAACGACACCGCGACCGGCCCCAGAGGGGTCCCTTCGCCCAATGGATCGGTGATTTCCTGTTTGCGGATATTGTCAGCGCGGAACGACCGCTTTCGATCGCCGTCGCCGGTGGCAACCGTCGCGATGTCGGCCGCCTGCGTATGACGCTTGATGCCGGGATCCTGGCCGGTGATTTTCTGGCCTTCAGCGCAACGCAATTGCTGGGTGGCGTCGCGCGCCAGTTGCTTCTGGGTTTGGCTCTGGTGCTGGTGTTTCATCGCTTTCTGACCCGCCCGCTGATCCAGATCGGCCGTGCCGTGACCCGGATCGACCCGGAGCAACCCCTTGACAACCCGGTGCCGGTGCCGCGGGGCCACGATGATGACGAGCTGGGATATGTGGTCCGGCGCTTCAATCAGACCCTGGCCCGACTCGATCGCGAACAGCAGGAGCTGCGCCAGTTGGCGACGCGCTGCAGCCTGACCGGGCTGGCGAATCGGACATTGCTGATCGACCGCCTGACCCATGCGATCAACCAGGCGCGGCAGGATGGCCGGCCGCTGGCGGTGTTGTTCCTTGATCTTGACCGGTTCAAGCATGTCAATGACAGCCTGGGTCACGAGGCCGGGGACAATCTGCTGCGCATGGTCGGCGCCCGCCTGCTCGACAGCGTGCCGCCCACCGACACCGTCGGCCGGCTGGGCGGTGATGAATTCCTGCTGGTCTGCGAGCGGATCCGCGAACCCAGTGATGCCGCCTCGATTGCGGAACGGATCCTGAAACGTCTGGGCAAGCCGATGTTCATCGGCGACAACATGATCCACGTCAGTACCAGTATTGGCATCGCCTTGTTTCCCTCCGACGGGACCGACGCCCAGAGCCTGATGCGCATGGCCGACGTCGCCATGTATGCCGCGAAATCCGCCGGAACCGGACGGTTCGTGTTCTATCGGCGCGACATGACCGAGCGTGCCATGGTCCGGCTGCGGACCGAAGCCAGCCTGCGCGAGGCGTCGGATCGCGGGGAATTCGAATTGTTCTTCCAGCCCAAGGTTGCCGCCAAGACCGGCGAGCTGATGGGGTTCGAAGCCCTGATCCGCTGGCGCCTCGCCGGCCGGCTGATCCCGCCGATGGATTTCATCCCGATCGCCGAGGATACCGGGCTGATCAACAGCATCGGCGACTGGGTGATCGACGCCGCCTGCCAGACCATCGCCCGCTGGCAGGCCAAGGCGAGCGCGCTGCCGCTCGCGGTCAATGTCTCGGCCCAGCAACTGACCGATACCGGTTTCCCGGGCCGGGTCGCCGCTGCGCTGCAGCGCCATCGCATCGACCCGGCCTTGCTGGAACTGGAAATCACCGAGACCGTCCTGATGCAGGACGTCCTCAGCAATATGGCCGTTCTGGAAAAGTTGCGGGCGATCGGGACACGGATCGCGATCGATGATTTCGGGACCGGCTACTCGTCACTATCCTATCTGCGTCGTCTGCCGATTGACGTCCTGAAGATCGACCAGAGCTTCGTCGCCGACCTGCCGAATGAACCGGCGATCGCCGCCACGGTGATCATGCTGGCGCAGCGGATGGATCTGAAAACCGTCGCCGAAGGCGTGGAAACCGTGGAGCAGCGCAATTGGCTGGCCGAGGCCGGCTGCGACCTGCTGCAAGGCTATCTGATCGCGCGCCCCATGCCGTTGGCCGAAGCCGAACAACTGCTGCGCACCCGCCGCGTGCGTGGCGCCGCCTGACGTTCTGCGCCAGCCGCGGGCGCCGTTCTTGCAGCGGTTCTCATTCTGGCGACGAAGCGTCGGGCTTTCGCCCAAACCCAACGGGGGCCATGCCCCAGACCCCTTTGTTTCTGTCAAAATAGAGGGCCGACAGCAAAAATGAGAACGGGCGCCGTTCTTGACAGGTTGGCTCGATAAAATGTAATGTAAGTTACGTTCTGGATTCAGGATTGCAACCATGGCTGGTAGCACATTCCATCGAGCACGACCTCGCGGCGAAATGCGGCGGGCGCAAATCCTGCAAGCCGCGACCGAGGTCTTCCTCGAAAACGGCTTCGGCGGCGCGACGATCGACCTTGTCGTCACGCGGGCCGGCGCCTCTAAGTCCTCAATCTACAGCTTTTTTGGGGACAAGGAAGGTCTGTTCGCGGCGATCATTGAGGATTGCTCCCGGCGTCTCATGGAAGCGTTCCTGACGATCGACGTCACCGGCGTCGGGATCCCGAATGCCCTGACCCAAATCGCGCGGCGCTATCTCGAAATCACGCTTGCCCCTGATGTCATGGGCATCTTTCGCCTGATCCTGGCCGAAGGCATCCGCTTTCCGGCGCACGCCCGGACTTTCTTTCGCCTCGGGCCCGATCGCAATTGCGCCCATCTCGCCGGGATCCTCCGGACCTGGCAGCGGCGCGGCCTGATCACGGTCGACGATCCGGAAATCACGGCGGCCCAGTTCCTGGGTGCGGTCGCTGGCGAACTCCATCTCCGCGCCGTGGCCGGCGTGCCACCGGCCGACCTTGCAACAGCAATCGATGACAACATTCAAAATGCTGTCCGGATCTTCGGCAACGCCATCCGACAGCCGCGCGCGCCGCCATCACCCACCGGCGTCACACCCGGGCAGAGACACGCTGAAGCGGAGGATACCATGCTGACAAACTGGAAAAGCATCGCGGTCTTTCTCGACGACACCCCACAGGGTGAGAAGGTCGGTGAGTATGCGGCCCGCCTTGCCCGGCGTTGCGAGGCGCACCTGGTCGGGATCCACGCCATCGCCGGTTTTCCGGGGGAACAGCCCAGCGACGGTTTCGCCCGCGGCCAGCAGGCGGTCGGCGCCGTCGTCGCCCGGCGCCGTGCTGCCGAAGAGAAGACGGCCCTCGCTGTCGGCCGCCGTTTCGCCGCGCTGTCCCACGATAACGATATCAGCACCGAGTTCCGTGTGATCTGGAGCGGACGTGCCGATCGTGATGATCTGCTGACCTCGCTGCGCTGCGATCTGGTGGTTCTCGGCCATCCCACCCCGCCGGGATTGCCCAAGAACTGGTCCGCCGACCAGTTGCTGATCGCGAGCGGCGTCCCCGTCCTGATCATTCCCGAGGTCTGGAATGCCGGCACGGTCGGAACCCGGGCGCTTGTCGCCTGGAACGCCAGCCGTGAATCGCGGCGCGCCATCGTCGACGCTTTGCCGTTGCTGCGAACCGCACAGGCCGTCACGGTCCTGATCGTCGACCCGGACAAGAGGCCGGGAATCTTCGGCGAGAATCCCGGCGCCGACATCGCACTCTATTTGGCACACCACGATGTCCAGGCCCAGGTTCAGCAGACAACCGCGAACGGCTACCCGATCGCCGATACCATCCTTGCCCAGGTCGCCGCGCAGAACAGCGATCTTCTGGTCATCGGTGCCTACAGCCATTCGCGATCGAGCGAGATCATCTTCGGCGGTGTCACCCGGTCGCTGCTGGCCCACGCCCCGGTACCAATCCTGCTGTCGCGTTAGAGCATTTTCCGACCAAGTGGGTTCCGGTTGGGCGTAGAAAATGCGACAAAATAAAGATCTAGAGCTGCTTCCGATCCAACGTGATCGGAAGCAGCTCTAGGCGTTTTCCGGCCCGTTGGACTCCCACCGGGCGTCGAAAATGCGCCGAAACGAAGATCGAGAGCTGTTTTTCGACCCGAATTGACCGGAAACGGCTCTCCTCTTCCGGTTGACCGCGCCGCTCAAACCACCGCCGGCTTGGCAAAGACCCACATGGCAATCATCGGCTGCCCGCGATACCTGGTCCAGGACGGTTCGAGGGTTGCGAGGTCGGATGTGCCGAAAACCGTCGCCTCGGACACAATTTCCAGACCGGCCGAAGCGCCCGCCGCGGCGATCGCCGCCGCACTGTGAGCATGGCTTTCCAGCCAGACATCCGCGCCCGTTTCCGGATCCGGGAAATGCGCCCGTGATCCCCTGGCAATCCGATCCGGATGGATTTCCGACAGAAAAAACAGGCCCCCGGGCCGCAATAACGCGGCCAGACGCCCCAAGGCCACGGTCGGATCGGCAAGATGTTCCAGAACCAGGCTCATCACCACCATGTCGAAGGACACCGCCATCAGGGCGTCATCGGTCATGAAATCCGCCAGCACGAAGGTGACACGATGCGCCAGATCCGATCGGTCCAGGCGCTGCCGCGCCTGTGCCATCATACCCGGCGACAGATCAATCGCCGTGATGGTGTGACCCGCCCGCGCCAGCTTGACCGTATGACGGCCGGTGCCACAGCCGATTTCCAGAACCCGCCGCGGCGACAAATTTGCCCACAGTCCGGGGAAATGCCGTTCGTCGACGGTGACCGTCGAATTCAGATGCCGATCATAAAAGCCGGACCAACGGTCATAGCCCTCACGATTGACCTCACCGGTGGTCGGAACCGACCGGGTCTCGATATCAGCCATGTTTGCTCCCTGAGCCACGCCACAAGGACCCGAAAAGGAGCGTGAATTATCGTGCCCCGGCCGGGGCAGCCCGCAGCGCCACTGCACCGCGATCCTAACGCCTTCCAAGCCGACCGCACAGGCGGATTCGACCATCGGCATCGAGCCGCCGAGCCGCCCGGTTCTCACCGCACCTCGACCTCGGCGGCATCGCTGCGGCCATCGGCATCGATCACCGTGACCCGGATCGGGCCGGCGTGCGCCGGCTGCCATTCGGCATCGCGCTCCCGCGACGGCGCGCCCACCGGACGGCCATCAACGAGGAACGACAGCGGCCGGCGACCGCCGGTCGCCTGGATCGCCAGGGCATCCCAGCCCCCATCAGGATGCGACAGCTCGATGACAGAACCCCGCACCGGAAAGGTCAGTTGCAATCGATTGGGATCAGGCAACCGAATCGGTCCCTGCGGCCGTGCCGGTGCCAGATGGGCCAGCAGCACGGGCACCGGCGGCGGCGGTAGCGGCGGTGCCACCGGCGATTCCCCGGGCAACAAATCAAACACCTGATACACGATCGGCGCGGCTTGGCTCAGCCCCATCCGATCCGGGCTCGGGGTCCCGTCGGGTCGGCCCACCCAGACCCCGACCGTGAAACGCGGGGTCACCCCCACCGCCCAGGCATCGCGGAAACCGAAGCTGGTGCCGGTTTTCAGCGCCACCGCCACGCGCCCGGCCCGGATCACCGAGGGCATCATCCCCGGCGGCGCCGACGCGCCGCGCAGGATATCCAGCAGCTGGGCCGCGCTTTCCGCGCTGAACAGCGGCACCGAGGCGGCCGGCGGCGCCGCGACCCGATCGCGCAAAGCCATGACCTTGCCACCCCGGGCCAGAGCTGAATAGAGCGTCGTCACGTCGCGCAGCGTCACGCCAACGCCTCCCAGCGCGATCGGCAGGCCGGGGGCGTCGTCGCCACGCGGCAGGCGCAACCGGACCCCGACGCGGGCCAGGGCATCAACGAAGTGAAGCGGCCCGAGATGGTCGAGGATCTCGACCGCAGGGATATTGAGCGATCGTTGCAGGGCCTCTGCGGCCGTCACCGGACCGTGGAACGCCTTGTCGAAATTCCGGGGAGCGTAGTCGCCGAATCGCGTGGAGACGTCATCAATCACGGTGTCGGGATGCACGATGTGCTCGTCGAAGCCAAGACCATAGATAAACGGCTTCAACGTCGACCCGGGTGATCGCGGCGCGTTGACCATGTCGATCCAACCCAGGCGCTGCGCGGCGCCGTAATCGGGTGCGCCGAGATGCGCCAGCACCGTGGCGTCGTGATTATCGACGACGAGGATCGCCATGCCGGCACCGTCGAGCAGGGTCGGCAGCAGCCGCCGCGCCAACCCTTCGACGGCACGCTGCAAGTCACCGTCCAGCGTGGTTTGAATCACTGACAGGCCCGGGGCGGCACGACGGACGGCCGCGGTCAGATGGGGTGCGAGCCCCGGAAAGGGTTGGCGCCCCGTCGGAACCGCTTCGCCGCGGGCCTGCGCCGCACGCGCGGGATCGAGAAGGCCCGCAGCCACAGCGCGCGCCAGCACCGCGTCCCGGGCCCGGGTCACCGCCAGCGGATCGCGATCCGGACGCAATCGCGAGGGCTGGCGGGGCAGCGCCACCAGCAGCGCCGCCTCGGCCACGGTCAGGTCGGCGGGTGCCTTGCCGAACCAGGACCGGGACGCCGCCTCGATCCCCTGCAACGTGCCACCGAACGGCGCCAGGGTCAGATACATGTCCAGGATCTGGCGCTTGTCGAAATGCCATTCCAACTGCAACGCCCGGGCGACCTGGCGCCCCTTGCCCAACAGCGATCGGGGCCGCGGTTCCAGCAAATGGGCCACCTGCATCGTCAGGGTCGACGCGCCCGACACCACGCGCCCGGCGGCCAGATCCTGACCCAGGGCCCGCAGCACAGCGAGCGGATCGACACCCGGATGGGCATAAAACCGGCGATCCTCGTAGGCCAACAACAGATCAAGATAGATCGACGCCACCTGGGCCCGATCGCCGGGCAGACGCCAAGCACCATCGCGGGTCGGAAAGACCCGGAGCGGCTGCCCCTTGCGATCGGTCACCACCACCGACAGGTCGTTCAGCCGCTCCATCGGCAGGGGAAACGTCCGATCCAGCCCCGACGCGAGAACCAGACCCGCGGCGGCGGCCACAACCGCCCCCGATGCCAGCCGGGTCCACCGCGACCGCCGGCGCCACCAGGCAACGACGCGGCTGGCGGAACCGCGCTCACCCCTGATCACGGCGCCGGCTGAACCGTGACCCGGCCCACGGCCTGGCGGGCGAAAAAGCGCGGCTTCTGCATGTCCTCGACCGCAGCCCCCGGCAGCTCATAATTGCCCGGCGTCACAACCCGAACCAGATAGGCCAGGCGGAAGGTGTTGGACTGCGGCGTCAGGTCCAGCGCCGCGGCGAAACGGTCGTCACGCGCCTCCACCGCCACCACGGGCGACAGATCGCCGAGCCAAGCCAGCGACTTGGTGCTGTCGCCGCCCAGGCTGGGATTCTCAATCTCCCAGCCCGCCGCCAGACCATGGGTTACCAGCAGTTGATGATCCAGGCCGGTATTGGCCTCCCCCTCCAGCACGATCACGAACACATCGTTTTGATGCATCTGGTCGAGATTATAGGCGGTCCCGTCACGGTTCAGGAAATTTCGCCGGATCCGCAGCCCCTCGCGCGCCGCCGGCGCCGGTTGGATCGGGATCCCGGCGACCGAGGAAGCCTGCCAGATCGCCGCGGTTCCGGCATTGGCGATGGTGATTCCCTGCGACAGATCGGCCGCGGTCGGCACCAGCCAGGCCGGGTCGGCTTTGGTCCAGGGCCGGCCGTTTCGGGTCAGCGACAACTGCCCCGCGGCGCGCGCGCCCTGAGGCTGGCTGAGACTGGCGACCGCCATCACCAGCCAGGCCTGCTCCTGGGTGCTGGTCCGCGCCGCGGCGGTATCGTTTGCCGGCAGACGATCGATCAGGGCCGGCAAATGGTCGCCCAGCAGCCCGGCCTCGCCCAAAGTCGGAATCAGGGCCGCGGCGTCGCGGATCGTCGACCCATAGTCGGGGCCCCAATCCTTGCGGGCCAACTGACCCAGAGCGGCATCGACCAGACGCTGCGCCCGTTCGGTTTCGCCCAAACGGACCAGGGCCGCGGCGACCTGCCCCCGGGCCAACGGCGTCGGCAGGGCATGGCTGCTTTCGTCACCCAGCAGGCGGGTGGTTCCCGGCATCCCGAGCCCCGCCGCGGACAGAACCTCGACAGCATAGGCGCGCGCCGCCAAACCATCCGCCGACGTTCCGCCATTGGCCGCGACATTCCGCAGGAAATCGAGCCCGTTCAGATAGGCCTCCGAGGGTACGGCAACGCCCTTGGCCCGCGCGCGGGTCAAGAAATCCATCGCATAGGCGCTCAACCAGCGATTGGCTTCGTCGCGCCCGCTCCACAGCCCGAAGCCACCGTCAAAGCGCTGCAGATCGGTCAACCGGGCGATGGCCTGCTGAACGCCGGCGGCAGCATTGCCATCGGGGTCGGGAATGCCCAGCCGGTCGCGCACCAGCAGCGCCGCGGCCGTACTGACCGTCTGTTCCAGGCAGCGATAGGGATAATTCTCCAACGCGGTCACAATCCCGCCGATGTCGATCGGCGGTGCGGCACTGAAGCCCAACCGAACCGCTCCGGTCCCCGGGATGAAGCCGGCCAGCAGGGCCGATCCCGCCTGGACCGAGGCGCCCGGGTCGATTGGATGGAGATCAAAATGGGTTTCCAGAGGTCGAACGCTGCGCACTGTCATTGACAGGCTGTGATCAACCTTCAACCCATTGGGCCCGGTCACCGCGACCTGGACCGTGCCGATTCCCGGCGTGACCCCACGCAGCGTCCGGATCACGGTCTGCCGGTCACCGCCCGTGAAACCGAGATCGACGATCCCGTCATCAACGGCAACCGATCCAGCGCCGCTGATCACGACGTGGTACGCACCCGCCGGCGCGTCGACCGCGTGCAACGACACGGTGACCCGGCTCTCATCACCCGGGGCCAAGAAGCGTGGTAACGCCATCTGCGCCACCAGCGGTTCATGAACCGTCAGCGGCGCCGCGGTGGCACCGACACGTTGACGATCGAACGCCACCGCCATCAGCCGCACCTGGCCGTCGAAGTCGGGCATATTGACGGTCAAGCGCGCCACACCCTGATCGTCCAGGCGAACCGGACCCTGGAACAGCGACACGACCTGGACCGGCACCGCGGGTAGCGAGGCTCCCAGCGAATCGCCGCCCTGGCGCAATTCGCCGGGCGGCCCCAGCGCCGGATCGATCAGATGGCCGTAATCATCATGGATCAGAACACCCAGCCGGCGCTTGCCATTGAAGAAGCCGCCGGGGTCTGGGGTCTTGAACCCGGTCAGGTGCAAAATCCCCTCATCGACCGCCGCCAGCGTGACATAGGCCCCGGCCGCCGGGGCGCCATCACCGCCGGTGACGCGAACCGTGACCGGGATCGGTCCCCGCGGACGCGCATCGGCCGGTGCGTCGAGCGCGACCTTCAAGGTCCGCGGCGCCGGATCGACAGCAACCCAGGTCAGCCCCAGCGCCCGAACCGGCTGATGATCGCGGCCGGCCTGTGGCGATCGATAGGCCGTCGCCAGAACATAGGCCCCGGGGCCCCAATCCGCCGCGACCGGAACATCGAGGGTGACGCCCTCGGTCGGCACCGTCAGGGTTTGCGTCGACAACACATGATCCGTCGCGACCGTCACCAGCAATTCGCCGGCGAAAGGCGGCGTGATCCGCAGCCGTGCCGTGGCCCCGGGCAGATACGCCGCCTGGTCCGCGGCGATCACCAGCTTGTCGGGAATATCCGCTGCGGCCCCGATATCCTGCCAGCCGACCCAGAACCGGATCGAACTCGTGACGGCGCCGGCCTGGTCGGCGACCTCCAGCCGGTAGCGGCCGAACGGCAGCTTGCCGAGGTCGAGACCGGTCGGCTGGGCCGCCGCCACGGCGAGTGCGACCGACTTGATCGGCTCACGCCGGGTGATCGTCCGATAGGTGAACCGCCCCGACTCGCTATACCACTGATATTGACTATGTTCGGCCGACAGTTTTGCCGTCAGCCCGGTCTGCGCGACCGGCGTCCCACTTGGATCGACCGCGATGACATTGAAGCCGGCCGAAGCATTCTCGGCCAGAGTCTCGTTGTCAAAGAGCGGTTTGATCCCGATCGCGAAGCTCTGATTGGCCACCGGAACGCTGATCTCGGCGCGGCTGGGCCGTCCTCCGGGTTCGGCGACGGCAACCCGGATCCGCGCGACCAGCGGGCGGGTCGCGTCGGGGATCGCCGGCAACACGGCGGCGACCGTCGCGCTGCCCGTGGCGTCCAGCGCCGGCACGTCGATTTCCGCGGTTTTCGCGGCGACCTCTTCGTCGGTCGCGCCGAATTGGTAATCCTTGAAGGCCGGGAACGGCGTCGGGTCGGCCTCGACCGTCACCTCCTCGCGCCCGGTGAGACCCGCCGCCGGCGGGCCGTACAGGAAACGGCCGTGCACCGTAATCGGAAACGCCCTGGCCGCGACGGCGACCGCGGCCGAGGGCTGGATCTCAACCGCCAGCCGCTCGGGAACGAAATCCTCGACATCGAATTCGACCCGACCGATCGGGTCGGCCTTGGGATCGCCATAGGCGTTGACGGTCCACATCCCGAACGGCGCCGTGGTCGTCAGGTCGAGCGGCAGAACCTGGGCACCCGCCGCCCCCGGCTTGACGACGCCCTGGAAGAAGACGCTGCCCCCCGGCCGCAACACCTTGAGGGTCAAGGGAAAATCTTCGACGGCCCGGGTCTTGTCGTCGCGCAGCAGAACGGTCAGGTTGACCCGCTCCCCCGGACGATAGACGCCGCGGTCGGTATAAAGGAAGGCGTCGAGCGGCCCCGGCGGATCCCGCCCCGAGACGCCACGGTCCGACAGGTCGAACGCGGCCTTGGCGAGATCGAGCATGGCATAGTCGTTATCGAGGCCATAGGCCATCACCATGGCCGGGTTGTTGCCGTCATGCTCTCCCTTGGGCACCGCGAAACGAACCCGGCCGTCGCCATCGGTCGGCGCGCGCGCCAACTCGGCATTGTTGGACGCGACCAGCGCGACCGGGATCCCCGCCAGCGGCTTGGCCGTGCCATAGCTGCGGGCATAGACGGTGATCCCGTCCGATTCTTTATAAGCGGTCAGGCCGATATCGGAGACGACGACCCATTGGGTCGCGGCATCGCCGCTCGACACCGGATCCGCCGCCTGGGCGCGCACCAGATAGATACCGGGCTTGGGATCGCCCATCAGGGCGCGCATCGGCACCGGCGTCACGACAACGCCGTTATGGCTGCCCTTGATCGCGACCGAGCCCTGCCACACCCCCTCACCGTCGCGGCTCTTCAGCCGTTCGAAGGCGTAGTCGTAGAGCTCATCGCTCATCACGCCGTGATTGTTGAGCGGCACGAGGTTGCGATCATTGATGCGCACAACGCTGAGATCGACCTTGGCGACATTGACCGTGCTCAGGGGCAAACCGTCGGCGCCACCGCGCGGCAGGATGAAGCCATTGCCCTGAAAGGCGACCATCGGCACGCGGTCGCCGACATCGACGCGCTGGACCTGCTCCTGATTCAGCACCAGCCCCTGGTCCCCGGGCAAACCGGCGCGCAAGGTCAACTGATAGCCGGTGCCATAGGCAACGCCGGCCAGACACAACGTGTCGTCCTCGACCTGCGGCACCACCGTGGCGGCGGGCTCGAGCTTCACATAGTCGCCATAATGCGCCTTGGCATCGACGAGGAGCGGGTCGGTGAAGGTGACGCAGATCCGCGCCGGATCGGCCCCGGTATCGCTGACGACCTTGCGGATTTCCAACCCGATCCGCCGCTTCAGGGCGCTGATTCGCGACTCGAGATCGGCGGGAACCGGCACCGTGGCATCATCCTTGGCCATTTGTTCGTGTTCCTGCAGGGCATGCAGGGCGTCGCGCGGCCGGTTGAGCGGCCCCTCCAGCAACGCGGCCAAACGGTCAAGCGCGGCGACATGGGAGGGATGCGCCGGGTTGCTTTTGCCCAGTGCCAGCCACGCCGCCTGAAGCGCGCGTTGCGGATTGGGCTTGGCCGCCGCCGTCCAGGCCTCGCTCAACGCCAGCCAGGTCTCGGCGCGATCGTCACCGGCCTTGATCGCCTGTTCAAAGGCCGGGATCGCGGCATCGGGCTGCCCTTGTTTCAGGGCCTCGGCGGCGCGGCCCAGCGCGTCGGCCTGAACCTTGAGCTGCGGCTGCGGCGGCGCCTTGTCGCGAACCGCCGTTTCGTAGGCATTGGCCGAGGTTTGCAATCCCGGAAGGTCCAACGCATGGCTGGATCCACCGACCAGGATCAAGGCGAGCGCCAGCACGAATGGCAGCAATCGGGTCATGTCGCAGGCCCCTCGGGCTCAATGAGTGAGATGCTGAGAAAAGTAGCAGATTCGCCCCGAAGCGTCGCGCATGGCGGTGATCCTGGTCAGGAAATTTCGGCTATGGCGGCGCAAGCGCCCGCAGAAAGTCCGCCACGGGACCGCCTCACGGCGGGTCACCCGCCAGGGTCGATCTGTTGCGGTTGCGTCCAATCGCCCACAAGCCCCGCATGAACGGTGCGACTCCGCCGATGATGGCCAGGAGGAACAAGACGCAGAACAGCAGAACGGCCGGGGTGCCCCCGAGCCGTTGCGATTTCAGCAGGATAACGAGTTCGAAACTGCCCGCGTCAAAGAAGGTATGCGCCGCGATGCCCGCGAGTGTCCCGACGATCACGGCACCGGCCAACCCGCGGCGGGCGACAACCGCCTGCTGAACCAGGACCGCCAATCCCATCGAGAAAGCGATCAAGAGAGCCGTATCGAGCAAGGTTCGGATCGCCAACCGCATCAGCGTTGGCGAGGCCCCAAGATTAAGATCCGTTCTCGCCGACGATTCGACCGAGAGTGACGACGAGCACCAGCGTGAATGCCGCGGTTGCCGGCGCCCGCTGATGCAAAGACCGCCCGCGCCATCCCCAGATCACCAGGAAGACGATGCCGATCACCAAATGTTCCGGAACAGCCGCAACGAAAAATGCGTAACGCAACGAAGAAATAACATCGACATGCGTGCCGACATCGCTGCTGATAGTTTTCTCAATCCACAATATCGAAATATTCACAACGATCCCCAATATATATCCGATAAATAATAGATACCGCTCACCCATGACACCTGGCAATTGCACGATAGCCCATAACAAAACAAAATTGATACGCCTCTAGATCGACGTGATGCGATCAGGAGATAATATCATTTGAGAACGCCCCTGCACTATTACGATCCAATCGACCTCATTGCCACGGCGCATCAACAATCCCCGGCACGGTGACCCACGATGCCCCTGACGCGATCAAGGTCGCGCGGGTTCGCACTGATTAGGTTTAGGTACGGATCATCATCCTGATCGGAGGCCGGCGCCATCCCCCTCCCGGTTTCCGATCCAGAACCACCGCTCTCACCGACAGGCATAACCGTACCACCCGTCACAAAATCGAGCCTTGCCGCGGCCGGCATTGCGGCGCATGAAGGCGAGAGTCGATTCCGTCACTCAACGGCCGGGTCGGCAACGATACCCAGTGACTTCGCCGGTTCACCCGCACCCGAGGCCATGATGACGCAACGCCGCAATACCTCCGCCCACCGCTGAAGGCCTCGAGCATGGATCTGCACGCCCTGGCCGATGTCGCGGCCGCGTTCTGGTCAGGTTCGGTGATCCAGGACAGCTTCATTGCCGGTCTTCATGTGATCGGCGCCCTGATCCTCGGGGTCATCGTCGGCTACGAACGGACCTGGCACGGTCGTGCGGCGGGGATTCGCACCTATGCCTTCGTGTGCATGGCCTCGGCGGCCCTGACCGTCATCGCCGGGCACCCCGCCTCGTGGTACGGCGGCATGCACACGGCCAGCGAGACCGGTGACACCACCCGCGTGATCCAGGGTATCGTCACCGGCGTCGGCTTCATCGGCGCCGGCGTCATCATGCGCGACGGCCGCACCATCACCGGGCTGACCACAGCCGCCTCGATCTGGACCGTCGCCGTCATCGGTGTGCTGGTCGGAATCGGCTTTTACGCCACCGCACTGGTGATGACGCTGCTGGCAACCGTCGGCATGGTGATCCTGCGCGGGATCGAAAATCTCCTGCCGGCGCACCACGAGCTGGCGGTTCATCTGCGCTTTACCCGGGGTGCCGCGCCGGCGCGCACCACCCTGCGCCAAGTCGTCGGGGACAGCGGCTATGACCTGACCGAAAACTCGCTGGCTGTCACCATCGATCCCGATGGTGTCGACTGGCGCTTCGTCGCGGTGAGCCGGGACAGGAATGCCATCTTCGCCGAGGGATTGGCCCATCATCTCGCACAGATCCCCGGCGCCGTCGTCGTCGAAGTGTCGCACGCGATGAATTAATCCCGGCGGTCATCAGAGATGACCCCTGCGTTGCGATGCCACGCCGGCTTCGGCCCCTGCGCGCCGCGGCGGCGATTGGCAGAACCCCTGTGCCCGGCTGATCCTGGCCGCCCCCTCAGGCAACCGCGGTGAACATTGCCGCTTTGGCCCGGCACACCGGACACTGATCGGGAACGGAGCCCTGAACCGTGTGACCACAAATGGCGCAGACAAAGATCGGCGCATCCGGCAGGTCCTTGCCATCCCCGACGGCGGCCTGGGCCGCGGTGAACAGGCCGTAATGGACCTTCTCGACCTCCAGCGCGCGCGACATCGACAGGGCCGCGGCCCGTGCACCTTCCGCCTCCGCGGTCGCGACAAAGCCCGGATACATGTCCTCGAACTCGTGCTTCTCGCCGGCAATCGCCGCCGCAAGGTTTTCCGCGGTCCCCTTGACCCCTCCCAGGGCGCGAAGATGGGCAAGCGCGTGGATGGTTTCCGCGGCAGCCACCGCGCGGAACAGCCGGGCGACCTGGGGCAACCCCTCCTTCGACGCGGCTTCGGCAAAAGCGAGATATTTGCGGTTGGCCTGGCTTTCGCCGGCAAAAGCCTCTGCGAGATTCTCGTCCGTCTTCATGTCCTGTCCTTTCAGCGTCTGCGATCCCCCCAGAGGGCATCGTCCCCCACCTGACGCCGGTCGATCGCGGGGCGCAACCCATCCCGGGGCGGACACGTCGTCGCGCCCTCCGGGAGGCCTCGACAACCGCGCGCTCCCGACAACGAGACCGACAACCAGAAAGGACCCCGTCCATGGCCGACAACCATCGTCCTTCCCCGCTTTGGCCCGGCGTTCCCCTCGCCCTGGCTTCGGCCACTTTGTTCGGGGCGACCACGCCGCTGTCGAAAGGGCTGCTGGCCGGCACCGATCCACAAGCGCTGGCCGGGCTGCTCTATCTCGGCGCCGGGATCGGACTAGCCGCGGTCCATCTCGCCCGCCGGCGCTTCGCCCGGGCCGCACCCGAGGCGCCGCTGCGGCGTCCCGATCTGCCCTGGCTGGCCGCGGTGATCCTGTCGGGTGGGGTTGCCGGCCCGCTGTTGCTGATGCTGGGCCTGACCCTGACCGATGCCGCTTCGGCCTCGCTGCTGCTGAATCTCGAGGGGCTCGCGACCATGGGCATCGCCTGGCTGGCCTTCCACGAGAATGTCGATCGGCGACTGCTGGCTGGCGCCCTGGCAATCCTGCTTGGCGCGGCGCTGTTGTCCGGGAATGGGCACGGCATCACCGTCAACGCGGGCGCGGCCTTGATCGCCGGCGCCTGCCTGGCCTGGGGCCTCGACAACAACCTGACCCGCAAGTTGTCAGCATCCGACCCGGTCCAGATCGCGATGGCGAAGGGGCTGGCCGCGGGTGTCGTCAACATCGCCATCGCCGCGATCCGCGGCGCGTCGGTGCCGGCGGCCGGCACCGTGCTGGCGGCAACCGTGATCGGGTTTCTCGGCGTCGGCGTCAGTCTGGTGTTGTTCGTACGCGCCTTGCGTCATCTCGGTACCGCCCGCACCGGCGCCTATTTCTCGCTGGCACCGTTCATTGGCGTCGCCGTCGCCATCCTGGCGCTCCACGAGGCCCTCACCTGGAACGTGGCGCTCGCCGCCGCCCTGATGGGGAGCGGGCTCTGGCTGCATCTGGCGGAACGCCATGTCCATCCGCATCGCCATGAGGCGCTGGACCATGAACACAGCCATGCCCACGATGACCACCACCGTCACGCGCATGACGGCACGGTCACCGAGCCGCACTCCCATCCGCACCGCCACGACCCGCTGCGGCACACCCATATCCATTACCCGGACCTGCACCACCGCCACGATCACCGGCAGGCCTGATCACCAGGGCGCCCCTGTCGGAACCGCCCCGGCAACGTTCCGGCCTCACGGCAGACGCGACACGCCCGCCCGTGATCTTCCCTCACCCGGATTCAGGCCGGTGGCCACGGCGCGACGATCAAGGCGCAGGGTCAGGCAGAAAGCCGAACCGCCGCTGCGGGCGAAGGCGGCCAAAGGCATGCGGTGCACCCGATAACCCCGGACCTCCAGGGTCGCCTGCAGATCGGCGCTGCAGGATCCCATCAGCAGGTGGTGCCCGACCGCGAAGGCATTGACCGCCAGGGTCCCGGCGTCGGCCGGCGTCGCCGCAATCAGGCGGTCCGCGCCGACCAGGTCGCCGAGCAGGCCGTTGCCGGTGTCGTCGAAGGCCCCGGGATAATACAGCACCTCGCCCCCGGGCAGGACACAGAGGCAGGTGTCGAGGTGATAAAAGCGCGGATCCACCAGCCGCAGCGGCACGACGGTCTGACCGAAGACCCGGGCCACCACCGCACCGGCCCCGGCACTGGAACGCGGGCCGTGGCCGACCCAGAACATTCGGCGATGGGCGTCCCAGACCGCATCACCGGCCCCTTCGAAGAAGGCGCCGTCGGGCATCACCTCGATGCGATCGATCCGTCCGCTTTGCTGCAATTGTTCGAAGAACCGGCGATTGGGTGCCTCCTCGCCCTGACGCTCGGGATGGCGGAACCGGGCCATCAGGGCAATCCGGTCAAGCACAACGGCGGCATTGGCGGTGAAGACCAGATCGGGCAGACCGGGTTCGGCCGGCATGACGTCAACGACGGCCCCCAGGGCGACATAGGCATCGTGCAGCGTCTGCCAACCGGTTCGGGCCTGATGCGACAGCGCCGCCGCCGCAGGCGACCATTGCCCGGGATCCATCCACGGGTTGATGGCGTAGCTGACCGTGAAGTGCTCCGGCGCACACATCAGGATCTGCGGCAGGGTGGCCGCGTCATCGGTCGCGACGGGATCGGCGAGCCGTGCCGCCGGCCAGCCGCCGGACAGCGAGCGCCCCCCCACCGCGTGTGGCGCCAGCTCGTGCAGAACCTCTTCCAACGTATCGAGCGCACCGTCCAGGTCGGCGCGGCTGATCGTCAGCGGTGGTGCCAACCGGATCACTGTATCGTGGGTTTCCTTGGTCAGGATGCCCCGTGCCGCCAGCCGCTCGCACGCCATCCGGGCGCCGCCGGCCATCGGGGTCAGCTCGACGCCGGCCCACAGGCCCCGCCCCCGAACCGCCGCGATTGCCGGCGAGTCGATGCGCCGCAGCCTTTCGAGCATATGGCGGCCCAGGACGGCGCTGCGCTCCACCAGATGCTGATCCTCAAGCACCGCCAACGCCTCCAGCGCGACCGCGGCCGCCAGCGGATTGCCGCCAAAAGTCGAGCCGTGGCTGCCCGGGGTGAATGTTGCCATGACGTCGGCCCGGGCCAGGAAGGCGGAGACCGGCAACAGCCCCCCGCCCAGCGCCTTTCCCAGGATCAGACCATCGGGTCGGGCCTCGGATTCGTGCTCGAAGGCAAACCAGCGGCCGGTGCGTCCCAGGCCCGACTGGACCTCATCAAGGATCAACAAAATCCCGTGCTGGTCGCACAATCGGCGCAGGGCCGTCAGCCAACCGTCGGGCGGAACGATGATGCCCGCCTCACCCTGGATCGGCTCGACCAGCACCGCGCAGGTGTTGGCGGTGATCGCCGCCGCGACCGCCGCGGCGTCACCGAAGGGCACGGCGCGGAAACCGGGCGCAAACGGCCCGAAATCACGGCGATAGTCCGCCTCCGACGAGAAACCGACGATGGTTGTCGTGCGCCCGTGGAAATTGCCCGCGGCAACGATGATTTCGGCCTGCCCTTCGGGAATGTTGCGCACCTGATAGCCCCAGCGCCGGGCCGCCTTGATCGCGGTCTCGACCGCCTCGGCCCCGGTGTTCATCGGCAGCATCGCGTCAAGCCCGCTGAGCCGGCACAGGCGCGCCGCCAGGGGGCCCAGACGGTCGCTGTAATAGGCGCGCGATGGCACCGCGAGCCGGTGCGCCTGATCGGTCAGGGCCTGCACCAGGCGCGGATGGGCATGGCCATGGCTGACCGCGGAATAGGCGCTCATCATGTCGAGATAGCGTCGGCCGTGATCGTCCCACAGCCAGACATCCAGCCCGCGCGTCAACACGACGGGAAGTGGATGATAATTATGGGCGCAAAATCTTTGTTCGAGATTCATGGGATCCATCGCACATTCTCCCCGTCGATCGATCGCGAGTCTATCACCGCAACCGCTGCAATTACGGCTGAACCCGGCGGCCCAGGCCGCCGAATCGGCGGTGAGGAGTGTCACGCTCCGCCGAAGCGGCGGGCCCGGGCGCACATGCCGCGGCGCTCAGCCCGCATCCAGGATCGGCGATCCGTCATCGGGCAGCGGATAGCCGCCAAATTCACGCACGGTATGCAGGACGATATTGGTGACAATCCGGCTGACACCCAAGGTCGGATCGTCGGCCCACGCTTCGGTCAGCAGCCGGTAGCTTTCGATATCGCGGCAGGCGATCCGGGCCAGATAGTCGAAGGGACCGCTGACCAGATAACAGTCGACGACCTCGGGACAGGTGCGGATACGGCGCTCGAACCCGGCCAGGGCGCGTTGGGTGTGGTCCTTCAACGAGATTTCGGCGAAGAAAATAGTCAACTGAACCACCAGCCGCGGATCGACCACCGCCATGTAGCGGGTGATGATCCCGACGGCTTCGAGGCGCCGGACCCGATCCAGGCAGGCACGGGGCGACAGGTGAACCTGCTCCGACAGGCGCTGATTGGTCAGACGGCCATCGCGTTGCAGGGTCCCCAGGATCTTCAGATCGATCGGATCGAGCTTGCCCGCCTTCATGCCGTCTCTCCCCTTGATGCGCGCCGATGCCCAGGGCGCACGCCGCACCCGATACGCCGCAATCCGGCGATCCGGCAAGCCTCCATCACAGAGCGCCTCGAGCCGCAACAGAGCCTTCGGGTTTTTCGCTTGCCCCAGGGCTTGATCGCCAACCCCGAGACAGCGACGAGCAATCATGAGCTGCGCGCCGGACTGTCATTCAATCCGGTCATGCTCGTGTCAAACACCACCATCCGGCGGCCTAGCGCCGAATAGGTCGGGCAGCAAGCCGGATAGACAACGAATGAACATTGTCGAGGACTGCCGGTTTCTTTGGGCGGAACACCGCAAAGGGATCGGGTCCTGCGCGTTAAATCAGTCGCAGCGGGCCGCGGATCGGATTATATTGACAAATTGAACGGTCACGTTTCTCGTATTGGCAATGGCGATCTCGACTTTCAACCGGGAAGCATCGGTGCCGGCCAGGACCCTGGTTGCGGTCTTGGCGGGGGCGGCGCTGTTGCCACGTCACGACATGGCGACGCCGCTGGTCCAATTCCTCGACTATTGGCGCAGCCGGAGCGATGACGACGTCCCGCATCGCAATACCCTCGATCCCTGCGATCTCGCCCCCCTGCTGGCCCATCTTCTGATGTGGGACGTGCTCGACGACGGCCGCTATCGCGTTCGGCTTGCCGGAACCGCGCTGTGCAATGCCGCCGGCCGCGAGTTGACCGGGCTGCCCGCGGATCAGTTCCCGTGGCAAGACACGGCGACACTTTGCGCCCAATTCGACCAAGTCCGGGACCGTGGCACCCTGCTCTATGTCGAGCGGCTGCTGCCACGGGACCGCAAACCGCCGCAGCGCTGCCAGCACCTGGTGACCCCCTGGCGCCAGGACACGTCGATTCGCTACCTGCTCGGCATCATCGTTTTCATTTGAAACGAACCGTCTATGATGGTGGCGGACCTCGGGATCAGATGGCGGAACCAATGCTGACGCCGCGGCGCACCGCCCGATCCCGGGGTCCGCTCTCAGAGGGGAAACCATCGCCGTGCTGATCGAAAACGACCTGAAGCTGGATTTCAAGGATGTCCTGATCCGCCCCAAGCGCAGCACTCTGCCCAGCCGACGCGAGGTCGACATCAACCGCACATTCAAGTTCCTGCACAGCGGCCGGGAATGGAGCGGCTTTCCGCTGATCGCCGCCAACATGGATGTCACCGGGACCCTGGCCATGGCCCGGGCCCTGAACCGCCACACCGCCCTGACCGCGTTGCACAAGCATTACGACGTCGACCGCCTGGTTTCGTTCTTCCGGGAAAGCGAAACCGCCAATGTCTTTTTTACGATGGGGACGACCGAGGCCGACTACGAGAAATTCCAGGCGGTCAAACAGCAGGTGGCGATCGACAAGGTGTGTCTCGACGTCGCCAACGGCTATACTGAAAAATTCGTGCTGTGGATCCGTCGCATCCGCGACGAAAACCCGGATATCGTGATCATGGCCGGCAACGTCGTCACCGGTGACATGACCGAGGCGCTGTTGCTGGCCGGCGCCGACATCATCAAGGTCGGCATCGGCCCGGGATCGGTGTGCACAACCCGCAACATGACCGGCGTCGGCTATCCTCAATTGTCCGCGATCATCGAATGTGCCGACGCGGCCCACGGCCTCAAAGGCCAGGTGTGCGCCGATGGCGGTTGCACGGTTCCCGGTGATATCTGCAAGGCCTATGGCGGCGGCGCGGATTTTGTCATGCTGGGCGGGATGCTGGCGGGGCACGACGAATGCGATGGTGACATCGTCTATCAGGAACGGGACGGACAGCAGGTTCCGGTGGCCATGACGTTCTACGGCATGTCGTCGGACACCGCGATGCGCAAATATTCCGGCGGCGTCGCCGCCTATCGCGCCTCGGAAGGCAAGACCGTCAAAATCCCCTACCGCGGCCCGGTCGAGAACACAATGCAGGACATCATGGGCGGTATTCGCAGCATGATGACCTATATCGGCGCGATCCGACTGAAGGAGGTCGCCAAACGGACCACTTTCGTCCGCGTCACCAGCCAGCTCAACACCGTGTTCGGCGGCTGAACCGAACGCCGCCGCTCAGGCGCCGAAGATCGCCGGCCACCACAACAGGCCGACGATCGCGCTGCCGGCAACACCCGGCAACAGGGGCAGCCAGCGCCGCGCCGCGGCAACGCCCTGACGAGCCAGGATCCGCTCGCCCAACACGATACTCCACAACACGCCCAGCACGAACACCGTCCCCTCGACACCATGGACCCCGGGCATGCCAAGCGGGGTATCGGCGATCGGCATGAACAGCCGGGTCCCCAGCCCGATGATCAACGACACCAGGGCCACCGGCGCATATTGATAGCCCAGTTCCGTGAACCGCTGCCGGAAACCGCCGTCGGCGCCGACCCGCCCGGCAACCGCGGCCGACACGGCGGTCAGTGCGGTCAGGATCACCGTCAGCAGCACCATGCAGCCCGACATGAACGCCACGATCATCAGGAAATCCAGCCAACTGAACACCTCGGCCCGGGCCGGGTGAACACTCATCAGCCAGGCGGGCCCGGGCTCGGTCAGGCCCAGCAGATCATGATCGATGATCCATTCGGCAAAGCGCTGGCGCAAATCCTGAAACAGCGGCAGCACCAGCCACAGAAAACCGCCCAGCGCCACCCCAGTATCGAGAAACAGGAACCAGACTTCAGCCGGATTGGCGCGAAAGTCCCGGATTTGTTCGATCTCCGCACCGGGACGCCGCAGCCTCATCCGCATGCCGCCCCGAGCCTCGGGCATGACGCAGCGAAAACAGGTGATGCAATGGCGCGATTCGGTCTTGCGGGCCAAATCGATCATCGTCGGGCAGATGCCCCGCTCGCCGGAGCGCTGGCCGGCCCCCCCGGCCAGGGCGCGCTCCCGGCCGGCAGCGGCGCCAGCCGGCATGAATTGGACCGCACCCAGACGGGAATAGAGCCCCAACACCCGGCCAATCGGGCACATGTGACGGCACCAGACCCGCTTCTTGCGGCCGTAGAGAAAACCGATCACCAGCGCTGCGACCATCGTCGCGCCGAAGACTTCCGCGGCACCTTCCGGGTGATCCCGGACCCCGAGCGTCTGCCCCAGGATCGTGGTGACCACGAAACTGACCAGGGGCGTCCCCTCCCAGCGCAACCAACCGGGAATCGCGCGCTGCAACCCGAAGCCGTTGACCCATTCCGAGGCCGCACCCATCGGGCACAAAGTGCCACACCAGACCCGTCCGGCAAAGATCACCGACAGGAACACCAAGGGAAACCACAGCCCCCACAGCACATAATTCGCCAGCGTCGTGAAATGGGTCAGCGGCGTCGCCGTGGCCGGCGGATCGGGCAGGATCAGGGGCACGACCATGATGACGACAAAGGCGACAAACATCGCGATATGCAGCCAACGCAGATGGTCGCGATGGCGGACAAAGAAGGCCTCGATCGCGGCCGCGGCCTGCGCGGTAAGGCGCAGGACCCGGCCTTGCGGCCTTGCGGCATCGGGATGATCGGCGAGCGGCAGATCCACGGCAGCAAACCCCCTTCAGCATCGTCATCGACACGACCGGGCCGACGACGACCCGACAGTCCGTTCGCCGGTCTTCAAACCCGATGCGAATCGAAAATCGTGGACGGCCGACCGCAGCCGCGGCTCCCGCGCTACCGAAGTGTGGGCGGATTGTCATTCGGCCGTCACAAATTGCGATTAAAAACTATTCGCAATAGCGACTGGCGTCAACACGACGGGGCGTCCGCGCCCTGCGACCGATTGGCGCCATCCGGCGCCAGCGACCAACTGGCGCGGCCGACGATTGACGCCGTCCGGCGGCTACGACCGACCGGTGCCATCCGGCGCCGCGGCCCGGATGCTGGCACTCGTGCTGCGCCGCCGCCGCGGGGCCGTGACCCGGGCAACGGCATCCAGCCAACCCTCATACAGCCGTTCCCGACGGTCGGACGCCATCGTCGGCTTGAAGCGACGTTCACACGACCAGGCCTGGGCCAGAGCGGTGGAGTCGGTATAGACGCCGGACGCCAGCCCGGCCAGATACGCCGCGCCCAGCGCCGTGGTCTCAACGGTCGCCGGCCGTTCCACCGGCAGACCCACCATGTCCGCCAGAAACTGGCACAGCCACGCATTGGCGACCATGCCGCCATCGACCCGCAGTGTCTTCGGCGCCTGGCCCCAATCCGCGGTCATGGCGCGTTCGAGATCGCTGGTCTGATAGGCCATCGCCTCCAGCGCCGCCCGGGCGATATGGGCCGGACCGGCATCCAGCGTCAGGCCGAAGATCGCGGCCCGGCTGTAAGGCGACCAGTAGGGCGCACCCAAACCGGTGAATGCCGGGACCAGATAGACGCCGTGATTGTCGGGCACCCGGGTTGCCATATCGTCGGTCTGCGAGGCGTGGGTCACAATCCCCAGCCCGTCACGCAACCATTTCACCGCCGCCCCGGCGACGAAAATCGATCCTTCGAGCGCGTAATAGGGCACACCGTCAAGCCGGTAGGCCACGGTGGTCAGCAGACCATTGGCCGAGCTGACCGGCCGCGTGCCGGTATTGAGCAGGACAAAACAGCCGGTGCCATAGGTTGCCTTGACCATCCCCGGCTCGAAACAGGCCTGGCCGACCATGGCCGCCTGCTGATCCCCGGCGATGCCGCAAATCGGCACCGACCGTCCGAGGATATCGGGATCGGTGACGCCGAAGGAGGTGCTGCTGTCGCGAACCTCGGGCAACAGGGCTCGCGGCACCCGAAACAGGCGCAGCATTTCCTCATCCCAATCCTGGGTCAGGATATTAAACAGCAGGGTTCGCGAGGCATTGGTGGCGTCGGTCGCGTGGACCCGCCCCCCGGTCAACCGGAACAGCAGAAAAGAATCGATGGTGCCAAAGCACAGCTCCCCCCGTTCGGCGCGGGAACGAACCCCGGGGATGGTATCGAGCAGCCACGCAACCTTGGTGGCGCTGAAATAGGGATCGAGGACCAGACCGGTGCGCGCCTGGACATCGGGCGCAGCACCCGCCGCCGCAATCGTCGCGCAAAGGTCAGCGGTACGGCGATCCTGCCAGACGATCGCCCGGTGAACCGGCATCCCGGTCGACCGGTCCCAGATCAACGCGGTCTCACGCTGGTTGGCGATGCCCAACGCGGCGATGTCCGCGGGATCCAGACCGGCGCCCCCGACCGCATCGCGCATCACCGCGACGCTGTCACGCCAGATATCCTCGGGGTCATGTTCAACCCAACCGTCAGCGGGATAGAACTGCCGCAACTCGCGGCGGGCCAGGCCCACCGCCATTCCCTTCGGATCGAAGACAATCGCCCGGGTCGAGGTCGTGCCCTGGTCCAGGGCGACGATATGGCGGGGCTGCGTGGTCATCGCGAGGCCTCTTGACGTCCGTTGGCCCGGGGGGCGCGGGGGGAAAATACGCGATTCCGCACTGGCTGTGTCTCCTGTCGCGGCAGACGGCGGGACCATCCCCCTACCGTATCGGTCAAAGCTAGCACCCGGCTTGATCTTGATAAAGCTGCGCTTTGCCGCGCAAACGCCCGCCCTGATGCGCATCAGCCGCGGGTCTGTCCGGGGGACCATCCCGGGCCCCCGGTGCCGGATCCATCACAACCGCACCGCGTTGACGCACGACTCGATGCCAGCGATCGCGGATCCCGGCGCCCCCCGTCGCAGACCCCGCCCCGGCGCCACGGCCCCGGCGCCATCGCGCAACCAGGCCATTCCAGGACGTGCCGGCCCGGGGTCCCCGTTCATTGACGGCGAGAACTCGAATTTTGTTGCACAGCCCAGGCCTGAGGCGGTTAAGTACGGGGTGCATGAACCCGATTGCATGAACCCGACTGGCAGTCATTTGCGCGTCACCGTTGTTCAGGTTCAGAACGCGGCCTATCAGCTTTTGTGAGATCTTGATGTTCGATCGTCAGCCGCGCGGTGCGGTTCGCACCCCGCCGATTACCCAGCGCGAGGTTCGCGCTACCGTCAAATGGTTTAACGCGGCGAAAGGCTTTGGTTTCGTCACGCCCGAGGATGGTTCCCCGGATGCTTTTCTCCACGTGTCGGCCGTTCAGGCCGTGGGTCACGACAGCCTGAATGAAGGCACGACGATCGTTTGTGACCTGGCCCAGGGTGCGCGCGGACCGCAGGTCGCGGCCATCCATTCGATTGAGGCCGCCGAGGGCGACGTCGCGCCGCGCAGCCCCCGGGCGCCGCGGGATGGCGGATTTGCCTCCGCGGAGAACCGGCCGCAGCGTGACTTTCAAGGCAATGCCGGCAGCGATGGCGACGCCATTACGGGCATCGTCAAATGGTTCAATGAGACCAAGGGTTTTGGTTTCATCGCCCCGGACAGCGGTGGCAAGGACATTTTTGTTCACATCAGCGCGCTGCAACGCTCGGGTCTGAGCACCCTGGCCGAGGGTGATGCCGTGCGCGCCGTGGTGCGCATTGGCGCCAAAGGGCCAGAGGCCGAGAGCATCGAGGCGATCTGAAGCACCGGTCGCGGGTCTGACGACCGACCGGGCAACCGTTCGGTCGTCAGACCCGGCGACGCCGCCCCGCTGTGCCGTAATGCAGAATAGTCATGGCGGCCCCACCGCAGATGGTGGGCAGCGATCCGGGACGGTGACGGGTTCTTTGCCCTATCTTTAGAGGGCAAGGGAGGGATCCGGTCGGACCTCCCAGAGAACAGCAGAAGGCGCGCCCCGTGCGCACCCATTCTTACGAGCTTCGCGCTCCGGCGTCCCCCAGCGAGTGGGGCGACTATCACGAGATCCGCAAGACCTGTCTTTTTGACGTCTACCACCCCCGCGGATCCGACAACTACTTCGAATACGATGCGAATCATCCCGACGAACGGGCGCCCGGCAACCATCCCCTGGTATTTCTTCGGGACGGCAGGGTCATCGGCACGATCCGAATCGACATCAAACCCGACCAACGGGCGATCTTCCGCATGATCGCCATCCGGCGCGGCCTGCGAGGGCGCGCGCTCGGAACCCGGCTGCTGTGCATGGGCGAAGCCTACGCACGCAGCATGAATGCCCATGCGATCTGCCTCAACTCGGTCGCCGCCGCCTTTAAATTCTATTTGCGCAACGGCTTCAACCCGTTCCGCTGGGACGGCTGTACCCGGTGCCCGACCTCGGTCCCGGTGATCAAACCCCTGATGTCCGCCGCTTAGAGGATCTTCCGGCTTGGTGAGATCCGGTTGCCCCTGGGAAAGGCAACAAAAGAACGGCTGAAAGCCATTTTCGATCTGACGAGGTCGGAAATGGCTTCCGTTCGCAGCGATGCGCCGAATGACGTCCGCGGATCACCTTGCCTTGCGGGAGGCGATCTTATCGCTGGATCCCGCCGCTCGCCGTTGCGGGCTTCAGATGCCGGGGCCAGACAACTGTTCGAGGTCGGCAATCAGCCCGGGCCCGGTTGGCTGCCATCCCAGCCATTTGCGCGTCAGCGCGCTCGACGCGGGCATGTCGTGTCCCGCAAACATGGCAAGCCAGCCGAAAAAGGCCGGCACCTCGTCCGGGGTGATGGATTTGACCGGCAGTTTCAGGCGGCGACCAATGGCTTCTGCAATATCGCGCATCGACACACCTTCTTCGGCGACCGCATGATACTTTGCGTTCGGCTCGGCCTTTTCGATCGCGAGCCGATAAAGGCGGGCGACGTCGAGAAAGTGCGCCGCTGGCCAGCGATTGAGGCCATCGCCGATATACGCGCACACGCCCTTTTGGCGATACATCTCGATCGCCGGGGTGACAAGGCCCTGCCGGGCCGTGTCGTGAACCTGCGGCAGACGCATCACCGAGACATTGACCCCGTCAGCGGCGACAGAAGCGGCCGCCTCTTCCGAGGCGGCACGAGGGATCACGCTGGAGCTGATAACCGCACCGTCTTCGGTGGCCGGCTGACCGGCCAAGGCCTTGGCCATCCCGGTCCCGGAAGTCACGATCAACGGCCGGTCGGTTCCGGCGAGAGCCGAACCGAGCGCCTTGATGACACGCCGATCGTCCTCACAGTTCGCCACAAATTTCGAGAAGTCGTGGTTGAAGGCCAGGTGAATGACGCCATCCGACCGCGCGACACCCTGCCTGAGGCTGTCTTCGTCCTCAAGGGATCCGCGATAGACCTCGGCGCCGGCAGCGGCCAGGGCCGCCGCCTTTTCATCCGAACGACAGAGGCCGAGAACCTGATGACCCGCCGAGATCAGCTCCTTGACGACGGCCGAGCCGATGAATCCGGTCGCACCAGTAACGAATACACGCATGAGCAAAGCCTCCGGTTTTCATGGAAGATCACTCTCGGCTTGCGGTTCATTCTGGTAAAGTCGTGAGATTATCACGGTATAGTGGCTAACAGGCTTGGGACCTCGCCGTGGCGCCGCCGTCCGAAGCGCTATCGGGATGCGGCCCTTGCGGGCCGCATCCCCCCTCACACCACCCGGAAATTCTTGAATTGCCACGGGTCTTCGGAATCGATGTCTTCAGGGAACAACCGTCCGCGATCCTGCAACGGGGTCCAATCGCCATAGATTCCGACCACCTCGCCCAGATAGGGCGCGCAGATTTCCAGAATCCGTTCGAAATCCATTTCTTCAGGCTCGATCACGCCGCGCTCGGGATTTTCGGTCGCCCAAACCATGGCCGCGAGGATCGAAGCCGTAACCTGAAGGCTGGTCGCATTGTTGTAGGGCGCCAGCGCGCGCGCCTGCCCGATCGACAGGCGGGAACCGTACCAGTAAATATTACGGGAATGCCCCATCAGCAGGACGCCGAGTTCATCGGTCCCTGCCGCAACCTCGTCGACCAGCAGACGTTTCTCCGGCTGAAGCCGCCAGTTCTTGCCCGCGAACTCATGCAGTGACAGCACGGCATCGTCACAGGGGTGATAGGCATAATGGCAGGTCGGGCGATAAATCAGACGATCGCCTTCGGTGATCGAATAGTAATCGGCGATTGAAATCGCCTCCCCATGGGTGATCAGGAAACCGCGATAGGGGCCTTCCAGCGGTGTCCAGCTCCGGACCTGGGTTGCGGCGCCGGGACGGCTCAACCAAAGACCGACCTTGTCGCCGGTCAGGTACGGGTGGCCGTCGGCCGGCCACTCCTTTTCGTGGCTGCCCCAGCCCAGTTCGGCAGGCTGACAGCCTTCGCCGACAAAGCCGTCGATCGACCAGGTGTTCACGAACTGCCCGACCTGCTTGGGCGTCGTCGCAACCTGCGTGTCGCGCTCGGCGATGTGGATGACCTTGACCCCCAGCCTGTAGCTCAGGGCCGCCCATTGCGCCCGCGTCGCCGGCGCCGCGGCGTCGACGCCGGTATCACGGGCAAGTTGCAGCAAGGCGCGCTTGACGAAATGCGATACCAACCCCGGATTCGCGCCATGGGTAATGACGGCCGTCGGCCCCGCGCCCAGGGACCGCCGCACCGCCAACGCGCTTTCCCGCAAGGCGTAATTGGTGCGCGCCGCCGGCGACAAGGTCGCGTCGGTATAACCGCCGGCCCAGGGTTCGATGCAGGTGTCCAGATAGAGCGCACCGACGCGATGGCAGAACGCGATCAGCGCAACGCTGGAAACATCGACCGAAACGTTGAGGAGAAAATCACCCCGGCCGAGCAACGGCTCCAGCACCGACACGTAGTTTTCCCGCGTCAACGGTTCGCGAATGAAGGCGACGCCGTAATGATCAGCCTCAACATGACCGCGCTCCTCCGCCGTGACGACGGTGATCTGCTGCGGCGTAATCGCGAAATGACGCAACAACAGTGGCAGCACACCTTGGCCGATGCTGCCGAAACCGACGATGACCAGACGGCCGGAAAAAGCGAACTGAGTGATATTGAGCGGCATTGGAACCCCCGCGCGCACTTGACGTCGAATCAACAACGCCCTGACATGATGATCTGGTGACGATTACCGGACAGAAATAGTACATATTTCTGGACATTTCAGGCAATCGGTATCGGCCGCAACCGCGACGACACGCCACATCGCCGAAGCCTGTGTCGTGTTTCGCGCGAAAACGTTGCGTTTTTGTTACTCTGCATGGACACGACAAACGCGCCGGTCACTTTGAGGACCGGCCGGTGGGCCATCAGCGTCTTCGTTTCGATCTCACAATGACCTCACCCTCGCCCCTTCTCCGGGTTTCCCCGGCGGAGCTGGTGCGACGCACCGCGGCAAAGCGCAACGTCATGGTGATCAGCCGCGGCAACGCCGCCTTTGCCTCCGCCGCGGCCCGAGGACGGGGCGCGGCATCCCCCGCCGCACCCGCTCAGGCGACCATCGCCCAATCGGCGTAGCCCGGCGTCGCCAGCATCGGCGCGTCGGCGACTTCCGCCACCTCCGCCCGATCAAACCCGTTGAAGGCGGTCCGCAACGCCGAACCATAGGCCCCCAATTGACCGATTTCGATCCAATCCCCTTCGCCGATGTCGTTCGGCAGCTCAAACGGGCCCGCCATCCGATCAGCGCTGTCGCAGGTCGGGCCAAACAACCCGAACCCCTTCAGCGCTGCGCCATCGTCGGCCCCGTCGGGCCTGATCAGCCGGCAGGGGAAGCGGAAGCCCGGCGCCCCGGCATCGGACAACGCGCCGTAAACGCCGTCGTTGACAAACAGCATGTCACCACGACGCAGCAGGACCTGCACCACCAGCGACGCCCCCGGCGCAACCAGGGCCCGCCCGGGCTCGCACCACAGACGGCAATGCGCCGGCAGCGCCAGGCGGGCCACGCCGCGTTCGATCGCCGCCATGAAGTCCGCCAGCGGCGGCGGTGTGACCCCCGGATAGCTGACCGGGAAACCACCGCCGACATCCAGCATGTCGATGACGACATCGGCCTGTTGCAGCACCGCGCCGGCCCGTGCCAACGCCGCTTCGTAGGCCGCGGGATCCAGCATCTGCGAACCGACATGGAACGACAAACCGATCCGCGGCGCCATCAGGCGCGCCGCCCGCAACAAGCCGACGGCTTCCGCCTCGGCAGCACCGAACTTGCCGGACAAATCATAGACCGCCGAGCCCTTCGGCAGCGCCAGCCGCACGATCAGACCCAGATCGGTGGCGTTATCGGTTTCCTGGAACAGCTTCACCAGCTCTTCCGCGCTATCCAGCACGAAATCCCGGACGCCATACTGGAAATACGCCTCCCGAATCGCGGTCCGCGACTTGACCGGATGCATGTAATGGATCACCGCATCCGAGAACAGCTGACGGATCAAGCGGATTTCACCGGGCGAAGCCGCGTCGAAATGCCGGATGCCGCCCTCATAAAGCGCCCGCAACACCGCCGGTTCCGGGTTGCACTTGACGGCGTAAAGAACATCGCCGGGAAAGGCACGAACGAAATGCCGCGCCTGCTCGGCGAAGACCGCCGGACGCAGGCAATGAACCGGATCAACCGGGCGCCGCTCGGCAACCAGCCGGTCGACAGTGACACTTTGTGCGGCCGGCGCGGCCGCGTCCAGGACAGCAGCACGGCGCAGCGGCGAAACCGCAGAACGAAAACGGATGTGGCCCATGGCGCACCCCTCCGAAGGCCGCTGCGAAACAGCGGCGATACAGTGGCGAGTCGAGGCCCACGGCGTCAGCCGCAGACCAGGCGAATATCAGAGGATGGGATTGGGATAGCCGAACGTCCCGGAGACTTCGTGCCCCACCAAAGCGGGGTCGCACGATTTAAAGTCACGGACGCCGGCAGTAAACCTACCGAGCGGGCGCCCGTTGGTGGCTTGCAAACATATCGACCTCCCTCTCGGGACCGGCCCACTGATGACCGGTTCTGCCAAAAAGGACGCGGTACGTCGTTGCATAACCCCAAGGGGCCATAGGCACGTGCGGGTGCGTCGTTAGCGCTTCAAATACGCTTTTTGGGCCAGAATGCAAGGGGAAATTTTCTTGCGGTCAAAAAAATGCGATTGCCGCAACGTCCCCCGGCCGTCAGTCGCTCGCCTCCGGCTGACAGTCGACGGTATCCCCCGGAAGAGAACGACAGGCCATGCCATTATTGAACCGGAAGACGCCGCGATTATCCCGGCGCACGGACATGCCGTTCGAGAACTGAATCCAGCCCATCGATCCCCAATAACTGTTGATTCCGTTTGAAAATTTCAGCCCGCCATCCGGCATTTTTTCTATGGCGACGCCGTCCTGGAAGACAATATTCTTGTCGCCGTCGACCGTCGCCGAATAGCCGTTGCTGCAACTGGCACCGTCGGCACCGTGCGGCGCACAGGTGAAAGGCAGGCTCGCCTTGGTCAGGACCAACGCATACACCGCGACTTCAATCACATTCATTGTCGCCTCCCGATTTATGGACCCAGTCTCCCGGGACCCATCCGGAAAGCTGGTTTTGACATCACAATATGTCACGCGGAACCGTCAGCAAAGCACGACGAATCCCGGCCAGACTGGGGCGGTTGTCCGCGTTAAAGGCCAAAGGCCGGCATTGGTGCATGGCTGCAATTCCGATCCGCGCGGTCAGCAAACCATTCAACAAAGCCTGGCCGACTTTGGTCGATACCGCGGCCGCCAGAGTTCCCCCCAGTGCTTCGATCGCCATATGGTGACCGGTCTCGGCCAAACCGGCAACGGCAAGATTACCCATCATGTGACGAAACAGTCGTACCGACCCGATATAGCCAGGCCGGACGCCATAGAGCGCCGCAATCTGGCGGATCACGCGGACAGTGCGCCACAGCATCACCGCGACGTCGATCACGGCGGCCGGACTGAGCATGCTGGCGATGGCCGCGTCACGGGCCGCCCGCAGCACCAGCGCCTCAGCCCGACGGTCGAGGTCGGCCAGAACCACGCGATCGATCAGCATCACCAGTTCGCGATCATCATGGGCATCGCCGACACTGCCACGCCACCGCTCCAGCGCCGTCGCGACATCGCCGCGATCCCGGTACAATCCGGTGATCGCCGCGGCATAATCGCGGCCGACACGGCCACCCGCGCTGTTCATCGCCAGCGCCCCGACGTCGCGCAGCCGATCCATCGTCCGCAGGCGCGCCAGGCTGCGGACCTCATCGGCCAGCAGCACGACAAGACCGATCGCGGCGCCGGCCGTGACGACAGCCGCCGCTGTGCCCAGGGCGATGCTGGTGGCAAACGCCCGGGCCAGAAGATCGGCAACGTCGAAGCCCAACGCCGTGAGGACCAGAAGCACGCCGCCGCCGACGACCCCGCGAACCGCCCAGCGCCGGCCCGGAGACGGCGGCGGCGGCGTGGCGACATCCGCCGCCGCGGCGTCATCCCCGTCGAAGACCAAGGGCTGAGCGGCATCGACGTCGAATTCAACCGGGCCGATCGGATCGTCGCGATCAACCGTCCCCCCCGCTGACGCTCCGCTCTGTCGTCCACTCATGTCAGAACGTCCCCCAGCAAAAACTGCAACGCCCGGTCCAGGCGGATATGCGACAGACCGCGCCCGTCATCGCCAAGCCCGGGCGGCGGTTGAAAATCCAGGAACCGGACCGTTCCGGTATCGATATAAGGCGGAACCAGGCGGGCCGGCAGGGCGCCGGGATAGAGAACCGTGGGCGCGGTCCGGCCCAGCGGCGTGCCCCGGACACAGGACAGGGTCCGCCCCAGATGCGGGGACTGAACGCTGACGGTTGATTTGACCGCGGCGATCGCCATGGTTTCGACGCTCGCCCCGGCAAACCGGATCGCATTGCGGGCGTCGGCGACGAAGCCACCCAGCAGGTGCGCCAGGTCGTCGTGCTGATCAACGGCCAGATGGTCCGCCTTGGTTGCCGCGAACAGCACCCGATCGATCCGGCTGACCCCGATCAAGCGCTCCAGCCAATAGCCCCGACCATGGCGGAACGCCTCCAGCGCCGTCGTCAGCGCCACCGCGGTATCAGACACCGCCGGACTGCCCCGGGTCATCGCGCCCAGCAAATCGACCAGGACGATCTGCCGGTCCAGCCCGGCGAAGTGGTCGCGGAAAAACCGGCCGACCACGGCGTCCTTGTACGCCTCAAACCGCTCGGCCATCGTCGCGTACAGCGAAGGTCGCAGCACCTCGCCCGCGGGCGGCGGCAACGGGCAGAACACCAGCAACGGCGCGCCGGCCAGGTCGCCCGGCTCGATGAACCGTCCGGGCTGGAGCAGGGTCAGGCCGGCCTCCGAGCGACGGCAGGCATGGAGATAATCGGTATAGGCGTCGGCCAACTGCCGCATCACGGTTTCATCGGCGGGCCCCGTCGGTGAAACGGCCGCCAACGCCTGGCGCCACGGCGCCGCCAGAGCCGCGCGCGGCGGCCGATCGGCGAGCGCCAGTGTTTCCGCCGACCAGGTCGCGAAATCGCGGGTCAGCAGCGGCAGGTCAAGCAGCCATTCCCCGGGATAATCGACGATATCCAGAACCAGGGTTGATTGCCGCTGCACGCGGCGCCGCAGCGGTGAGTGCGGCTGAAACCGGATCAGCAGCCGGATCTGGCCGAGCCCCCGAGTCGGCTCGGGCCACGCCGGTACCGGGCCGGTCAGGGCCGACAGATGCTGTTCAAAGGCAAAGCGCGGGACATCATGGCGCGGATGGGCTTCCAGCCGCGCGGCCTGGTAGCGTCCTTCGGCAATCACATCAAGAAACGGCAAGCGCCCGGCACGCAGCAAATTGTCGATCACCGAGGTGACGAAGACGGTCTTCCCCGAACGTCGCAACCCGGTGACCCCGAGCCTGATCCGGTTCTGAAACAACGTTCCCGCTCGTTCGCCCCATTGCTCCAGGGTCTGCAACGCCCAATCCGTGCTCGGAATGATCGACACCCAGCCTCTCTCCCGCCGGGCCGGCGATCGGCCTGGCTTTTCAACGGGCATGGCGCCACCGCCATACCCCGACTCGCGGCGCTATTGATGGCAAGCGGCCACGCCGGTCACAAGATCGAAATGCCACAGGACGCCGCCGCCGTCACCGGGTCAATCCGATCGCACCGCGAGGTGACACAGAGTCGTCATGGAACAGTGATACCAAGGGCTAAACTTTGGAGGTTTTCGTCGTGACGATCATTCGTCGTTATTCCGTCCTTTTTGTCTGCACCGCGAATTCGATCCGCAGCATTTTCGCCGAATGCACCCTGCGGCGTTGGGGCCAGGGGCGGTTCGACGCCTTCAGCGCGGGCAGTCAGCCCCTTGGGGTCGTCGATCCGATGGCATCGTCACTGCTGGAGCGTCTGAATTATGACGTCGCGTCAGAAAATTTGCGCAGCAAGAGCTGGGATGAATTCTCGACCCCCGAGGCCCCTGTTTTGGACTTTGTCTTTGTCCTCGATGACGCCGTCTTCGCCCAGCCCCTGCCGGAATTTCCGGGTCAACCGGTGGTGACCGCGTGGGGCATCGACGATCCCCGGCTTCACGAGGGCCCGGAGGACCGTCGGATGCGCCTGTTGAAGCGGGTATACCTCGAAATCGAAAACCGCTCCAAGCTGTTCGCCAGTCTGCGGATGGAGGGCTTGAGCAATCTGACGCTCAAGACCCAACTCGACAGAATCGGCACGACCCAGGCCGAAGCGATCAGTCCGAACTGAGGGTCCGAAGCGGTCTGCGGTCCCGGCATGGCCGGGGACCGCTTCAGACCTGCTGGCCGCCGCGCCGCCTCGACCAGGCCGGCGCCGACCATGCTCGTCCGGTCCTATCCTCCCGATCCGCATCGCCCCTGGGCCTGCAGATCGGCCTGTGCGCGTCCGGCATGAGCCTCTTCCCACGATCCGGCAGATACACATGATCCCCTGTTTTCCCGTGCTGAGGCCGAAGACCTGGCGGAGGCAGCGGTGGGGAAGGCCAGGGGCGTGACTGTGGCTGCGACAAAGGTCTTATTCCGGTAGCGCGTCAAAACGCGGAGATAGGCAAAACGCGGGCATCGGCCACCCCGGCGACCGTGTTACAAGAGCGGGCTCCTTGTGCCATCCCTGCCAGATCATCCTATCGCGTGAGGGCCGTTGCCGTGGCATCCCCCGAGACCCAACGCCTCCCGCCATCCCACCGGTCGCGCGGCAGAGCGCGGATCTATCGTGCCCTGGTCATCCTCGCGGCCCTGCTGCTTCGGGCCGGCCCTGTGATCGATGCGGCCAGCGCGCAGACCGGCCCGGGGCTGGGCGGACCGCAGCAGGGCGAAGTGATCCTCAATCAGGACAGCGACGTCCATTCCCTGCCGACGCCGGAGGGTAAGGTGGTGATGACACTGGCCAAAGGGCGCACCGTCGTCGCCTTCGACACGCCGCGCAACACCGGCTGGACCCAGATCGCGATCGGCGGCCGCGACATCGGCTATGTCCCCTATGATCACCTCACCTCGATTTACGTTGTCCGCGAGGTCACCAGTCACGCCGCGGTGATTTCGACGGCGCGTTGGGCGGCGGGGCGCATGATCCCGATCAGCCAGATCGCCGCCAAGCCGGTCAGCGCCAAGCAGGTCCTGGGCCACAAAACGCGGCGGATCGCCCTGGCCGCGGGAACCGGGCTGGGTTTCGTGGCGATGAGGGGCAGCGAGGCCATGATGATGTCGGAAAGCGATGCCAACCTGCTGGTACCGGTGTCGGCGTTGTTGCCGATTGTCGGGACCTATCCCAACGGCGCACGGCCCGGTGCAAATTTCTTTCTGGCCAAGGTCGGCGACTATCCGACATCGTCGACGGCGCACGCCGCCTGGTCACAGCTGGTCGCGACCTTCCCCGAGTATCAGGTGTTTTCACCCTTCGTTTACCCGGTGATCACGGAAGCGAAAGAGCTTCATGTCCTGGCCTTTGGCCCGCTGACCCGGGACCAGGCCAACAATCAATGCATCACCCTGGCGCAAAAACTGCGAGATTGCTGGATCGTCGAAGCCACATCATATTGAGGCCACGCGCGCAGGAACGGCGGTCAGGGGCTGCCTGGGCGCCATGCCATCAGTCCGACGGCGCTGCGATTGATTTCGAACCCCGCCACAGAGCGACCGGTGATGCCGGCATCCGTTGGCGCGGGCCGCGGCATGGCACGCAACAATGTCAGCACCATCACCGCGGCCAGCGCCGCTGCGACAATCACCAGGGACAGCGTGGAAGCCTGTTTGACACCCCAAAGTCCCATATCATTCCCCCGTCACCGCACCGGCACCCGGTCATTCAAGCATCGGGAATCCGGTTTCGATCTCGACCAAGCCTGACAGCAGTGGCACACCGATGTCACGCTTGGTATAGGCACTGGATTTCTCTGCGGCCGCCAGCGCATCCGTAAAGGTCTGCCGCCACCGTTGGTCGCTAAAGGTCAGACGCTCCACCTTGGCCCGTTGAATCAGGATCTTCGGCTTTTTCCCGGCATTGTCATCCGCCAGCTTGTTGAGCCGGTCAGTGAGATCGGCGACCAAAGCCGCCGTCGACGGCCCCCGTTTGATCAGCCCGCCGATCATCCGCGCAAAGACCTCTGCCTGTAAATCGCTATCCTTGATCGTCTCGGCGAACGCCAGGGTCTGCGCCGTCTCACCCCGCGCGCACAGCCGGCCCAGCACCGCAGGGACCGTCCAGGGATTTTCCTGCTGAACCGTCCGCATCAGATTGAGCGCCAGATCCGGGTCGGCCAGATCACCTGCGGCCACGGCCAGTTCCGCCGGACAACAATCACTCTTTTCCGGACTGTCATGAAATCGCGAATATTGCTGCTGCACCGTGTTGAGAAACAGCGTGCGGGCCTCGGCCTCATGGCCGATCCGGTATTCGGCCTGGGCGACCAAACCCAGCTCCCACTTGCAGTCATGCTTCGTGGCGTAACTGGCCGCCTCGCTGGTCACGGATGCGGCGAGATCCCGTTCGTTGCGCCACAGCGCGGCCTTGGCGATGTCGGTGAGATCGTAGCTGCGAATCGAGCAATCGTCGAACTTGCGCGCGAACTGAAGCGCCAGATCGCTCTGGCCGGTCAGGGCCAACGCCCGGGGCACATAGAAATCCTCGTCGGCGCTCTCCGTCATCTTGCGGCGCAGTGCCGAAACGAAGGGTGCGATCAGGGTCCGCGCCCGCGGCTGATCGCCGAGGTTGTAGTAGGCGACGGCGAGCCCCAACCAGTCCCAGCGGGCCTGGGCGATAGGGTACTCGATCGGCGGCAGGATCTGTTCAACACGGTACAAAAAGCAGGCATCCGATATCGGATCGTTGCAGACCAGCGCGTGAACGCGGTTGTGAAACTCGACGACATCAAAATCGCCAATGAACTGATTGGTCGCCAGTTGCACCGCGAGCGGGCTTTCCGGGTCGTGCTGAACGATTTCATTCAGGATCCGGTCGGCCTCCTTCAGCAGGCTGCTCTCTTCCGCCGAATCATAGGTGCTGTCGGCACGTTCGATCAGTTTCATCGCCTGGATGAACTGGCGATTGGCGGCGCTCACCGCGTCTTCGGCGCGCGCAGCCGGCGCCCCGGCCGTGAGAATCACCAAGGCCGCGGCGATCAGGCAAAACGCCCGGCCGGTCGTGACGGGCCACAACCATAAGACGACACAAGAAGCCCCCTTGCGACGCTCACCGCCACGCCACCTGCACACGGACATCAAACTGACCCTTGAAGCAACCCCGCACCCCGCCCTCGCGGCTTTCGCGCTGCGGTATGCCGAACACCACTGATAAACCACGGCGCGAGGCCTTGCGATCCTGGATTTGTCAAGCGTGGTTTCTTTGCCCGAAGTGAGGCATTAACGCAACTACGACGGCGCCCTTTGGCCGCTCCCTGATAAATCCGCCTTCGTAATAATCCCCAAAGCGCGAGGATCGTCCGCAATCGCGTCGTCAACACAGTGGCAAGAGCGGCGTTCCGGAAGCCCCGCACCGCCGCGGCGACGGCGAAAACAGAGCTCAGGCAAACATCGGCCGATCCACCAGCGCGGCAATCTCTTCGGCCAGGACCTCGGCAACATTGCGGCGGGATCGTGGATCGGCCAGCAGTGTTTCGTCATCACGGTTGGACAGGAACCCGGTCTCGATCAGCACGCTGGGAATGTCCGGCGCCCGCAGCACCGCGAAATTGGCGGCCCGCATCGGGTTTTCCAGCAAACGCAGATGCCGGCCGCAGCCATCGACGATCGCGGCCTGCGTCTGCAAGGAGGAATTGCGGGTCTGCCGCACCACCAGCTTCTGCAGCACCGCTGCGACCTGGGCGTCGACAACCGGAATCACGAAACCGCCCGGGCCGTTTTCACGCTGCGCCAGGGCCGCGGCGAGCGCATCGGTGCCATGCTCCGCCAAGGTATAAACCGAGAGCCCGCGCGCCTCACGGTTGGGTGCGCTATCGGCGTGAATAGAAATGAACAGATCAGCCTTGGCGTGCTCGGCGATCGCCACCCGGTCATCCAGCGCGATGAATTCGTCCTGGTTCCGGGTCAAGCGAACCTTGATCCCGGGGTGATGGCTCAACTGGCGCTGGATCGTCTGGCACAGGTCCAGCGTCACGGCCTTCTCATAAGTGCCACGACCACCGATCGTCCCGGGATCATGGCCACCGTGCCCGGGATCAATCACAACGACACGGGGACGCCGGGTCAAGGCCTCCGGAACCTGTGGCTTGGTCCCCGGGCGGATCAGTGCCCCAGCCCGGTCCAGCAGGGCGGATCGCGGCTTGCGTGACGTCAGAGAGGCCGGCTCCGCGGCCGCGATCCCCGGAATTGTGATGGCGACACCCAGGAACGGCGCCGTCAACGCCAGCCGCAGCAATGCGCGTCGTTGCGGCGACACGGACCCAACCTTGGCCATGCGATTTTCACCCTCACCAAACGGTATCGTCCGCCGGTCACGGCCGCCCCAGGCCGCACGAAACCCGCGACGCAGCCTTCTTAACACAGCGTTTGCAGAAAGTCGCGTAACACGTTGGCGACGCGGCCCGAATCTGCTTTCGGGCAAAAATGCTTCGGTCAAGCTCGATCCGAGAGAATACGACTAAAGTTTTAGAGCAATTCATGTCCATGCCGTTGATGAGACGGGCCCCTGGCACTATCCTTAGGCTCAAGTTGATGGAGGTGGCCGATGAAAGAGACTTTTATCCGGATCATTCGTCAGGAGCAACGTCAGCTCGAAAGCGAAATAGCGGCCGAGCAACGGTCCCTACATCCCGATCTCGCTCGCCTGGCCGTATTGCAGCGTGAAGAATCGAGTCTGCGGCGCCAACTTGACCGGATTCCGGATGCATGACGATTGACCGCATTCCCGGCTCGAACGCAACCGGGTGCTGAGCTGCGGGCCTGACGACCCGCAGCTTTTCTATTGGTGGCGCCGGCTACAGCCCGGCAACCGTCATTCCCTCGATGCGAACCGTCGGCGCATCCATGCCGAACTTCCGCTCCAGATCATTGGCCGGTTCAAGGGCCAGGAACATGTCCTTGAGGTTGCCCGCGACGGTCACACCGCTGACGGGATAAGCCAATTCACCGTTCTCGATCCAAAAGCCGGCGGCGCCGCGGCTATAGTCGCCGGTGACGCCATTGACCGCCGAGCCCATCATCTCGGTGATATAGAACCCGTCCTGGATTTCACCGATCAGGGCCTGGGGCGTCCGGGCGCCCGGCTCGAGATAGAGATTGCCGGGCGACGGCGAGGGCGGGCTGGCCGTCCCGCGACTGGCATGGCCGGTGGAACGCAACCCCAGTTGGCGCGCCGAGCGCAAATCGAGCAGCCAGGTCGTCAGCACCCCATCAGCGATCAGCGCGCGACGACGATTGGCGACACCTTCGCCATCGAACGGCCGCGACCGCAGGCCGCGGCTGACATGGGGATCATCGATGATCTGGATCGTCGGGCCGAAAATCGGCTGATTGAGTTTGTCTTTGAGAAAGCTGGTGCCCCGGGTGATCGACGGCCCGGCGATGGCACCCACCAGATGCCCGACCAGGCCCCGGGCAACCCTTGGATCAAACACCACCGGCACCTTGCGTGTCGTGACCTTGCGCGGATTGAGGCGTCGCACCGCACGTTCGCCCGCGCGACGGCCCAATTCGGCGGCATCGTCGAGATCCTCGGCATAGACGGCGGTGGAGAAGTCGTAATCCCGCTCCATGCCGGTGCCGGTGCCGGCCAGCACAACCACCGACAGGCTGCGCCGGGAAATGCCATAGCCCCCCGAAAAACCATTGGAGCCCACCAGCGCAACCCGGGTCCGCCCCCAACTGGCCTCGGCGCCCTCGGAGTTGGTGACCCCGGCGACAGCGCGCGCCGCCTCCTCGCCAATCCGCGCCTGCTCGATCAGCGTTGCCGCGGTGGGCTCGGCCGGATCGTCGAGATCGAGATCGGGCCAGTCATGCGCCAGATCCTCCGCGGCCGCGAGGCCACAATAGGGATCCTCGGGGACGACACGGGCCATCGCGACCGCGCGTTCAACCAGCTCCGCCAACGCCGCGGCGCTGCGATCGCTGCTCGACACCATGGCCTGCCGCGTGCCGACCAACACGCGCAGCCCCAGATCACCGGATTCCGAGCGCTCCAGCTTCTCGGGCTCGCCGAGACGTTGGGCCAGCGACAGCGACGCCGAGTCGAACAGCACGGCGTCGGCGGCGTCGGCGCCGGCGGCCCGGGCTTTGTGGATCAGGTCATCGAGAAGCGACAGGGCATCGATCATACGCGGATCTCCGTGTGACGGCCGCCGGACGGAACAAGCCGGGGACCGGGCTGGAAGAAAAACAGGACAAGGGCGTGACGTCTACAGGCAGCGTGCCGGTATCGCCATGAAGCCGCCCGTCACCAGATCGATGGACCGGCGCCGGGAAGGCCATAGCTGGCCCATTTGCGGGTGACATCGTCGATGACGCTATCGCTCATCCGGATCTTGCGACCCCATTCCCGCCTGGTCTCCGGGGGCCATTTATTGGTGGCGTCCAAGCCGGCCTTGCCACCCAGGCCGCTGTCGGGACTGGCGAAGTCAAGATAGTCAATCGGTGTGCCCTCGAGCACGGTGATGTCGCGCGCCGGATCCATCCGGGTACTGATCGCCCACATCACGTCCTTCCAATTGCGCGCATCAATGTCATCGTCAACGACGATGACCCATTTGGTATACATGAACTGACGCAGATAGGACCACACCCCCATCATGACCCGCTTGGCATGGCCGGGATAGGCCTTGCGGATGCTGACAACCGCGATCCGGTAGGAGCAGCCTTCGGGCGGCAGCCAGAAATCGACGATTTCCGGGAACTGCTGGATCAACAGGGGAATAAAGACCTCATTGAGCGCCTCGCCCAGGACGCTGGGCTCATCGGGCGGGCGGCCGGTGAAGGTCGAGAGATAGATCGGATCGCGACGCATCGTGATCGCGGTCACCTGGAACACCGGGAAGCGTTCGACCGCGTTGTAATAGCCGGTATGGTCACCATAGGGACCTTCATCACCGGTTTCATCAAGGCTGACCAGCCCCTCCAGAATGATCTCGGCCTGGGCCGGAACCTTGAGCGGCACCGTCTTGCAATCAACCAGGTCGACCCGGCGGCCGCGCAGCAGCCCGGCAAACTGATATTCCGACAAGGTCTCCGGCACCGGTGTCACCGCGGCCAGGATCGTCGCCGGGTCCGCGCCGAGAACCACCGCGGCGGGCAACGGTTCCGGGCGACCCGACGCGGCCCAGCGCTGATGGTGCTGGGCGCCGCCGCGATGCCTCAACCAGCGCATCAGGGTGCGGTCGCGGCCCAGCACCTGCATGCGGTAGATGCCGAGATTGAAATTGTCCTCGCGTTTGGTCGTGGGGCCACGGGTCACGACCAGCGGCCAGGTGATCAGCGGCGCCGGTTCCCCGGGCCAGCAGGTTTGAACCGGCAGCAGGCCGAGATCGATATCGTCGCCCTGCAGCACGATCTCCTGACACGGCGCCGACGAGACCGTCTTCGGTTTCATCGCCAGAACCGTCCGCGCCAGCGGGATCAGGCCCAGCGCCTCGCGGAAGCCGCCGGGCGGCTCGGGCTGGCGCAGGAACGCCAGCGTTTCGCCGACCTGGCGCAATTCGCCCGGTTCACGATCCATGCCCCAGGCCACACGTTCGACGGTACCGAACAGGTTGATCAGCACCGGCATCGCCGAGCGCCGACCATCGGCCTTGAGAACATGCTCGAACAGCACCGCCGGCCCCTGCTGGGCCAGCAGCCGGGTGTGGATCTCGGTGATCTCCAGGACCGACGACACCGGCGTCGAGACCCGCACCAGACGACCGGCGCGTTCCAGCCGGTCCATGAATTCACGAAGCGAGGCGTAGGGCATCTGCAGCTTTCCGAACCGGCCTGCGACCATCAGGCACCAACACGAAACCGCGGCAGCCTATCAGGTCATGGCGTTCCGAAGAACAGCCCGCTGCGCCCCACCGGGGCCGGGAGGATCACCGTCATGGACCGTGTCACCGCGGCCTCGCCGACTCAGGCCGCGGCGATCCGCAGCACCCGGGTCTCGCGCGACACCCGGTCCTCCAGATCCAGGCTGGTCGGCACCACATAGCGCGCCAGCTCGCACAGGCCGTCACCGGGCAGATAGCTTCGCCCGGGATCGCCGATGATCACCGTCTTGCCCGCGCCCGCCAGGGCGCGGAACCAGGCCGTCACCCGTTCCGCCATCGGCCGCTCGTAGCACACGTCCCCGGCCAGCACGACGTCGATCCCGTCAAGGGCATCGCCGACCAGATCCTCGCAGCGCACCTTGATCCCGCCGTCCGGAAAGGCGGCGCCGTTGAGCGTCGCATTCATCGCGATCACCGCGGCGGCGTAGGCGTCGATCTCCACCGCCACCACCGAGGCCGCGCCAGCCTGGCGCGCCGCGATCGCGATCACGCCGCTGCCGGCGGCGAAGTCGAGCACCCGGCGATCGCGGACCAGCGCCGGATTGTCGAGGACATAGCGGCTCACCGCCTGGCCGCCGGGCCAGGCAAAGGCCCAATAGGGCGGCGGCAGGTTGTGGCGGTCCAATTCGACCTCAGTCGCCTGCCATAGCGGCGTCACCTCGGTGGCCAGATGCAGGATGATTTCAGGAACGAGCGGTGGCGCGGCCACCACGGTGCTGGTTGAAATGAATTCGCATGGCGTCACCAGCTTGGTCCTCAAGAGTTGCAATAGCGGGCCCCGCTACAGCGTGGCTCCGATGATGATGGCACCCAGCACGAGCCAGCCAAACCACCGGTTTGACCGGAACTTGTCGAGGCTGTCGGCGCGATCGTCAGGATTCCACGCCGCCCACTGCCAGATCAGTTGCAGCAGCGCCACCGCCAGCCCAAGGCGATAGGCGAAGGAAAGCCCGGCCCAGGTCCCCGCCGCCATCAGCAGGCCATAGGCGATACTGTAGAACCCGGCGATCCAGATCTTCGAGTGGTCACCCAGCATCAACGCGGTCGAACCGATCCCGATCCGGGCGTCGTCGGCCTTGTCCTGGTGGGCGTAAATCGTGTCATAGCCCAGGGTCCAAAAGAAGCCGGCGGCGTAGAGCAGGACCGGCGCGGTCGCGAGGCTGCCGGTGACCGCGACCCAGCCCAGCAGCGCCCCCCAATTGAAAGTCAGTCCCAGGAAGGCCTGAGGCCACCCGGTGATCCGTTTCATCAACGGATAGGTGAAAACCAGCAGCAGCGAGGCGGCACCGAGCGCAATCGTCGGCCGGTTGAGCTGCACCAGAACGACGAGACCCACCAGCAGTTGGGCGGCCAGAAAAACCAGAGCCTGGCGCAGCGTGACCTGACCGGACGGCAACGGCCGGCCCCGGGTCCGTTCGACGGCGGCATCGATGTTGCGATCCATCATGTCGTTGACGGTGCAACCGGCCCCGCGCATCACCACCGCCCCGATCGCAAACAGCACCATCAATCCGAGATCCGGCAGGCCCGGGCTGGCCAGCGCGATGCTCCACCAGCACGGGAACAGCAGCAGCCAGGTGCCGATCGGCCGGTCGAGCCGGGCCAATCGCAGATAGGGCCGCCAGGCCGGGGGCACGCGGCGGTCGATCCAGCCATTGCTGACGATATCAGTGTGAGCAGCGGTCACGGCGATCTGTGCTCCCGTTGCGGGTTTGCCAAACTTGACGCCGCGATCCGCGCCGCGGCCCCCGTCAGGCCGGACGGGAAACCACGCGACGAAACGGCGTCGATCCGCTTCCCGATAGCATGTCGCCGTCATTTGCGCCAATGTCGTGCCTGCCATGATTGAACATCCCGCGACACGCCTGTTCGTCGACCCGGCCCTGAACGCCGACGCGACGATCACGCTCGACTCCGACCGCACCCATTATCTCCGCCATGTGCTGCGGCTGGAGATCGGCGCCACCCTGGCCCTGTTCAACGGTCGTGACGGCGAATGGCTGGCGCGCCTCAGCCATGCCACCAAGGCGGCGATCACGCTGACGGTGAGCCACCCGCTGCGCGCACCGGCGCCGGAGAGCGACCTGTGGCTGTTGTTCGCCCCGATCAAGGGTCAGCGCATCGACAGCATCGCCGAAAAAGCCACCGAATTGGGCGCGTCGGTGCTGTGGCCCGTCTTCACCCGCCGCACCGAAGCCTCGCGGGTCAATGTCGCCCGGTTGCGGGCCAACGCCCGCGAAGCGGCGGAGCAGTGCGAGCGGCTGACCGTCCCGGAGGTCCGCGATCCCGAGCCCCTGGAGCGCGTGCTGGCGGCGTGGCCGGCGGCGCGCCCGTTGCTCTGGTGCGCCGAGGCCGGACCGGCGGACCCGATCGGCGTCGCCGCGGCGCGGATCGCCCCGGGACCGGCCGCCTTTCTGGTCGGGCCCGAGGGCGGGTTCGACCATTCCGAACTTGACGCCCTGGCCAAACTGCCATTTGTTGTCGCCGTGGGCCTGGGGCCCCGCGTGCTCCGTGCTGACACCGCGGTGTTTGCTGCCTTGGCCTGCTGGCAGGCCATCAAGGGCGACTGGACCGCCATGGGGGCGACCGGCCGGCCGCCCTTCCGGGCGGATCCCGATCACGCAACCTCTCGATAACAGGACTGCCAGGCATGGCTGCGCCGCCAAAATCATCTGCCGAGCCGATTACCGATCGTCGCCAGCTTGTCAGCTATCTCGAAGCCGGCAGCAAGCCGGTGACGGATTGGCGCATCGGGACCGAGCACGAGAAATTCGTCTATCGCCTGTCGGATCTGCGACCAGTCGCCTATGACGGCCCTCAGGGCATCGCCGAACTGTTGACCCGGATGATCCGATTCGGCTGGCAACCTTGGGAAGAAAATGGCGCGATCATCGCCCTGACCTGCGGTGCGGCCAACGTCACGCTGGAGCCGGGTGGTCAGGTTGAGCTGTCGGGGGCACCGCTGGAGACCCTGCATCAGACCTGCGCCGAGATCCAGACGCATCTGGCCCAGGTCAAGGAGATCGACGCCGAACTGGGCATCGGGATGATCGGGCTGGGCTTCAATCCGAAATGGTCGCGCGCCGACATTCCCTGGATGCCCAAGGGCCGCTATCAGATCATGCGCGACTACATGCCCAAGCGCGGCGCGCTCGGGATCGACATGATGCTGCGAACCTGCACGGTTCAGGTCAATCTGGATTTTGCCAGCGAAGCCGACATGGTTTCCAAGTTCCGCGTCAGTCTGGCCCTGCAGCCGCTGGCGACCGCCCTGTTCGCCAGCTCGCCCTTTACCGAAGGCAAACCCAACGGTTTTCAGTCTTATCGCAGCCACATCTGGACCGATACCGATCCCGACCGCTGCGGTGACCTGCCTTTTGTCTTCGAGGACGGCTTTGGTTTCGAACGCTATGTCGACTACGCGCTTGATGTGCCGATGTATTTCGTCTACCGCAACGGGCGCTATATCGACGCCTCGGGCCAATCATTCCGGGATTTCCTGGACGGGCGCCTGCCGATGCTGCCCGGGCAACAGCCGCTGATGTCCGATTGGGCGGACCATCTGACGACGTTGTTTCCCGAGGTGCGACTGAAGCGGTTTCTGGAGATGCGCGGCGCGGATTGCGGGCCGTCGGGGCGGCTCTGCGCGCTGTCGGCCTTCTGGGTTGGCCTGTTGTATGACGATCAGGCGCTCGACGCCGCCACGCGCATGGTCGCGGATTGGAGCGCGGAGGATCGGGCCTATCTGCGTCGCGAGGTTCCGCGTCACGGATTGGCAACACCCTTTCGCGGCCGCCCGCTGCAAGCACTGGCCGTCGAGACCGTGGCCCTGTCACGCCAGGGGCTGAACCGGCGGGCGCGGCTCGACAGCTGGGGCAACAATGAGAGCCATTTCGTCGAACCGTTGATGACCATCGCCGAACGCAATGAAACGCTGGCCAGCGAATTGCTGGGCCGGTTCCACAAGCAGTGGCAGGGTCAAATCGATCCCATCTTCAACGAATACGCTTACTGAGACGACCCTCACCTGACACGCCGTCCGGCCATCGCGGCCGGGCGGCCGGCCCTGTCAGTTCCGGGGATCAGTTCCCAGGGTCAGTTCTGTTTGATCATGGCCTGGAAAATCCGCCAGACCGTCTCGACCGTCACGTTGCCGGCGCGCGCACCGGCTGTCAGCATTTCAAGCGTCGGCTTCACCGGCACAGTCGCCAGACAGGGCTCGTTGGCCACGGGCGCATCTCCCGCCGCGTAGAACGAGGTCCGGGGCTGGATCGTGTTGCTTTTTGCTTCGATCAGCATGAAACCATCCATGGTCGTTGCTCCCAGAACGCGATACCGTGTACCGGCGCTCTGTTCTTAAGGGTGGCGATACCGAGGGAAATGCATTTACCGGGCCAAAGACCCGAATCTAATTCTTCACCGATTGTGGGTTGTTTATTGCTAAACATTATCATGAATAGACTTTAAATTACATTCCGGGGGCTATTTGCTGAGCTCACCCCTTTGCACTTTAGCATTTTGCGAATCGCATTCTGCCGTTTCGCCGGATTGATTCGCAAAATGTGATAGGACTAAAGCACTATGCAACGATTAATATATCACGTATGCCGCAGCACCGAGTGGCAGGAGAGTCAAAAGGGCGATCTGTATCCCGGCTCATCCCAGGATCGGCATGACGGGTTCATCCATTTCAGCACGCGCGATCAACTGGCGGCGAGCGTTGCCAAGCATCGCGCGGGTCAGGACGGGCTGGTGCTTCTGACCGTCGACACCGATGCCCTGGGCCCAGCCCTGCGCTGGGAGCCGGCGCGCGGTGGCCAACTGTTCCCACACCTTTATGGCCCCCTGCCCGTCGCAGCCGTGCGATCGGTTGATCCGCTGACACGCGGCACGGACGGAAGCCATCAGTTCCCCGATCTGAAAGCGGAAGTTCCATGATCGATCTCTTCCCCATTGCCGGGCCGTTGCTGCGATCGCTGCCGCCGGAAACCGCGCACCTGTTGACAATTCTGTCGTTACGTACCGGATTCTCGCCCCGGCAGCGCGCGCCAGATGACCCGCTGCTGGCCACGCGGGTGTACAATCTCGATTTCAGCAACCCGGTTGGCATCGCCGCCGGTTTCGACAAGAACGCCGAAGTCATCACCCCCATGATCGATATGGGCCTGGGTTTCGTCGAGGTTGGCACCGTGACGCCCCGGCCGCAGCCGGGCAATCCGACACCACGGATGTTCCGTCTCCCGGCACAATGGGGCCTGATCAATCGCCTGGGCTTCAACAACAAGGGGCTCGACTATGCTGTCGGGCGTCTGGCCCGGCATCGGCCGCGGCGCGGCGTCATCGGCGTCAATATCGGCAAGAACAAGACTCAGGACGATGCCGTCGCCGACTATGTCACCGGCATCGCGGCGGTTGCCGACCATGTTGATTATATCGCGCTCAATGTCTCCTCGCCCAACACACCGGGGCTCCGCGCGCTCCAGGGACGGGCGCCGCTCACCACGCTGCTCCAGCAGGCGATCGCGGCGCGCGATGCCACCGTCACCCGGCCGCCGCTGTTGCTGAAGATCGCCCCGGATCTGACCGATGACGACAAGCGTGACATCGCCGAGGTCAGTCTTGCCGCTGGCATCGACGGCCTGATCGTTTCCAACACCACGATCACCCGGCCTCCGGGATTGCCGGAAGATCGCGCGCGCGAGACCGGCGGCCTGAGCGGCCGGCCGTTGTTTGCCCTGTCGACCGCGGTGCTGGCGCAAATGTACCGTTTGACCGGCGGCCGGCTGCCGATCATCGGGGTCGGCGGCATCACCGGCGCCGATGAGGCCTATGCCAAAATCCGCGCTGGCGCCTCGCTGATCCAGATCTACACCGGCCTGATCTATGGCGGGCCGGCCCTGATCCGCGACATCAAGACCGGCCTCGTGGCGCGATTGCGCGCCGATGGCTTCGACAACGTTGCCGCCGCGGTCGGTGCCGATCATCGCTGACAAGCGACGATCGGGGTCGGGCCCGGCCCCCTCATCCGGCCACGCCCCGATCGCCCACCCTCCCGATCGCAGGGAATGCTTCACCCCGCGAATGTCTGCCCAGCGCGCAAGGGAATTGCTTTTCGCCGGTGCGCGCCGCACAAATGCCCGCGCTTGGCCGCCGATCGCCAGCGTCCGTGCGGCGCGGGCCGGTTATCGGCATCCCTCAACCGAGGCCCCCATCGCCCCGACGGGACACCCGGACGGCATACCAGGGCGCCGTGTTCTGATCGGCCCACCACCATGCTTTCATCCAACGTGATTATTCCGGGACTGGCAGCGATCGCCGATCATTATGATGGCCTGATCGTCGATCTCTGGGGGGTCCTCCATGACGGCATCCGGGCTTATCCGGGGGCGATCGATTGCCTGCGCCAGCTCAAGGCAATCCATAAGCCGGTGTGCCTGCTGTCGAACGTACCCCGGCGCTCGGCGACCGTGATGGTGTTTCTCGAGGAGTTGGGAATCACCCGCGACCTCTATGACCATCTGGTCACCTCGGGCGAAGCCGCCCATCAGGCATTGCTGCAATCCCCCGACGCCTGGCACGCCGCGCTGGGCCCGCGCTGCTTTCATCTCGGGCCGGAACGCGACCGCGACGTCTTCGTCGGCATCCCCTATCAACGGGTGGAGCGACTCGAGGATGCGGACTTCGTTGTCGCCAGTGCGCCCTGGCAAAGTGGGGACCCGCTCGAGAATTATGAGGCCCTGCTGGCCGATTGTGCCAAGCGTCACCTGCCCATGATCTGCACCAATCCCGATCTGGTCGTCATGTCCGGTGCCGTGACCGTGATCTGTGCTGGAACCCTGGCCGCGCGCTACGAGGCCCTTGGCGGCGACGTGCACTATTATGGTAAGCCCCATGCCCCGATCTATCGGGTGTGCCTGTCGCTGCTCAAGGCCCGCGATCCGGCACGGATCCTCGGCGTCGGCGACAGTTTCCACACCGACGTCACCGGGGCCCGGACCGTGGGCTGCGGCGCGCTGCTGATTGCCGGCGGGATCCATGTCAAGGAATTGACTTCGGCCTGGGGGCAAGCCCCAGAGCCGGAGCGGTTGGCCGACGCGATCGCGCGTTATCGCCAAACCCCGGATGCCACCGTGGCCTGCTTCGCCTGGTAGTCACCGGGCCCGGCCGTCGCAGACCGCGGCGCCGATCCCCAGCCAACGATTTGTCAAGCGCAGCGCTGTATCAGTTGCGCCGCGGTCCGACTTCGTCGAGTGCCTGATCCATCAACGGACTGGAACGATCGTTCCCGGGGGCCGACGGTGCCGGAGCCTGCGGATCGCCCAGTCCGCGATTGCCGTGGCGGTCGACGCCGCCGACGCTCCGGGCCCGTTGCCGAAAATAACTCGTGATGAAGATCCGAATCGCCCCGGTCAGTGCGAACGCGCCGCGGCGCCGGTCGATCACTGTGCACAATTCGGCTGGGGAGCGATCCTCAATTTCGCAGATCTCGCTCAGCGCCTCCCACATAACCGGCTCCAGCCGAATGCTCGTGCGGCGACCATTGACGGAGAGGTTGCGGCACTGATAGCGCGGAGGTTGCTCGGTCAGCATGTTTCGCGTCATGATAAAATCAACCGAACCGCGAACCTTCTTCGTCTATATTTCGATGGTGCTAACAACCCTCGCATAGACCCCACCATTGAATAGTGCACGACAGACGAGAAGCCACCCTTACGGGCACCTGTCTAGCAACCGAAAATACACACGATAGTGTGCCCGTGCATCAAGTTTTGCCACAGCAGCAATCTTTTCCAACCGGTTTCCGGTGGCATGGCCGCGAAAGGATGATCGTGACAAGGGCAAGACGAACAGGGTCGCCGGGGGGGGTTTTCACGGCCGCCCTTTCTTGTCCCCCCCTTTCCGGCGAACACAGACTATATTCCGGGGTGAGGATCGGCTCGAACCGACAGGAAGACTTGATGGCGAAGAACAGCGGACCGCGAATCGTGCCGCGGCAGACAAAACCGCGAACGGTGCCGAACCCGCCGGGACTCGCCGTGGGAACGCATCGCGAACCTTCTTTCCCCATCACGCGAGAAAGCTGATGAACTGAACCTGCAGTCCCGTTTCCTTGCCCCCCGGGCACGACCGGCGGACCCGGTGGACGCCCGACCGCCGCGTCCACCAGTCGCGCATTGTCTCAACGCACCGGATTTGCCGAAGGATCGGCGATGACATCACCCGCATTGAATGAAGGAATTGCCATGACAAGGATCCGCGCCCTTTTGCTTGGCGTGATCGCCCTGTTCGCCGTGGTCACGGGATCGGCGCAACCGGCAGCCGCGTTGACGGACCCCGAATTGCTGGTTGAAAATGCGCGCCTCACGGTCCTGGACCTGCTGGGTGACCCGGAGTATGCCGCGGCGCGCAGCCTGAGCCGCGATGCCCGCGCCATCCTGGTGTTTCCCAATCTGCTGAAAGCCGGTTTCATCCTGGGCGGTGAGGGCGGCACCGGCGTCATGCTGGTTCACCAGGGACAGGGCAGCTGGACCGCACCGGCGTTCTACACCCTTGGCGGCGCGAGTTTCGGCCTCCAGATCGGTGGACAATCGTCCCAGGTGCTGATCATCGTCATGACCGAGAAGGGCCTCAACGCCGTTCTCGATCGCAATGTCACGCTCGGCGCGGATGCCAGCATTGCCGTCGGCGAACTCGGCGGCAGCGTCGGCGCCGCAACCGGCGCCGCACTGTCCGCCGACATGTATATCTATGCCAAGACCGCCGGACTGTTCGGCGGTCTTGCCTTCGCCGGATCCGTGCTGGCGCCACGGACCTCGTGGGACGAGGCCTATTACGGCAACGGTGCCACCGCGCGGGCCATCGTGACCGAGTCGCGCTGGCACAACCCCCAGGCCGAACCGTTGCAGCGCGCCCTGCCGTAACCGCCAGCCGTCACCGCCGGGTGGCGCGGTCCGCGGAATCCCGGGGGCCACGGCCCCCGGGGGATCACCGCTCAGCTCGCCGCAGCCGCGATCGTCAGACCAAGCGCCGTGAGACCGGCGACAAGGATCCCGGTGATGCCAAACAGGCTCAAGGCGCGGTCCAGGTCAGATGGCAGAGCCCGGGCGCGCCCATCGCCGATCCAGGTCGTCCGCCGGACCTGATCGCCTTCGCGGCGCGGCCCGCCCAACGCCACGCCGACGGCACCGGCCATCGCCGCAACCGTTCGGTCGTCGCCACGCCGGGACAGCGCCGTCCGCAGCGCCAGCGCCGGCATCGCTCCCGGCGTAAACACCGCACCGGCGGCGATCAACACCGCCGCCAGAACGGCCGGGGGCCCGCTCAGGATCGCCGCGGTTCGCGCGGCGGCCCAGCCAAATTGCGCGTAATGCAGGGTGTCATGGCCAATCTCGGCCGCCATGGTATCAACCGCGATCCACGACAACAGCCCCGGCAAACCAAACAGGCCGTACCACAGCACCGGGGCGCTGACCCGGCGCGCCATGCCGATCGCCAACGCCTCGATCCCGGTGCGGACGACACCGTGATCATCAAGGCTCTGGATTTGCTGATCGGACAGCCCGACCAGCGCCTGACGCCCCGCATCCAGCCCGCGTTCGCGCAGCGCAGCACCGACCCGGCGCACCCGACTCCACAGCCCCCGCAAATCCAGCGCGCCGGTGACGAGAACCAATTCAATCAGCCACCCGCCGGCCATGCGACGACACAGGCCGGCGATCAGCCAGCCCGACGCCAGGGCCAACAAGCCGATCAGCGCCACAAGGATGATCCCGCGCCACCGACGCGTTCTGTCCCCGCGTTGGATCCGGTTCAACCGGCGATCCAGGGCGCGAACCACCGACCGCACCAGGGCCGCCGGCATCGACAACAGGCGATGGATCAAGCGGATGTCGCCCACGGCCAAGTCCGTGGCCAGCGCCAGCAACAACAGCAACAGGGGTTCGGGTCCGCCAAAATACGGAAGGAACATGCCTCAGCGCTCCGGAACGCCGGTAGCCGCGTTGCATCGCCGCGGCCGGGGCGCCCACCCGGCCCGGACCGTCATTTCCCGCCCGCCTGACGCAACAGTGTCATCACCCGGTTCGACCGCGATTCGCCGGCCCAGTCCAGCGCGGTACGACCGGTGAAGTCGGCCAGGTTGACATCGGCGCCCGCCTTCAACAGCAGTTGCACGGCGTCGATCTGCCCGGCCCGGGCCGCAGCCATCAGGGGCGACATCCCCTGTCGATTGCGGATATTGACCCTGGCGCCGGCTTTCAGCAGCACCGAGATGGTTTCAGGATCGCCCTGCTCCGCGGCAAATTGCAACGCGCTGTTCCCCATCTGGTCCGCGATTTGGACCGACGCTTTGCGCGCCAGCAGCATCCCGACGATCGACGCGTTGCCATGCCGCGCCGCGATCAGCAGCACCGGTATCCCCGCATCGTTGGTCATCTCGGGATTGGCGCCCCCTTCGAGGATTCGCTGAACCTTGTCGGCGTCGTCGACCTCGACCGCGTGAATCAGTTCAGGGTCCTGAAACAGGGTAATCGTCGCCTGCGCCGGACCGGCGGCGAGCACCGCCCACAGCATCATGGCGGCCAAAAGCCATCCTTTGGACATTTTTACTTTGCTCCGATCGCGATCACGCCCTGTCATAGCACAGCGACCGGGCGGCGACAGACAGCTTTGCCAACGAGACGGGATCGAACCCGTCGGGGCGGTGCCGGCGGCGGCGAACGCGCCAACTCTTGTCGATCTTTCTCGCGACAAGCCATAGAGTTGCGCGTCGGGCCGCGCCGGCCGACACGCTGCCCCGAAGGGATGAAATCACATGGTGGATGCGGCGACCGCATTCGGCCTGCTTCAGGTCGGACTCGATCATTGTCAGATCGTTCTTGATCGTCATGTCAGCCTGGTTGCCGCGCTGTTCACCGCGGGCCTGGTCGGCGGCACCAGCCATTGTGCCGGCATGTGCGGCCCGTTTGTCCTGGCACAGGTTTCGGTGCGCTTGCAACAGGTGCCGGCAGCGGGCATGCGGGAATGGCATCGCGTACGCGGCGCCGCGGTACTTCCCTATCACCTGGGCCGGGCCACGACCTACACCGCCCTGGGCGCTGTGTCTGCGGGTATCGCCGGCGGTGCCGTGGCGACATTGCCCGGTTTGCGCGGTGTCGAAACGATCCTGTTGCTCGCCGCCGCGCTGTTCTTTCTCGCCGCGGCTTTGAAGGGGGTCGCCGGCTGGCTGCCCGACACCGGCCGTTTCACGCGCCGCGTTCCCGCCTTGTGGGCCGAACATGTTGCCGCGATCGCCCGCCCCTTGTTCGCGTCACCCACCGGGGGGCGCGGCTATCTGCTGGGCCTGGCCCTGGGGTTCATACCCTGCGGCCTGCTTTATGGCGCGCTTGCCGCGGCCGCGGCAACCGGCAGCGCCCTGGGTGGCGCCGTCGCAATGGCCGCTTTCGCCCTGGGCACCCTGCCCGCGCTGTTCGCCGTCGGGCTTGCCGGTCATCTGGCCGGCCGCCGCTTCATGGCGCTGGCGCGCCGCATCGCGCCGCTGATCATGGCCGGCAACGCGGTGGTCCTGGGCGCCATGGCCTGGCGCCTGATGATCTGATGTCCCGGGATCCGGCGCCCCGGCCTCCAGGACGAAAGAACGACCCCAAACAATCTCATTCTTCTTTGAGCGCCCCCCTGGCTTGTATCATTGTTGCGGGTGCGAGGTCACCAATCATCGCGAGGGGAGCCACGAGGAGCAATTTCTCGGCGCTTCGGTATTGGTTGCGGATCGCTTTGATAAAGGCTTCCAGCTCGACGAGGACGGTGTTGCTTTACCAATTATATGATTTGCGCCATGTCGCCTTGACCCCACTGCGCCTGATGGCCGAGGCCACGGTCACAGCCTTCCAGAACCCGTTTGTTCCGGCCGCTTTCACCAAGGCCGGGCGCGTGGTCGCGGCCGGGGCCGAACTTGTGGAACGCTCGACGCGACGCTATGGCAAACCGCTCTGGGGGCTCAAGACCACCCGAATCGGCGAGGACAGCGTCGCGGTCACGGAACGGATCGCCCTGCATAAACCATTCGGATCCCTGCTTCATTTTCAGCGCGCGACCGACCGGCAGGACCCCCGGATTCTTGTGGTGGCCCCGATGTCGGGTCATTATGCGACGCTGCTGCGCGGCACCGTCGAGGCGCTGCTCCCCGATCACGATGTCTATATCACCGACTGGGAGGACTGCCGGCGGATCCCGCTGGCGCGTGGCCGCTTCGACCTCGACGCCTATATCGAGTATGTCATCGCGTTTTTGCACCATCTCGGCCCCAATACGCACGTCATCGCCGTGTGCCAACCGGTGGTGCCGGTGATGGCCGCGGTGTCCCTGATGGCGCAGGACGACGATCCGGGCCAACCCGCCAGCATGACCCTGATGGGGGGGCCGATCGATACAAGGGCGGCACCGACCCAGGTCACCCGGCTGGCGGAGGCCCGGACCTTGACCTGGTTCGAACGTCACGTCATCAGCACGGTGCCGGCCTATTATCCCGGGGCACTGCGCCGGGTCTATCCCGGTTTTGTTCAATTGTCGGGCTTCATGTCGATGAATCTCGACCGCCATGTCGGCGAACATGTCAAGCTGTTCCAGCATCTGGTCCAGGGTGACGGCGATTCTGCCAGTTCCCACCGCCGCTTCTACGACGAATACCTGTCGGTGATGGACCTGCCGGCCGAGTTCTACCTGCAGACGATCGCAACGGTGTTCCAGGAACATCTGCTGCCCCGGGGCCTGATGCGCTGGCGCGGCAACCCGGTTGATCCCGGGGCGATCCGCAAGACCGCGCTGATGACCGTGGAGGGGGAGTTGGACGATATTTCGGCCCCGGGACAGACGCGGGCGGCGCATGCGCTGTGCACCAACCTGCCGGCGGCGCTCCAGGCCGACCACATGCAGCAGGGCGTCGGCCATTACGGCATCTTCAATGGCCGGCGCTGGCGTGACCAGATCCTGCCACGCATCCACGCCTTCATCCGCAGCCACGATCACGAACGCAGCACGAGCGCGGCGACCGCCTGAGCCCCGCCCCGACCGGGACAGATCAGCGGGTTGTCCCGGCGTCAGGCCGCAGCGACGACTTCGGCATCGACCTGGGCGCCGTGCGCAAGCTCCGCTTGGCGCAGATCATAAGCCTGCTGCATGGCCAACCAAAAACGCGCTCCCGTTCCGAGGCAACGGCCGACGCGCAATGCGGTCTCGGGCGAGATCGCGCGCTTGCCGGCAACGATCTCCTGAATGCGCTGCGGCGGCACGCGCAATTTCAGGGCGAAGGCATTGGCAGTCAAGCCCCGGGCCTCCAACTCCTCCTTGAGGACGGCGCCCGGATGCACGCCATGAAAGGCCATGGTCTCCATGTTCATCCCTTATGATAATCGGTAATCTCGACGTCGAAGGCATGACCGTCCCTAAAGAAGAAGACCAACCTCCAGGGGCCATTGATCGTCATTGCCCACTGACCAACACGATCACCATCGAGCTTATGAAGTCCGATGGATTTGAGTGGCAGAATCTCCTCCAGGGACGCCGTGGCATCCAACATCTGCAGCCGGGCCAAGGCCTTGCCTTCATCAATCCCGGAAAACTTCGCTTTGCCAGTCTCGGCGAAGCGGCGCGTCGTTTCGGTTCCCCAGGATTTAATCATAGCCAAAGATACCACGCAAGGCGTGGCATGTACACGATGGCACGCGCACCATGCCCCGATCACGCCCGGCGCCGTCATTGATCCGTGGTGGGAAAACGGCCAATCGAGGCATTCATTCTCTGTTTCGGAGACAAACCTTGCAACACGTCTCAATCACGGGATGTGTCACCGCGGCGACGCCGTCCTGATCAGCTTAGCGGCGCCGTTGTGATCGAGCAGGCGGGTAATCGCCGTCGTGGCATCGGCACCGGTCCAGTCGACGGCGCCTTCGGCGCGTGCCACCTCGTGGCCGTCGCGATCGATCAGCAGCGTCGTCGGCAGACCACGCACCCCCAGCCGCTGCGCCGCACCGCCGGCAGGATCGAGGTAGATCGGCAGCGACCGGACCCCGGTGCGCTGAAAGAACGGCACCACGGTCGCCAGCCCGCCGCGATCGACCGACAGCGCGATCACCACGAAATCCGATCCGCCCATCGTCGCCTGAAGCCGGTCCAGGGAGGGCATCTCACGGACGCAGGGACCGCACCAGGTTGCCCAGAGATTGAGAAGAACGACCTTTCCCGCGAAATCCCCCAGCCCGACCGTGTGCCCGTCACCGTCGACGAAGCGCAGCGACGGTACAGCCCGGGGCGGTTCGGCCGGCACAAAACGCGACGGGGTATCCCCAGCCGACACCCGAACGAAGGTCACAATGCCGACCACCATCAGAATCAGCGCGCCAAGCGTTGCGGCGATAGCAGGTTTGCGCATATTTTCCTTCCTGTCGTTCAGATCCACCAGGAACCGAATCCGCTCATGACCAGCAAGCTTCCGCCCAGCGCTGCCAATCAATTGTGGGGCGGCCGCTTTGCCTCCGGCCCCGCCGCGATCATGGAGCAAATCAACGCTTCGATCGGCTTTGATCAGAAACTGGCCATGCAGGATATCGCCGGCTCGAAGGTCCATGCCGCGATGCTGGCCCGCCAGGGCATCATCAGCACCGCCGACGCCGAAGCGATCACCGCCGGTCTCGATCGCATAGCAGAAGAAATCGCCCACGGCCAGTTCACCTTCACCACCGAACTGGAAGACATTCATATGAATGTCGAGGCGCGGCTGGCCGTGCTGATCGGCGAGCCCGCCGGACGGCTGCACACCGCCCGTTCGCGCAATGATCAGATCGCGACGGATTTCCGGCTCTGGGTCCGGGATGCCCTCGACCGGCTCGACGGCGACCTGAAGGCGCTGCAGGGCGCACTGATCGACCAGGCCGAACGCCATGCCGGGACCGTGATGCCCGGCTTCACCCATCTGCAATCCGCCCAGCCCGTGACCTTCGGCCACCATTTGCTGGCCTATGTCGAGATGATTGGGCGTGACCGCTCCCGCGCGCGTGACGCGCGCGCACGGCTCAACGAATGCCCGCTGGGGTCGGCGGCGCTGGCGGGGACCTCGTTCCCGATCGACCGGGACGCGACGGCGACGGCGCTCGGTTTCGCCCGCCCGACGGCCAACTCGCTCGACGCGGTCTCCGATCGCGACTTCGCCCTGGAATATCTCGCCCTGGCGTCGATCATCAGCGTCCATCTGTCGCGTCTGGCCGAAGAAATCGTGATATGGTGCTGCGATCGTTTCCGATTCGTGCGCCTGTCAGATGCCTATTCGACCGGAAGCTCGATCATGCCGCAGAAAAAGAACCCGGACGCGGCCGAACTGGTCCGGGCCAAGACGGGCCGGGTGATCGGGGCCTTGACCGGCCTGCTTGTCGTGATGAAGGGACTGCCTCTGGCCTATACCAAGGATACCCAGGAAGACAAGGAACCGGTGTTCGGCGCCGACGAGACCCTGGCGCTGTGCCTGGCCGCGATGACCGGCATGGTCGGGGATCTGCAACCGGAAACCGAGGTCATGCGCGCCGCCGCCGATGCCGGTTACGCCACCGCGACCGATCTGGCCGATTGGCTGGTGCGCGCTATCGGTCTGCCGTTCCGTCAGGCCCACCACGTCACCGGCCGGATCGTCAAACTGGCCGAACAACAGGGCTGCCGGCTCGGCGATCTGGCGCTGGCCGACCTTCAGGCGATCGAGCCGCGCATGACCGCCGGTGTTTTCGACGTGCTGACGGTTGAGGCCTCGGTCGCCAGCCGCACCAGTTTCGGGGGCACGGCTCCCGAGCGGGTTCGCGCCGCGGTCGTCGCGGCACGGGAGCGGTTCCTGTGACCCGCCGCCAACTCAGCCGGCTGATCCTGGGCGCCGCAGCCCTGGCCCTGGCCGGTTGCGGCAAGAAGATCCGCTTCCCCGATCCGCCCGATGACGCCGCGGATGTGCCTTACCCGCGCGGCTATCCCAACGCCAACACCGACCCCAAGCCGCGGGGCGAGGTTCAATGATCGGTTTTTCCTATTGCGACGGTGTGCTGCACGCCGACCAGGTCGCGGTGCCTGCGATTGCCGCTTCCGTCGGAACGCCGTTCTATTGCTATTCGGCCACGGCGCTGCGCCAGAACTATCAGGCTTTCGCCCTGGCCTTCGCCACAGCCTTCAAGACGAATGATCGCGGCGCCACCGCCCCGGTTGGCATCTGCTATGCCCTCAAGGCCAATTCAAACCTGGCCGTGGTGAAGACCCTGGGCATGCAGGGTGCCGGTGCCGACGTGGTCTCGGGCGGTGAGATGCAACGGGCGCTGGCCGCGGGGATCCCGGCCGGGCGCATCGTGTTTTCGGGCGTCGGCAAGACCCGCGACGAAATCGCCGCGGCCCTGTCCGCGGGCATCCACCAGATCAATGTCGAATCGATCCCCGAACTCCAGGCCGTCAACGCGGTCGCGGTCGCTCAGGGCGTCACCGCGCCGATCGCGCTGCGGGTCAATCCGGACGTCGACGCCCAGACCCATCACAAGATCGCGACCGGCAAAAAGGAAAACAAGTTCGGCATCGATATCGACCTGGCCGCAGCGATCTACGCCGAGGCCGCCACCCTGCCGGGGATCGATCCGGTCGGCGTCGCGGTCCATATCGGGTCGCAACTGACCAGCCTGCAGCCGTTCCAGACGGCGTTCGAGCGCGTCGCGGCGCTGGTCCGGACCCTGCGTGCCAATGGCATCGCAATCGCCCGCCTCGATCTCGGGGGCGGTCTCGGGATCTGCTATCGTGACGAGGAACCACCCAGCGTCGACGCCTACGCGACCATGGTCGCCGCGGTGACCGGCGAACTGGGCTGCCAGGTGACGATCGAACCGGGCCGGGCGCTGGTCGGAAACGCGGGGGTTCTGGTCGCGGCGGTCATCTATGTCAAGCACGGCCTCAGCCGTCGCTTCGTCATCGTCGACGCCGCGATGAACGATCTGATCCGCCCGGCGCTCTACGACGCCTATCACCGCGTGATCCCGGTGCGCCAAGCGGCAGAGGCTACCGACACGACCCCGGCCGATGTCGTCGGCCCGGTGTGTGAGAGTGGGGACACTTTTGCGGTCCAGCGGCCGTTGCCGCCCCTTGAAAGCGAAGATCTGGTTGCCTTCATGTCGGCGGGGGCCTATGGCGCGGTGATGGCTTCAACCTACAACACCCGGCCTCTGGTCCCTGAGGTTCTGGTCGATGGAACGGACTTCGCCATCGTCCGCCGCCGCCCGGCGATTGCCGAGCTTCTCGCCGCCGAAAGCCTGCCTCCCTGGTTGGATCACAACTGACGAGCATTGGCCGATGACCACGACCGACACCGACGACCGCACCGCCATGCCTGTCACGGTGTCGCGCCTCACGGCCCTGGATCGTGGCACCGGCCGCGCGCCCCTGTGGCGGGCCCAGGCGATCATCGCGTTCGAGATGCTGTGGCCGGCGTTGGCCCCGACCATCGCGATCGGCGCCGGCTTTCTGGCGCTGGCCCTGTTCAACCTCCTGCCCGACCTGAATGGCTGGGTCCATCTGGCGGTTCTGATCGGGTTCGCCGCGGCCGGAACCGTCATGCTGGAGCGCGGGCTGCGGCGGTTCCGCTGGCCAGACCGCGACGCGGCCCGGCGGCGCGTGGAACGCGACAGCGGTCTGCACCACCGGCCCTTGACGACGCTGCGCGACGGGCCCGGCGGTCCGTCGGACCGGCCGGCGGACCCGCTGACCGCCGCGCTGTGGCAGATCCATCAACGGCGGATCCGTGCCCAACTGGGCCGGTTTCACCTCAGCCCGCCCGCAACCGATATGCCCAGCCGGGATCCCTGGGCGCTGCGGCTGGTGCCTTTGCTGCTGCTGGTTCTCGCCGCAGCCGGAACCCGGGGCGACTGGATGCCCCGCCTGACCGCGGCGGTTTCACCGCATTTGACCGGCGGTGCGCCGGCACTGGCCATCACGCTCGACAGCTGGATCACGCCGCCCGACTATACCGGCCTGCCACCGGTGTTTCTCAAGGTCGGGCAAACCGACCGGATCCCGGTTGCCCAGGGCAGCACCATCACCGCCCGGCTCTCCGGCAGCGCGCGCAAACCGGACCTGAACGTCAACGACGCCACGGTTCCGTTCACGCCGGTCGAGGCCAACAATTGGCAGATCACGCAAACCGTTCAGGCCGGCAACCAGATCGCTGTCACCGCGGGGCGCCGCATCGTCGGCGCCTGGCCGATCACCGTGATTGCCGACCAGCCACCGACCATCGCCTTTGCCATGCCGCCTCAGGCCACCGAGCGCGCCGTGCTCCGCCTGGATTACCAGGCCGGCGACGACTATGGCCTGACCACGGTCGCGGCCCGGATCAAGCTCGATCCCCAGGCCCCGGCGGACGCCACATTGCCGCCGGAGATCGCCAACGTCCCCCCGATCGCGTTCAACCTGTCGCTGCCAGGTCTGCATCCCAAACAAGCACGCGGCACCGCGTACCAGGATCTGACCAGCGAGGCCTGGGCCGGATTGCCTGTCATAATCCAGCTGATCGCCACCGACGGCGCCGGGCAAACCGGCGTCAGCGATGCCCTGCCGATGGTCCTGCCGGAACGCGCCTTTGTCAATCCGACGGCCCGCGCGATCATCGCCGCGCGCAGGACCCTGATCCTCCAGGGAAACAGCCGCCGCAGCGAGGTCATCGACCGTCTGACCGATATTGCCGCCGAGCCCGATCGCTATGACAACGATATCGTCGTGTTCCTGGCCCTGCGCAGTGCCGCAAACCGGCTCGATCTTGACAGTTCCGACGCCGCGCTGGGCGAAGTCCGCCAGTTGCTATGGGAAACCGCACTGCGCCTCGAGGACGGCGGCACGACGCTGGCCTTGCGCGACCTGCGCCAGGCCGAGCAGCAATTGATGGACGCCTTGAACCGCGACGCGTCCCCTGATGAGATCCGCGCCCTGATGAACGCGTTGCAGGCGGCGATGGACAAGGCCGTCGAGGCGATGCAGCAGCAAATGGCGCAGCAGGGCAGCCAGCCGGACCTGCCCGAAGACCCCAACGCCCAGGCCATCGACAGCACGGACCTGCAACATATGCTCGATCAGATGCGCCAGTTGGCGGAAACCGGGTCCCGCGACTCGGCACGCCAGATGCTGTCGCAACTGCAGCAGATGATGGAAAATCTGCGAACCGGCGGCACGTCCCCGATGTCGGGACAGGCCAGCCAGGCGGCGCAGTTGCTGCGGGATCTCCAGGCGCTCGGCCAACAACAGCAAAAACTGCTCGACCGCACCTTCCGCGACGCCGAAAAGCTGCTGAATAGCGACGCCGATGCCGACACCGGCGGTCCGCGGGTCGCGATACCGGGACGCCAGGGTCGGCCCAACCCGCGCGCGGCAACACCAGAGCCGAACCCCGGGCCCGAATCCGGCACCGCCGGGGCGATGTCCGGCGACGACGATCCGGTCAGCGCCGCCGAACAGCAGACGTTGCGACGCCAGTTGGGCGATATCATGCGGCGCATGGGCGAACTGGGCGGCGAGATTCCGCGCCCCTTTGGCCGTGCCGACCGGGCGATGCGCGACGCGGAACAGGCCTTGGATGGCGCCGCCCCCGACGAGGCGGTTCCGCCGGAAACCCAGGCGATCGACGCCTTGCAGCAGGGCCTGCAGGCCTTCGCACAGCAGATGCAGCAGCAGATGCAGGCCCAGGGTGCCGCCATGGGACGGTTTCCCTGGCCCCCGAACCGCAACCGGGACCCGCTGGGGCGGCCTGCAGACGACCTCGGCGCCAACGACCGCGACAGCGTCCGCCTTCCCGCGGACACCGATCTGCAACGCGCGCGGCAGATCCTTGATGAGCTGCGCCGCCGCGACAGCGAGTTCTCCCGCCCGCAACTCGAGCACAATTACATTGAAAGGTTGCTGCGTCGTTTCTGATTTCGGGGGCACCCGCGGGGTTCGAGCCCGCGGCACCGCGAGCGGTATCGACAAAGGTGATCGAACATGGGAGCTTGCGCGACCGAAACGACGCCGCGCGGGACTCCGCCTGCGGCGCTCATCATCGAGCGGACTTGTCACTCTCCGCAGCAGGGATCCGGGAGAAAATGGATCAGGAAAGACACCCTTCCTTCCTTGGGGCGCACAAGGATTTTTATGTCACGCTGCTGATCGTATCGCGGGTGTTCTTTTCATTTGTTTGCTATTTTATCATCGGTATTTCATTCGCGATCCTGCCGACCTATGTCCACGTTCAGCTCGGCTACAGTTACACAGTATCGGGGCTGGTGATCAGCATTCAATATTTTGCGACTCTGGCGAGCCGAGCGGCAACCGGACGCCAGGCTGATCGTTTCGGGGCCAAGAAGACCGTGCTGATCGGGCTGGCCGGCTGCACCGTCAGCGGCCTGTTGCTGCTCCCCGCGACCCTGCCGCTCGGGGCTTGGTGGAACCTGCTGCCTTTGGCGGCAAGCCGGCTGATGCTGGGTTTTTCTGAAAGCTACACGGCAACCGGGGCGACGCTCTGGGGCATGGGGCGGGTCGGCTTTCACCGCACCGCCCGGGTGATTTCATGGAACGGCGTCGCCACCTGGGGCGCCCTGGCCGCCGGGGCCCCGACCGGGGTGATGCTGGATCAGACCGGCGGCTTCACCGCCGTCTCCTGGTTCATCACGGGGTTCAGCGCGCTGGGTTTTCTGTTGGCGCTGCTGCCGAAACCATCACCCATCGTCAAAGGCCGCCCGCAGCCGATGCGGACCGTGGTGTGGCGTGTGTTTCCCCACGGCATGGGGCTGGCGTTGGCCGGGGTCGGCACCGCGATGATCATGTCGTTCATCACCTTGTTTTTTGGTGAGCATGGCTGGCCCAACGCGGCCCTGGATCTGACGGTGTTCGGCATCTGCTTCGTCGGGATCCGCCTGTTGTTCGCCCGGCAGATCGACCGGCGCGGCGGCCTGCTCGTGGCCCTGATCTCGCTGGCGATCGAAACGCTCGGGCTGACGGTTCTCGGACTGGCCGGGACACCGATCCTGGCGATGGTCGGCACCGGGCTGGCCGGCTGCGGCTTTTCGCTGATCTTTCCGGCGTTGGGCGTCGTTGCGGTTAACCGCGCCGGGGCGGCCAACCAGGGACCGGCGCTCGGGATCTATACCGTATTCGCCGATGTTTCCCTGGGCGTTGCCGGACCGGTGGGCGGCCGGCTGATCGCCCGTTATGACTATCCTGCCGCCTTCCTGTTCGGCGCGACCGCAGCCGCCGTGGCATTCCTGCTGACATTCTGGCTGTGGCACGCGGCGCGCCATGAGTCCCACCCGGTCGCCGCCCGGCCGTCATAGCGCCAGATCGAGCTGGCGCTGAGACTCCGGCGCCTCATCGCCCAGCGAGGAAACCGTCAGCCCCAGAAGACGGACACCCTTGGCGAGCGGAAGTACCGAATCGAGCAGAGCAAGGCCAACCTGCGCAAGCTCGTCCCGGGTCGCGACCGGTGCGGTGCCGGTGCGGCTGCGCGTGACCTGGTGAAAATCGGCATATTTGACCTTCAGGGTCACCGTGCGCCCGCGCAGGGCCGAACCGGCGCAACAGGACCAGACCTTTTCGATGATCGGTTGCAGGGCCGCGCGCATATCCGCGGCACTGAACAGATCGGCAAGGAACGTGTTCTCGGCACCGATTGACTTGCGGATCCGGTCGGCCTGAACCGGGCGGTCGTCGATGGCGCGCGCCACACCGTAATAATAGCGGCCGGCCTTGCCGAAATGATGTTCCAGGAAGAGCAGCGACCGCGCCCGGAGATCGAGCCCGGTGTCGATCCCCAGCCCGTTCATCTTTGCGGCCGTCGCCGGGCCGATGCCATGAAATTTCCGGATCGGCAACGTTGCGACGAAGGCTGGCCCCAGCCGCGGCGGGATCACAAAGCAACCGTCGGGCTTGCGGTAGTCGGAGGCCAGCTTGGCCAGGAACTTGTTGTAGGAGACGCCGGCCGAGGCGGTCAGGCCGGTGCTCGCCCGGATCTTGGCGCGGATCGCCTCGGCGATCGCGGTGGCCGACGCGCTCCCCGACAAATTCCCGGTGACGTCGAGATAGGCCTCGTCCAGCGACAACGGCTCGATGACCGGGGTGAAACGGGCGAAAATGGCACGCAACTGGAGCGAGATCGCCTTGTAGACCTCGAAGCGCGGCTTGACGAAGATCAGGTCGGGGCATTTGCGCTTTGCCGTGACCGAGGGCATCGCCGAATGAACACCGAATTTGCGCGCCTCATAGCTGGCGGTCGCGACAACCCCGCGTTCGCGCGATCCGCCCACCGCGATCGGCCGACCTTGGAGTTCAGGGTGATCGCGCTGCTCGACCGCGGCGTAGAACGCATCCATGTCGATATGAATGATCTTGCGGGGCGGCGCGGCAACCGCCATCGGGTCCTGCTGCGGCATCGGGACACGACCAGCCTTCTTGCCTTTCGAGACCGGGCGCGGATCAGCGGCCCGGTCACCGGGCCCCGCCACTTCCGGAACGGAAAGAGAACATAGCACCGGACCCGGACGATGAAAAGCCCATCGGCGGGCGGCCGGTCCCGGGCGGGAGTTTCGATCCGCCCCCAGCTCGATCGCAGAGCCGACAAACACCCGGTTGCCGCGGGCTGGCAAGCCGTCTACCGTCGACCGCCACGCCCCAAGGCGGCGCCTTCGCAACGGAAACGGTATCTTCGTGCAACGTCTGTTGGCTTCCCCCCACTTGGTCCTGTTGCTGGCGCAATTGTTCTGGGCCGGTAACGCCATTGCCGGGCGCGCCGCCGTCGGCCATCTGCCCCCGATCGCCCTGGCCTTCTGGCGCTGGGCCCTGGCCCTGGTCATTCTCCTGCCCTTCGCCCTGCCAACGGCGATCCACCAGGGCGCCGCAATCCGACGGCAATGGAAGTTCCTGGTCGCGTTGGCCGCGGCCAGCGTTGCAACCTATAATACCTTCCTCTATCTCGCTTTGACGACGAGCACGGCGGTCAATACGACACTGGTTTCAGCAACCATCCCTGTCGCGATCGCCGCCTTGTCGTGGCTCTGGCTCGGGCAACGGCTCGATCGGCGTCAGAGCGGCGGATTGCTGCTGTCACTGGCAGGCGTCGTTCTGGTGATCGCCCGGGGCGATCCCGCCGCGCTGGCGGCGCTGCGGTTTCACCAGGGTGACCTCTGGGCCCTGGCCGCGGTCGCCAGTTGGGCCGTCTATTCGGTGATGTTGCGCCGTCACCCCTGTTCCCTGGACCCGGCAACCCTGCTGCTGATGCAGGTCAGTTTGGGTCTGTTGTGGATGCTGCCGCCCTATCTGCTCGAATGGCGGCACAGTGGCGGTTTCACCCTCGACCTCACGACCGCCAGCCTGATCACCTATGTCGCGACCTTCCCGTCGCTGCTGGCCTATGCTTTCTGGAATCGTGGCGTCACCCGGTTGGGGCCACAGATTGCCGGCCTCTACACCAATTTGATCCCGGTGTTCACCGCGCTCCTCGCGACCCTGTTGCTGCATGAGCAGATTCAATGGTTTCATGCCGCTGGACTGGTTCTGATCGTCGGCGGCATCTGGACGGTCACCCGCCCACCGCAGCCGCGTCAGCTCCGTGCCGGCGCGCGCCCCTGATGATGGCTGTTGCGATCCCGTGATGGCCTCCGGTCAGCATATCCGCCTGGTTCACGACGGCGTCCGCGGCGTCGAGGCGATTTACGCCCGCTTCGCGGCCCATGCCTATGACGTGCATCGGCACGACGACTGGCTGGTCGGCGTCACCGAGAGCGGCGTCCAGGATTTCCTGTGCCGCGGTGTGCGCCATCGCAGCACGCCCGGCCGGGTCATTCTGATCGAACCGCAAGAGGCACACGACGGCCAGGCCGGTTCGGCTGAAGGGTTTTCCTATCACATGCTCTATCTGCCGCGTCCCTGGCTGCGGGCGACGCTGGCCGATAGCCCTGAGGGCGATGGCGGTTTTTCCGCGACCCTGTCCGACGATCCCCGCCTCGGCATCGCGATCCGCCGGGCCTGCGCCATCCTGGCAGAGCCGGATCCCGATTTGCTGCGGACGGCGGCCCTCGACCGGGTCATGGACCTGCTGCGCCCCCATCTCGGCCGCCCGCCGCGGCCGCGAACCGGGGGACGCGACATCCGCGTCGCCCGGCGCGCCCGCGCGCTGCTGCATGACGCCATGACCGATGATATCGGCGCCGACGCCCTGGCCGATGCCGCCGGGGCGGGCGACCGGTTTCACCTCGCCCGCGCCTTCCGGGCGGCCTACGGCACGGCCCCGCATGCCTATCTGGTCCAGATCCGCCTGTTGGCGGCGCGTCAAAAGCTGGCCCAGGGTGAAAACCCGGCCGCGGTTGCGGCATCCTGTGGCTTCGCAGACCAGAGCCATCTCGGCCGTTGGTTTCGCCGGGCCTATGGCATCACCCCGGCCGCCTATCGCGCTTGTTGCACGGGCGTTCCAGACGGGGTGCGGCACGCCCGGTAAGATCACGACCTTGCGAAACCGGCAACGGCAGGGGTCCATGATCTTCGATACCAAAGTCGCAATTCTGGTCCTGGAGGACCTTCTGATGTGGCAGAAACTCAATGTAACGGCCTTCCTGGCGACCGGAATCGCCGCGGCCGCCCCGGAAGCCCTGGGCGAACCCTATATCGATGCGACCGGGCGGTGCTTTGCGCGGCTGTTGGGCCAACCGATTCTGGTGTTCGCCGCGTCCGCGCCGGTGCTGTTGCGTGCCCACCGCGCCGGGATCGAGCGCGGGTTGATCCATGCCGCCTATGTCCGGGCGATGTTCTCAACCGGCCATGACGCCGCCAACCGGGCGGTCTTCCAGGCCGAGCCGGCCGATCAACCGGACCTGGTCGGCCTCGCGCTGCGCGGCCCCCGCAAGGACATCGACAAAGCAACAAAAGGGGCGGCGCTCCACCCGTAAACCGCAACCCCATCGACAGAGATCGCCCGGGTTCCCCACGCTCACAGTTGATCAGCGGCCTCGTACAAACATTCTCGCAGCCAGAGATGGCCCTGATCCTCCTGGCTGCGGCGATGCCAGATCGCAAACAGTTGTGATTGCGGCAGCGCCAAAGGCGGCGCGACAAGATCAAGCTCCCCGGCGAAACGCGCCAGGAAACGGCTCGGCAGCGTGCAGACGCAGTCGCTCTGGGCCACGATGATCGGTGCCAACGCATAATTCTGAACCGAAACCGCGACCCGGCGGGTCTGGCCCAGCGCGGTCAGCGCTTCGTCGACCAGACCGGAGAAAGCACCGCCGTCGGCGGAGACCAACACATGCTCCAGGGCGCAAAAAGCGTCGAGATCCAACGCCCCCGTGCCCCGCGGATGGCCCTTGCGCTGGGCCATCAGGAAAGCGTCGGTCAATAGCGGGCGGCGCATCAGATCACCACTCGCATTCTTCGTCGCGGCGATCACCAGATCAACGCTGCCCCGCTCCAATTGCTCGGTGATGTCCGATGTCGGGTGGACAAAGGCCAGGCGAGCTCCCGGCGCCGTCCCCATGACCCGCGCCGTCACGCCCGCGGCCAGGATTGTCGCCGGGTTTTCGGGAATCGCAACCACGAAGGTACGACGGGTCCGGGCCGGATCAAACATCGCCGGACCCTCGATCATGCGGCGCAACGCCGCCAGCGTATCGGCCAGTTCCCTTTGCAGGCCCGCCGCCCGGGGCGTTGGTACAACCCCCCGTCCGCTGGTTGCGGGAACGAACAACGGGTCGGCGAAGACATGGCGCAGACGGTTGAGACGGGCCGACAGGGCTGGCTGGCTGATGCCCAGCCTGATGGCGGCGTGGGTGACATTGCCCGCGGCCAACAGGGCTTCCAGCGCCAGCAACAGACCCAGATCGATCTCACCCAGGTCAATCGCGCCACGGGCCGAACCCGGCGGCAGTGATGTCATCATCAGCCCTTTTCGCGATTGCCCCGCGAGCCTGGTCCCGCGCGTCGGCATCCGTCGCCTGGATAAGACCTATCCAACCGCCGGGGCTCCTGACGAACCGATCTCCGACGTAAGTAACAGTCACAACCGAAACACGGGATCGTCGAGGAGAGACACCATGTTCCCCAAACCTATCATGACCGCCGCGCAGCCGGCGCAAAACATAGACCGGCACCGGGCGACACGATGACCACGCCGACGCCGACCTACCGCATCGGTGACGTCACCGTCACCCGGATCCACGAATTCCCGATCACGGGCAAGAATCCCAACAACCTCTACCCCGGCGCTGGAATCGAGGCCTTGCAGCGCCACCGGAACGCGTTTGGTCACGGGTCCGTGGACCCGGCCGACGGAAGCCTGATTCAGAGCGTCCATAGCTGGCTGGTGCGGACCCGTCATCATACCATCCTGATCGATACCGCAACGGGCAATGGCAAGAGCCGCCCCTTCGCCCCGATGCTCGATCACCGCAACGACCCCTATCTCGACCGTCTGGCGGCTGCCGGGGTGCAGCCGGAAGATGTCGACTATGTCCTGCTCACCCATCTGCACGCCGATCATGTCGGTTGGAACACCCGTCGTGACGGCGATCGCTGGGTACCGACCTTTACCAACGCCCGCTATCTTTTTTCGGCGACGGAGCAAAGCGACAACGAGTCACAGCGAATCGACCCGGTCGCCCCGGCGTCGAACACGGCGCTGGGTTCGAGGGAGCGAACACCCTATCCCGGCGTTTTTGACGACAGCGTGCTACCGGTGATCGAGGCCGGGCTGGCGATGACGGTCCCGGTTGACGGCAGCGAAGTCCTCGACGGGTTATCCTTCCTGCCCACACCCGGCCACAGTATCGACCACGCCTCGATCCGCCTGCGCTCCCGCGGCGAGGAAGCGCTGTTTGCCGGTGACGTGATGCATCACCCGCTTCAGGTTTACGAACCGGCGCTCAATTCGTGCTTCTGCGAGTTCCTGGACGCGGCACAGCGTTCACGCCTCTGGGCCCTGGAATATGCCGCAGCACACAACACAACCTTCTTCAGCAGCCATTTTGGCGAAACCTCGGCCGGCCGCGTCACGCGCAAGGGTGACCGGTTCAACTGGCACTTCGTCTGACGTCAATCCTGGGAGCCCCCTTCATGACCGCAACCGCCACAACGACACCGTCGATCGTCACCGAGGATCTGATGATCGCCAGTGATACCGCCGGGATCGAACTTCACCTGCGCAACAAGCGCCTGGCCTCGATGTCGGTGTTCACGCCGGAGACAACGATCCTGCTGATGCACGGCGCAACCTATTCGTCGGGCAGCCTGTTCGACGTCGCCCTCGGCGGTTTCTCGCTGATGGATTACCTCGCCGACGCTGGTTACGACGTTTACGCCCTTGATGCCCGCGGCTATGGCGGCTCGACACGGCCGCCGGAAATGTTCCAGCCCGCGATGGGGCATCTGCCGATCGGCCGCACGGAGAGCGGGATCCGCGATCTGGGAAGTGCCGTGGATTTCATCCGCGAGCACCGTCATCTGGCGCGCCTCAACCTGGTCGCCATGTCCTGGGGCGGAACCGTCGCCGGAGCCTACACCACCCGCAACAATGACAAGATCGCCAAGCTGGCTCTGGTCGCCCCGCAATGGCTGGGATCCGGCGGGCAGACCGACCCGGGCGGCGCGATCGGCGCCTACCGCAAGGTTCCGGTGCTGGGAACCCGGGCCGGCTGGCTGAACGCCGCACCGGCGGCGAAACGTGCCGGGCTGCTGCCCCCGGGTTGGTTCGAAGCCTGGGCGGAGGCCACGCTGGCGGAGGATCCTCACAGCAACCAGGACAGTCCCCCCACCCTGCGTGCCGTCAATGGTCCGGTCCAGGATATCCGGGAGTTCTGGGCCACCGGCCGCCCCTTCTACCAACCCGCCGAGATCCGCGTTCCGGTCCTGCTGCTCCATGCCGAATGGGACATCCACGTGCCAATCGATTGTACGCAAGCCTATTTCCGGGCATTGAGCGGGGCGCCCTACCGGCGCTGGATCGAAATCGGCGAAGGCACCCATATGATCCTGCTGGAAAAGAACCGTCTTCAGGCTTTTGACGCAATCCGGCACTTCCTTGATGAGAATTTCACACCGGCCGGCTAAATCCCGGCACCATTCACCGAAAATCGCGGCGGCCGGTCTCTCGGCATGTCCGGCCGTCGACGATACTTCGATCTCCGACAGAAAGGCCGGTGTGTCCGTGGCGCTTGAGGGTGCGACGACTTCGAGCAGGGCCCTCGCCGCGGGACAATGGTTAATCAAGCTGCAATAAATCGCTTTCCGAAGTGTCACTATTGATACATCACAACCTGTTAAGGATGACGGAATTCCTGAGGATCGGGACCGCAACTGCGTGTTGCGCCGGAGCGGCGTTTGGGGGCAGGCAATGTTGAAGCGCTTGAGAATCCGCGGGAAGCTCTTTCTCGGTTTTGGCGTGGTCCTGGTGCTGATCCTGGCCCTGACGGGATGGACTGTCGTCTCGGGCAGCCGAAACGCCCGGAATATGACCGAGTCGGACCGGGCCGCCAGCGTCGTCGTCGGCCTCAAGGATGGCTTGCTTGCCGTACAGCAGGCCTCGATCCAGGGCTCGGCTTTTGTCGTGACTGCTGACAAGACTGCGCTTGCCGACCGGGACCGGGCCTTCGACAGTTTCGAGACTGTGTTTGCGCGGCTGCAGCCCCAGGTTACCAGTCCCGAGGATCAGGCACTGATCAAAGAGTTCCACGCCGACGTCATCAGTTTCAAGATGGCGGTCAAGAAGATGGACGATCTGAAAATCCGGGGTGTCGCGATCGACGCGCCGGAAATGGCCGATCAGATGGAAGAGGTCGGTACCGCTTCCGACCATTACACGGTGACGAGCGACAAGGTCGCGGAAATTGAACAGAAGATCAAGGACAGCGCGGACACGGCCACGCGCGCGCAAATCGGCCTGTCGCGCCGGATTTCGATCGGCGGCGGACTGCTTTCGGTGCTGCTGAGCGTCGCCGCGGCGCTGATCATTTCGCGCGGCATCGCCCATCCGGTCAAGGCCATGACCGAAGCGATGGGCCGGCTGGCAAAAGGGGATCTCGAAGCCGTGGTGCCCGTGGTCCGCAGCGCCGACGAAATCGGCGACATCGCCAAGGCCGTTCAGGTCTTCAAAACCAACGCCGTCGAAGTCGAGATGCTGCGGGTCGAGCAGGAGCGCCAAAAGCGGGTCGCCGCCGAAGAACAGCGACAGGCCTTGAGGCGGCTGGCCGACAGCTTCGAATCGCGTGTGATGGAAGTGGTCAAGGTCGTGTTGTCATCGTCGGTCGCGCTGCAGGAAACCGCGCAACAAATGTCCTCCGGCGCCTCAGAGACCGCAACCCAGGCGACGACTGTCGCCGCTGCCGCCGAACAGGCCACCAGCAATGTTCAAACGGTCGCCTCCGCGGCCGAGGAATTGTCGGCCTCGATCGCCGAGATCGCACGTCAGGTCGGGGAGTCGGCCCGGATCTCGACCGAAGCCTCGGAGACCGCGTCACGAACCAATGTCATGGTCCAGGGATTGGCCGCCGCTGCGGGGCGGATCGGTGAAGTGGTCAGATTGATCACCGACATCGCCGCACAAACCAATCTTCTGGCGCTCAACGCCACCATTGAGGCGGCCCGCGCCGGCGATGCCGGCAAGGGGTTCGCCGTCGTCGCCAACGAAGTCAAGACGCTGGCGGGTCAGACGGCACGGGCGACTGACGAAATCGGCAAGCAGATTGCCTCGGTCCAGGAAGAGACCCGGCGAACCGTCGAAGCGATCCGCGGCATCGCCACCGTCATCGAACAGGTGCGGCAGATCTCCTCCGGCATTGCCTCCGCTGTCGAAGAGCAGGGCGCGGCGACGCAGGAAATTGCCCGCAATGTTCAGCAGGCCGCCCAGGGCACGCAGGAGGTTTCAAGCCACATTGGCGAAATCACCCAACGGGCGACTCACGCGGTCACGGGTTCCGGCCAGGTGCTGTCGTCGGCCAGCGATCTGGCTTCCCATTCCGAAAAACTGCGCGGCGAGGTGACCACGCTCCTCGCCGAGGTCCGCACTGCCTGAGCACCGTCATGCGGCGAAAGCGCTCAGTTCAGGATTTCATCCAGGCTCCCGGCATCAAGGAGGCGGAGGCTCCATTCCTCCAGCACCAGGGTATCGGCCGCAGCGATACGCGCCACCGCCCAGTCGGGCAGGTCACCAAAGCGACGGGTCAGCTGACGTAACAGCAAGGCTGCCTCGCCATCCCGCCGTCCTTCCTGGCGTCCCTCTCGGTGACCTTCCTGGCGTCCCTCTTGACGTCCCTCCTGGCGTCCCTCCTGGCGTCCCTCTTGACGTCCCTCTTGACGTCCCTCTTGACGACCTTGCCGCCGTCCCTCCTCGAGTCCTTCTTCGCGAGCTTCCTGACGCCATTGCCGTTTCCACTCCGCGGCACGTGTTGCGAGCATGGTTCTCACCTCCGCCAAATTCTCCGACACCTGGACGCTGGCGGACGCGCCGTCCTCCAGCTCCACCAGACGCCACGCCAAAGCCGAGAACATCGGCTTCAGCGCCTCGAACCCCGGATGACGGCGAAACCAGTCGATCACCGCATCCACCAGCCCCATCACCTGTTCCGGTTCGCGACCATGCTCCAGCCGGAACAGCAAGGCCGCCAGCGTGTCCTGCCCCGCCAGATCCGCCTCGGCAAAGGCGCCCTGGTCAATAATATGGTAGCGCAGCGCCGGCTGCCACAGCCACAGTGGCGACGTCTCGGGCAGGCCGATCAGATCGCGCAACGCCAGCGGTGCCGCCCAGCGCGGATCACCATTGTAGAGCACGATCGGAACCACCGGTGGCAGACACCCATCCGCGGGCAACCGCTTCTCCTTGACCAGATGCTGCCACAGCAGGCCGACATAGACCATCGCCCGCAACGCCATCCAGCGGTCGCTGCTCGACTGGAATTCCAGCATCAGCAACAGATAGGCATCGCCGCCGCCACGCACCGGGATGCGCCAGATCACATCGCCGTCACGGCGGTCGCCATCCTCGGCATCAAAACGGGTATTGACCCGCTCCATCGCCGACAGATCCAAATCATCCAGCCAGGGCTCAGCGACGAAGCCCCGCAGCAGCTGCACCACCATCCCGGGGTGGCTGAACAGGCGATGGTAAAGGCCATCATGGTCGGACATGGATATTGCCTACCACATGAACCCCATGCCGTCACCATGCTCTCGTCATCGGCAGCCCAATCAATCTTAGGACACGTCGATTGTTGACGCTCCTGGCCACTCTGGCCATCGCCCCGATGCCTTGCACAGCCATGCCGATAGTACAACGTCATATTTTAAGCCATAACGGACAGGAATTTCGTCTTCCGAAATCGCACAAGGTGTCGACCGAACCCGTCATCACAAAATCCGAATGTGATGGCAAGAACCGGGGTGTTTGCCGAGACCGGCACGGACACAGTCTGTCCTGCGAACACACAGAAGAAACAGGAAAAAATGGCGATGCTTGTCACCTGTGAACCGGCAATTCTTTATTTCGGTACCCCCGTACTGTTGATCAGCACAATCAACGAGGATGGCTCCACCAACCTCGCGCCGATGTCGTCGGCGTTCTGGCTCGGCTGGCGCTGTGTGCTGGGCCTCGCCGCGACATCGAAGACCACACAAAACCTGCTCCGCAGCGGTGAATGCGCGCTCAATCTTGCTTCGGTCGACAATGTTGCCGCGGTTGATCGATTGGCGCGCACAACGGGGTTGCATCCGGTACCGGCCAACAAGTTGGCACGGGGCTATCGGTTTGAGCGCGAAAAATTCCGCCTCGCCGGCCTGACGCCGATCGCATCCGAGACGGTGGCCCCGCCGCGCGCCCGCGAATGTCCGGTACAACTTGAAGCCGTGACCGCCAGTCACCACGGCCTGGCCGAGAGCGACAACGAACTGCGGGGGCGGACTGTCATTTTCGAAATGCGCATTCAGCGTGTCCATCTCGACGATGCGATCCTGATCGAAGGGGAGCCGAACCGGATCGATCCCGACAAATGGCGGCCGCTGATCATGAGCTTCCAGAAATTCTATGGCTTGGAGTCCCGCCAACGGCATCACTCGATGCTCGGCGAAATCCCCGAGGTGCTCTACCGCAGCGCCGACATCGACAAGGCGCGCCAAGCGAGACCGTTCCTTGGCGCAGGCCCGGGCGACGCAGGGCGTAACCATGTTCTGACCCTGGACGCGGAACCAGGACGATCCTCTCCATAATAACCCAGACCGGCGGGAATGGCCTCGGGTTTGGCGAACCGAAATGGTTCCCTGTCTTCGCAGGGTGGGCAGACAATGCTGGCGTCCCGGGCGTAAACGGAATCGAGAAACCGGCCATGATCGGCCTGCCAGCCCAATATCAACGAGGTCCCGGGCCTTGGCGAAGGTATCCGGCACGCGCCGCCGCGCGACAGCCATATTATCCCGGCACCACCATGGAGGACACGCTGCCGACGGCGGCCGGCGCAGCAAAGCCGGTCCCAAGCGCACAGTCCCGTCCTCCTGGACGGCGACCAATTGTTCCTCCTGGAGCGAGCGAACGCACAAGGCGGATCACGATCGCCCGTGGCAAACCAGACCCGCGGGTGATGTCGCCAATCCGGAGGTCCGCGGGAACCTGCTCCAGCGCGCGCAGAATCGATGCCGCACGCCCGATCACCTGATGTCCGCCCCCCTCCGGCGCCACCCTGCTTCCGTTCCCGAATAACCGTTATTCGGTTGATACAGCCGATGAGCAGTCATATGGAGAACGGGTTCTCTCACCAATCGGAAGGCAGGACGTCAGATGGCTGCGCTCGAAACGGCAAGCGACCCCGTCCCAACCGGGCGAATCATCGCCATTCTCGGCATGCTCGCCGCGTTTGCCCCGCTCGCCACCGACATGTATTTGCCGGGTTTTCATCTCATGGCCGACGACTTCGGCGTTCCCGAGAGCAACATCGAAATGACCCTGTCGGTGTTTTTCCTCGGATTGGCGATCGGACAGGCGGTCTATGGCCCTGTCATCGACCGTTTCGGGCGCCGAATTCCGTTGCTCGCCGGCGTCGCACTGTTCTTGACCGCGACATTGCTCTGCCTCGTGACGGCGGATATCGGCGTGTTTACCGCTCTCCGCTTCGTCCAGGCCGTCGGTGGCTGTGCCGGCATGATCGTGGGGCGCGCCATCATCAGCGATCTGTTCGATGCCCGTGAAAGCGCCCGCGCCTTCTCTCTGTTGCTGGTGGTCATGACATTGGCGCCGATCCTGGCGCCAATCCTCGGCGGCTTCATCATCACCCATGCGGGTTGGAAGGCTGTCTTCCTCTTTGCACTGGCCTTCGGACTTCTTTGCGCCGGGCTCGTCTGGTTTTTCGTCCCCGAAACCCTGGCCCCTGAAAAACGGCGGATCGAGACCCTGGGCGAAATCCTCCGGATATGGGGCGACCTGATGATCGCCCCGAACTTCATCGTGCCCGCCCTGGTCGGGGGCCTCGCCCAAGCCTGCATGTTCGCTTTTATCACCGGTTCACCCTTCGTGTTCATCAATCTCCACGGCGTGAGCGCCCAGACCTATGGCTGGCTGTTCGCCTTGATCGCCGGCGCGTTGATCATCGCCTCGAAAATCAACCGGAGCGCATTGCACCGACACGGCCCAGCGTCGCTGCTCGGCATGGCCCTGATTCTGAACGCATTGGCCGGCGTCGGCACTCTCGTCATGGCGTCGACAGGCAGCCTGGTCGCCCTGCTCGTGCCGCTCTGGTTTGCCACCGGCGCCCTGGGCTTCATCGGCGCCAACGCCGCCGCGCTTGCGATGGTGGCCAGCGACCGACATATCGGAAGCGGTTCCTCGCTGGTCGGGGTGCTCCAATTCGGCTGCGCCTTCCTGGTCAGCAGCCTGGTCGCCGCAACCCAAAATGGCACCGCTTATCCCATGACCATCGCCATTGCCGGCTGCAGCACGGCGGCGGCATTCATATGGTTCCTGGCCCGCAGGCTTGGGCAAACCCGATAGGACCAATCGGCAATGAGCTTGCCTCATCGCGGCTTGGAGGTTGTCGACGGCCGCTGCCGGCACACCACAAAACCGTCCGCCATCCCGGACGACGCGGCTCGCCCCCCGGCTGGCGCTCAAAGGCGCTGGTTTTGGCGAGGCAGCCACAGCGACAGGACACCGCCGAGCGCCAGCAGCGCGACGTTGCAACCAAGAGCCACGCCGAAGGCATGTGAATAGGCGCCAAGCTGTTTCCCGGTGCCGAGAATGCTGAAGAAGATACCGCCGATGGTCGCAACGCCGAGGGCCGCGCCAATCTGGAAGGTCGAGATGACGATCCCCGATGCGAGGCCGGCATGACGTCGATCAACGCCGCCGATGACCGCCTTGATGACGGAAGGCATGACGATACCGAAGCCGACGCCTGCCACGACGAGGCCGATCGCAAGATATCCTGCCCATGCTCCCGTGACGGCCAGGATCACCGTGCCAAAACCGAGCACCTGAATGGCGAAGCCCAGCGTCAGGGCGCGTGGACCCAGACGCTGCATGATGGTGGCCGAAGCGAATGAGGCCAGAAAATAACCGATGCCGAAGGGGAGCGTCCGAAGCCCGGCGTCGAGCGGCATCAGATGCAGTCCACCTTGCAGATAGACCGAGAAGGTCAGCTAGAACGCCGACAGCATATAGTAGACCAGCGCCATCGCGACACCGATCGCGAATCCGCGTTCCTGGAACAGCGACAGGTCGACCAGCGGCGAGCCGCCGCGAGCTGTCAATCGCTTCTCGAACCGGATAAAGGTCGCGAGCGCAAGGGGACACGCAACGAGCATGGCGACGATCCAGAGCGGCCACCCGTCCTCGCGGCCTTCGACCAGCGGATAGACGAGAAAGCCGAGCGTTGCCGAGAGTAACAGGACGCCGCCGATGTCTGGTTTTTGCGCGTGGTCGGCCCGTGAGTCACCCAGAAAGAGCAGACTCCCCACGACAGCGGCAAGCCCGATCGGAATGTTGATCAGGACGATCGCCTGCCAGGCGAACCCGAAGGGCTGCGCCGAGACCAGCACACCACCAAGCATCTGGCCGACGATATTGGCGAGGCCGAAGGTTGCGCCGTATAACCCGAGCGCCCGGCCTTGCTCGGATGGCGGAAAAAGCACCCGGATCGAGGCCAGGACCTGCGGCGCCATTGCAGTCGCGGTCAGCCCTTGCAGGATTCGTCCCGCAATGAGCACGCCCGGCGACCAGGCCGTGCCGCACAGCGCCGATGCCAGGGTGAAGCCGGCGACGCCGAGCACAAACATCCGCTTCCGGCCAAGCCCGTCGCCAAGTCGACCGCCGGTGATAAGGAAGACCGCGTAGGTCGCCGCATAGGCTGAAATGATGAACTGTACCTCGCTGGACGTCGCACCCAGATTTTGTCGGATAGCCGGCAACGCCAAATTGACGACATTGAAGTCGAGGATTGGCAGGAATGCGCCCGTCAGCAGGACGGGAAGCGCAAACCATCGCCGGGAATCGCCGGAACGATCGGACATGCCCGGACCCGTCAGTTCTTCAGCTTGTGCGCTCATCGTTCCCTCCGACCGAGGGCGCACTGAGATGAGGTCAGGCGGCCCGCTCGATCCGCGTGTTGCGTATGGCGCGCAACATAGTCAGAGCTTAACCATGCGATAATAGGATGATTATCTATTTCAGAAATAACTTATTGATATGATAATCATGGCAACATTGGATGTTGGCTCGGTGCAAGCGTTCGTCCTGGTGGCGGACTTTCAGAGCTTCACCCGGGCGGCCGAGGCGCTCGACACCTCTCAGGCTGCGATCAGTGTAAGACTGAAGCGGCTCGAGGACCGGCTGGGCGAAAAGCTGATCGAAAGAACGCCGAGGCTGGTGCGCCTGTCGGCGTGCGGAGCCGCGTTTCTCGGCGTCGCCCGCGAGTTCATCGCGGCCCACGAGCGCGCCGTCGCCGGTCTCGCTTCGACATCACGCCGCTTCACGCTCGGCATCGCCGATCAGGTGGCCGGCCCCGAGTTGCCGCTGTTGCTGTCCCACCTCCATGGCTACGATCCCGCCCTGTTGATCGAAGTGCGGATTGAGGCGTCGCGCAATCTGCTGGATGCGTTCGACCACGGCGCGCTCGATACCGCGATCGTCGGCCGCGAGGACGACCGCCGCGATGGCGAGGTTCTGGCACAAGAGCGTTACGGCTGGTTTGCATCGCCGGGTTTCGAGCACCGGGAGGGCGAAGCCCTTCGGCTGGCCTCACTGGCCGCCTCATGCGGTGTCCGCAATATCGCCACCCGTGCCCTCGATGCTGCGGGCGTGAGCTGGATCGAGGTCTTTGTCGGTGGCGGCACGGCGGCGGTCATCGCCGCCGTGGCGGCCGGGCTCGCCGTAGCCGCGCTCGCCTATCGCGTCGCCCCGGTCGGCATTGTCGAGGTCGGGGCGGCGCTGGGACTTCCCGCGCTTCCATCGTCCGAAATCGTGCTCCACTCCACCTTGTCGGACACACGGTCACGCGGAGCCCTGCGCACCGTCGCGGCCGCCTTTCGTGAACACCGGGCGCCGTCTTCGTGATCCTTGACCGGCAGCGGATCGTTGCTCTCAGCCGCAATGAGCGGCGGTGCGGACATCGATCGTCGCCCCGTGTTTTACGCCTGGCCCGTTGGCCCCGCGGCGCAAAACGGCGACCGGCAAATTTTTCCTGATCGGAAAAACGTGCCGACGGCGTGAGGTCACAATCGCTGGCGCGGGCGCTTTCCCGGGACGAAAAACGCCGCCGCGACCGTCGTTCCGGCCTTGGCGTGTTTCTTGCTTCTCATTCCACGCCAAGTGCTCATCCAGGAGGCATACCATGACGACAACCGTCACCGGGACCGCCGCTCCAAATTCCAATTCCCGCCAACCATCGTCGAGCACCGTCAGCCCGCCGGCAGGCACGGCGGACACGTTCTCTGCCTATACCCGTCAATCTTCGCCGGCGAGTCCGTTGTCGGCGGCCGACCTCAATTCGCATCCCCTGGCCGGCTACGCTCCGGCGATCAAGATGTCGGCCGATCAATTGGCGGCGATGCAGGCCAGCCCGTTCCGCGCCCCCGATCCCGCGGAGACGGCGGCGCAGAGCAACGACAAGGCCTATGCCCTGATCACCGACACCAAGACCGGCAAGCTGGTGGGCGGGGTCTGGCCGGAGGTGGCCATCGTGTCGGGCCCGAACATCGCCGACGACAGCCGTCTGACCGGGAGCACCGACATGAATGAGGCGACACAGGCTCTGGCGCAGGATATCCAACAGGCGACGGGTGACTCGATGTCGATCCAATATTTCCAGCCGGACGACCCCAACGCACCGACCTTTGGCAGCACGATCGGAAAGCTCTGACCGCGTGAGACCAGCCACCGTTCCGGCCTCGTTGGCGTCGGTGAATCGATCGGCGTCGAACGGCGACGCCTCCAGGCATGACGGGGCCAGGGTCGGGATGATGTCGCGATACGGATGACCAAACCGTCCCTCTGCGGCGAGATCGCTGGCATTCGTCGCCCATCCGTCCCAGGCTGACGACGTGGTGCAAGAAGCTTGGTTCAAGCTCCGGCGCGTGCAAGACCCCGAACCAATCCGCGATCCACTGAGCTGTTTCTATCGCGTGGTTCGCAACGTCGCGGTGGACGCCCGCCGCGCCTTGGCGCGCGACACCGCCCTGACATGGCCGGCCACGAGGTGTCCGCACCCAAAATGCGAGTAGTCGCGTCGGCACCGGCGTTCACGATCAGGCGCGATCGCTTCCGGGCCGCTTTTCTTCCGGTATTTTCCAGGCATTCGTGCTGCCGGGGCTGCACCCTGGCAATGCGAGTATGCAACGTGAGCGATAGCTCATATCTTTCCCGTGGGCGGAATTGACAGCACGCCCCCGCCGAAACCGGGAAGCGCGAGGCGGCAACCGCGAAGCCGGGAGATTCGAACGCATGAAACAGCGCACAAAATATGGCATCGACGCACCGAGAGTGGTTCGCGCGTACATCGTTTTCGGGGTTTTGCTGGCATTGCCAGCGCTGATCGATCTCACATGGCCCGGATCAACTCTCATCCCCGCGCCGTGGCGTATCGGCGCCGCCTTGTTCGCGGCGCTTCTGCTTGCTTGGGCGGCCGTCATGCTCAGGTCCAGCCTTGTGGGCAAGATGCGGGTACGCGACCGCCTGGTTGACGCGCTCGCCCTTTCGGGAGAGGAACGCGTGCTTGATGCCGGATGCGGCCTGGGTTTGGCCCTGATCGGTTGCGCCGAGAAACTCACCACAGGCAAGGCCATCGGCATCGATCTTTGGGCCGCCCACCTTTCCGACAACAATCCGGACGCGGCGTGGGCCAACGCGGTTATGGAAGGCGTTGCCGACCGGGTCGAGGTCGAAACCGGGGATATCACATGGCTGCCCTTCGCCGACGCGGCATTCGATGCCGTCATCTCGATGACCGTGATCCACAATATCCCTTCGCAAAAGGCGCGCGACCAGGCGGTGCGCGAAATCATCCGCGTGCTGAAACCGGGCGGCCGCATCGCGATCTTCGATCTCCTGCACACGGCGCGCTATGCCGAGATATTGCGTCAGGCAGGCCTGACGGTCGAGAGCCTGGGCTGCGATCTGCTGTGGCTTTGGCCCTGCCGCTCGTTGCTCGCGCGAAAGCCGGAAGCCGGCTTCCAAGCGATCCGAAGGCCCTCTGGAACGGAGGTTTTTTCATGGTAGGCAGCCCACGCCGACGTCGGGGTCTCCAGGCCATGGGGCTGGGCGTCGGGCTTGTGGTCCTGATTGCAGCCGGGGCCTGGGGCTACCAGTGGTGGACGCACGGCCGGTTCGTGGAATCGACCAACGATGCCTACCTGCAGGCCGACCACGTGGCAGCCTCCCCCCGGATCGCAGGCCGCGTGGAGAAGGTCTTCGTGGCCGATAACCAGACCGTCAAGGCGGGAGATCCGCTGCTCCAGATCGACGACCGTGATTACCGGGCTCGCCTGGAACAGGCCCAGGCCCAGGCCGACCAGGGACGGGCGGCCGTCGCCCAGGCGGAGGCGCAGATCCACCTGCAGGACGCCCAGATCGCTTCGGCGCAGGCCCAGCTCGACGGGGCCCGCGCTGAGGCCCTCTTCGCCGAGCGCGAGGCGACGCGCTATACCCAGCTCGTCGCCACCGGGGCGGAGACCAGCGAGCGCTACGACCAGGCCCGCCAGAACCATGACCAAGCGCATGCCCGGGTGAAACAGACATCGGCGGCCCTGCTGGCTGCCCAGCGTCAGATCGGGACGCTGCAAGCTCAGATCCAACAGGCGCGGGCCCAGATCGCGCAAGCCGAGGCGCTGACCCGGGCAGCCCAGGTGGACCTGGACTCCACGCTGGTTCGGTCCAGCATCAACGGCCGGGTCGGCGACAGCAGCGTGCGGGCGGGGCAGTATGTCCAGCCCGGCACGCGGATGATGAGCGTGGTGCCGGTCCAGGACATCTATCTCGTCGCGAACTTCAAGGAGACGCAGATCGGCCGGATGCGTCCCGGCCAACCCGTCACGATCAGCGTCGATGCCCTTGAGGGCAAGGATCTGCGCGGCGAGGTCGACAGCTTCTCTCCCGGCACCGGTGCCCAGTTCGCGCTGATCCCGCCGAGCAACGCCACCGGTAACTTCACCAAGATCGTCCAACGCGTGCCCGTGCGCATCCGCCTCGAGGCGGGGCCGGAGGAGCGTTTGGTGCTGGTGCCCGGTCTTTCCGTCGTCGCGACGGTAGACACCAGCGGTGCCACGGTGGTCACATCGGCGCGGGGGGAGAACGGCCCGGGCGTATTGGCGCACCAGCACGCCGAGGCATCGGAGCACGCCCAGCCATGACCGCCGGAATCCCAGAGGTCGCACCAGATCGGGCAGACGCGGCTGCCTGGCTCGCTGTTGCCGCGGGCACCATCGGCGCCCTGATGGCGACGCTCGACTCCGCGATCGTCAATGCGTCCCTGCCGACGATCCAGGGCGAGATCGGGGCCAGCAGCAGCGAGGGAACCTGGGTCTCCACGGCGTACCTGGTCGCCGAGGTTGTCATGATCCCGATGGCAGGCTGGTTCGAGCGCATCCTGGGGCTGCGGACTCTCCTGCTGATTGCGACCACGCTTTTCACCTTGTTCTCGATGTGGTGCGGCGTCTCGACAAGCCTGGTCCAAATGATCGTCGGACGGGTGGGCCAAGGCTTCACCGGCGGGGCGATGATCCCCACTGCCCTGACGATCGTTTCCACCCGACTGTCTCCCCGGCAGCGGCCGATAGGCATCGCCCTGTTCGGCATGACGATGGTGCTGGGGCCGTCGCTGGGGCCAATCGTCGGCGGCTGGCTGACCGAGAACATCAGCTGGCACTACGCCTTTTTTCTCAACCTGCCGATCGGCGCCGGCCTGGTGGCATTGCTCTTCCTCGGCCTGGCCGCGGGCAAGATCCGCTGGCACGAGCTTCTCGACACCGACGGGCTCGGAATCGCTGGTCTGGTCTTTGGCCTGGGCTGCCTGACCATCGTCCTCGAGGAGGGCCAGCGCGAGCAGTGGTTCCAGTCGGAGATGATCCGCGAGCTGAGCGCGGTCTCGCTCGTCGGCTTCTGCCTGCTGCTGGCGGGTCAGTTCGTCGCCCGCAAGCCGGTCATCCGGCTGCGCATCCTGCTCGACCGCAACTTTTGTGGCGCCTTCGTGCTGAATCTGGCCGTCGGGGCAGCCCTCTACGGCATCCTCTACATCATTCCGCAGTTTCTGGCGGCGGTGCCCGGCTACAACGCCGAGCAGGCCGGCTTCGTGGCCACCCTCAGCGGCGTGCCGCAGCTCCTCATGCTCGCGCTTTTCCCACTGCTCCTCCGTGTCCTCGACATCCGGGTCGTGGTCGCCTTCGGGTTCCTCCTCTTTGGCGTGAGCTGCTACATGAATGCGCATGTGACGCCGGATTCCGCAGGCGATCAGTTCTTCTGGTCGCAGGTACTGCGTGGCTTCGGTCAGTTCTTCACCCTTTATTTCCTGGGTCAGGCCGCGTCGGCCGGGGTCCCGGTGGAATATGCCGCGGACGCTTCGGGCCTGTTCAACGCCGCCCGCAATCTCGGGGGGTCGTTCGGCCTGGCGATGGTCGCCACGCTTCGGGAACAGAGGGCGACGTTCCACTTCGCGCGGCTGACGGAAGCGATCACCGCGAATTCACTGGCGGGCCAGGACGCGGCTCAGCGGCTCGGCGTTGCCCAGCTTGGCCGCATGATCGAAGGCCAGGCGATCGTGATGACCTATGCCGATCTCTACTGGGTGTTCGGCGCGGTCCTGATCCTGATGATACCGCTCGTGCTGCTGCTGCGCCCCAGTCGCAGAGATGGCGGAACAGGAGCCGCAACATGATGTTCTTCCCACCATCCGAGACTCGCCGGAGGGGCCTCCGCAGTGTTGTGATCGTGGCCCTGGCGCTCGGCGGCTGCACGGTCGGTCCCGACTATCAAGGGCCGCCGGACGCCGCCCCTATCGCCGCCGATGCGGCCGGCTTCCACCGTGCCGCGATGGCCCCGGTCACCGCCTCCCCGCCTCCCGCGCGGTGGTGGGAGGCCCTGAACGATCCGTTGCTAACGCGCCTGATCGACACCGCGCTGGCGAACAGCCCGACCATCCGGCAGGTCGGCGCCCGCGTCCGCGAGGCGCGGGCCACCGTTGTCGAGCGTCGAGCCGGCCTGTTCCCGCAGGGATCAGCCTCGGCCCTCGCCCGGACGGGCATGCCATCCAGCATCGAGACGATCCTTTACGATACTGGCTTCGATGCGAGCTGGGAGCTCGATCTGTTCGGGGCGGCGCGGCGGGGCGTCGAGAACGCGCGGGCTCAGGCCGGAGCGCAGGAGGCTCGGCTCGCCGATGCCCAGATCCAGCTCGCCGCCGAGGTCTCGCAGACCTACGTCAATCTGCGCGATGCCCAGAGGAGAACCGCGCTGCTCCGGCTATCCGGGGAGATCGAGCAGCACATGCTGGACCTCACCCGGCAGCGGCGGACGTTCGGCACGGCGTCGCAGGCCGATGTGGAACGGCTGGACACACAGATCAACCAGACGCTTGCCGCCATTGCGCCGCTGCAAGCCCAGACGGACCAGTACCTCGACGAGATCGCCACCCTTCTCGCCCTGGAGCCGGGCCAACTGGATGTGGCGCTGACCCAGCCCGCCACAGTGCCGCTGCCGCCCGCCACCGTCCCGGTCGGGGATCCGGCCGCCATGCTGCGCCGCCGGCCCGATATCCGCGAAGCCGAGCGGCAACTGGCCGCCAGCAACGCGCAGATCGGCCAGGCCGTCGCCCAGTTTTTTCCAACCGTCAGCCTCGTCGGCACGCTGGGATTCGCCTCAACGCAAACCAACCATCTGTTCGACTCCGACAGCTTCGACTACCTGGGCGGGCCGACGCTGTCGTGGAATATTTTCAATTTCGGTCGCACCGAAGCGCGCGTCCGCGAGGCCCGGGCAGGGAACGAGGCGGCATTGGCCCAATATCAGAACACCGTCCTCTCGGCTCTACAGGATGCCGAGACGGCGCTGTCGCGCTTTGGCCACCAGCGCGAGAATGTCGCCCGGCTCGCGGCGGCGGAAGCCTCCGCCGCGCGGGGGGCGGAGCTGACGCGGCAGCGCCAAGCGGCCGGCACAGCGTCGCTCATCGATTCCCTCGACACGGAACGTCAGCGCACGCAGACAGAACAGGCCCTGGTGCAAGCCGAGGCACTCCTCACGAACGACTACATCTCGCTCCAGAAGGCCCTGGGCCTCGGCTGGAGCCCCTCGGATGTCCCGACGATGGCGCAACAGTCCGATGCGCGCTCAAACGAAATGGAGAATTGATGATGCCGGATGCTGTCGGGGTTTGGCCCTAATCGGTTGCACAAAGAAACTCACCACCGGCAAGGCCATCGGCATCGATCTTTGGGCCGCGCACCTTTCCGACAACAATCCGGACGCGGCGCGGGCCACCGCAGTTATGGAAGACGTTGCCGACCGGGTCGAGGTCGAAACCGGGGATATCACATGGCTGCCCTTTTGCGACGCGGCATTCGACGCCGTCATCTCGATGACCGTGATCCACAATATCCCTTCGCAAAAGGCGCGTGACCAAGCGGTGCGCGAAATCATCCGCGTGCTGAAGCCGGGCGGCCGCATCGCGATCTTCGATCTCCTGCACACGGCCCGCTATGCGGAAACATTGCGTCAGGCAGGCCTGACGGTCGAGAGCCTGGGCTGCGATCTGCTGTGGCTTTGGCCCTGCCGCTCGTTGCTCGCGCGGAAGCCGGCGATTCTCAAGGCGTGGTCACGGCGCCGTCATAACCCCGCCGCCGGAATATCGCGGCATCAACCCGGCGGCGGTTGCAGATATCCCAATATGAAGCGTGTGGCTTCCTCGATGAGCGCCTCGGCGTCCAGCAACATTTCGGTGTGGTACAGGACGGCCGTATGGGCCAGCGCCTCTATCGAGGTCGCACACACAAATGCCGCCAAACCGAGGTCCGTGACACGCAGTTCACCGCGGCGGCTTTCGAGATAGCCCCGGAAGAGGGCGTAGCCTTCTCGGTTGAGCGCTTCCACATTCTGCAGCTGCCCGACACGCGGAATCTGCTCCGCAAGCACGCGATGCAGCCTGGGGTCGATGCGGTGGGCCTCGATCGCGACGGCGACAGCCCTTCGCACGGCGCTCTCGATCGGCAGCGAAGCGATCTCGGTCAGCACCGTGCGCACACGCCGCATGATCTGGCGGTTGTGCCGATCGATGACGGCGGCAACGAGCGCTTCCTTGGAAGGATAATACTGGTAAAGCGAGCCGATGCTCACGCCCGCCATGTCGGCGATCCGGTTGGTGCTGGCCTTGTCGAAACCGTCGCGGACCAGGATACGGGCGGTCGCCTCGACAAGCGCATCGACGGTGGCGCGCGATCGCGCCTGCGAGGCCTCCTTGCGGGGATTTGTAAGCGGTTTGCGCGCCATGTCCCGTGACCCGAAATCGCCCGGTGGAAGACGAGCTATCGCTCGTATCCTATCACCGGGCGATTTCGAATCAACAGGTACGGCGTACGCGCCCCGTTGATGCCCTCAAGGCCACTTTTGCCAGGGTAATGAAGGAACTGATCGACCGGATACCCGGTGACGAATGGGCGAAAGCCGGAGAAATGCGGGAACGGTTTGGCGTCTGGCCATCGTCGAATGCCTGCTTCTCCTTCACGGCCCAAAGGCTTCGTGCGCGTTCCCCTTCATCGCTCTGAAGCCTGTCGTGTCGGCCATCCAGATCAGCGCGCCGTAGGCGCGATTGCTGAAAGCCCGGGGCAGCAGGCAATCACGCCGGCCATGGTCCAACAGTTCTCCAGGACCGCCCATGAGCCCATCCGGATCGACGGCGGCGGCTACCGCCGCGAGCATCTTCGTGCGCTGGCCCAACGGCTCAAGGTCGCGGACGGCGAGGTCCGCATCATGGGATCGAAGGGCGATCTGCTCAGAACTCTTGCCGCCGCCTCAGGCGTAAAATCGGCTACGCCCGGCGTTCGCAGTTCCGTTCTAAGGTGGCGGAGGGGATGAGATTCGAACTCACGATACCGTTTCCAGTATACACACTTTCCAGGCGTGCGCCTTCAACCGCTCGGCCACCCCTCCGCAAAGGTGGCGCGGACAATAACCAGACGCCGCCCGCCATGCAAGAGATTGCATGCGCCGAAATCACATTATCTGTCGCACCCGCCAGCGCCGGTCCGCCACCGTTACAGCACTTCGGTCACCTCTTCGGCCAAGCTCCGCGCCCGATCCATATCCGCGACCTCCGTCCCCAGGAAATCGCGCATCGACACCATCGCAACCACCTGGCCATTGGCCGCGATCACCGGCAAATGGCGCACCGCATGGACGAACATCAGCCGTAACGCCTCGGCGACGGTCGCGCCGACCGCGATCATCGCCGGCGCCGGCGACATCACCTGGGCCAGGGTGGTACGATCCGGATCGAGGCCCTCGGCAACCACACGATCGGTCAAATCACGTTCGGTGAAGATCCCGGCCGGGTCACGCCCGGCACGGGGCACGTAGACCGAGGCGACATGGTCGCGTTTCATCAGACGCGCGGCGTCGCGTACCGATGCCTGCGGCGGCAGGCTCAGCAAAGGGTGGGTATAGGCAACATCGCCAACTGTGCGTCGCAGCATGACCGCCTCCCGGGATTGGTTCGCCCCTGACAAGGACACAAATCCTGACAAGGACAGCCCTATTGTCACACGATTATTGTCACACGACTCGATGCCGCCCTCCGGCGGACAAAGAAACGTTCAATAATTCGTCCGAAATTATGACGGATCGGACCCGCAACAGGCCATTGCTCTAAAGTGGAAGCCTGCGGCGCGGCGTACCAGTTCTCGGATTTTTTGACCGCCACCGCGGCTGCGACATTTCGCGCCGGCCGCTCAGCCGGCGATGTCGGCGACCGCCGCCGCGATCTGCGCCAGGTCCTGATCGCGCGACAGCCGATGCTCGCCGTCCTTGATCAGCGTGACCCGAACATCGTCACCGGAGATCCGCTCGGCCAGGGCCAGGCTGGTGCGCCAGGGTACGTCCTGATCGGCCATGCCGTGCAGCAGCCGCACCGGCGCCCGCAGCGCGATCGGCTGGCGCAGCACCAGGTGGTTGCGCCCGTCTTCAATCAGTCCTCGCGTGATCGGGTAGCCATCCGATTGTTCGTCCGAAAACGGCATCACCTGGCCCTCGCTCAGCAGCGTTGCCCGCTGCGCCGCGTCAAGACCGGCCCAGATCACGTCCTCGGTGAAATCGGGCGCCGCGGCGACACCGATCAGCCCGGCGATCCGATCCGGCCGTGCCACGGCCGTCAGCGTCGCGATCCAGGCCCCCATCGACGACCCGACCAGAATTTGCGGGCCCGTCGTCAGCGCATCGAATACCGCAAGCGCGTCCTGCGTCCAGGTCCCGATGCCGCCATCGACGAAACGGCCGCTCGTCGCGCCATGCCCCTGATAATCGAACCGGACGAAGGCAAGGCCCGCATCCTGGCACCATCGTTCCAGGTACGTCGCCTTGGTTCCGGTCATGTCGGACATAAAACCACCCAAAAACATAACACCCGGATTGCGACCCGGGATCGTGCGATAAGCTATGGCGGCCCCGTGGTGCACTAAAGTATGGTGCGCTTTCCGCGCGTCGCGGGTCGTCGAGTTGAAATCATTGGTCATTGTCGGCATCCATGGACGGTGAATACGCTTCAAGCAACAAGCCGGCGGCCAGCCTAGGTCGGCCCCCGGTCATCCTGCAAGTCGTTCCCAGTCTGGTGACCGGGGGTGTCGAGCGGGGCTGCATCGATGTCGCCCAGGCAATCGCCCAGGCCGGCGGCATCGGCGTCGTCGCCTCCGCCGGCGGCCCCATGGCCCGCGAGCTGGAGCGCTGGAACGTGCCGCATGTCACGTTGCCGTTGAGCAGCAAGAATCCCTGGACGATATGGCGCAATGCCGCGCGGCTGGCCGAGGTCATCCGCCACTACGATGTCGACATCGTCCATGCCCGCAGTCGCGCGCCGGCGTGGAGCGCGCTCTGGGCCGCGCGGCGCACCGACCGCCATTTCATGACAACGTTCCACGCGCCCTACAATTTCAAAAGCGCGCTCAAGCGCCGTTACAACAGCGTCATGGCCCGGGGCGAGCGGATCATCGCGATCTCGTCCTTCATCCGCGATCATATTCTCCAGAATTATGCCGTCGATCCGGCGATCGTCCGGGTCATCCCGCGCGGGATCGACCTCGGCGCCTATGCCCCGGATCGGGTGGCGCGCCACCGCCTGGCCGATCTGGCGACGCGCTGGCGGTTACCGGACGATCGCCCGATCATCCTGCTTCCCGGTCGACTGACCCGCTGGAAGGGCCAGATGGTTATGCTGGAGGCCCTGGCAAAGCTCGGCCGGCGTGATCTCTGCTGCCTGTTCGTCGGATCCGACCAGGGGCGCATCGCCTATCGCCAGGAGTTGATGGCGCGGATCGCCGAGCTCGGCCTCGACGACGTCGTCCATCTTGTCGACGAGTGCCACGACATGCCCGCCGCCTATATGCTGGCCAATGTCGTGGTCTCGGCCTCGACGGAACCGGAGGCTTTCGGCCGGGTCATCGTCGAGGCCCAGGCGATGGGCCGGCCCGTGATCGTCACCGACCATGGGGCCGTCGCCGAAACCGTGGATCCCGGCGTCACCGCCTGGGTCGTGCCCCCGGGCGATTCCGCCAGTCTGGCGGAGGCCCTGGCCCAAGCCCTGGCGATCGATGACGATCAACGCGCGATCCTGGGCGCGCGAGGCATGGCCCATGTGGCGATGCGCTTCACCAAGGAGCGTATGACCGGCGACACGCTGTCGGTCTATACGGAATTGCTGGCCGAGACGACGCGATTGTGACCGGACGACGCATTCTCGTGATCAAGCTGGGCGCCTTCGGCGACTTCATCATGGCCGCCGGCGCGTTTCAGGCGGTGCGCCAGTTCCATCGCGACGATCATGTCACGCTGCTGACCATCGCCAGCCTGGCGGCGATGGCGACGCGCAGCGGCTGGTTCGATGATGTCTGGATCGATCCGCGCGGCCGGTTTCCCCTGGCCGATCTCGCGATGCGCCGACGGCTGCGGGCCGGGCAGTTTGACCGGATCTATGACTTTCAGACCGTGGCGCGCACCGACCGCTACTTCTACCTGCTGGGCCCCGGTCGGCGCCCCGAATGGTCGGGAAGCGCGATCGGCTGTTCCCATCGTGATCCCACCCCCGATCGCCATAGCATCCATCCCCTGGAGCGTTACCAGCCGCAGCTCGCGATCGCCGGGCTTCCCGGCATGGCCCAACCGGATCTGTCCTGGCTTGATGGCGATGTCGCCGGCTTCGGGTTGCCCCGCCGGTTTCTGCTGATGGCCACCGGCTGCACACCGCGCCGCCTGGACAAGCGCTGGGCGCCGGCGCATTTCACGGCGCTGGCGCAGCGCATGATGGCCCGTGGCGTGACCCCGGTCCTGCTGGGGACCCATCTGGAAAGCGCGCTCAACGCCGGGATCGCCGGGGCCTGTCCCGGCTGCCGGGACCTGACCGGGCGCACCGACCCGTTCCAGCTCGGCGGCCTGGCCCGGGCGGCTGTCGCCGCGGTCGGCAACGATACCGGACCGATGCATCTGATCACCGCAGTCGGTTGCCCGTCGGTCGTGCTATATTCCTTTGCTTCCGATCCGGCGCTGTCGGGTCAACGCGGCCCTGCCGTCACCTATCTGCGACGCCCGAGCCTGGACCAGTTGAGCGTCGACGAGGTCGATGCCGCGCTGCAACCGTTGGTAACCGTCGCCGAAGACAAGGACGAGGCATGACCGGCAACGCGACCCGCTATCAAGCCGCGCCGCCCGTTTTCAAAGCCTCGCGGCCTGCGCCGCGGCCTGTTTTTGAAGCCTCGCGGCCTGCGCCGCGATGGTGGACCCGAGGTATCGTGGAAGATTTCGCGACACTGGACTTGACAGGGGTTGACGCGTCCCCGAAAGTCCCTCCCCCCAGCGTCGATCCATGTCTGTGCTGCCATGTCAAGCCTTGAACAAACCAGTCCCGAGACCATCATCCATCTGCCCGACGGCAGCACGCGGCGTTTCGACCGCCCGGTGACCGGAACGGCGATTGCAGAGTCGATCGGCAAGCGCCTGGCCAAGGACGCGCTGGCGATCAAGATCGACGGCGTCCTGAGCGATCTGCAGACCCTCGTGCCGTCGGATGCCAAGGTCGAAATCGTGACGCGCGACAATCCGGCGGCGCTGGAATTGATCCGCCATGACGCGGCCCATGTCATGGCCGAAGCGGTGCAAACCCTGTATCCCGGAACCCAGGTCACGATCGGTCCCGCGATCGCGACCGGCTTCTACTATGATTTCGCGCGCGATGAGCCGTTTTCGGTCACCGACCTGGAGCGGATCGACGCCAAGATGCGCGAGATCATCGCGGCGGATCGGCCGTTCACCCGCGAGGTCTGGGACCGCGATGACGCGATCACCTTGTTCGAGCGGATGGGCGAACATTACAAGGCGGAGCTGATCGGCGCGATCCCGGCCGATCAGCCGATTTCGATCTATCGCCAGGGCGAATGGTTTGATCTGTGCCGCGGACCGCATCTGCCCTCGACCGGACGGGTCGGCGGCGCGTTCAAGCTGATGAAGGTTGCCGGGGCCTATTGGCGCGGCGATCATCGCAACGCGATGCTGCAGCGAATCTATGGCACCGCCTGGCGCGACGACAAGGAGCTGAAAGCGCACCTCACCCAGCTTGAGGAGGCCGAGAAACGCGATCATCGCCGCCTGGGACGGGAAATGGACCTGTTCCATCTTCAAGAGGAAGCGACCGGCAGCGTCTTCTGGCACCCCTATGGCTGGACGCTGTGGCGCACCCTGGAAAACTACATGCGCCGGCGCCTGGCCGCGTCCGATTATATCGAGGTGCGGACGCCACAACTGATCGACCGGTCGCTCTGGATCGCCTCGGGCCACTGGGACAAGTTCGGCGACAACATGTTCACCACCAAGGCCGATGCCGAGGAGGATAAGGTCTTCGCGCTGAAGCCGATGAACTGCCCGGCCCATGTCCAGATCTATCGCCAGGGCATCAAGAGCTACCGCGACCTGCCGATTCGAATGGCCGAATTCGGCGCGTGTCACCGCAACGAACCGTCGGGCAGCCTTCACGGCATCATGCGGGTTCGCGCCTTCACCCAGGACGACGCGCATATTTTCTGTGCGCCGGAGCAGGTCACCGAAGAGAGCAAGCGATTCTGCGATCTGTTGCTGAGCGTCTACAAGGATCTCGGATTCGAGCAGGTTATCGTCAAATTCTCGGACCGGCCGGCCAAGCGCGCCGGCAGCGACGAGACCTGGGATCGTGCCGAGGCGGCCCTGAAGGAGGCGATCGAGGCGACCGGCCTGCCCTATGAAATGAATCCGGGCGAAGGCGCGTTCTATGGTCCCAAGCTGGAATTCACTTTGCGCGACGCCATCGGCCGCGATTGGCAGTGCGGCACCCTGCAGATGGATTTCGTGCTGCCCGAGCGGCTGGAGGCGGAGTATATCGGTGCCGATGGCCAACGCCATCGCCCGGTGATGCTGCACCGGGCGATCCTGGGATCAATGGAACGCTTCATCGGCGTGCTGATCGAGCATTACGCCGGCAAGCTGCCGCTGTGGTTGGCGCCGGTACAGGTTGTGGTCGCCACCATCACCCAGGAGGCCGACGCCTATGCCGGGCAGGTTCACCAGGCGCTGTGTCAGGCGGGGCTGCGCTGTGAACGGGACCTGCGCAATGAAAAGATTAACTTAAAGGTTCGCGAGCATAGTCTGCGCAAGGTGCCGCTGCTGATCGTGGTTGGGCAGCGGGAATCCCAGGAGCGGACGGTGGCGCTGCGTCGTCTTGGCGGCAAGGATCAAGAAATACTTGCGCTTGGCGACGCCGTCCATAAACTCAGAATCGAGGCCGAGTCGCCCCTGGGTGATTTGACTCAAGAAACCGCGTTTTGACACGAGTCCATCCTCGCTGTCTCCAGGCCCGCCGCGCGGCGGGCCCGGGTTCAGCATTCCCGGATGGGCGCTAATGAAGGAGATGTTTCCATAGCCAGACCGACGTCCGAAGCCTCCCCGACCCGTGATGGGCCCCGGGTGAACCGAGAGATCAGTTCCCGTTCCGTTCGCCTGATTGATGCCAAAGGTGATATGATCGGGGTCGTGCTGTTGCGCGATGCCCTGGTGGCAGCCGAAGAGGTGGGCCTTGACCTGGTAGAGGTCTCACCTAACGCTGAGCCACCGGTGTGCAAGATCCTCGACTACGGAAAATACAAATACGAAGCCCAGAAAAAGGCCAACGAGGCACGCAAAAAGCAAAAGGTCATCGAGGTCAAAGAGATCAAGATGAGACCTAACATTGACGACAACGATTACGACGTCAAAATGCGCAGCGCTCGTCGATTCCTTGAAGAAGGCGACAAGGTCAAGGTCACGATGCGTTTTCGTGGCCGTGAAATGGCGCATCAGGACCTCGGCATGAACGTGCTCATCAAGGTGCGTGACGAGTTGCAGGAGCTGGCCAAGCTTGAGCAGATGCCCAGGCTTGAAGGCCGCCAGATGGTGATGGTCCTGGCGCCCCGATGATCGCGCCAGCCGGCCTTACCAAATGACCGCATCCTAGAGCGGCACCCGTCATCGGCGCGCGCCTTGCGATTCGCCGCCGGACCTGTTGCGAAAAAGCGTCCCGGTCTCACAAAACCGCTCAATCCAGTCAAAGCCCGCCCCCAGGCGGGCTTTCACTTTTGCGTCAGAGACCCCATGTCCCCCATCATGAGACGAACTGTTCGGAATACTGGTTTTTCTGAAAACGTCCCGTCTCTGTGCGCCGGCCTCGAATCGCCGCCAAGGCCGGATGCTCCGGTTTTTCGACTCCAGGGACTTTGTCTGGTCCCCGGACCGGGACCCGGGGCTGTTCTTCATTCTCTGGACCCGTGATGCGATGCCGACGATAATCGGGCGTCATCGCTGGAACAGGAAGTGCCGCTCGCGGCTTGAGGACAGGAGGGCCCTCGATGCTTCTCGTAACCATGTTGAGATCCTTGATCCGGGAAGGATCCCTGACACTCATTGATGCCCAAGGCCGACGACATTTCTTCGGGTCGGCATCGGCGTCGGCGACCGGCATTACCATTCGCGTCACCGATCGCACTCTGCAGACCTGGATCGCGATCAACCCGTTGTTGAAACTCGGCGAAGCCTTCGCCGATGGCAAGCTGGTAATCGAGCAGGGAACGCTGTACGAATTCCTTGATCTCTGCGCCCGCAATCTCTCGAAACACGAAAACCTGTCAAGCTACCGGCTGAGCTATGGTCTTGCCGCCCTGCAGCGGCTTTACAATGAATACAATCCCGTTGAGCGGTCGCGACAAAATGTTGCCCATCACTATGACCTCTCCGGTCGTTTGTACGATTTGTTCCTTGACGATGATCGTCAATACAGTTGCGCCTATTTCGAGACGCCGGACGCGACGCTGGAACAGGCTCAGCTGGCCAAAAAGCGCCATCTCGCGTCCAAGCTGCTGCTGAAACCGGGCCAGAAGGTCCTCGATATCGGCTGCGGCTGGGGCGGCATGGCGCTCTACCTGGCGCGATTGACCGAGGTCGACGTCACAGGCATCACCCTGTCGACCGAACAGTTGACCCTGGCCCGGCGCCGTGCCCTGCTGGCCGGCCTTGATGACCGGGTCCATTTCGACCTTCTCGACTATCGCAATGCGACCGGTCCGTTCGATCGCATCATCTCGGTCGGCATGTTCGAGCATGTCGGAGCACCGCATTATCGACGGTTCTTCACCAAGCTGCGCGACCTCCTGACCGATGACGGCGTTGCCGTGCTGCATGCCATCGGCCAGCGCGACGGCCCGGGGCCGATCAATCCCTGGATCAAGAAATACATCTTCCCGGGCGCCTATACCCCGGCCCTGTCGGAAGTTGTCCGCGCCATCGAAAAAGCCGGGCTTTGGGTCACGGATATCGAGATTCTTCGACTTCACTATGCTGAAACACTGCGTCACTGGCGCCTGCGTTTCGAAGCCAACCGGAAGACCATCGCCTCGATCTATGACGAACGGTTCTGCCGGATGTGGGAATTCTATCTGGTGCTGTGCGAAATCGGCTTCCGCACACGCGGCAATATGGTCTTCCAGATTCAGATCAGCAAACAGGTCGACACCGTCCCCTTGACGCGCGACTACATGATCAAGGCCGAGCGGCGTCAACAGGACGAAGCCCGGTTGCAGACACCGGTGGCCGCCTTGAAGAGCGATGAGGTCATCGATCCGCAAACGATCCCGTATCATGTCGAGATCCCCGGGTAACGGCCTGACCGTAAGTGTGGCGAACGGCGTCATCGCCGGGGCGGGCCTTTGGGACCCGCCTTTCGGGAAAGGGCGGGTCCCAAAGGCCCGCCCCGCTCCGGACACAAAACAAACCGGCCGGGGCAGACCGCGTTGAGGGCCCACCCCGACCACCGCCGGTTCGATCAGGCCGCCGCCTTGATCCCGGCGTTCAAGACTCTGTCGTCGACATGGTCGGCAAACTGCTTGAAATTCGCCTCAAAGCGCTTGGCCAGGACCTGTGCCGTTTCATCATAGGCGCGCTTGTCAGCCCAGGTGTTCTTGGGTTGGAGCACTTCGGACGGAACATCGGCACAGCTTTCGGGAACCAGCAGGCCGAAATTCGGGTCACGGCGATGCGGTGCCGCAGCCAGATTCTGTTCCAGCGCCGCACGGATCAGCGCCCTGGTATAGCCGATTTTCATCCGCTGGCCCGTGCCATAGGCCCCACCCGACCAGCCGGTGTTGACCAGCCAGCAATTGGCGCCATGATTGGCGATCTTCTCGCCCAGCAGCTTGGCGTAGACCGACGGATGGCGCGGCATGAACGGCGCGCCAAAGCAGGTCGAGAACGTCGCCTGCGGTTCATGCACCCCGCGCTCCGTGCCCGCCACGCGCGCGGTATAACCCGACAGGAAATGATACATCGCCTGCTCGGGGCTCAGCTTGCTGATCGGCGGCAGAACGCCGAAGGCATCGGCGGTCAGCATGATGATGTTGTCAGGCAGCGCGCCGATGCCCGTGGCACTGACATTGGAGATGAAATCAAGCGGATAGCACGCCCTGGTGTTTTCAGTGTGCCGATCATCGTCGAGATCGAGCGCCCGCGTCAGGTCGTTGATCACGACATTTTCCAGAACGGTGCCAAAACGCCGCGTCGTGGCAAAGATCTCCGGCTCGGCATCGGCCGAGAGACGGATCACCTTGGCATAGCAGCCGCCCTCGAAATTGAAGACCGAGGTCGAACCCCAACCATGCTCGTCATCACCGATCAAGGTCCGCGAGCCATCGGCCGACAAGGTGGTCTTGCCGGTTCCCGACAGACCGAAGAAAATCGCGACATCGTCGCGCTTGCCGATATTGGCCGAGCAATGCATCGGCAACACACCCTGCGGCGGCAGCAGGTAGTTCATGATCGAGAAGATCGACTTCTTGATCTCACCGGCATAGGCGGTACCGCCGATCAGGACCAGACGCCGGGCGAAATTCACCAGGATGAACGCATCGGAGTTGGTGCCGTCACGTTCGGGGACGGCCTTGAAGTCCGGCGCCTGGATCACGGTAAATTGCGGCACGAAATGGCGCTGTTCATACAGATTGGGCCGAATGAACATGTTGCGGGCGAACAGGCTGTGCCACGCCTTTTGCGTCACCACCCGAACCGGAATGCGATAGTTGGGGTCGGCACCGGCAAACAGATCCTGAACGAAGACCTCGCGGCCCTGGAGAAAGGCGCTGACGCGCCCCAACAGCCGATCGAAAGCCTCTGGCGAGATCGGTTTGTTGACGCTGCCCCACCAGATCTCATCATGGCAGGCCGGTTCATCGACGATGAATTTGTCGTTCGGTGACCGGCCGGTGTGCTGGCCGGTCAACGCCACGATCGGGCCGTCCTTCGCCAATACCACTTCACCTCGCATCAGAGCCTGCTCATAAAGAGGCGCGACACTGAGGTTCCAATGAGCGGCCTTGAGGTTGAACAGGCCAACGGCGTTCAACGCAGCCATATTGGAAGTGGAAGACAACTGATCCACGTTAGCGTTCTCCTTATTGTTCATTCTTGCCCGAACCGGTGTTCAGGCGTCTTGGCTATGGGGTTCCGTTGATCGGAGACCCTTCCTCCCGCAGGCGGTCAGCGTGACGCAGCAATCGCGTCAATTCCGCCCGCACCGTTTCGACATCGCCAACCGGCGTTTCGAAATCCAAACGCAAAACCTGGCCGTTTCCCCGCAGGTCGCAGCCCTCGGGATCCAGGCCGATCAAGGCCCAATCGCCCGCGCCCCCGGCCAGCCGCGACGCTCCATCCGGACAATCCTCGGCGAATGCCGTCAGAAGCCCGGCCTCCGCATCGCCGCCGGCGTCGCCATCAAGCGACCGGTCACAGCGGACCTGCGCGGCGTCGAACCAACGGACGCGCCCGAAGCCACCGACCAGATGCACCCGCTCGATCTCGACCCGGTAGATCGCGAAATCAGCAAAGACCGCGTAGCCGGCACTGCCGGGATGGCGCGCCAGAAAACGACGGCGATGGCGGGGATCATCGCTGCGCCGGGCGCGCCCCAGCACCGTGACCCTCGGACCGCTCAACGGCTCCGCCAGACCGGCCGTTCCGTCGAACAACAGCCCGACCCGATCATCCTGGAGAATATTCTGGGTGTGATCGGCCAACCGCGAAATCAGCAGCAGCGGACTGGCATCATGGTCCAGGGCCACCAGCGTCAGCGACGGGTAGGGCCATCCCTCGGCATTGCGCTGACCGGTCGCCAGAGCGGCCCGATCGATCCGACGGAGCAGACGCCGAACCCCGAGCCCCGTTAAGGCCGCGTCAGCGCCGGAAGCCCCCCCGGGAGCTCCACGGGGAGCCCCGTCAGACCCCGTCGCATTGTCTGTGTTTCCTTCGGTCATCACATGCTATTCAGCAGGAGCTGGGCGTCGCCCGGCCATCGGATCCTAGCAAAGTCATATTCCCCACCGCGGGCAAGGACACAATAGGATGATTGACGAAGTCGGTCGCGAGGCAAAGCGTCGCGCTGGCAGCGACAGCGGGGCGAAAGAAACCGCCCAACGACCCCGGTGCGTGGCAAAACCGGCCGCGCCGATCGGGATGCGCTTGACCGCAGCGCAAGATGACGGCCAAGACTATCGCCGACCCTCGATCCCCCGTTCGGCCAAGGGGCCGGATGCGCGTGGTCGCGGGCGAAGCTATGAAAAAGGATCGCCAGGGTGCAAACCATTGCGCTGGTTGACGACGACCGCAATATCCTGACATCGGTTGCCATGGCACTCGAAGCCGAGGGTTTCGAGGTGCATTCCTATGCCGATGGCGCCGAGGCGCTACGCGCCTTGACCAGCCATCCCGTCGATCTCGCGGTGCTCGATATCAAAATGCCGCGGATGGATGGCATGGAGTTGCTGAGCCGCTTGCGCCAGTCCTCGAATTTGCCCGTGATCTTCCTGACGTCCAAGGATGAGGAGATCGACGAGTTGCTCGGGCTGCGCATGGGGGCCGACGACTACATCAAGAAGCCCTTCTCGCAACGGCTGCTGATCGAGCGAATCCGCGCCCTGTTGCGTCGTGACACGGTCGGTGACGGTCGCACCGGGCCCAGCGCCGAGACATCGCCGGCCATTGTTCGCGGCCCCCTCGCCCTGGACGACACCCGCCATGCCTGCACCTGGCACGGCCGCCCGATCGATCTGACCGTCACGGAATTCCTGCTGGTCAAGGCGCTGGCGCTACGCCCCGGTCACGTCAAAAGCCGCGACCAGTTGATGGATGCCGCCTATGGCGAGCACATCTATGTCGACGATCGCACCATCGACAGCCATATCAAGAGGCTGCGCAAAAAGTTCAAAGCGATCGATTCCGACTTCGCCCAGATCGAAACCCTGTACGGGATCGGCTATCGCTACCGGGAGGGATGATCGCCGCCGATGCCGTTGAACCGGTTGTTTGAAATGGCGGCGTCGAATGCCGTCAACGGCGCCCGGCCGTCGCGGCCGCGTCGCGAGCCGCGCCGCCTGTCGCCCCTGACCCTGCGGATCCTCGCGGTCAACGTCATGGCGCTCGGCATCCTGGTCGGCGGCCTGATGTATCTCGGGCGCTATCAGGAACGCCTGATCCAGACCGAAATGGACGCGCTGCGCACCGAGGCCCGCATCTTTGCCGGAGCCCTGGGCGAGGGCGCGGTCATCAGCACCAACGAAGACGAGACCGAATTGTCGCCCGATCTGGCGCGGCATATGGTGCGGCGTCTGGTCGAAACCACCGAAACCCGGACCCGGCTGTTCGACACCAACGCCGGGTTGATCGCCGACAGCCAGTTGCTGCTCAGCCCCGGCGGCATGGTGCAGATCGAGGAACTGCCCGAGTCGTCCCCGGGCAATCGGATCACCCGCCTGCTGGTCGCAATCTATGACGGGCTGACGCAACTCTTTCCCAGCCAGAACCGCTGGCCGGTCTATATCGACCCTCCCCCCGGCCACGCCGGTGATTTCCGCGACGTCAGACGCGCCTTGGCCGGGGAGGTCTCGGCCACCATCTGGTCAACGCCCGGCGCGGAAAGGAACGGCGGCCTGATCCTGACGGTGGCGGTCCCGATCCAGCAGTTCAAACATATTCTCGGCGCCGTGATGCTGTCGCGGAGCGGAACCGAGATCGATGCCGCGATCCGTTCGGTCCGGCTCGAAATTTCGAAAGTGTTCCTGTTCGCTCTCGCGGTCACGGTGCTGATGAGTTTCTATCTGGCGGGCACGATCGCCCGGCCAATCCGCCGGCTGGCCCTGGCGGCCGATCGCCTGCGTCACGGCCATGGCCGCCACAGCGATATCCCCGACTTCACCGCCCGCGGTGACGAGATCGGCGATCTGTCCGAGGCCCTGCGCGACATGACCGCGGCATTGTGGGCGCGGATGGATGCGATCGAGCAGTTTGCCGCCGACGTCGCCCACGAGATCAAGAACCCGCTGAGCTCGCTGCGCAGCGCCGTCGAAACCGTGGCCCGCGTCCCCGATCCCGCCCGCCAGCAGCGCCTGATGTCGATCATCGTCGATGATGTCCAGCGCCTGGACCGGCTGATCAGCGACATCTCCAACGCGTCGCGACTGGATGCCGAACTCAGCCGCGCCGAGGCTACGTCGATTGATGTCGCCGCGATGCTGCGGATGCTGGTCGATATCGAAACCGACACCGCCGGCCCGGAAACCCCGACGCTCCGCCTCGACCTCGAGCCCGGTGCCGTGCTGACGGTCGATGGCCTGGAGGGCCGGCTGGTCCAGGTGTTCCAGAATATCCTGGCCAATGCGACGTCATTTTCGCCCCGGGGAGGGACCGTGACCATCAGCGCCCACCGTCGCCGCAATATCGGGCCGATACGCCTGCCCAATCATCTGCCCGCGCAGATCGAGATCCGTTTCGAAGACGAAGGCCCGGGCATTCCCGACAACAAGTGCGAAGCGATCTTCGACCGCTTCTATTCCGAACGGCCAGCCAGTGAGAAATTCGGAACCCATTCCGGCCTGGGTCTCAGCATCTCCAAACAGATCGTCGAAGCCCATGGCGGCACGATCCGCGCCGATAATCGCCACGACGCCACAGGGCGCACGATCGGCGCCATGTTCACGGTGCGCCTGCCGGCGTCATAGGCCCCGCCAAAACCGTCGCTTCAATGTCGATATCGCCATCATTACGCCGTAAGAACCTTCCTGAATGCCCGAGAGGCCCCCATGGAAACACATCCTTTGCGTCTTGGTATCATCGGCCTCGGCATGGCGGCGCAACCCCATGCCCTGGCGCTCGCCGAGCTGACCGACCGCATCACTGTCGTGGCCGCGTTCAGCCCCTCGGCCGAGCGACGCGACGCCTTCGCCCGCAACACCGGCTTTCCCGTTGTCTCCACGTTGCAGGATGTGCTGGGGAACCGTGACGTCGACGCGATCCTGTTGCTGACGCCCCCAACCACCCATCTCGATCTGGTGCGGCAGTGCGCCGCCGCCGGCAAGCATGTGCTGTTGGAAAAGCCGATCGAGGTCACGCTGGCGCAATCCGTTGCCCTGGTCGAACGGATGGAACAGGCCGGCCTGCGGCTTGGCGTCGTGTTTCAGCATCGCTTTCGCCCGGTGGTCAAGCGCCTGCGCGCCGCCCTGGCCGCCGGCGCGATCGGCGAGCTGATCGCAGCATCGGCCGAGATCCGCTGGTGGCGACCGCCGGCCTATTACGCGCAACCCGGGCGCGGCATCAAGGCCCGCGACGGCGGCGGTGTCCTGATCACCCAGGCGATCCACAGCATCGACGTCTTTTGCACCCTGGCCGGGACGCCGGTCGAGGTCGGCTGCTTTGCGACCACCAGCCCGCTGCGGGCGATCGATACCGAAGACATCGCCGCCGGGATGTTGCGCTTCGCCAATGGTGCCATCGGCACGATCGGCGCCACAACCGCCGCCTATCCGGGCTTCCCGGAGCGGATCGAGCTGTCCGGCACCCTCGGCACCGCGACCCTCGAAGGCAACACGCTGCGCCTGTTGTACCAGGATGGCCGGCAGGAGATCGTGACCGGGGAAGGCACCACCGGTGGCGGCGCCGATCCGATGGCCTTCGATCACGGCCCCCACAAGGCCCTGATCGCTGATTTTGCCGCAGCCGTCGCCGAAGGGCGCGACCCGGACGCCAGCGGCCGTTCCGCCCTGGCCGCCCATCGCCTGATCGAAGCCCTGCTGCTGGCTTCGGCGGAGCATCGTCTGGTGACACTGGCCTGAACCGGCCCCTGCGCCTCTCAGGACATCCGCGACCGGGGCCTGGATTGACCCACCGGCCCGTCGCACTATATTGTGTTGAGATTGATCATACCCGGGGTTTCGGAATCCGGGGGCAGCCCGGTGGGGCCATTGCGGGGATTTCCGGCCGACGCCAAATGCGCGGTTATGGGTTGCTCTGAAGGGGGCCGGTTATGTCGTTGAGCGCCGTCAGTTCCATCGCGGTTTCGGGAATGCAGGCCGGCGTCAGCCGGTTGACCGCCAGCGCCTCCAACACGGTCAACATCGATTCGACCGGGTCACTGGACCCGACGGCGGCGAACCAGCCCTACACGCCCGTGACGGTTCAACAAAGCGCCGTCGTCGGTTCCAATGGCACCGGTCAAGGTACAACCACCGTGTACCGGCCGTCGTCGGCGCCCGTCATCGCGACCTATGATCCCAGCGACTCGAACGCCAACAGCAGCGGCCTGGTCGGGTCCCCCAACGTCGATTTGGCGAGCGAGCGCGTCAATCAGATCACGGCCAACAACACCTATCAAACCAATCTCAAGGTGTTCAAGGCCCAGGACCAGATGATGCAGACGCTCCTGAACACGACGGCCTGAGGCCGTCGCTCGCGGTACAGGCTCCGTTTCGATCCTATTCGTGGCGCAGATAGATCGCCTTCAGACAACGATCGACCCAGAGCGCCGTCAGCTTTTCCTGGGTTGCGTTCTGGCGCAGCCGCTGGTTCAGCACGCCAAAATCGACATGATCAAGCGCCTGATCCTGGTTGAAGCAGGAAAACACGACGCTTTCCGCCCCGGTGACCGGATCGCGGTGCAATTGCAGGCACTGGGCACAAATTTCTTTCATCATGCATTGCATCGGCGAGTTGATCGACCCGATCGCCCGATGACCCGGCTTCAGATACCGGGCCAGAATGCCGTGCCGCGCCTCGCCGACGGCCCGCATCATGCGGTCGGAACCAATGACGATGAAGCGGTCAACCTGATCCAGCGGGATCCCGACCGTGCCCAGTTCGCCGGCACCATAGGCCCGCATCGCCGCGACAATGTTGCCGACAAAGCGAAGATCGCCGGCCCGGCCCGGCAGGAAGCCGGGTTCCTCATCACAGCACCAGATCACCTGGTCGGCGGCAGCCTCGATCTGGTCGACCTTGTAGCGATCGATCGGTTTCTTGTAGCCCGCAAAATAGAGCACGCGGCACCCCTTGGCCCGCGCCGCCTCCCCGATCGAAAACAGCACGGCATTGCCCAGGCCGCCGCCCACCAGACAGACGGTCTCGCCCTCGGGGATCTCGGTCGGCGCGCCGGTCGGCCCCATCAGAATGACCTGCTCACCGGCACGCAACTGTTCACAGAGATCGGACGATCCCCCCATCTCCAGCACGATCAGCGAGAGCAGGCCCCGGCCCTTGTCGACCCACGCCCCGGTCAGGGCCAGGCCTTCCATCGCCAGCACCGTGTTGCCGGCTCGATGGGCCAGGCTTTCGAAATTCTGCAATCGATAGAACTGACCGGGTTCGAAACGGGCCGCGGCCCGCGGCGCCTTGACGACAACCTCGACGATCGTGGGGGTCAGGCGCTCAACATGAAAAATGAACGCCCGCAGATCGCGATTAGCCGCATCGATGATCACATCCGGCGGCACCGCGGTCGCGGGTCGACGCCGCAGCACCCGGTTGATCACCGGATAGCCCTGCTTGGCGCTGGCCATGGCCTTGACGACATTGCCGGCAAAGCTGGGGTGAAGGTCGCCGAAGAACGAGATCGAGCGTCCGTCGCTGGTCTGCGCCACCAGCATGTTCGCCTGTCTCGGCTTTGATGATCGCTCGGGCCGCACCGGATTGCCCTGTTCATCCAGCGCCTGGAAAAATTTGCCATCAAGTTCGACGATTCCGGGATGCTCGCGCGCCAACACGGTATTGGGCTGGGTACCGGCGGCGATCAGAATGGTCCGTGCCGCCAACACCCGGTCGATCACAGCCGTGGCGCCATCGGGACCCGGGCTGCGCACCGTGACGCGCAGTCCCGCGGCGTGGCCAAAACGGTCGACCTCGACTTCGTCGGGCACCGCGTTCTCGATAAAGCGGATCCCCTGCTGCATCGCCAACACCACTTCCTCATGGTTCAGCGTATAGCTGGGAGCATCGACCAGACGGCGGCGATACACCACGGTCGCCCCGCCCCAGCGATCCAGCAAGGCTGGAATTCCGGGGTCCCGCCGCTCGGCCAGGGCCACGGCCCGTTCGACGCGCAGCGCGCGGGCATGGGCGATGAACGCATCGGCGGTCGCCTGCTCCTCCTCGTTCCAGCGCTGGCGCACCGCAGCCTCGCCGCGTTCGGTCACCAGGACCTCGTAGCGGAACAGAAATTTCTCGACCTGGACCGCGTAATAAGCCAGGGATTCCGTCGCCGTGTCGATTGCGGTCAGGCCACCGCCGACGACGACAATGGGCAGCCGCACCTCCAGATTGGCGATCGTGTCCATCTTGGCAGCGCCGGTCAATTGCAGCGCCATCAGGAAATCGGAGGCCTGGCGCACGCCGCGGGCCAAGCCATTCTTCATGGGAATGACCGTCGGTCGCCCGGCCCCGGCACACAAGGCAATGTGATCGAACCCGGCGGCAAAGGCGTCCTCGACCGAAATGGTGCCGCCGAAGCGGACACCGCCGACCATGACGAACTGATGGCGCCGTTCCAGCAGCAACCGGATCAACTTCAAGAAATTCTTGTTCCACCGCACCGTGATGCCGTACTCGGCGACGCCGCCGAACCCCGCCATCACCCGCTCGTCCAGGCGTTCATAAAGGTCCTGTACATGACGGATCGGACGAAACGGAACCCGTTTGCCGGATGGCATCACCCCGGAAAGATCGGCGGGCAGCGGCTCGATCTTCAACCCGTCGATCGCAACGACGGTGTGGCCTTCATTGAGCAAATGGTGGCTGAGGCTGAAACCGGCGGGCCCCAGGCCGACGACCAGGACTTTGTAACCGCTCAGGGCACGACCGAGCGGCCGCTCCAGATTGAGCGGATTCCAGCGCGTCAGCAGGCTGTAGATCTCGAACCCCCACGGCAGCTCAAGGACGTCCTTGAGAATCCGCGTCTCGACCTGCGGAATGTCGACCGGCTGCTGTTTTTGAAAAATGCACGACTTCATGCAGTCATTGCAGATCCGGTGCCCCGTCGCGGCGCACAGCGGGTTGGCAACGGTGATCATGGCCAGGGCCCCGATCGGCACCGCCTCGGCCTTGAGGCTGTGCATTTCGGAGATCCGCTCCTCCAGCGGGCAGCCCGTCAGCGGCACGCCAAAGGGGCTGCTCTGAAACGCCCCGGTCTTGCGATCGCGCAAACCCTGCGAGCAACTGTCCTTGCCCTGCGGGTGGCACCAGATGCAGTAGTTCGCCTCGTCAAGCGCCCCTTCGAGATCGGTCCCCGGGTCGGTCAGATCGAACCCTTCGCGCAACCGGCACGTTGCCGCCGGTGCCCGCATCATCACCACGCCATCGACGACAACGGTTTCGAGCGGGACCAGTTGCTGCGGATCGACGCGATGCGGCACCTGAAACAGGATGCCGTCACCATGCCGCGCCCGCCCTGCCGGCGCAAACAGCGCCCAGGCGGCATAGCGGGCGGCAAGATCGAGGTCCGCGGCATGGCTCCCCTCGTCCGCGGTCCAGTCCATGACAAAGCGGGCAAAGCCCAGCTCATCGAACGGTCCGGCGCAGCGGCTTTCGAGCGCCGCTGTCAGCGCGTCACCATCAAAAGCCGCGGCAAGCTCCGGTGCGGCAAGCCGCGCCGCACGGCGCTGGACGAACAGCCGCTTGCAGCGATACAGCGGCGCCAACGCATCGTGCTGTTCGACCAAAGCCCGGACATCGTCGGCAATCCCGAACAGGATCGCCAGAAACTCCTCAAGCTCGGGCGCAACCGCAATCAGCAGCGCGCCTTCGGCCTTGTTGTCCAAAGCCCCGGGACGGCCCCGGGCCGCCAGCAAGCGGTCCGCCAGGGCATCATCGCGACGACGCAACCAGTCGACAAAAGCGCGATCCAGCCTGACCAGGCCGGCATGATCGTAAAGGTCAGGGAAACTGACGCCAAAGCCGAGGGACAGTTCGGACATGCTGATTGCCTGGGTTGGGGAAACACGGGACGCCGGGAGGCGCCGCCGCAGAACCGATCATCGACACCGCTGATTTCATCACACCGCATCGCTGTCGACCAGAACCGACGGCGATGGCGGTCGACACAAAACGGAAAGCTGTCAAAATGACCGGCGACGCCATGGCGCATTTCCCCGTCCGTGGCCCGCCAATCGGCCGGGCCGTGGATGGAACAGCACGACAAACGGCACCACACTACCCTAGCGTAGCGGTTTCACCATCAACGTCCTTGATGAGCATCAATCCGTGACCACTTTCGCACCCGTCATTGCCGCGCCGGATCGGTCGGTCCCCCGTGCGGTGACCCTATGGCTGGCCCTGTGCGCCGCGATGGTATTCGCGATGGCGGTGATCGGTGCCATCACCCGGCTCACCGAGTCGGGTCTGTCGATGGTCGAATGGCGGCCCCTGATCGGCATGGTGCCGCCGCTGTCCACCGCCGCGTGGCAGCGGGTTTTCGATCTCTACCGCGAGACCCCGCAATATCGTTTCGTCAATCTCGGCATGACGCTTGCGGAATTCCAATCGATCTTCTGGTGGGAATGGTTTCACCGGCTGTGGGGACAGGTCATCGGTTTCGTCGTTCTGCTGCCCCTGATCCGGTTCAGCATCGGCGGTGCCATTCCCTGGCCGCTGGGGCGACGGTTGATCGCCCTGTTCGCGCTGGGCGGCCTGCAGGGCGGCATCGGTTGGTTCATGGTCGCCAGCGGTCTGGTCGATCGCCCGGCGGTCAGCCATTACCGGTTGGCGCTGCACCTGGTGATGGCGACGCTGATCTATGGCGGTTTGCTGTGGTGTGCCCTGGATCGGTTTCCGCCCTGCCCCGACCGGACGGCGCGACGCCTGCGTCGCCACACGCTGATCGCGCTGATCCTGGCCGCAACGACGCTGGTGTGGGGCGCCTTCGTCGCTGGCCTGCGCGCCGGCAGCTTCTACAACACATTTCCGCTGATGAATGGCGACTGGCTGCCCCCCGAGGCCTTCAGCCTGACGCCCGGCTGGATCAACTGGTTCGAGAATGTCGCCGCGGTTCAGTTTGCCCATCGCGGGCTGGCCCTGAGCACCGCGATCACTGTCCTGACCCTGGCCTGGCGCAGCCAACGCCATCGCGCGGCGCTGGGCCCCCTGCCCTGGCTGGTCGCCGCCGTCGTGCTGGTCCAGGTCGGGCTCGGCGTGACCACCCTGTTGACGCATGTCGCCATCATTCCGGCAGCGTTGCATCAGGCCGGGGCCCTGACACTGATCAGCGTTCTGATCGCACTGCGACATCGGCTGCGCGAGGGCGCGTGAAACGAACGTTTCTTGTGATCGAGAGCCTGACGACATCGTGGAAACAGGCGACAAGACATTCGTTCCACCCGTCTTTTTCCACCGCGGCCGATTTAACAACAAAACAAACAATGGCAATAGTCGTGAAAAATATTTCAACTGAAGCACTGATCATCCTGATTGTTATTGTCTATTCGATCCTATTACTGACTCAAGGATCCCTTGATCCGGTCATGGAGCCCGATTCCGCCAGCTACCTGTTGTTTCTGCCGTCGCGGACCGCCGGCTATCCCCTGTTCCTGCGGCTGGTCGGCCTGCCGTCTCTAGTCTGGGTGCAAACCCTGCTTTATGCCGCCACGGCAGGCGGGCTGGGCATCGTGGTTTTTCACGTATTTCGCCAGGCGGTGCCGGCCATCCTTCTGGTCCTGGCCTTGTGCGCCAACCCCGAACTTTCCAAATACCATGCCCATGTGATGACCGAATCGCTGTTCGTCTCGGTTCTGACGGCTTATCTCGCTTCGGCGATCCTGCTGGTTCACCGTCCCACCGGGACGCGTGTCGTGATCGCTGCGGTTCTGGTGGCGTTGACGGCCGTCATCCGCCCGGCCGCTTATGGATTGATTCCGGTCCTGGTCGGGCTGGTTCTGCTGAACCGGCGACGCTACGCCGCCGCGGCCTGGCGACCCCTGGTCGCTTCGCTGCTGATCCCCCTGGTCATGGTCGGGACGGAACGGCTCTATTCCGCATCGGTTCACGGCGGGGCGGAGACCTCACTGGCGGGACGGCATTTCTTCGCCAAGGCAGCGATGATCGACGCCCCGCCCGGGCTGGGCGCCACCGAGAGCTCCCCGGTTCGCAAGGCACTGTTTGAGGCCCTGGAACAGGATTTTGCACCGATCCGAACCCTGTTGCAGCAAGCGACGGCGCCATCGGTTTACGCCGTCCTGGAACCGAATTTCGAAACCTGCGTCGAATATGCCTGCGCCGATGATTTACGCCGCCGCATTGATCTGCCCGCCCCGGCCTTGAACCAGGCGATGCTGGCGGTCGCCCTGGCACGGATGCAGAGCGCGCCCGGCGCCACCCTGATGCTGGCCTGGCGCCATTACCGCGCGCTCTGGACGCTCTATTCTCAAAGTCATCCGGCCCTGGCCCCGATGTTCGACGGGTTCATCGCCGCCCACCAACCCCTGCCTTTCGCGCCGTTCCTGCCGGCTTCACTGTCTGAACCGACGCCCGTCTCCCGCCTCGCCACCTTTGTCCGCCCGGCGATCACGGCCGTGGGCTGGATCACCGGCCTGCTGGCCCTGATCGGTGTCGTCGCGGTGATCCGGGGCGACACGGCGCCACGTTGGCAAGTCGCCGGCTTTGCCGCGGCCTGTGTCCATCTGTCCTTTGTCTTGATCGCCTTCACCGGCGTCGGCATCCCGCGCTACACCGTCAGCATGTGGCCCGCGATGATGCTGGCACTGATCATGGCGCTCAGCGCCATCGCGGCGCCCGGGGGACGGGTGGGGCGGCCGCGGCTTCATACCAACCCGCAATGAGTTTGACCCATCGCGGGTTAACGATATCGCTCACCGCGCCGGGTGCGTGGCAGCGTTAATACATATGCTGGCCGCCATTGACCGAAATGGTCGAACCTGTGATGAAGCCCGCATCCTCGGCAACCAGGAACAGGACCGTACGGGCGATCTCCTCCGCCTTGCCCAGCCGGCCGACCGGGATGCGCGCGATGATCTTTTCCAGCACATGCGGCGGAACCGCGCGGACCATGTCGGTATCGATATAACCCGGTGCGATCGCGTTGACCGTGATCCCCTTGGCGGCCGCCTCCTGGGCCAGGGCCTTGGTGAAACCATGGATACCGGATTTTGCCGCCGCGTAATTGACCTGACCATATTGGCCGGACTGCCCGTTGACCGAACCAATATTGACGATCCGGCCGAAGCCCCGTTCGCGCATGCTGTCGATCACGGCGCGAGAGAGATTGAAGCAGGAGGCAAGGTTGGTCTGGATCACCGCGTTCCACTGTTCGAACGTCATGCGGTGCATGACGCCGTCGCGGGTGATCCCGGCGTTGTTGACCAGCACCTCGACCGGGCCGATGTCGCGCGCGATCATCGCGATGGCGCTCTCGACCGCGGCGTAATCGCTGACGTCGAATTTGTAGGCCGGAATGCCGGTCCGCTCCGTAAACAGACGGGCAGCGTCGTCGTTACCGCCATAGTTCGCAACGGCGGTATAGCCCGCCGTGTTCAACGCGATGCTGATAGCCTCGCCAATTCCCCGTGTTCCGCCGGTAACTAATGCGACCCGAGCCATAGTAGCAACCTCCCCCGTTTCGATCGGTCAATGTCCCGATTGGCCATGGATTTGACTTGGAGTAGCACAGCTGTCGAAGGCAACATTCCCGCTGGGGCTCTTTCACACAGAATGCAGCCCCCTACACAAAATTATACACGACGACATCTTTCGCGCCGGCCCGGCCTGTTGTCGCAGTGGCGCGACGCCACGACGGCAACAGGCCGGTACACGGCCGCGGGATCAGGCGCGCTCGACGGTCAAAGCAATTCCCATGCCACCACCGATGCACAAGGTCGCCAGGCCGCGTTTGACATTACGACGCCGCATCGCATGAAGCAGCGTGACCAGGATCCGGGCGCCCGAAGCACCGATCGGATGGCCCAACGCAACGGCGCCACCATTGACATTGACCTTGGCGGGATCGAATTGCAGTTCGCGGCACACCGCCAACGCCTGCGCGGCAAACGCCTCATTGCCTTCGATCAGATCGAGGTCATCGACGGTCCAGTCCGCTTTTTCCAAAGCCTTGCGGGTGGCCGGGATCGGTCCCGCCCCCATGATCGCCGGATCGACGCCCGCAGTCGCCCAGGACACGATGCGGGCCAACGGGGTCAGCCCCCGCTGCGCGGCATTGCTCGCGGTCATCAGAACCAGGGCGGCGGCGCCGTCATTGACCCCGGAGGCATTCCCCGCGGTAACCGTGCCGTCCTTGGCGAAGGCCGGGCGCAATTTTGCCAGTGATTCCGCGGTCGTACCGGGACGCGGTTGCTCGTCGGTATCGACAACGACATCACCTTTACGCCCCTTGATCGTCACCGGCACGATCTCTTCCTTGAAGATCCCGGCCTTCTGCGCGGCCTCCGCTTTCTGCTGGCTCAGGGCGGCGAAAGCATCCTGGTCCTCGCGGGTCAAATTCCATTTCTTGGCAATATTCTCGGCGGTGATGCCCATGTGATAGCCGTTGAAAATGCAGGTCAGTCCATCGCGGATCATGGTGTCGACCAGCGTGGCATCGCCCATCTTGACGCCATTGCGCAGATGGACCACATGCGGGGCCTGACTCATGCTTTCCTGGCCGCCCGCGACGATGATATCGGCATCGCCGGTCAGGATCGCCTGATAGCCCAGGGCAACGGCGCGCAACCCGGAACCGCACAGTTGATTGATGCCAAAAGCGGTCCGGTCGACCGGAATTCCAGCCCCGATCGCCGCTTGCCGGGCCGGATTCTGCCCCTCGCCGGCGGCCAGAACCTGGCCCAGGATGACCTCGGTGACTTCGGACGCGTCAACCTTGGACCGGATCAGAGCTTCGCGGATCGCAATCTCGCCCAGTTGATGCGCCGGCAGAGCACTGAGGCTGCCATTCAATGTTCCGATGGAGGTACGCACGGCGCCGACGATGACAATTTCGGTCATTTTGGAACGCTCCTTGGATGTCGTCTTGTTGGAACCAGCAAGCGAAGACTGCCCCGTCAGAGTAGGATCTGTTGATTTCCGATGCAAGCCGCTGACTTGTATATGAGTTGCCGGACAAACTTTAAAAATTGCATTATTGTTTCATACACCCGTTGGCGATGAAACGCACCCGCATAAAGCTATCAGGATTTCCACCGGCGGCGTCAACAGGGTCGCATACCATCCGATGTTTTTATTCCTCTCTCGGGCGCAAACCGGGATTGGAGCTCGCTGAACCCCAATGGCGAAGGCGACAGACCCGGTCATCATGGCGGCCTCCCGCGCACAACCCCGGTCGATACGATGACGTTTCAATATTGTTTCACGATCCGTTCGATCCGAACACAAGATCGAAACCCTTCTTTGGTCGCATATTCCGCAACCAGCGGGTTAATCAATCGCGAACCCCGGGTTGAGCGGCGTCGTGCAGCCACTGCGCGAAAGGCCGCCATACCTGATCCACAGCGCCGCGGCCAACGATCATGCCGATGTGCCCCAACGCCGGGGTGAGGATCCTGGCACCCGGAACCCGATTGGCCAGGGCCCGCGCCGATGCGGGCGCCACGATGCGGTCGTGCCCCGGGATCAGCGCCAAGGTTGGAACCCGGATCGCCGCCGGATCAACACAGCACCCGGCAACGACCCATTTGCCGAGCGCCGCTTCATTACGACCGTACCACCCGATCAGGCATTCGCGCGCCACGGCAGCAACCAGGGGAATGCCATCGTTGAGCCAATCCTCCAGGGCGACAAAGGCCTGCGCTTCGGCCGATCCCGGCGCCAGGTCGGCAAACCGGCGGAACTTCCGCAACACCAGCAAAGGGTCAAGGCCGGCAAACAGCGTCTGGATCGCGTCGACCGGCATCTCGCCCCAGGCTTCCAAGGCCGGCACGAAGGGCGAGGCCGCAATCCCAAGCCCCAGCGCCAAGGCACGGTCGCCGGCATGGAAGTCCCACGGTGTCGCCAACAATGTCAAACTCCGGACCGAGGCCGGGCGCAACTGCGTCAGCGCAACCGCCAGCATGCCGCCCATGCAATAGCCGGCAACGGCGATCGGGCCATGATGGCGCTGGCACAGGAATGCCAGCGCCCGGTCAAGTCGCCCGGCGATGTAATCGCCCAGGGTGAAACGCCGTTCCAGTTCGCCCGGCCAGCCCCAATCCAGCAAGTAGGGCCGCAGCCCCTGGCCGGCGAGCCAGCGCACCAGGCTGCGTTCCTGTGACAGGTCAAGAATGTAGTGCCGGTTGATCAGCGAGGGCACCAGCAGCACGGGAATTTCGGCCGCTCCGGGGGCGGCGGATGGCGTGCCGTGATCGAGCAGACGGCTGCTGCCCTCGGTCCAGACCGGCGGCGGTTCGACCAGGTTACGGCGATAGGGGTGATGACGATAGCCGTGCAGCCCGGTCAGCAGCCCGTCGATCCGGCGCCGCATCTCGCGATCAACGGCGTGGCGAAACGCCTCAGGATCGACCTCCACCACCATCTTTCGCAGGGCGGCGGCGGCGCGCTGCGGCCGCTTCCATGGCAGCGAGCCGTTCCTCAACCAGGGCAAGCCGGCCGGTGAGCTCAGCAAGATGCTGAGCGCCGTCGTCAGGTGCAGACCGAGGGGCCGCGGTCCCAGGCGCGGCGGCAACAGGGTCCCCGGCGGCGGCGGGCGGGGTGGCGGGGGTTGCTGGGTCATGGCTCGATGGGGCGAAAGGCGAAGGAAATGGTGCGCCGGTGGTCGCGCCCATCAACTGGAACCACCGGACGAAACTCTCCGCCAATTCCGGGTCCGAAGCCAAGCCTGCCCACTGCTCCTGCCATAAATCCAAATAGCGGCGCGCCAACACCTCCAGCGAGGGCGGTTCATCGCAAGCACCTGGGGAACCACCCGGCCCGGCGTCAAGGGAATCATTCATGATGGCACTTCAGCGCTCCCGCGTCGGCGCGGATTGTACCCTCGACCCGAGGGATAGCGAAGGCCAGAGTCCGGCAAGATGCAAGGCATAAATGTCGCCCGCGTGAGATCTCCGGCCCCGGCACCGCCGATTCCGGCCGGCCGGCGTGGATTTGCCCGCGCATTTCCGTGGCAGGGGGCTTGCGTACCACGGTCCGGTTCGCGTACTTGTAGACACGAAAGCAGCGATGCTGTGTCTGATCGCCGAAAGTTTCCCCGATGGCCGAAAAAGACGACAACAAGTCCACCCCCATCACGATCAAGAAGTATGCCAATCGACGTCTCTATAACACCGCGTCCAGCAGTTATGTGACGCTCGATCATCTGTGCAAAATGGTGAAAGACGGCGTCGATTTCGCGGTTTACGACGCAAAAACGGGCGAAGAAATCACTCGCTCTGTTCTGACCCAGATCATCGTCGAAGAAGAGAATAAGGGACAAAATCTCCTTCCGATTGGGTTCCTGCGGCAGTTGATCGGCTTTTACGGCGACAACATGGGATGGCTGGTTCCTCGTTATCTCGAGTACAGCATGCAGTCCCTGTCTCACAATCAAGAGCAGGTCAAAGATTATTTTCAAAATACGCTGGGCGGGATATTCCCCTTCGGTACCTTGGAAGAAATGGGAAAACAGAACCTCGCAATGCTTGAACGGGCGATGCGCATGTTCTCACCTTTTGGCGCTCCGGAGCGCCCGCCGGCCGAACCGCCGGCCGCCCAGACGACATCCTCCGCGAGCCATCGCCCTGACGTTGAAAATATCATTTCTGAACTCAATCGTCAGATTGACGAGTTGCACCACCAGTTGGCGGCACTAAACAAAACCAAACCGTGACGATCGCAGCGGCGCCCCCCCCAACTCGAGGGGCGCCGCTGTCACGTGGTTTCCTCGACCGCCGCCAGCAGGTTTTGCGGTGATGTCCAGGGGCGTCTCAGTTGCGGCCGGCCGAAATGCCAGCCTTGCAGCAAATCCACCCCCTCCGCCGTCAAGAGCGCGACATCCTCAGCGGTTTCGATGCATTCCGCGACCACCGTCATGCCGAATCCATGCGCCAGACCGACCAGTTTGCGCACGAAAGCCTGGTTTTCCGGGATGTCGCGCAAACCTCGAACATAAGACCCATCGAGCTTGACGATATTGGCCGGCAGTGACCGCAGATAGCGGAACGACATGAAGCCCACACCAAAATCATCGAGCGCGACCTGACAACCGAGATCGCGAATCTCATTCAACATCCGGCTGGTTTCCTCGATGTCGGTGATCGCGGCGGTTTCTGTGACTTCAATGGTCAGACGCTGGGCCAAATCCTCACGGCGCCCGACCATCCCGCTCAACAACCGCAACCATGACCGGTCACCCGTGGTGAAACCCGAGATATTGATCGCAAGCCGCGCGTCGGGCGCGGCCATCAGATCGGCAATGGCCATCTCCAGGACCCGATGATCCAGCACCCGGATCAGGCCCAAGCGCTCCAAGGCCGGGATGAAGGCGCCGGCAACCATCGCCGGACCCTCGGACTGACGGACGCGCAAAAGACATTCCCAGAACGCCGCGGACCCGCTTCGGGGATCGATAACCGGTTGATAGGCGAAGGCCAGACGTTGTTCGTTCAACGCCTGCATCACCTGGTCGCCGATAGCGCGGTGGTGCTCGTGCTCGCGGCGCCGCGCGGCGTCGATCACGGCAACATGGCAGCGTCCAGGGCCGTGGCGGCGGGCGATTTCGACCTCGGCCTCGGCCTCGAGCATGGCTTCGAAGGCGGTCCTGATGATTTCCGGAAAGCTGACCGCACCGATCGACAAGGTGACCGGCAACGGCCCCCCGGACGTCTCCAACGGACGGTCATGGACCAGCCGCAGCAGGCGTATCGCAACCATACCCAAGGCATCCGAGTCGATCCGGTCGAGCACCATGCCGAAGCCGTCATCGGCGACGCGCCCCAGAACGTCGCCGGCGCGGATTTCGCGTTCGATGCGATGGGCGATCTCGCGCAGCACGATGTCGACGACCCCCTGGCCCTGCGCCTCCCGCATCGCTGCGATACCGTCGACCGACAAGGCCAGGTAGCCGCCGTGCGCGCCGTCACGAAGGCGCTGTTCGATCGAACGCTGAAGCGCGTCGTGCAACCGGGTCCGATTCAACAGCCCGGTCGCACTGTCAAAATTGACCCGGAAGGCGACATCCTCAATCCGGCTCTGATGGCGGTCCATCAGCCGGAGCACACTGAGCAGCCGCACCGGCTGGCCATCGGCGGCGAGTCCGATGGTGCCGCGCTCATGAATCAACACGAAGCTGCCGTCGCCACGACGCAGGCGATAACCACAATCAATCGTCCTGTCGCCATTGACGCCGTTATCGATCGCCTGGCGGATTCCGGCCTCGCGGGCCTTCAGGTCTTCGGCATGAATTCTCGCCAGCCAGTCATCGATCGTATCGATGGCACCAACCTTAAGTCGTTCCTCAACATCGCCGACCCAATATAGCTTATTTTCGACTAAATCCCAATCATAGATCAAGTCACCGGATGCCGCCAAGGCCAACTTAAGTCTTTCTGAGTCGGCTTTATCGCCCACCATGATATCTCCCGTGCCGGCCCTGCTTGATTTCTGAGGTCATCGGTTCGTTTCCAAGCCACTCCCGACGCTTCTAATCCGCCGCCCGGCACAGCCGTTTTACGCTATCTTTCTCGCTGCTCATGCGCCGTTCATACCATCCAATAAAATTATCTACAGTCAAGTCCTATCGATCGCCAGATCGGTGCCAGATCGACCCCAGATCGGCCAAGGATATCGATATCTGCCAGATCCAACTTAATTGATTCTTAGTGTCGTCGATGCTATCCCGAGGATGACGAAGTTCAGTCATCCGACCGCAAGACCGACCGCAAGACGACGCCGTGGAAATCAGGCAATCCGTTCTGCTCTTACCGTCACCGGGCCGCGTTGTGCGCCCGGAGGTGTCGCGCGCCACGGTGCCGGCCCAAGAAACGACGGCGACAGCCGGCTCTTTCGAGACCGGACTCGCCACGGACACCAGTCCGGTCGGTGACACGGATCGACAGCCCGACCAAACCGCGACCGCCGACGCGATGGCGTCGGAGTCGTCGCTCACCGAGTCCGAGCGCGAAGCCGCGGTGGCCTCCAACCGCGCGACCCGATCCGCGACGGCGGCGCGATCGCCGCTGGTGTCGCGATACCAGGGCAGCCGCAACGACAGCACCCCCTTTCGGGCTCAAGTCATCGCCCAGGAGTACCTGTCCCCCGGCCTTCATATCGAACCCTGGGCCGCGGCCATCGAAGCCTATCGCCAAGCCTTCAACGCCTCACCGATCTATGGCTGGTAAGCCCGGCAATCCGGCACGCCAACAATCACCCCCCGATCATCCCGCCGCGCCAGATGTCGCGCACCCCACTCGGCCCTGTTCGGCTTGCCGAAAGCCTGTTACCAAATCCTCAACAAAGCGGGCAACCGTCGGATCGCACTCGAAGACCCCCTGGCGTCGTCTTACGCCATCTTCGATTCGCCGTCGCCCGCGACAAGGAGGCAGCATGACCGGCCCGATCCCCCGCGATCCCGTTCCACCGCAAGACGACCCGCTCACGATCGAAATCGAGGCGCTGGTTTCGGGAGACCATGCCGACCCGTTCGGCGTGCTGGGCCTGCACGACGCAGGTTCGAAGGGCAAGCTGGTGCTGCGCTGCTTTCTTCCCGAGGCCCAACGCGTTCAGGTCATCGAAACGGCCAGTGGCGCCATCGTCGGTGACCTGACGCGGTGCCATCCCGCGGGCTTGTTTGCTGGACCGGTCGATCGTGACCAGCGTTTCGCCTACCGTTTGCGGGTTGCCACCGAGAGCGGCACCACCGAGATCGATGACGCCTACCGTTTCCCCCCGATCCTGGGGGAACTCGACGTCCATCTGCTGGCCGAAGGCACCCATCTGCAAAGCTTTGAGCGCCTGGGCGCCCATCCGATGGTGTTCGATGGCGTCGCGGGAACGGCATTCGCGGTGTGGGCGCCCAACGCCCGGCGCGTCAGTGTCGTCGGCGATTTCTGCAACTGGGATGGTCGCCGCCTGCCGATGCGGTTTCGCTTCGAATGCGGCGTCTGGGAACTGTTCGTGCCCGGCGTCGGCCCCGGTGTCCCCTACAAATTCGAGATCAAGAACCATGCCGGGGACCTGCTGCCGCTGAAGGCCGATCCCTATGCGTTTCAGGGCGAATCGGCCCCGGGGACCGCATCGCTGATTCACGGCCTGCACCACTATGATTGGCAGGATCAGCCCTGGCAGGCCCATTGCCTCGCCACCGACTGGCGCTCAACCGCCGTTTCGATCTATGAGGTCCATCTTGGGTCCTGGCGACGCCATAGCGACAACAGCTATCTCAGCTACGACGAGTTGGCGGATCAACTGGTGCCCTACGCCAAGGACATGGGGTTCACCCATATCGAGTTGCTGCCGGTCACCGAGCATCCGTTTGACGGATCCTGGGGCTATCAGCCCATCGGCCTGTTCGCCCCGACCAGCCGCCACGGCACACCCGATCAGTTCCAGCGCTTCGTCGAGCGCTGCCATGACGCCGGGATCGGCCTGCTGCTGGATTGGGTGCCCGGACATTTTCCGACCGATGCCCATGGTCTGGCCTGGTTCGACGGAACCCATCTTTATGAGCATGCCGACCCGCGCCAGGGCTTTCACCGGGACTGGAACACCCTGATCTATAATTTCGGCCGGCATGAGGTCACCGATTTTCTGCTGACGAACGGCCTGTTCTGGCTGCAGCACTACCACCTGGACGGGTTACGGGTCGACGCCGTCGCCTCGATGCTCTATCTGGATTACAGTCGCAAGCCCGGGGAATGGATCCCCAATCAATATGGCGGCAACGAAAATCTTGAGGCTGTCGCGTTCCTCAAACGCGTCAACGAGCTGGCCTATCGTGATCATCCGGGCACCCTGACGATCGCCGAAGAATCGACGGCCTGGCCCGGGGTGTCGCGTCCGACCTGGCTCGGCGGCCTGGGCTTCGGCTTCAAATGGAACATGGGGTGGATGCATGACACCCTGAACTATATCAGCAAGGAACCGATTCACCGCCGCTACCACCATAACGACCTGACCTTCGGGCTGCTCTACGCGTTCAGCGAGAATTTCATCCTGCCGCTGAGCCATGATGAGGTCGTGCATGGCAAGAAATCCCTGATCGGCAAGATGCCGGGCGATCGCTGGCAGCAATTCGCCAATCTGCGGGCCTATTACGGCTTCATGTTCGGCCACCCGGGCAAGAAACTGCTGTTCATGGGCGGTGAGTTTGCCCAACGCGACGAATGGTCCCATGATCACAGTCTGAGCTGGTCTCAGCTCGACGAGAACGAACATCGCGGCGTCCAGAGCCTGGTGCGTGATCTGAATCATCTGTACCAGGCCCTGCCGGCGCTGCATCAACAGGATTGCGAGCAGGCCGGATTCGAGTGGATCGACGCCCTGGACAGCGACAACAGCGTTCTCGCCTTCCTGCGTTACGCCAAGGACCGCGACGATCCGGTCGTGGTCGTCTGCAACTTCACGCCGGTGCCCCGCGATCACTACCGGATCGGGGTGCCGTTTCCGGGCCGCTATCGGGTGCGCCTCGATACCGATGCCCCTCTCTATGGCGGAAGCGGCTATTGCGGCGACGCAAACCGTGACGTCCTGGCCGACGAAACGATCGCTTGGCACGGCCGCCCCTGCTCGCTCGATCTCAGGCTGCCGCCCCTGGGCACGCTGCTGCTGCAGCGCCAGGGATGACCGCGCGATGAGACCGCGCCCCGGGCATCCCGGTTTTGGCATCGGCAGGTCGGCCCCCAACCGGGTCGGCCCGCGAATCCCGCGCCGGGGCGCGTTCCGGACACGGCAGGGCCGCGCCACCACCGATACCGGGTGGACAGAACCAGATTGACCCGCTTCTGAGATCCGATAGTTTGCAATCTGTCTATTGCTGGGAATCGGAGTTACCCATGGACGTGCCATTTGTTTCCGCCCCTGCAGTCCGCAGCACCACCCCGGAGGGGCGGAGCGGACCAGGACGAATGGCGGTCTGGCCCGGTCAACCTCACCCCCTGGGCGCAACCTGGGACGGCTACGGGGTCAATTTCGCGATTTTCTCGGCCAATGCCGAGCGGGTTGATCTCTGCATCTTTGACAAGACCGGGACCCGCGAGGTCGAGCGCATCGCCTTGCCGGAATATACCGACGAGGTGTGGCACGGCTATTTGCCCGAAGCCCGCCCCGGGACACTCTACGGCTACCGCGTCTATGGGCCCTACGACCCGGCAAACGGTCATCGCTTCAATTCCAACAAGCTGTTGATCGACCCCTATGCCAAGGCCCTGTTCGGCAGCATCCGCTGGTCCGATGCCCATTACGGCTATCGGGTTGGCTCCCGGAACGCCGACCTGGCCTTTGACCGGCGCGACAACGCCCGGGTCATGCCGAAATGCCGCGTTGTCGATCGGGCCTTCACCTGGGGCAACGACCGGCCCCCCCGGGTTCCCTGGCCGGAGACCGTGATCTATGAGACCCATCCGCGCGGCTTCACGATGCTGAATCCCGCGGTGCCTCAACAATTGCGCGGGACTTTCGCGGGCCTGAGCGTGCCCGCGGTGATCGATTACCTCAAATCACTGGGCATCACGTCGGTCGAGCTGCTGCCGATCCAGGCCTATACCGACGATCACCACCTGGTGGAACGCGGGCTGCGCCAGTTTTGGGGCTATAACACGATCGCGTTCTTTGCTCCCGAATCGCGGTACATGACCACCGGTTTGCTGAGTGAATTCAAGACCATGGTCGCACGCTTCCACGAGGCGGGGATCGAGGTCCTGCTGGACGTCGTCTACAATCACACCGGCGAAGGCAGCCAGATGGGGCCGACGCTCAGCTTCCGGGGCATCGACAACGCCTCCTACTACCGGCTGCGACCGGACGACCGCCGTTATTATATCGATGACACCGGAACCGGAAACACACTGAATATTGCCCATCCCCGTGTCTTGCAGCTGGTCATGGACAGCCTGCGCTACTGGGTCGCGGAGATGCATGTCGACGGCTTCCGCTTCGACCTGGCCACGGCGCTGGGTCGCGAAATCCATGGTTTCGACCAAGGCAGCGGCTTTTGCGATGCCGTGCGCCAGGATCCCTTGCTGTCAACCGTCAAGCTGATCGCCGAGCCCTGGGATGTCGGCCCCGGCGGCTATCAGGCCGGCAGCTTTCCGCCGGGATGGGCGGAATGGAACGACCGCTATCGCGACACCACGCGCCGGTTCTGGCGCGGTGATGCCGGCATGCTGCCCGAACTCGCCGCACGTCTGACCGGTTCGAGCGACCTGTATGAGCGCCGGGGCCGCCGCCCCTGGTCCAGCATCAATTTCGTCACGGCCCATGACGGTTTCACGCTCGAAGACCTGGTCAGCTACGAATCCAAACATAACGAGGCGAATCAGGAGAATAATCGCGATGGCCAGAATGCCAATTATTCACTGAACCACGGCGTCGAAGGCGCCACGGATCGGCCGGAGATTCTGGCGGCGCGGCAGCGCGCCCGGCGAAACCTGCTGGCCACGCTGCTGCTGTCCCAGGGCGTGCCGATGCTTCTGGCCGGCGATGAGATCGGCCGCTCGCAGAAGGGCAACAACAACGCCTACTGCCAGGACAACGACACCAGTTGGATCGACTGGGCCCAGGGCGACAACGATCTGACCAGCTTCGTCCGCCGCCTGTTGGCGCTGCGGCGTGCCCACCCGGTGTTGCGTCGCCCGCAGTTCCTCCATGGCCGCAACCAGTCGCCCGATGGACTGAAGGACATCATCTGGTTCACGCCCCAGGGCACCGAGAAGACCAGCGAGGAATGGCGCAATCCGGAATCGCGCTGCGTCGGCCTGCTGCTGAACGGCGCGGCCGGCGCCAGCGCCGCCGCGGACGGAACCCGCGCCGCCGACGACACCTTGCTGATCGTCATGAACGCGCACTCCCAGACGATTGACTTCACCCTGCCGACCTTGACCAGGGCCGCCGCCTGGACCGCCGTCCTCGACACCGGTTCGGCCACGGGAAGCGCCGAGCCCGGCCCCTGTCGCATGGACAGCACGCTGACGATTCTGGGCCGGACCATCATGCTGTTCATCCTGACCGCGCTGTCTGCGGAAGACCCCCCGACGTCGCGGTGACCCTTGGCCAGGCCGGAACGGCGGGGTGCGGCGAGGGAAGAACGTCGACGCCACCTCTGTTGTTGCACCATCGCGGGGTCGGATATCGCTATTGACGCTAGGCTTTCTCTGGGTCACGATCCTGTAGCCTCACCAAGAAATTCGGCATGAATGGCTGACTATGATTTCTCCAAAGTCGACGCCTACATTTTGGAGCCGGAATCCGGTGCCCGTCGACTTATCCGCAATAGTCTAGAAGTACTGTCCGTCACGCGGATCGCCAGTTTCTCGGGCCTCAACGATCTGCGCGAGGGGATCGCCAAGGAAACGCCGGACCTGTTAATCTGCGACATTGAGTCTGCCGACAGCGATCTGCTGCGCCTGATCCACAGTACACGGCATGGCCACCTTGGCACCAATCCCTATCTGTGTGTGATTGTTACAACCTGGGCCGCAACGAAGCCCCTGGTCGATCGGTTTACCAACTGTGGTGCCGACGCCCTGTTGATCAAGCCGTTTTCGATTCGGCAACTGGCCGATCGGGTGATCGCCCTCACCGACGCGCCGCGCCACTTCATCGTGACCAACGATTACATCGGCCCCGATCGCCGCCGCGCGCCCCGCGAAGGCGTATCGTCGGCGCCGCTGGTTGAGGTCCCCCATTCGTTACGTCTCAAAGCCACCAGGACCTTTTCCAAGACCGATCTTCCGGCCCTGATTGACAACGCCGACCGCGAGATCAATGAGCGCAAGCTGGTTCGTCACGCGTTTCAGATCGCGTTCCTGCTCGAATTTGCCCTGCCCGATCTGCTCGCCGGACGACAGGATGGCTTGGCCTGGGACCATCTGCTGCGCGCCATCACGGTCCTGGACGAAACGCAGCGCCGCTTCACACGCGTCAACCGGACGTTGCCGCAAGCGGAAGCCACCTGCGGTGCCCTCAAGGGTTTGGCGCAACGGGTCAAAGACGGCAAGGCGTCGGCCACCGACCTCGCACAGTTGCGCCCCCGGTCAATCGAACTGATGCGAATGATCAGCCCGCATCGCCGGGCTGAAGAGCTGGCCCGTGAGGTCAGCGACGCCGTGGCTGGCTACCGCCGCCGACTCGAAGAACTTGCCAAGGCCAAACAGGCCGGTTGATTCTGGCAGCGCACAATGTCCCCTCGATCCCGACAGCGCCGACCCGCACTTGATTCGCATTGGCGAGGGGCGCGCCGTGGATGAGCCGACAATGAAAGGTCGGAAATTCGCTAAATCAGCAATTTTAGGTTTTTTTTGGCATTCCTCCGGTTCGACCCCGGACGCGAACCGCCGCACTCCCAACCAATGCGCAGACAAACCTTTCCCCCGCCCCCCTTCGACTGGCAAGATCCTCTGGCATGGGACCACAGGTTCGACCGGCGAAGACCGGGGCGGGGAAACGGCGTGATGGCGGTACCAACTCTCGACAACACAACCAGGCTCACCAGAACCGTTTCTCGCCGCGGGGTCAGGGCATGACGGCCCTCGACCGGCTGGCCGAGCTCGCCGGCATTGAGCCGTTCTATTACGAAATTTCCGGTCAACGCCGCGATGTTTCGCGCGAAACCAAACGCGCCCTGCTCGCCGCAATGGGGTTTCAGGTCGAGACCGAAGCCGACAGCGCGGCAGCGCTGGCCGAATTTGAGCGGCGCCCCTGGCACCGATTGCTATCGTCGGTCCATTTCTATGGGCAGGTTCCGGACATGGTCGTCCCGGTCACCCAGCCCGCGGCCGAAACGCACCAGCCCATTACCTGGACGCTAACGCTGGAAGACGGCGTCCAGCGCACGGGAACGGCGCATCCCGATGCCTTGTATCATCTTGATCAGGCGGAATTTGACGGGGTCCCCTTCGTACGCCGCGCGCTCACCCTCCCCGGCCCGTTGCCCTTGGGCTATCACCGGATCCGGATTCAGATCGGCTCCGGCGATCCGGGGCGGCCCGCAACCGATGCCGCAATTGCCGAGAGTTCGGTCATCATCGCCCCCGACCATGGCATAACACCGGAGGAAATCCTGCCCCGGGACAGGGTCTGGGGGCTCAGCCTGCAACTCTACGCCCTGCGCAGCCGCACCGATTGGGGTGTTGGCGATTTTACCGACCTGGCCCGGTTCTCCGAGACCGCCGCCCATCTCGGCGCGTCGCTGGTCGGTTTGAACCCGCTCCATGCCCTGTTTCCCGCTGACCCGCGCCATTACAGCCCTTATTCGCCGTCGAGCCGGATCTGGCTGAACCCTTGCTACCTCGATGTCGCAGCGCTCGCCGAACAGGCAGCGTGCGCCACGGCGAACACGGTGATCGCCACGACGGCCTTCCAGGACCTGTTGACAGCGGCGCAGAACGCCGACCTGGTTGACTATGCCGCCGTTGCCGGCCTCAAACTGCCGATCCTGCGTCTGCTGTTCGAGGATTTCCGCCGCTTGCCCGACGACGCGCCGCCGCGGCGGGCGTTCGCCGACTTTTGCGCCCAGGGTGGCGACAGCCTGGCGCGCCACGCCCTGTTCGAGGCGCTGCACGGCCATTTCTATGGCCAGAACCCGGCCTTATGGTCGTGGCGTTCCTGGCCGGAACCCTATCGCGACAGCAACAGCGCCGCGGTCCGGCAATTTGCCCAGGACCACGCCGAGGATGTTGATTTCTATCGCTATCTTCAATGGCAGGCCGACCGGCAGTTGGCCGAGGCGGCCGCTCGCGGCCGCGCCGCCGGCCTCGCGGTCGGGCTTTACCGCGACCTGGCCGTGGCCACGACGGGTGGTGGCGGTGCCGCCTGGGGGCAGCCTGACATTGTCCTCGACGGCGTCAATATCGGCGCCCCGCCGGATGCCTTCAGTCCGCTGGGGCAGAACTGGGGTCTGGCGCCACTGTCGCCACTGGGGCTGGTCCGCAACGCCTATCAGCCTTTCGTTGACGCGATCCGCGCGACGATGCGCCATTCCGGTGCGATCCGCATCGATCATGTGATGGCGCTGCAGCACCTGTTCTGGATCCCCGCCGGGGCCTTTTCCGCGGTCGAAGGGGCCTATGTCCGCTATCCGCTGCACGACCTGACCCGCATCATCGCCCTGGAAAGCCGCCGCAACCGCTGCCTGGTGATTGGCGAGGATCTGGGAACCGTGCCCGAGGGCTTCCGTCCGGCGATGGAGCGTGCCGGAATCCTGTGTTATCGCGTCCTCTATTTCGAGCGCGGGTCCGATGGCTCGTTCCTGCCACCGGCGGGCTTCCCCCGGGATTCGCTGGTGACCGTCAGCACCCATGATCTGCCGAGCCTGCGGGGCTGGTTCCTCGGGCGCGATGCCGATTGGCGCGCCCGCCTGAACCTCTACCCGGATGCCGAAACCTATGGGCGCGATATCAGCCAACGTCGCGCCGACGCCGAGCGGCTGATCGCCGCGCTGGTTCAACAGGGGCTGGTCGACCCGGCTGCCGCCGAACGGTGGCGCGCCGGCGCCGAACCGATCGACCGGGCGCTGCTGGCCGCGGTCCACCGCTATCTGGCCCGCTCCACCGGTCGCATCATGATGGTCCAGATCGAGGATGCGCTGGGCGAAATCGAACAGGCCAATCTTCCGGGCACGATCGACAGCCATCCCAATTGGCGCCGCCGTCTGCACCTGGACCTTGATGACCTGGAGGCGAACCAGGACCTGCAGGCTGTGACCGCCGCGGTTCGCCAGGAGCGGCCGCGCTGAGCTGCGGCGTCAGCCGCGGGTCAGGGCATGAATCAGGATCGCCGCCGTCGCCGCAACATTGAGCGACTGCACCCGCCCCGATCCGGTGATGGTGACGACGGCTTCGCACGCCTCCAGGGTCGGAGGCGGCAGGCCGATTTCCTCGTTCCCCAGGACCAGAACCACCGGCCGGGTCGATCGCTGCAGATCGGCGACATCAAGCGGCCGGCCACGTTCCAGCGCGGTTCCAACCACCAGATGGCTGGCTTGAAGCGTCCGCAGCACCGCGGCAATCGGGTCGGCCCGATAGAGCGTCACATGCTCCAGCCCCCCTTCGGCGACCCGATGAGCCGCCTCCGACGGTCCGGCCTGTCCCGGATGACCGGAAATCACCAGTCGATCCAAACCGAAAAACGCCGCGGTGCGCACAATCGCCCCCAGATTGTGCGGGTTGCCGACACCGTCCAGCATCAGGATCGGCCCGGACCACCGCCGCGCCACGGCCGGATCGAACGCCAGCACCGGGCGCGGCCGGGCCACGGCGACGATGCCGCCATGGAGCATCGTCCCGGCGACCCGCGCCAACTCGTCGCCATCAACCTGGCGGAACGGTTTGCGCGCCCGGGCTAAAACCCGGCACAGCTCGAGCGCCGCCGCCGCGGTCCTCGTGTCGAAAAACAGGCGTTCGATACGATCGGGATCCCGCGAAAACAGCGCGCTTACCGCCGGCAGGCCGGCAATGCGAATCAGCCGCTCCTGTGGCTCGGCGATCACCGGTGGCGATGACAACAACGCTCCCGGCGTCGCGGTGCGATGCCGAATCGGTCCGTGGCCCCGCAAGCCCCGTGGGCCCGCGCCCCGACCTTCGGGTTCGCCACCCCGCATTCCGCCGCCTTTGCGCTTTTGCATCACCGCCCACCCCGTCCGCATCATCTCCCCGCACTTGGCGGCACCCGTGCGCGGCGATCAAGCGGAATCGGGAACACAGCACGCCGGTTCACGGGAGTTCCTCCTCCTCGACCTCCTCGCCGGTAACCTCGGCGCCCCATTCCTCGATCAAGGCCTGCTGTTTGCTTTCCAGGTTGCGGACCTTGGTTTCGTGAGACAAGGAAACCATTCCCGCGACCAGCGGAGGGATGACGAAATAGAGCGTCCAACCGACCGCGGCCGCCCCATACATCACCAGCCACGTCATCGGCTGGGCCAGGATCGTCAAACTCTCATGGAACGTGTTCGTGCCGCGCCACAACTGCAGCAGGTACGGCAGAATGCCGCAAAGATTGACGGCGCCGACCGTGATCGGCGCCGTCTTTTCAGGATCGCGATCCGAAACCCAGGCCGAAAAGGTCGGCAGCATGCCGATCACCAGCAACAGGCACGTCGCCATGAAGAACAGCATCGCCGGCATCACGACGAACAAAAGGAAAAATATTGTATTGTTGCCCTTGCGTGCTTTCCGACGTCGCGGTGACCCCGCTCGCACTTTCTTGGCCCCCACCTTGCCCGTCATTCCTCAATGTCGCATAAAAGTGACGCCAAGGATGGCGAGCGAGAGCAACGAGGCCACGACACTCGATACCAGAGCGGCAACCTGCCGTCCGATGCCATGCTCGATTGTCACCTTGTCGGTAATTTCAGCCCGCAACTTGCCGATATCACGTGTATGAATGTAGTAATCCTTGCGGGCGTTCAGAAACCCGACCTCATCCCGGCGCTGGGCATCCGAATTGTCGACCATGCGCAGCAGGGGCGACAGATCGCCTTCCCTTGCATATTTCTCGGCTTCCTGCTTCATGGTCCCCCGCATCTTGCGATTGTGGAACTTATGGAAGGTCGGCTCCATGATGCCGACCATCCAGGCCGCGAGATGCGGCAGGCGGGCGGCGCCATTGCGGCGCTGGACATCGCTGAGAATCGTCAATTGCGCCGTGATCCGGCGCCCGGCTTCGATACCGACGCTGAGTTGAGCCAGCATCTTTTCATCGACCCGGTGGGTTCGCGCCGCCAGGAATGCGGCGATATGTCGATCCAGCGGATCGTGATCATGTTTGGTGTTTTTGGCCAAGGTGTCCAGCGCGTCCAGGACATCGGCGACGGACATCGGGCAATATTGCGTCAGCACCGGGCTGATGCAGGGCATCATGGTGTTCATTTCGTAGAGCACCCGCTCGATGCCAAAGCCGATGGTGCCCCGCTCCAGAAAACTCTTCTGCACATCGAAAGCCTGGATCATCGGCACGAACTCGGCGCGGAATTCGGGCTGCATATTGACCCAGAACATCGGGATCTGGTAGCCGATGATCTCGGCTAGGGTCTGCCCGCTTTCGCCCTTCATCAGGGCTTCCATCATCGCCGCCCCGATCCCGTCGGGCATCACCGACCGGCCCTTGTAGCGGATCGGTCCCGTCGGATCGAGGGCGACGCAAACCCGCGACACCAGCTTGTCATCGTAGGTTGGCGCCCGCCCCCCCGCGGCGGCGACTTCGATGGCACTGGCGACCGCCTCGGCGCGCGGTTCCTCATTGAGACTCCGGCGCAGCCAGCGATCCAGCTCCCCCGACTCGATCAGATGCGCCGCCGCCGTGGTGTTTCGTGACATGGCCCGTGCCACACTGCGGCAATGCCAGTATTCCTGGCCGTCGAATTCCAGCGGCCGACTGCCCCGACGCGCGACATGGGGTTGTTTGGGACTGAGCCGGCGGCCACTGAGCCACAACTCCAGGTCATTGAGCGTCCAACGCTGCTTGGGATCGTCACTCAACAGGCCGCGCAGCGGCTCCATGATCCCCAGCGACAGCCGCAGGCCGCTCGCCAGGGCCGGATAGCTGCCCCGTTCGATCTTGAGCTGTAACACGCCGTCATCATCGAGATGCTTCAAGGGATTTCGCCCCAGCATCAGGATCACGACACTGACGCCCAGGGCATAGAGATCGTCGCCGATTGTTCCCGGCCCGCGTCCCGACGGCTGGGCCAGGCCGCGTTCGACCGTTTCAATCAGCACCGGCTGTCCGACGCCGGGCAGCGACGAGACCCCCTCGCCCAGAACAACCCCGGATCCGCCAATATCGCGCATGAACATATTGCTTGGCCTGACCGAGCTATGGCCAATGCCGCGACTGGCAAATTCCTTCAAGGCCGCCGCCAACGGCTGAATAATCAGACGCGTCGCGTTATCCTCGTTCATCGGTTCCAAGGTGTCGCCGAGGTTGTTCATCAACCGCCGGCCGGGTGGCTTGTCGAAAATCAGGACGTAGCGCCGCCGACCCTCCGGGGTCCAGTCGACAACCCCATGATCGAGCAGGCGCATCGTCGACGGATGCTCGATATGCCGGACCGAGTTCAAGACCTCGATCCACGGGGACACGCCTGACGTGCAGACGATCGCCATCAGATCGCTGCGGCGCTCTTTCAAAGCCCGCGCGACATAAGCCTGATTGCCGTTGGCATTGAATTCGGCCAGGGGCGCGTTGGGCAGGATCTCGAATCGATTACTGAGCGCGACCGGATCGACGGCGTTGGCTCGGGCGGACGGAGAATCAGCGGGCGCCATGACGGGATCCGAACAGAAGAAGCAGGGCGACGGATGAGAGACTTCGTCACCGGGACATTATAATACCAATTCGCTGTGATCGTGACCGATCAAAGCGAAGCCTCAGGCGCGCCCATCCGGGCGCTTGGCTCCGCGCCCCCGGGGGCGCGCGGTCGCCGTCGCGACCGGAACCAGTCCGCCATGAGTCAAGATCATCGCGGACTGGTATAACACACCGATCCGCATCGGGCACGGACCGAAACCGTGACGTCACGGCTCCCTTGCGTCCCGCCCCCGCGGCAACGCCCCCGCACCCCGGCCGGGCCAGCGCCTTGAAAGGCGGGCGACCCGGCCGGAATTCCGGCCTTCCGTTCGATCAGCGCTCAGTCGGCAAAGGGATCGTGCACCAGAATCGTATCGTCACGCTCCGGGCTGGTCGACAGCAAAGTCACCGGGGCGCCGATCAGCTCCTCGATCCGACGGACATATTTGATCGCCGTCGCCGGCAGATCGACCCAGCTTCGGGCGCCACGGATGCTTTCCGACCAGCCTTCAAACGACTCATAGATCGGCTCGACCTCGGCCTGGCCGGTCGGTGACGCCGGAAACCGGTCGATAACCTGACCGCGGTAGCGATAACCGACACACACCTGGATCTCGTCGAAACCATCCAGAACATCGAGCTTGGTCAAGGCGATGCCATGGATGCCTCCGACCTGGACCGCCTGGCGGACCAGCACGGCGTCGAACCAGCCGCAGCGGCGCTTGCGCCCGGTGACGACGCCGAATTCCTTGCCCCGGGCGCCGATCAATTCACCGATCTCGTTGAGCTGTTCGGTCGGAAACGGCCCGGACCCGACACGGGTGGTATAGGCCTTGGAGATACCGATGACATAGCCCACCGCGGAGGGCCCGACACCGGCACCGGTGGCCGCGGCTCCGGCCACGGTGTTGGACGAGGTCACGAAGGGATAGGTGCCATGATCGACATCGAGCATCGTGCCCTGGGCGCCCTCGAACAGGATGCGCTTGCCCGCGCGCCGCAAACCGTCGAGGCGCTGCCAGACCGGCGCGGCAAAGGGCAGGACCTTCGGCGCGATCTCGCGCAACTCCTGCAGCACCGTGGCCCGATCGATCTCGGCCGACCCCAAACCGCGCAGCAGCGCATTGTGGTGGAACAGCAATTCGTCGACCTTGCTCTCCAACGCGGGTTCATCGTCGAGATCACACAGACGGATCGCGCGCCGGGCGACCTTGTCCTCGTAGGCCGGACCGATACCGCGGCCGGTCGTGCCCAGCTTGCGCAGGCCGCGAGCTTCCTCGCGTGCACGGTCGACAGCGCCATGAAGCGGCAGAATCAGCGCCGCATTGTCCGCAACGAGCAGATTCTCCGGGGTCACGGTGACACCCTTGGCCGCGATCGCCGTGATCTCGCGCAACAGCGCCCAGGGATCGACGACCACGCCATTGCCGATAACCGACAGCTTGCCCGGCCGCACCACGCCCGAGGGCAACAGGCTGAGCTTGTATTCGATCCCGTTGATCACCAGGGTGTGACCCGCATTGTGGCCCCCCTGGAATCGCACCACGACATCGGCCCGGCTGGACAGCCAATCGACGATCTTGCCTTTTCCTTCGTCGCCCCACTGGGCGCCGACCACCGCTACGTTGGCCATGCCAATCTCCGCACCTTGACTCTTATTCCGCAGCGTCCGGCCCGTGCCGGTGCCGCTGTACCGACCCCGCCGCCGTCACCGCTATTGTTCGGCGCTGACAGGAACCCCATCGAGCAGGACGTAACCACACCCGAGTCGCCGCGCCTCCGCGGCCGGATCGTCGACGGCGCCCAGGGCGGCAATCGTGATCCAGCCCTCGCTGCGCAACCGCACACCCGCCGCCGTGGCAACACCCAAGGGCAGGAAAACCCGTCTCGCCAGGGCCGGGCCGGGCGCAGCCTCCAGCACCGTGTCGAGGTAAAGGGTAAAGCCGGTCGACGGATCCCCGTCCGGATCATCATAACCCGCGCGATAGCGACCGCCACGCCCCAGTTCACCGCTGACGCCATGAGCAAACAGGGTAAAGCTGACGCCGGTCTGATATTCGAAGCTGCGATGCTCAACCGGATCAATCGTCAACTGCAAGGTCGGATCGACCGCGGCAACGCGCCGCACCACCTCGGCCAATCGGCTGCGTTCGGCATTGGCCGCCTCACCCGGCAGATCGAGCGCGGCCAGCAGCGGCAGAGCCCGTGCCGCCGGCCCCGACGCCGCCATCAACTTGATCACCAGCGCGGCGGCGGCACCGCCCACCGCGGCGACAGCATCGGCATCGCGCCGATCGGCCGCCGCACGCAGGGCCGCGGTGCGCGCCGCGTCCAATCCCGAAACCAGACACAGGGTCGTCACCAGCGTCGGCACCGTCAAATCGATCGACAGACGGCGCACGCCCAATCCATTCAGCGCCTCGGCCGCCAACAAAACCATTTCGGTATCGGCCGCAGGCTCTGCGCTGCCGATCAGCTCGACCCCCGCCTGGGCGAACTGGCGTTCCGGCCGCAACTGGCTCCCCTTGACCCGGAGCACCTGTCCGGCATAGCTGAGGCGGAGCGGACGCGCCACATTGGTCAGCCTGCTGGTCGCGATCCGCGCCACCTGCAAGGTGATGTCGCCGCGCACCCCCATCATGCGCTGTGAAACCGGGTCCATCAGCCGAAAGGTCTGTTGTGCCGTTGCCACCCCGGGACCGGCCAGCAGACTGTCTTCGAATTCAATCAGCGGCGGTTTGACACGGTCATAGCCGTGCGCGGCGAATGTCGCCATCAGCCGCTCGATCATCGCCGCCTCGTGGGCAGCATCCGGCGGCAGCAGGTCATGAAGCCCGGTGGGCAGTAGGGCGATCGATTTCGGCGCGTTCATTCCGCAGGCTTCCTCGCGGCCCGACCCGGGCGGGTCAGCCAAAGCTTGGTAACTAGCCCAATCCCCGCCAAGGGGCAAGTCCCGAACCAATCCGGCCAGGGCAACGAATCGTGGTTAACGCTCGACACCACCGAGTTGGCCGAATTTGTCGTAGTGCCCCTGGCAATTTCGGGCACTGGTGGCCGTTTCCACGCGGCGGAGTGCCCTCGAGCGGTCGAAGCTGTGGGCGGCGTCGGGATAGACCGTGAGGTTGGCGCCCAAGGCTCTGAGGTCGTCGGCATTGGTGATGCAGGGTGGTGCCGGCGTGCAATCATCCTTGCCGCCCAGCAGCATCATAATCGGGAAACGTCGAGATGCGCCGAGCGGGCCATGAAGAGCCATTCGAAGGAATCATTGAGTGGTTGAGCCTCGCCTGCACCATACCAAAATGATGCATGTCAAGATTGTACCATTTCCGAAGTCGATCTGGACGTTGGTCATAGCGGTTTGCGCGATCGTCAGATGGGCGCCCGGCTGATCGAGACCGGATTGGGAGCGCTGGCGCTCCAATGCCAACGCAATGTGGTCGGGGCGAACGGCAGCGGAATTTTCACAAAAGCCCTTATAAATAGTCTCTTTAAGGAATAGTATTCCTTTATGCAATGGCCGGTCGAATACACCGATGAGTTCGGCGCCTGGTGGGACACCCTCACCGAGTCCGAGCAAATCAGCATCGACGCGCATGTCCGCAAGCTCGAGCAACGCGGCCCGAATCTGCCGTTTCCCTATTCGAGCGGCATCAGCGGTTCACGCCATGCCCAGATGCGGGAGTTGCGCGTGCAGAGCCGTGGCAAACCCTTGCGGGTGTTCTACGCCTTCGATCCACGCCGTTCGGCCATTCTGCTGATCGGCGGCGACAAGACCGGCAGCAAACGTTTTTATGACCGGATGATCCCGCTGGCCGATGATCTCTATGACGAGCATCTGGCCGAATTGGAGAAGGAGAAAGACCATGACCGGTAGGCATTCCTTCGCGGAGCTTCGCGCCCGTATGACGCCGGAGGCGCAAGCGGCGGCAGAAGCCGCAGCCTCGCAACTTGATACGGAGATGGACCTCGCCGCGGTGCGGCGGGCGATGAAGCTGTCGCAGGAGGAAATTGGCCAGACACTTCAGATCAATCAGGGGTCGGTTGCCAAGATCGAGAAGCGCACTGATATGTATGTCAGCACCCTGCGCCGCTTCATAGAAGCGATGGGCGGTGAACTGGAGATCGTCGCGCGATTCCCCGATCACTCGGTCAAGATCAGGAATTTCTCGGACTTGTCGGAGAAGGCGCGCCTCTGAACGCCGCCGATTCATGTCTGTTTGACTCGAACAGCGGAACGGGCGGCAACGTGGAAAACGACAAGGATACGGAACCGGGCGGCCCAATCCCGGCCACCCCAGATCCCGTCTGTCAGCCTCGGTCAAAACGAGGGCGCGACGCGAAGGGGGCGCGTCGCCGGCCGTTCAGTCCGCAAGCCGCTCCGCTTCGGCGCGCGCCTGGGCGACGATCCGCGCCGCCTGATCGGGCATCGCGCCCATGCCCTCGGCGCGGACGACGGTCATGTCGCTCAGGCCGATGAAGGTCAGAATCCCCTGCAGCAGAGGAAGCGCAAAATCATGGGGCTTCTCCGGCCCCTGGGAATAGACACTGCCCGACGTGATGAAAATATAGACCTTCTTGCCCGTCATCAAGCCAACCGGCCCAGCCTCGGTGTAGCGAAAGCTCCGGTTCGGTATCACGATTTGATCGATCCAGGCCTTCAGGGACGAAGGAATGCTCAGATTGTAGCAGGGAACCCCGATGACAATCATATCGGCGTCCCTGATCTCATCGATCAGCCGATCAGACAGAGCAACCGCTGCCTGTTGTGCCGGGGTCAGAGCTTCCGGCGCCGCCGACAGCGCCTGCAGTCGATCCTCGCTCAGATGGGGAATCGCCTCGGCGACCAGATCGCGCGTGACCACGGTTGTACCCGCATGCCGGGCGACAAACCGGTCCACGAAAGCATTGGACAGCGCCCGGCTCAGCGACGCGCCGAGATTGGGACTGCTTTGAACGACGAGAATCCGCGACAAGACAACTCCTGTTTGTGAACAGCCGTGAGACCCGAAAGGACGGCGCCCCGTCGCCTTGTCCGCGACGGGGCGCCCCGGGGCTCTGCGGCGCCGGTCTGTTTCAGAACGCCAGGGCCTTGGCGGTGACCACGCCCGGCAGCGCCGCGATTTGCCCGAGCAGCGTGTCGTCGGGCTTCTGGTCAACCGAGACCAGGCAGATCGCGTTCTCACCGGGGGCCGTGCGGCCAAGATGGAAGGTCGCAATATTGATGCCCGCCGTGCCCAGCGCCGTCCCCAGACGGCCGATGAAACCCGGCTTGTCCTCGTTGCGGACAAACAGCATATGCGCCGACAATTCGGCCTCGATCGGAACGTCCTCGATACCGACGATGCGCGGCTTTTCGCCCCCGACCAGGGTCCCGGCGACCGCGCGTTCGCGGTGCTCACTGGTCACCACCAGGCGGATCAGGGTCTGATAGTCGCTGGCCTGATCGCGCCGGGTCTCACTGACCCGGATATCACGCTCCCTGGCCAGCAGCGGGGCGTTGACGGTATTCACCGAATTCAACAACGGCGTCAGCAAGCCCTTGAGCACCAGGGCGGTCAACGGCTTGGTGTTGAGCTCGGCGACCAGTCCCTCATATTCGATGCTGACGGCACGCAGACCATGTTCGGTGATCTGACCCGCGAAGCTGCCGATCTGCTCGGCCAGGGCCATGTAGGGCTTCAGCTTCGGGGCATCCTCCGCCGAGACCGAGGGCATGTTCAACGCGTTGGTGACGGCGCCGGTGATCAGAAAATCCGAAATCTGCTCGGCGACCTGCAGCGCGACATTCTCCTGTGCCTCGGTGGTCGACGCGCCGAGATGCGGGGTGCAGATCACCTTGTCCAGACCGAACAGGATGTTCTGCTTGGCCGGCTCGACGGCAAAGACGTCGACCGCGGCGCCGGCGACATGGCCGGATTCAAGCGCGGCCTTGAGGTCCTCCTCGACGATCAGACCACCGCGGGCGCAATTGATGATCCGAACGCCGGGCCTGGTCTTGGCCAGAGCAGCGGCGTCAATGATATTGCGGGTCTGATCGGTCAGCGGCGTATGCAGGGTGATGAAATCGGCCCGCCCCAACAACTGGTCGAGGCTGAGCTTTTCCACCCCCAGATCATCAGCCCGTTCGTTCGACAGGAAGGGATCGAACGCAACGACCCGCATCTTGAGCCCGCGGGCCCGATCGGCGACGATCGCGCCGATATTGCCGCAGCCGATGATGCCCAGCGTCTTGCCCGTCAGCTCGACGCCCATGAAGCGGTTCTTTTCCCACTTGCCGGCGTGCGTCGAGGCATTGGCGACCGGCAATTCCCGCGCCAGCGCGAACATCAGCGCAATGGCGTGTTCGGCCGTGGTGATGGAATTGCCGAACGGCGTGTTCATCACCGCGATGCCGCGCGCGGTCGCGGCCGGGATGTCGACATTGTCGACCCCGATGCCGGCGCGCCCGACGACCTTGAGCCGCGTCGCCGCGGCCAGGATGTCCTTGGTCACCTTGGTCGCCGAACGGATCGCGAGGCCGTCATAGCCGCCGATGATCGCGGCCAACTCATCGGGCTTCAGCCCGGTCTTGACATCAACTTCGATACCGCGCTCGCGGAAAATTTCCACCGCGCGCGGGCTAAGGCTGTCGGAGATCAGCACTCTGGGTTTTGGCATGGGATTTTGCTCCTCTCGGGAGGAAAAGGCGGATCGTGACGAGGCCCGGCCAGCCGGTGCTTTGGCACCGACCCGGCCGGGGATCACCAACGATGCTCAGACTTGCGCGGCGACCAGTTCGGCCTTGACCGTGGCGAACGCCCAGTCGAGCCACGGCAACAGCGCCGCGATATCGGCGGTCTCGATGGTCGCACCACCCCACAGGCGCAGGCCCGGCGGTGCATCGCGATAGGCCGCGGCATCGAGTGCCACGCCTTCCTTTTCCAACAACGCCGCAACCTTTTTGGCGACATCCGCCTGGCCGGTGGCGTCAAGCGCGGTCACCACGGGATCCACGATCTTCAGACAGATCGAGGTGTTGGAGCGCGTTGCCGGAACCCGGGCCAGAAAATCGACCCAGGGGGTCGCGGCCACCCAGGTGGCAATCGCGGCCAGGTTGGCATCGGATCGCGCCAGCAGCGCCGGCAGTCCGCCAATTTCCTGCGCCCAACGCAGCCCATCGATCGCATCCTCGACCGCGATCATCGACGGGGTGTTGATCGTCTCACCCCGGAAGATGCCCTCGTTGAGCTTGCCATCCTTGGTCATGCGGAAAATCTTGGGCATCGGCCAGGCCGGCTTGGTGCTTTCGAGCCGGGCCACCGCGCGCGGGCTCAGCACCAGCATGCCATGGGCCGCCTCACCCCCCAGCACCTTCTGCCAGGACCAGGTGACGACATCGAGCTTGTGCCACGGCAACGCCATGGCAAACGCCGCCGATGTCGCATCGGCGATCACCAGCCCATCATGGTCGGCGGGAATCCAGTCCCCGTCGGGGACCCGAACACCCGAGGTCGTGCCGTTCCAGGTGAAGATCACATCGCGGCTGAAATCGAGCGCCGTCAGAGCGGGGATCTCACCATAACCGGCATTGAAGGTCCGGACATCAGGCAGCTTCAACTGCTTGGTGACGTCGGTGACCCAGTCCTTGCCGAAACTCTCCCAGGCCAGAATGTCGACGCCGCGCGGGCCCAATAACGACCATAGCGCCATTTCAACCGCGCCGGTATCGGATGCCGGCACAATGCCGACGCGATAGTCCGCGGGGATGCCGAGAATGCTGCGGGAGAGGTCGATAACCTCGGCCAGCTTGGCCTTGCCGGGCTTGGAGCGGTGGGATCGCCCGGTCAACGCCCCTTTGAGCGCTTCAACCGACCAACCGGGTCGTTTCGCGCAGGGGCCGGAGGAAAAATGCGGAGTACCTGGCCGAACTGTCGGCTTCATCGAGGCTATTCCTTCCAGAATAGTGCGCCCCGGTGGGGGGGCGTGGCCCGGGACCGATCCTATGAGAGGATCTCCCCCCGGTCAACCAGCACCGACAGCCGGCAGCGCCCCGAGATCCTCGGCACGCTCGGCCATGCGATGCAGGGTGACGAGTGCCGCCTCGCGCTCGTCACCCGCGGCAAACCGGCCGCCAAACGCCTCGATCAGCTTTGGGCTGCGGATCGCCCGGCTTGAAACATCAGCCACAAGAGCGCGGAACCGCGGCGCCTCCGGCAAGGGATCGACCACCGTGATCAGGAGCGCCAGCCGCTCCGCGAGCGATTTTCCCCGAACACCCAGGATGTCGCTGCGCACCAGTTCGACGATCGCGGCGTCGATCTGGTCCATCAGCGCGACGGCGACGTTATCGCTGGACTCGAAGCTGGCCAGGCGCATCCAGCAGCGCACCAGCGTCGACACCGCGTCGATCCGCCGCATGTGCGATTGAACCACTTCGCTGATCGAGGCGCCGACGATCAGGCCGGAGAAATGCGCCCGGACCCGTGCCCTGACCGGTTCACTGGGGGCCAAATCGATCAATCGGGCGAACCGCTCAAGGCGAATGTCGATGCGCCGGATCGCATAGAGCAGAGTCTCGATCCGTTCCGCCGTCATCACATTTTCGGTCCGGACCTCGATCGCCATGCGCACCGCGTCGTCGCGGGCCAGGATCGGGCTTGCCTGAATGATGGTGCGCTTGAGCGCGGCCAACGCTTCGAGTTCGCTCAACAGATCGTCTTCGGGCCGCAGCAGCGAACGCATCGTCAGAACCCGGATCAGCGCCTTGCGCAACGCCCACCGGGTTCGTGGCATCAGATTGGCGATCATCAGCCGGTCGAAACAAGCGAGATCGGCGAGCGGCGGCCGCAGCCGGCCGAACCACCGACAACCATGCATTTCGGCAAGCATCAGGGCCTGGGTTCCGACGTCACTGCGGCCATTCGCGAGCTCGCGCAGGCACGGCCCCATCTGGACGATCTCGGCCATCAGCCGGTCGATCAGGCTGATATGAATGACTTCCAGGTTGACATCACACAGCCGGGCCACGCGCTCCAGCTTTTCCTGCCAACTCTGGCAGCCGGTCAGATAGCGGCTGATCCCGCGCAACGCGTGAAAACTGAAACCCACGGTTCCGAACTTGGTTTCCAGGCTGCGAAGCGTGGTCAGAAAATTATGCGGCTGAATCACCGGCTCGGCAAAGCGGCCGCACTCAACCTCCAGCTTCGCCCCGGCACTATGGACCAGATCCATCAGTTCGCGCGCCCGTTGATGAGGCGATTCCTCGGTGCCATGGACCTGGATCGCAGCCGCCCGCTGGATCGCACCGGCCAGCATCTCGCCCGCCGTGGTCAACTGGCCAACGACATTGGGAAGATGAATCAGCTCCAGGGGGGTTAGCCGGCGCGGCTCCAGAAAACGGGCCAGGTACAAGCGGATCGCTTCCCGCGCCGATTCACTGGTGAAATCCTCGGGGCCGCGACAAAAGGGAATCTCGTAATCGTCCACCTCCGACGGCGGTTCGCAGCCACGCAGCCATGTCTGCAGCACGATTCGTTCTTCGAAATCAAATTCCGGGTATTTTGTGCAACGCAAAATACGGATTCCGGCAAACTGGCCCGCCGGCAAAATCTGAGCAGCGATCAGGAACAACGCCTCGCGGGTTTGCGCACCCGAGATCGCTTTCCATTTTCCCTTCCGGATGAGCTCCAGCTCGTAACCTACTATTGTAGAACCCGGCCTCTGCTCCGCCATATCAGCGAATTTTCCCGATTCGAACCCAAACCAACGCCGGATATTAGCGGAAATTTATGACATAATAACGCACAATCGTGACATTCGTGAAACATTCCGCAGGCCAAGGTTTCGGCCGCGCTTGGCGATGCCGCGAAACCACGAAGCCGGTGCGACGGCGCCGTGATCCTCCGGATGGATCGAACACCGGCGCCCGACGCAACGGTCTTTTTCGGGCGAACACCCCCGGACCGGGGCCGCCATCGCGACTCCGTTCTTGCAACCAAACAATGCGATCGAGCCCTCGGCGGTGATCACACCGTGATCAGACGGTGATCATTCCCTCCAGATAGGGCACGACCGACCCGGTCAACAGCACCCGCGCCGCCTCGCGCCGGCATCGCAGCCGGCCCCCGCGCGCCGAAACCTGGAGCGCGGTCAGCGTGTCATGCCCCAGGCGATCGGCCCAGTAAGGCACCAGGGTGCAATGCGACGACCCGGTCACCGGATCCTCATTGAGCCCTTTGGCCGGGGCAAAGAACCGCGACACGAAATCGACGTCGCGCCCGGGCGCCGTGACAATCGTGCCAAAGCGCGGCAATCGCGCCAGGGCGGTGAAGTCAGGCGTCAACCCCCGCACCACATCCTCATCGTCATAGACCACGAGATAGTCGCGCGCCGCCAGAATCGCTTGCGGCGACGGCCCGCCCAGGGCGGCCACCAGCCCGGCCGGAACCTCGATCGCCTCCGCCGGACGTGCCGGGAAATCCAGCGTCAAACCCGCCGCGTCGACGGTCACGGTCAAGAGACCCGCCTTGCGGGTCTGAAAAGCGATCCGCCGCGTCGCCGGCGCCGGCCGATCGGGATCAAGCCGGTTGGCGATCACCCAGGCCGACGCCAAAGTGGCGTGGCCGCAGAGATCGACTTCGACCGCCGGCGTGAACCAGCGCAGTTCCCAGCCATCAGCCGCCGCAACCAGAAAGGCGGTCTCCGACAGATTGTTCTCGGCCGCGATCGCCTGCAAAATGTCGTCTGGCAACCACGTCTCAAGGGGAACCACTGCGGCGGGATTTCCGGCAAAACGCCGATCGGCAAAGGCATCAACGTGATAAAGCGGCAATTGCATCGCAACACCCGGGGGCAAAGGATCAGGGAAACGCCCCGGAACGGCTGATTCCGGGGCGGCTCAATCAACGGCAAAGGGCGGATGTTCCGGGGACGTCACCGTCTCCAGACCGGCTTTCCGCTCTCGTGCTCGACGTCGGCACGACTCAAGCCCATGTCGCGCAGCATATGGTCATCAAGGCTGCTGAGACGCAGACGTTGCTGATGCCGCCACTGCCACAGCGCCAACGTGTCGAAGATCGAAACAAGCCGTCGTGTCGCGGCACGGATCATCGTTCTGGCAGCCGGAGCCGGGGCCAAAACCGGAGCGGGAACCACGACACGCTTTTCCTGAAACACCGCAGACATAGCAACCTCCCAACCACCAGAAAAACGCGGAACAATGTCACCATTCCTTCCCAAGACAGGAACAAATGCCCGGGACATCGTCACCACAACAATCGATACATTTCGTATTATGCCGAACCAATTTTTGGCGTCAATTGCAACATTGTCACCATTACAATATCAACGATGGCGCCGTTTCCGGCCTGATCGCCGTCAATCCCACCGTTTCGATCGCGTGGATGCGGCACGATGCCGGGATCACATTGATCATATTGTTCTAGAACATCTCGCCCCGGATTGCTAAAATGACCGCTTGATTGTTCACATGGAATGTCCTGTTCACGATGACAGATTGGCTGCCCGATATCGTCGCCCGTCCGGGATCCCGGTATCAGGCGATTGCCGACGCCCTGGCCGAGGACGTCAACGCGGGCCGGTTGGCGGCGGGAAGCCGCCTGCCGACTCACCGTGACCTGGCCTTCAAACTGAAGGTCACGGTCGGAACCGTGACACGCGCCTATGCCGAGGCCGAACGCCGTGGCCTGGTCGCTGGCGAGGTCGGGCGTGGTACCTATGTGCTGGGATCCGGCCAACCGCTGCGGGTCGAACCCTGGCCCGAGGATACGCGCCAGACGACGATCAATCTCGCGGTGTGCCAGCCGCAGGTTCCCGGCGTCGCCGAAGCCCTGGCCGCCGAGATGGCCAATCTGGCGACGACCTCAGCCACGACGATTGAGGAGTGGCTGGGCTATCCGCTCCACAGCGGACTCCCCACTCACCGCGCGATCGGGGCACGATGGCTGCAACGCCACGGGATCGATGCCAAACCGGAGTCGGTGCTGTTGATCGGCGGCGCCCAGGCCGGCATGGCGGTCGCCTTCGCCGCCCTGACCCGTCCGGGGGATCTGGTTCTGACCGAATGCCTGACCTATTTTGGCATGAAGTCGGTCGCCGCCAGCCTCGGCCTCAAGCTTGAGGGCGTCGCGATTGATGATCACGGCCTGATCCCCGACGCGTTCGACGCCGCCTGCCGCCAGGGGGCACGCGCCCTTTATACCGTTCCGACCCTGCAAAATCCGACCGCGACGATCCAGCCGGCGGAACGGCGGGCCGAAATTGTCGCCATTGCCCGCCGCTACGGCGTCGCCATTGTCGAAGACGATGTCTTCGGCTTTCTGGTGGAAAACCAGCCGCCACCCCTGCAAACCCTGGCCCCGGATCTGGTCATCCTGTTGCGCAGCCTGTCGAAATCCGTCGCTGCCGGCCTGCGGATCGGTCACCTGGTCGCGCCGCCGCGCCTGGTGCCGCGGCTGGAGGCGCAGATCCGGGCGCTGTATTACGGCGTCCCGCAACTGATGGCGGAAATTGCGAGTCGCTGGATCGACAACGGCAAAGCCGACACCTTCGCTGACGTGCAGCGCGGGGTTGCCGCCGGCCGCATGGCCCTGGCGAAACGGATCCTGGCACCGTTTGATGTCGCCGCGACCCCGACGACCAGCCTGCACCTGTGGCTGAAACTGCCCGACCCCTGGCGCCGCGAAGCCTTCGTCGAGGAGGCGCGGATCCACGGTGTGGCCGTGACCGGCGCCGATGCTTTCGCCGTCGGTCGCATCAATGCCCCCCATGCGGTTCGCCTGGGCCTGTGCATGCCGCGAAACGATGCCGAACTGATCCGCGGACTGTCGACGCTGGTCGATGTTCTCAACGGCCCGGCGATGGCGGGCCCATCGCTGGTTTGACACCGGCCCGCGACCGCCACCGCGGTCCGCATGGTATTACCATTTATGCGTTGGACGCAGGGGTGCCACGCTGGACCACCGGTTCTGCCGCAACCGATTTTGCCGTACATTCCCTCTTGTGATCGCGCGCTTCAGGGCGTGCGTTTCCTCCCTGAACTTAGGCCGCCCTTGAGGCGGCCTTTTTTCGTTCCGGGCCATCGGCGCCGGGTTCAGCGGAATGAGGTCACGGTGTGGCCGTGATTCAGCGGGCCGTGACCATGGCCCAAGCCGGGCGCCGTGCGGATCGCCTCCTGCACGTAGCGTCGGCCGCGGTCGACCGCGTCACGCAAGCTCAATCCCTGGGCCAGGCCCGTCGCCACCGCCGAGGCCAGGGTGCAACCGGTTCCATGGGTATGGACCGACAGGAACCGCGGCGACTCGAATTGTACGGTCCCGGCCGCGGTGACCAGCAGGTCGGTGACGATATCACCCGACAGATGCCCGCCTTTCAGCAAGACCGCCTGCGATCCCAGCGCCAGCAGCGTATCGGCGGCCCGGTGCATATCATCGACGGTTTCGATGGTCCGGTGCGTCAACAACGCGGCCTCAGGCAAATTGGGGGTGATCACGGCGGCGCGCGGGATCAGGCAGGAGGTCAGACATCCGATTGCCGCCGGATCCAGCAACGGGCTGCCGCCTTTGGCGACCATGACCGGATCCAGCACGACCGGGATCGTGAGCGCCGACGGTGCCAGCAGAACCGCCAGAGCCTCGATCACGTCGATCTGGTTGACCATGCCGATCTTGATCGAATCGGCACCGATATCGTCAAGCACCACGCGGGCCTGATGCACCACAAACGCCGCGGGAACCGCCATCACCCCATGGACACCCAGGGTGTCCTGTGCGGTCAAGGCGGTGATCGCCGTCGCCGCGTAACCGCCCAGAGCGATCACGGTCTTGATGTCGGCCTGGATCCCGGCCCCACCACCGGAATCCGAACCGGCGATGATCAGAACGCGGCCGATCCCGGCACGAACGCCAGTCTCCGCGCCGCTCATGACGTGGCGATCCGCGAGACCCCGGCGACGCCCTCAATCGCAGCGACAATATCGCCGACGACCTGCCCGACCAGGCCCTGGTCATTGCCTTCGGCCATCACGCGGATCAGCGGTTCGGTTCCCGATTTGCGAATCAGGAGCCGACCCTCGCGGCCCAGCCGGTCTTCGCCGTCCCGGATCGCCGACTTGACTTGCGGTGATTCCAGCGGTTGACCGCCGCCGAAGCGGACATTGCGCAGCAACTGGGGCAGCGGTTCAAACACGCGCAGGGTTTCGCTGGCCGGCCGCCCCGTCTGCTGCACCACGGCCAGCACCTGCAGCGCAGCGATCAGACCGTCGCCGGTCGTCGAATAGTCGCTGAGGACGATATGCCCCGATTGCTCGCCCCCCACATTGAAACCATGTTCGCGCATATGCTCGACGACATAGCGGTCACCGACCGGCGTCCGGGCCAGCACCAATCCCCGACTGGTCAGGAAATGCTCCAGACCCAGGTTCGACATCACCGTGGCGACAACCCCGCCGCCGCGCAGCTTTTGTGATTCGGCCCAGGACCGGGCGACCAGCGCCATCACCTGGTCGCCATCGATCTGCTGGCCCCGTTCGTCGACAACAATCAGCCGATCCGCATCACCATCGAGGGCCAGGCCGAAATCCGCCCCCTCGGCAACCGTTCGCGCCTGCAACAAGGCTGGCGCGGTCGCACCACATTCCCGATTGATGTTCTGCCCGTCGGGCTGAACGCCGATCGCCACGACCTCCGCCCCCAACTCATAGAGCACCTTGGGGGCAACCTTGTAGGCGGCGCCATGGGCGCAATCGACGACGATCTTCAGACCGTCAAGGCGCAAGCCCCGCGGGAAGGTATTCTTGACATATTCGATGTAGCGCCCGCTGGCATCGTCCAGGCGGCTGGCGCGGCCGACGCGCGATGGCGCCGCCAGATCACTGCTGAAAGGCAATGCAAGCCGGGCTTCGATCTCGGCTTCAACCGAATCCGACAATTTGTAGCCGTCCGGCCCGAACAATTTGATACCGTTGTCCTGATACGGATTGTGCGAGGCCGAAATCACCACCCCGACATCGGCCCGCAGGCTGCGGGTCAGCATCGCGACCGCGGGCGTCGGCAACGGCCCGACCAGGATCACGTCCATCCCCATCGAGATGAACCCCGTGGTCAAAGCCGGTTCCAGCATGTATCCCGACAGCCGCGTGTCCTTGCCGATCACGGCCAGATGCCGATGGTCACCCCGCCGGAATTGAAGCGCCGTCGCCATCGCGACCCGTAATACCGTCTCGGCTGTCATCGGCTCGATATTCGCGGTACCGCGGATGCCGTCGGTGCCGAACAGTTTTCGGTTCATCTCATGCCCTCAGTTCTGGACCCGGTCGTTATCGGTACCCGAACAATGCCGCGATCATCACGTCCCCGATCATTCCGTCGGGAACCGGACGGGCCACTGCGACGGGACTCTGTTCGGGGCTCCGACGAGCCAGGGTCTTTCCCGTCCGTTCATAGCAATCGCTTGCCACCCCTGCCAACGTCACAATTTGACATAATTGCGTCGGCGATCCTTCAGGGACCGGATTTTGCGTTTAAACGCTGGCTTCGACCCCTGCGGGCCGCGGCGACGGCGATTGCCGGTTGATCGCCAGCCAGATCGCGCGAGCCTGCGCGGTCGCGGCGACATCATGGACCCGCAGGATCTGGGCCCCCTGATCCCAGGCGGCGATGCCACCGGCCAGGGATCCCGCCAGTCGCTGGTCGGCCGGCTCGTCACGGCTGAGCAGGCCGATGAACCGCTTGCGCGACAGACCGACCAGCACGGCGACCCCGAGACCGTGAAACAACGTCAGTTGGGTCAGGATTTCGATATTGTGCTGCGCGGTCTTGCCAAAGCCGATCCCGGGATCGACGACAAGAGCGGCCGGTGCAATTCCGGCCGCCACAGCCGCATCGACCCGGTCGGCGAGTTCGTCATAGACATCAAGAGCGGCATCATCATAGCGCGGCGCCCGCTGCATGGTCTGCGGTTCGCCCCGCATATGCATCAGCACCACCGGCGCGCCAGCCGCAGCCACGACGGCGCCACTGTCGGGATCACCGCTCAATCCCGTGACGTCATTGATGATGTCGGCACCCGCATCCAGGGCCGCTCGCATCACCGCCGCGTGGCGGGTGTCGATCGACACCCGGACCTTGCCCGCGAAATGGCGTACCACCGGCAAGATCCGCGCGATCTCCTCCGCAACCGGAACCTCGGCGGCCCCGGGACGCGTCGACTCGCCACCGATATCGAGGATCTCGGCCCCCTGGGCCCACAACGCCTCGCCATGGGCAATCGCGCGATCCGGATCCCGATAGCAGCCGCCGTCGGAGAAGCTGTCCGGCGTGCAATTGACGATCCCCATGATCCGCGGCCGGTCGAAGTCAATCCCGGCAAAATCCGGCCGCGGCATCGTCAACCGGCTCATGATTGCCTGGACCCGCTCGGCGATCGCCGGCCCCCGCTCCCGCGCCCAGGCCCGGATCTCCGGGATCGACGCAATCGCGCGATGAACCTGCCCCTGATCGCGGATGATCACCTCGGCCTGGGTGAAGGCGCGGTCGCTACCGGCCAGAGACAACGCGCGATCTTGTCGCAGCTGATCCCGGGCGACAGCACCCGCCACCAACGCGACGGGGCGCAGATAAAGGCGTCCGGACGACGACAACGCTGTTACGAAAAAGCCCCGGAGCGACCCGGGGCCCGGGCCCGGGCTCTGGATCGTGCCAGAGCCCGGGCCATACGCCGCTTCGATTGTCACCTTTGTCAGGTACCGGGCAAGGGCTCCGGCTCAAAACCGCCCGGGTCTTTGCCGCCTGCCGTTGGAATCGAGGTCCGCCGCCCGGTCGTGGGCGGCTTGGGCTGCGCCGACGGCGCATCGGGATGGTCGTTGCGGATGATGGGTTCACCACGCAACAACGTCTTGATCTCTTCACCGGACAAAGTCTCAAACTCCAGCAAGCCCTTGGCCAGGGTATGAAGCTGCTCGAAATTATCGCTCAGGATCTTGTGTGCCGTATCGTAGGCGGTATCGACGATCAGGCGCACCTCCTCATCCACCGCACGCGCCGTGGCATCGGACATGTTCTTGTGCTGGGTGACCGAATGGCCCAGGAACACCTCCTGGCTCGGTTCGCCATACATCAGCGGCCCCAACTTATCCGACATGCCCCATTCGGTGACCATGCGCCGCGCGATATCCGTGGACATCTGAATGTCCGAGCTGGCGCCGGTCGTCACACGGTCCTTGCCAAAAACCATCTCTTCGGCGATCCGCCCGCCCATCGCCACCGCCAGATCGGCGCGCAGCTTGGCCCGGGACAGCGAAATGCGGTCACCTTCGGGCAGGCGCATCACCATGCCCAAGGCACGGCCGCGCGGGATGATCGTGGCCTTGTGGATCGGGTCGCTATCGGCTGAATGGAGCGCCACGATGGCATGGCCGCCCTCGTGATAGGCCGTCAGGCGCTTTTCGTCGTCGGTCATCACCATCGAACGTCGTTCGGCGCCCATCATGACCTTGTCTTTGGCCGCCTCGAATTCCGCCATGCTGACGACGCGCTTGCCGCCCCGCGCGGCCAGCAGGGCCCCCTCATTGACCAGGTTGGCCAGATCGGCACCCGAGAACCCGGGCGTGCCACGGGCGATGACCCGCGGATCAACGTCGGGGGCCAGCGGCACCTTGCGCATATGGACCTTCAGGATCTTCTCCCGACCCAACACGTCAGGATTGGGAACGACAACCTGGCGGTCGAAGCGACCGGGGCGTAACAGCGCAGGATCGAGCACGTCAGGCCGGTTGGTCGCGGCGATCAGGATCACGCCCTCGTTGGCCTCGAACCCGTCCATCTCGACCAGCAACTGGTTCAGAGTCTGTTCGCGCTCGTCATTGCCACCGCCCAGGCCGGCACCGCGATGACGACCGACCGCATCGATTTCATCGATGAAGATGATGCAGGGCGCGTTTTTCTTGCCTTGCTCGAACATGTCACGAACCCGGCTGGCGCCGACACCCACGAACATTTCGACAAAATCCGAACCGGAAATCGTGAAGAACGGGACATTGGCTTCGCCGGCGACGGCGCGCGCCGTCAAGGTCTTGCCGGTACCAGGCGGGCCGACCAGCAAAACGCCTTTGGGGATCTTGCCGCCCAGGCGCTGGAATTTCTGCGGATCCTTCAGGAATTCGACGATTTCCTCGAGTTCCTGCTTGGCTTCGTCGATGCCGGCGACGTCGTCGAAGGTGACGCGGCCAACCTTTTCGGTCAACAGGCGCGCCCGCGATTTGCCAAAGCCCATGGCCTTGCCGCCGCCGGACTGCATCTGCCGCATGAAGAAGACCCAGACGCCGATCAACAGCAGCATCGGGAACCAGGACAGAAGGACACTGAACAGGGACGGAACATTGCTGTCATCAGGCATGGCGGTGATCCTCACCCCACGATCGGTCAAGCGATCGACCAGCCCCGCTTCCGGTGGCGCGTAGGTCGAGAACGACCGTCCATCCGAGAAGTGTCCACTGATCTGGTTGCCCTTGATGGTGACGTCGGCGACCTGGCCCCGCTCGACATCTCCCAGGAACTCACTGAACGGCACGCTGGCCTGCGGAGTCCGGGTCGACGAACTCTGAAACAGGTTGAACAACGCAACGAGCAGCAGCCCGATGATGATCCAAAGCGCCAGATTCTTGCCAAAGTTATTCACGGTACAGGCCTTTCGTCGAGCCGCGGTCCCGAAGCGCGAAGGCGCACCACGCACAGCCTTCGACATTGTAGCTCATCAGTAGCTTAGATAATGCCGGTTGGCAGTTAAACAACTACAAAGGCCGGACCGCTGATTGGTCGCGGCGGGCGGAAGCGGCAACGCGGCATCGTCACGCCCGCGCGACAATAGCCCAAGCCCGGCACGGCGACCACGCCGGCGCCATCGCGCAGGGCCGGCAGCGTCGCGGCGACAACCGGCGGCGGCCCGTTTGCGCCGCCGACCACGGTCCGCTGCCGCGCCTCCGTGGCGCCCAGCGCCCCGACCACGACCGCAGCCAAGCCGGCGTCCGACCAATCGGGCGGAATTTCCACCCACCAGCGGCGATCCCAAAGCAGCGCACGCGTCCCCCCGGGTTCGAGCCCGGGTTCGGGCCCTGGTTCAAACCCGGTTTTAAGATCGATCACCTGTGGCGGCGCCAAAGCCTCCGGTTCGCGACAAATCAGCCAGCGCCCGCGACGCCACAGGATACGGCACCCCGCCAGGGTCGCGCCCCCCGGCGGATCGGGAGCCAACAGCCGGTCACACATCCCTTCCACCACCGACTCGCGCAGGGGATGAACCGGCGCTCCGATCGTCGTCACACAGCGCGCCAATGCCCGGCGCCGGATCTCGGGATCGGCGGCACGCCAGGGACCCGGATCGAGCCACAGATAGCCGTCGCCATGGGCTTCGACGCTGGCGGCCAGGAGGGCCGCCACCTGGCCGTCGAGAACCGCGCGGACCCGGCCGGCGCGCCGCGCCGCCAAGACCAGGCTGTCGGCATCGAGGCCTTCGCGCGACAGCGCGGCGCTGACCGCGCGCAACCGGCCGCGGGCATGGCACGATGAAGGATTTGACGGATCTTCGATCCAGTCCTGGCCCTGCGACCGGCAGGTCGCGACGAGGCGCTGATGCGGCACCGCCAGCAGCGGCCGCAGCAGCCGCCCCCAGGAGAGCTCCCGCATCGCCGGCATCGCCGCCAGCCCGTCAGGCCCGCTGCCCCGGGCCAGGCGCATCAACAGTGTCTCGGCCTGGTCGTCACGATGATGGGCAAAGACGAGATGAAAAATACCCTGCACCCGACAGGCATCCGCCAACAGGCGATGGCGGGCCTCGCGGGCGCGGGCCTCGATCCGGGTTTCCGGTTTCGGCCCGCCCCAGGTCAAAACGCGATGCGCGATGCCCCGCGCCGCCAGCCAGACGCCCAATTGGCGACATTCCTGCCCCGACTCGGGGCGCAGCTGATGGTCGACCGTGAGCGCCAGCAGCGACCCCTGGCGGGCCGCCGTCCACCCGGCCAGCAGCAAGGTCAGCGCGAGACTGTCGGCCCCCCCGGACACCGCGACCGCGAGCCGCGGCGATGACTCGAACGGCCCCAACAGATCCATCGTCGCGGCGAATTCCGCGTCGCTGACCGGCCAGTTCTCCGCCGGGGTGGCAATCACCGGCACCGGCTCAGGGACAGCTGAGCTTCGTGCGTTCGCTCTCGACGCGATGTTTGACACTGGCGGAAACGTCAGGATAGTCCTTGGTCAGCTGACGGTAAGCCGTACAAGCATCGCTCTTGTGATTGAGCGCCGCCAGCGCCATTCCCAGCTTCAAAAGACTGTCGGGGGCCTTGGGACCTTTTGGGAACTTCTTGTAGCTGTCGGCAAACGCGACCGCCGCTTCGGTGAATTTCTGCCGGACATAGTAGGTTTCGCCAAGCCAATATTGGGCGTTCGCCGCCAGGGCATCCTTGGGATTCCGGGCGATGAACTGGGTCAACGCGACCTCCGCCTTGTCATAATCGGCCTGGCGCAACAGGGCGAAAGCGGCTTCATATTGTTGCTGGACGGTCCCGCCGGGCAGCGAATTTGCGGCGGCGCTTTTTTCCTTGCCGCGCGCCGGTGGCGCGGGTTTTTCAGACTGCAACGGCGTGCCGTCATCGGGAAGGCTGCTGGCGCCGAGATCGGCGGTGGCACCGCTGTTGACCGCTGGCGCCGCGGCCACGCCCTGGCCATTGACCTTGGCTTCCATCTGCGACAGGCGGAAATCGATATCGCTTTGCAGCTTGTCCAACCGCTCACGGAGCTGGTTGTTGGCATACAAAGCCTCTTCGTATTTGCCGGTCAGATCCTGCATCTGGCTTTGCAGTTCGCTGATTCGGACCTCAAGATCGGCAGCAACGCCGCCAGGCATCGCGCCGTTGGTCTGCGCCAGCGCGGGCATCGCCGCCACAGAGCCCCCCAGCAGCAGGATGACCGCGCCCAGTCGGGCCAGACGCGCGAAAACAACGGGATAGCAATGCTTGGTCATTTTGACGGATCCATGGGTAAACCGCGGCGGCGTGACTGTCGTCTGTTTACCGTTTGGGCTGAACGCCCACAAGGCCACGTCGCACCGTCGCGCGGCAACACGGCACAATTATGGCGTCCTGAAAGAGGCGACCGCCGGATATGGCAACGCCGCCGCTCCCGCTGGGGAGCGGCGGCGTTACACCACCGAAACAATCGTCACTGATCCCGAAGGGTTCAGTTGATGACGGTCACGCCACGGCGATTCTGGGCCCAGGCGGCTTCGTTCGAGCCGGCGACGGCCGGACGCTCTTTGCCGTAGCTGATCGTGGTCAGACGGCTGCCGTCGATACCACGGGCAACCAGATAGTTCTTCACGGCGGAGGCGCGGCGTTCGCCGAGCGCCAAGTTGTATTCGCGCGTGCCGCGTTCGTCAGCATGACCTTCAACAGTGACGGTGACGCTGCGGTAGGTCTGCAGCCAGGTCGCCTGACGGTCGAGGGTGGCACGGGCCTCCGGGCTCAGATCAGACTTGTCGAAGCCGAAGAAGACGCGGTCGCCGACATTGACCTGGAAATCCTGAGCGGAACCAGGCGTGACACCGTTGGTCGTCGCCGCGCTGGTGGCGCTGGAATTGCCGGCCGAACCGGCGCTGCCTGTGTCGGCGGGCTTGGTTTCGCAAGCGGCGACCAGCATAACGGCAGCCATCAGGCTCAAAACTTTGAGATACATCGAGGAACCCCCTACAGAGAATCGATAGTCTAGACATCGGGAAGGCAGCGGCACCAATACTGCCCCGCCCTCGGCTGCTCCCGGTCTCTGATGGACCTGAAATCGATATGATGGATAGCAATCGAGGTCTTGTCTTGGTGTCGTTCTGCGGTGCGCAAACTAAACGCCTATGGCTAGGGAATCAAGGGTGACCAAGCCGGATCCGACGCGTCGAGCGGCGTCGGAACCCGCCGCGGGTTGGTCCCGGTCAGGTCAATCGTGTACAAGCGGGCCGATCGCGCCCGGCCATCAGCCGACGCCGTCTCGCGGAAGAACATCAAGACCCGGCCGTTGGGCGCCCAGGTCGCGCCTTCGGTATGGAAGGCTTCGTCCAGTGTCCGTTCCCCGGTGCCATCAGGACGGATCACGCCGATCGAGAAACGACCGCCATTCTCGCGTGTAAAGGCGATCAAGTCACCCCGCGGTGACCAGACAGGACCATCATATCGCCCAGCGCCATAGCTGATGCGGTGAACATTTCCGCCGCCGGCATCCATGATATACAATTGCGGTGAGCCGCCACGATCCGACTCAAAGACGATTTGACTGCCATCGGGCGAATAGCACGGTGCGGTGTCGATCGCATTCGTGTTGGTTAGCTGCGTTGTGTGGCGAGTCCGCAGATCCATGACGTAGATATTGGTTCGACCATTCTGCGCCAGGCTCATGATCACCCGGTTTCCATCGGGCGAGAATCGGGGGGCAAAGGTCATCCCGGGAAAATCGCCCAGCAGTTCCTGGCGTCCGGTGTCGATGTTGAAGATGTAAACACGGGGCGTGTTGCGGAAATACGACATATAGGTGATTTCCTGCGACGTCGGCGAGAACCGGGGAGTCAACACCAGGTCATTGCCGTCGGTCAGAAAGCGATGATTCTCACCGTCCTGATCCATGATCGCCAGACGTTTTTTACGGGCCAGCATCGGCCCGCTTTCCGAGATATACACAATTCTCGTGTCAAAATAACCATCCTCACCGGTGACGCGCTTATAGATCGCGTCGGCGATGATATGAGCGACACGGCGCCAGTTGTTTGGGATCGTCGCATAGGCCAGGCCGGTCATTTGCTGTTCGGCGAAGACATCCCACAGGCGGAACTCGACGCTGAGTTGACCATCGCCCTTGGGGCGAACCGCGCCGGTGACCAGGGCCTGGGCGTTGATGACCCGCCAATCCGCGAATCGCGGCGTCCCCGCCTGAAGGGACGCGGCATCCTGGATAAAGGCGTGCGGATCCACCGGCTTGAACAGACCGGAACGCTCCAGGTCGGCGGAAATCACGCCGGCGATGTCACGGCCAACCTGTCCCTCGCTGCTGGTGTCAGCAAAGAAGTTGGTGATCGCAATCGGCATCGGCTGCACATTGCCGTGCGTGATGTCGATATGCACTTCGGCACGGGCGGACGAGCCGACCACCGTCAGGACGGTGAACACGGCTCCGACGGCCAATTGTGCCAGGTGGCGCGCACCCCGGGTCAGGATCTGGTTCAGACCACGTCTCGGGGATCGAAGCTGAGCGTCATGTCTTTCCATGTGTCGTATTTTTCCGGGGGCAGGTGAAGCGGACTGCATTTCGGATTGAGCACCGCGCGCAGCGCGCTTTCGGCGGCTGCACGGTAGAACGAGTCGGTGGCCATTCGCGCGGTATCCACGATAGACGCCCGCAGAATGGTCCCGTCAGGATTCAAAGCAAGGCGGATCGTGACGGAACCCGAACCTTTGCCGGCGGGCGCGCCAGTGGGAATGTTCCAGCAGCCCTCGATCTGATGGCGGACCGCGTCCTCCTCGCTCATCGTCAAGCGGCCACTGATATGCGCCGCGTTGCTCGCCGGCTGTTGGCTGGTCGATCGCGACGTTGACGGGGTCTGCGTTTCGCTCTGGGCCGTCTCCGTCGACTTGGTATCCGGCGTGCGCTGGCCCTTCAGTTTTGCAACATCATTGAGCACGCTCGCCAGGGAATCAACGGGCTGCGTCTTCTTTTCCGGCGGCTTTTGCGGCGCGGGCTTTTGCGGCGTCGGCTTGGGCGCGTCCGGTTTGGGGGTCTCCACCTTGGGCGGCTCCGGCGTCGGCGGTTTGGGCCGCGGCTCTGGCGCCGGCGTCGGCGGCGCCTCGGCGACCTGTTTGGGCGGCGGTTCCTTGGTGGGAACGGCGTCCGGTTCCGGCGGCGGCGGTGCTGGCGGCGGCGGGGTCGGGGGTGGCGGGGTCGGCGGTGGCGGGGTCGCGGGGGCAGGCGGTGTCGGCTTGGGCGTCGGTTCGGGCGCCTGGTCGGGAACCGGGGGCGCCTCGACATCACGCGGCGGCGCCACATCGGCGACCTGGGGCGCTTCGGGTGCCCGCGGCGGCGGCGGCGGTGGCGGTGGCGGCGCGGGTTCGGCGGTTGCCGGCTTGGGCAACGGGGCTGGCGCCGTTGGCCCCGGCCTGGCATCCGCGGTTCGGGAACTGGTGACATCGCCGATATCGACAACATCGACCGGTATCGAATCCTGCTGGACAATCGTCTCCGGTGTCGGCAGCAGCGGGAGCCCGAGCACGGCCAACGCGATGACGGCGATGTGAAGCACCACCGAAGCAAGGAAGGCTTTAGGCGTCTCGGAACCGGAATTCATCGTAACAACGTCAGTGTGAGCCGGGTTTGGCGCCGGCGCCGGGCAGCTCGGCGACCAGTCCGACTTTTTTGAAGCCGGCGGCACTCATCGTACCCATGACTTCGAGCATCCGCCCGTAGGAGATCTGCTGGTCGCCACGCACCAGGACGCGGGCATCGGGATTGCTGTTGGTGATCGCCGACAGCATCGGCACCAGATTGGCCAATTCAACCGGCGTCTCCTGAACAAAGATGCGGCCGTCGCCGGTCACCGACACAAACAGCGGATCCTTTTCCGACGCGATCGGCGGCGCCTTGGTTTTGGGAAGATCGACAGGAACCCCGACCGCCATCAAGGGCGCCGCGACCATGAACACGATCAGCAGCACCAGCATGACATCGACAAACGGCGTGACGTTGATTTCCGCCATCCGGGAGTAACCCCGCCGGCCTCGGCCACCGCCCGATCGGGATCTGATTTCCACGCCCATGTCAGGCCCGCTCTTCCAGATGCCGCGACAGGATCGACGCGAATTCAGACGCGAAATTCTCAAGCCGGTCGGCGTAGCGCGACAAGTCCGTGTTGAACTTGTTGTAAGCCACAACCGCCGGAATCGCCGCCACCAGACCGAGCGCCGTGGCGATCAGCGCCTCGGCAATGCCAGGCGCCACGACGGCCAGGCTGGTGTTGTTGGAGTTGGCGATCGAGGTGAAGCTGTTGATGATGCCCCAGACGGTGCCAAACAGCCCGACGAAGGGCGACACCGAAGCCACCGAGGCCAGGAACACCATGTAGCGCTCGACCCGCGCCATCTCACGGCCGATCGTCACCGCCATCACGCGTTCGACACGCGATTGCAGATTGGCGCGCATGGTGCCGGTCGCGGTCAGATTGCGTTCGGTGGCGTGTCGCCACTCCCGCATCGCCGCGGCGAAAGTCGCGCTCATCGGATCCCCGGGCCGCTTGCCGACCCGTTCATAGAGATTCTCCAACGAGCCGCCAGACCAGAAGCTCTCCTCAAAATCAGCGGCCCGCGCGTTGAGACGGCGCAGCGACGTGATTTTTTCGAAGATGATCGCCCAGCACCATATTGACGCTGCAAACAGAAGCAGCATCACCAGTTTGACAACCCAGTCGGCGGTCAGGAACAACCCCCACACCGACAGGTCGCGGTGGACAGCCGCCCCGAGTTGCACCGTGTCCATCACTGATTGGTCCATTCGCTCAGTCTCATTCCTTAATTGCCGGCTCGGCGGAACGCGTTGGCCAAGGCGATGCGCACGGCCGACGGCAGGCGTACCGCCCGCCCCGCTTTGTCAATACACGCAAGCTTGGTCGATAGTCTGGTCAGCACGGCTTCGGCCCCACCCGAACCGGTGCGATGGATGCTCTGATGCATCTCCAGCGTCGCGCCGGAGATATTCGCGATCCTGGTGTGCACTGCAAGAAGATCATCCAGACGCGCCGGTATCAGATAGTCGATCTCACATCGCCGTACCGCGAATGCCACACCGCTGTCGCGCCACAGTGCGACATGGGTGACCCCGGTCAGGCGCAGGACTTCGGTCCGCGCCCGTTCCGCGAAGCGCAAATAGGCGGCGTGATAGACGATTCCGCCGGCATCCGTGTCCTCGTAATAGACCCGGACCGGGAATCGAAACACCGGTCCGTCGTCATCGCTCAACAGGGCCGGCATGGCATCGTCCAGAGGTCCCGCGTCAGACATCAACGGCCTCCTCCGGCAGATCGCCCAGCAGATCGAGTTGCGGGGCAACCGGCACCGGCACCGCCAGACCGAGATGACGGAACCCGGCCGCGGTCAAGGTCCGGCCGCGCGGCGTGCGCTGCAGCAAACCTTGTTGGATCAGGTAGGGTTCGATCACTTCCTCCAGCACGTCGCGCTGTTCGGACAACGCGGCGGCAAGCGTTTCAATGCCGACCGGACCACCGGCATAGTTGACGGCGATGCAGCCGAGATAGCGCCGGTCCATGGCGTCGAGCCCGTGGCGATCGACCTCCAGCCGGGTCAGCGCGGCATCGGCGGTAAAGGCGTCGACCTCGGTCCGCCCGGCCACCAGCGCGATATCGCGCACCCGACGCAACAGGCGGCCCGCCACCCGTGGCGTGCCGCGGGCCCGTCTGGCGATTTCGGCGGCACCATCGGCGGTCAGCGCCAGGTCCAGCACCCGGGCGGCGCGGCGCACGATCTCCTCCAACTCGGCCGGTTCGTAAAATTGCAGCCGCAGCGGGATCCCGAATCGTTCCCGCAAGGGCCGGGTGATCAGCCCGGAACGCGTGGTCGCTCCGACCAGCGTGAAGGGCGGCAGGTCAATGCGGATCGAACGCGCCGCCGGGCCCTCGCCAATGATCAGGTCGAGCTGAAAATCCTCCATCGCCGGATAGAGGATCTCTTCGACCGCCGGACTCAGACGATGGATTTCGTCGATGAACAACACGTCAAAGGGCTGCAGATTGGTCAGCAGTGCCGCCAGATCCCCGGCCCGCGCGATCACCGGACCCGAGGTCGCGCGGAACCCGGCCCCCATTTCCCGGCTGATGATCTGCGCCAACGTGGTCTTGCCCAGGCCCGGCGGACCAAACAGCAGAACATGGTCCAGCGCCTCGTTCCGGCTGCGCGCTGCGGCGATGAAGATCGCCAGATTTTCACGGGTCTGGCGTTGACCGATGAACGCGCTCAAGGTCTGCGGGCGAATGACATTGTCGACGCCATCACCCGGCGCCATGGCCGGATCGACCACCCGATCCGCGGCGCCGTTCGCGCCGGCGCGCGGCGCAGAGCCCGGATCCGACGGCGGACGCGCTCCCGAGCGTGCGGCGCTCACGAGCCCAGCTCCTTCAAGCCCTGACGGATCAGATCGCCCACGGCGGCGCCCTCACCCAGACGCCGCGCCGCGGCGCTGACCGCGGTGAAGGCCTCGACCCGGCGATAGCCCAGATTGACCAGCGCCGACACCGCGTCGGCGGTGGCCCCGGAGCCTTCCGGCAGCGTGACCGCAGCGGCACCGGCGAGCGCCGGGCTCGCCGGGCCCAACGACCCGACCTTGTCCTTCAATTCGCTGACCAGACGGTTGGCCAGCCGCGGGCCGACCCCGTCGGCCGCGGCCAGGGCGGTTTTGTCCTGGGCGGCGATGGCCAGCGCCAGGCGGTCCGGTTCCAGGACCGACAGGATCGACAAGGCCACCTTGGCCCCGACGCCCTGGACGGTATTCAGCAACCTGAACCATTCGCGCTCGGCCGGGTCGGCGAAACCATAAAGCTGGATCCGGTCTTCCCGGACCGACATCTCGACCGCAACCGACACCGCGGCACCCGGCGCCCCGAGCCGCGACAGGGTTCGCGACGAGCACGACACCCGATAGCCGACGCCGCCGACATCGATCACCGCCCAATCGAGCCCCGTGGCATCGAGGATTCCGGTCAATTTGGCAATCATGGCCGCCGTTCCTGCAGTTCGGCCTGCCGCCACACCCGGCGCGACGCCTCATGATGGGCGTGACAGACCGCGACCGCCAAGGCATCGGCGGCATCAGCGCTGTCATTGATGCAGCCCGGCAGCAGATGGCGGATCATCGCCTGAACCTGGGCCTTGTCCGCATGGCCGGCACCCACGACCGTCTTCTTGATCAGATTGGCCGAATATTCGGCAACTGAAAGCCCGGCCAGGGCCGGAACCAGCAGCACGATGCCCCGCGCCATGCCCAGCTTGAGCGTCGAGGCCGGGTTGCGGTTGACGAAGGTCTCCTCGACCGCGGCCTCGTCGGGCTTCCACGCCGCCAGAACCCCAACCAGACCATCGTGGAGTTGCACCAACCGCTCCGCAAGGCTGCGGGTTTCGTCGGAGTGGACCGCCCCATCGGCAACATGACGCAGCCGGTTGCCGGCGACATCAATGATCCCCCACCCGGTGTGACGCAAACCGGGATCAAGCCCGATCACCCGCGTCACCGGCGCGGGACCTGTTGCAGACGGGGTCGCCATCATCACGTCGTCAGCCGTTCCACCAAAGCGTCGGGAATATCAAAGTTTCCCGACACGTTCTGGACGTCGTCATTGTCCTCGAGAACATCAAGCAGTTTCAGCAGGCTCGTCGCGGCCTGCTCCTCGGTGACGGGAACCGCATTGGACGGGCGCCAGGCCAGGCGCGCCGTGTCCGCCGGTCCGAAGCGGGTTTCGAGCGCATCGCGCACCGCGATGAAATCATCGATCGCGGTCGTGACCTCGTGGCTCTCGTCCGTCACGTCGACATTTTCCGCGCCGGCTTCCAGCGCCGCCTCGAACATCACGTCCGCCGCGGCGACCTTGACGGGATAAATGATCAGGCCGACCCGCGCGAACATGAAGCTGACCGAATTGGTTTCGCCCAGCGTTCCGCCGAATTTGGTAAAGGCCGAGCGAACCTCCGCCGCGGTGCGGTTGCGGTTGTCGGTCAGCGCCTCGACAATCAGCGCGGTACCGCCGGGGCCATAACCCTCATAGCGAACCTCCTCGTAATTGGTGTCATCGCCCCCCGAAGAGCCGCTCTTGACCGCGCGGTCGATGCGGTCGCGCGCCATGTTCTGCTGGCGGGCCGCCTGGATCGCCGCGCGCAGCCGCGGATTTGCCGCCGGATCCGGCATCCCGGACTTGGCGGCAACCGTGATTTCGCGTGCCAGCTTGTTGAAGATTTTTGCCCGCCGGGCGTCTTGAGCGCCCTTGCGGTGCATGATGTTCTTGAATTGGGAATGGCCGGACATGCGCTTATGCGTCCCTAGGGGCAGGTTGAGCAAACATAGGGGGATTATCCATGAATTCGGTACCACGGCTCGTGCATCACCGTGCCGCGCCCCGCGAGGCGCTACGGTTCGGCCGGCAACACCGCACCCTCTGCTTAAAAAGTCAATATGGCGATATTAGGGCCCGACCTGCATCACGATCATCCCCCGGCGCTCAACGCTGCGGCAATGCCGGGGCCAGCCGGCCACCGACCCGCACCGGGGCGATACGCAGCGCCAGCCCGGTCCGATCATCGGTTTCAACGAAACAACCGCACACCGTCGCCTCGTTCTCGGCGGGCTTCAGCCGCTCGCCGGGCATCTTGCGCACGAAACGTTGAACCGCCCCCTCCTTCTGCATGCCGATCACACTGTCATAGTCGCCACACATGCCGGCGTCGGTCTGGTACGCTGTCCCGCCCGGCAGGACCTGGGCATCGGACGTCGGTATGTGGGTATGGGTGCCGACCACCAGAGAGACGCGCCCGTCGAGGAAATGCCCCATCGCCATCTTCTCGCTCGAGGCTTCGCCATGGAAATCAACGATGATCGCGTCGACTCCACCGCCGAGGCGCTGCTGACGCAGCACGCGGTCCACCGCGGCAAACGGATCATCGAGGGCATCCATGAACAACCGGGCCATCGCGTTGATCACTAAAACCTTGCGCCCCTGACGTACCGTCAGCACCACGGCGCCGCGTCCCGGCGTTCCCTCGGGAAAATTCAGCGGCCGTAGCAGTCGCGGCTCCCGATCGATCTGGCTGACCAGTTCCTTCTGGTCCCAGACATGGTTGCCGGTGGTCAGGCCATCGATTCCGGCCTCAACGAACTCCCGCGTGATCTTGTCGGTAATCCCGAACCCGCCTGCGGCATTTTCGCCATTGGCGACGATGACGTCGGGATCCAGCGCCTCACGCAATGCCGGCAGGTGTCGCAGCACCCCATCCCGCCCCGAACGTCCCACAATGTCGCCTAAAAACAGCAGCCGCACAGCATCCCCCTCACCACAACAACGTCACGACAACGGCGCGTCCCGCACCCAAAATGAAAACGCCTCGGTGACGACCCCGTCCAGCGGCTGGTCGAACCGGCCACACGGAACCGCTGCGATCTCCTGCGCCGCAAAACCCACGCCGATCGCGGTCACCGGCCGGCTGTGGCGGAGCAGGCCCAAGGTCCGATCATAGAAGCCACCGCCATAACCAAGGCGATGGCCGCACCGGTCAAACGCCAACAAGGGCACCAGCAAAGCCTCCGGAACGCAGAAGGGCTCGGTTTCGGACGGGATCGACACCCCGAAGGCCCCGGCCACCATCACGGTTTGCGGCCGCCAGCGTCTGAACCGCAGCGGTTCACCGCGGCGCACCACAACCGGGAGACACAGCGCATAGCCACGGTCATGCAAATCATGGAGGGCCACACGGACATCGATCTCGTCATCGAGCGGCCAGTAACCGGCGACCAGCGCCGCAGGGCGGACCGAAGGCGTCGCCGCGAGTTCGTCAACGATCCGCGTCGCCAACCGCGCCCCGGCGTCAACACCAACCCGCCATGCCGCCAACCGGATCTGGCGGGCCGCCGCCCGCACCGTCGCCTTGGCTCGCCGTGCCGCGCCCGCGTCCGTCTCGGTATTCTCCATAGCGGCAACCATTCCGGGCATGCTGACCGGCGCTCCGGATGGCGCCGGCCCGATCCGGAGCCTCAGAAAAATGGGGGGAAGCAGCCGCCTCAGCCGTTGGCATTGTATCCTCTTGCGGCCTGCCTAGGCAGGTGGGCACCGCGTACCACGACCACGATCGCAGCAGAGACAGCTCCCGAGAGAATAGGTTATCGGCCCCAGGGATAAACAGCCTGTCGCACCACGCAGCCACTTCCCTTGCGCCTAACTTAGGGACGATCCAGCCGGGCTGCAATATCTTCAATCCGCCGCGCCAATTGATCGACCGCGCTGACCACGGCCTCCTCCTCCTGCGGGGCGAGCCGGTTGGCCGCGTCACCGCCGCCGCCGGCCTTGATGTCGAACAATTCATCGGCCAGCAGCAGCGCCGTCAGCGCCAGCAGATGCGCGTCGCTGCCCTGGCCGCTGCCGGACGCCGCCACCTGCCTGATTCGTTCGTCGACGAACGCGGCGATCTGAAGCAGACGATCCTGTTCGCCATCCCGGCAGGAGACGGCATAGCCGCGTCCGTTGAGCCTGACTTCGACGCGGGGCATAAACTATTCCTCCAGCACGGTCTGCAAGCGACCGATCGCATCGTCGAGGCGGGCGGAAACCGCTTCGACGACCCCCTTTGCCTGGGCCTCCCCGGCTTGCGCAACACCAACCACCTGCTCGAGGCTCCGGCGCTCGACCTCGATACGCGTCTCATAATGTCCCAGCGCCGTCTCGAACCGATCGAGAGCAGCAGTCAGGCGGTGCAGTGCGGCATGCAAACGGTCCATTGGCGGGCGGGGCAGACAGTCATTGTCATCAGGTTCCGCAACATTAGAAGCCGTCTCCCTTTGTCGTCAACCATCGAGCGGCCTGATTATGACAAACATCACCGCGGCACGCTGGACCCGACGATGATCCGGCCGCGGCTGCGGCACCGGCGACCCGTTCCGCCGCTCTCCGGCGCCATCGGGGCCGCCTTGGCAACGGGCACAACCCGGCCTGCGACACGGCGTCCCGCCCGATCGCGAAAGACGATGCGACCCCTTAAAGCGCGCGCGCGACCCGCGTCCCATTCGGATCTGCATCGACATCGTCGACATTGACGCGGTTGAATGACAGCGCCATGGTGCGACAGCCCCGGCAGGCCATCTGGCTCGGTTCCGGCGCTCGATTGGATGGCCGGGCTGCTGCCGGCCGTGTCTCTTTGCAGGATCCAGACCCCATGCCGACCACTGTCGCTCCCTCCGCGGACCCGATGCCACCCCGCCATGAGCTCCTGGCCAACGCCATTCGCTTTCTCGCCATCGATGCGGTCGAGAAGGCCGGCTCCGGCCATCCGGGCATGCCGATGGGCATGGCTGATGTTGCGACGGTCCTGTGGACACGTTTTCTCAAATTTGACCCCGACGCGCCAACCTGGGCCGATCGCGACCGCTTCGTGCTGTCGGCCGGCCACGGTTCGATGCTGCTCTACAGCCTGCTGTACCTCTCGGGCTTTCCGGTTCTGACGCTGGATGACCTGAAACAGTTCCGGCAACTGGGCAGCAAGACCCCGGGCCACCCCGAAGTGCTGCACGAGGCCGGAATCGAGATGACCACGGGCCCGCTGGGCCAGGGGCTGGCGACCTCGATCGGCATGGCATTGGCGGAGCGTTCACTCAACGCCCGCTTCGGTGACGACATCGTCAACCATTTCACCTATGTCCTGGCCTCCGACGGTGATCTGATGGAAGGCATCAGTCACGAGGCGGCCTCGCTCGCCGGGCATCTTGGCCTGGGCAAGCTGATCGTCCTGTGGGACGACAATCAGATTTCGATCGATGGCGCGATCGGCGTCAGCTCATCGGATGATGTGCCGGCCCGGTTCCGCGCCTATGGCTGGGACGTCAGCGCCGTCGACGGCCACAATCCGGACCAGATCGCCGCGGCGATCGCCGCCGCCCAGACCACCGGCGCACCGTCATTGATCGCCTGTCGCACCATCATCGGTTTTGGCGCCCCGACCAAAGCCGGAACCAGCGGCTGCCACGGTTCGGCCCTGGGTGCCGCCGAGGTCGCCGGAACCCGCGAGAAGCTCGGCTGGCCCTACCCGGCCTTCGTCATTCCCGACGCGATTCTCGCGGCATGGCGTAGCGCCGGCCAGCGCAGCAAAGGCGACCACGCCGCCTGGACCCAGCGTCTGGCCCGCGACCCGGCCCGCCAGGCCGCGTTCGAAACCGCGGTCGCCCCGGCGCTGTCGGTCGACATCGCGCCGGTGGTCGAGGCCTACAAGCAAAAGGTCGCGACGGAACAGCCAAAGCTCGCGACCCGGGTCGCCTCCGGTCAGGTCCTGGAGCTGCTGGTTCCCGCGGTGCCCGAGATGATCGGCGGGTCGGCCGACCTGACGCCCTCGAACAACACCAGGACCAAAACCGGCACCGATCTCAGCCGGACCAATTATGGCGGCCGCTACATTCATTTCGGCATCCGCGAGCACGGCATGGCCGCGGCCCTCAATGGTATGGCGCTTCACGGCGGCCTGGTCCCGTACGGCGGCACCTTCCTGACGTTCAGCGACTATTGTCGTCCGGCCATTCGCCTGGCTGCGCTGATGAAACAGCGCGTCGTCTTCGTCATGACCCATGACAGCATCGGTCTGGGCGAGGATGGTCCGACCCACCAGCCGGTCGAACATATTGCGGCGTTGCGGGCGATTCCCGGCCTGACGGTGTTTCGTCCCGCCGATCCGGTCGAAACCGCCGAGGCCTGGCAGATCGCCGTGACCACGCCGGACCGGCCGTCGATCATGGCCTTGACCCGCCAGAACCTGCCGACGCTGCGGACCCGCTTCACCCGCGAGAATCTCACCGCCCGCGGCGCCTATGTCCTGGCCGAGGCCGAGGGCCCGCGCCGCGCCACTCTGTTTGCCACCGGCTCGGAGGTTCACCTCGCGGTCGAAGCCCGCGCGGCGCTCGCCGCCGAAGGCATCAGCGTCGCCGTGGTGTCGATGCCGGCGTGGGACCTGTTCGAACAGCAGGATGCCGCCTACCGCAAGGCGGTGATCGGCGATGCCCCGATCCGGGTCGGGATCGAGGCCCAGATCGTCCAGGGCTGGCACCGCTATATCGGCAGCGACGGCGTCTTCATCGGCATGCCCGGCTTCGGCGAATCCGGAGCCTATGAGAAACTCTACCAACATTTCGGCATTACCACTGCCGCCATCGTGGCGGCGGTCAAGGCTCGACTGTAACCAGGAACCACCTCCAACCACCCTGGAATAAGCAAGACAAACGGCACACGTCATTCCTGGTATCGCGATCACGATTTTCTGAGAAACTCCCACGCTTAACTGGAGGATCACATGGCTGTAAAAGTTGCAATCAATGGCTTCGGTCGCATTGGCCGGCTCGTCCTGCGCGCGATCTATGAAAGCGGCCGTACCGACATCGAAGTCGTTGCGATCAATGATCTCGCCGACGTCCACACCAATGCCCACCTGCTGAAATATGACAGCGTTCATCGCCGTTTCCCGGGTACCGTCGAAGCCGGCGAAGCCACGCTGACCGTCAACGGCCACGCGATCCGTGTCATCCAGGAACGCGATCCCGCCAAGCTGCCGTGGGGCGAGCTGGGCGTCGACGTCGCGTTGGAATGCTCGGGGATCTTCACCAAGCGCGCCGACGCCGAGAAGCACCTGACCGCGGGCGCCAAAAAGGTCCTGATCTCCGCTCCGGCCACCGACGAGGACCTCACGGTCGTCTATGGTGTCAACCACGACAAGCTGATCGCGGCGCACAAGATCGTTTCGAACGCATCGTGCACCACCAACTGCCTCGCACCGGTCGCGTTCGTGCTCAACAATGCCATCGGCATCGAGCGCGGTTTCATGACCACGATCCACAGCTACACCGGCGATCAGCGCATCGTCGACACGATGCACCGTGACCTGCACCGCGCCCGCGCCGCCGCGCTCAATCTGATCCCGACCTCGACCGGTGCCGCCAAAGCCGTCGGCAAGGTTTTGCCCGAGCTCAAGGGCAAGCTCGACGGAACCTCGATCCGCGTCCCGTCGCCCAACGTTTCGCTGGTCGATTTCAAGTTTGTTGCCAAGCGCGCCACCACCGCCGAAGAAATCGCGTCCCTGATCCAGACCGCCGTGAACGGCCCGCTCAAGGGCATCCTGTCCTGCTACGACGAAGATCTGGTCTCGACCGACTTCAACCACGACGCGCACTCCTCGATCTTCGCGCTCAAGGAAACCAAGGTCATTGATGGCACCTTCGTGCGCATCATGTCCTGGTACGACAACGAATGGGGCTTCTCGAACCGGATGGCCGACACCGCCATCGTGATGGCCAAGCTCGGCTGATCGGCTGATCCCGGGCCGGTTTTCGACCCCCGACGGTCCCGCGACACGCAGGAACGTCGGGGCCGATGCCGGTCCTCCTCCGTTCCTCGCCCCCCCCTCCGGAGCCTCGTGCCCGCGATCCTGCGACCGATTCGTATCCTCGGCATCGCCGATCTGGCCCTGGTCATGACCGCGGCGCAGACGACAAGCTGCCCTGCCGTCGTCGTCTCGGCCCCGGAAGCCGCCGGCTTTGCCGGCGTCGGCTGGTTCAAGGCGCTGATCGAGACCGGGCACCATTGTTTTCCCACCGTCCCCTTGACGGCCATTCTGGACTGCGGCGACATGCCGGGCTTGGTGCTGGCCGCCTGGCGGGTCGGCGTGAGCGACGTCATTTTTTCGGGTGACATTGCGACCCGCGATCGCTTGTGCCAGGCCGGCGCGGCGAGCGGCGGCGTAATCCATGACCGTTTCGCGACCGTGCTCGACCTCGCCGGGATCATTGCCCGGGACAGTGCCTGCCGAACCTGGCTGACCGGGATCACCGAAGGGTCCCGGGACGGGACGTGATCCACGGCCCCGATTCCCGCGCGATCGGGGCCGCGGCGAGCACCTATCGCTCCACAAGCGGAATTCTTTGTGGCCCTCAGCCCACGAAGCAGCCATTCTCATTTTGCCTGTCGGTAGCGGGCTGCCGCCCACACCCGCCCGGGGTGAATCCCGAATCCCCCTCTATTTTGACAAAAACAAAGGGGTCTGGGGCATGGCCCCCGTTGGGCTTGGGCGAAAGCCCAACGCTTCGTCGCCAAAATGAGAACCGCTGCCCACGAAGCCCTTGCCTTGACCCGCCAGTCGGTCAAGATCTATCCGGGTGTGGTGCAAACAGGCATCGATCGCCCGGCTGACCTGGAGGCACCGAACGGGTGCTCCCGTCGCCGCTCTATAAGGTCTCCGTTGCTGTGCCCGACTGTCGTCTTTACCTGATAACGCCCCCGGTGCTCGATCCGATCACCTTTGCCCCACGCCTGGCCGAAGCCTTGGACGCCGGGGATGTCGCTTGCGTCCAACTCCGGCTCAAGGGTGTCGACGACGATACCGTGCGCCGTACCATCGATCACCTGCGGCCGCTGGTCCAGGACCGCGATGTCGCCTTCATCCTCAATGACCGCCCGGACCTCGCCGCGGCAACCGGGTGCGATGGCGTCCATATCGGTCAGGACGACACCCCTTACCCCGCCGCGCGCCAGCAGGTCGGTGCCGACGCGATTGTCGGCGTGAGCTGCATGGACAGCCGTCACCTGGCGCTGGAGGCGGCCGACGCCGGGGCCGACTACGTCGCTTTCGGACCGTTTTTTCCCACGACGACGAAAATCACCGATTGCGTCGCCGGCCTCGATCTGCTGACCTGGTGGAATGATCTGGTCGAGATCCCGGTGGTCGCCATTGGCGGCATCACACCGGGCAATTGCGGGCCCCTGGTACATGCCGGGGCCAATTTCCTGGCCGTGGTTTCGGCGATCTGGGACCATATCGATGGTCCCGGTGCCGCGGTCAAAGCCTTCAACAGTGCGATTGCCGCCGCTGAACCCCCGGCCGAGGCTTGATTATCACATCAAGGGAATGGAACGGCGCCAACCCGTGTTGGTAACCGGACATGCCCCTTGTGGCGCCTTCCTCTCCTGACGCGAGCGACGTTCCGCGATGTCCCCTGCGAACGATGGGTCCGCCTTCCCCATCCACCCCCACCCGGGCCGGTTGCTGGCCCCGGACGATCCGCCGCCGGCCCGGGTCGAGAATCGCGCGGGAACGGCCCCGCTGCTGCTGATCTGCGATCATGCCGCCAATGCGCTGCCCTCGGGCCTGTCCAGCCTCGGCGTCAAGGCGGCCGACATGCAGCGCCACATCGCCTGGGATATCGGCGCGGCCGAGGTCACCCGCCATCTGTCGCGCCGGTTCGACGCCTGCGCCGTCTATGCCGGCTATTCGCGTCTGGTGATCGATCTCAACCGGGGCCTCGACGATCCGACCCTGGTGCCGATGATTTCCGACGGAACCATCATTCCGGCCAATCGCGATCTCGGGATGGCTGCCCTCAACGCGCGGATTGAGGCGTTCTATCGACCCTATGATGCGGCTGTCGCGACCGAAGTCGTCCGCCTGGGCGCGCGCGGCCCCGGTCCGGCAATCGTCTCTGTCCATAGCTTCACGCCCATGATGCGGGGATATCTGCGCCCCTGGCATATCGGCGTGCTGTGGGATCAGGACAGTCGCATCGCCGACCCCCTGCTGCGGCACCTCGCCGCGGATGCCACGCTCGTCGTCGGCGACAATCATCCCTATTCCGGGCGCGGTGACGACGGTTCGACGCTCGATCGCCACGCCGTCCCGCTGGAGTTGCCGCATGTCCTGGTGGAAATCCGCCAGGACCTGATCTCGGATCCGCCGGGCGCCGCCCGATGGGCTCAACGCCTGTATGATGCGCTGGCGCCGATCCTGGCCTCACCCGAATTTTTCGGCAACGACACCCGTTGAATAACCAGATCTCGTTCCGACCCCGAACGATCATCAGACCTTTCACGACCGCGCCGCCGCATTGGTGCTTGGTGCGGCGAGGCCTCCGGCCTCAGCGGCCGGGCCCGGGTTGACCGGCAGATCCGCGCTGTGCGCCCCTGACGCGCCCCGGCTTGCGAGACACCGCACTTTCGATCACGCCCTTGGCCTGAAACGATACTTCGGCATCATTGCATCGTGCGACAAGATTTGTGCACTGGTGACAGAGATGCGCGACTTTTTCTCGGCCTTCGTGCATAATCCCGTGTCGAATTAGCCTGGCTTTCGCGCCGCGCGAATTCCCGACGACGGCGGCCGACAGAACGGACCAACCGACCAGGAACGGACATGGCATAGAAGAGGTTCGCTGAGAATGGCTTTCGACAATGCCGGACCGCGAGGTCCAGACCGATCCAAGTTTCGCCGCTCCTCGCAAAGCTCATCCAATCAGGCCCCCTCGGCTGAGGGAGCCTCCGCAAGGGGCCGCGCCGGCGGCTCAGCCGCCCAGAAGCACAATCAATGGCTGACCCGTGCTGTGGATGCCGAGCATTCCGGGGACCTGATCGAGGCCGAGCTTTGTCGTCAATATGCCGAACATTGGTTCCGGGTTTCGCACGAAACCGAATAGAGCCAACCGCCCGTCCTCAAAACAGGGCGAGTTGCTCCCCCGGGCGCGGCGGCGGCCGGAACTGTTCGGCCGCAAAACCCATGAAACGCCCGCCCAGGCCCAGCCGTTTCGCCCCCAGACGGAAGCGCTGCGCCAACACCTCGGCATAGGCACCGGTTCCGATCATGCGATCACCGAATCCCGAGCGGTACAACCGGCCGTCACGTGAACCGCGCAGCAGCGTCAGAACCCGATCCGCCCGCGACGGGTAGTGCTGACGCAACCAGTCCTCGAACAGGCTCTTGAGTTCGAACGGCAAGCGCAACAGGATATAGCCCGCACCCGTCGCCCCGGCCTGCTTCGCCGCGTCGAGGATCTGCTCCAACTCGTGATCATTGAGGCCCGGGATCATGGGCGCCGCCAGGACGGCGACCGGGACCCCCGCGGCACTCAGGCGGCGGATCGCCTCCAACCGCCGCTCCGGCGTCGGAGCCCGGGGCTCCATCGTGCGCGCCAGCGATCGGTCCAGCGTCGTCACCGAAAGATACACCTGGGCCAACCCCCGCGCCGCCATCGGTGCGATGATGTCGAGATCGCGCAGCACGAGGTTCGATTTGGTGGCAATCCCGACCGGATGGTTGAACGCCGACAACACAGTCAGCAACTGGCGGGTCAGCGTCAGGTCACGTTCGACGGGCTGATAAGGGTCGGTGCCGGTCCCCAGCGCCAGCGGCCCGACCCGGTAGCCGGGCGCGTGCAGTTCCCGTTCCAGGATCGCCGCCGCATCCGGCTTGTAGAACAACCGGGTTTCGAAATCGAGCCCGGGCGACAGACCGAGATAGCCATGGCTCGGCCGCGCGAAACAGTAGATGCAGCCATGCTCACAGCCGCGATAAGGATTGATCGAACGGTCGAAGGGAAGATCGGGAGAGGTGTTGCGGGTGATCAGCGACCGCGTCGTGTCCGCGGTTACCGTGGTCGGCAACCTGGCCTCCCCATCGTCGTCCGACGATCCCCAACCGTCGTCAATCGCGAAACGATCCTCGCGATCGAACCGCGACATGATGTTGCCGAGAGCGCCGCGGCCCTTGTGCGGCAGAACGGGCGAGCGGATGTCCATACCCCGAGAATAAAAGAACGATGAGAACGTTTCAAGAACATTCTACTCCGGCCACCGCCATCGGCTTGCCACGCGAACCGGCCTGGGCCCTCCCTTTTCCGCAAGAAACGCATGGGGCTCGAAACCCGGCGTCCTCGTGGCTCGCGTCGCTGACAATGAGAGGATCTCTGGCCACCATCATGCTCGAGAACGCGGGCATCCAGGGCCACAGGCGCCATCGTTCGAAGCGGGCGGCTCTGGGCCCCCGCGTTCGCGAGGGCGACGGTCGCAAATTGGATAACGCACGCCACCAGAGCATTTTCCGACCAAGTGGGTTCCGGTTGGGCGTAGAAAATGCGACAAAACAAAGATCTAGAGCGCGGCGAGGCGGGCATTGAGTTTGCGCAAGAAGGTCTGGCGATGGTGCGGGGTTGGCCCCAGCCGAGCGATCGCGGCGAAATGGGCCGCCGTGCCGTAGCCGGCATGCCGTTCCAGGCCGTATCCCGGATAGCGCGTCGCCATCCGGGCCACCAGCCGATCCCGGAAGACCTTGGCCAGGATCGACGCCGCCGAGATTTCCGCAACCAGGGCGTCGCCTTTGATCACGGTCTCGCCCGGGATCGTGACCGGCGGATAGTCGCGGCCGTCGACGATCACATAGCGCAGCGGCACCCGCGGATTGCGCATCCTGGCGTCGAGGCGTTCGATCGCCCGCGCCATCGCCCGCATCGTCGCCTGCAGCGGGTTGACGGCATCGACCTCGGCGGCGCTGGCGGCACCGAAGGCAAACCGGACGCAGCGGCACAGCTGATCGGCGAGGTCCTCCCGGGTGCGCCGGCTCAGGACCTTGGAATCGCCCAATCCCGCCGCAAGCACGGGATCGAGGCCATCATCCGGAAACACAACGGCGCAGGTGACCACCGGCCCGAAGCAGCTGCCCCGCCCGACCTCATCGACCCCGGCCCGCGCACGATCCCATCCCACCATGACTCTGTCCCGCACCCACAATCCCGTCGATCATAGCACCCGACACCGCCGCCAGCCGGTACGTCGGCAAACCGCCGAAGTCGGGATCGGAAAAAGACAATTGCGCAACGTTTCAAGACTGCGTCAGCAAAACCATTGACGTCCAGGCGCCGCCGACTCATTGTCGACGTCATGAAGACTACGCTCACCGACAACAGCCCCGCCAGCGGAATCCCGATCAACCGGATCCTGGTCGGCGACTGCATCACGCTGATGCAATCGCTTCCGGCCGGAAGCGTCGATATGGTCTTTGCCGATCCGCCCTATAACTTGCAATTGACCGGTGATTTGCTGCGCCCCAACCACACCCGCGTCGACGGCGTCGGCGAGGACTGGGACCGGTTTGACGATCTGGCGACCTATGACCGGTTCACCCGTGACTGGCTCAGCGCTGCCCGCCATGCCCTGAAGGACGACGGCTCGCTGTGGGTGATCGGCAGTTATCACAATATTTTTCGGGTCGGATCGATCCTCCAGGATCTCGGTTTCTGGATTCTCAACGATGTCATCTGGCGCAAAACCAATCCGATGCCCAATTTCCGCGGCCGACGTTTCACCAACGCGCACGAAACGCTGATCTGGGCCAGCAAGTTCAAAGACGGCAAATATCAGTTCAATTACGAGGCCATGAAGAGCCTCAATGACGACCTGCAGATGCGCAGCGACTGGTTGTTCCCGCTCTGCACCGGGCCCGAACGCCTCAAGGACAGCGATGGTCACAAGGCCCATCCGACGCAGAAGCCGGAAGCCCTGCTGTTTCGCGTGGTCATGGCCTCAACCAAGGTTGGCGATGTCGTGCTGGATCCGTTTTTCGGCACCGGGACCACGGGCGCCGTCGCCAAGAAACTGGCGCGGCATTGGATTGGAATCGATCGTGAACCGGTCTACGCCCAGTTTGCCCAGCAGCGCCTGGCGGCGATTCCCGAGCCGGGGCAATCGGGAATTGATACCGACCTCCTGGCACCCAACAACAAGCGCCAGGCGCCCCGGGTGCCCTTCGGCCGCCTGATCGAGCGGGGACTGCTGCCGCCCGGCTCAACCCTGTTCGATCAACGGCGCCGCATCCTGGCCCGGGTTCGCGCCGACGGCACAATCTCGGCAACCAGCCATTTCGGTGACCATCGCGGCTCGATCCATCAGGTTGGCGCCGCGGTCCAGGGGCTGCCAGCCTGCAATGGCTGGACCTTCTGGCATTTCGATGCCGGCGGCGGTGATCCCCGGCCGATCGACCTGCTGCGCCAGCGCCTGCTGGCCGAACCGCAGGCCTGAGGGCGCGGCGGATCCCGACATCAACGACCCGCGCGGCACCGGGTTTGCGCAACCCCGTCTCCGCGTTTCAACAGAGAAACCGGTCTTGGCAGGGCCGACAGGGAGTGCTAATCACCGATTATGAACAAGCTGTTTGCCACTGTGACGGCGCCACGTGCTCGCGCCGAGACCAAGACGATGCGTATGTTTGTCCGCGATCTGGTCCTCGACGCCCGAATCGGCGCTTTCGACCACGAGAAGCAGGCACCGCAGCGTATCCGCCTCAATGTCGACTTCCGGGTCGCCGACCCGGGGCTGCCGGCCCATGACCGGCTGGACGAGGTCGTATGCTATGATCGACTGATTGGCGCGATCCGCGACATCATCGCCGCGGGCCACATCCATCTGCTGGAGACCCTGGCCCATCGTATCGCCGACCGTTGCCTCGCCGATCCGCGAATCCGGTCGATCACCGTGCGAATCGAAAAGCTGGACATTATCGCCGACGCCGCCAGCGTCGGTGTCGAGATCGAACGCACGGCGCCATAACGCGCGACCGCAAGAGCGGACGGCAGCGGCTCGCGCGGACACCGGGGAATCGGCCGAAGCGCGAGGCCACGGCCCACAAATCCCCGCGTCGGGGCGGGGTCAGCCAAACAGGGCGTCGATATCGGCCTGCGAGATCATGCCTTTGTTCTTGTCTTCCTTGTGAGGGCCGTGCAACTCCAAATCACCATCATGATGCGACACGTCGGGCGGTAGCGGCATGGACTCGAATTCACGGCGGTTCCAGACGCTCATCATGGCGTCGACGCGTTCCTCGATGAACGACAGGGCACGCACCACCTTGGTGATCCGCTGTCCGGTCAGATCCTGGAAGTTGCAGGCCTCGAAAATTCGGACCACAATCTCGTTCATGTCGTTGACCCGCGACGACTGATAGCCGTCCGGGAGCTGTGCCTTCAGCTCCGCGATGATTTCTTCCATTTCCTCGGCGCTGGCCATGATGACGTTCGTGGCATCTTCAGTCGCGGAAACGACAGCACTCAATTCTTCGGACGCCTGCTGGAACTTGTCCTCGTTGGCGAGAGGATGGCGCAAAGCCGCCATTTCGGCTTTGGTGGCCTTGATCCGACCGGCAATGTCCTCGATTTCGAGTTGGATGCTCTCGATCTGCGTCTTGTCCGTCGCCAGAAACCGGTCGAACTTCGACGACAGGTCGGCAATGGCCCGCAGGACCTCGCCATTGTCGGCCGGTGCGACGATGATCTGTGGCGGCGCAACGACCTCAGGCTGCGCAGCTTCGACGGGTACGGCACCGTTACCGGCCGGCCTCTGGCGCTTTTTGTACTGCAGCTCGGCCATGAACGGCCGGCGAGACTGGTCCACCATGTCCTTCAATCCTGTGCTGACATCTGTTTTCGTGTCGCGAGCGTGGCCATCAGGCATTCATCATACGGCCGAAACTTGCTGAATATATCGCAGAACTATTTCCGTTCCGATCACGACACCGATTTTTCACCGCGACGACGGCCAAAACCCAACCGGAGTGCCCCTCTGCGACCGTGAGGACCGGCCGCCGCACCGCCGTTTCCTCACCCTGGTGACACTCTCACCCAAACAGCGCGTCGATCGCCGACTGGTCCAGCGCGGCCTTCGGCGCTGCGGCCGGCGCCGCCTTGGCTGCGGCTGCGGGCGGCGCGGCCGGCGGTGGTTTCGCCGCCGCGGCAGCGACGGGCCGGGGCGCCACGGCTGCCGGAACCGGTCTGGCCGGCGGCGGCGCCATCGGTCTTGCGGCCGCAGGCGGCGGGGCCGGTTTGGGCGCCACCGGCGGTGGAGCCGATCTGGCTACGGGGGGCGGCGGAGCCGGCCTTGGCGCCACGGGCGGCGACGCCGCTTTGGCCGGCGCCGGTGCCGCGAACATGGCATCAATGTCGGATTGATCGACGGATTTCGATGGCGCCGAGGGCGCCGGGGACGCGAACAGCGCGTCGATGTCGGACTGACTCGCCGGTTTCGGCGGGGCCGCCGAGGCCGGAGCACTAAACAGGGCATCGATGTCGGACTGGCTCGCCGGCTTCGGCGGGGCCGCCGGGGCCGCCGGGGCCGGGGCACTGAACAGGGCATCGATGTCGGACTGGCTCGCCGGTTTCAACGGAACCGGGGCCGGGGCACTGAACAGGGCATCGATGTCGGACTGGCTCGCCGGTTTCAACGGAACCGGGGCCCCAAACATCGAATCGATATCCGCCTGACTAGCATGGTGAGCCGGAGCGGCTTCCGGTTCCAAACTGGCCGGCGGCGCGACGACCGGCGGCGGTTCGGGCGCAGGCGGCTGGACCTTTGGTGCCGCGGGCGGGGTGTCGAACATGGCATCGACATCGCCCTGGGACACGCCTTTGCCGTCGGCCTGCGGGCCGTGAAGCAAATGCGCATCAGGCCGCCGATCGACGAAGTCCCCGATCATGGGCGAGGCATCGACGCCCTCGATGCCCCAGATAGCGATCATGGCGTTGATGCGCTGTTCGATATAACGGAGCGCGTTGATGACCTTGCTGGTGCGCTGCCCGGTCAGATCCTGGAACGAACACGCGGTGAAGATCGACATCACCTCGTTTTCGATATCGGTACAAAGGATAGGGTCCGCCCCCGACGCCCGCAACCGATTGCCCAAATCCATCAATCGCTCGGCGGAATTGAGAATATCGAGACTGGCCCGTTCCGTCGAGCTGACGATGGCGTCAAGCTCGTTGGTTGCGGATAGAAACTTGTTGCTGTCACTGTCAGGGGGCTGCAACGCGGCCACTTCCCGCCGCGCCTGCTCGATCGAACCCGCCATTTCCAGCAGCTCGCGCCGCAGCATATCGATATGTCCGACCGATTGGCTCAGCTCGCGCTGCTGACGCAGCATGTGCTGGATCTGGTCGACCATGCCACGGACTTCCTCGGTCGCGGCACCCTGCATGCGCCGGGCATAGCGTCGGAGGAACGCCCGCCCCTTGGCGGTACGTGTGATCGCCTCTTCAATACTTTCGTATTCGTCGTCGGAGAGCGACGCGGGCTTGTCCACCGATCAGGTTCCCAAGACGGCCTGAATCTTCTGCTTCAGCGTATCGGCGTTGAACGGCTTGACGATGTAGTTGTTCACACCGGCTTCCTTGGCGGCAACGACGTTCTCGGTCTTGCTCTCGGCCGTGACCATGATGAACGGGGTCGCATTCAGCTTGTTGTCGGCACGGATTTCCTTCAGGAGCTGCAACCCGGTCATCGGTTCCATGTTCCAGTCCGAAATGACCAAGCCGTATTTCGCTTCACGCAGCTTCTGCAGGGCACTGACACCGTCGCCAGCCTCGTCGACATCGGTAAAACCGATTTGGGTCAACAGGTTTCTGACGATGCGCCGCATCGTGGCGTAGTCGTCGACAACCAGGATCTTCATCACTTTCTCCACTCAATATCGTTGGCAGAATAACCCGCCCGGTCCGGCATCATCGCACGCCGTCGGACAAACCCGTCCGACAGGTCCTTGCAATACGGAGGCGCGGCTGACTCCTGACGCCTTACGGTCTCATCGTAAACGTTGCGCTGATCACGACCTGACCCGTTGCCCCTTTTCGGCGCTACGTTCTAACATAGTCGGCAATCCTTAAGAAAGTTAGAGCTGCCTTTACCGAAAATCATCTCAAATGACCAGTGATTCGGTGTTGTGGCAGAGCCAGGCGCGCTCGGAATCTCCGAGGAGTGGCAGCAATGTCTGCCTGACCCGCGCATGATAGCCATCAATCCAGGCAATCTCAGCTTGTGTCAGCAGCGCCGGGTCGATGAGCCGGGCGTCGATCGGAACCAGGGTCAGGGTTTCAAAGGCCAGCATCTCCCGTTCCCCCGCAGCCTCGCCGGGGCCCGGATCCGGACACGGCGTCACCACGACCAGATTCTCGATGCGGATGCCATAGGCCCCGGCCTTGTAGTAGCCGGGCTCGTTGGACAGGATCATCCCCGGCGCCAGCGCGATCACATTCGGCGCCTTCGAGATACGCTGGGGGCCCTCGTGAACCGACAGGAAGCTGCCGACACCGTGACCCGTCCCGTGATCATAGTCCAGTCCCTCGGACCATAACGGCAGTCGGGCCAGAATATCGAGCTGCGAACCGGTGGTCCCGACCGGGAAGCGAACCGTCGCCAGGGCGATATGCCCTTTCAGCACCAGCGTGAAGCGCCGCCGCATTTCCGCCGATGGTGTCCCGATCGCAATGGTGCGGGTCACGTCGGTGGTCCCGTCACGATACTGGGCCCCGCTGTCGACCAGATACAAGCTGCCCGGCGTCAGGCGGCGATCGCTGCGGGCGCTGACCCGATAATGGTTGATCGCGCCATTGGGTCCGGCACCGGAGATCGTCTCGAAGCTGAGGTCGCGGAATTGCGCCCCGTGGCGCCGGAACTGCAACAGCTGGGCGGCGGCCGACATCTCGGTGACATCCCCGGCGGGCGCCGCGCTGTCCAGCCAGGCCAGAAAGCGCACCATGGCGACGGCGTCGCGCAGATGGGCCGCCCGGGTGCCACCCAGTTCGACCGCATTCTTGCACGACTTGGGCAGGGAGCAGGGATCGTCTCCGCGTTCGATTCGGGCGCCAGCACCGCTGAGACGATCAAAAATCCAGGACGGCGCGGTTGCCGGATCGATCTGGACCTTGACGCCCGCCGCGGCCAGGCCGTCGAGCACCGCCCCCAGCTCCTCCGGCGGCCGGATCGCAACCTGATTGCCGAGATGTTCCTCCAGCCCGGGAACCAGTTTACGGCGATCGACAAACCAGTCGACCGCGCCCTGGCAGTCGAGGATCGCGAAGGACAAGGCAAACGGCGTATGGGGGACATCACCGCCGCGGATATTCAGCAGCCAGGCCACCGAATCGGGTTGGGTCAGCGCGACAGCGCCGCTGCCGGTGCGGGCGACGGCCGCCGCAATCTCGGTCCGCTTGTCCTGGGACGACACGCCGGCAAAGGACAGCTCCTGCGCGACGACCGGGGCCAACGGCGCCGGCGGCTGGCCAAGCCACACGCTGTCGAGCGGGTTCTCGGCGCAGGCCACCAGTTCGGCGTCGGCACGCGCCACCGCGGCACGCAGCTTTTCGACGGCGCTGGCCGTGTGCAACCACGGGTCATAACCCAACCGGGCTTTGGCGGTCAGATTTCGCCCCAGCCATTCGGGCGGTGGCGTTTCGATCAGGTGGCCATGCTGGTACAGGCCCGTCGGAACCTCGTTGCGCACCTGCAGCGTGTAGCGGCCATCGACCAGGATCACCGCCTGGTCCTGCAGAATGATGGCAACCCCTGCCGAGCCGGTGAATCCGCTGATCCAGGCCAGGCGCTCGCTGCGCCGTGCCACATATTCACCCTGGTGTTCGTCGGCACGGGGCACAATGAAGCCAGACAAGCCGCGACGCGCCAGTTCCGCGCGCAAGGCGACGACGCGGGCCCCGATCTCGGCGGCTTCCGCCGTCCGGGGCGGCTCGGCCAGGCCGGTGCGCAGGGCACAAAGCTGCGCCGCCAGTTCGCCCTCGACGCGCTCACCGACCAGCGGCAGCCACTCCGACGACGCCAATGGCAGCGGCGACGCATTGACGCCCTCGATCAGATCACGAACCTCTTGGGTCGACTTGTCGATACCGGCCGCCGACAACAGCCGGGCCAACAGGGCATCCCCACGGTAACTCGCGCGTTCCGACACTGTCGCGTCCCTTTCTTACGACCAAACGCCAACGGCGCCGGGACCTTCGATCGCGGGACCCGGGCCGCCGCAAGCCTATCCGATATTAACCACGCAGAACCAGAGTGCGCCACTCACCGATTGCGATGCGGCTTTCGAGGGACAGCCCCTGCGCCTGATGGGCGGCCAGCACGTGCCGCTCCTGGCGCGCCAGGAGCCCCGACAAGATCGCGCGCCCGCCGCGGCGCAGATGGTGGCGCAGGGCCGGCGCCATGCGGGCCAGGGGCCGGGCCAGGATATTCGCGGTGATGATGTCATAGGGGCTGCCCCGCGCCACCACCGCCGCCCGGTAGCCGTCGCCACCGCCAATGGTCAGCCAGGGCGTCAACGCGTTGACCCGGGCATTGTGGCGCGCGACGCGAACCGATTCTTCGTCGAGATCGACCGCAACGACGGGAATACGCCAGGACTTGGCCATGGCCAGCGCCAGGATCCCCGAACCACAGCCCATGTCGAGAACCCGGCGCGGTCGCGGTCCGCGCGTCAGGCGATCAATCGCCAGCAGACAGCCTTTGGTCGTTTCATGTTCGCCGGTCCCAAATGCGGTCGCGGCATCGATCAACAAGCCGATCGATCCGGCCGGATGGCCACCCTCATGGTGCGAGCCATAGATGAAATAGCGCCCGGCCCGGATCGGCGGAAAGCTCTGATAGCTGTGGCTGAGCCAATCGATCGGCGGCAGGGCCTCGATCGCCAACTGCGGTTCGATCAGCCCGAGCGCCTTGGCGACCACCGCCGCCCGGCTTTCGAGCACGCCCCGATTCGGCTCGGTTCGAAAGGTCGCCTCCAGCAACCAATCACCGCCCTCATCGAGCTCGAAGGTCGATACCGCGGCGGCACCGTCGCCAATGGCCTCAGTGAAAGCGGCGACGGCCGGTTCGGGGATGGCGAGCGCGACGCGCCAAATCTCTGGCTTGGGCATGACTGGGTTGAGGCCGTGGAAAGATGCGAGGGTGCGGTTATCGCCGATTCGGCGTGATCACGCCACCGGAATTCGCAATGATTCGAATTCCGTGCCCTTCCGTAGCAAGTTGTTTATCAATATTTAAGCATTGCATAAGCGGCCTTGAGTCCGGGGCCGGGGTCAGGGCGCTCCTTCCCCGGAGGTTGCGGCAACGGCACCGCCCGGGCCCGGCATCTGAAACACCCAATGACGCGGCACCTCATCGGCGGCGTCGAGCAGGCCCATGCGACGCAGCGTTTCCTGGCGCTGGCGCATCAGGCGCTGGGACAACGCGGCCTCGACCACCGCCCCGCCCAGCAATCGGCCCTGGTCGTCGTACAGCTTGCTCATCAGCATTTCGATCATTTTGGCGTCCTGCTGCGGGTCGCGCCGGTCCAGCGGATTGTCCTTGCGCAACTCCTGCTGCAAGCGATCGATCAGCACGATGCGGCACGATGGCGCCAACCCGGCACGGATCAGGGTTCCGATCCGCGCCAGACCCGGCGTCAATCCCGGGGTGTCCGGGGCCACCCGGCCATTCAGGAAATCCGCAAGCTGACACAGACCCGCGCCCAGGTGGGGCTGCGGACCGAGCAGATCCTTGACCATGTCGGCGGTCCCCAGAGCGTCGGCAACCACGGCTTCCATCAAGGTGCTGACCTCGGGCAATGCCACCTCACCGATCAGGCCAAGGGCAAACTCCATCTTGGCACCGATCGAATTGAAATGCTCGGTCATGTAATGGACGAACATCGCGGCCAGGGTGAAATCATGGCGTTCCGCCCCGACCTTGGCCCGCACCCGGCGGCTGACATATTCGAGATTGTCGAGCGCCAGCACCGGCAGGCCACGCCGCTCCGCGGCGAAATCCCGGACCCGGACCGAAATCTCGCGCGCCAAGCCATCGAGAAACCGCACGCGATCGCGCACCGGAATATCAAGTTCCTGAGCCTGGACCCGCGCGACCTGGAACAAGGCAGTCTGCAGCAGCATCCCGGTATCGGTCAGCTTGCGCACATAGGTCGGATGATGCAGCAGCTCCGTAACGGTGATCTGGTATTTTTCAAAAAACTGACGGAGCAGCCGGCCGAGCGTCATCCGGCTCGACAAATTGAACAAATCGTCAGCACATTGACACGGCCCGACAGCGGTCACGCGCCCCGAAATCGTCAGCGGCTTGTCCTTGACAAGGGGCCGATACTCGAGAAACACCTGGGCTTTGGTAAAAAACCCGGAGGACATGTGGCGTTCGCGAATGACCTTGACCGCTTCATGCCGTCCCTGAGCCAACAACGCGCGGGCGGCGGCGAGCGCATCCGCCTCGCTGCCCTTGACCACCTGTTCGATGCACCAACGCCCTTCAACCGAAACGTGAATTTCGTACTCGATGACGCGATTCTTGACCAAAGGATTCATCGGTTACTCCGCGGCTCTGAATGGATCTAATATCCCAGCCAAGTGTTAATCATCCTTTCAGATTACCTCGAATGCCAGATAAATCAATTCGACTTCTCAGCGCCGCGCCCGGCCAAGCCCCCTGGCCCGGGCACGGCCGGAACCGGTTTCACGACGCCTGGTCGGCGGGAACGACGAAGCTGTCGATGACCTTCTTGGAGCCGGCAATGTCGAACGCGATATGCAACTTGTCGCCATCGACCGTCTCGATTGTGCCATAGCCGAACTTGGTGTGAAATACCCGCTCACCGACGCCGAAGGCGGCGACGGCGTGGCCACGCTCCGGGGACCGGTCCCGGCTTGGCACGGCACGGGCCTCGACGATGGCGGTACGCCCGCCATCCCGGCCGGTTTCGCCCGCGGCAAACCGGCCAACCCCGGTGGCGAGACCGCGTGACGGCGTGGCGAACAGGCCCGGCGCCGCGTCGCTGACGATATCCTCGTCCGGCAACTCGGCGACAAAACGCGACGGCATCGCGTTGGTCCAGCTGCCATGGATCATCCGGTTGGCGGCATGGCTGACATAGGCACGAAGACGTGCCCGGGTCAGCCCGACATAGGCCAGGCGCCGTTCCTCCTCCAGGCCGGCGACACCGGCGCCATCGAGAGCGCGCTGGTTGGGGAACAACCCCTCCTCCCAGCCAGGAAGGAACACGTTGTCGAATTCCAGGCCCTTGGCACCGTGCAGGGTCATCACACTGACCGCCGCGTCGCCGGCGCCCTCGACATTCTCCATCACCAGGCTGACATGCTCCAGAAAGCCGGTGATCGCGTCGAATTCGGCCATGGCGTTGACCAGTTCCTTGAGATTCTCCAGCCGCCCCGGCGCCTCGGGCGACTTGTCCTCCTGCCACATCCGGGTGTAGCCCGATTCGTCCAGGATCATCGGAACGACCTCGGTATGGGGCAGGGCCCGGAACTGCTCACGCCACCGGGCGAAATCCTGCAGCAGCGCCCGCAAGGTCGCCCGCAATTTGGGCTTGAGCTCATCGGTCTCAACCAGACGCAAGGCGGCGCCGACCCGCGACGTCTCCAGCCGCCGTGCCGCCTGGCTCAGCTGCTGCAAGGCCGCCGGCCCGATGCCGCGCTTGGGCAGATTGATGATGCGCTCGAAGGCCAGGTCGTCATCGGGCTGAACCGTCACCCGGACATAGGCCATGGCGTCGCGGATTTCCTGACGTTCATAGAATCGCGGCCCGCCCAGGACCCGATAAGGCAAACCGATATTGAGGAAGCGTTCCTCGAATTCCCGGGTCTGGAAACCGGCGCGCACCAGAATCGCGATTTCGCCCAGCGCGGTCCCGGAGCGCTGCAAGGCCTCGATCTCGTCACTCACCCAACGGGCCTCATCATCGGCATCCCAAACCGCCTTGACGCGCACCGGCTCGCCGCCATCCGCCTGGGTCCACAGCGTCTTGCCCAGGCGCCCGCGATTGTTTGCCACCAGCTGCGCCGCCGCCGCCAGAATATGGCCGGTGGAGCGATAGTTCTGCTCCAGTCGAATCACCTTGGCACCCGGGAAATCATGCTCAAACCGCAATATGTTGCCAACTTCCGCCCCGCGCCAGCCATAAATGCTTTGATCATCATCGCCGACGCAGCAAATGTTCTTGTGGCCCTGCGCCAATATTCGAAGCCATAAATATTGCGAGACGTTGGTATCCTGGTATTCATCGACCAGAAGATATTGAAACTGCCGGTGATATTGCGCCAGGACATCGGGATGATCCTGAAATATCGTCAGATTGTGAACCAGGAGGTCGCCGAAGTCGCAGGCATTCAAGGTCTTCAAACGCGCCTGATAGGCGATGAAAAGTTCGACCGCCCGGCCACCCGCAACCTCGCCCCCATCGCCCTCCGCCAGCTTGGCCGGGACCAGCCCCCGATCCTTCCACCGTTCGATGACGCCAAGAACCGCGCGCGGCGGCCATTTGTGGTCATCGATCTTCGCCGCCTGAAGCAACTGGCGGATCAGACGCAGCTGGTCATCGCTATCCAAAATCGTGAAGTCGGATCGCAGCCCGACCAGCTCGGCATGCCGACGCAGAATCCGCGCCGCCAGGGCATGAAACGTTCCCAGCCACCAGCCTTCGACCTCCTGCCCCAACAAGGCGGCAACCCGGTGGCGCATCTCCTGCGCGGCCTTGTTGGTAAAGGTGACCGCCAGCACCTGGCGCGGATCGATCCGCCGGGATAGCAGCAGATGGGCCAGCCGGGTCGTCAGCACCCGGGTCTTCCCGGTTCCGGCCCCGGCGAGCACCAGAACCGGACCGTCAAGCGCCTCAACCGCGGACCGCTGGGCCGGATTGAGCGACGATAAATACGAAGAGGCGGGTTCGCCCGCAGCGGAATTCAGATCAACCATGGCCCTACCGTTAGCATAAAAGAGCGGCTCTGCCGACCGGCGCCGCCGACAAATCCGTCACTGGCCGCCACGCGCGATGTGTACTAAAACGACGATGGCGGCTGTCAGGATTCCATGCGCAAACCCGGGTTGCCGCGTCCGGCCGAGCCCCCTGGCCGAGCCCTGATGAGTTGCCAGGCCCCTCACTGGATCGGAGAGCGCTTTGAACGAGCGGACCCAACAACGCGACGACATCCTGATTGCGACCCTGGCCGAGACCACCTTCGACGGCTGGACCGCACGCGCGCTGCGAACCGGCGCGGTCGCCGCCGGATTTGATGCGGCGACAGCACGCCGGCTGTTCCCGGGCGGCATCCCCGATGTGATCGATCATCTGTCCGACTGGCTGGACCGGCGCATGCAGGACGGCCTGGCCCACGCCGACCTGACCGCGTTGCGGACCCCCGATCGCATCGCCCTGGCGGTGCGCCTGCGCCTGGCGGCGCTGTCGCCCTATCGCGAGGGGTGCCGCCGGCTCGCCAGCCATCTGGCATTGCCCGTCGCCGCCGCGCAGGGGCTGCGACACCTCGCACGCGCCGCCGATGCGATCTGGGTCGCGGTCGGCGATCAGGCCACGGACATCAACTGGTACAGCAAGCGCGCCACCCTGGCCGCGGTCTACAGCACGACTTTTCTGTTCTGGCTCGACGATCGATCCGAAGACGATCGCGAAACCATGGCGTTTCTCGAACGCCGGCTCGGCAATGCGGCCCAGTTTGGCAAGGCGGCCCGTCGTCTGGGTGCGTTGACGACCCTGGGCGGCCTGCTCCCCTCGCCGCTGCGGATGATGCGACAGGTCCGCCGCCAACGCACGGCGCGTCCGCCGGTGCGGTGAGCGCCGGCCCGGCACTCCGACTCGGATTGCTGCGATCAATGTCAGGGGTGGTGCGGCCCGCCGCGCCGGTGATCGCGGCAGCAGCGATCGATCAGGGATTTTTCTTGCGAAACGCGTCCAACGCGACGACTTGGCCGCGCTTGGCATCGTCGCCACCGCCCGGTGGCTCGGCCGCGCCCGCGGCCTCTTCCGACTCGGCCTCCAAATCATCGAGAACCGCGTCGACCTCGCCGCCCAGGGGCTGGAACTGCAGCACGAAATTGACGGACGGGTCGGCAAACGTACTGATCGCCGCAAACGGGACCACCAGCCGCTCCGGCACGCCATTGAAGCTCAGCGACACGCTGAACCGATCGTCGAAAACTTCCAGCTCGTAAAATTGATGCTGCAGAACGATGGTAATTTCGCCCGGATATTGGGCGCGAAGATATTCCGGAACCGCCACGCCCGGGAAACCCGTCCGGAACGTCAGATAAAAATGGTGGGCCCCGGGCAGGCCGTACTCCGACGCTTCGCGCAACGCCTCGCGGACAACGCCCCGCAAGGCGCCTTCCACCATTCTGTCATACCGTAGAAGTTCCTGGGCCATACCGTCCGACTTCAAAATTCGAAGAAAATCGTGCTCGCGGCATTAAGACAAAATTGGCCTGACAGTGCAAGCTCGCCAATCGCCGCGACAGACTCCGTTTCGCGACCCGGGTTCAGACCGGGATCGGGTGTTCAGACCCACGCGGGAGAACCGGAACAACGATCGGTAAGTGGGGGGCTTTCTGTTGCCCGGCGCCCCCCTTACCGCGCTCAGACAATTGCTACCCTGGCACCGTTAGGTGATCAGGCGGCAACCTTCATCGCGGGTGCAACATTGTCGTTGGCACCTATCATTTTAGCCCGATAACGGCGGTACCATGCCGAGCGAAAACATCACCTTTACCACGCGCGTCGAGCCTGTTTCGCCCCCAGAACGACCCAACCGGGTCTGATTTGGTGGAGGCGCCGGGTACCGCCCCCGGGTCCGCAACGCTTATTCCGCGACGCGTTTATCGCCATATTCGGGTGTTACCCCGACAGGACCTATATAGGGCGTTCCGCGCCCCAGGAAAAGCCCTGGCGCGCGCTTCGTCGCGAATAGCCGAAAACGATGACCAACGGTTGGCAACGCGCCGGCTCCCGGGCTAGTGTCGCGCGATCGTTGCCGGAGAACCTGATGTCGTTGACCGCTGACCAGAACGCCGAAATCGCCGCTTTGCGCGCCCAGACCATCGCGACGCACCGCGCGACCGTTCCTGCGCTGGAAGAGATCCTGTTCGAGGCGCTGCCGGTCCTCGACCACGGCTTTGTGCGCGTGATCGACTATATGGGCGACGATGCCGCTGTGGTGCAGGCGGCGCGGGTGTCCTACGGCCGGGGCACGCGCAAGGTCAGCGAGGATGCCGGCCTGATCCGCTATCTGATGCGCCACTGGCATTCGACGCCGTTCGAAATGGCGGAAATCAAGCTCCACGTCAAATTGCCGATCTTCATCGCCCGGCAATGGATCCGCCACCGCACCGCCAACGTCAATGAGACCTCGGCGCGCTATTCCATCCTGGACAAGGAATTCTACATTCCGGACGCCGATCATCTGGCGGCACAGTCCGACACCAATCGTCAGGGCCGCGGCGCCGTCCTCGAAGGTGCCGAAGCGGCACGGATCCTCGAGCTGTTGCGAACCGAGGCGCTGCACAGCTATCAGACCTATGAAGACCTGCTCAATGTCGACGAGGACGGCAATCCCCGCGACCCCGGAAGCGACGGGCTGGCGCGCGAACTGGCGCGCATGGCGCTGCCGCTCAACATCTACACCCAGTGGTACTGGAAGATCGACCTGCATAACTTCATGCATTTCCTGCGCCTGCGTGCCGATCCGCATGCTCAGTACGAAATCCGCGCCTATGCCGAATGTCTGCTTGAGGTGTTGCGGCGTTGGGTGCCGCTGACGCATGCGGCGTTTCTGGATTACCGCCTGGGCGCGGTTCAACTGTCGGCGACGGCACTCACGGTGGTACGCCAGTTGCTAGCGGGCGAATCGGTCAATCCCGACGCCAGCGGCCTGTCGAAACGGGAATGGCGCGAACTGATGGATCAATTGGGACGCCCATAGCAAAATAATATCGACGACTTCGCGGTGCTCCTTCAAAAAAGCGCCGCCCGGTCGTCAAAGAACCGGGTTCACGGGCTCTGGCTCCTTCCGCGTTTGGAATGCTTCCGATATGGTTGTCCGTCAAAGAGGGACGGGGACCACCGTGCGCTATTTCGATGATCGGGAACGAGCCGCCGAGATCGCCCGCCAGGCTGTCGACCGGATGGCGGCGGAGGCTTTGCCGCCAACACCCGACAATTTCACCATCTGGTACAATTATTACAGCGACCAGAACCCCGAGCTCCGCCGGGCCATCGATATCTTGCACAGCAATAAACAGCTGTTCACCCCGGATCGGGTCGAGGAGATTTTTCGCCGCTTCATCGGCCCGGACCAGCACGAGGAAACCGTGCAGCAGACATTGCTGCGGCTGCAGGCGGCGCTGGCGAGCCTCGCGACACTGCTGGGCGAAAAGAGCGCGGATGCCGGCCGCTATTCCGTTGTGCTCAACAGCTTTTCCGGCGTTCTGACACAACGGCCCCGGCTCGACGATCTGCGCGACGCCCTTGATCAGATCCTGCTGGCGACCGAGGCGATGGTGGAACAGAATGCCCGCCTGCAAACACAACTCAACGCATCATCGGCTCATATGGCCGAGCTGGAGCATAATCTCGTCCGGGTCCGACGGGAATCCCTGACCGATCCGCTGACCGGCCTCTATAACCGCAAGCATTTTGATGCATCGCTGTCCGCCGCCGCGGCCGCAGCCATGGAAAGTGGTCAATCCCTGTCACTGCTGATGGTCGATATCGACCACTTCAAGCTGTTCAACGACCGATTCGGCCACATCATCGGTGATCATGTCCTGGCCCTGGTCGCCCAGATCCTGACCGATTGCATCAAGGGTCGCGATACCGCAACCCGGTATGGTGGCGAGGAGTTTGCCATCATTCTGCCCGACACCCATCTCCAGGACAGCGTAAAAGTGGCGGAGCAGATCCGAACCACGGTCGCTTCGCGTCGGGTTGTCAATCGGAGCAACAATCAGAGGCTGGGATTGATCACCTTGTCGGTCGGCTGCGCCGAATACGAGCCCGGCGAACCGCTGCGTGCGCTGGTCCACCGCGCCGATGAGGCGCTCTATGCCGCCAAGCGTGCGGGCCGCAACCGAGTCGAGCAGCGCAAAACCCGGTGACCCGAGGAACCGTTTCCGGTCCGGCGGGATCGCAAACGGCTCCAAATCCTTGTTTTGGCGCCGTTTCTCCGCCGACATAGAACCCGCCAGGCCGAAAAATGCTGTTGTGGTGCGACAAGCCACCAGGCCCGGCCGCGGCGGCACCGGTGCAAAGTCGACTGATGCGGACCCAGGAACCGGCACGATTCCGCCACGCGCCGATCCGTCGCGCAATGTCGCTCACAAACATCCCGAATTCCCCCTTGTCGGTGCAGGGATGACGGGGCTATCTCCTATAGCGAAACAGCGGCATCGGATCCCGGCCTCACGCCACGGGTGACCGGGGTTGGTTGTCGCTTGCGTCGGCCACTGTGGGGGTGGTGCCATGCTGGATGTCGACAACAGCCCGATTTATGTGCTGAAAGATCCACACGGAATTGAATTGGGGCGTTTCCTGAGCCTCTCGGTTGCGCGCGCAGAGGCCGCGCGACTGATCGCCGAAGGGACCATTCGCGAAGCTGTCGTGGAATGGAGCGCCGCGGAAAAGACCAAGCGCCTGCGGCTCAAGGCCGGCGTCGCAACAGGCAACGTCGCCCATACCGTGCCGCCCACGTCCACGGCCCGAACGGACGACCCGGCCCCGTCACGCGACCTCGCGAACCGCATTACGATCGGAATCGCGATCGTTCTGGTTGTCATGATCGTGATGCTGGTCCTGCAAGGCCATCGCTAGTCCGCGCTCGATCGGCCCCAATCCCGGTCACGCCCGGCGCGGCGATAACGGGGGCTCGGCATGGGCCAAAGCGGCCAGAGCGACGCCGCTGACGCGGTAGGGCGCCCAACCGGTCAGAGGCATAATCCCCAGTGCCTCGTAAAACGCCCGCGCCGGGTTCCATTCCAGCACGTTGAGATCGAGTCGCCGGCAACCCCGGACCTCGGCGACGCCAGCGACCGCCACGAGAAGCCGGCGCCCGATCCCCTGACGGCGGGCGCCGTCGCGGACGAACAAATCCTCAAGAAACAGTCCTGATCGCCCCGTCCAGGTCGAATAGGTTTCGAAAAACAATGCAAAGCCGCAGGGGCGACCATCAAGTTCGGCAATCAACGCCTCAAATCGCGGCGCCGGGCCGAACCCGGCCTGCCGTAGATCCTCCGCGGTCGCCTTGACGGCCTCAGGCTGTCGCTCGAACGCTGCGAGGTCCCGGATCAGGCTCAACAGCGTGTCCACGTCCCCGATTTCCGCGGGGCGGATCGAAATCGTCACGATCACCGGCTCCCGAACCATCAAGTCGACGCGAAATGCCGCATTTCCTCGGCATACGCCAAGCGGGTCAGATCCGGCATCCGGTCGAGGAACAGGATACCGTCCAGGTGATCGGTCTCATGCTGCACGACTCGGGCGTGAAAACCGAGGGCCTCACGGTCCACGGCCTCACCCTCGGGCGTCAAGCCGCGATAACGGATGTGTTGCCAGCGCGGCACGTCACCACGCAACCCTGGAATTGACAGGCAGCCTTCCCAGCCGAAAACCTGCTGGTCAGCCAGCGGCTCGAATTCCGGGTTGATCAAGGCGGTAATCCCCGCCGGGACGTCGCCGCTATCGGGTCCGGCGCGTTCCACCGGCACCCGGAACACAATGACCCGGCGGGCGACATGAATCTGTGGCGCCGCCAGCCCGACCCCGGGCGCATCGAGCATGGTCTCGATCATATCGTCAATCAGCCGTCGCAGGTCCTGGTCCACCGGGCCGACCACGGGCGCCGCACGCTGGCGCAGGACCGGATGCCCCATCCGTGCGATCTTGAGTAATGCCATGATACCCCGATTCCTGGCGCCGAAAGGGGCACCGCTTTGCTCCAGAGACCCGAAACCGGCGCGATGCGGCACCGGTTCGCGGCCTTTCGATCCCGCGGAACGGTCGGGCGGCAACAACAACCCGGTCGCCGGCCGTTTCGCCCTTCCCATTCGCGGAGGGCCATGGTATCAAAGTCGACCTCGGGTAGACGAGTGGTTTCCGCAAGCGCTGCTGTCGTCTTTACATCGAGGGAGTCGCCAACCCGTGAGCCTTGCATGTCGGCAGGCCGGGTCAACCGCTGGAGAGACGAACAACCGTGCAAGTTCTGGTTCGTGACAACAATGTCGATCAGGCCCTGCGCGCGCTGAAGAAGAAGATGCAGCGCGAGGGCATTTTTCGAGAAATGAAGCTGCGGCGGAATTATGAAAAACCGTCGGAGAAGCGCGCCCGTGAAAAGGCTGAAGCGGTGCGGCGCACCCGGAAGCTGTTGCGCAAGCGCATGGAGCGTGAGGGCTACTAAAAAGTCCGATCGTTTCACATCGTCTCCCGATCTGGGAAAACGTTTGAAAGCCGTCCCGTGTCGCCACGGTGCGGCTTTGATCGTTGAGCGCTCTGCCACATTGTCAAATAGCCTGACGTTCAAAAAGACCTTGGCGGTGCATTTCGCGATGGCGTGATGCACCATCGAGGTTTTTTTTTGCGCTCGGTCCAACGCACAAGGCACTGACCGGTCCTGGCGACCTCACAGAGCAGCCCGCTGACATGTCTCTCAATTTAGAATTATTCTTATTCTGGAAACGCCCTGACCCCATTGAAATGATGGGAACCCTGATCTATCTCCAGCTCACGGTGCTCCGATCGGCTGCTCGCGCCCACGGGATCAGCCTTCGCGGTGGCACCCGACACCTCACAGCTTTGACATAAGGAGTAGATCATGAGCCGTTCCCAAACCACCGCCCCGATCCTGGCCATTGCCCTGTTGATCGCGACCACCCTGTCGACCGCGGCCTATGCCGCGCCCGGTGTCGCCGGCACCGTAGCACCCCTGCCGGGTACCGCGGCGCCGACCTGCACCTGCCCGGCGACGACGACCGGCCCGCTCGGCTACTGAATGCGCGCGCCCCAACGACCGGCGCGGACGATCCTCGACCGTCGCCAGGCAGGGGTAAACGCAGGGATTGTCATGGAACCCCGGTCACGGGGAGATAGCGCCGGCGGGGGCGGATTGCGGGCGGCAGAAGCCCGAACAGCGGCGCCCGGTGCCGGATCACCGGGGCCCGGCCGACGGCGAGGATCCCGGCTCTTGAACGTTGTTTCGTCGCATTTTCGCCGCCCCAGCGAAACCCGCCAGGTCGGAAAATGCTCTGACGGACCGTCGCCGGTCCGTCACGCCGCAGTCCTCGATTCTTCTTTCGTTTTATGCTCCGGCTTCGACACCTTGGTCGGAACCAGGCGTCGGTGCCGGAACCCTAGACAATGCCGGTGATCCTGCAAATGACGGCACCGACGGCCCCACCCAGCGCCGGAGCCAACACCGGAACCAGGGCATAACCCCAGTCGGATCCACCTTTACCCGCGATCGGCAGAACCGCGTGCGCGATGCGCGGACCGAGATCCCGGGCGGGATTGATGGCATAACCGGTCGGCCCGCCCAGCGACAAGCCGATCGCCCAAACCAGCATGCCCCACAGATAGGGGCCGAACCCCGCGGTCAGGCCGTTCGCAGCCAAACCCTTGGATCCAATCGAGAAGCCAACCACCACCAGAACGATCGTGACCAGGAACTCAGTCAGGGCGTTCGACGCGATGTTCCGGATTGCCGGGCCGGTACAAAAGATCGCCAGCTTTGCCCCCTGATCGGGCGTTTCGGCCCAATGCGGCAAATAGATCAGCCAAACCAGAACCCCGGCGCAGAACGCCCCCGCCATCTGCGCGAGGATGTAGGGCACGACGATGTCGTAGCTCCCACTGCCCATGGCCACGGCGATGGTCACCGCGGGATTGAGATGAGCGACGCCGCCGACGCCGAGGCTGGCGATGATCCCGCACAGAACCGCAAGACCCCACCCGGTGGCAATCACGATCCAGCCACCATTCTCACCCTTTGACTTCTTGAGAAGCACATTGGCAACGACACCATCGCCAAGAAGGATAAGAATCAACGTTCCGAGAAACTCACCGAATACCGGTCCATGCATAGTCCGTTCTCCCGTTTCTTTTTTTGAAGGCCATAGCTGTGGTGGCCTGCTTTATTCGGTCCAGTCGAACGTGCGTGTGACCGCCTTCTTCCAGAAATGATACAATTTCTCCCGGACCGCCTCGTCCATGGACGGCCGCCAGCGATGATCCTCCGCCCAATTGGCAACCAGCTCTTCGGTATCCTCGAAGAAGCCGACGGCCAGGCCCGCGGCATAGGCGGCACCGAGCGCCGTGGTCTCCTGCACCACCGGGCGTACCACCGGCTTGTTGAGAATGTTGGCTTGGAACTGCATCAGCAGGTGGTTGCCGACCATGCCGCCATCGGTCCGCAGATTGGCCAGCTCAATGCCTGAATCCATCTCCATCGCGTCCAGCACTTCGCGAACCTGATAAGCGGTTGCTTCGAGAACGGCGCGGGCGATGTGGCCTTTGTTGACGAAGCGCGTCAGCCCGGCAACGACGCCCCGGGCGGTGTCTTTCCAGTACGGCGCATAGAGGCCGGAGAAGGCCGGAACAAAATAGACGCCGCCATTGTCATTGACCGTGCGGGCCAGCGGTTCAATATCGCTGCTTTTCTCGATCATGTTGAGGTTGTCACGCAACCACTGAACCAGGGCACCGGTGATCGCGATTGAGCCTTCCAGCGCATAGATCGCCGGCTTGTCGCCGATCTTGTATCCCAGGGTGGTGAGCAAGCCGCATTTTGAGGGCACGATCTTCTCGCCGGTGTTCATCAGCATGAAGCAGCCGGTGCCGTAGGTGTTTTTCGCCTCGCCGGGGCTGAAGCATGCCTGGCCGAACAGCGCGGCCTGCTGGTCACCGAGATCGCCGGCGATCGCGACATCGCGGATCGGGCCGAGCACAGCCTTGCCATAGACTTCCGCGCTGGAGCGGATTTCGGGCAGCATCACCTTGGGAATACCGAAATCGGCGAGAATCTCTTCATCCCATTGCAGGGTCGCGAGATTCATCAACTGGGTCCGGCTGGCATTGGTCACGTCGGTGACATGGATACCGCCCTCAACGCCACCGGTCAGATTCCAGATCAGGAAGGTGTCGATATTGCCAAACAACAGCTCGCCGGCTTCGGCGGCCGCCCGCGCGCCCTCGACATTATTGAGGATCCAACGGATCTTGAGGCCGCTGAAATAGGTTGCCAACGGCAGGCCTGTCTTGGCGCGATAACGATCCTGCCCGCCATCGGCGCTGAATTCACCAACCGCGTCACCGACCCGCGTGTCCTGCCAGACAATCGCATTATAGACCGCTTCGCCCGTCTTGCGGTTCCAGACCAATGTGGTTTCGCGCTGGTTGGTAATCCCGATCGCGGCCAGGTCGCTGGGCTTCAGATCCTTGGCTTCCATGGCTTCGGCGATCACCGTCTCGACGCGACGCCAGATCTCGGCAGGATCATGCTCGACCCAGCCGGGCTTGGGATAGATCTGTTCGTGCTCTTTCTGAGCAACACTGACGATGCGTCCGGTGCGATCAAAAACGATAAAGCGTGAGCTGGTCGTTCCTTGATCGATGGCTCCGACATAAGTTGGCATGTTTCCTCTCCCGATCGTTTTATTTCGATTTATCGCGTCATTTTTAACGTGACTTCGCGCCGCCTATAGCAAACTCGCCATTTTCGATGGCGTCCCTTCCGTCACCCCATGAACAAAGGGTGCCGGGTCAGGGTGACTCTGGCCCCGATCCCGTGTCCTGCTGCCCTCCCTCTCGTGATCGCCCGCGCCGCACCGGATCACCGGGGACGGTACCGCAAACAAAACCTCAAAGCGGGTATCCTTCGCCGGCCGCCCCGATGCTGCGCGACGCCACGAAGCGGATCCCCAGCCCCAACAGATCGGGGACCACGACATCGCCGGCCGCGATCGGCGCTGTCAGCTCCACGGCGCGCAGTTGGCTGACGCAGTCCAGCACCCGGTCTTTGGGGACCGGCTGCTCGGAGACGACGGGAAGCAATGGCAACCCGCCGCCGCGCACCCGGACCGTCGTCGTCACCATCCGCCTGGGTGCAACCACCTCCTCGGCGGCATAGGCCTTGCCCTTGTCACAGGTGAAACCGCGCATCTCCGTCACCTTGCCATCCTCGACGACGACCTCGCCGCCGCATCCCGAGGGGCAACCGATGCACAGGATGGGGTGGATCTCGCTGGCCATGGCGATCACTCCGTCGCTGGTGAAATCGTGAACGTCAAATTCTCCGCACCCTGGAACAGGGTGGCGACCTGAATATCGGCGACAACCATCTCGCTGGGTTTGACGACCCGCAGCCGTCGCTGCCAAACGACATTGTCGTCGGCATGCAACGCCAATATCGCCGGCTGCAGCGGCTGCGTGGCCCGGAAATAGAAGCGCACCGACTTTTCGTCCCCGGTCGGCGGGACCAGGCGCTGCGGCACCACGGTGCGAACCCCCGCTCCCGCCGACACCGCGAGCGCCCCCCCGGTACCGCCCAAAGCGCCGTGCGCGAAGCGCGCCGCGGATTGCCCCGCGGTCTCGGCCTCCCGGGACACCCAGTCGACCAGATCGTGGACATGGAGCACATTCCCGGCGGCGAAAAACCCCTGTGCCGAGGTTTGGCGGAACTGATCGACCACCGCCCCGCCGGTGACCGAATCCATGTGGATCCCGGCAGACCGCGTCAACTCATTCTCGGGGATCAACCCCACCGACAGCAGCACGCAATCACAGGGCAGCTCAAACTCCGTCCCTGGCACCGGCGCAAAATGAGAGTCGACCTGGGCGACCGTGACCCCGGTGACCCGGTCGTGACCGTGAACCGCGACGACGCTGTGGCTCAAATAGAGGGGAATGGAGAAATCATTGAGACATTGGACGATGTTGCGCGTCAGCCCGTTGGAATAGGGCATGATTTCGAAGACCGCCCGGACCCGGGCGCCCTCCAGGGTCATGCGCCGCGCCATGATCAACCCGATGTCACCGGACCCGATGATCACGACATCGTGCCCGGGCAGATAGCCTTCCATATTGACCATCCGCTGTGCCGCCCCGGCGGTGAAGACGCCGGCGGGGCGGCTGCCGGGGATCCGGATCGCGCCACGGGTGCGTTCGCGGCACCCCATGGCATAGACCACGGCGCCGGCGCGGACCGTCTGCGGTCCCCCGGTCGGGCTGACACAGGAAACCGCGCCACCCGGCGCGGTCGCCAGCACCGTGGTATCCAGCCAGACATCAATCCCCGCCTTCTCGACCATCTCGATATAGCGGTGGGCATAGCCCGGACCGGTCAGCTCGGCTTGAAAGCGGCGCAAACCGAAACCATTGTGGATGCATTGCTGCAGGATGCCACCGAGTTCGCGGTCCCGCTCCAGGATCAGAACCTTGTCCGCGCCGGCTTCGCGGGCGCCGAGCGCCGCCGCCATGCCGGCGGGCCCGCCACCGATCGTGACAACATCATAATAGGGCTCATGCATGCTCGTTCTCCCCGACGGCACCCTGGCTGCGCGGAAAGAACAGCCGCGAACCGGCACTGTCCTTGCGGACCTCGGTCACCGCGATGCCCAACTCCCGGGCCAGGATCGCGGTGACGCGCGGCCCGCAGAAACCGCCCTGGCACCGGCCGCAACCGGGGCGAACCCGCCTTTTGACCCCGTCGAGGGTCCGGGCCCCGCCGGGGGCGCGAATCGCCGCGACGATTTCCGCCTCGGTAATGGTTTCACAGCGACAGATCACCCGGCCATAAAGCGGATTTTCCGCGATCAACGCCGCCTGGACGTCGACCGGCTGCTCGATGAATTTCGGCCGTTTCGGATTGGTCGGATTGAATTCCGGCCGAGGGCGGAGCACCAGACCGGTATCGCGCAGGCTCTCGACGATCACTTCGGCAATCGCCGGCGCCGAGGTCAGCCCTGGCGACTGAATGCCCGCGGCGTGAACCAACCCCTTGACCATCGGCGACGGGCCGATCACGAAATCCTTGCCGGCCACCGCCCTGAGGCCGGCAAACTCGGTGATCGCGGCCTGAACCGGCAGATCGGGCACGATGCGCTGCGCCCCGGCGACAATGGCGGCCAGGCCCTCCGGCGTGGTCTCCTGGTCCTCGGGATCCTCGACCGGAGACGCATTGGGCCCGATGAAGATATTGCCGTGCACCGTCGGCGAAACCAGAATGCCCTTGGAAATCTTGTCCGGTGTTGGAAACAGGACGCTGTTCGCCAGATGGCTGACGGCCTTGTCGAACAGAATATATTCCCCCTTGCGCGGCGTGATCGAAAAGCTGTCGTCGCCGGCCATGCGGCTGACATGGCCGGAAAAGACACCCGCGGCATTGACGACATGGCGGGTTTCGATGCGGCCCCGCGGCGTCATGACGGCGACGACGGCGCCGGCTTCGGTCTCCACCGCGGTCACGGGACACTCGGTCACGATCTGGACGCCGTTGCGAACGGCATTTTCCGCAAATCCCGCAGTGGCCAGGAACGGGCAGACCACGGCGGCGCTCGGTGCCCACAAGGCGCCGGCGATTTCCGGTGACACATGGGGCTCGTGGGCCAGAACCTGGTCCCGGTCCCAGATCGCCAAGCCGACCACGCCGTTGCTGATGCCGCGTTGCCGCAGCGCTTCCAGCGTCACCATCTCGTCGGCATTCTGCGCCACGACCAACGATCCGATCACCCGGCGCGGGATCCCCAGATCCTCGGCGATCTGCGCGTAGATTTGGGAGCCACGCACATTCAGCCGCGCCTTCCAGCTTCCCGGCTCGGCATCGAACCCGGCGTGCAGGATGCCGCTATTGGCCTTGGAGGTCCCGGCGGCAACATCCGGCGCTTTCTCCAGCACCACCACGGACAACTGATAGCGCGACAGCTCCCGGGCAATGGCCGCGCCGACAATGCCGCCACCGATCACGACCACGTCGGCGCGCGGCGGCACGGACCAGGCCTCAGTTCCACCCATGGCAATTTCCCCACCGGATCGCTCGCGCCCGAAAACCGCATCATGCCACGGCCAACGAATTCGTTTACGTTCGATCACTTTTCATATTTGTTCGATCCAGACTACTATAGCCGTGAAAAATGACAATACGAAAATTTCCGAATGCCGATCCTTCCGCCGGAACGCATGCGGCGTCGACGGTCCGGCGTCGGCCTGCTCGGAAGAAAAGGGTGAAATTACCGGGCCTTGGCGCGATCCGCGTCGACGGGCGCCCGGCCCGTTCGGCCGGCTGCGGCAAAGTGCGGCAGGCCTTGGCCGGTCACGGGGCGTCTGCCGATGGATCGGCGACATGAACGGCGACGCGTTCCTGACGCAGCAGATCGGCGAACGCCGGCGGCGGCATCCGATCGATGAACAAGGCATCCAGCAACGAGACATGGCCAAGCTTGACCATGGCGCGACGACCGAACTTGCTGTAGTCCGTCGCCAGGAACACCGTCCGCGCATTGGAAATAATCGTCTGGGCGACCTTGACCTCGCGAAAATCAAAATCAAGCAAGGTGCCGTCGGGATCGATGCCGGAAATCCCGATCACGCCGAAATCGACCTTGAACTGATTGATAAAATCGATCGCAGCCTCGCCGACGACAGCGAGATCGTTGAGACGAACCCGACCTCCGGCAATCGTGATTTCAAAATCATGCCCCTGGCTCAGCAGGACGGCGACATTGATATTGTTGGTGATAATTCGCAAACCACGATGGTTCAACAAAGCGCGGGCAACGGCCTCGGTCGTCGTGCCAATATTCAGGAACAGCGAGGCGCCATCGGGAATATGCTGGGCAACCAGGCGGCCGATTGCGGCCTTTTCCGCCGCCATCATCTGCCGCCGCGCCTCGTAATCAACGTTGCGGGTGTTGGTGACAAGGCTGGCGCCGCCGTGATAGCGGCGCAGAATGCCCTGCTCGCACAGCACATTGATGTCGCGGCGAATGGTCTGCGGGGTGACATCCAGGGCCTCGGTCAGCGCTTCAATGCTGACAAAGCCGTCGGCCTGCGCCCGTTCAACAATCAGGGCCTGACGCGGATTGAGGCTCGGCTCGGCCAAGCTCGCCAACGAGGGTGTTGTCGACCTGGGCATGGTGGAACCTCCATTGCGAACAAAAGCGCCGACCCCCACTGTAGCCCAGCTTGATTTTCCGAACCAACCGCACTTTTCGCGAAAATGGCGCCGGACCCTGCGGGACGTCTGAACCCAACGCCCCTATCGCACAACCATGGGCGTGGCGCTGTTTATTGATGTTCGAACCTTGTTCATTCGCGCCCGGGATGGCGCCGCACGGCTGGTCGGAAATGAAATCGGCCGGAGCGCAATCGCACTCCGGCCGAGGTCAAGACCCGCGTGCCGCGGGGGATCCGGGCGATCAGCCCAGAGCTTTGACGATTTCCTCGCACATTTTCTTGGCGTCCCCGAACAGCATCATGGTGTTGGGACGGAAGAACAGCTCGTTGTCGACGCCGGCGTAACCGGACGCCATCGAGCGCTTGACGAACAGCACGGTCTTGGCGCGCTCGACCTCAAGGATCGGCATGCCATAGATCGGGCTCTTGGGATCGTTCTTGGCCGCCGGATTGGTGACGTCGTTGGCCCCGATCACGAAGGCGACATCGGTCTGGGCGAAATCGCGATTGATATCGTCCAGCTCGAACACCTCGTCATAGGGGACATTGGCTTCGGCCAGCAGCACGTTCATATGACCCGGCATGCGGCCCGCCACCGGGTGGATCGCATAACGGACCTCGACACCTTCCTTTTTCAGCATTTCGGCCATCTCGCGCAGCGCGTGCTGCGCCTGGGCCACCGCCATGCCATAGCCCGGAACGATCACCAGCGACTGGGCGTTCTTCATGATATAGGCGGCGTCCTCGGCGGAACCGGCACGCACCGTGCCGCGATCAGCGCCGGCGGGCCCACTCGCCGCAGCGGCGTCGACACCGAATCCGCCGAGAATCACGTTGAAGATCGAGCGGTTCATGCCCTTGCACATGATGTAGGACAGGATCGCACCCGACGACCCGACCAGGGCACCGGTGATGATCAGCAGATTGTTCTGCAGGGTGAAGCCGATGCCGCAGGCCGCCCAACCGGAATAGCTGTTGAGCATCGAGATCACCACCGGCATGTCGGCGCCACCGATCGGCAGGATCAGCAGGAAGCCGAGCGCCAGCGACAGGATGATGATCAGCCAGAACGGCGCCGTGGCCGCCGTCGCCACCAGCCAGACGATCAGCACCACCAACGCCACGCCCAGGGCGGCATTGAGGGGATGCTGGCCCTTGAACATCAGGGGCTTGCCCGACACCAGCCCCTGCAATTTGGCGAACGCGACCAGCGAACCGGTGAAGGTGATGGCACCGATGGCCACGCCCAGGCTCATTTCCACCAGAGATCCGCCGAAAATGGCGCCCCGGCTACCGATGCCATAGGCTTCGGGATCATAGAAGGCGGCGATGGCGACGCAGACCGCGGCCAGACCGACCAGCGAATGGAACGCGGCGACCAGCTGGGGCAGCGCCGTCATCTGGATGGTCCGGGCGACATAGGTGCCGATGCTGCCACCAATGATCAGGCCGCCGAGGATCAGCGTGTAGGAGAGGCCCGACAAGACGCCGGGCAGGATCAGCGTGGTCACAATGGCGATGACCATGCCGACAATGCCGTACAGATTACCCTGTCGCGATGTTTCGGGACTGGACAGTCCCCGCAAGGCCAGGATGAAACAGACGGCGGCGACGAGATAAGCGAGAGTCGCGATGCTATTCATCGTGCCGTGTCCTTATTTCTTTTTCTTGTACATGGCCAGCATCCGCTGGGTGACGATGAAGCCACCAAAGATGTTGACCGACGCAAGGATCACGGCAAAGACGCCCATGATCGTGGAAAAGCCGAACTGCAGCGGACTGGCGGCAATCAGGGCGCCGACGATGATCACCGACGACACGGCGTTGGTGACGCTCATCAGCGGCGAATGCAGCGCCGGGGTGACGCGCCAGACGACGTGGTAGCCGACAAACACCGCCAGCACGAACACCGTCAGTCCGGTCAGAAAGAAGCTGCCATGGCCGCCGGCCGCCTCGGTCACCGGCGCACCGGCATGCGCCACCTCGGCGGCCAGGGCGTCGGCGCGCTTGGCAATGGCGCCGATCTGGGCCTGCAGGGTGGCGATACTGTTGACCAAATCGTTGTGATCCATGGCGTTATTCTCCGGCAGCAGCGGCGAAAGCGGGATGGACGACGCCACCATCCCGGGTCAGCACCGTGGCCTTCAGGATTTCATCGTCGAAATTGAGCTTCAGGCTGTGGCTGTCCTTGTCGACCAGCGGGGTCAGGAAGTTCAACAGATTGCGGGCGTAAAGATTGCTGGCGCTGACCGCGATGCTGCTGGCGATATTGAGCGGACCGACAATCTTGGCGCCGTGACGGAGCACGACCTCACCGGGGACCGATCCCTCGATATTGCCGCCCTGCTCGACCGCGAGATCGACCAGGACCGAGCCCGGCTTCATGGTCGCAATCATGGCGTCGGTCACCAGGACCGGCGCCTTGCGCCCCGGAATCAAGGCCGTGGTGATGATGATGTCCTGTTTCTTGATCGTCTCGGCGACCAGTTCCGCCTGCTTGGCCCGGTAGGCCGCCGACATTTCCTTGGCGTAGCCGCCGGCGGTCTCGGCCTGCTTGAACTCCTCATCCTCGACCGCGACAAAGGTGCCGCCCAGCGAGTGCACCTGCTCCTTGACCGCGGGGCGGACGTCGGTGGCCGACACGATCGCGCCCAGGCGCTTGGCGGTTGCGATCGCCTGCAGACCGGCGACGCCGACCCCCATAACGAAGACCCGGGCCGGGGACACCGTCCCGGCGGCCGTCATCATCATCGGAAAGGCCCGGCCGAATTCCACCGCGGCATCGAGCACCGCGCGATAGCCGGCCAGATTCGATTGCGACGACAGCACGTCCATCGACTGGGCCCGGGTGATGCGCGGCATGAATTCCATCGCGACGGCGGTGATCCCGGCATCGGCATAGGCCTTGACGGTTTCCGGATCACCATAGGGCGCCAGAATACCGACCAGGATCGCGCCGCGCTTGATCAGGGCCAACTCGTCGATATCGCCTTCGCCGGCGCGCAGCGGCCGCTGAACTTTCAAGACCAGATCGGCGTCACGCAGCGTTTCGGCGGCGTCGGCACCGATCGTGGCGCCGGCCTCGACAAAGGCCTGGTCCGGGATCGCGGCGCCAAATCCCGCGTCCGTCTCGACAACAACATCGAAGCCAAAGGCTTTGAATTTTTTTATCGTATCCGCTGTGACGGCAACGCGTCGCTCGTGTGGTCGCCGTTCCCTCGGTATTGCGATCTTCATTGTGACAGCTTCCTTGTATGGCGCCCCGGCGAGACTCCGGTGGCCAGGAAAAGACGTGGCTTTGGAAACTGCCGTATCCCGGCCGCTTTGTACAGGAATCGCCGGATCGGCCCGATGGGCATATTACGCCTCCGGGCAGATCGCAAGCGCAACAGACGGAAACTTTTCCCGTTCGATCAAACCTCAGGGCAAACCCCAGGGCGCGCCCAGGCACGGATGTGACACGCCGGTGTCACAGCGGCGCCGCGATACCGTGGCGCTCCAACTGGTGACTCTGCCGCGCCGCCAGCCGCGAAACGTCGAATCCGGCAACCAGATCCTGGAACTGGCGATACCAGTTGACCTCAGCCCTTAGATGGAGAAATACCGAACCGAGACCAATCGCCGCACGATCCATGAAGACAAACTCACGCGGGATTTCTACCCCACCGAAGCGACGCAATTCGCGATGAACGCTTTCCGCCGTCTCGCGTCCATAATGACTGCCGCTGTTTTCTTCGATCGGCCGGGCCCGATCATCGAGAATCGGGGCATAGATGAAACGGGCCCACAGATTCAAGACGGCGACCAGATCCTTGGTGAGCGCCTTGAAGCCCCAGGCGCGATAGGCCGCCACCGCGCGTTCCTCGTCATCGGTGCGCAGCGCCTCGTAGAGCTCGAGAACGCCGCCGACAAAGTGCGGCGGGAACACCCGGATACAGCCGAAATCGAGCAGATTGATCGAGCCGTCGGGTCGCACCGAATAGTTGCCAAGATGCGGATCGCCATGGATGATACCGTATTCATAGAACGGCACATACCAGGCCCGGAACATGTTCATCGCCAGATGATTGCGGAATTCGACCGGCCGATCGACCTGGGCGAGCAGGCGTTCGCCCTCGACCCAGGACATCGTCAGCAACCGGCCGGTCGACAACTCTGGCACCAGCTCGGGCACATGAACCCCGGGGACATCGGCCAGGATGTCGCGATAAAGCGACAGATGGCGGGCCTCCAGCCGGTAATCGAGCTCCTCGCGCAGCCGGGCGCCGATCTCCGCCTGGATCTGCCGCGTCGAGATCGTGCCGTCATAGCGCTCGAAAATCGCCAGCACCAGGCCGAGCTGGCGCAGATCGGCTTCGACCGCCGATTGCATATCCGGATATTGCAGCTTGCAGGCCAGCTCCCGTCCGTCGGGGTGACGGGCGCGATGGACCTGGCCCAGCGAGGCCGCGGCCGCGGCCTCGCGGCCGAACGCGGCGAAGCGCCCCTGCCAGTCCGGGCCCAGCTCGGCCGCCATCCGCCGTTTGACGAACGGCCAGCCCATCGAGGGCGCATCGGCCTGAAGCTGGCTGAGTTCCTGGACGTAGGAAGGCGGCAGCGCGTCGGGGATGGTCGACAGGATCTGGGCGACCTTCATCAACGGTCCCTTGAGACCGCCCAGGGCCTGGCGCAGCTCCGCCGCCCGTGCCGGGCGGTCGGCGCTCAATCCCAGATAACGTTCCCCCGCCAACCGTGCGGCGAGACCGCCCATCGCGGTCGAGACCCGGGCATAGCGCGCCAGCCGACCACCGAGTGAATTCTCTTCTGCCATGGGCGTTAACATAGGGTCGCGGCGCGACCGCGGCCAGGGGTCCCGGGCCTGGGCCCGGGCTGATCAGGTCCGTCACGATCGGGGCAATCCACTGGTGGCCCTGTCTTCTTCGATTGGGCCGCGGCGCCCGCCATTCCCTGCCCGCTGCGGTTTCAAGACCCGGCAATTTCTGCTAGGCTCAGCCGCAGCGGCGGGGAGGCGGCACGCGATGGCTGCGGCGGTGGGCGACGAATTCGACGTATTCATCAGCTATGTCCAACGCCAGGATCGTGATGCGGTCGAGGCGTTGCACCAGCAACTGAAAACGGCCGGCCTGCGCGTCTGGCGCGATGTCGGCGAAATCGAAACCTTCGACGATTTCAAGCGGGTGATCGAGCGCGGCCTGGCGCGCAGCCGGACGCTGCTGGCCTATTATTCCCGGCACTACCCGACCCGGCGTCTCTGCCAATGGGAGCTGACCGCGGCGGTGCTCAGCGGTGACGACGATCGGGTGCTGGTGATCAACCCGGAAACGACGCTCGACCATATCCACCCGACGCCGCTGCGCCGGCATCAGCTTGTCCGGCCCGACGGCGCGGATCTGGTGGCACGGCGCTTGCATGAACAGGCGCTGGAGATCCACCGCCGGGTGCAGGGCGACGAGCATCCCGACACCCTGACCAGCATCAACAACCTCGCCGTAACCCTATTTGCTCTAGGAAAACCCGCCGCGGCGCGAAGCCTGTGGCACGAAGCCCTGGAGCCGGCGATCCGGCGTTGCGGTGAGCAACACCCGATCACCCAAGCGATCCGCAAGGGCCTCGCCCTTCTGACACCACCGGAACCGGGACCGCCTTCGGCACCAGCATCGGACAGCGCCGAATGAAATGCGATTCTTGATTGGCAAGAGCCCATTGCCGCGTTGGCGGCGTCCGAAGGCGTTCACTTCATGGCGGGCCGGTATAGCCTGTTCCCTTGAGAGCCCGAGAACAGAGGCTTTCAACAAAATCAAGGGATCCAAGGGCCCCGGCCCTTGGCGGGCGCGGGCGGAGCCCGCGAAGCCTTTTCAGGTTTTGGAGCGAACCGCGGATAAGAGCGCGCAGCTTTATCCCAACAAAGAACGCAACGGCGGGGTCAACGGGCCCGCGCGATCGATCCGGCGCGCTCTTGTACCGGGCCCGGCGCGACCAATCTTGGTGCGATGGTGTCGCGTCCGCGCCATGGGTTTGACGATTGCTGCACTGCGATCGCATTACCGCCATCAATATCCGTACAATGGTTTCACGGTCCGCGTGGCAAGGCCGGTGCCGCTGTGTGGGGGAGTCGACTGACGCCATGACATCGAAGACCTATCACCCCTTGTCCAGCACCCGGATCACCGAGGGACTGCCGTTTCCGCTCGGGGCCAACTGGGATGGGCTGGGGGTCAATTTCGCGCTGTTTTCGGCGAATGCCACCAAGGTCGAGCTCTGTTTGTTCGATGACGGCGGGCGCCGCGAGCTGGAGCGCGTGGTCCTGCCCGAATATACCGACGAGGTGTGGCACGGCTATCTGCCGGATGCCCGCCCCGGCACGGTCTACGGCTATCGGGTCCACGGCCCCTATGAGCCGACAGCCGGGCATCGCTTCAATCCCCACAAGCTGGTGCTGGATCCCTATGCCAAGGCGCTGGTCGGCAATCTGCGCTGGTCGGATACCCATTTCGGCTATCGTATCGGCTCGCCGCGCGAGGATCTCAGCTATGATCGCCGCGACAATGCACCGGGCATGCTGAAATGCCAGGTGATCGATCCGGCCTTCACCTGGGGCCGGGACCGGTCACCGGGCATTCCCTGGGACCGGACGATTTTCTACGAAACCCATGTCCGCGGCCACACCATGCGCCATCCCGCGGTCCCGGCGCGGCTTCGCGGCACCTATGGCGGCATGGCGCACAAGGCGGTCCTCGATCATTTGCGTGATCTGGGGATCACCTCGCTGGAATTGCTGCCGGTTCACGCCTTTGTCGACGAACGCCATCTGCTGGAGCGTGGCCTGAAGAACTATTGGGGCTACAACTCGATCGGCTTCTTTGCCCCCGATTCACGTTATTCCGCGAGCGGAACGGTCAACGAATTCAAGGAAATGGTGGCCCAGTTCCATGATGCGGGGATCGAGGTCATCCTTGATGTCGTCTATAATCACACTGCGGAGGGCAATGAGCGGGGCCCGACCTTTTCCTTCAAGGGCATCGACAACGCGTCCTATTACCGGCTGCTGCCCGACGCGCCGCGCTATTACATCAATGATACCGGAACCGGAAATACCCTGAATCTCAGTCACCCCAGGGTGCTGCAACTGGTCACCGACAGTTTGCGCTACTGGGTGACCGAGATGCATGTCGACGGTTTTCGTTTCGATCTCGCAACAATTCTGGGCCGTGAATCCCATGGCTTCGACCAGGGTGGTGGTTTCCTTGACGCCTGTCGCCAGGATCCGATCCTGTCGCGGGTCAAATTGATTGCCGAGCCCTGGGACATCGGCCCGGGCGGCTATCAGGTCGGCGGCTTCCCGCCGGGCTGGGCCGAATGGAATGATCGCTTTCGCGACACCGTCCGGCGCTATTGGAAGGGCGACGAGGGCACCCTGCCCGATCTGGCGACCCGGCTGACCGCATCGGGCGATCTGTTCAACCGTCGTGGTCGCAAGCCCTGGGCCTCGGTGAATTTCGTCACGGCGCACGATGGTTTCACCTTGCACGATCTGGTTTCCTATAACGAAAAACATAACGCGGCCAACGGCGAGGATAGTCGTGACGGCCACGCCAACAATCATAGTTGGAACCACGGCGCGGAAGGCGCCAGCGATGATCCGGAAATCCGCAAACTGCGCGAGCGGCAAAAGCGCAATATGCTGGCGACGCTGTTGTTCGCCCAGGGCACGCCGCTGATCCTGGGCGGTGATGAATTCGGTCGCTCCCAGGACGGCAACAACAATGCCTATTGCCAGGACAATGCCCTGAACTGGTTCGACTGGCGCGCGATTGATGACGATGGCCAGGCCCTGATGGCTTTTGTCCGCGTCCTGACGGCGCTGCGTCACAAACACCCGCTGTTGCACCGCAATCGCTTTCGCACCGGGTCGTTCAACCCGGTGCTGGGGGTCAAGGACGTCACCTGGCTGACACCGGACGCGACCGAAATGACCCCGGATCAATGGCGTGATGCCACGGCGCGTTGTCTGGGTATGGTGCTGGACGGCAGGGCGCAGGCGTCGGGCATCACGCGGCCCGGCGCCGACACGACATTGCTGCTGATCACCAACGCCCATCACGATGTTGTGCCTTTCAAGCTGCCCAATGTCGTCGGCAGCAGTGCCTGGCAACGGTTGATCGACACCAACACCCCCGATCAGAGCGAAACCCCGATCTTTGCCGCGGGTGACGACTATCTGGTGACCGGCCGGTCCCTGTTGCTGTTCGCCCTGCAGTCGCCATCGGCCGGCGACGACAGCCGATGGCGCAATATGCTTGACGATAGCGCCGCGGACGGCACCGCGGCTGACGCGGACGAGGACAGGCCCGACTCGGTTCCTGCCGCCTGAAAACGACAATGGCCCCACCCGACGGGGTCGGGTGGGGCCATTCGGGCGACTCTGCCGTACGGCGCAGCCCCGGGACGGGGTTACCGTCCGAGGGAAGCGCGACGGGCAAGGATCAGTGGATTGCCTCACCATGCAGGCCGAGATCGAGGCCGTCACGTTCGATATCCTCGTCGACCCGCAGGCCGATCACGAGATCGATGGCCTTGAGAATGACGAAGGACGCGATCGCGGTCCAACCGATGGTGTAGGCAATGCCCTGAAGCTGGACCAGCACCTGGCCGGCATTGCCGTCGATCAGACCACGCTGGGCCTCGACGCCGGAAATGACCTGCTTGGCAAAAACACCGGTCAGCAGGGCACCGACGATGCCGCCGACGCCGTGGACACCGAAGCAATCGAGCGAATCATCGTAGCCGAGCGCGCCCTTGACCGCGGTGGCGCTGATGTAGCAGACGACACCGGCAACCAGACCGATCACCAGGCCGCCGGTGGGGTCGACGAAGCCCGAGGCCGGGGTGATCGCCACCAAGCCGGCAACAGCACCGGAAATGATGCCCAGAACGCTCGGCTTGCCCTTGGTGACCCATTCCGAGAACATCCAGGCGAAGGCCGCGGCGGCGGTCGCGATCTGGGTGACGGTCATGGCCATGCCGGCGCGATAATTGGCCGCATTCGCCGAACCGGCATTGAAGCCGAACCAGCCAACCCACAGCAACGAGGCGCCGATCATGCTCAGGACCAGATTGTGCGGGCTGAAATTCTCAGACGGGTATCCTTTGCGCTTGCCCAGAACCAGGGCCGCGACCAGACCGGCGACGCCGGCATTGATGTGAACCACAGTGCCGCCGGCGAAATCAAGCACACCGGCGCTGGACAGGAAGCCGTTGGGCTGCCAGACCCAATGGGCGATCGGGGCATAGACGACCAGCGACCACAGGCCAATGAACACCAGCATCGCCGAAAATTTCATGCGATCGGCGAAGGCACCGGCGATCAGCGCCGGCGTGATGATCGCAAAGGTCATCTGGAACATCATGAAGACGGATTCGGGAATCGTCGTCGCCACCGCCAGATCCTTGCCCAAACCATCACCAAGCACGAACGGCGTGGTCAAATTCATGCCGTTCAGGAACAGGCGGGACAGGTCACCGATATAGGCATTGCCATTGGTGAAGGCCAAGCTGTAACCGACGACATACCACAGGATGGTGACAAGGCAGGTGATCGCGAAGCTTTGCATCACGGTCGACAGCACGTTCATCTTGCGGACCATGCCGCCATAGAACAGGGCCAGGCCCGGGATCGTCATCAGCAGGACGAGGGCAGTCGACGTCAGCATCCAGGCGGTATCGCCAGAGTCGATTTTTGGCGCGTCGGCCGCCGCCTGGGCAAACGCCCCGCCCGGGCAGACGACGGTCGCGAGGATCGCCGCCAGGAACGGGGCGGCCAATAGGAACAGACGGCTCATTGAGGCTCCTCTTATTTGGGGGGCGGCGGGCCGATATCCTGGGGACAGGATCGACACCCGGATCCCGGTCTTTAGTGGTCTCTTTCAAATCGGCTGGGGCAGCCCGCGGTGGTGGTGTGGGCTGTGGATGCCGCGTCTTTCGCTTCTTCAAGAACCATGCCGGATCACGGATCTCATCATTTCGTCGATTTTCCGGAGGTTTGCGGTCCGGAGGCGCGACGGACGGGTCAGCGAAACGCCAGCGATGTCAGGCGCTCAGGTTGTTAATGCCGGTATTTTGAGCACGCCGCAAGGGGGCCGGCGTCGATATTGCCGGGGCTTGGATGCCATGATCGGCAAGCGATCCGCAGGGAGGAAACCACAACGGTTCAATCCGAGGCAAATGCCTAGATTTTAATCACCTTGATTGGGAGATCTCAAGCACCAGATCCCATCAGGGGCCAATTGTCGCCTGTGGTGGCTAACGCCTTGTGTCGACCCGGCCGGCTGCGACACTATGAGGTTCGGTGGGTCGGAACGGGTTGTGGTCCCCGGCCGGGAATGCCTGCGGCAGCGGTCGGCACATCGGCCAGGACCGAGGTCGCGTCGGGTATTCACCACTGATCTTTCATCGGCGCGCCCAGGCGCGCGTCGGTGAATCGACAAGACGGGAGGAGGAAATCATGGAATTCAATCGGGAATTACGCCTGGCACCGCGGCGCGCCGTCACCCTTGTCCTCGCCGGTGGCCGTGGCAGCCGGCTGAAGCAATTAACCGATAGTCGCGCCAAACCCGCCGTGCATTTCGGCGGCAAGTTCCGCATCATTGATTTTGCCTTGTCAAACTGCATCAATTCCGGGTTCCGCCGCATCAGCGTGCTCACGCAATACAAATCTCATAGTCTTCTGGTCCATCTGCAGCATGGCTGGAACTGGTTGCGCGCCGAGATGAACGAATATGTCGATTTTCTGCCCGCGCAACAGCGAATCGATGACACGACCTGGTACCAGGGAACGGCCGATGCCGTTTATCAGAATCTCGACATTCTCAAGACGCGCAATCCCGAATATGTGCAGATTCTGGCGGGCGACCATATCTACAAGATGGATTATGCGACGATGCTGCAGTCGCATATTGCCAGCGGCGCCGACGTTACGGTCGGCTGTGTCGAGGTTCCGCGGATGGACGCCACCGGATTTGGCGTGATGCATGTCGACGAGACGGGTCGTGTCATCAGCTTCCTGGAAAAGCCCGCCGATCCGCCCGCGATGCCCGGGCACCCCGATCTGGCGTTGGCCAGCATGGGGATCTACATCTTCAATGCCAAATTCCTGTTCGACGCCCTGGAACGGGACGCCGGCGATACGAATTCGAGCCGCGATTTCGGCAAGGACCTGATCCCGCATATGGTGAAAACCGCCAAGGTCGTGGCGCATCCGTTCCGGGAAAGTTGCGTTTACAGCGACGGCGGGGTCGAGCCCTATTGGCGCGACGTCGGAACCATCGATGCCTATTGGGAAGCCAACCTCGATCTGATCGAGGTCACGCCGGCCCTGAATCTCTACGACAATTCCTGGCCGATCTTCACCTATCAGGAGCAGTTGCCCCCGGCGAAATTCGTGTTCGACGATGCCGAACGGCGGGGCATGGCCGTGGACAGCATGGTTTCGGGCGGTTGCGTCATTTCCGGGGCCACGGTTCGCCGATCGCTGCTGTTCTCTCAGGTTCGGGTCAATTCCTACGTCAATCTGCGTGAGGCGGTGGTTCTGCCCAACGTCGATATCGGCCGCCATGCCCGCCTGTCGCGGGTCGTCATCGACCGGGGCTGCCATATCCCGGACGGTCTGGTCGTCGGCGAGGATCCGGTCGAGGATGCGCGCCGCTTCTATCGAACCGAGAAGGGCGTCACCCTGATCACCCGCGGCATGCTGGCGGCCTTGAAGTAACGGGCATCATCTGCGGCGGCGTGGATGCCAGCTCATCCCCGGTTCGCCGGAACAGCGGGGAACATTGAACGCCGGGTACGGCTTCCCGATCGGCGCGGCCGCAGGTCGTGTCCGTCAGGGGCCCCCTGGCCAATTCTGTCTGATGGCGCCGTGCCAACGGGGTTCCCCCCCTTGGTGCCGGGGTTGCCCGGGGCTCGGTGCGAGCCGCCATCCTTGAGGTCACATGATGATTCGTGTCCTGTTTGTTGCCTCGGAATGTTATCCCCTGGTCAAGACCGGCGGCCTGGGCGACGTCGTCGCGGCGTTGCCGCCGGCGTTGCGGCGTTGTGGTGCCGATGTCCGGCTGCTGCTCCCCGGCTATCCCTCGGTGCTGGACGGGGTCCCGGACGCGCGGCCGGTCTGGACCGTGCCGGATATTCCCGGTGGCGGCGCCGGAATCCTGCTGTTTGGCACCGGACCCGACGGGGTTCCGGTTTACGTGCTGCAGGCGCCGTGGCTCTACGAACGGCCCGGCAATCCCTATGTCGGACCCGGCGGCGACTGGGCGGACAATCCGCAGCGCTTCGCGGCGCTGTCATGGGCGGCGGCCTGGCTGAGCGGGACCGATGGCGGGCGACGGTGGCGCCCCGACATCCTTCATGCCCATGATTGGCAAACCGGCCTGGCGCCGGCCTATCTGGCGCTGAGCGGCCGCGCCAATCGTCCCGGCACGATCATGACGATCCACAATATCGCCTACCAGGGACTGGCCGATCCCGAGCTGCTGACGACGCTGCATCTGCCCGCCGAGAGTTTCGACGTCGAAGGCGTCGAATTCTACGGTCATATCGGTTTTCTCAAGGCTGGCCTCTATTACGCCGATCGCATCACCACGGTCAGCCCGAACTACGCGCGGGAAATCCAGACCCTGGAAGGGGGCTGGGGCTTGCAGGGCCTGTTGAGCGGGCGGCGCGACGACCTGAGCGGTATCGTCAACGGCGTCGATGCCGGGATCTGGAACCCGATGACCGATCGCCATCTGGCGGCACCATTCGGGATCGAGTCCCTGGATGCCAGACGCGCCAACAAGGCGGCCCTTCTCGCCGAGACCGGGCTGGACGATCGCCTTGACGCGCCCTTGTTTGCCGTTGTCAGCCGGTTGACGGAACTGAAAGGGTTCGACCTGCTGCTGGCCGCATTGCCCTATCTGATCGATCGCGGCGGCCAGTTGGTGGTGCTGGGAACCGGCGATCCCGGGCTTGAGGATGGTTTTCGCGCCGCGGCGGCGCGGTGGCCGGGACGGGTGGCGGCACAGATCAAATTCGACGAGGCGCTGTCGCATCGCATTCAGGCCGGCGCCGATGTCGTGATCCTGCCGTCACGGTCCGAGCCCTGCGGCCTGATCCAGCTTTACGCCCTGGCCTATGGCGCGCTGCCGTTGGTTCGGCGTGTCGGGGGCCTGGCCGACACCGTCAAGGACGGCATGACCGGTTTCGTTTTCGACCATGCCAGTGCCGATGATCTGGTCGGGGCGATCGGGAGGGCCGCCGATTTGTGGTGGACCGACCCGGCGGAGTGGCGAGTCCGACAGGTCGCCGGCATGGCCGAGGATTGGAGCTGGAGTCGCTCTGCCGCGGACTATATGGCGCTTTATCAGGCGTTGTTCCCATCAGTTTGATCCGGATTGCGATCCGCGGCGGATCCAATCGGGACGCAACGGATCGCCAACCGTCATCAAAAGGTCAGGAAAAGACACTATGGTAGGCTTCCGCCGATCATCGCGGCTGGTGCCGTTGATGGTTGCGCCGGCTGTCAGCCGTGACGATGACGCCGGATGTGGCGCCAGGCTTGTTTTGTTCCGGGAGACCATTCCATGACCCGCCCGCCTGTGCTGCTGACGCCGGGACCGTTGACGACGTCTGACGAAACCAAGCGCGCCATGCTGGTGGACTGGGGATCGTGGGACAGCGATTTCCGTGCCCTGACGGCCGAAGTCCGGCGGCATCTGCTGGCGATCGCCGGCGGTACTCCCGAGCATGCCGTGGTTTTGATGCAGGGCAGCGGCACCTTCGCGGTCGAGGCCGCGATCGGCACCCTGGTGCCGCAGGATGGCAAGCTGCTGGTCCTGGTCAACGGTTCCTACGGCCGGCGCATGGCGAAACTGACCCGGCAGATGGGCTGCGCGCTCGCCCTGCTCGAGGTTGCCGAGGATCAGCCGATCACGGGCCGCGCGGTATCCCAGGCCCTGGCCACCGATGCCGAAATCACCCATGTCGGCGTGATTCATTGCGAGACCTCGACCGGAATCCTCAATCCGCTGACGGAGATTGCCGCGGCGGTTCAGGCCGCGGGACGCGCGTTGATTGTCGATGCGATGAGCAGTTTTGGCGCCTTGCCGCTCGATATCAGCGCCCTGCCCGCCGTGGCGGTGATCGCATCGGCCAACAAATGTCTCGAGGGTGTCCCCGGGCTTGGCTTCGTCGTCACCGAAACCGCGGCCTTGACAGCGGCGGCGGGCAACTCGCCCTCGCTCAGCCTCGACCTGACCGACCAGTGGCGTTACATGGAAGAAACCGGCCAGTTTCGTTTCACGCCACCAACCCATGTCGTCGCGGCCCTGGCGCAGGCGCTGCGTGATTATGCGGACGAGGGCGGTCGTGTGGCGCGGCAACGGCGTTATCAGCGCAATTGCGCTGTTCTGGTCGATGGCATGGCCGGGCTCGGCTTTGTGCCTTTGTTGCCGGCGGCGCTTCAGGCTCCGATCATCGTCACCTTCCACGCCCCGCGCGATCCGGCCTATCGCTTCGACGCGTTGTATCAGGCCCTGAAGCGGCGCGGCTTCATCATCTATCCCGGCAAGACGACCGAGGTCGAAAGTTTTCGCATCGGCTGCATCGGCCATTTCGACGAAACCGTGATGCGTGAGGTCGTCGAGGCTGTGGCCGGGGCGATCTCGGAGCTGGGCCTGCATGATCTGGGCCCGGCGGTGGCGTCGTGATGGCGACCGCGGCACCGGCAGGCGCCGGTCCCCGCCGCTATAGCGGAACGCTGAAGGCGGCGATTTTCGATTGGGCTGGAACCACGGTCGATTTCGGCAGCCGGGCGCCCATGGGCGTGTTCGTCCGGGCCTTCCGTGAAGTCGGAATCAACATTTCGGTCGAGCAAGCCCGTATCCCGATGGGCCTGCCCAAATGGGACCATATCAAGGCGGTCGGGATGCTGCCGGACGTCGCCGCCCAATGGCGCCAGGTTCATGCCCGGCCGTTCGAGGATGGTGATGTCGCGCGGATCTATGAGATCTTCGTGCCCTTGAACGTCGCCGTGGTCACCGATTTTGCCGATCTCATCCCGGGCACGCTCGAGGTGGTCAACGCGCTGCGCGCACGCGGGCTGCGGATCGGTTCGACGACCGGCTACAACCGGCCGATCATGGAAGCCCTGTTGCCCGTGGCCGCGGCACGGGGCTACGCCCCGGAGATCACGGTCTGCGCCGGTGATCTGGCCCAGGGGCGGCCCAGCCCGTTGATGATCTGGCATATTCTGGTGCAGTTCGGACTGTGGCCGGCGGCGGCCGCCGTCAAGATCGATGACACGGTTCCCGGGATCGAGGAGGGGCGCAATGCCGGGACCTGGACGGTCGGCGTCGCCTTGACCGGCAACGAGGTCGGCTTGTCCGAGACCGAACTGGCGCTGGTCACCGGGCCCGACCTGATCACCCTGCGTCAGCGCGCGGCGACGCGGCTGCTGGCGGCGGGGGCCCACTATGTGATCGACGGCATTGCCGATCTGCCGCCGGTGATCGAGGATATCGAACAGCGGCTGCGCCGTGGGGAACAGCCCTGAGATGACGTTGCCGCCCCCGGTTACCCACCACGGAAATCGATCGCCGCGTCGGGGCCGACCGGCTATAAGCGGATCGGCAATTCACCATCCCGAGGCGACAATGATCGAATTGTTCTATTGGCCCACCCCCAATGGTCATAAAATCACCTTGTTCCTGGAAGAGGCCGGGCTTGACTACCAGATCACGCCCGTCAATATCGGCGCCGGGGATCAATTCAAGCCGGCTTTTCTGGAAATTTCTCCGAATAACCGCATGCCGGCAATCATCGACAACACGCCTGCCGACGGCCAGGAGTCGATATCGGTATTCGAATCCGGTGCGATCCTGCTGTATCTGGCGGAAAAGACGGGCCAGTTCCTGCCGGGCGATCTGCGGGGCCGAGTCGAGGTGCTGCAATGGCTGTTCTGGCAGGTCGGCGGCCTGGGCCCGATGGCCGGACAGAACCACCATTTCTCGCAATACGCCCCGGAACGCATTCCCTATGCGACCGAACGCTACGTCAAGGAAACCAATCGGCTTTACGGCGTGATGGACCGGCGCCTCGCCGATCGGGAGTTCCTGGCCGGTGCCTATTCGATCGCCGATATGGCCAGCTATCCCTGGGTGGTCCCTTACGAGCGCCAGGGCCAGGATCTCGATCAGTTTCCCCATCTGAAGCGCTGGTTCCACGCGATCGCCGAACGCCCCGCAACCGTGCGGGCCTATGACAAGGGCAAGGCGGTCAATGCCACGCCCACGGTGACACCGGAAAGCCGGAGCATCCTGTTCGGGCAGACCGCCGCAGTGGTCAAACCGCCAGCCCACGACTGATATCGACCCGTCCCGTCGTTCAAGGCGGCTGTCAAACAGGGTGGGGTGGGCCTCCGCGCCCGCCCCTGCCCCGGGTCGCGGTGCCGGTCAGAAACCGCGCCGGCCGGGTCCATCGCGCCAGTCCCCGAGCATCATGATCGCGGCGACCAGGGCGATGAACGCGAACAGCACGATCATGCCCCAGCCCAGCACCAGAACCGCCCACCAGTCGCCGCCCGGGCGCAGTGCGATCGACCGGATGCCACCGACATCGGTGGCGACGATGGCGGCTGTGGTGACCAGGCCACCGATCGCGCCCGCCGCGAACGCGCGCAACAACCGCGCCAGGATCGGCCGGTCCTGAGGATGCGGCCGGAAGCGGTGCTGTTTCGGATCTGCCATCGGGGGGGGGTCGTTTCCTGTGACAAGGCGCGCCATAGCCGGGCAACCCAGGGATCAGTCCGGATCGAACCAAAGATCCATCTGGTAATCAATGGTGATTTCGTCGCCGGCGCGAATCGCGGTCTCGCTCCAGATTTCCAGGATCCGCTCATCAATATGGCGCACGAAACGGGCGTTGGGCGTGTAGGAGTGGTTCAGCAGACTGGTCAGCCCCAGCGCAATCGCGGCACGCCCGCGATGCTGGTAGAGATCCTGCTCGGTGGTGCCGTGCTCCCACATGAAGACATAGGTGAACACGATGGTGGGATCGACGGCCTGGCGATCACGATCGGGAATGATCAGCACCGGGCATCGTTCCAGCAGCGTGTCGGCGGGGAGATCGACCAGGGCGACGACACCGCGGCCCTTTCCCGGGAATTCAGCCGAACCGATGCCGGCGCGAAAGGGTTTGAAGATGCGATAGTGGTGTTCGGCTTCAAGCGGGGTCGGCACCAGTTGGTCAGGACTCATCGGCGTCACCTTTTCGTGGTGTCCATGATGGAGGGGCACACCTGTCAACCACGGGCGGGCCCCGGTGATAGACCAAAAACGCGAAATACCCTTTTCCCGTCCTCTGAGGCGGTTCACAAACACCGGTCCTTTGGACCGTGCCGCCGACCTGTCGAGCCGCTTCTCTCGAACGGCGTCTGCCCTCGATCCGCCCTTCTGATGGACCCCGACCCTAACGGGCCGGAATCGTTACCTGCAATCGGAACCCTATCATTGTCGCCGTAGCAACAAAATATTCACCAACAAGGTGAGAATCCCAGATGCCGCCATGATGGCGGCGAGTGGAATCGCCGTCCCGTTTGCCAGCCAGCCAACGGCCAGGCCGGCGATGGCACCACCACCGAATTGAAGCAACCCGGCCAGGGCCGAGGCGGCGCCGGCGGCTTGCGGATGAACCCCCATCGCGCCGGCGCTGCCGTTGGCCCCAATCATCGAGACGGTGGACATGAACAGGATGATGCCGGCCACCAGGCCGGCCAGCCCGCCAGCCCCGGTGAGGGCCGCCGCGAGCAACAGAATGCCCGTCGCCGCCGCGGCGATACAACCGACTCGCAACGCCCGGTCGATGCCGACGCGCATCACCAGTGATCGATTGATCGTATTAACCAGCATCATGCCAACAATATTGACGCCGAACAGATAGCCATAATTCTCGGGATGGACCCCGTAAAGGTCGATATAAACGAAGGGAGACCCTGAAATGAAGGTGAACATCCCGGCGAACATCAAGCTTGTGGACAGGGCGTAACCCAGGAAGCGACGGTTGCGCAGCAGGAAGACATAGGTGCTCAGCATGTCAAACAGGCGCGCCGGTGAGCGTCGCTCCTCGGAAAGCGTCTCCGGCAGACTGAACAGCCCGATCGTCGCCACCGCGCCGAACGCCGCCTGGGTCAGGAAGATGCTACGCCAGCCCCCGATCATCAGAATCTGCCCGCCGACCAACGGCGCCATCATGGGGGCAACACCCATGATCAGCATCAGCAGCGACAGAATACTGGCGCTGCGGTCGCGGCTGAACAAATCGCCGACCATGGCGCGCGCGACCACCGGGCCGGCACACGCGCCCAGGGCCTGAAGGAAGCGCCATTCCGCGAGTTGGGTGATGCTGCCGGCAAAACAGCAGCCGATGCACGCGGCGACGTAGATCAGGATGCCGGCGACGCCGGGCCAGCGCCGACCCAGCGCATCGCTGATCGATCCCCAGAACAGCTGGCCGACCCCGAAACCGAGGAAAAATGCCGACAGCGACCATTGCACCTGATCCTGGCGGGCGTGGAAGGTCGTCCCGATCGTCGGCAATGCAGGCAGATACATATCCACGGCCATCGGCCCAAAGCACATCAGAATGGATAGGGCGATCAGAAACAACGGCCCCCCTGCAGGCTGACCGGGAACGGCCTGCCTGCCGAGACGTAACAACATGGTTGGCTCCAGATGAAAAAAACAAGGAACGGGCGACACCACGATGGTCACCCGCGCGCCGCCGGGACTGCGCATGGATTCCGCATCATTGTCCGCACCGGAACGGTCGGAGGGCACGCGTCCGATGCCAAAACAACATTTCAGGACGTTCTGGTCGCCTTTCAGGCGCTGCCCTAAACAATAGGGATCGCCGGAGCGATGACAAGGGGGGATCGTGCGGGGGGGGGGGATCGCGCAGGGGGCCGATCGCGTGCGATCAACGCGTCGGACGTCCCCTCGGCACCAGGCCGGCGAAAATCTGATGGAGGTCGAGGGGCGTGCCCGGGGCACCGCCGAGATTGAGTTGCTCGAAGACGGCCTCGAGATGGCGGCTCATCTCCGCAACCGCCTGGTCGGAATTGCCGGCTTCGACGGCAGCGATCAGCGCCGCATGTTCATCGTGACTGCACGCGGTTTCGATCGACGGCGGATAGACGGCGATGATCAGGGAACTGCGCGACACCAGGGTCCGCAGGAATTCCGTCAGCATCGCATTGCCCTGAATGCCGGCGAGCAGCAGATGAAATTCACCGGAAAGCCGAATCGTCGCCCGCCGGTCGCCGCGCTGTCGCGCCTCCGCCTCCGCCTTGACGTGACGGTGCAAGGCGCGGGTCGCGCCGGAGCCATGGTCGCTCGCGATACTGCGGATAATGGCCTGTTCGACGACCTGGCGCGCCTCGAACACCTGGCGCGCCTCCTCCTGTGACGGACGGGCGACAAAAGCGCCGCGGTTCCGTTCCAACCGGATGATCCCGGTATGGGCCAGGTTGGCCAACACCTTGCGGATCCGCGCCCGGCTGACGCCGAACACCTCGCCGAGCTGCTCCTCGATCAGGCGCGTGCCCGGCACCAGACGCTGTTCCACGATCGCGGTGAAGATCGCTTCGTAGATGTCGGTCTCGTCGGAGGATCGGATCTCCGGCGTGTTGGCGGTCAGGTCTGCGGCGGCGGTGTGCGGAGGGGTGAGTACCGTGGCGGTCATCGGGAAGCCGGCGGTTGCATCAGGAACCGCCAAGTGTACGCAATCGGCGCCAACTTTGTCAGCAATTCCTTGACCGCAAAAACGGCCCAGGATCCGGGCGTTCGCGGCGTCCTCCGCCCAAGAAAGGGGCGGTTTCACGCCCACCGGGCGCGCAATCACAGGCAAAGCAGCGGCCCCGAGGCTGGCCCGCAATTTGCTTTGTAGCCTGATGATTGTCGACAATCACAGTGGTCATCGTCGACAATCTGAATGATCCCGAGCGGAGGGTGACCGTGATGGCGCGGGTCTATGATGTCGAATTGGTCGCCGTGACCAAACGCTACGGCGCTACCGTTGCGGTTGACAATATCGCGCTGCGCATCGTCAAGGGCAGCTATTGCTGCCTGCTGGGGCCCAGCGGTTGCGGCAAAACCACAACGTTGCGCATGATCGCGGGGCACGAGGCGATTTCCGATGGCGATATCCTGATCGCCGGCAAGAATGTCAGCCTGCTGCCGCCGGCCCGGCGCGGCACCGCGATGATGTTCCAGAATTACGCGCTGTTTCCCCACCTCGATTGCATCGACAATGTCGCCTTCAGTCTGAAGATGCGCGGCGTTGCCAAGGCGGAGCGTCGGGCCCAGGCTCTGGAATTCCTCAAGCTGACCCATATGGATGGCTACGCCGCCCGTTTGCCCAGCCAGCTTTCCGGCGGCCAGCAGCAACGGGTCGCCCTGGCCCGGGCCCTGGTGACACGGCCTCAGGTGTTGTTGCTCGACGAACCGTTGTCGGCGCTCGATCCCTTTCTGCGCGGCCGGATGCGCGAGGAATTGAAGCGGCTGCAAACAACGCTCGGCATCACCTTCATCCATGTGACGCATTCGCAGGAGGAGGCGATGGCCCTGGCCGATCTCGCCGTGGTCATGGACGGCGGCCGCATCCAGCAGGCATCGGCCCCGCGTGAGCTGTTTGACCGCCCGCGAACCCCGTTCATTGCCCGCTTCATGGGCGGTCACAATGTGCTGCCGGCCGACCTGGCGCGGTCCACGCCGGCCGGTGATGACAAGGCGATGATCGCCGTTCGGACCGACCGCTGCCGGCTGGCGCCCGCGGACGATGTCGCCGTCGGTGGACTGCCGGGCCAGGTCGTGGCCATCGAATATCAAGGGACGCGGGTTCAGGTCACGGTGCGTTCGCCCGCCGGGCTCGAAGCCATGGCCCTGCTGTCCGACGATCACTTCTACCGCGATCCGCTCAATCCCGGCGACGGTGCCCGGATTGCCTGGTCGCCCGACGACGTCCATCCCCTGGCGTCGGTTTGAACCGGCGGGTTCCGGCCCCTCGCCCTCCCTTTTCTTCCTCTTCAACGGCCCCGAGAACGGCATCAAAAGCAGCGGAGATCCCATGACAGAGATGATCAACAAGCCTGAAACGGTTCAGTCGGCCCCCGAAGCTCCCACCGCCTGGTCGCGGCGCACCCTGTTGAAGGGCGCTGCCGCCGCGGCCGGAACCGTCATCGGCAGCGGGGCGATCACCGGCTTTCCGACGATCTGGGCCCAGAATATCAAGGATGTCACCCTGCGCCAGTTCGGCACCGGCGTGTCCAACCTCAATGCCGTGGCTGACAAGGTCAAAGAGGATCTGGGTTTCACCCTGCAGATGACGGCGCTCGATTCCGATGCGGTGTCACAGCGCGCGGTAACCCAGCCCAAATCCTATGACATCGCCGATATCGAATATTGGATCTGCAAAAAGGTCTTTCCGGCGGGCGTGATGCAGCCGATGGATACGACCCGGATCACCAATTTTGACAAGATCGTTCCGATCTTCACCTCCGGAAAACTAACCCCGGACTCCAAGATCGCCCAGGGCACGGCCCCGCATACCGTTGGCTTTGTCGCCAGCCAGGATGCGACGACCTTTGCTACCAAGCAGACTTCGTGGGTCACCCTGATCCCGACGATCTATAACGCCGACACCCTGGGGGTTCGCCCGGACCTGGTCGGACGGCCCATCACCTCCTGGGGTGATCTGTTCGATCCCGCCTTCAAGGGCAAGGCGTCGATCCTCAATATTCCGTCGATCGGGATCATGGACGCCGCGATGGTGTGCGAGGCCTTGGGCAAGGTCACCTATGGCGACAAGGGCAACATGACCAAGGAGGAGATCGACAAGACGATCGCCGCCCTGATCGAGGCCAAGAAGGCCGGCCAGTTCCGCGCCTTCTGGAAGTCATTCGACGAGAGCGTCAATCTGATGGCCTCGGGCGAGGTCGTGATCCAGTCGATGTGGTCACCGGCAGTTGCCGCGGTGCGCGCCAAGGGCATCCCCTGCGTGTTCCAGCCGCTCAAGGAAGGCTACAGGGCCTGGGGCGGTGGCTTGGGTCTGGCCAAGCACCTCACCGGGCTGGAGCTCGACGCCGCCTACGAATACATCAACTGGTATCTGTCGGGATGGGTCGGCGCCTATCTCAACCGCCAGGGCTATTACAGCGCTGTTCTCGATACCGCCCGGAAGTTTATGTCGGACGATGAGTGGGGCTATTGGATGGAAGGCAAGCCGGCCCAGGGTGACATCCTCAGCCCCGACGGCAAAGTGATGGAAAAGGCCGGTGCGGTCCGCGATGGCGGCTCCTTCGCCGATCGCATGGGCAAGGTGGCCTGTTGGAACTCGGTGATGGACGAGGACCGCTACATGGTCCGCAAGTGGAACGAGTTCATCGCCGCATGACGGACGCGCCGTTGCATCGTCCGTCCACCGGGCGGACGATCACCGGTCAGGCCAACCCCGGCGCCGTGGTCGGCGCCGGCCAGCCTGGCACCGGGATCGCAAGGGATCCTCGCCGGTTGCCGCCCGGGGCCGGCGGCCGGCTGGGTGGAAATCCGGTCGGTCCGTATCTTCAGGTCGCACCGATGGCGCTGACCTTCGCCCTGTTTCTGGTGCTGCCGATCCTCGCGATCGTCGTGGTCAGCTTCTGGGACTATGATTCGGTGCGGGTGATCCCTGATTTTCTGGGAACGAACTACAGCGAACTGCTGTTCTCGTCGGTCACCTGGCGGATCTATCTCAACACGGTGAAATTTGCCGTTCTGACCTGGGCTCTGACACTGGGGATCGGCTTTACCGTCGCCTATTTCGTGGCCTTCCAGGTTCGCAGCGCGACATCGCAGATGGTGCTGTTCCTGGTCTGCACGGTTCCGTTCTGGACCTCCAACGTGATCCGGATGATCTCATGGATTCCGTTTCTGGGACGCAACGGCCTGCTCAACAGCGTGCTGCTGAAGCTGGGCGTGGTCCATCAACCGCTGGAGTTCCTGCTGTTTTCGGACTTCGCCGTGGTGTTGGCGCTGGTGCACATCAACACCGTGTTCATGGTCGTGCCGATCTTCAATTCGATGGCGCGGATCGACCGGGCCCTGATCGAGGCGGCGCGGGATGCCGGGGCCAACAGTTTCCAGATTCTGCTCAATGTCGTGATTCCGCTGTGTCGTTCCGGTATCGCGATCGGCTCGATCTTCGTCGTGACCCTGGTCATGGGCGACTTCATCACGGTGCGACTGATGAGCGGCGGCCAGAGTGCCTCGGTCGGTCTGATGATGGCCAATCAGATCTCGCTGCTGCAATACCCGGCCGCGGCGGCCAATGCCGTCGTCCTGCTGGTCATTGTGTTGATCATGGTGACGGCGATGCTGCGGATCGTCGATATCCGCAAGGATTTGTGAGGGCACGGACATGCAAGACGGTCGCCGTTCGCTCGGTTATTACCTGTTGGCCGGGTTCTTCGGCCTTTATGTGCTGTTTCTCTATGGGCCGACCCTGACCATCGCGGTGCTGTCGTTCCAGGGACCCGATGGCGGGCTGACCTTTCCGATGAATGGCATGTCGCTGCACTGGTTTCGCAACCTGTTCGCCCGACAGGCCGTTGGCGATTTTGGCGGCTCGCTGCGTCGTTCGCTGGCGCTGGGGGCGATCGTGATGGGCTTGACCGTGACCTTTTCGGTGGCCGCGGGCCTGGCGTTTCGCCGGCGGTTCCGTGGCGCGACCCTGCTGTTCACGCTCGCGGTTGCCAGCCTGATCGTGCCGTCGATTCTGGTCAGCCTGGGGATCGGACTGCTGTTCAATCTGCTGGGGTTTGAACCGGCGTGGTACAGCTCGGCGCTGGGCGCCCATCTGACCTGGACGCTGCCGTTCGGGTTGCTGATCATGCTGGCGGTCTTCAACCGGTTCAATCCGTTCTACGAAGAGGCGGCCCGGGACCTCGGCGCGACATCCTGGCAGTGTTTTCGCCATGTCGTTCTGCCGATCATCGCCCCCAGCGTGATCGGCATCGCGCTGTTTGGCTTCACGCTGTCCTACGACGAATTCGCGCGGACCCTGATGACGGCGGGCAGCTTCAATACCCTGCCGCTCGAAATCTACGGCATGACCACCAACATCACGACACCGGTGCTCTATGCGCTGGGGACGCTGACCACCGTGTTTTCTTTCCTGGTGATCGGAACAAGCCTGGGCGCCGTTCTGCTGCTGCGGCGGCGCCGGGCCCGCCTGGGCAACGACGCCGGCAAGGGGGTCTGAGGCGCGATGCGCATTCTGGTGGTCAATCCCAATACCAGCGCGGCAATGACGGCGCGAATCGGCGCCGCGGCGCAGGAGGCCGCCGCAGCCGATACCATGATCACGGCGGTGAACCCGTCGATGGGCCCGGCCAGCATTGAGGGCTACTACGACGAGGCTTTCGCGGTCCCCGGCCTGCTGGAGGAAATCGCCGCCGGGGAACGTGCCGGCTGTGACGGCGCCGTGATTGCCTGCTTCGACGACACCGGGCTTGACGCGGCCCGGAGCCTCGCTGCGATTCCGGTGGTCGGGATCTGCGAGGCGGCGCTGGCCCTGGCTGCGTTGCTCGGCACGCGGTGTTCCGTGGTGACGACGCTGTCGCGTTCGATTCCGCCGCTGGAAGCGTTGGCGCGGCGCTATGGCATGGCGGAGCGCTGCCGGATTCGCGCCGCCGAGGTTCCGGTCCTGGCCCTTGATGATCCGGGTTCGGGCGCGGTTGCGCGGGTTCGCGACGAGATTGCCCGCGCCATTGCCGAGGACCGTGCCGAATGCATCGTCCTGGGCTGCGCCGGCATGGCCGATCTGGCGCGTACCCTGTCGCGTGAATTTGGCCTGCCCGTGGTTGACGGCGTCGGCGCCGCGGTTAAACTGGTCGAAGCCCTCGTCGGGCTGGGTCTTCGAACCAGCAAGCGTGGCGGTTACGCGTCCCCCTTGCCCAAACCCTATGCCGGGTTGCTGGGCCGTTTTGCGCCACCCGCTGCGTGATCGGTTCCGGCCCGCCCCGCCTTTCCCGCCGGAGACCGTCGCGATGCCTGCCGCCGATCATGGCCGCTACCGCTATTCGCCCATCCTCAGCCGTCCCGACTATGCCTGGCCGGGTGGCGCAAGGCTGGCGGTCTATATCGCGATCAATCTCGAGCATTTCCGCTTCGGCGAGGGCCTCGGTGCCGAACTGGCCCCCGGCGGGCCACAGCCCGATGTCCTGAATTACGGCTGGCGCGACTATGGCAATCGGGTCGGGATCTGGCGGCTCCTGGCGCTGCTCGACGATCTGGCGTTGCCGGCGTCGGTCCTGGTCAACAGCGCGATCTATGAATACTGCCCTGAGGTGATGGTGGCGGTCCGGGCGCGCGGCTGGGAGGTCGTCGGCCACGGCCGCAGCAATGCCGAACGCCAGGGCATCCTGCCGGAGGATGAGGAGGAGGAACTGATCGCCGATACCACGACAGCGATCCGGCGCCACGAAGGGACGGCGCCGGCCGGGTGGCTGGGGCCATGGATCTCCGAGAGCCCTGTGACCCCTGATCTGCTCCAGGAAGCCGGCTATCGCTACCTGCTGGATTGGTGCGCCGACGATCAACCGATCTGGTTCAACACAAGGCGCGGCCGGATCCTGTCGGTGCCTTATCCCCAGGAACTCAATGATATCCCGGCGATCGCGGTGCGTCGCACCGACGCCGCGACCTTCGCCGACATGATTGTCGATCAGTTCGACGAAATGCTAGACCAGAGCCGCGACCAGCCGCTGGTGTTTGCGCTGGCGCTGCATCCCTATATCGTCGGCCAGCCGTTCCGCCTGCGCCAGCTGCGCCGGGCGCTGCGCCATGTCGCCGGCACGCTCCATCCGGTATGGCATAGCACCGCCGGCGCGATCGCCGATCATGCCATCGGTCTGGGATCATTGATCGTCTGACCCCCAACCTGCGATGAGCTTTTCTCATCGCAGGTTGGGGGTCGCAAGGGCCGAGGTTCAGGCGCCGCGGATTCGGCGTTTCACACGATGAAACAGGGCGGGTTGGGAAACAGGGCGGGTTGGCGATCGGCGGCACGAAACCGGCTGGGGCGGACCGGCGCGCCCGCCCCTTTCGGCCCCCGCCTCAGGGCAGGCGGGCGATCAGCTCGATTTCGACCAGAACGTCACGCGGCAGACGGGCGACCTCGACGGTCGAACGCGCCGGCTTGTGATCCCCGAACGCCTGGGCATAGACCGCATTAAGGCGGGCGAAATCATTGAGGTCCTTGACGAACACGGTGGCCTTGACGACCCGGTCCAGCGTCGTCCCCGCCGCAGCCAGAACCGCGCGCAAATTGTGGAACACTTGTTCGGTCTGGGCCTCGATCCCGCCCTCGACCAGCGCGCCCGCCGGGGTCAGGGCAATCTGGCCCGAGGTGAACAACCAGCCATCGATCGCGACGGCCTGGGAGTAAGGGCCAATCGCGGGCGGTGCGTCGTTGCTGTGGACGATTGTCATGCTTCCCTCAATTTCAATTTGGGTCGGGTGCCGACCATCTCGGGACGATAGCGGTCGATTGTCAATCCCGCGACATCGATTTCCGGCTGACGCGCGGAAACCAGGTCCGCGAGCAGCCGCCCCGATCCACAGGCCATGGTCCAGCCCAGCGTGCCATGACCGGTGTTGAGGAACAGATTGTTGATCGCGGTCGGGCCGAGGATCGGGGTGCCGTCGGGCGTCATCGGGCGCAGGCCGCACCAGAATTCGGCGCGGCCGATGTCGCCGGCACCAGGGAACAGATCGGAGACGACGAATTCGACGGTTTCCTGGCGCGCCGGGCGCAGGGATAGATCAAAACCAGCCAGTTCGGCCATTCCGGCGACCCGGATGCGCTCGCCCAGACGGGTGATCGCGACCTTGTGCGTCTCATCCATCACCGTCGAAACCGGGGCCTTGTCGGCATTGACGATCGGCACCGTGATCGAATAGCCCTTGACCGGATAGACCGGGATCTTGATGCCCAGCGGCCGCAGCAGCCGGCGCGAATAGCTGCCCAGCGCCATCACCACCGCATCACCCCGGAAATGACCCTTGTCGGTATCGACACCGACGATCCGATCGCCATAGCGCACCAGACGCTCGATCGCGGTACCATAGTGGAAGGCCACGCCCAGATCGCGCGCCCGTTCCGCCAGGGCGGTGGTGAATTTGAAACAATCGCCGGTCTCGTCGTCCGGCAGGCGCAGGCCGCCGGCGATCTTGTCGCCCGCGGCGGCCAGCCCCGGCTCCGCCGCAATGCAAGCCTTGCGGTCGAGCACCTCGAACGGCACGTCGAATCGCTTCAGAATTTCGATGTCCTCGGCCGCGTGATCGATCTGTTGCGCGGTGCGGAACACCTGCAAGGTTCCCTGGGTGCGCTGGTCGTAAGCGATGCCGGTTTCGGCGCGCAATTCCTGCAGCACGGTGTGGCTGTAGTTCGCCAGGCGCAGCATCCGCCCCTTGTTGAGATCGTATCGTTCTGCCGTGCAGTTGCGCAGCATGCTGAGCATCCATTGCCACTGGAACAGGTCCAGTTTCGGCCGGATGATCAGCGGGCTGTGGCGCTCGAACATCCATTTGATCGCCTTGAGCGGGATGCCCGGCGCCGCCCAGGGTGCCGAATAGCCGGGTGACACCTCGCCGGCATTGGCAAAGCTGGTTTCGAGGGCCGCGCCCTCCTGGCGATCGATGACCACGACCTCGTGTCCCGCTTTGGCGAGATAATAGGCGTTGGTGACACCGATCACGCCACTTCCCAGAACGATGACCTTCATGACTTGGATCCCTTAGCGCGCAGAGCGGTATTGGCGTCGATGACGACAGACGAAAACGGAGCGGGAGCGGATCAGGCCGCGGCTTCCGATGGGGGTTGGGGTGGATTGGCACCGGGGCTGTCGCGATAATGGCGGTGATAGCGCGTCCCCAGACTGGTCAGGATTTCGTAGCCGATCGTGCCACCACGCGCGGCAAGCGCGTCGACGGTTTCGCCAGACCCGCCGATCAGATCGATCAGGCTGCCATCGGCGAGGCGCCCCTCGTCCAGGGCCGTGACATCAAGGGTGATCAGATCCATCGACACGGCGCCGACGATCGGCAGCGTGACGCCCGCGAAACCGGCCATCGCGCGGTTGCCCAGACTGCGCAGAAAGCCATCGGCATAGCCCACCGCAACCGTCGCGATGCGGCAGGGGCGCTCGCTGGTGAAGCGGCCATTGTAGCCCACCGGGGTTCCGGCCGGGATGGTCCGCGACTGGATCACCCGGCCCTGAAGCCGGACCACCGGGCGCATCGGGTTGGTGGCGCCGACAACCGGCGCGATGCCATAGAGTGCGGCACCGGGGCGGACCAGATCGAAATGATAGTTCGGGCCCAGGAAAATTCCCGAGGAATTGGCGAAGCAGGCCGGGGCCGCCGGCAGATCGCGACGCGCGGCCTGGAACGCGGCCAGGGCGGCGCGATTGGCCGGATGATCGGGGTTTTCGGCCCAGGACAGATGACTGAGGACGTAACGCAGCGCCAGCCCCTCAAGGCGCCGCGGGTCAGCGGCCAGCACGCCCCGCTCGGACGGGCTCAGGCCCAGCCGGGACATCCCGGTATCGACCTGGATCACCGCGGGCAGGATCGTGGCGCGGCGACGGGCCAGCGCGGTCCAGGCCTCGATCTGTGTCAGGCTGTTGTGCACCGGGGTCAGGTTCGCCGCGACCGCCGCCGCCTCGGCGCCGGCGGGTAACCCGTGCAGGACATAGATCGCACAATCCGCCGGCACGATCGCGCGCAACGCCAGAGCCTCGTCGATATGCGCGACAAAGAAATCGCGGCATCCGACAGCGGCCAGGGCGGGCGCGACCCGGGCGGCACCCAGGCCATAGGCATCGGCCTTGACCACGGCGGCACAGCGTGAGGCGGCAACGCGATGGCACAACAGCCGATAGTTGTCGACGATGGCGGTCAGATCAATGGTCAGGATCGCGCCGGCATGGACAGCCGAGCCCCGGGACGTCAGCGGCTCGGCCGCGGGAGGCGTGGTCCGAAGCGGGGTGGTCATCGGCGGGATTCCTTTCGCGGAAAATCGTTTGGGATATATGCAAACACCGGGCCGACATAGAAAATGCAATAAAATCAATTGTTTGATCAACAAAGCCCGATTGTGTCGGACCAGGCTGTAAACATTTCGCTACACGCGGTGGCGCCGCAGCGGCGAAGTCGTGGCCAACGGCGGAAAACCGGGCTCCCGACAACTGTAAACATTGACGTACGGCGTAAATATTTCGGTACACGCCTGATTGCGCATGGGTCATCCCTGACGGGCGATGCCGTATTTGCGTAATTTATTGGCAATCATCGTGTGTGAGGTCTGGAGCCGTGCCGCAAGCTTTCGGCTCGAAGGATAGAGCGGGTACAGTTGATCCAGCACTGAACGCTCATAGCTGGCGATCGCGCTGCTCCAATCGGCCGGAGCCTCCCCCGGTTCGGCAACCCGCGGACGGCTTTGCCCCGATGCGCCCAGATCGAAATCATCGGCATCGAGAACCGGCGCGCTGGTCATCGCGACGGCACGGAAGATCACATTCTCCAGTTGGCGGACGTTGCCGGGCCAGGGGTGGGCCATCAGCGCCGCCTCGGCCGCGGCGCTGAGGACCGGCTCCGCGCGCTGGACCTGGGCGCTGGCATGCGCGATGAAATGATGGGCCAGCAGCAGGATATCCGTGCCCCGGTCCCGCAACGGCGGCAGATGCAGCTGCAGCACATTGAGCCGATAGAACAGATCTTCCCGAAAGGTGCGCTCGGCGACCATGCGATCGAGATCGCGATGGGTTGCGCTGATAATGCGGACATCAACCTTGAGCTCTCGCTCGCCGCCAACGCGCCGGAAACTGCCGTCATTGAGGAAGCGCAGCAGCTTGGCCTGGAGATAAGGTGACATCTCGCCGATTTCGTCGAGAAACACGGTTCCCTGGTCGGCCATCTCCATCAAGCCGGGTTTGCCGCCGCGCTGGGCGCCGCTGAAGGCGCCCGGAGCGTAACCGAACAATTCGCTTTCGGCGAGATTCTCCGGCACCGCCGCGCAGTTGAGCGCCAGAAATGGCGCGGCGCGGCGCGGGCTGGCCTGGTGGCAGGCCTGGGCGATCAGTTCCTTGCCGGTTCCGGTTTGTCCCAGCAACAGCAGAGGCGCATTGACCCCGGCCATGCGGGCCGCCCGTTCCTTCATGGCGCGGACGGGGGGCGACACGCCGATGATGCTGTCGAGGCCGCCAGCCTGGAAATGTTGCAGGCCGTGCATCCGTTCGCCGAGACGATGCGGGGCGTAAAAGGTCAGGACCCCACCGGCCAGATCCCCGACAATCCGGTGGTCGCGATCCGGGTCGCCATTTTCCGACACCGGCGTCACGTCAAGCTGAAAGGCCTTGCCGGCCAGCGTCACTTCGCGGGGCGTAGAGCGAAACCCACTGGCCACCAGTTCGTCATGCAGCCGGGCATTGCCGAACAGGGCGGCGAGCGACAGGCCGGTCAAGGCCTCCTCGCTGAGCCCGGTGACCGCGGCGGTCGCGCGATTGGCCACCAGGATCGTGCCCACGGAATCGACCAGCAAAACCGGATCGGCCATCGCGCGCAACAGGGCATCGAGATGCAGCCGTCTCCGGGCGCCGGGCAGGATATCGACAACACGGGTCAGCGTGACACCATCAACCGCCAGCAGGGTCGCCTGAAGATCGCACCATCCGGGTTCTGTCAGGGTCGGGGCATCGATGAAAATATGCGGCGGATCGACCTCGACGGCGGCGACGTTGAAACGGCGTGCCGCCAGCAAGGCCAGGATTTCCTGAGCAATGCCGACCCGGTCGCGGAACTGAACATCGATACGCATCGCAAACGCCGTCCTGGATAACCGCCGTCGCCACGGCCCGGTTGGAGCCCAAGCTCCGCGTGCCCTGCTGCCGCGATGATACGCCCGCCCCGCATTGGCGCGGCAAGAGCATTACCGGGGCAAGGTGCCGGGGTCGGAACGTCGGGGTGGCGGCACCGCGCTTTCCTGGATGCCGCGCAGGAAGATCCCGATCGCCCGCTCGACCCGCGTCGCGATCTCCGCCTTGGTCGGCGGCTGGATCTTCCCCAGCAGCGAGCCGAACAACCAGTCGCCGGCGACCATGCCGATCAACATCCCGGCCGCCCGTTCCGGATCATCAAGGGTCAGGTTGCCGCGCGAACATTGCAAGGTCAGCCATCGGGCCACCGAAATCCTGCCCGAGGCCGGGATGGCCCGGGCCAGGGCCTCGGTCAGTGCCGGCGAGCGATGATATTCCGAGATCATTAACCGGGCCATCGCGATCTGCCTGGCGCCCAGCAGGAATTCGGCGGTCCGGCACAGAAGGTCCGCCAGCGCCGTCTCGATCGGCTGGTTGGTATCCTCGATCGGCAGATGCAGGATTTTCATCCGATCGGCGAGCAGCGCCTCAAACAGCACCTCCTTGGTCGGGAAGACCTGATAGAGCGTCTTCTTCGACATGCCGGCGCGCCGCGCCACCTCGTCCATCGTCGTCGCCCGATAGCCCTCGACCAGGAAGATCGCTTCGGCGGCGTCGATGACACGACGGCGTCGTTCGGCGTCGTGAAAGGCCGTGGCAGCGCCGGTATGACGTCGGGACGCCGCCACGACGGCGGGTTGCAGCGGAGGGACCCGATCCCGTATCACCATCATCACGCTCTATCAAGGGGCTGCGATTGCCGGAAACCAACCGGTTTACTATACAAGACTGACACGATGCCGCAAGGCTCACCGCGGCCAGAGTGGCGTAAAATCCCGATCGCGCGGCACAATCAGGCCGGCCATGAAGGTCCTGCCGATTTCTTTGGAAAAACAACGACAAGCGAAGGGGGTCGGCGCGACCGTCGTCCCGGTTCCGCTCGCGTCGCGGCCACCGCCGGCCGCGATCAAGAAACCCATAGGTTTTTCGCAGGCGGCGCGGCCGGCGTGCCTTATACTGATCCGCTTTGATCGTGACCGATCAAAGCGAGGCCTCAGGCGCCGGCGCGCGCATCCGGGCGCTTGGCTCCGCGCCCCCCGTGGCGCCCCCGTGGCGCGCGGTCGCCGTCGCGACCGGTACCAGCCCGCCATGAGTCAAGATCATGGCGGGCTGGTATTACAGGGTCGCTTCGCGAACCCCTGGCGGCGTTGCCACGGCTTCGGTTCGCCCGCCGCGGCGGACCCGCCAGACCGTTGCCAGGAACGGCGTCGCCAGCGACAGGTTGAGCGACGCCCAGATCAAGGCCTCACGGTTGGCGACACCTTCGCTGATCACGGTGCCGACCGTTGTAAACAGAAGGATCACCGTCAGCACCGCCTCGACCGGGACGCGGCACAGCGTGTGCCGCCAGCTCAGCGCCCCTCCGGAGACCGGGACCTGCCGGCCGTTCGACAACAGACGGTCGAAGGTCAAGCCACCCGTCCCGGTCAGGGCCCGGCACAGCCCGACCAGAAGAACGCCACCCGCGGGGATCAGGTAATCGGGAACCGGGAAATCCTGATACCGCCCGCGCAGCACGATATGAACACCGGCAACGACGGCATACGCCACCAGGCCGATCATCGCGCCCTCGCCCAGCGCGGTCACGGACAGGCGATCACGACGGCGCTTCAACCCGCTCAGGATCGTCACCAGCGTGCGCAGGCCCCCGGTCGCCGCGGCGACCGGGGGCCGTGACAGGATGATCGACAGTGTCCGCAGCACCGCGAGCCCGGTCAGCAGCTCCAGCCCCCACAGGATCGCCTGGCCGAACGCGGCGGCGCTGGTATAGGATTCCGCCCAACCGGAGAGCGCCGCGCCCACCAGGCATCCGGCGATCCCCTGGGCGGCGAAGGCCAGGGTCACGACGCCGGGGGCCGACAGCGGCGATGTCAGGGCAAAGCCGGCGAACAGCGCCAGGCCGATCAGGACCGAGATCCCGGCATGACGCTGCCACGCCGGATCTTCGACGATCGCCCCGCCCAGGGTCGATTTCGGCGTGCGATCCAGCGTATAAAGCCCCCAATTGGCGCCGACGGTTCCCTCAAGGGCATGTTTCCAGGGCTGGTCGAAGCTTTCGATGATGTTGTAATCGAAGCCCTGTTGCGCGGCCAGGGTGACGAAGCTGTTGATGAAGCGGGCCTTGTTGACCATGCCGGGCACGGCGGGACCGCGCGAGCGGCCGGCGGTGGGCCAGCCGGCTTCGCCGATCATGATCGGTTTGCCGGGGAAGGCCGTCTGAATCTGGTGATAAACCTGTAGAATGTGTGGACCGACATCGGCGACGCCCGTCGGAATATCTTCCCAATAGGGCAGCATATGGATCGTGATGAAATCAACATCCTGCGCGATTTCGGGGTATTTCAGCCACCATTCCCAGACATCGGCATAGCTGACCGGCTGTTTCACCGCCGCTTTGACTTTTCGAATATAGGCGCGAAGCTGATCGACGCTCAGGTCACGGCGCAGCAGGACCTCATTGCCAACGATGACCCGGGTGATCACGGTCGGGTAGCGGTTGGCCAGATCGATCAACGAGGCCACTTCCTGATCGTTGAGCGCGGTCTTGACGCCCAGCCAGGCCCCCATGGTGACCGTAAGACCATATTTGCCGGCGATCGCCGGAACCACCTCAAGCCCCTCGCGGCTGGTATAGGTCCGGATGCCGGCAACCTGGTTTGCCAGAACACGAATGTCCTCCTCGATCTGCGCGGCGCTGGGATAGACCCGCGTCAACGGGCTCTGCCCATCGCGGAACGGGGCAAAAGACACGCTTTGCAGCTTGCCACCCGGGGGTTCGGCAAGGATGTAAGGACGGTTCGGGAGGGCCCAAATCAGCCATTGAGCCAATCCGGCCACAAGCAGGGCAACGAGGAGTGTGACGGCGCGCATGGCGCCACGTCTACACGAAAATCGCGGCGGGCCCCAGACAAAAAACTGACGGAAATCGGTGGTTTAAGCCCGGCGCGGCGGCACGAATGCCGGGCGTTCCGGGCAAAAAGCCGAGGGTGGCGCCCGGGGATACGGACATCCGCCCGCATATCGTGATTCCGCGATTAACGAAATGTTGCATTCGAGGGGCAGATTCGTGCGTTTCGTGCCCCTCGGACGCAGGATGGCGGTTTCACCCTCGACCGGACGGCGCTAAGCTTGCAGCATCAGCGGCTCGATACGTTGAACAGTGGAGCGGAGGATAAGATGGCCATGCACGCGAATGACGCGCCTGGGGCCTGGAATTACATGGGGGGGCGGTGGCTGGCGGGAAATCCGCCGATACTCGGGCCTCTCAGTCATGCCATGTGGCTTTCCTCGGTGGTCTTCGATGGTGCCCGGGCGTTCGAAGGGGTCGCACCAGACCTTGAGCTGCATTGTGCCCGATGCCTGCGTTCGGCGCGTGTTCTCGGCCTCGAACCGATGGTGTCCGCCGGCGAAATGGTCGAACTGGCCTGGGACGGCATCGCCCGTTTCCCCCGCGGTTCCGCGCTCTATATCCGACCGATGTTCTTTGCCGAGTCGGGTTGGGTGGAACCCGATCCGTCTTCGACCGCTTTCTGCCTGACCCTGACGCTGTCACCCTTGCCCGGGACCGAGGGTCTGAAAACCGGCCTGTCGACGCGGCGCCGGCCATTGCCCGACACGGCGCCGACCGACGCCAAGGCATCCTGCCTGTATCCCAATGTCGGTCTGGCCCTGCGCGAGGCCCGGCAACGCGGCTTCGACAGCGCGGTGATGCTGGATCCCCTGGGCGGCGTCGCCGAATTCGCGACCGCCAACCTGTTCCTGGTCAAGGACGGCGTCGTCCATACGCCGGTCTGCAATGGCACCTTCCTGAACGGGATCACCCGCCAGCGCATCATCCATCTGTTGCGCGGCGCCGGGCATGAGGTCCATGAACGGACCATCAGCCTGGCGGAGTTGCGCGAGGCGGACGAATTCTTCGCCACCGGCAATTATGGCAAGGTGCAACCGGTGATCCAGTTCGAGGATATCATCCGTGAGCCCGGCCCGGTCGCCGCCGCTGCCCGGGCGCTCTATTGGGAATTCGCCCACCGCAAACAGAGTTGGGCCGCCTGAAGCGCGATTTGAATCCCCTGCCGTGACCGCTCTCGACGCCACCGCGACGCGCCGGCCCGGCCGTAGCCCTTACCGCCTGGTCGCGGCTCTCCTGCTGATCGTGATCGCCGGGTGCGGCGGTGATCGCCGTCAGGTCGACATTTGTCGTCGGGCCCTGTCGGTGCTGGCCGAGGACAGCCAGAAAACCGATGTTACCGGGGCCGGCGGGTCGACGGTGGCGATCGGCTATCGCGACGCCACCATGACCGCCCACCGCCTGCAATGCCGGTTCGAGGACACCCCCAATCAGGACGGCATGCCCGCACCGCGTGAATTTGCGATCGATGGCCGGCCCCTGACGCCGGTGCACTTTGCCCTGCTGGTGCGCTGGCTGGGTCTTGAGCTGCCGGAAAGTCTGCTGACCGCCGATCAGCCGGTCACGCGGGCCGGTTTTTCGGCGGCCTATCTGATGCAGGCGCTGCTGAACGGCCTGTGTGGCGGGGCGGTGCTGGCCTTGATCGCGGTCGGTTATTCCCTGGTCTATGCGGTCTCAAGGACGATCCAGTTCGCCTTCGGCGAAATCTTCATGACCGGCGCCTATCTCATGATCATCCTGACCGTCACCCTGACCGGGATCTCCGCGGCACTGGGCGGGGCGTCGGCCCTGACCCTGATTCCGATTCTGGCCGGGACGGTCGCGGTCGCCGCGGCGCTGGGTTGGACGATGGAGCGCGTTGTCTATCGCCCGGTTCGCCGCACCGGCAGCCCGCTGTCGATGGTCGGGGCGATCGGTCTGTCGGTGTTCCTGCAGAATGCCGTGCAACTGGTTCAGGGCTCCGACAACAAATGGATCGGCCCGGTGACCGAGGGCGCGGTGGTGTTCTACCAGGGGGGTGACTTCACCGTGTCGCTGAGCCGGGCGCGGGTTCTGGCGCTGCTCTTTATTCTGGTCACGGTGCTGATCGCCCGGCGGATCGCACGCTCCCCCTTCGGGCGCAGTTGGCGGGCCTGTGCCGAGGACCAGCGAACCGCGGCGCTGCTGGGCGTTGATGTCGACCGGATCATCACGGTCAGCTTCGTGCTCGGTGCCATCCTGGCGGCGGTCGCCGGCCTGCTGACCGTGCTGCAGTTCGGCGAGGCCGACTTCACCATGGGCTTGCTGATCGGGTTCAAGGCCCTGACCGCCGCGGTGATCGGCGGCATCGGCTCGCTGCCCGGCGCGGTCGCCGGCGGGGTGCTGGTCGGCCTGACCCAGGCCCTGTGGGCCGCATATTTTGATCACGCCTACCAGGATGTCGCCGTGTTCGTGCTGCTCTGCGCCGTCGCCCTGGGCCGCCGCAGCCAAACACAGCCGCCATGAACGGACAGCAACAGACAGCGCGCGGAAATTCATTTATTGAGGGTCGCGATCGCGATTGAGGCTGCCGGCCGGCGGTGCCGCCGCCCCGGGCGCCAACAACCAGAGAGTGACTGATGAAACGATCACTGCCGGTGCTTCTGAGCTTCAACGGCGGTTACGTCGACACGGCCGGTTTTCTGTCCCTGCACGGCCTGTTTGCCGCCCATGTCACCGGCAACTTCGTGACCCTGGGCGCGGCACTGGCGCTGGGGACTTCCGGAATTCTGGCCAAGCTGCTGGCGTTGCCGCTGTTCTGCGCCGTCGTGATCCTGGCGCGGCTCTATCGTTACGCGCTGCTGCGGCTGAACCTGCCGGTGCTGCGCATGATGCTGGGGCTCAAACTGCTGATCCTGATCGCTGCGGCCGTGATGGCGATCCGGCTCGGGCCGTTCGCGACCGGCGATGGCTGGCCGGCGCTGCTGACCGGCATGACCCTGGTCACCGCGATGGCGATCCAGAATGCGGCGCACCGGGTTCATCTCGGCGATTCCCCGCCGACGACGATGGTGACCGGCACCACGACCCAGGTGATGATCGACCTTGCCGACCTGCTGCACGGCCTGCCCGCCGAAAGCGCGACGGCGATGCGGGCGCGGGTGCTGCGGATGTCGGCGAGCGTCGTCAGTTTCGCACTGGGCTGCGCCGCCGCGGCCTTGTTGTACAGTGCTGTCGATGTCTGGTGTTTCGCGGTACCGCCGCTCGTCGCCGTGGTGGCCCTGGTGATAACGGAAGCCAATCCGGCGCCCGTGGCACCGCACCGGGCCTGACCGGCTCCCTGCGGTGCATTGTTTTGGTCGTGGCGATGCAGGAGTGTTCCCGATGAAGGCCTTGCGATTCGAGCGTTTCGGCGATCCCGACGTCCTGCGACAGGTCACCGTGGCGACGCCCCGGGCCGATGGCGACACCGCGATCGTTGCGGTCCGCGCCGCGTCGATCAATCCTTCCGACCTCGGCAATGTCGCCGGCCGGTTTCCCCAAACCACGCTGCCCCGGATCCCGGGCCGGGATTATTCCGGCGTCGTCGTCGACGGGCCGGCGGCCTGGATCGGTGTCGAGGTCTGGGGCACCGGCAATGCCGGCTTCGCGCGCGACGGCAGCCACGCCGAGGCGATCGCGGTGCCGGTCGCCAGCCTGCGCCGCAAGCCTGCGACGCTGAGCCATGCCGAGGCGGCGTCAATCGGCGTCAATTTCGCCGCGGCGTGGCTGGGCGTGGTCGACTATGCCCGGCTGGCCGCGGGCGAGACGCTGGTCGTGATCGGCGCCGCGGGTGGCGTTGGCGGTGCCGCCGTCCAGATCGGCCACCGGATCGGGGCGCGGGTGATCGGCATCGACCGGGCGGCGCCGCATCCGGAGTCGCCCGCGGCCCGTCTGGCCGACCGGATCGTGACCCCGGAGCCGGCGGAGTCCGCTGCGATGATCCGGGAGCTGACCGGGGGACGCGGCGCCGCGGTCGTGCTCAATGCGGTGGGCGGGGCGACCTTCGAGCCCTCGCTGGCGATGCTGGCGCCGCGCGGCCGGCTCGCGGTCCTGGCCTCGCCCGGACAGCGGCGGGCCAGCTTCGACCTGCTCGATTTCTATCACAATGAGAGCCAGCTGTTCGGCGTCGATACGCTGAAGCGCGACATGGTCGAGTCCGCGGCGCTGCTTGAGGCGCTGACCCCGGGGTTCGAGGCCGGCGGGTTTCAGCCGCCGGTGATCGAACGCGCGGTCGGCCTGGACCAGGCGGTCGAGGCCTATCGCGCCGTCGCGGCGGGAACCCGCGGCCGGGTGGTTCTGCTGCCTGACGCGGGGTGATGGTGCGAAGGCCCGCCCCGCCCGAAATTTCCGAGGATCCCTGAGACCACGGCCTTGTTGCAGCCGGCTGATGCCGCTGGTGACACGCGGAGGGGAACGCCATGAACGATCTGAAGCGTTCGCGCCTGATCGATCGGCTGGGACGCCCGGGGGACCAGCGAGTGCGACTGTTCTCCGCGGTTGATTGTGAGCGATTTTTCGACGGCTGGCGGGTTCACAAAGCGATCGAGGGATGGCTCTAAGTCAAGAGGCTGGTTCCCTCATCAAGGTTCCCGATCGATAGCCGCGCATCGGCCGCCTGAGGGTACATCTCGGTTTCGGCGATACCCTCAAGGCAGTCTCGGGCCTCGACGGGGGCAGCGCCATAGCTGCGTTGAGCCGCCTTCAGGCGAACCTGGACATTGGGGTGGTCGTACAGGCGCATCAGCGCCCGCCGTGCTTCGAGGCCGCGTCTGCGCAGCTCCTGGGCGATCGCGTCCATCCTGGCATAGAGCCAGTTGAATTTTGTCGTGTTATAGTCCCAAAGAGCCTCGTATTGGGCAATGCCGATTTCCTCGAACATTTCGACCAGGCGGTCCATTGTTACATTCTTCAAGTCTTTTTTCTTCATGACCATTGTCCGCCATCCCGTATCAGAAAAACTGTTGGATGTCGGAACTTGCGCTACAGTCCACAATATCGCCCCGAAAGCGGTGGGTTCCGATCGCTTGGCCCTGGTTCCGGCCCGTCGATCGCCGGATCCGGCTTCAGGGTCTCAAACTCGATGAGGGCCTTGCGCCCGACCTTCACCCGCTCGTCCCAACTCTTGCCGCGCAGATATTGCCGGGGCGTCAATCCACCGTAAGCATCGTTTCGCGTATTGTACCATGCATTGATCTCCCAATGCTTCAATCGGGATATTCGCACCGGGTTTTCCGGAGCATCAATCAGAGCGCGCGGAAAGCCATCCTGCTCCGCCGGGGTCTGTTCAACGAGATGATGGATATCGGTGCCTTCCCGCGGAATCTAAACATCCTTGCGGAGCTCTTCGAGTGACTTTGGTTCGGCAAAGTAGGCCGTGACCCACGCTTTGGCCCATGACGCCACTTCCAGAGCTGCGAGGAGGGCAAAGACCCCCGGATGCAGGCCGGGGATATAGCGCAGCCCGACCTTGATCTCATTGCGGACAAGGCATCCGTTCCCGTTGCGGCCGCTACGGCTTTTCCGTTATGCTTTCCCGCGTTATCAAGGTTATTGCCGACAATGACGTCTTGACGGTGTTTCCGGGTGACGCGAGACTCTGTTACGACGAACGCGCCGATGCCGCTGGTGACACGCAGAGGGGGACGCCATGAACGATCTGGAGCGTTCGCGCCTGATCGATCGGCTGGAACGCCTGGGGGAGCAGCGGGTGCGACTGTTCTCCGCCGTCGATTGCGAGCGATTTTTCGGCGGCTGGCAGGTTCGCGAAGCGATCGAGGGATGGCTTGATGGCAAGGAGGCGGCCCGCCGCGGTCCGGTCCGTCGCAGCTTTCGCCTGCTTTCGCTGTTTTGACGGTGGTTGTTCGACAGCCGGCCGGGCGCTCGCCGCGATGCGGCGCGTGGGCTTCAATGCGACAAATTGCTACGGCAGTGACAAAAATTTGCGCGAGTGTGGCTGATTCGTAACCTTGCACTTGCCTGCCCCCCGCTCCTCCGCCTAAAACGGTTGCGGGGCTGCCATCTGGATCGGGCAGCGCGGACAAGAGATGATGCGGGGCCATGCTCAAAACAATCCAGAATTACTGCACCGGGATCAGGCGGGTTGGTTCGCTGATGCTGGCCTCGATCCTGGTGTGCAGCGTGGCGCTTCCCGCCGAGGCCGGCACCGGCAAGCCGTCCTTCACGGTGGCACCGCCCAGCCGCAGCAAACCCAAAGCCGCCCATGCCGGCGAAGCGGCCCTGGCCAAACCGATCCGCGGCGCCCGCATCACCTCGCCCTATGGCTGGCGAATCCACCCGGTTCTGGGGGTGCGCAAATTTCATCGCGGTGTTGACTTCGCCGCCCCGCGGGGAACCCCGGTCACCGCCGCCGCCACCGGTGTCGTCGAAGATATCGGCTGGCACGGCCATTATGGACGCTATGTCCGATTGCGCCATTCCGGGCACGACGAAACGATCTACGCCCATCTGCAGGATTTCGCTCACGGGCTTCGCCGTAACAGCCGCGTCACCAAGGGAGAAACCTTGGGCTATGTCGGAACGACCGGCTACGCGACCGGTCCTCATCTGTATTTCGAAGTGCTGATCGACCACAAACAGGTCGATCCGTTATCGGCCCAGGCGCTGGACATTGACCAGCGCAATGGTCACCGCTCCCGGCTGCGGGTGACGCGGCACGGGGCGCGCGCGGACGATTCCGAAAGCTGACCCGACGCCGGTGTCGGTTGTCGGCGGCAATCAGGTTCCGCAGGTCACGACGGCCTGAATCTGGTATAAGCAGCCACATCTTCGACGATACCGGTCAGTCAGAAAGGGTACGCGGCGCATGGCGTCATATCAGTATGTCTACGTGATGAAAGGCCTGACCAAGGCCTATCCCGGCGGCAAAAAGGTCCTGGAGAACGTCTTTCTCAGCTTCTACCCTGGGGCCAAGATTGGCGTGCTGGGCCCCAACGGCGCCGGCAAATCGACCTTGATGAAAATCATGGCCGGGCTCGACAAGGATTACACCGGCGAGGCCTGGGTCGCGGACGGCGCCCGGGTCGGCTATCTGGCCCAGGAACCCCAGCTTGACCCGACCAAGACGGTCCAACAAAATGTCATGGCGGCGCTGGCCGCGACCAAGGCCCTCGTCGATCGCTTCGAAGCCGTCAGCCAACGGCTCGGCGAGGTCGAGGACGCCGACGAAATGACCGCCCTGATCGATGAACAGGCGACGCTGCAGGAGCAGATCGAGGCCGCCAACGCCTGGGATCTCGACCGGACCGTCGAAATCGCCATGGACGCCCTGCGCTGTCCGCCGCCCGACGCTGATGTCGCGACCTTGTCCGGTGGCGAGAAGCGTCGCGTCGCCTTGTGCAAATTACTGCTGGAAAAGCCCGACCTGCTGCTGCTCGACGAACCGACCAACCATCTCGACGCCGAATCGGTCGCGTGGCTGGAGCAGCATTTGCACGACTACGCCGGCACCGTCGTGCTGGTCACCCATGACCGCTATTTCCTTGACCACGTCACCGGCTGGATCCTCGAACTGGACCGCGGCCAGGGCATTCCCTACGAGGGCAACTACACCGCCTGGCTGGAGCAGAAGCAGAAGCGGCTCGACCAGGAAGGCCGTCAGGAGCAGGCCCGCCAGCGCACCCTGGCCCAGGAACTGGAATGGATCCGGCAGTCACCCCGGGCCCGTCAGGCCAAGAGCAAGGCCCGCATCAACTCTTATGAGACATTGCTGGCCGAAAGCAAGGACCAGCAAATCGGCGATACCCAGATCGTCATCCCGGTGCCGCCCCGGCTCGGCGCGCAGGTCATTGAGGCCGATCATCTGCGCAAGGGTTTCGGCGATCGCCTGTTGATCGAGGATGTCAGCTTCCGCCTGCCGCCGGGCGGTATTGTCGGGGTCATCGGCCCCAACGGCGCCGGAAAAACCACGCTGTTTCGCATGATCACCGGCCAGGACCAGCCCGATGCCGGGACCTTCAAGGTCGGCGACACCGTGACGCTGGGCTATGTCGACCAGTCGCGCGACTCCCTGTCGCCCAACAAAACGGTCTGGGAAGAGATCTCCAACGGCCTTGATATCATCGAGCTGGGCAAAAGGACCATGCCCAGTCGGGCCTATGTCTCGGCGTTCAACTTCCGCGGACCCGATCAGCAGAAAAAGGTCGGTCAGTTGTCGGGCGGTGAGCGCAACCGCGTTCACCTGGCCAAGATGCTGAAATCGGGGGCCAATGTCCTGCTGCTCGACGAACCGACCAACGATCTCGACGTCGACACCTTGCGCGCCCTCGAGGACGCCTTGACCGCCTTTGCCGGTTGCGCCGTGGTCATCAGCCATGATCGCTGGTTCCTCGACCGGATCGCCACCCACATGCTGGCTTTTGAAGGCGACAGCCAGGTGGTTTGGTTCGAAGGCAACTACCAGGACTATGAGGCCGATCGCCATCGCCGGCTGGGAACCGATGCGGATCAGCCGCATCGCCTCAAATACAAGCCGCTGGTGCGGAGCTGATCCGCCACCGGGGATGATGTCTGGCGGGGCGGGCCTTCGGGCCCGCCCTTCGGCCGCCGGCAAAGGTCAAACCGCCGCCGCGCCAGCCTCCTGGTCGCGAACCAGAAGAACGATCAACTCCTTGGGGCCATGCACGCCATAGGCCAGGGTCTGCTCGATATCGGCGGTTTTGGACGGGCCCGAAATCAGCACGGCATTGGTCGGCATCGCCGCCGCCCAGGATTCGTCCGCCATCAGCGCGGCCAGACTGTCGGCAATGCGCCACTCCTCGACCAGGGCAACATGGATCGGCGGCAGCAGACTCATCAATCGGGGCTCCGCCGGTGATGGCCACAGCACCAGGGTCCCGGTTTCGGCGATGGCGCCCCGCGTCATCGTCACCGCCGCATCGACATCGCGGACCAGAACCGGCTTCAACACCTCGACGGGCTGGTCATAGGCGATCAGCGCCGGCGCGTCCGCGAGATCGGCCCAGACCGCGGCCAATTGCTGTCCCGCCGCGGTCGTCGGGGCGGTCATGACCCGGCGGACCCCCTTGTTGGCCAGGATCGAGCGCAGGCGCACCGGCCAGGTGGTCTGGTCGACCTCGTGGACCTCGGCATGGGCGGCCTCGATCATGGCGATGAACCGGGCTCGCCGCTCCTCGGCCAGATAGGTTGGCGGCGTCCAGGCGGGACGAGGCGGCACCGGGCCGGGCGCGGCGGCGCGCAAACGGGCCAGAATGCGGCTGCGCGCATTGTCACTCATGATCGATCCCCGCGCGCCGCGCCCGTTCATGCAAGGTCTGGCCGGCAAAGTGCGGCCGCGTCCGGTTGCGCGTCCAGGCCCGCAGCAGCGGCGCCCGGGCCGGGATCCAATTCCCGATCCGGGCCAGCAGGCGGGTGGCCCGATGATGGAGCCACGGCCAGGCATAGACCCAGCGCCACACGGTCCAGACCAGGGCTTCGGCAATATGGCGGCGGCTGCCGGCGCCTTTGACGGCAGGCGTCGCCGCGCCGGCAGGTTGCGCCGCCTCCTGACGCAACCGAACCAGGATGTCGGCGATGGGGATCTTGACCGGACAGACCTCGACGCAAGCGTTACAGAGTGTCGAGGCGTGAGGCAGGTCACCGGCCACGTCGAGACCGGCGATTTGCGGGGTCAGGATCTTGCCGATCGGACCGGGATAAACCGAACCATAGCTGTGTCCGCCGACCCGCGCATAGACCGGGCAATGGTTGATACAGGCGCCACAGCGGATACAGCGCAAAGTGTCGCGCAACTGAGCGTCGGCGAACACCCGCGATCGTCCATTGTCCAGCAGGATCAGGTGAACCGCCGCGGGACCGTCCTTTTCCCCCGGTTTGCGCGGACTGGTGATCATGTTGACATAGGTCGTGATCGGCTGACCGGTCGCCGAGCGCGGCAACAGCGCCAGCAAGGGCGGGATGTCGTCGAGCCGCTCGACAACCTTTTCGATCCCGGTGATGGCGATATGCAGCGGTGGCAAGGTCGTCGACAGCCGGCCATTGCCCTCATTCTCGATCAGAACCAGCGTCCCGGTTTCGGCGACAGCGAAATTGACCCCCGAGATCCCGGCATCGGCCGCCGCGAAACGGTCGCGCAGGATACGGCGTGCCGCGGCGGTCAGGGCGGCGACGTCCTCGGTATAGCCGAGACCGGGAATATTCGCTGCCAGCAACGTGGCGATCTGATCCTTGTTCTTGTGAATGCAGGGCATCACGATATGGCTCGGCAATTCCCCGGCCAGTTGAATGATATATTCGCCGAGGTCGGATTCGATCGCGGTGATGCCGTGCGCCGCCAGATGATCATTGAGATGCATCTCTTCCGAGACCATCGATTTGCCCTTGACCACCTGGCGGGCCCGATGGTGATTGAGAATCCCAAGGACGATCGCGTTGCCGTCTTCGATGGTTTCGGCCCAATGGACCTGGATCCCGTTGGCGGCGCAGCGGGCCTCCAGCTCTTCCAGCAAATCCGGCAGACGGGCCAGGGCGGCGGCGCGGGCCTGGGCACCGCGCTCGCGCAGGGCGGCCCAGGCCACCGGATCGGCAAACTGGGCCGCCCGCTTCTCCATCAGGCCATCCATCGCGCGACGGAAATTACGCCGCAATCCCGGATCGATCAGCGCCGCATGGGCGCGCTGGGTGAAATCCGGCCCCTTGTCCATCGCCGGGTTTTCCACCACCGGGCCGTCCGGCATTGTTTCAAGCGCCATGGCATCGTTCCAGCAGGAATTCGGCGATATGCCGGCCAACGATCGGCCGGCCCGCCTTGTCGATCGCCCCGGTAATATTCATCAGACAGCCACAATCGCCCGAGATCACAGCCGAGGCCCCGGTCCGGGCGATCGACGTGACCTTGTCATCCACCATCGCCGCGGCGATCTCGGCGTGCCGAACCGCGAAGGTTCCCCCGAAACCGCAGCATTCGGTTTCGTGCCCCGCTTCCACCAGCGTCACGCCGCTGAGCTGGCGCAGCAATTGCTTGGGTTCGTCACGCACCCCCATCTCGCGCATCGCGTGACACGAGGCATGCCAGGTGACCGTGACCGGCTCCCCTTTGTCGGCCAGGCGGATATCGAGGACATGGACCAGGAACCAGGTCAATTCCACCACCCGACCCGCGAAGGCCCGCGCCCGTTCCGCATCGGGCTGCCCCTCGAACAACGCGGGATAGTGGGTCCGCATCATGCCGGCGCAGGACCCGGACGGCACCACGATGGGCCAATCCTCGACGAAGGTTTCAATCTGACGGCGCGCCACCGCGCGCGCCTCGTCGAGATAGCCGGAATTTCGCGCCGGCTGGGCGCAGCAGCTCTGGTTCTGCGGAAAAACGACTCGAAGGCCTTCGCGTCGCAGCAATTCCATTCCGGCCAATCCGGCCTGTGGGTAAAACAGATCGATCAGGCAGGTACCGAAAAAATAGACGGTCTCGGGCCGCGAGGGCCGTGACGGCTGGGACATGGCGTTTCCTCGACGACGGTATTGATGATGCCGATTTGCCCCCACACCAGAAATGGGAATAATCAGGGCATATTCCGATCTTGATGTGATGGTTATCCGAACATCCCGGCATGGTAAAGCAGCAAAATTATCTCTCCGCCGATCGACGCGTTCATCCCCGCCACGACCTTCCCGTCATCTCCGGGGTCATTACCGGGCTGTTTCCGTTACGTCGCGCGGCTGTGCTACAGTCGCAGCCATCATGACCGATGCCGATACCATGACCGTGTTCGACCGGCGCCTGCACCGGCGCCGGCGCGATCGCAGCGCTCCGACCTGGACGCAGTTCGATTTCCTGTTCCGTGACGTCGCCGAACGCCTTGACGAGCGTCTGGACGACATACGCCGTCGCTTTCCGGTGGCGCTCGACCTGTCCTGTCGTGGCGGGGCCCTGGGCGCGCATCTGCGCCGCCGCCCCGGCCTGACCACGCTGTATGGCTGTGAATTGTCGCCGGCCCTGGCGCGCCAGGCCGCCGCGACCGGTTGTTACGATGCCGTGGTGGCCGCCGACGAAGAGGCTCTGCCGTTCGGCACCGCGGGCCTGGACCTGATCATCAGCAATCTGGGACTGCATTGGACCAATGACCTGCCCGGCGCGCTGATCCAGGCGTGTCACGCGCTACGGCCCGACGGCTTCTTCCTGGCCGCGATGTTTGGCGGCGACAGCCTGATCGAGCTGCGCCATTGCTTGATGGATGCCGAAATCGCGGTGCTGGGCGGCGTCAGCCCCCGGATCTCGCCCTTTGCCGGGGTCCGCGATGCCGGCGCCTTGTTGCAGCGCGCCGGATTTGCCTTGCCGGTGGTCGACAGCGATACGCTGACAGTCACCTATGACAATCCGTTCCGACTGTTCGCCGATCTGCGCGGCATGGGCGAGACCAACAGCGTCCTCGACCGGCGCAAGGTCCCGGCGCCCCGGGCCTTGTTCGTCGAGGCGGCGCGGCTTTATGCCGAACGCTACGCCGGACCGGACGGCCGCATCCCGGCCACGGTCCAGGTCATCTATCTGGCAGGATGGGCCCCGCATGCCTCACAGCAGCGACCGCTCAAGCCCGGAAGCGCCCAATTCCGTCTGGAGGACGCGCTGAACCCCGCCGCGGTCCCCGGGTCCCGCCCGGGCAGCGACGTCTGACCGCGACGGCGCCGACCGCTGTTATCGCAGATCGCAAAGCATCGCGGCTCTTACAACAGATCGCGGAGCATCGCGATCAGGGGGACATCGGCCGGCGGCATCGGGTAATCGGCCAGCCGGTTCGGCCAGACCCAGGCCAGGGTCTGGCCTTCCCGGGCGCAGGGGGTACCGACCCAGGTCCGGCAGACAAAGAGCGGCATCAACAGGTGAAACGTCTCGTAGCGATGCGAGGCAAAGGTCAGCGGCGCCAGGCAGCTCCCGGACGTTTCGATTCCCAATTCCTCTTTCAGCTCGCGCACCAGCGCCGCTTCCGGGGTTTCGCCCTCGTCAACCTTGCCCCCGGGAAACTCCCACAGCCCGGCCATCGCCTTTCCCGGCGGACGACGGGCCAGCAGGACACGACCATCGGCATCGACCAGAGCGACGGCAACCACCAGCAGCAGCGGCCGGGGCGATGCCGCGGCCCCAGCGATAGACGCGGCCTCGGGGAGATCGGCGCAGGACATGGCGTCAGCTGCGATAGCTGCCATTGATGTCGATATAGCCATGGGTCAGGTCACAGGTCCACACCGTCGCCGCGCCGTCATCCAGGCCGAGCTCGATCAGAATTTCGATGTTCTGGCCCTTCATATGCGCCGCGACCGGCGCCTCGTCATAACCGGGAACCGCCATGCCTTCGTCCGTGATCAGCGTGCCGCCGATGCTGATGCGCAACTGGTCACGATCGGCTTTTTCGCCCGATTTGCCGACCGCCATCACGATGCGGCCCCAATTGGCGTCCTCGCCGGCGATCGCGGTCTTGACCAGCGGCGAGTTGGCAACCGAAAACGCGATCCGCTTGGCGGCGGCGTCCGACGCGGCACCGCGGACCGTGATGGCCACGAATTTCGTCGCCCCTTCGCCATCGCGAATGATCTGCTGAGCCAGGTCGAGCAACACGGCATCGAGCTGGGCGCGAAAATCATCGAGCGCCGGATCACCGGCCTTCTTGATCACCTTGTTACCGGCCCTACCGGTCGCACACAACAATACCGTGTCGCTCGTCGAGGTATCACCATCGACGGTGATGCAATTGAAGGAACGATCGGCGCCCTTGCGCAGCAGCTTCTGCAGCGCCGGCGCGGAAATCGCGGCGTCGGTGAAAACGAACGCCAGCATCGTCGCCATGTCCGGCGCGATCATTCCCGAGCCTTTGGCAAAACCACTGATCGTCACGGTCGCGTCGCCGATCCGGGCGGTCCGGGTGGCGCCCTTGGCGAAAGTGTCCGTGGTCATAATGGCCCGGGCGGCGGCTTCCCAATGGTCGTCGCCCAATCGTTCGGCCAATCCCGGCAGATGACGGGCCACGGCGTCGGCGGGCAGCGGCTGACCGATCACGCCGGTCGAGGCCAGGAACACCTCATCATCACGGCAATCGGCGATCTGCGCCGCTTCGCGTACCGTCGCCGTGACGACCGCATCACCGGCAGCACCGGTAAAGGCATTCGAATTGCCCGAATTGACGACGATCGCCCGCGCCTTGCCGTGCTTCAGCGCCCTGCGGCACCATTGCACCGGCGCCGATGCGGTCAGCGAGCGCGTGAGCACGCCGGCAACGGTCGTGCCAGGATCGAGCACACCGAGCATCAGGTCGTCGCGTCCGGCATAGCGAATGCCGGAATTCATGGTCGCGAAACGGACCCCGGGGATTGGCGGCAAGACCGGGAACGACAACGGGGCAAGAGGCGATGGCTTGGTGACCATTGGCGTGACTTCGAGTCGGGAGGGAAGGGAAGGAACGGCGAACAATCAAATAACAGTGCCACCGGGCGACGCAAAGCCGTCCCGGTGGCGGTCAAATCGAACGAATCCGGTCCGGATGAACCGGGGCGCCGTTGTTACGGCGTCGGGGTCTTGGCGGCGTCGGCGGCCGGCTCCGGCGAACCGTCGATCTGGAACTTCTCGATCTTGGCATCCTTGCGCAGATTGTCGACGATCTCACCAACGATCTGCTGTTGCAGTTCGGATTTCAGCTCGGGAGCGACCTGGTCGAACGGCGGTTGCGTGCTCTTGCGACGGTCGGTCACCTTAATGACGTGCCAGCCGAACTGGCTCTTGACCGGATCTTTCGAGATCTCGCCGACCTTCATCGCAAAGGCGGCGTTCGAGAACGGCTCGACCATCTGGTCCTTGCTGAAGAAGCCAAGATCGCCGCCCTGGGCCGCCGCGACGGTATCGGACGAGGATTCCTTGGCGAGCGCGGCAAAATCGGCGCCGCCGGCGAGCTTCTTGATGATGTCCTTGGCCTTGTCCTCGCTGTCGACGAGGATGTGACTGGCTTTGACCTCGTCCTGGACCGGATGGTCGGCAAGATATTTCTTGTAGGCATCCTGAAGCTTGGCATCGGTGATCTGCGCGTTGACCTGGCGCAGCAGATAAACCTGCTGGACGATACGCTCCTCCTGCTGCTTCAAACGCTCCTTGACCTCGGGATCATCCTGCAGCTTCTGCGCATAGGCCACCTTGGTGATCAGGGCGCTGCTGACCAGCTGATCCAGAACATGCGGATAGATCATCTGCATCGGCATCTGCTGAACCTGCGCCGGCAGCTGGGTAATCGCGCTGGTCACCGCCGAGCGCCGGATCTCCTGGCCGTTGACCCTGGCGACCACCGGATCATTATCCGCCGCAGGCTGCTGGGCCCAGGCGGATGTGCCGACCGCGCCGAGAACGGCGGTCAGCGCGGCGACGCGAAGCACTCGTGACAACATATCGGATGTTTCCTCTGACGGAAGCTGAAAAGGCGATTCCCCGGCACACGCCACGGCGGCCCCATGGCTCGGGCAGTTACCACGCTGGTTGGCCGCAGACAAGAGAAGGCACAGCGCAGCGGGCAAAAACGACGTGCCGCATGGGTCTACGCCTTCGCAATGACGAATTCATGACGTTTTCCCGGCGTTTCGGCGTGCCCCGCGCGCCGTTGCCCGGTACCCGAAAAATCGCGTCACAGCGCCACAAGGCACTAGAGCGAGTGCATTCGGGCCCGAAAGTTGCTAGAACGCCGGACGACGCGTCGGTTCTCTCAGGGTTTTGTTGACAGCCTTTGCGCATATTCTTATGTGACAGTCGCGACCCGCCAATGCGCGTGTTCCCCCGTCCCCGAGGTTTCTATGTTCGGTGCCATCGCCCGTAAATTGTTTGGCAGCGCCAACGATCGCGTCATCAAGGGATTCAAGAAATCCGTCGATGCGATCAATGCGCTGGAACCGTCCATGACCGTGCTGTCAGACGAGGCGCTGCGCGCCCGTACCGACCTGCTGCGCGGACGGCTGGCCCAGGGCGAGGACATCAATGACATCCTGCCCGACGCCTTCGCCACGGTGCGTGAAGCCGCCCGCCGGGTCCTGGGTCAGCGGCCGTTCGACGTCCAGTTGATGGGCGGTATCGTCCTGCATCAGGGCCGCATCGCCGAGATGCGCACCGGCGAGGGCAAGACCCTGGTCGCAACCCTGCCCGTCTATTTGAACGCCCTTTCCGGCAAGGGGGTTCATGTCGTCACCGTCAACGATTATCTGGCCGCCCGCGACAGCGAATGGATGGGCCAGATCTACCGCTTCCTCGGCTTGACGGTCGGCTGCATCGTCCATGGCAAGTCCGACGAAGAGCGCCGCGACGCCTATGCCTGCGATGTCACCTACGGCACCAACAACGAATATGGTTTCGACTATCTGCGCGATAACATGAAGTTCCGCCTGAGCGAGATGGTCCAGCGGCCCTTCAATTTCGCGATCGTCGATGAGGTCGACTCGATCCTGGTCGACGAGGCGCGCACCCCGCTGATCATCTCCGGCCCCTCGACCGACACCTCCGAACTTTACACCCTGCTGAACGGCCTGATCCCCAGTCTGGTGGAAGAGGACTGGGAGCGGGACGAGAAGAACCGCACCGTCAACCTCACCGAGGTCGGCACTGAAAAGGTCGAGCAGTTGCTGCGCGCCAATGGCGCCATCAAGACCGGCTCGCTCTACGACATCCAGAATATCGCGCTGGTTCACCACGCCCAGCAGGCGCTGCGCGCCCATACCCTGTTCCAGCGCGACAAGGATTACATCATCAAGGACGGCAAGGTCGTCATCATCGACGAATTCACCGGCCGCATGATGCCGGGCCGCCGCTATTCCGACGGCCTGCACCAGGCGCTGGAGGCCAAGGAACGCGTCGTGATCGAACCCGAGAACCAGACCCTGGCCTCGATCACCTTCCAGAACTATTTCCGCCTCTACCCCAAGCTTGCCGGCATGACGGGCACCGCCCTGACCGAAGCGGCCGAATTCGCCGAGATCTACAATCTCGACGTCGTCGACATGCCGACCAACCTTCCGGTGCAGCGCCAGGATTACGACGACGAGGTCTATCGCAGCGCCCGCGAGAAATACGAGGCGATCATCAAGCTGATCGAGGAATGCCGGGAACGCCTGCAGCCCGTGCTGGTCGGCACGATTTCCATCGAAAAGTCAGAGCTGCTGGCGGATCTGCTGAAGGCCAAGAAGATCCCTCATCATGTCCTCAACGCCCGCTACCACGAGCAGGAGGCGACGATCATCGCCCAGGCCGGGCGGATCGGCGCGGTCACGATCGCGACCAACATGGCCGGCCGCGGTACCGATATCCAGCTCGGCGGCAATCTCGATATGCGCATCGCCATCGAACTCAAGGATGTCACCGACCCCGCCGAACGGGAGCAGCGGATCGCCGCGATCCGGGCCGAGATCGAGGTGGCGCGGGAGAAGGTGCGCCAGGCCGGCGGCCTTTACGTGATCGGAACCGAACGCCACGAATCGCGCCGGATCGACAACCAGTTGCGCGGCCGCGCCGGTCGCCAGGGCGATCCCGGGGCCTCGAAATTCTTTCTGTCGCTCGAAGACGATCTGATGCGGATCTTCGGGTCCGAGCGGATGGATTCGATGCTGCAACGGCTCGGGCTGGAAGAGGGCGAGGCCATCGTCCATTCCTGGATCAACAAGGCCCTGGAGCGCGCCCAGAAGAAGGTCGAGGCGCACAATTTCGACATCCGCAAAAATCTGCTGCGCTATGACAATGTCATGAACGATCAGCGCAAGGTCGTTTACGAACAGCGCCGCGAGATCATGGATGAGGTCGACATCTCCTCAACCATCGAGGCGATGCGCCGCGAAACCATCGCACTGATGGTGGCCGAGGCGATCCCCAACAACTCCTATTCCGAGCAATGGCACGTCACCGAACTGGACGCCAAGGTGCGCAGCGTCCTGGCGCTGGACCTGCCGATTGTCGATTGGGGCAAGGAAGAGGGCATCGGCGAGACCGAGATCGAGGAACGGATCCGCCAGGCCGCCGATCAGAAAATGGCGACCAAGGCCGCGAATTTCGGCCCCGACCTGATGCGGGTCGCGGAAAAGAGTCTGCTGTTGCAGGTCCTTGACGAGCTGTGGAAAGAGCATCTGCTGATGCTCGATCATCTGCGCCAGGGGATCAACCTTCGGGCTTATGCCCAGCGCGATCCGCTGAACGAGTACAAGCGGGAAGCCTTCGAACTGTTCGAGTCGATGCTGGCGCGCCTGCGCGAAACCGTCACCAGCATGCTGATGCATATTGAGATCAGGCCCTACCCTGCCGATGAGCCGCCGCCGGAACTGGCGCCGCGCCGCCCGCTGCCGGTGATGCGCGAACTGCGCCACGATCCCGCCCTGGCCGATGCCGACCATGATGCCGAGACCGCGCCGCTGCCCGACGGCATGGTCCGTCGCCGCGCGCCGGCCCCGGTTGCCGCCGCGACCACGGCCGATCTGCCGGAAGGCTGGAGCCGGACCAGCCGCAATGCGCCCTGCCCCTGCGGCAGCGGCAAAAAGTTCAAGCATTGCCACGGCAAGGTGGCCTGACGACCACAGGTCAGACGACTGTTGCCCGGGCGGGCCGCCGCGCCCGCTTCCTGGTGGTGGGGCGGGCCGCCGCGCCCGCCCGGGGGTCACGCGGACGGCGGGTTATCGCCCCGAGCGGACAAAAGGCCGCACCACGGCCGCAAAGCCGAGCCGGCTGTCTGCCCGTGCGGCTACAATCCGAAGCGCCGTTTACGACAGACCCTTGTGGCCCATCTCCAGGAATTTCTCGCGCCGCCGCGACCGCAGCGTGCCGGGCTCGACCCCGTCAAACTCGCGCAAAGCCGCTTCGATCGCGACCCCGAGCGCGGCGATTGTTTCGGCCGGATTGCGATGGGCCCCGCCGATCGGCTCGGTCACGATCCGGTCGATGATCTGCAGATCCTTGAGGTCCTGGGCGGTCAGACGCAAGGCCGCCGCCGCGTCCGGCGCATTGGCGGCGTTGCGCCACAGGATCGAGGCACAGCCTTCCGGCGAAATCACCGAATAGATCGCGTGTTCCAGCATCATCACGCGATCAGCGGCGGCGATCGCGATCGCACCGCCCGATCCACCCTCGCCGATCACGGTCGCCACGACCGGAACCTTGATCTTGAGGCAGACCTCGATCGACCGGGCGATCGCCTCGGCCTGGCCGCGCTCCTCGGCGCCGATCCCGGGATAAGCGCCCGTGGTATCGACCAGGGAGATCACCGGCAAGTGGAACCGATCGGCCAGCGCCATCAGCCGCTGTGCCTTGCGATAGCCCTCGGGCTTGGCCATGCCAAAATTGTGCAACACCCGGCTTTCGGTGTCGTTGCCCTTTTCCTGGCCGATCACGACGACCGCGCGACCTTGGAGCCGTCCGATCCCGCCAATGATGGCGCGATCCTCGCCGAACAGACGGTCGCCCGCCAACGGGGTGAACTCTTCGATCAAGGCATCGATATAATCGGTGGCATGGGGTCGGCCCGGATGTCGCGCGACCTGGACCTTTTGCGCCGGGGTCAGCTTGGCATAGGTCAACCGCAGCAACCGGTCGACCTTGGCCTGCAACTTGCCGACCTCGTCGGCGATGTTGATGTTGGCGTCACCGGTCAGATGGCGCAACTCCTCGATCTTGCCTTCGAGTTCAGCGATCGGTTTTTCAAATTCCAGAAAGGTCTGCATCGGTAATTCTGTTGACTGCGAGGCCAAAGTTGGTCCCGCGCGCGCCGCGGGAGGCTGACTTCGTTACCACGGCAACCTCCCACAGCGCCATGCCGAACACCATATCAATTTGTATCCGCGGCTCGGGACGGGCCATCAGCCCCGCTGCCGCGGCAGCGGGCGCCGGTGATCAGATCGTTTGCAGCGTCGGTTCTTTCAGGAAGACACGATATTCCTCCAGGGCCATATCCTGATCGAATTCCCCTTCCATCTTCGAAACCACGATCGTCGCGACGCTGTTGCCGATCAGGTTGGTGATGGCCCGGGCTTCCGACATGAACCGGTCGACTCCCAGCAACAGCGCCAACCCCTCGACGGGCAAGGCATGGGTCGCCGAGAGCGTCGCCGCCAGCGTGATGAAGCCCCCGCCGGTCACAGCCGCCGCGCCCTTCGAGGTCAGCATCAGCACCGCCAGGATCGAGATCTGCTGCCAGATGCTGAGGTCGATATTATAGGCCTGGGCAATGAAGATGGCCGCCATCGACAGATAGATCGAGGTGCCGTCGAGATTGAAGCTGTAGCCCGTCGGGATCACCAGTCCGACCACGGTCTTGGAGCAACCGAATCGTTGCAGCTTCAGCATGATCCGCGGCAGCGCGCTTTCCGACGAGGAGGTGCCGAGGACAATCAGGATTTCCTCTTTGATATAGCGCAGCATGCGCCACAGCGAGAATCCATACGCCCGGGCGATGACGCCCAGCACGACGAAGATGAAGCCGGCCATCGTCAGATAGATCGATACCATCAACAGCCCGAGCGACGTCAGGGACCCGATGCCGAAGGTGGCGACGGTGTAGGACATGGCGCCGAACGCCCCCAGCGGGGCGAAACGCATCAGATAGCCGATGACTCCGAACAGGGCATGGGCGACCTTTTCCAGAAAATGCTCGACCGGCTTGCCCGGTTCGCCCAAAGCCGCCAGCGCGGCGCCAAAAAACACCGAGAAGAACAGGATCTGCAGCAGATCACCCTTGGCAAAGGCGCCGACGATGTTGTCGGGCACGATGTTGACCAGGAATTCGACAGTCGACTGGTGGCTCGCCAGATCGGCGTATTTGGCGACGTCCGCGTTCTTCGCCGCGCTCCCGGCGGTTGCCGCCACCGCGCCGATCCCGCTTCCCGGGCGGATCACATTGACGACCACCAGGCCGATCGCCAGGGCAAAAGTCGTCACCACCTCGAAATAGAGCAGGGCCCGCCCGCCGACGCGGCCAACTTTTTTCATGTCGCCGATCCCGGAAATCCCGGTCACCACGGTCAGGAAAATGATCGGTGCAATCACCATCTTGACCATGCGAATGAAGACATCACCGAGCGGGCGCATATCGACCGCGGTTGCCGGCGCCAGCGCGCCGAGCACGACCCCGATCACAATCGCGGTCAGCACCTGAACGGTAAGATTGGTATAAAATGGCTTCCTGGCAGCAACCGACGCTCCGACCATTCCCGCTTCCTCCGCGATCTGTTTTTGACGTGCCGTTTTTCGGCCTGATACCTGAAGCGGCCTCACCCTTCCGGGTGCAGAATGTCATCGAACGCCGTCCAAGGAACAAGCGGGAATGGTTGTACAGGCCTGGACGATCGTACAAGGCGTGCGCGAACGGAATTCCGATTGACAGATCTGCTTTTCCGGCGCTGGCGCGTGGTCCCGATCGCGCCGGCGCCCGAGGCTGCGCTTTGATCGGTCACGATCAAAGCGGATCGGTGTCACAGCCGTTAGCGGCAGCGGGCCGGGCTGCCGTCACCGACTTCGATTCCGTGTTTCCGATCGGGCCCCGTAGCCGCCGCCGGCGTCCTCAGGTTGCCGGCCGCGGTCCGACATAGCGGGCCCGGGGTCGGATCAGCTGACCCAGGGCACGCTGCTCCAGAGCATGGGCAATCCACCCGACCGCGCGACCCGCGGCAAACAGGCCCAACGCGGCCCCTTCCGGTAGCCCCAGGCCGCGACGCAGGGCGACCAGCGCGAAATCCAGCGAGGCCCGCCGGCCCGTCAAATCAAACACGGCGTCACTGATCGCATTTGCCTGAGGAAACCGGGACCCGAGACGATCCAGGATCAGCCGCGCCCGCACATCGCCATCGGGATAAAGCGGGTGGCCGAAGCCGGGGATTTCGGCCCCCGAGTCCAGCATGCGGTGCAGCACCACCGTGTGATCGGAGTAGCCCTCAAGGTTGCGAAACAGCGCCTCCACCCGGATCGTCGTTCCGCCGTGGCGCGGTCCCGTCAAGGCCGCGAGGCCGCCGATCAGCGTGGCGCGAAGACTGGCCCCGGTCGAGGCAATGCACCGGGCCGTGAAGCACGATGCGTTCAGCTCGTGGTCGGCACACAGAATCAGGGCGCTGCGGATCAGGTCGGCACCGGTCGGGTCAAGTCCCCAAACCCAGGCGCATTGTTCGGAAATCGGCCACCGGCTGGGCGATGTTCCCAGCAAACATGCCACGAGGGTACGGACCAGCGCCCCACAACCGGCGGCGATTCGGCCGGGATCGCTCTGCCAATCGGCGGTCTGATCGTCGTCCCCGGCCGCCGCGAAACGGGACAGGAGCCAACCAGAATCATCCCGACCAAGGATGACGGATTCGCGGCGCGGGGCCGGATCGCTGTCGCCGGACGGGAAGGCATCACGCTCCGGCATCTGCCACAGCAGCGCGGCGACGGCCTCGACGCTGTGGGCCGCGGCCAACCCGACCGCATCCTGGCCGCGATAATAGAGCCGCCCCTGCTCGATCAGCGTCAGGCCGGATTCGAGAACCGGCAGGCCCCAATCGATCGTTGCCTTGGCGATTTCCTTCGGCTTGCGCCCGCGCCGCCGCTGATGGGCCAACGCCTCGACCGCATCACGCGCATAGCGCCGCTCGCGCGGATCGGGACCCGGAAACGCCACCAGCAGACCGCGACTGACATAGGCATAGAGCGTTTGCCGCGTAACGCCCAGTCGTTGGGCCGCCGCGGTCGCCGACAGCAACTTGTCCATGCCGAACCTCCCGATATATTGATCAATATAATCAAGATTGACGATTTTTGGCAAACACGACGGAATGGCCCTGCCGGTCGGGCAAGATGGAGGGCGGAGCGATGAAAGAGACCACAAACGATGCCTTTGGGCGCCTGTTGGCCACAATCTGGGACGCCGTCGGCGGCGCGACGGCGGACCTCGAGCGGGTTCGCGTCATCGGAACCGGTGATCTGCCGTCCGCCTTTGCCGTGACCGACCTCGCCGCAGCATCGACCGCGGCGGCCGGTCTGGCGGTCTCGGAATTCTGCGCCGGTCCGGGGTCAACCGGACCGCTGGTGACGATCGACCGGCGCCTCGCGTCATTCTGGTTCGCAACGTCGCTACGCCCCGAGGGTTGGAGTCCACCGACGCCCTGGGATGCCATCGCCGGTGACTATCGCGCCGCGGATGGCTGGATCCGGCTGCACACCAACGCCCCGGCGCACCGCAACGCCGCACTGACGGTCCTGGGGGTCGACGCCGACAAGGACCGCGTCACCGGGGCGGTCGCCTCCTGGTCCGCCGACGGCCTGGAGAGCGCGATCGTCGCCGCGGGCGGCTGTGCGGCCCGCCTGCGCAGCGCCGCCGAATGGTCGGCACATCCGCAAGGCCAGGCGATCGCCGGCGCGCCCCTGATCGACAGCGCGCCGGGCAGTTCCGGGCCGATCCCGTCGCAATCCGTCGACGGGGCGCGCCCGCTTGCCGGGCTGAAGGTTCTCGACCTGACCCGCGTGCTGGCGGGGCCGGTGGCCAGCCGCTTCCTGGCCGGATACGGGGCAACCGTGCTGCGCATCGACCCGCCCGATTGGGATGAACCCGGCGTGGTGCCCGAGGTCACGCTCGGCAAACGGACCGCCCGGCTCGATCTGCACCGGGGCGATGACCACGCGCAGCTCGTGGCACGACTGGCCGAAGCCAATGTCCTGATCCATGGTTATCGGCCGGACGCCCTGTCACGGCTCGGGCTTGGTGCGGATGTCCGCCAGAAAATTCGCCCCGGTCTGGTCGATATCACGCTCAACGCCTATGGCTGGCGCGGCCCGTGGTGTGGCCGCCGCGGCTTCGACAGTCTGGTGCAAATGAGCAGCGGTCTCGCGGATGCCGGGATGCGCCATTTCGGCAGGGACCAACCGACACCGCTTCCGGTCCAGGCTCTCGATCATGCAACGGGCATGATGATGGCTGCCGCCGCGATCCGCGGTCTGCGGAACCAACGCCAGACCGGTCGCGGGGTCCGGGCCCGGGCGTCGTTGGCCGCGACCGCCGGGCTCCTCGCCGGCTATCCCCTGACAGCGCCCGCGCCGCTGTCAGGGGAAATCGGCGCCGACCGTGACGAGCACCGCGAGTTCACGGCCTGGGGCCCGGCCCGGCGCCTGCGCTGGCCCCTGCGGATCGGGGCGATCCCGGTCTCATGGCATCGACCGGCGTCACCGCTCGGCATGGACACCCCGGGCTGGGGATCGGATGATCCCGAATAGCGATCTTTAATTGCAACAGTGCCAGAGATAAAGAATCGATCCGCGGGGAATCGCGGCGTCGGCACACGGAAATGGGCTAACGTGCCGCACCCAGGGGCGAACATCTCGTCACGAAGGATTGTGCCTTGTCTCTGCGCGCCAAACTCGTGGTGGCTCTGCTTCTCGGTTCGCTACTCTCGATCGCCCTGGTTGGCGTTGTCGCCCACATCCTCCTGATGCAGCGGTTCGACGACATTGTCATGGGCGATGCCAGCCGGAATTTTCGCGGCGACGTCGTTTCCTACTATCGGACCTACGGCTCTTTCGAAGCCGCGCTCCGGGCTGAGCCTTTTTCCAGCTTCGTTCGGCGCCGCAGGGTGGCCCTGAATGTTGTCGCAGGCCGCGAGCCGATCGACATCGCCAATCCGGATCCCCCGGGCGAACCGCCGTCGCTATCCATCCACGAGCTGGCACGGCAGGATCCCGAAGCGGCGGTGGCGCTGGCGCCGATCACACCGGCGACCGGAACCACCGGCGATCCGAATGAGGCGAACCGCAGCGGGGGCCGCCCGTTCCATCCGCCCTTTCATTTTCTTCTGCTCGATGCCGATTTTCGCGTGGTTCTGGGCGCTGGCACGCACAAGCCTGGTGTCACCATCCCCCCGCAAGATCGGACCCATCTGATGCCGATCCGGGTCGACGGCGCGCGGATCGGATACGCCTCGCTCGACGGCGTCATCCACTATTCGGGTCCCGATATCGACTATCTGAAGGCGATCCGGCAGGCCCTCCTGTTTGGTTGCGGTGCCGCCACGCTGTTGGCGCTTGGCCTCGGCTTCCTGATGGGCAACCGCCTGAGCGACCCGATCCGTCAGTTGATCGCCGCGGCGGGGGCCATCGAACAGGGGAAGCTGCACCAACGCGTCAAGATCCGGTCCGGCGACGAGGTCGGCACGCTGGCGCACGCCTTCAACCGCATGAGCGACGAGTTGGAACGAAATCACCGCGAGATGCAAGTCCTGAACCAAACCATCCAGCAACAGGCCGATCGTCTCAAGGAAACCAGTATCCGCGATGCCCTGACGCAGCTCTATAACCGTCGCCATTTTGACGAGCAGGCCACGACGCTGTTCGGGCAGGCCAACCACCATGACCAATCCTTGGCTGTCATGGTTGGCGATATCGATTTCTTCAAGACGATCAATGACCGGTTCTCTCACGCCACCGGCGACGCCGTGCTGCGGCAGATCGGCGAAATCCTGCGCATCAACACCCGCCCGGGCGACATCATTGCCCGCTACGGCGGCGAGGAGTTCGTCGCCGCCTTCCCGGAGACCGCCATCGACCACGCGGCATCGCTGTGCGAGCGGCTGCGCCAAGCGATCGAGACCTCTCCCTGGCACACCATTCACCCCGATCTCCGGGTGACGATCAGCATCGGGCTTGACGGCAACAGGACGCTCGGCACGCTGGAAGCGATGCTGCACGCCGCCGATCAACGGCTCTACCGCGCCAAGCGCAGCGGACGCAATCGGGTCTGCTTCACCTGAGGCTCCGCGCCCCGTGGCGCAGGGTCGCCGTCGCGACCGGGACCAAGCCCCTCTGGATCAGGCCGGCGGGATCCGCCCGCGCCGCCGGGCCAACGGATGCGTCGCCATGGCCTGCTTCAGCCTTTCGCTGACGACATGGGTGTAGATCTGGGTCGTCGCGATATCGGCATGCCCCAACATCTTCTGGACACTGCGCAGATCGGCGCCGTGGTCGAGCAGGTGGGTGGCAAATGCATGGCGCAGCACATGGGGGCTGACCCGCGCAGGGTCGAGGCCGGCTTCGATCGACAGTTCCTTCAGGATCTGCGCGAAACGCTGACGGGTCAGGTGGCCGTCAACCGAAACCCTTGATGGAAACAAATAGCCCGCCTGGCGGCTCTCGCGTCCGGGCACCAGGAACGCCGAACGAATCGCGAGATAGGCACGCAACCCGAGCCGCGCCGGTTCCGACAGCGGAACCATACGCTCCTTGCCGCCCTTGCCCCGGACGATCAGATAGCGGCCGTCGCGGGCGATCGCGCTGAGCGGCAGGCCGACCAGTTCCGATACCCGCAAACCGGTTGCGTACAGCACTTCCAGCAGCGCCACGAGGCGAATGCCGTCGGGTCCATCGCGGCGCTGGGTCGCGGTGATCAGCGCGTCGACTTCGGCTTCGCTGAGAAGCTTTGGCAGGGAAAGACCTTGTCTCGGGCTGTCAAGCACGCTGGTGGGATCATCGTCCCGATAGCCCTCGGAGCACTGGAACCGATAAAACTGCCGGAGCGCGGACAACCGCCGCGCAATCGTCCGCACCGCCGCCCGTAACTGCGCCGTCAGAAATTCCAGATAGGCCCGCAGATCGTCGCTGACCGCGGCGTCGAGGCTGGTGCCGCGACACGTCAGAAACGCCGCGACATCGGCCAGGTCCCGTTCATAGGCCTGGCGGGTGTTCGCCGCCGCCCCTCGTTCCGCGGTCAGCATATCAAGAAAGGCCCCGACCCGCGGCGACGGCAGGATACGGGCCTTCGGTGGCCGCCCCGCCTTGACCCGGCCCCCCCTGGCCCCGGTCGACGCCGCCCCCGTCATCGCTCCCCCGTCATCGTCCGGTATCCGGAGCCGGATCAAGGACCGTCAACGCGGCTTCGCGGGCCAGAGCCCGGGCGTCGGCGAGCAAGCCGCTGCGGCGCAGCAGCGACACCGCCGCTTCATTCAGCGCCGCCGGAGCCTGCCACGGTGGCGTGTTGCCGTACATCGCCACGGTCGCCAACGCGACCACGGCACTGTCACCGGCCATGGCGGCATGATCGGCGAAATGCCACAAGGCCGGCGACGGTTCCGGAACCGGCCGCGACACCGTTGCCGCCGGTTCCACCAGGCGCTCCCAGATTGAATCGGGTGCCGGCTCCCCCAGCGCCGCCATGACCGCGAGGATCCCGGCCGCGCGCTCATGATCCGGCTCGGCGTCAATCCAGGCGCCAACGCCCGGCAGCACGTCATAGGGATCCAGGTCAGGAGCGGTCAGTGCCGCCAGCGGCCACAGCCGGACCGCCGCTTTGCGCGCCGTCGCGTCCGCTGCGGTCCGTGCCCGGACATACCAGGGATCAGCAACCCGCCACCGCCCGGCCACCAATCCCAGGGCACTCGCGGCAACCGGCGCGGTCTCGACCACCGGAGCCACTACATTCGGTGGCGGTGGCGCCGCCGCGGTCGGGGCTTCCCCAATATTGGGGACTGCCGGGGGCGGCGCGTGCGCCACGTCCGCAGCGGCCACCAGGGCCGGATTATCCAACGGCAGATCGTCCAGGGCCCGGGCCAGCAAGGTGCCCGCCGGACCCACCAATGCCGCGGTATCGAACAGGCGGAACGCCAACGGCAACATCAACCCGCGCGCAACGCCTTTCGCCTGCGCCAGGTCATGCTGGAACACGGCGCGGGCATGGGACGAGGGAGGGACCTCCTTCAGATTGCCCGCCGGGATCTCCGCGGCCGCGGCGTAAACCTTGGCCAGTTCGTCCGCATCCAGGCTGCCGAGCACCGCGGCCCGCTCACCCGCGGCCGCGCGAACCAGGGCCAGCGTGCCCGGACTCAAGGCAATCGCCCGCAGCATCACCGGGTCGCGCACCGCGGGCAGAGCATCGACCGGCACCGGCTGATGCGCCAACAGCAGCAACGCCAGATCGATCGGCAGGGGTGCTGGCATCGTCGTGATCTTGCCGGGACCGCCCTGCAGCGCGTCGACCAGCGTGAAGAACGCCGGATCGTCGAGCCCCTGATCATGCAGCGTCGCAACGCCCTGTACCGCCGTCGCCGTCTGGCCATTGGCAAGCTGACAGAACACCAGCCGCTGCACCCAGCCCGAGCCGGTGAAGTGCTGGACCAGGTCCGGCATCCGCGCACAGGGCTCGTCCTTCTGCCCGGCCAGGATGAGGGTGTCGGCCCAGGTCGCGGCGGCGCTCTCATCGCTGAGCAGCGCGGGTTCGGCGGCAACAACAGCCGCCACACCGGCGAAATCGCCAAGGGCTGCCAGATGGGCAACCTTGAGGGGCGCCAGCGGGTGCCCGTCGGCGCCGTTTCCCACGATTGGCACCCGAAGCAGGCGACGGGCCAACCGGCGCAGGGCCGGCGACTCCAATCCCGTGGGCAAACCCCGCCACAGCCGCGCGGCGGCGTCCGAAACCGGCGCCGTCGGATCGCCGCCCCAGGCCAGGGTGACCGTCGACGCCAGTGGCGCCGGGAGCAACGACAGGGGCTGTCCCGGCACCGGCTCCCCCGAACCCAAAGACGCGGGAGCCGAAGACGCCGGGCTTGAGGAACCCGGTTTCGCGGTATCCGGAATCAAGGACCTCGGCGGCCGGGGGCCGGGGATCGGGACAACCGGGGCCGGAGCGACGGGGCCCGGAAATATCGGGTCCGGAGAAACGGCGGCGGCCGGCGGCACCAGGGACAGCGGTGCCACCGCCGCCGGGGTGGTCGGCATCGGCACCGGGTTGGTTTGTGCCAATGCCGGAAATCCCGCAAGGCACAAGCCCACGGCCGTCGCGACGACGCGACGCCGACGACCCTGGCCGCGGAGCGAACGATTATTTGGGCAGACGGTCATCCGGGATCGGCTTCTCGATTTGTCGGGTCGGTGCCGGGATGTCCCAGGTGGCCAGGAAGATGGCTCCCCCCACCAGGACGATCAGGATCGCGGCAAAAATCAGGGTAACGAGACGGGTCATAACGTCTGCTTCATCTGTTGGGACCGCAGGGTGCGACTGGTCGTAAGATAGGTAGCGGTTAACGACAAGGCACGGAGTCGAAAGAATATGCTATGGATTATTGACCCCCCGCGGATGATGCTGCCGGTCACGGCGTGCGACGCCGCTTCCAGCTTGCCAAGCCGCGAGGCACTCTAGTACCCCGATTGAGCCCATGCAACCAAGCCTCCAGATCAACCTTGCGACAGCTGCCATGAATGCCGTCAACGATCCGGGATCACCCTGGCCGGCCGCCACCTGGCCGGACTCCCCCCGCGGGGCTGTCCCCTCTCCCGCCGTGCCGAATACCGCTGCCAGACCGAAAATCCCCGGACTGACAAAAACGATTGTGCTGGTCGGTCTGATGGGGTGCGGCAAGACCAGCATCGGGCGCCGTCTGGCCACGGTGCTGCAACTGCCGTTCCGTGACGCCGACAACGAGATTGAATCGGCCGCCGGCTGCACCGTCGAAGAGATCTTTCAGCGCTATGGCGAGGCCGGCTTCCGCGATGGTGAGCGCCGCGTCATCGCCCGGCTTCTCGACGAACCGGTCCATGTCCTGGCAACCGGTGGGGGCGCCTATATCGACACCGAGACGCGACGCCTGATCCGAGCGCGCGGACTATCGGTATGGTTGCACGCCGATCTCGATCTGCTGCTGGCCCGGACCGCACGGCGCAACAATCGTCCCTTGTTGAAACAGGGCGATCCGCGTGACATTCTCGAGCGGTTGATCAAGGTTCGCAACCCGATCTATGCCGAAGCCGACCTGATCGTCGAAAGCGACGACAGCCCGCCCGAGGAAACCCTGGACCGGGTCGTCGCCGCCCTGCATCAGCATTGGAGCGCTGTCGCCTCACAGCAGGCCGGGGTGACGACCGCCGAGGCCGTCACCGCCAAGGAAATCCCACGATGATCGAAACCATTACCGTCGACCTGGGGCCCCGCAGCTACGACATCATCGTCGGCACCGACGTCCTGGCCGCAGCGGGGTCCCGTCTGGCACGCCTGCTGCCCGGGCGCCCCCTGATCGTGATCAGCGACAGCACCGTCGCGGAACTGCATCTGTCGACGCTCCTGTCATCCCTGGCGGCGGCGGGAATCGCCGAGGCGACGCCGGTGATCCTGCCCCCGGGTGAATCCACCAAGGATTTTGCTCATCTCGAACTGTTGCTGGAAACCCTGCTGGAACGCGGCATCGACCGACGCACCGTGCTGGTGGCCCTGGGCGGTGGCGTGATTGGCGACATTGTCGGCTTTGCTGCGGCCATCGCCTTGCGCGGCATCGATTTCGTTCAGGTGCCAACGACCCTGCTGGCCCAGGTCGACAGCGCCGTCGGCGGCAAGACGGCGATCGACAGCCGCCATGGCAAGAACCTGATCGGCGCCTTCCACCAGCCCCTGCTGGTCCTTACCGATATCGCAACCCTGGATACTTTGCCGATCCGCCAGCGCCGCGCCGGCTATGCCGAGGTCGCCAAATACGGCTTGCTGGGGGATGCCGATTTCTTTTCGTGGCTCGAGGCCGAAGGACCGGCGCTGTGCGCCGATGCCCCCGCGGCACCGGCGGCGCGCGACGCCGCTCGCGCGGCGCGGCACCGGGCAATCGTGCAGAGCTGCCGCATGAAGGCGGCGATCGTCGCGGCCGATGAACGCGAATCGGGCGACCGGGCCTTGCTGAATCTGGGCCATACCTTCGGCCATGCCCTGGAAGCGGAGGCCGGATTTGGCGATGTGCTGCTCCATGGCGAGGGCGTGGCGCTGGGCATGGTGCTGGCGTTTGAATTGTCTGCCGATCTCGGTCTGTGCGCCGCCGGCGATGTCGAGCGCGTCCGTCGCCACCTCGCGGCGATCGGTCTGCCAACGCGGATCGCCGACCTGCCGGTGGCGCGGGACTGGACGCCGGACGGGCTGATCCGGCCGATGGCCAAGGACAAGAAGGCCTATGACCGCCAGCCGCGTTTCGTTCTGACCCGCGGGATCGGCCGTGCCTTCATGATGCACGACGTCCCGATCGACGCGGTGCGCGCCGTGCTGGCGCGGTCTCTGGCACGATGAAACCGCGACAGGCACGATCCGCGGAAACCCGCCGCAGCCCCGTCCCGGCCGGACCGCGGGGCGCGGCGAGCGCCATTCTTCTGCGCTGAGGTCGGGAACCGCACACTCATGGATTGGACAAAGCTCGATTTTGCTTTCTGGCTGTCTGGCGGGATGGTCTTTGTGCTCGTGGCCCTGTCGGCGTTCTTTTCCGGATCCGAGACCGCGGTCACGGCCGCGTCGCGCGCCCGCCTGCACCAGATGGAGCAGGAGGGCAACGCCCGCGCCCGCATCCTCAACCGGCTGCGCAGCCGCAAGGAGCGCGTCATTGGCGCCCTTTTGCTCGGCAACACCCTGGTCAATATCCTGGCCTCATCGCTGGCGACCAGCGCGCTGATCCGGCTGGTCGGCGCCGCCGGTGTCGCCTACGCCACGCTGGCGATGACCATCGTGATCCTGATTTTCGCCGAGGTTCTGCCGAAAACCTACGCGCTCAATTATGCCGATCGGGTCGCCCTGGCCGTGGCCCCGACCCTCAGCCGCCTGATGGTGGTCCTGGCGCCGGCCATCGTTGCGATCGAAACCGTGGTCGCGTGGCTGCTGCGCTGCTTCGGCGCCGACATCCACAATCTGGCGGTCGCCCCCTCCGACGAGGAGTTGCGCGGCGCCATCGAGCTGCATCGCGGTGCCGACGAGGAGATCCGCCACGAACGCGCGATGCTGCGTTCGATCCTCGACCTGACCGATGTCGAGGTCAGCGAGATCATGACCCACCGCCGCAGTCTGGTCATGATCGATATCGACCAGACGCCCGCGGCGATTCTGGCCGAGGTCCTCGACAGCCCGTTCACCCGGTTGCCGCTGTGGCAGGGCCAGCCCGACAATATCGTCGGCGTGGTGCACGCCAAGGCGTTGCTGCGCGAGGTCAACGCCCGGGGCGGCAAGGTCGAGGATCTCGACGTGCTGTCGATCGCCGCCAAGCCCTGGTTCATCCCCGACACGGCAACGCTGTTCGATCAGTTGCAGGAATTTCGTCGCCGACGCGAGCATTTCGCGCTGGTTGTCGACGAATATGGCAGCCTGATGGGCGTGGTCACGCTGGAAGACATTCTGGAGGAAATCGTCGGCGACATCGCCGATGAACACGACGTCACCGTCCTTGGCGTGCGCCCCCAGGCCAATGGCAGTTTCATCGTCGACGGCTCGGTCACGCTGCGCGATCTCAACCGCGAATTCGAATGGCGCCTTCCCGATGATCACGCTTCGACGATCGCCGGCCTGGTGCTGTACGAGGCGCGACGGATCCCCGAGGTTGGCCAGATCTTCACCTTTTACGGCTTCCGGTTCGAGGTGCTGCGTCGTCAGCGGCACCAGATCACCGGCTTGCGGATCACACCACCCCCGGAATTCTTGTCGATCCCGCCGATCGTTCCGGCCCCTGCGACGCCGCCGCCCGCGGCGCCGCCCGCATAAATTCCCGGATGGATCCCCCCCCGCCCCTTCGCGCCCCACCATGACGAGGTTCCCGATGCCGCTCTCCGCGCCCGCCGCCCGTGATCATCTCCATACCCGAGTGGTGACCTGCCAGGGCTTCCGCCGCGCGGACGGCCTCTGGGACATCGAGGGCCATATCACCGACGTCAAGACCTACCTGTTCAACAACGAACATCGCGGCACGATCAGCCCCGGCGAACCGCTGCACGACATGTGGATCCGCCTGACGCTTGACGATGATTTCACGGTGCGGGCCATCGAAGCCGTCACCGACGCCAGCCCCTTTGTCCCCTGCAGCACCATTACCCCGGTATTCCAGAAGCTGGTCGGGCTGCGCATCACCAAGGGCTGGACGCGCGCGGTCAAGGAGCGCCTGGGCGGCGTCCTGGGATGCACCCATCTGGTCGAACTGCTGGGGCCGGTTGCGACGACGGCCTTCCAGACACTTTATCCGATCCTGTCTCAGGAGCGCGCGGCGCGGGACCGCGAACATGGACGTGCCGGAAGCACCGCGAAACACCGTCCCGCGATCATCGACACCTGTCACGCCCTGGCCGCGGACGGGCCGATCGTCGCCCGCTACTGGCCGCAATTTGCGACCGGCCCGCGCCCGCCACGCTGACCGTCTCGGCCATCTCCGGCCGGCGTTTAAGACCAGCCCGGATCTCTGGCCCCGTAGAGGAATCGAGAACCACCATGAACAAGGGCGGCGGAACGCCACCCTTCGACACGAAGGCTGGCTTGTCCGCGCCGGGGTCCAGATCAATCAAGTTCGGGCTCTGACCTTGGTCCGTCATGGCGTGATTTCCAAGCCGCAAGAGCCAACTCGATCTCGTCGAGGTCGTGAAAATACCGCACCCCGGCGATCCTGGGCGAACGTAACACCCCCTGGCCGCCGGCCCAGACCTCGACCGATGGGGCGAGTCGGCTGCTGAGGTCACGCAGGAATCGCGCGACGTCCCGTACCGGGTGAGCAATGCTGAATGACAGTCCGACAACATCAATGTGACAGGCATCGACCGCCGCGACGATTTCGGTGGCAGGGGTTTGCGCACCCAACCCGATGCAATAGGCGCCATGCAGAGACAGCTCAGCATTCGCCATCAGCAGGCCCATCGTATGAATTTCTTCCGGTGGCGTTGACAGCAGAACACGGGGAGATCCCGACGGTTCCGTGACCGTACGGATGGCATCGCGCAGGATGCTGCTCACGATCTCAGTGAAAAGATGTTCCTCGAACACCCTGATCGTGCCGCGCAACCACGCTTCGCCCACCAGCGCGATACTAATAGAAACAGTTTCTCGCACGAACAGAGATAATCCAACCCGAAACAATCTCTGCCGAAACAGGCAGTCCAACCGTATCAGATCGTGCCGGGACAAAGCGTCAAGCACCTGCTGCGAAAAATGCTCCGCGCTGGTCGCCGTCGCCTCTGGTGGCAAGAGCTGTCCACTCAGCTGTTCCAGCGCCGCCAGGTCCAGGCCGACGACCTTCCCCGGGCGCATCCCAGCGCCGAGCAGCCGGCGGATCAGGCGAAGACACACCACCTGTTCCACTGGATAGATGCGATCACCATTTTTATCGCGTTTTGGTTGCGGAAAACCATAGCGGCTTTCCCATTTGCGGATGACCTCCCGGGTCAATCCGGTCTCGCTCTCCAACGCGGAGATCGGCACCCACGCACCCTGGGCGGGGTGCAGCGGAAGGCCGGATGACACCGGGTCAGCCATCGGTCGGTTAGGTTCTTGAGACAAGCGAATCGTTCCTTCTTGGTGATAAGGCAACCGCGTGGGACCGACGGCACGCCGGATCAGATCCCCGCGCATCCACCGATTGTTGAATTTGTCCTGGACAATTGCGGAGAAATTGCCAAATATGCGAAATAGTCTTCATTTTGTCCGGCCAGACAAACAGCTCAGGGTGTGTAGCATCCCGCATGTAATTCATCTGCTGATTGAAATAAATCGATGTGACCTCAACCAAACGGCGCTCCAACCTTCGAGGCTAAATGGAGAGCGAGACATGGTCATGAATATCTTCGGAAGGTGGGCTTCCGCTCGGTTGGCCGCGATAGACGAATCCGCGGCTTTGATCGAATTCGCGTTAGACGGCACGATCATTACAGCCAATCAGAACTTTCTGAACGCCATGGGGTATCGCCTTGACGCGATCAAAGGCCAGAATCACGGCCTGTTCGTCGATCCGGCCTGTCGCGACAGTGATGACGATCGCCGGTTATGGCGAAAACGGCGCCGTGGCGAATTCGCCGTGATGGAATACAAGCGAACCGGCAAGGGCGACAAACAGGTTTCGCTTGAGGCGTCTTACAATCCCCGCCTCGGGCCGGGAAGCAAACCTACGGTGTGGTCGAGATTTCCACCAATATTTCACGGAAAAATGTTGAATCGGTCGAGCTTTCGGGAAATATCAGAGGCTATTGTCCGGTCACAGGCGAACATTCAATTCGAGATGGCCGGGACGATTATCACCGCCAACAAACATTTCCTCGACACCCCTCCTTATCGCCTGGACGAAACAAAAGGCAATCATGGATAGATATGTGACAGCGCCGGGATGGTGACTTCGTTCTTTCATCGGGCGCGACTAATAATAGCGATTCAGAACTTTAGACTATATTGAAGGATCGCAAATGCCAACGGAATACACGGACCACCAAAAGGCACTGGAAGAAAAAATAAATGCCTTCGAAACACAAGTAAAAGATCTTCACCAACGAGATGATAATGAAATCGTTCGAACTCTTGTCATGCATCGACGGTGGTTGATCGGAAAGGGCGGGTTCCGCCTTAATCTCGAATTCCGGGACCTCTCGGGTGCCGATCTTCATGGTGCCATGCTCGATTCCGCCATGCTTACCGGTGCCAACCTGGCGAAGGTGAATCTCCGGGGCGCCAGTTTGAAGCAGGCGATCCTGGTGGGTGCCGATCTGGAAGAAGCCGATCTCCGGGACGCCGATCTGACAGGCGCCGACCTTCGAGGCGCAAATTTTCACCGGGCCTTGCTGGCTGGGGCGACGCTTCATGGTGCCGATCTTTCCTGTCTCGGCATCGAGGCGACCGACAGGCGAACCGAGATCGAAGGAAAACCGACGATCTTGACCGAGGCAAATCTCAGCCAGGCAATATTATGCCAGGCAAAGCTGATCGGATGCGACCTGTCCGGTGCAGAACTGCACGACGCCGACCTGTCCGGTGCCGACATGACTGATTCCATTCTGCTCGGCGCGGACCTCTCTGGAGCGAACCTGGCAAATTCTGTCCTTCACAACGCGGTCCTTGACCTTTCGTCCCAGGATCCCGCCACCATGGCCAAAATTGCCGCGATCGGCGGTACGGTTGCACCAACCTACCGGGAATTGAGCGTCGGCGGATTCGTCGACGCGATCCGTGACCATGAGCAATGGGTTGATAGTGGCGGCGCTTCCGGGCGGCGCCTCGACCTGGATCGAGCGCGAATTCCGGCGGTCAAGATGACGGGGCGAAACCTTGCGGGTGCACGCTGTCGTCGGTCCCTCGTCGAAGGAGGCGAATGGATCGAGGTCAATCTGAGAATGGCGGATTTTTCATTTTCCAACATTGCCGGCATCACGATCAGGGCCGGGGATTTGCGCGGGATCGCCCTGCGCCGATCCAACCTGACGGCTGGAAATCTCACCGGTTCCAACCTGGATGTCCATCCGGTGGGGGGCCGCACCTGGCCGTCCAATCTCGAAGGCGCAATCCTGCGCGAGGCCAACCTGACGAACGCCACGTTCGGCAATGCGATCCTGCGTCGCGTCGACTTCACGGGATGCACGGTCTCCGGCACCTCCATGCGGGGCGCTGACCTGGAAGGCGCAAAGCGACCATGACCGAGGCCTTTTCAGGACTCGGTATCGCAAGGTCGTGGTGAAATTTCAGGGGGCGCCGGGGCTGGCGGCCGCCTCGCTGGGATTACCAAGCGGACGAGGGACGCGATCACCGGTTCCGCCCCGGTGCTGGCGTCAGCCAGCGATCTGGCCTGCCATTCCGAAAATCTGCGCGGCGCGGGTCGCCGTCGCCTCTGATGGCAAGAACTGTCCGCTCAGCCGTTCCAGCGCCGCCAAATCCAGGCCGACGACGTTCCCCGGGCGCATGCCAGCGCCAAGCAGTCGGTGGATCCGGCAAAGGCACATCACCTGTTCCGCCGGATAGAGACGATCACCGTTTTTATCTCGTGACAGTTGTAGAGCACCATAGCGGCTTTGCCCTATGCGGATGACCTCCCGGGTCAATCCGGTCTCGCTCGCCAACGCAGAGATCGGTACCCACGCACGACGGGCGGGGGCAGCGGTCGGCCGGATGACAACCGCTCAGCCATCGGTGGGTTCGGTTCCGGAGACGAGCGAATCCGTCCTTCTTGGCGATCGGTCAACCGCGCGGAACCGACGGCACGCCGGATCAGATCCTGGCATGTCCGGCGCTGTCCGCATTTGTCCTGGACAAACATGGAAAACATGGGAAAATATCCGAAATAATCTTCATTTGTCCGGGAAGACATATGGCTCGCGACCTATAGCATTCCGTATGATATTCATCTTTTGATAGATTTTTATCGATGTTACCTCAACCAAAAGGCACTCTAACCTTCGAGCCGAAATGGAGAGCGAAACATGGGCATGAATATCTTTGGAGGGTGGGCTTCCGCTCGGTTGGCCGCGATAAACAAATCCACGGCCATGATCGAATTCGCGTTAGACGGCACGATCATTACAGCCAATCAGAACTTCCTGAACACCATGGGGTATCGTCTCGACGAGATCAAAGGCCAGCATCACAGCCTGTTCGTCGCGCCCGCCTATCGCGACAGTGATGACGATCGCCAGTTGTGGGAAAAACTGCGCCGTGGCGAATTCGCCGTGATGGAATGCAAGCGAATTGGCAAAGGCGGCAAAGAGGTTTGGCTGGAGGCGTCTTACAATCCCCTCCTCGGGCCGGGAAACAAGCCGCTCCGCGTCGTCAAGATCGCCACCGATATTTCGCGGAGAAAGGCGGAATCGGCCGAGCTTCTGGGAAAGATCGAGGCTATTGGCCGGTCGCAGGCGAGCATTGAATTCGAGATGGACGGAACCGTCATCACCGCCAACGAAAACTTCCTGAATGCCCTGGGTTATCGCCTGGACGAAATCAAAGGCAAGCATCACAGCATGTTCGTCGAACCGGTCTTTCGCGACAGCGCCGACTATCGACAGTTCTGGGAGACATTGCGACGGGGTGAGTTTTTGTCGCAACAATTCAAGCGGATCGGCAAGAACGGCAGAGTGGTCTGGCTGGAAGCCTCGTACAATCCGATTCTTGGTCCGGACGGCAAACCGTATAAGGTGATCAAGTTCGCCACCGATATTTCCGGGCGCAAGGACGAGATTGCGGCCTTGGCCCGACAATTCGAGACCGGCGTCAAGGCCACGGTCAAGACGGTGGCCTCGTCTTCCGGAACGATGCAGAATACGGCCCAGATGCTCGCCGCCGCTGCCGAACAAACCTCTCAGCAGTCGTCGATCGTCTCAACAGCAGCCGAGCAACTGGGCGCTTCGGTGAACGAAATCGCTCGCCAGATCTCGCAGGCCACACAAGTCACCAGCAATGCCGTCGTCGAAGCGCAGACATCGGAGAAACTGGTGAACAATCTGGTCGCCGCCGCCGATAAGATCGGTGCGGTCTCACAATTGATCGCGGATATCGCCAGCCAGACCAATCTGCTGGCGCTCAATGCGACGATCGAAGCCGCCCGTGCCGGCGATGCCGGAAAGGGCTTTGCCGTGGTTGCCGCCGAGGTCAAATCACTCGCCAATCAAACCGGCAGGGCAACCGAGGAGATCGAACAACAGATCAAGGAAATTCAGGAATCGACCCACGCGACCGCAAATGCCATCCGTCAGATTGGCCTGGTCATTTCCCAGGTCAGCGAAATCAGCACATCCGTTTCGGGTGCGGTGGAACAGCAGGCGGCTGCCACGCGCGAAGTCTCATCGAATATCAATGATATCCAGCAGGCGGCAGCGCAAACCGGCCGCGCATCAACGGATCTTCTGGGGGCAGCCCAATCCATGTCCCGACAGGCCGGAGATCTTGAAACGCGGGTCGACGAATTTCTGCAAAAAGTCCATTCAATGTAAAGGTTAGGGGACCCCGCGGTATCCCGGCTCATCGGTCGTGATTACGGAGGCGACGACGGATCGTCGCTTCCGTCAGGACTGGTCCGGGAGATGAGGAATGCAATCGCCCCCAAGGTTGCTGCGCTGACCAAGAAACGCGACCGCAGCATCATCGGTAGAATCGCAGCGGCAGCCACGCCCAGCAACGCTCCTCCGACAGGCGAGGCGGTTGCCCGCTTTCGGTCATTCCGGTTGAGGATCAGAATGCCTGCCAACACCGCGATGGCCAGAGCAAGGGTCGCGATCGCTAGTCCGAACATCGCGGCCATGGTGCCAAAGGCTTTGGCCAGAAAGAGAACCGTCCCGGTTATTGCCGCGCCGTAGGCCGTCAACAACAACAGGCCGACGACGATATATAAAAGACCGTTTCGTCTGGCGCGTCGCACCTTCACGCCGAAATCCCGTGACATGAAGGACACCAGAAGAGGCACCAGACGCTCGATCATTGATCAGCGCCGGCTGCTGGCATGCGCGAGCAAAAAGCCAACGGCTGCGGCGAGGCCAAGCGCCAGCAGAGGACGAGTCCGAATGCGGGTGACAACGTCCTTCTCCAGCAGTTCGAAATCTTTGCGGGCGCACTCAAGAACGCCTTTCGAGGCCTCGATGGCATCGCTTGCAACCTCACCGGCCTTGGCGCGATAGGCGCCTGCGGTATCCGCACCGACCGCCGCAACGGTCTTGGCCAGCGCCGCGATGTCGCTCCTGAGTTTCTGCATCTCGGTTTCAATGTCGGAGGCTTGCATGTCATGTTCCTTTTCGAGGGGTACCGGGTCGATCTTTGCGCTCTGCGGAGCGATGTCAGATTTGTCGGAAGACATGCAGCGACCTCACTTCATGTCATATTGCACAGTCATGTTGAAAATATAGCCCGTAAGAGTCAAACGAGGCAGGCTCGGAGATTACTCATAGGCGCCCGGGGACGAATGCCATATTCGATCCAAACCCCGATTCCAGCATTGCCGACGAGACTAATCATCGATATCCAAAGCGGTATCAGCAGGACAAAGACGGTCGCCAACGATCCAGACAGAGCCGAATCGGTCCTCGGCGTTGACACCCGGAAGAACCGGGCGCCAGCGGCAACCCGGACCCGCGATGCGGCGATTGCTCCGGGCAGGATCCAGACGAGCCGCCGTGATTGGCGGCCGTTCCATCACTATGGCCGTTACGACCAGGGAGAGAATCCTTCATCTGCTCCCGTGGCTCGGCGCGCAATCCCTGCCACCGTGCCGTCATCGCTCAGATCCCCTCGGACCACCCGTCCGGGAACCACACAATATATTGAATTGAAATACACTTCTCGCGGCGACAAACCGTGCGGCCGACTTGCATTGACGGCAGCTCAAATTACGGACTGTGGCGAACTGACGACACACCCTAGCCTTTTCGGCGACATCCATGGCAAAGTGGCCGCGATCGAATTTGCAACAGCCTTGTCGAGAAGGCACCCATGACTCAAACATTAAAATCAGCAGCCGCGGAAGCAACCGCGGCGCCGCCCGTCGCCACCGTCACTCTACAGGCACCGCTCCGCGGCTGGGTCATGCCTCTCAGCGAGGTTCCGGATCCCGTTTTCAGTTCCTGCATCCTGGGTGATGGCGTCGCGATCGACCCGCTGGATTCGGTTTTGCGGGCTCCCGCCAACGCCCAGGTCGTCACGGTGCACCGCGCCCATCATGCCCTGACCCTGCGGCTTGCCAACGGCGCCGAGGTCCTGCTTCATGTCGGGCTGGATACCGTCAATCTGCGGGGCGAAGGCTTCACGGTCCATGTCGTCGACGGACAAGCCGTCAAGGTCGGCGACCCGCTGATCTCGTTCGATCTCGATCTGCTGGCCCACCACGCCCCCAGCCTCGTGATCCCGATTATCCTGACCAATGGCGACGGTTATGTCATCCGCCCGACCGAAACCGGACGGGAAGTCGCCCTGGGTGACTTTCTGATCGCGATCACGGCCGCGGATTCACCGTCCACCGCGGCACCGGCCGTGCCCCCGGTCACCGGCCCTGAAATCCGCCTCGACGTCACGCTGCGCGACCGCAACGGCATCCACGCCCGGCCCGCGGGACTGGTGGCTGATTGCGCCCGGCATTTCACCGCCGAGGTCACGATCCTGGCCAAGGGCCGCAGGGCCAATGCCCGCGGTGCGGTCGGCCTGATGCAACTCGATGCCCAATTCGGCGATATCCTGACGATCGTGGCCCGAGGCCCTGATGCCGAAGCGGCTGCCGACGCGGTCGCCGCCCTGATCAATGCCGGCCTGGACGATGAGGTCGCTGCGACACCCGCCCCGGCCACAGGGCCGGTCCCGCCGGCCCCCACCCTGGTCGCAGCCCGGGAGACGACCCCCTTCGCCGATGGTGAAGAGGTCAAGATCGCCGGTGTCCGCGCCGTCGGCGGGATCGCCGCCGGCCACGCCTTCCGTCTGATCGCCGAATCCCTGAACGTCGTCGAGGCCGCCCGCGATATTGATGCCGAATTGGCGGCGCTGCGCCGCGCCCTGGACCGCGCCGCGGCGCAGATCCGCAGCGACATCGCCCAGGCGGGCGACCAGAACAAGCAACGGGTTGCGATCCTTGAGGCGCATCTGTCGTTCCTCGACGATCCCGAATTGGCCGAAGCGGCGGAGCTTGTGGTTCGCCAGCGCAAAAGCGCGGGCTTCGCCTGGCGCACGGCGATCACGGATCAGATTGCCGTGCTTCAGGGTCTGGGCAACGCCCGCCTGGCGGAACGGGCTGCCGACCTGCGCGACATCGAACGCGCCGTGTTGCTGGCGCTCGCCGGCCGCAGCGAGGCCGCGGTGGCCCTGCGCGCCGACTCGATCCTGATCGCCGACGAAGTCCTGCCGTCCCAGATGGCCGCCCTCGACCTCACCAAAGTCGGCGGTATCTGCATGGCCGGCGGCGGTCCGACCTCCCACGCTGCGATTCTCGCAGCCGCGGCCGGGATCCCGACCCTGGTCGCCGCGGGGCCGAATATCTTGCGGGTTGGCGATGGTGTCCCGGTGATCCTGGACGCCGACGCCGCCCTGCTGCATGTCAATCCCCCGCAGCAGGCAATCCAGGATACCGTCGCGACCCTGGAAACCCGGCACCACCGCCGCACATCGAATTTGAAGGACGCGCAGCAGGAATGCCGGATGGCCGACGGCACCCGCATCGAGGTCGTTGCCAATCTGGGATCGCCCGACGACGTGCCCGGCGCCCTGGCCAACGGCGCCGAGGGATGTGGTCTGTTACGCTCGGAATTCCTGTTCCTGGGCCGGCAGGACGCGCCGGACGAGGATGAGCAGGCGACCCAATATCAGGCGATTGCGACCGCCCTGGGCGGTCGACCCCTGATCATCCGCACCCTGGACGCCGGTGCCGACAAGGATGTGCCCTATGTCGGCCTGCCGCATGACGAGAATCCGGCGCTGGGCGTACGCGGGGTCCGGATCAGCCGGTGGCGCCCTGAACTGCTGCGCACCCAATTGCGGGCGATTCTGCGGGTCCAGCCACCCGGCCAGTGCCGGATCATGGTGCCGATGATCGCGATTCTCGATGATCTGCGGCTGGTCCGCGGTATTCTGGACGAGGAGATGGCGGCACTCGGGCGCACCGACAAAGTTCCGCTCGGGATCATGATCGAGGTCCCTGCCGCAGCGGTGATGGCCGAACTTTTCGCCGCGGAAGCCGACTTCTTTTCGGTCGGCACCAACGACCTCACCCAATACACGCTGGCGATGGACCGCGGCAATCCGCACCTGGCCAAGTGGCTGGACGGGTTGCACCCGGCGGTGCTGCGGCTGATCGCGACGGCGGCCCTGGGCGCACGCAAGCACCAGCGCTGGATCGGGGTGTGCGGCGGCGTCGCGTCGGTTCCTCTGGCCGCACCGGTGCTGATCGGCCTGGGCGTCACCGAACTGTCGGCGTCGCCCGCGGCGATCCCTGACATCAAAGCCCTGGTCCGCACCCTGACAATGGGCCAGTGTCTTGATGTCGCCGAGCAGGCCCTGAAGCAGGAATCCGCCGCCGCCGTGCGCCAATTGCTGGCGAAGATCTGGCCCCACGCCTGATCGCGACCACCGCCAAACCCGACGGGCGATGACCCGACGGCATCGCCCGTCGGCAGGGTCCGATTTCCAAAAGGGTATTCCATGGTCAAGTCCACCTTTGGTTGGCTGCAGAGGATTGGCAAGGCGCTGATGCCATCAGCAGCGTCGTCCATCCGCGATGATCATTTCGCGACGGCGCAACGACTGGTGCTCGCCTTCGGTGGCCGCACCAACATCAACAGCCTGGATGCCTGCATTACCCGGCTTCGGGTTGGCGTCAACGACATCACCCAGGTCCGGAAGGATCAGTTCGAGGCGATGGGCGCGGCGGGCACGGTCGTGGTGGGCAACAACATTCAGGTGATTTTCGGGACCGCGTCCGAGTCCCTGAAGACCACAATGGATGGGTATCTTCGATCATCCGCCCCGGATGGTGTCCCCGAAGCCGCGATGCCGCCAACCTCGCCGGTGCCCGCCCGGGGCAACCCCGCCCCGGCCGCGATCCCCGGACCCGTCGACGTTCTGGCCGCAGTCCCTGACATTTCGGGCGCCGTCGAAGCGCTGCGTCGGGCGTTGGGGGGCGACGAGAATATTCTCAAGCTCGAAGCGGTCGCCGGCAGCCGGTTGCAGGTCACCCTGGAGCATCCATCAGGTTTCGACGAGAAGGCCGCCAAGCAGGCCGGAATGCGTGCCGCCGTCGCTCTGGGCGATGGGGTGTTCCAGTTGATCATGGGGCCCGCAGCGGGACGCTACGCCGCAGCGTTACGCGCGCCACAGCGCGGCACCACGCCATAGCACCGGGCGGCGGGCACAGCGCCATTCTGGCGATGAGGGACGTTCCATCAGGCGGATGAGAACGGCATTCATCCTCCCGCACCGGAACGCCCCCCCCCGCGATCCGGGGCGACCAACCCGATTTCGACAACAGTGATCGCCGGAAAGCGCGATATCATGCCATCGTATGCAAACCATTACGCGACTATCGTAACACATTGCCCTTGATGATCTTTGCAACGGCGATTATGATTCCCTTCCGGGGGTATTACGTGATCATTTGATCGCGGTTGCGCACCCGCCCGTCGCGGATCAGGGGGATCAATCGGTGAGTGCACCCTCTGTCATATCGGTCAGCGAGGCGCCGACGCCGGGTGCCGCTCCGGCCACGCTCGCACCCTATGAAGAACGCCTGATCAATGACCTGCAGCGGATGTTGCGCTATGCCTCCACCGCCAAGACCGTCGATATCCCCAAGGATACGCTTGAAAATGCGGCCAGGGCCTTGCAGGGCGCGAAATCGCAGGTGACGACCGGTCAGCCCCTGACCGCGGAGACCGCGCTGGCCTTGTTGCAGTCGGTCGATGCCTTGAGCCCGCGGATCCATCCGGCGACGACCGCTTCACTGGAGATCAGCGAACTGATGGAAGTCGGGCAGATCGGCGGCAGCCCCCGGCAGATCCAAATTCGAAGCCGGGTCAAAACCCTGGTGTCATCCTGGATCTGGGTGACCGTGATATCGCTTCTTCTCGTGTTCCTGATCAATGCCTTGCAGGTCCCTCCCGCCGATGTCACCAACAAGACCCAGTCCATTTTTTTGTCGCTGATCCGCTTTTTTGATCCGATTGTCCTCGGCTTCCTGGGATCCTGCGCCTACATCATCCGGAATATTCTTCAAAATCTCGCAAATCAGACCTTTGTTTTGCGTGACAGCACCAACTATACGCTGCGATCGATTCTGGGCATGGTGCTGGGATACATGATCCCCCACCTGTTTGCCGACAATGACCCCAACACACCGCTGGCCTTCCTCAGCGGGATCGCCGTGCCCTTTCTTGCGGGATATGCCGTCGAACCCATGTTCACCGCGCTCGACAATGTCGTGGTGACGGTCCGCGACGCGGTCAGCCGCATGCCACCGCAAAGCCCGACAAAAGCCCTGTAGCAGCGGCGCCCGAACCGCATCATTGACGCTCAGCGTCGGCGATGCTGAGCCAGGACCTTGCCGGGTTCGCCCAGGGATGGGCAATAGGCCAGGAAAGCATCCTTGACGGCGTCGCTGCACTGTCCCCGTCGCGCCAGCACGTCGATCGCCATTCCGCAGAGCACTTCATCGACCTGGTGACTTGTTTCAAACATCTCGGGCAACGTCACGCCGCAGGATTTCAATTTCGACAGAGTCGTGATTGCCGCCCGCTCCAGGTCACCGCCCTCGGAATTGCCCAGCGCGCGAAAGAAGCTGGCGGCGTCCGCCAGGGCGGTCTGTTTGGACACCGGTGCCCGCGTACCGATCTCATGCGCTGACAAGGGTGCGGGATCTTCGGCCACCGCGATCATCGGCTCGGCAGGCTGAGCCACAAGGGCGTCATCGGATTCCGGCAACAGACCCTGCCCCAGATTGATCTCGCGGATGCAATGGACCGCCGCCTCGGACATCGGAAGATAGAGGTATTTTCCGTCCTGGGTCCGCAACGCGATCTGCACGATCAGAACACCGCTGGGATCGGCCAGGGATTTCGTTTGCGCTTGATGGCTTCCCCCCGCCTGGAGCGGGGCAAATCGTCCCCTGATCGCCAGCCGCGACCGCCGCGTCACGATCGTCTGCCGGGAACATGACGTTCCATCGAAATCCTCGACGACCAGCGGCGCGCCCATGTCATCGTAGGCAAAGACGCAGGCCACGAACAAATGCCCGACCGGGTCATAGGCCGGAATATTCGGTTTGACAACGTCGGCCACGGTGCATTCGACGAGCGATATCGCCGACGCGCGACCGATCTTCCGCTCGTCGGCGGGAATCTCGACGCGAACACCCTTGAGTTGCCCGCTAATGAGACGCGTTCCCTTGGCGTCATTCTGGTTGTTTCCGATGGCACTTGCGATATTATCGGGTAGAAACCCGAGAAACTCGTTCTTTACAACGAGCTTGATCCAGATCGGATTTCTCGCCGACCGTGTCGATGACTTGTATTGGCTGGATGGACTGTCCATCGATCGACTTCCATGATCAGTAACGTTACGGCATTCGTTTTCGCACGCGTCCAGAAACCCCCTTGACACGCCACGTTGGAGGCGATCCAGGGGCCGGGATCATGATTTAGCTGGAGAGATTATTACAACGTCGTGAACATATCCTTAACAATACAAAAAACGGCGGCCGTCGGGTCATGCGGCGGCACGCCGTCGTGACGGGGCGAAATCGGCGCGATGTGGGGTCCGTGCGTCGAGGCTCGAATGCGGCCTGTTGATTGCGGCAATTCAGAGGCTGGCCGATCGATGGGCGGGCCTCGCGGACATTGTCATCGGCGTGCCGATAACCCCTTCACATTTCACCGACCGCCAATGTTGGGCGAAAACCAGGTCACGCCACGCCCGCTGGCCATCCCTGCTGATGGTGATGGCGTTCATTCGGCGGGCGCACCCTGCGGTGCCACACGAGGGACCAGGTCGGGGGCATCGTGGCGGTGCCTGGCGGCGATCACGACATAGACGCCCGGCAGCACGAACAGTGTGAACAATGTGCCGATCGAAAGCCCGGCCGCAATCACCAGTCCCATGTTAAAGCGGGAAGCCGCGCCGGCGCCGCTGGCGATGATCAGCGGAATCACGCCCAGTACCATCGCCGCCGTGGTCATCAGGATCGGACGCAACCGGATGCGCGCGGCCTCGACAATGGCCTCCAGCTTCGACTTGCCAATCGCTTGCTGCTCGTTGGCAACTTCCACCATCAGGATGCCGTGCTTGCTGATCAGCCCCATCAGCGTCACCAGCCCAACCTCGGTATAGATGTTCAGACTGGCGCCGTGCACGCCGATGCTGATGAACAACAAGGCCCCGGCGAGCGACATCGGGATGGAGATCAGGATGATCAGCGGATCGCGGAAGCTCTCGAAAAGAGCAGCCAGCGCCAGAAAGATGATGACCAGCGCGAAGCCGAACGTGACAAGCAGGCCACCGGATTCCTGGATGAACTGGCGCAACTGCCCGCCATAGTCGAGAGTGATGTCGTCGCTGAGCGTGCGCGCGGCAAGATCCTTCAGATAGGCCAGCGCATCGCCCTGCGCGACGCCGGGCGCGGCGACGCCAGAGATAGTGGCGGCGTTGATCTGCTGGAAATGGTTCAGCGTCTCCGGCACCGTCTGCTGCTCCACCCGCGCGACGGCGGAGAGCGGCACCGGAACGCCATTCACCACCGCGACCTGATAGTCGAGCAGTTGCTGCACCGTCAACCGGCTCCGCTGCTGCACCTGGGGGATCACTTTGTAAGAGCGCGAGCCCAGGCTGAAATAGTTCACATAGTTTCCGCCAAGCATGTTGCCCAACGCGCCGCCAACATCCTGCATCGACAGGCCAAGTTGCGCGAGCTTATCACGATCAAACACAACCTTATACTGCGGCAGATCGAGCTTGAGGTCGCTGTCGAGGAACATGAACAGCCCGCTCTTCTGCGCCTCCTCCAGGAAATGCTGGGATTGCGCGTACAGCTCAGCCACCGGGCGCGTCGTCTTCAGCACGAACTGGATCGGCAAACCTTGCGAGCCGGGCAGCGATGGCGGTTGAAAGACGACAATCTTCTGGCCGGCAATCGTATTCATTTCGTCCTGCAGGGCCCGCTGGATCGTCGTCGCGTCCCGCGTGCGCTGGTTCCATGGCTTCAGGGCCGCGCCGGCGATGGACAAGGTTGTGCTGTCAACTGCGAACTGGTGCTCGCTTTCCGGTTGGCTGGCGAGGATCTTCTGCAGCTCGTGTGAATAGAGCTGTTTCTGTTGCAGCGTCGCGGAAGGCGATGCGGTGGGTTGCAGGATCACCACGCCCTGATCCTCCTGCGGCGCCAGCTCGGTGTCGGCGCTGGAGTACAGAAAATAGATGCTGCCGAGCACGGCGAACATGAAGAGCAGCGTCACGGGCAGGGTCGCGAGACTGCCGCGCAAGGCGCGAACATAGCCTTGCTCCAGCCGTTCGAAGTTGCGATCAAGCCAGCCCAGATAGCCCTTCGCGCCCCCGCCGCCGGCGCTATGGTGCGGTCGCAACATCACCGCGCACATCATCGGTGACAGCGTCAGTGCGACGATGGCGGAGACGGTGACGGCGCCGACCAGCGTGAAGGCGAACTCGGTGAACAGCGCGCCCGTCAGTCCCTGCTGGAAGCCGATCGGCACATAGACGGCGATCAGCACCACGGTCATGGCGATGATGGGGCTCGCCAGTTCGCGCGCCGCCATGACCGCCGCCTCGGTGGCGTGTTTGCCCTCTTCGAGATGGCGCGTGACATTTTCGACGACAATGATGGCGTCATCCACCACCAGCCCAATCGCCAGCACCAATGCCAGCAAGGTGAGCAGGTTTACCGAGAAGCCGAACACCAGCATCATCGCGAAGGTACCGATCAGCGACAGCGGGATCGCGACCACCGGAATGATCACCGAGCGGAATGTGCCCAGGAAGGCAAGCACGACAACCGTGACAATGGCCACCGCCTCCAGCAGCGTGGAGACCACTTCGTCGATCGAGCTGTTCACGAAATCCGTCGAATCATACACGATCGCGCTGGTCAGTCCGCCGGGAAGCTGTGCCTGGACAGCGGGCAAAGCCGCCTTCACCGCGTTGATCACGTCGAGCAGATTGGCCGAAGGCACCGTCTGAATACCGATATAGACGCCGGCCTTGCCGTCGAACGACACGCCGCTCTCATAGTCGTCGGCACCCAGCGTGACATTGGCGACATCGCTCAGCCGCACGATGCCGCCATTGACCTGCTTGACGATCAGCTTGCGGAATTCGTCCACCGTGTGCAGCGAGGTCGAGGCGGTGAGCGTCGCCTGGACCATCTGGCCCTTGGTCTGGCCGATGCTGGCAATGTAGTCGTTGCTGGAGAGCGCGGTTGCGACATCGGTCGCGGTGACGCCGAAAGCGGCCAGCTTCTCCGGATCAAGCCAGGCACGCAGCGCGAAATTCTGACTGCCCATCAACTCGGCGGTCTGCACGCCCTCCACCGCCTGCAGCCGCGGCTGCACGGTGCGCACCAGATAGTCGGTGACCTGGTTGGGCGCGAGCATGTTGCTCGCGAAGCCGATGATCAGGGCGTCGAGCGATTGGCCAACCTTCACGGTCATGACCGGCTGCTGCGTGCCGGAAGGCAGTTGGTTGAGCACCGAATTGATCTTGGCGTTCACCTCCGTCATCGCGCGATTGGAGTCGTAGTTCAGCCGCAGGTTGAGCGTGATCGTGCTGGTATTGTTCTGGCTGGTCGAGGACATGTAGTCGATGCCGTTGGCCTGCGCGACCGCGTTCTCCAGGGGCGTGGTGACGAAGCCCGCCACGGTCTCGGCATCGGCGCCGGGATAGGTCGTCGTGACGGTGATCACGGCGTTCTCGGTCTTTGGATATTCCAGAATCTGCAAGGTCCCGAGGGCACGGACGCCGAGCACGAGGATCATCAGGCTGACCACGCAGGCCAGCACCTTGCGGCGGATGAAGATGTCGGTGAAGGTCATTGTGGCTGTCCGTGCTCAGTGATCGGCCGGAGTCGGCGTCGCGTCGTCGGCGGGTTGCACGCTGTCATTGATCAACACAGCAATATTGTTGCGCAGCTTAAGCTGACCGGCGACCACGATCTGGTCTCCCGCCTCCAGGCCCTTCACGATGGAAACCTGATCGCCGCGAGTTTCCCCGGTGGTCACGAATTGCTGCCGAACCATCATGGTCGGCGGCGCGCCGTTACCCCCGCCCTGCGGCTGCACGACATAGACGAGGCTGCCATAGGGATTGACGCTGATCGCAGCCGCGGGAACCGTCACCCGTTGCTGCGGCGCGCCCAGGGCGATCTCCGCCGTCGCATACATGCCTGGCAGCAATTTGCCGTCGGAATTGTGCAAACTGATGCGCACCATGACCATGCGGCTGCTCGAATCAGCCTTGGCATTGACCGCGGTGACCTCGCCGGCGAAGCGGGCGTCACTCTGGTCATCGGTGTGGACCGTCACCGCCTGGCCGATCATGATCTGCCCGGCATAGCTCTGTGGAATATAGACGTCGATGAAGATCGGATCGAGCGCCTGCAACGTCACGATGGTGCTGCCCGCCGTGAGATACTGGCCAAGATCAACCTGGCGAATTCCCAGCCGCCCGGCGAATGGCGCGCGAACGACTTTTTCCGCCATCAGCGCCTGCTGCGCCAACACCTGCGCGCGGTCGCTGCGAAGCGTGGCGGCATCAGAATCGACGGTCGATTGCGCGATGGCTTGTTCCTTCACCTGTTTCAGATCGCGCTGGTAGGTGATGGCGGCGAGGTCGGCGGCGGCGCGCAACTGTTCCAGCTTGGCGTCGTCGTCGTTCGGGCGCAGACGCAGCAGCACGGTACCGGCGGCGACATCGGTGCCCGATGGAATATTGAGTTCGTCGACGATACCCGAAACCTCGGCAGCGAGGTCGGCGCCGCGCGAGGCGCGCAGCGTGCCCGTGGCCGTCAACGCCGTCTGCCACGGCAGGGTCACCGCGGCGGCCGTTGCCACGGTGGGGCGTTGCGAGACGATCGACGTAACCACCTGCTTGATGATCCCGGCTTTGAACCGCTGGAACGCGATCAGTCCGCTGGCCAACAGGCCGAGCCCGATGATCACGATCGCGAAGCGTAGCCACAGGCGCGGCGGACGGCTGGCCTGGGGCTTGCGATCGGCGAGGGCGGTGTCACTGTTCATGGCAGAAGTCCACAGCAGATATCTGTTTTCGGAGCGACATCCTCACGGTTCCACCAGCCGCCGCCGAGGGACTGGTAGAGAGCGACGGTGTCGGTGAAGCGCGCGGCCTGTGCCGAGATCAGGTTCAGCCGCGCGCTCTGATAGGTTTGTTCGGATTGCAGCAGGTTGAGATAGCTGGTCGCCCCGGCCATGAACTGCGCGCGCGTCACCGACAGGCTGGCTGCGGCCGTGCGCTCGGAATCCTGTTGTGCCATCAAGGTGCGCGCATCGGCCTCGATCGCGACCAGCGTGTTGGCAACATCCTTGAAGGCCGAATTCAGGGTGCTGCTGTAATTCGCCGCCGCGACATCGAGTGCCGCTTCAGAGGCCCGCTTCTTCGCACGCAGCGTACCGCCGTCGAACAGCGTCTGCGTCATGCTGCCGGCAAGGCTCCAGACCAGCCCGGATGGCGTGAAGATCTTCGCGATGTCCTCGCTTTCGCGGCCATAGCTGGCACTGAGCGTGAACTGCGGATACAGGTTTGCCGTCGCCACACCGACCGCGGCCATCGCCTCATGGAGCTGGGCCTCATTGGCGAGAATATCCGGGCGCTGCCGCACCAGCTTCGACGGCACGGCAGCCGGCAAATCACCCGGAAGCTTCAGTGATGCGAGGTCGATCGTGGGCCAGTGATCCGCACCCGGCAGGATGCCGAGATAGGCGGCAACAACGTTGCGCTGCTGAGAATACTGTTTTTGCAATCCTGGCAGCGTGGCAACCTCGGAGGCCAGCGAGGACTCCTGCTGCAGAACTTCGGCGCGACTGACCCCGCCGACCTCGAAACGATGCCGCGTGATCGTCAGCGCATCCGAATACAGCTTGATCAGCGCTTGCGTTTCGTCCACCTGCGCCTTCATCGATGATTCGGTGAGGATGGCGGTGACCAGATTGGCGGTCAGCGACAAATAGGCGGCCTCCAGCTCATGCTGCTGGTAGTCAGCCGTCGCGCTCAGCTCCTCCACTTGCCGTTGTGTGCCGCCAAACACATCGAGCGTGTATGATACGTTCAACGAACCGCTATAAAGGGTGTAAAGTGAATTGGTGTCGGCCAGGACTTTCTGGCGCGAAGGGCCCGCGGTGGCACTCACGGTGGGGAAATAGCTGCCGGTTTCGGCACGCAGATTTTCCCGCGCCTGGCGCAGCGTCGCCTGTGCCGAGGCCAAATCCGGATTGGCTTTCAGCGCTTGCTGCACCATGTCGGCGATTTGCCGGGAATTGAACGCGCTCCACCAGTCGCCCGCGATGTCGCGCCCCGCGGCGAAGGCCTGCCGTGCCCCGGCCAGGGTGTCGCTGGCGACGGTCGCCTGCGGCAGATCGGGCATGGCCGGCCCGCTCGGCGCATCAGGCGGATGGAAATCGGGACCGAGTGCGCAGCCGGCGAGCAGCATGGCGCCAACGATCACAAACGGACGCGGGCGTTTGCCAGTGGAGATGGGGTTCACGGTTGGATCGGTCGATCAATTGCGATACGGTAGCGTATATAAACTTAACCAGACGACGTCGTCTAGATATTTTTGTGTGAGGGATTCCTGTGAAGCAGATGTCCGGTTCCGTATCGCCCCGTCGGGGTCCGGGGCGACCACGCGCGCCCGAGAAGCGTGTGGCAATCGTCCAAACGGCGCATGAACTGTTCCTTAAGAACGGGTTCGATGCGGTCACGATGGAGGCGGTGGCCGCCGCGGCCGGCGTTTCCAAAATGACGCTCTACGGATACTTCAAGGATAAAGAGGCGCTGTTCGATGTTGCGGTGGCCCAGAGTATGCAGAACCTTCTGAACGAGATGGCGCGGGTTCATGCGGAAGGCGGATCGCTCGCGGAGGCGCTGTGCGCGCTGGGGCGGGGGATCCTGGCCCTGAGCACCCGGCCGGAGATCGTCTCTGCCGACCGCATGCTGATGCTCAGCCGCAATCCTGGCCTGGGCGCGCGGATCTATGAGGGGGTGGCGACAACGATCATCGGCGCGGCGGCCGAAGTGCTGGCCGAGGCGGCCGGTCGAGGTGAACTCGCCATCGAGGTGCCGCGCGAGGCGGCGGAGGATCTGCTCGCCTTGTGGGAGGGCGATATGGTGCGGCGGATGCGCTTTGGTATCGGCACGCAGCCCTCGCCGGAACAGATCGACCAGTGGGTCCGGCGTAAAACCGCAACGTTTTTGCGCGCCTACGCCCCCCTTAAAGGCCCGACGCCATAATCCCGTCGCGGCTTCGCCCGGCCCGCCCGGCCAACCGCACCGGTATCAGGGGTTGATGAATCCTTCTGCTGGCGCCCGGCGCGGTGATATGCTGGCATCCTGGAGCGCCATCGCGGAAGGACAAGGTCATGCTGGGTTTGGACGGGCTGGTGGGCAAGGAACGCCTGGTTGCAATCGACGCCGAAACGACGGGCAATCGCATCCCGACGCCGGCCGAGATCCGCAAAATGCCCAAGGCCGCGCGGCTGCCGGGCATTGTCATCGAGCTTGGTTGTGTCGAATTGCTTCGCGACGGCGATCACTGGAAGACCGGCGCAACATGGGAGCGGCGGGTTCAGCCCAACGGGCCGATCGCCAAGGCCTCGATCGCGATCCACGGGATCCAGCCGGGCCAACTCAAGAATGCCCCGCAATTTCGCGATATCATCGACGAATTCGAAGCATTCATCGGCAAGGATGTCCTGTTGGCCCACAGTGCCAGCAACGAGATTGATTTCCTGAATTTTGAATATGCCCGTCTCGGGCGCTGTGGCTTCGACGAGATCATCTTTTCAGAAGATGATTTCGTCTGCACCCAGGAATTGTCGCGACAGTTCTTCCCGGGCGTGCCGGGTTCGCTCGACGTGCTGTGCGACCGGCTATGGATCGACCGGTCCGATCGCTTTCAGCATCATGGCGCCCTGCTCGATGCGGTCCTGACCGCGGAGGCCTTTATCAAGATGCAGGGCGGTTTCGTCCAGGATGACACCCGCTCGATCAGTTTCGGTACACCGTGACACAGGTCTGGCCCGGGATCACGGCGCGCCCTCCACCAGCCAGGATAGTTTCTTGCCGATAGCCTGGACGGTACCGGCTTCGGGCACGGTGGCGCCGGCCAGCAGATCGACCCGTTCGACCGGCGCATCGGGACGCTCGATCATCAACTGGCCGACGACATCGCCCCGATGGATCGGGGCCGCCACCGGGGCCTGGTAACGGACCACCAGATGAAGACCGGCGCGGCTGTCGGGCGGCATCGTGACCGCGACCTCATGGGCGGTGACGAGCGGGACCTGCGCGTCGCGTCCCATCCAGACGGGCGCCTGATCGACAACCGCGCCGGCCGAGAGCAGATGGTAGGTTTGGAACTCACGCCAACCCCAGTCCAGCAACCGCGTCGGTTCTTCGGCACGAGTCAGTTTCGAGGGCAGGCCATTGACCACCAACACCAAGCGGCGACCATCGCGCTCGCCCGATGCCGTCAAGCCATAGCCGCCGATCTCGGTGTGACCGGTCTTGATGCCATCAATGCCGGGATCGCGTTGCAGCAGCGGATTGGTATTGGCTTGGACGACGCCATTCCAACTGATCCGCGCTTCGGAATCATAGTGATAATATTGCGGATAATCCTGCAGCAGGCTTTCGGCCAGCAGCGCCAGATCATGGGCGGTCGTATAATGATTGGGATCGGGCCAACCGCTGGCATCGGCGAAATGGGTCCGCGTCATGCCCAGCGCCTCGGCCTCGGTATTCATCATCTCGACGAAAGCGGCTTCGGAACCGGCGACACCCTCGGCCAGGGCGACGGCGGCATCATTGCCCGAAGGGACCAGCAGACCCCGCAGCAGGTCTTCAACCCGGACCATGCTGCCGCTCTTGAGAAACATCCGCGATCCGCCCATCGCCGCGGCGCGGGCGCTGACCGGCAGCAGGGTGTCGAGCGTCAGGCGATGGCTGGCGAGAGCGGCGTAGACCAGCCGTGCCGTCATCATCTTGGTCATTGAGGACGGCGCCATGCGCTGCTCGCCGTTCTTGTCCAGCAACACCGTATCGGTGGACAGATCGACCAGAAAGGCCTGGCGGGCGGTGACCTCCGGGACCGTGGCCGCCGCCTCTCGGGCACCACCGGTCAGGGTCGCGGCACCGGCAAGGACCATCACCAGGGCCATGGCCAGGGCCATGGTGGGTCGCAATCGGGCCTGTCGGGTCGGGGAGATCGCCATTCGGGGACGGCGCCGGCGGCACCACAAAGGGAGCAGAACACACATCAAGGTCAACGGGATCCAGACAGACCAAATAATCGCCCCGCTTTAGCACATCGCGCCGGCGGGCCCAACCCCGCCAAGGGCGCGCGGCGCCGCCGCCCGGCTTTTTGCCCATCACACAGTTCTCAGAAGCGACGGCGAACCGTGTATAATTGTCGCCACAGACCGGCGCCATGAAGCAAAGGAACCCGATGCCATGACCGCGTCCACCAGCACCGGAACGGCCTTGCCCGCAACGGCCGTCCCGACAACAATCGTCGTCCCGCGGCTGCTGCTGATCGGCGGCGGCGCCGGCGTCCAACTCGGCGCAATCCTGAAGCAGATCGGCGTTTGCCGGCCGCTGGTCGTGACCGATCCTTTCATCCGGGATAGCGGCATTCTCGAACGGGTCGTTGGCCCCCTGCGCGCTGCCGGCCTCGATATCGGGATTTTCGCCGACACCGTTCCCGATCCGACGACCGACGCGGTTGACGCGGGTGCCGTGCAATTGCGTGCCGGCGGGTTCGACAGTCTGATCGCCCTGGGCGGTGGATCCCCGATCGACACCGCCAAGGCGATGTCGATCCTCGGCGCCAACCGCGGCGTGCTGCGCGACTACAAGGTGCCGAACCCCATTCCTCACCGCGGTGTTCCGGTGATCGCGATCCCGACGACGGCCGGAACCGGGTCGGAGGTCACGCGCTTTACCGTGATCACCGACAGTGCCTCCGACGAAAAAATGCTGATCGCCGGCCTGACCGTCGTCCCCGAGGTCGCGATCGTCGATTACGAATTGACCCTGACGATGCCCTGGCGCCTGACCGCCGACACCGGGATCGACAGCCTGACCCACGCGATCGAGGCCTATGTCAGCCGCAAGGCCAGCCCCTTCACCGACACGCTGGCCCTGGCGGCAATGGCGCGGATTGCCCGTCATCTGCGAACCGCGTGTACCCAGCCCGACAATCGCGAAGCCCGCGAACAGATGATGCTGGGGGCGACCCAGGCCGGCATGGCCTTTTCCAACGCGTCGGTCGCACTGGTGCATGGCATGAGCCGCCCGATCGGCGCCCATTTCCACGTGCCGCACGGGCTCAGCAACGCGATGCTGCTGCCCACGGTCACAGCCTTTTCGCTGCCGGCGGCGCGTGACCGCTACGCCGCCTGCGCCCGGGCGATGGGCATCCACCAGGACGAAAGCAATGCCGCCGCGGCATCGTTGGCCCTGATCGAAGCGCTGCAGCGCCTCAATGCCGACCTCAAGGTGCCCAGCCCGCAGGCCTACGGTATCGATCGGGATCGCTATGAGCGGCTGATTCCGCTGATGACGGAACAGGCCCTGGCCTCGGGATCGCCCGCCAACAATCCCCGGGTTCCAAGCCGCGAAGACATTGCCGTGCTTTATCGCCAAGCCTATGTCTGATCATGGCGCCGCGCCGGTGGCACGGTCACGCGGCCCGCACGCGGGTCAGGAACGCGACGACAACGGTTTGGGGGACCGGAATGGAGTCCCTGCCCCCACAGGCCGCAAGGGTTCTACCAGCAGCAGAAGCCACCATCGACCAACAGATCGACGCCCGTGACAAAGGATGCCGCGCGGCTCACCAGGAAAACCGCCGGACCGACCATCTCTTCGACTTCGGCCATGCGGCCCAACGGCGTGTCCGCCTCGAATTGCTTACGCTGATCGGCGACTTCGGGACGGATATTCATCGGGGTCAGGGTGTAGCCCGGGCTGATCGCATTGACGCGAATCCCGAGACGGCTCCATTCCATCGCCAGGCTCTTGGTCAGATGGATCACGCCTGCCTTGGACGCATTATAGTGGATCTGCAACAGGCCGCGATTGACGATGCTGCCGGACATTGAGGCAATATTGACGATCGCCCCTTTGTGACGGGGCAGCATGACTTTTGCTTCCGCCTGGCATGACAGAAAGACACCGGTCAGATTGACATCGATGACTTTCTGCCATTGCTCCTGCGACATCGTCACCGCGGGTGCCGCATTGGCAATGCCGGCGCAATTGACCGCTGTGGATAGCGGCCCAAGGTCGCTTTCGATCCGGGCAACGGCAGCATCAAGATCAGCGACACGGGTCACATCGCCAGTCACCGCGAGCGCTTTGCGGCCGAGCGCGGCAATGCGCGCCGTGGTCTGCGCCAACCCCTCGCTGGTCGGCATGTCGAAGCAGGCCACATTGGCGCCCGCCTCGGCCAGGCCGATGGCAATCCGCTGACCGATACCACTGCCGGCGCCCGTAACCAGGGCGACCTCGCCCGTCAAATCGAACAAACCCATTTCATTTCCTCCAGCAATTTGTTTTATGGGGAACAGATCGATGGAAGGCGTCAGCTCGTCGCCAATTCCATCACGGCGACATGACTGGCGTCCCGGCGGTCAAGCAGACCGCGCTGCTGTCCCCGACTGAGCACCAGAACCCGATGCGACAGGCCCAGCACCTCTTCCAGGTCGGAACTGACGACGACCACGGCCATGCCGGTGCGCGCCAATTCGGCGATCACGGTGTAAATCGCGGCGCGCGCGCCGACATCGATGCCGCGCGTCGGTTCATCAAGAATGAAAACCTTGGGATTGCGCGACACCCATTTGGCGATCACCACTTTTTGCTGATTGCCACCGGACAGGCTGGCAATCTTCTGGCCGGGCGTACCCTTGATACCCATGCGACGGATCGCCTGGGCGGTAAACGCGCGGACCCTGCCCGGCAGAACCCACGATCCCGACTGCATCAGATCGAAATTGCCGAACGCCATATTGTCGGCCAGACTATGTTGAACAATCAGGCCTTGTTGTTTGCGGTTCTCGGGAACCATCACCATGCCGGCGTCGATCGCATCGCGGGGACCGCGCAGACGCAACGGCACACCGTCCAGCAGAACAGCGCCACTGGCCAGCGGGTCAGCGCCGGTGATCGCGCGCACCAGTTCGGTACGCCCAGCCCCAACGATTCCGGCGATACCGACGATTTCGCCGGCATGGACAGAAAAGCTGACGTCACGGAACGCGCCGGTTGGCGACGTCACGTTCCGCACGGTCAGAACTTCCCGCTCCTGCGGCGGCGCGATTTCCGGGAAGATCCGATCAACCGACCGGCCGACCATTTCCTCGACCAACTGCTTTTCCGGAAGCTGCGCGGTATCGTGGGCCGAAACCAGCGCGCCATCGCGCAACACAGCGATCCGATCGGCGATCCGCGCGATCTCCTCCAGCCGGTGGCTGATATAAATGAATGAATATCCCTCGGCCCGCAACTTGGTGATCTGCGAGAACAGACGATCGGTCTCCGCGCCCCCCAGCGCCGCCGTCGGCTCATCCAGGATCAACAACTTGGAATTGAGTGTCAGCGCCTTGGCGATTTCGACCTGCTGCTGGGCGGCAACCTGGAGTGTCCGGAGCCGTTGCGTTGGCGGGATGTCCAGACCCAACCGGGCCAATTGCCGGGCCGCCAGACGATTCATCAGGTGCCGATCGACCCGACCGTTCCTCATCGGCAGCCTTCCGACAAAGACGTTCTCGGCGATCGACAAATCGGGCAACAGCCGCAGTTCCTGATGGATCAGGCCAATTCCGGCCTCCAGCGCGTCGGAGGGCGACTGCGGCGCATAAGCCTTGCCCTGCCAACGCATGCTGCCCCGCGTCGGCTGAATCAATCCCGCGATAATCGAGGAAAGCGTTGACTTGCCCGCCCCATTCTCCCCCAGCAGGGCCACGACCTCACCGGGACGAACATCGAGATCGATGTCGTGGAGAACCGCGACCCCGAAGAATTCCTTGCTGATCCCGCGGACCGAGAGTCCCGGACCAGACGGCTCCACCGGATTGACGACCGGCGATGTTGTCGCCTGTGCTGTCTTGCTCATGCGCTGCCGTCCCTCAATCGCCAGGCCGAAACACCGGCCCCATCCTATTCTGCGTGCCTACGGGCCGGCAGGTGCGCCGGCCCGCGGTTCCTAACGGATCACGGATGCTTTTCGATAAACGGCGCGGCATTGTCCTTTGTGGTCAACTGGGCCTGCTGCAACTGTTCCTTGGGGACCGTCTTGCCCGCGACCAGGTCCAGGGCGGACTGCACGGCCATGCGGCCCATCAGTTGGGTCTGCTGGGTCATCGTGGCTTCCAGGATGCCATCGCGTACCGCCTTCAAGCCGGCGACGTCGCCGTCGAAGCCAACAACAATGACCTTATGGTCGGGATTGGCCACCTTCACCGCGTGCGCCGCACCCATGGCCAGGGCATCGGCCCGGCCAAAGAACACGTCGAGCTGCGGATTTCGCTGCAACATGTCCTGGGCGATGGAAAAGCCTTCGTCCTGCATCCACATGTTGCTGGCCTGCTTGGCAACGACTTTCAATCCCGGACATTGGGCGACGGCCTCACTGAAGCCCTTGTCCCGATCCATTTCCGGGGTGGTGCCAAGCTGACCCTGGACGATACCGATATTGCCCTTGCCCCCCGTCACCTTGCAGACATAGTCGCCCAAGGTCCGGGCTGCGGAGACGCTGTCCGTGGCGATGAAGGTATCGGCGGGTGCGTCCGGCGGGTTGCGGTCGACGGCGACAACCGGAATGCCCGCGGCCTTGGCCGCCTTGATCGGGACACTGGCGGCGGTGGCACCGGCGGGGATGTAGATCAGCGCCGAGATATTGCGCGTGATCAGGTCCTGGATCTGGTTCACCTGGGTCGCGGCATCACCCTTGGCATCAACGGTCACCACCTCGATGCCCCGCCTCTTGCCTTCGGCTTCAACAGACTGCTTGATCTGATTGAAAAAATCGGCCTGAAGATTGGCGACCGCCAAACCGAGCGTGACCTTCTTGTCCTGGGCCATCGCCTGTGAGGCGAACACCGTGGCAGCCGCAAGGGCGATCGCCGAAGCAACAACCTTAAACTTTGTAGACATGACGCTTCCTCCCGATTACTCAGATCTTGATTGGTACATTGATCTCTGGTCCCTGTTTCGGGACGTTCAGAGCCGGCCTCGTTGCTGTTTCTTACGGAAAGCTTCCTCCCTCTATCGGTTGCGGCGCCCGAGCGTGTCGAAGGTGACCGCTCCGGCCACGACGACGCCGATAATGATCTGTTGGACGAAGGGTGAGACGCCGACCAGGTTGAGACCGTTGTGCAGCGTTCCGATGATCAGGACGCCGACCACGGTTCCCGCGATGCCGCCGACACCGCCGTTGAGACTGGCGCCGCCAATCACGACCGCGGCGATGGCATCAAGCTCGTAACCCAGCCCGGCACTCGGCTGTGACGAGTCGAGCCGCGAAGCCAGAGCCACCGCCGCGACGCCACACAAAACGCCGCACCCGGTATAGACCAGCAGGGTTACGGTGCGCACCGGGATGCCGGCCAGACGCGCCACCTCGGAGCTGCCGCCGATGGCGTACAGATTGCGCCCACCAGCCCGGAAGGTCATGTACGCCCCGGCGATGATGACGAGAACCACCACCAGCGCCACGGTCAGCGAAAGGAAACCGAAATGGCGCACCGTCGACAGACGGGTAAACCAGTCCGGATAACCGACGATTTGCTGGCCATCGGTCAGGATATTGGCCATGCCGCGCGCAACCGACATCACGGCGAGCGTCGCAATGAACGCTGGCAACCGGGCCCGCGTGACCAGAAGCCCGGAGACCGCACCGCAGACACCACCGACAACGATGGCGGCCACGATGCACAGCACCAGGGGCACGTCGTAGTCCTGATTGAGCCAGCCCATCACCATCATCGAGAAGGCGAGCACCGAGCCAACGGACAGATCGATACCGCCGACGACGATGACCGCCGTCATGCCGATCGAAACGATGCCGAGCACCGTGACCTGATCGAGTACATTCAACGCGTTGCGCAATGACAGAAAATACGGCGACGCCAGCGAAAAGCCTACTCCCAGCAGGACCAGGCCAATCAGCGGGCCCGTGGCTCCCCCCAATGACGCCGGCCAGGCGACACGCCGTCGCGCTGACGGCGGTGCTGTATTCCTCATCCCTTCAAGTCTCGCGTTCATCCCCGGTCCTCTCATCTTGTTTTTTTGCTGGACTAGGCCCGGGCCCGGGAAATCGCCGCCAACCACGCGCGGCGTTTCTCGACCCGGCTGGCCTCATCGCGGCGCGGATTGAAGGGGTCGAACGCGCGGCTCAACGCCGTCAGATCATCCCAGGACCACAGGCCGGCGGACAAACCGGCCAGATGCGCCACGCCCAACGCGGACAATTCGGTGGTATGCGAACGCAGCACCAGACGATCGATCAGGTCGGCCTGGTTTTGCATCAGCGCGTCATTGCGGGTCGGCCCGCCATCAACGCACAACGCGTCGATCCGGCCCACGCTGCGGTCGATCGCTTCGACCAGATCGGCGACCTGTTGGATGATGGAATCGAGCGCCGCCCGCGCCAATTCAGCGCGCCCGGTGCCCAGGGTGAATCCCGACAGCTGGGCGCAGGCTTTCTTTTCCCACCAGGGCGCCCCCAAACCACCGAAACCCGGCACCAGGATGACGCCCCCGCTATCGGCCTGATTGCCCAGCGTCGCCAGTTCCTGCGGTGACACGCCGAGAATGTCGGCCAACCATTTCAGGGTCGAGCCGGCGGATCGAATATTGCCCTCGGCCGCTAGCGCCGGCTTGTCGAGCGATAGCGCCCAGGCAATCGTCAGGCACAGACCCGGGTCAAGATGCTCCGCTTCGCCGACCAATCCCATCACCGACGATCCGGTTCCGTAGGTCGCCTTGACCTTGCCCGGTGTGAAGGCGCCGTGCGCAAACAAGGCGGCGTGGGAGTCACCCATGACAGCGCCGATTGGCGTGCCATCGCGCAGCGGCGCGAGCCCAGTGATTTTTGGAAACGGCCCGACCGACGAGACCACGCGGGGCAGCACCGAAGCGGGCACCTCGAACAGAGCCAGCAGATCCGGATCCCAATCCACCCGGCGGACATTGAGCAATTGGGTCCGCGAGGCATTGCCGGCTTCGGTCACATGGTCCCCGCCAAACCGGCTGAGAAACCACGAATCGATCGTGCCCAGGCAGATTTCCCCGGCCCGGGCGCGGCGGCGATCCGGGTCATAAGTATCGAGCAACCATTTGGCCTTGAGTGCCGAGAACATCGGATCGAGCGGCAAACCGCTGCGCTCGACAACCAGGCGGTCATTGTCGTCGCTGCACAAGGCCGCACAGGCCGCGACCGTCCGCTGATCCTGCCAACTGATGACCGGGGAGATCGGATCACCGCTCCGGCGATCCCACATCACCAGCGATTCACGCTGGCTTGACAGGCCGACCGTCGCGACAGCCGACGCATCCTGCCCCTCGAGGCAGGCCCGCACCGCCTGGTTCAAACTCCGCCAGATTTCATCCGCATCCTGATCAACCCAACCCGGCCTCACATGATGTTCCCCCAGCGGCGCACTCCCCCGGGCGACCACCTGTCCCCGCCTATCGACCAGAAGTGACTTGGTTGAACTGGTTCCCAGATCGATCGACAAGATCAATGGCTTGCTCATCTTATCGCCTCATCAAGTCGATGGCCGCGCCGACAATGCCATCGCTGTTCAGCTTGAAATAATCCAAAAGGAATTCGACATTTCCTGTCGGCGCAAAATCCGTGACCCCGAGCAACCGCATCGGAACCGGATGCTCCTGCACAACCACCTCGGCGACGGCCGAGCCCAACCCGCCCCGCACCACGGCTTCCTCAACCGTGACGATCCGACCGGTCTCGCGGGCGGCGCGGATGATCGTTTCCTTGTCAATCGGTTGCACGGTCGACATGTTGATGATCCGCGCTTTGATCCCGATTTTTGCCAACGCTTCGGCCGCGGCCAGGGCACGAGCGACCATGACACCGGTCGCGATCACCGTGACGTCGCTGCCATCCCTCAACTGATCGGCCTGCCCGACGCGCAACGGCATACCCCTGGGTGTCACCTCAGGAACCTTGGTTCGGCCGATCCGCAGGAACACCGGGACGTTCGCCGTCGCGGCCCAGCGCACCGCATCGCGGGTCTGGGTGGGATCCGCCGGGACAATCAGGGTCAGACCGGCGATCGCGCGCAACCAGGGCAGATCCTCGACGGAATGGTGGGTCGGCCCCAACTCGCCATAGGCCAGACCCGGGCTCATGCCACAAAGAACCACGGGATAGCCGCTGTAGGCGATGTCGGCCTTGATCTGCTCCAGCGCCCGGCCGGTCAGGAAGGGCGTCGCGGCGCAGACAAAGGGAATAAAACCACCATTGGACAGGCCGGCAGAGACGCCGATCATGTTCTGCTCGGCAATGCCGACATTGATCAGACGATCGGGAAATTCCTTCTGGAAGGCCCCGAGATTGCTGGATCCAACCGAGTCATTGCACACAGCAACGATTTTTTCGTTCTCGCGGGCAAGATGCGTCAGCTCATCGGCGAATGCGACGCGGCAGTCGAACATTTGACTGTCATGGGAAGAGGCCCCGTCTTTCATTTCGAAAGCTCCACGATTGCTTGTTCCAGCTGCCCGGCATTGGGGACCTTGTGATGCCATTCGGCACGATCCTCCATGAAGGAGACCCCTTTCCCCTTGACCGTGTTGGCGATGACGCAGCGCGGCTTGCCGTCCGGCGCGGCGGTGAAGGCCTGGTACAGCGCCTCATGATCGTGGCCATCGACCTCCATGACCGCCCAGCCGAACGCCCGCCATTTGTCGGCCAAGGGTTCAAGCCCGTTGGTATCTTCGGTTCGGGCGCCCATCTGCAGCCGATTGCGATCGATCACCGCAACCAGGTTCGACAAATGGCGGTGTCCCGCCGCCATCGCCGCTTCCCAGTTGCTGCCTTCCTGCAACTCGCCGTCGCCCAGAACCACGAAAGTGCGCCACGACGCCCCGGACATCCGGGCCGCAATCGCACAGCCGACCCCGACCGGAAGGCCATGACCGAGCGGGCCGGTGCAGGACTCCACGCCCGGCACCTTGTTGCGATTGGGATGACCGCTGAGCGGCGACATCGGCTTGGCGAAATCGGCAAGCCACGCTCCCGGAATGAAGCCGGCACGCGCCAACACCGTGTAGAGCGAAACGGCACAATGCCCCTTGCTGAGGATGAAGCGATCGCGATCCGGTGCCTGGGGATGATCCGGATCGACGCGCAGGACCGCGAAGAAGAGCGTCGCCAGGATGTCGATCACGGAAAGATCGCCACCAATATGGCCCAGCCCGGCATGTGCGATCGTCTGCAGGATCGTTTTGCGCATTTCACGCGATTGCAGCGCCAGCATCTGTGCGCGCTGGCTCGACGGGACGGCGGCAAAGGTCTGCGGTGGCACCACAGCGAACGGAAAGGGTTGGGTCATTGGCGAATCTGACATGCTCCGCACCACCATTCTCGTGTTGAATATTTATTCACTATCGGATCACTATTCATGCTAGGCGCCGCCGTGCCTTGCCGTCAAGAGGCTTTTCACGCCGCCTGGCGGTATGGCGACAGATCTATCGTCATCATATTGATTATAAATGAACTCTTCCCCGCGCTTCCCGTCACTGCAGCACGGGCTGCCGGTTTCGCTTGACGCGATATAGCGCCGATGAATATAATTCTCTTTACGAATATATATACGCACCCGGTCACGCCCATGCGTCCATGGTGAATGAACGGGACGACCGCTTGCTCGCGATCGGCTTTGCCGGCTTGCCGGCCGGCCTCGTGACCGCCCAAGGAGAGAACCCGCCGTGCCATCCGCTGTTTCGTATTGTCCCGCAAACCCGGAAGCGAAACGGCCGACCGCCCGGGGGCTCCCGGCACCGTCGCGGAGTTCGGTCCCATGAGCCGCATCAATGAGTTGCGACTGATCGCCCGCGTGGCCCAGATGTATTATGCCGAAAACCTGAAGCAGGCCGATATTTCAAAGCACCTGCATATTTCCCAGGCGACCATCTCTCGTCTGTTGCGCCGTGCCCACGAAGAACACATCGTGCGCATCACGATCACCGCGCCCAACGGAACCTATCCGGATGTCGAAAAGGCACTGCGTGATCGTTACGGCATTGCCGAGATCATCGTCGCGGACTGCGGTGAAGACCGCGAAGACTCGATCGGCACCAGTATTGCCGCGGCGGCCGCACTGTTCGTGGAAACGACCCTCGAAGACAAAGAGGTCATTGGGATTTCGTCGTGGAGCAGCACGATCCTGAAAATGGTCGACAGCATCCACCCGATCAAACGGGCGAAGTCCGAACGGGTCGTTCAGATCCTGGGCGGCATGGGCAACACCGGCGTCCAGATCAGCGCCACCCACATGGTCACGCATATGGCCAAGAAAACCGGCGGCCAGCCACAGTTCCTGGCCGCCCCGGGCGTCGCCAATTCGCTGGCGGCAAAACTGGTCTTCCTCGGGGATCCGTTCGTATGCGCCGCCTGTGATCAGTTCCGGCGGCTCACTCTGGCTTTCGTTGGCATCGGCTCGGTCGAGCCCTCGGTCATGCTGGCCAACAGTGGCAACCGCTTCACCGTGGAGGAACTGCACGAGTTGACCGACCAGGGCGCCGTCGGCGATATCGGCCTCCGGTTCTTTGACGCGCAAGGCAATCTGGTCAAAACCCCGCTGGACGATCGCGTCATCGGAATTTCGCTGGAGCAATTGAAAGAGGTGCCGCGGGTCATCGGGGTCGCCGGCGGCGCCCGCAAGGTGGCGGCGATTCGCGGCGCGCTGCGCGGCGGCCATATCGACGTGTTGATCACCGACAAGTTCACGGCGGCGAAGCTGTTGTCCGATGCCGGACCCTGAGGGCAGCCGCCGGCTTCAAGCAAGAAAATCATGGAGGAAAACTCATGTCGCGTTTCGAGGGAAAGACGGTTGTCATTACCGGAGCCAGCCGGGGGATTGGCGCGGCGATCGCCCGGCGCTTCGCGTCCGAAGGCGCCGCGGTGCTGCTCAGTGCCAATGAAGAGCGTGTCGTCGACGTCGCCGCTGAGCTGACACAGGCCGGCGGCAAGGCCGCCGGCATGCTCGTCGATGTCAGCCGGAAGGCGGAGATTGTCGCGCTCTACGATGAGGCCGAGCGCCTGTTCGGCCGCGTTGATATCTCGATCCAGAATGCCGGCGTCATCCGGATCTCGAAGATCGAAGACCTGTCGGAAGAGGAATGGAACGGGGTTCTGCAGGTCAATACCACCGGGGTGTTCCTGTGTTGCCAGGAGGCGATCCGGCGTATGCGCAAACATGGTCAGGGCGGCCGCCTGATCAACACCGCCTCGGGCCAGGCGCGCCAGGGATTCATCTACACGCCGCACTACGCCGCCAGCAAATTCGGTGTCATGGGCATCACGCAGAGCCTGGCCAAGGAAGTCGCGAAGGAAGGCATCACGGTGAACGCCTTCTGCCCCGGGATCATTGATACCGATATGTGGGCCTACAACGATGCCGCCTGGGGCAAGCTGCTCGGCGACTACAAACCCGGCGAGTTGATGGCGGAGTGGGTCCGCGCCATCCCGGCGGGACGGGCCGGCACCGGCGACGATGTGGCCAAGGTCGTCACCTTCCTGGCCAGTGACGACGCGGCCTATGTCACCGGGCAGACCATCAATATCGACGGTGGCATGTTCATGTCGTGACGGCTGCGGCGGTGCCGGGCGACCAGCATTGGCAACATCGCCCCCGCCCTGGGACCAGGGCGGGGCTCGGCATTCCGGGCTAAAGCTGTGCCAGCACCGGTGCGCCCTGATCCGCTCCGGACCGGATCACCAGCCTTGTGTCGTGGAACGCCGCCAGGGTCGGACGATGGCCGATACTGACGACGGTGGCGTCGGGCAGGCGATCGCGTAACAGGCTGTACAGACTTTGCTCCCCGGCCTCGTCCTGGGCCGAGGTCGCCTCGTCCAGGAACAGCCAGTCGGGGCGGTTGAGCAGCACTCGGGCGATCGCGATCCGCTGCTGTTCACCGGGTGACAGCTCCTGCGCCCAATTGTGGACCTGATCGAGACGATCGACCAGATGCGGCAGGTTGCAGGCACGCAAGGCCTCGATCACCGCCGCGTCGTTGTCCTCCGGGGCATCGGGGTAGCACACGACATGGCGCAGACTGCCGAGCGGCAAATAGGGCTTCTGGGGCAGGAACAGCATGCGCGCCCCGGCGGGGATCGTGATCCGGCCCTGGCCGAAGGGCCACAGACCGGCGATGGCCCGGAACAGTGTGCTTTTGCCCGTCCCTGATGGCCCGGTGACCAGAACATGGGCCCCGGCGGCGATGTTGACCGCGCTGTCCTGGATCAGGATTCGGCCGTCGGGCAGCGCCAACTGACCGATCTGCACCGTCATCCCGCTTTGCGGCGCTGACGTGACCGCCAGCCCATGCTCGGCGGTGATACCGTTCTGGGCCGTGGCGATCGCCTGTTGGAACCCGACAAGGCGGTCGACCGTCGCCGCCCAGGACGCCAGCGTCGTGTAAGCATCGACGAAGTAACTCAACGCGCCCTGGACCTGGCCGAATGCTGACGAGATCTGAATCAAACCGCCGAGCTGGATCGTCCCGGCGAAATAGCGCGGTGCCGCGACAACAAGCGGGAAGATGTTCGCCACCTGCGCGTACCCCACGGTCAGCCAGGTCAAGCGCTTCTGGGCGAGCATCAGCGCCCACCAATTGGTGAAGATGTGCGAGAACCGGTCCCGGAACACCGCCTTTTCCTCGGCCTCACCGCGATACAGGGCCACCCCTTCGGTATTTTCCCGGAAGCGCACCAGGGAGAAGCGGAAATCGGCCTCAAAGCGTTGCTGGTTGAAATTCAGCGGAATCAATCTCTTGCCAACCAAATGGGTCAAGGCGGTGCCGACGATGGCATAAATCAGCGCGACCCAGACCATGTAGCCGGGGATGGTGACGCCCAGAACGGTCAACGCGCCCGACAGTCCCCACAGAATCGCGATGAACGAAACCAGGGTGACCACCGAATTGAGCAAACCGAGCGTCAAGGCCAAGCTCTGGCTGATGAAGGACTGGATGTCCTCGGTGATCCGCTGATCGGGGTTGTCGGTCCCGGAATCGGTCAGGGACATGCGGTAATAGACCTGTTGCCCCAGCCAATCGCCAACATAATGCTCTGTCATCCAGCGACGCCAGCGGATTTGGAGCATCTGGTTGAAATAAAGGCGATAGACAGCCGCCACAATGAAAACAGCCGCCAGAATGCAGAACTTTCCGATCTGGTACCAGAAGACATGAACATTCTTGTCTTGGAGTGCGTTATAAAAATCATTGTTCCATTGGTTGAACTGAACCTCCAGGAATACGCTAAACAGCGTCAGGGCAACGACGATTACCAGGAGACCACGCCCGGCCCAACGGTCTTCCGAAAACCAGTAAGGTCGGGCCAACCGCCAGGAATTCCGTAACATTGCCAACGCGACGGTGGTTCGGCTGCGGATCGGAACATCGTTTGGTTGCACCAAGGGGAGAGTCCTTCTTTAATTCAACCATACCGTGCCGCAACTACAATATTTCGCTGTGCCGGCCCAATCCATCGATCAGGCTGGCCGGGGAAACGCAGTCACGTCAATGATGTTTCAATAAGATCGGGTCCGGGCCGGAACAAGTGAATTGACTGTCATCCGCGGCAAACGCCCGCTCGACCGGTCATGTTTCGTCGGGGATCGCCAGTTCGACCCGCAATCCGCCCTCGCGCCGGTTGCCAAGCATGACATCGCCGCCCTGGGCGCGGGCAAAGGTCCGGGCGACCGCCAGCCCGAGCCCGGTACCTCCGGTATCCCGGCTGCGCGACCGTTCCAGGCGATAAAACGGGGCGAACACCTTTTCCTGCTCTGACGCCGGGATGCCGGGACCATCGTCATCAATGCGCACCGCGACCTGCCCCGGCCGTTCCACCAGCGAGACCCGGGCGTTGCCGCCATAGAACAGCGCGTTGTCCAGCAGGTTCCCCAATGCGCGACGCAGCGCGATCGGCCTGCAGGCGACGATGCGGTGCTCGGGACCCTCATAGGCCGCTTCACGCCCAATATCGGCGGCATCGTCGCACAGGCTTTGCAGCAAGGCCGCAAGATCCAGGTCGGCCCGGGCCTCGTTGCGCGCATCTTCGCGGGCGAAGGCCAGGGTCGCGGTGATCATCTGCTCCATCTGGTCGAGATCTTCCAGCATCTTGCGCTGTTGTTCGACATCCTCGACAAATTCGGCGCGCAGCCGCAGGCGGGTCAGCGGCGTCCGCAGATCGTGCGACATTGCCGCCAGCATCTGGGTCCGGTCAGCGATATAGCGCCGCAACCGCTCCTGCATCCGGTTGAAGGCGGCGATCGCCTGCCGGACCTCCGAGGGACCGGTCTCGGCCAGCGGCGCCGCCGACACGTCACGGCCCAGCCGATCCGCCGCCGCGGCAAACCGGGCCAGAGGCGACGTCAGGCGCCGCGCCATCAGCCAGGACAGCAGCACGATCGTCAGTCCAATCAGAACCATCCAGATCGCAAACTTCACCAGCCGAAAGGTGCTGTCGTCCGGATGTGTCAGCGTGAAACGGACCCAACTGCCGTCGGACAACGCCACCGCAACCGCCAGGGCTTGCGGCGGCGGCGGCAATGGCGGCCGACGGCCCACGGCGGCCGGATCCCCGCTATCGGCCGGTTCGGGGACAACCACGCCATCGTCGGACAGGGGTTGGATCAGGATCGCGCGGTCGCTGTCGTGGACCTCTTCGCGCAGATGCATTGCGAGGAATCTGGTCCGCATCGATTGCGGCACCGGGAAGGGCGGCGGTACCAATTCCCAGGCCACCGTCAATCCGGGCCCACCCAACGCCGCCACCAGCCCGCTCCGCGTGTCCTCCGATGTCGCATCGAGCAGGCGAACGATCGCGCCGATTCGATGGACCTGCGTCGCCGGACCGCGCAGTGGCGCGCGTTCGCCACGATCGCTGAGATACAGCAAGCCGCTGATCGCCTGGGTCACCAGCATAGCCAACAACAGCAGCATCGCGATCCGGGTGGCGATCCCGCCAGGAACCAGACAGCGCAAATTCATAGCGCCGTGACCGCCGGCGTGAACAGATAACCGCCGCTGCGCACCGTCTTGATGATCGCCGGGTCCTTGGCGTCGACCTCGATCTTGCGCCGCAGCCGGCTGACCTGGACATCGATGCTGCGGTCGAACGGCACGGCCGATCGGCCACGCGCCAGATCGAGCAACTGGTCACGGGTCAACACCCGTCGCGGATGTTCGACGAAAGCCGCCAGCAGATCAAATTCGCCGGCGGTCAGTTGCACCAGCACCTCGGCCGGGGACCACAATTCGCGCCGGTTCAGGTCGAGCTTCCAACCATCGAAGCGCAGAATCCGGTTGCCGGGCGACGCTGCCACCTCCTCTTCGCTGCCACCGGTCCGGCGCAACACCGCCTTGATCCGGGCCACCAGTTCGCGGGGGTTGAACGGCTTGGTCAGATAGTCGTCGGCACCCAGCTCCAACCCGACGATCCGATCGGTATCCTCGGCCATTGCGGTCAGCATCAGGATCGGGATCGTCGACGTTGCCCGCAGCCGGCGGCACAGGGTCAGGCCATCGTCCCCCGGCAACATCAGGTCGAGCACGATCAGATCAAAGCGGCCGCCATCAAGCAATCGCTGCATCTCCTCCCCGTCCTTGGCCGTCGTGACACGAAAGCCATGGCGGGTCAGAAACTGCCCGGTGAGCGTGCGGATTTCCCGATCGTCATCGACGATCAACAGGTGAAGCATGCGATCCATGGCATGACTATCGGATAAGTCGGCGCCGGTTGGCACTGAATTTTTGTTACGAATGGTTTCTCTTGTGTACCCGAGATGGGCCGTGGGGGAATGCAGGGAATCAGGTCGCACCGCCAGGGAAACGACGGAAAATCGTCGTAAACGTCAAAACAACGCCGGTTTTTTGTGACGCTTTTACCGTCCTGGCCGCCGTCGCTCGCGATCATCCCTTCTGCAGGGCCCGGATTCACCACAAAAGCGTTCGATATTTCTTCAATCCCCGCCCGCCCCGCCGCGCCAGACCGGCGTCGCGTGGCTGCTCGTTGCATTCGGTTACAAATCCCCCGCTCTGCTGACACGCGCCAGCAAACTCGGCCATCCATTGTCCCTGACGACGCGGCGGCGCTGAGCCGCATGTCGTCGCACGGAGGACGGCGGCGACAGGGGCGGGACAAGATGGACGGGCTTCGAACGCCAGGGGAGTTTCACACCGTGACGCGGAGTGTGGTCATCGCCGCGATTCTGGCGATTGCCGGGTTGGGGTTCATGTTTGGCGCCCCGGTCATTGCCGAAAACGCCGACCGTGATGAGGATCCGATCGGTCTGGTCATCGACAGCGCCGCCATCGGCGGCAAAAATGCAGCGCAAGAACCCTGGAGGCTGATTTGTGACAATATCGAGGCGCATCGCGCCGCGCGCCTGGGATTTGCTGCGGCAAAACTCAAACTGACCGAAAACCAGGAATCGGCCTGGTCCGGCTTTGTCGAGACGATCGTCCACGCCGGAGAGCCGATGCGGCAATTCTGCGATAGCATCAGGGACGCCCCCGAACCGACCGCCCTGCCCGACCGGGTGGCGTGGATGGAGCGGATCGCGACGATCCGGACCGCGGAACTCCAACAGCTGCGCCCGGCGATCACCGAATTCTACGGGATCCTCGATCCCGACCAGAAAGCCATTGCCGACGGTCTGCTCGCCCCCCATCGGCGGCCGTGACGGCAAGCGGCGCTGGTGCTGACTTGCCTCACCAGCACCGGCGCCGCACTGTTTCAACCCTGGCTTCAGCCGCCCGACTTCGGCAGCGCCGCCAGCCGGTCGCGCACCATGGCGTAGTCCGGTGAGTTCGGCGGCAATTGAGCCAGCAGGCGCTGCCACAGGGCCCGCGCACCCGCCGGATCGCCCGGCGCGGCATCAAGCCCGAGGAACCACAGCGCCTGACGATTATCCGGCGCCACCGCAAGGAGACGGCGCATCACCGCCAGGAAGCGCGGCGATGGCGCCGCACCCGGGTCGCCACGGCTCTGCAGAGCCTCACCCAAAGCGGCCAGGGCGTCGGCGCGGCCGGGGGCGACCTGGCTGGCATGGTCGAGGGCATCGATCGCCTGGTCCGACTGCCCCAGCACCGTATAGGCCCGTCCCAGCTTGAGCCAACCATCGGCGTCGTCCGGCTGCTCCTTCAACCGGGCGGCCAGACGGGCGACCATCGCCCCGATCATCTGCGTCCGCTGGTCCGGGGTCATGGCGGCCGCGGCCGCGACATCGGCCGCACCGGGGCCGGCATCGCCGGACCCGCCGGGTGGTGACGCCGCGCCGCCCTCCGGACCACCCCCGGTCTCTGCCGCGCTGTCCGCTGGCCGGGGTTTCGGGATTGCCGCATCGGGGTCGAGGTGCAGGCTTTGCGCCACTTGGCGGATGTCATCGCGCAGGGAGGGCAGCCAGGGCGCATCCGCCGGACTGTCGGCGGCCAGGGCCGTCCAGCCTTCGAGCGCCCCCTTCGGGTCGCCAGCCTGATTATGCGCCAGGGCCAGGTAATAGCGCGCCCGAAAATCGTGCGGATCATGGGCCAGGGTGGTTTCGAAAGCCTGGCGGGCCTCGTCACCGACGATGCCATTGGTTGCCCCGACCAGCGCCTCGCCAAACGATGAGGTGACCACCGCATTGTCGGGGGCTAGCGTCGCCGCGTGGCGCATGGCATCGGCCGCCTCGGCATAGCGTTCCATCTTGCCGTAGGAACGCCCCAGCAACAGCCAGCCCTGAAGATCCTCGGGATGGGCTTTCATCGTCGCGGCCAGCCGGGCGACCGCGGCTTCGATGCGCGCCGGCGACGGGGTATGGGCCAGATCGCGGTCCGCCAGCGGTTGCGACGGGAGACCGGGGTGCCCCAGGGGCAGATAGACCGCCAGCGCCGCCGCCGGCAGCGCAACCGCAAGAACCAGGGCCAGCCGACGCCCGCTGCCGGTCGGGGCAGGGGCAACCGGGGCCGGCGCCTCGCGATCCGCGGCCAGCAGACGGTGCGCCACCTCAAGACGGGCCGCGCGCGCCTGATCCTCGGCGAGATGACCTTGTTGGATGTCGCGTTCGATCTCGCGCAACTGATCGCGATAGACGCCCAGCGCGGGATCGGTCCCCGGCGACCCTGCGCCCGCGCTCCGCGACGTCGGAGCCGGCGGCCGCAGCAGCGGCAAGGCCAGCGCGAGGATCGTCACCACGGTCAGCGCGGCGACCAGGACCCAGAACATCATCGTTCAGCGATCCTCGGCCATGAGCTGATCGAGCCGGGTCCGTTCGCGCGCCGTCAGTTCGTCCGTGTCATCGCCCAGGCCATCGGCCGCGATCAACCGGGTCCGCCGGCGATTGCGCAGCATCAGACCAATCGCGGCCGCGCCAACGGCCAGGATGGCGAACGGCCCCAGCCACAGCACCGCGGTCGTCGTCTTGAATGGCGGCCTCAGCAGCACAAAGTCGCCATAACGATCGGTCAGAAAAGCCATGACCTGGGCGTCGCTATCACCACGGGTCAGGCGCTCGCGCACCAGCAGCCGCAAGTCATGCGCCAGATCGGCATGACTATCGTCGATCGACTCGTTCTGGCAAACCAGACAGCGCAATTCCTCACTGATGGCGCGGGCCCGCGCCTCCAGGACCGGATCCGCCAGCATCTCGTCAGGCTCGACCGCGATCGCAGGCGACGGGCCGCGCAGCAGGAGCGACAGCGACAGCAACAACAGCGCCATCATCCGCCGGCGACGCGGCGCTACCGCTCTCATCCCTGAAGTTCCTTCAGCAGCGGCAAAATCTTGCCGTCGATATCCGCCGCGGTCAGCGGACCGACCTGCTTGTAGCGGATCCGGCCCTGGCGATCGATGACATAGGTTTCCGGCACGCCATAGACCCCCCAATCGATCGCGACCCGACCATCGGTGTCGGCGCCGATCCCCTGATAGGGGTTGCCCATCTGCGACAGCCAGGCCGCGGCATCCTCGGGCCGGTCCTTGTAATCGATCCCGCGGACCAGCACGCCGTTCTCCCGGGCCAGACGGACCAGCATCGGGTGTTCGACGCGACATGGCGCGCACCAGGAGGCGAAGACATTGACAATCTGCGCCCGGCCATGGAGATCGGCCGACGCCAGGCCGGCACCCTGGCCCGGCAGGCCGGGCAGGGAGAAGGTGGGCACCGGTTGATCGATCAAGGCCGACGGCACCAGATTAGGGTCGCGGTTCAGGCCGACGGCGAAATAGCCGGCCAGCACCAGGAAGACCAGCAGCGGGATCAGGAAAATGAGGGTTCGCAAACGCACCGGTTTATTGCTCCTGCAGGGCGGCGTTATTCGGCTGCCGCGGTCGTCGCCGACCGCCGCAGCCGATGGCGGACCGGCACGCCGACACGATAACGGAGGTCAGACAGGCTGACCACGCCGCCGACAGCCATCAGCACCGTGCCCAGCCACAGCCAGGGCACCAGCGGGTGATGATAGGCCCGGGCCGCATAGCCGCCGGACGCATTCTTTGTGCCCATGACGACATAGAGATCCGCCAGCGCCGTGGTATGGATCGCGGCCTCGGTCGTCGGCGTCCGTTGGACCGGATAGAAACGCTGTTCCGGATGCATCACGGCGACGATTTTCCCCGCAGACCGCGCCGTGAAGGTTCCGCGTTCGCCCTGATAGTTGGGGCCTTCGATCGGCTCGACCTTGTCGAAACTGACGCTGTAGCCGGCAATGTCGAACTGGTCGCCGGGCCGGATCGACTGAATATGCTCGGAGACCCAGCATACCGAACCGGTCATCCCCGCGATCGCAACGCCCATCCCGAAATGGGCGATCGTCATGCCCCAGGCGCTGCGCGGCAGATGCAAGGCCCGGCTCATGCTGTCGGCCAACGGGACGCGGAACAGCCGGACCCGCTCAACCCACTCGGTCACGGCGCCACAACAGGCCCAGGCCGCCATCGCGATCCCCACCAGTGCCATCGCCGGCCCGCCCTGGTGCAGCCAATAGGTCGCGACCACGGCGACAAAGGTCAGCAGCGCGGCCACTTTCAAACGCCCCAGCGCCCCCGGCAGGTCGGCGCGCTTCCATGACAGCAGCGGCCCGACCCCGAGCAGCGCCACCAGCGGCACCATCAGCGGGACAAAGGTGGAATTGAAGAAAGGCGGGCCGACCGAGACCTTGCCGGCATTGAGCGCGTCGAGAAACAGCGGATACAGCGTACCCAGCAGGACCGTGCCGCAGCCACTGGCCAGCAGCAGATTGTTGATCACCAGCCCGCCCTCACGGCTGACCGGGGCGAACAGGCCGCCCATCCGCAAATGCGGCGCCCGGATCGCATAGAGCGTCAGCGACCCGCCGATCGCGATCGTCAGCAGCACCAGGATAAACACGCCGCGACTCGGATCCACGGCAAAGGCGTGGACCGAGGACAGCACGCCCGACCGGACCAGGAAGGTGCCGACAAGGCTGAGCGAGAAACTCAGGATCGCCAGCAGAATGGTCCAGCTTTTCAAGGCGTCGCGCTTTTCGACGACGATTGCAGAATGCAACAGCGCGGTGCCCGCCAGCCAGGGCAGGAAGCTGGCATTCTCGGTCGGATCCCAGAACCACCAGCCGCCCCAGCCCAACGTGTAATAGGCCCACCACGAGCCCATCGCGATGCCGATCGTCAGCGCCGACCAGGCAATCAGGGTCCAGGGCCGAACCCACCGCGCCCAGGCCGGATCGATGCGACCTTCGATCAGGGCCGCGGCGGCGAACGAGAACACGATCGAAAACCCGACATAGCCGAGATAAAGGAACGGCGGATGGAACGCCAGTCCCGGATCCTGGAGCAGCGGATTGAGGTCATGGCCATCGAGCGGCGGCGGATCGACCCGGACGAACGGGTTCGACGTCGCCAGGATGAACAACAGGAAACCGACCCCGATCAGCGCCTGGACGCCGATGACCCGGGCCCGCAGCGTGTCGGGCAATCCGCCGCCCAGCGCCGCCACCGCGGCCCCGAACAGCGACAGGATCAGCACCCACAGCATCATCGAGCCTTCGTGGCTGCCCCAGACGCCCGCGACCTTGTACAGCATCGGCTTCAGGGAATGGCTATACTCGACGACGTTCAGGACGGTGAAGTCGGAGACGATGTGGGCATGCATCAAGGCGCCGAAACTGAAGGCGACCAGGCCGAACTGGGCCAAGGCGGCCGGACGCGCGACGGCCATCCAGGCGCTATTGCCGCGCGCCGCGCCAGCCAGAGGCAGGAATGCCTGGGCCATGGCCACGAAGGCCGCCAACACCAGGGCATAATGGCCAAGTTCCGGGATCATGGTCGGGCCTCTATCGGGTCACCAATGTTGACGTGGCGTGCTGCGCGTCACCTTTGGCGCGTTTCAGCGCGTCGGCCACTTCGGGGGGCATGTAATTCTCATCATGCTTGGCCAGCACCTCGTGCGCCACGAACACGCCATCGGGTCGGACCGTACCTTCGGCGACGACGCCCTGGCCTTCACGAAACAGATCGGGCAATTGCCCGGTGAAGGTCACCCCGATCTTGTTGACCATGTCGGTGACGGTGAAGGCGACCGTCTGGCCGTCCGCTGCCCTTTGCAAGCTGCCTTTTTCGACCATGCCGCCCAGCCGGATCGTCCGACGCCCGACCGGCTGACGGATCAGATCGGTGGGACTGTAAAAGAACACCAGATTGTCCTGGAATGCGGTCAATGCCAGGGCGGTTGCCGATCCCAGGCCGAGCATCGCCAACAGCAGGATGTAGAGACGGCGCTTCTTGCGGCTGGTCATCGATCGGTTCCGGCGATCTCAGGCGCGGACGGTGGTGCCGGCTCGGACACAGCCGTGGCATTGCGGCGGCGGCGCGGATGAGCCGCCTCCAGCCCGGTCAGGATCGCGTCATTGCGCCGAAGACGGTGCAGGCTGACCAGCAACAACCCCGCCAGAACGACGATCACGATGCCGTAGGCCGGCCAGACAAAAGCGGCATAGCCGCCCATTTCAAGGAATTCACTCATCGCATCGGTCGCATATTCCCGGAGCACGGGTCCGGAGCACGGGATCGGGGTTGGCCGCCAAAACCGGCTTGCCGCCCCTCCCCGCGCACCGTCCGCTGGAGATCACGATCTGGGTATCACTGGCGCCGCCGCCTGGCTATGAGGATGATTCAAGGTCGTGGTCGCCGTCCATGCCGCGGGACCGTGGCGTTGCGCCATGGCATCGGGATCGTGATCGGAGATCTCGACGCGTGGCGCCGGCCGCGGTGGCGGCGCCACCCAATCGCCGCCGATCATCAGCAGGCGCAACGTCTGGATCCGGCGCCCCGCCAGTTCTGCGCGCAGACGGATGATCGCAATCGTCAGATAGTAGGCCATGAAAGCCAGGGTCATCACCAGCAGCGGCACCAGCATGGTGTGGTAGACCGCAGGCGCCCCCAGGCGGCTGACGCTGGCGGGCTGGTGCAGCGTGTTCCACCAATCGACGGAAAATTTGATGATCGGAACGTTGACAACGCCGACCAGCAGCAGGATGCCGCCGGCGCGTTCACCCCGGGTCGGATCGTCGAAGGCGTTCACCAGGGCGATATAGCCGAGATAGAGGAAAAACAGCAGCAGCACGCTGGTCAGCCGCGCATCCCACACCCACCAGGTGCCCCACATCGGCTTGCCCCACAGACTGCCCGTGATCAGGCAGAGCGCGGTAAACACGGCGCCAACCGGGGCGACGGCGCGGCAATAGAGATCGGCCAACGGGTGTTTCCACACCAGGCCGACCGCGGCGGCCACCGCCATGCTGGTATAGATGAACAGGCCCATCCACGCCGCCGGGACATGGAGATACATGATCCGCACGGTTTCGCCCTGCTGGTAGTCGGGCGGCGACAGCAGCAGCGCCAGAACGGCGCCGACCACCAGCGACACCGCGGTCACCCCGGCACTCCAGGGCAGGATGATCCGCGCCAGGCGCTGAAACTGTGCCGGATTGGCGTAACCTTGCAACGGCATGGCGGAACCCTGACGCGTAAGAACCTGAAGGAGCGGGCCTCTGAGGCCCCTGACAAACAGAAATCTGCGGCCGAACCCGGTGGCCGGAGTCCCCCGGAACCGTAGCGGGGATCGATCCGCTATCCGCGCGATCCCCGCTCTGAGCGGCCCCGGGCCTTGCGTCAGTCAGTATAGCCGAAACCCGCCGGCGGCTGGCGGGAAAATTACAGAACGCCGCGCTTCCCGGAATGCTGGCGCGCCGGCCGCGTGGATCCTCGCAGCAAATCGCTTGTGCGCCACAGCGGAAGGACTACAACGCGGGCGGTGGTCACACGACCCCGGGTTCATGACGTCCTTTTTTACCGGGAACGAGGAACAGACATGATACGGTTGATGGGGGTATTGGCGGCCGGCTGCCTGGCAGCGGCGGCCCTGGCGACGGGAACGATGCCGGCTCACGCGGCGGACAAACAACCGCCAACCTGCGCCGCAATCTCCTTCCGCCCGCTGGCATCGGGCATGGCCGATGGCGACTATGACGCCGGACTTTACCAGTCACGCTTCGCCCGGATCACCCTGAAAGGCACGGTCAAGGGTGGCACAGCGACCAACTATTTCCTGACCCTGAATGGCAAGCAACCCGAAACGCTGAAGGATCTTCCCAAGACGGCCTCGGGGTGCCTCGCCTCCAAGCATGTCGTGTTGCCGGCCAAGACGCAACCGGCCGGTGCCTGCACCGGTGATCGCTTCCGCGTCGTGATCTTCAACACCGGCAAGGAAAAAGTCACCGCGCTGTTCGGCCTCCACGGTGCCGCCTGGGATCTGTGCACCGTCAACAAGGCCTGAGATCGGCCGGGCGGGTCGGCCAAGACGGCCAGCCCGCCCGACCCCTGATTACGGCGTGTGGCCGGCGGGAGCACCCATCATCGAATGGTCCATGGGTGCCATCATGCCGGCCCCGCCGGCGCCCGGCCCCTCGATCGTGACCGGCACCGTCAACGAACCGGCCTTCTCAAAGGTCAGGGTCAAGGGGAAGCTCTTGCCTTTCTCGAGCGGCCCTTTCAAACCCATCAGCATGATATGCAGCCCTCCCGGCGCCAGCCGGGTTGACGTTCCCGCAACGATCTCCAGCGTCTCGACCGGACGCATCCCGGCAACGCCGTTGCTGATCGTGGTCATGTGCAACTGGGCCTCGGCGGCAACCGGGGTCGATGCTGCAATCAGATGGTCCGGCGCGGTCCCGTGGTTTCGGATCTCCAGATAAGCCGCACCGGCGCTCGCCGCGGCAATCGTCGCCCGGGCCCAGGGATCCGTGATCTCGATCGACCCGGCCTTGAAGGTCTCGGCCCGGGCGGGCACAGCCGCCAACAGGGCGACGGCCATGACCGTGGCGATGAAACGGCAAAGCATCGGCAAGCACTCCTCAGCGATAATGGATTGGCGAAGAAACCGGTTCAGGTCGCGGGACCGCCGGCCAGCACATGGCGGATCGCCGCGGCCATGGCATCGGGCGCGGTTCCCGCCGGCAGCAGCCCGGCCGTTTTGCCGTCACGCCCGATCAGATAGACGATACTGGAATGATCCATGGAATAGTCGTCAGGATCGGCGCCCGCCGGCACCACCTTGGCATAGTAGACGCGATAGGCGCGGGCGATGGCCGCGGTCTGTGCCGCGGTGCCCGACAGACCGATGATCGAGGGGTGGAACTGGGCTGTGTATTCAGCCAGAACCGAGCCACGATCGCGCGCCGGATCGATGGAGACAAACAACGGCTGCACGCCCGCGGCGTCAGCGCCCAACAGGTCCATCGCCTGCCCGATCGTCTGCAACTCGGTCGGGCAGATATCCGGGCAGAAACGATAGCCAAAGAACATGACCTGAACTTTGCCGCGCCAGGTTTCGTTGGTCACGGTCCGGCCCTGGGGATCACTCAGCGTCCAGGGACCGCCGACCTGGGCGGCGAGTGACGCCGCGGGATCACCCGACACGGTCATATCGCGCGCCGCCCGCCATTGCATCCAGCCCATCCCGCCGCCAACGCCGAGGACCAGAACCGCGGCGATCCCGATCCGCAACACCCCTGGTTTCATCTCGCACTCCCGATCCGGCCGCCCCGATCCGACCGTGATGCCACGACAATCGATCGTCCCGGGGTTGCGTCCGCAAAAAAGCTTCAGGTGGTCTGCACGAACGGGGGCTGATTTCCGGATCCGAACGGGGATAGCATGCGCCGTCAGCCCGGGATTGAACGGCTTGGCCGCCAGCCATCCCGAGCGCGGTGCCGTGCCGCGGCGGCCAAACTCTGGTTTGCTTACTTTCTGCCCATCACGGTGTCAAGGAGACGGTATGGACGCCCCGCCGCGCCAGCCCCCGAACGGCGCTCACCATTCCGCTTCCCATCGTCATCGTCAGTCGCGCCGCCTCCTGCTGTCCTTGACCAGTTGGCGCCAGCGGCTGACCTTCTGGTGCGGCGCCGGCGTGGTCGGTATTGCCGCCGTTGCCTTCGCCCTGGCCGCCGATCAAGCTCAATCCCTGTTTCATTGGGGTATCGACCAATGGCGCTACCTGCCCCTGGTGGTGACGCCGACGGGTCTCGCCCTGTCGGCCTGGCTCGCGGTCCGGATCTTCCCGGGCTCCCAGGGCAGCGGAATCCCGCAGGCGATCGCGGCCCGTCACCTCGACGACGACGGACGCCGCCATGCGTTGCTGTCGCTGCGGATCATGGGTGGCAAGATCATGCTGACCCTGTTGGGCCTGGCCTGCGGCGCCTCGATCGGGCGCGAGGGACCAACGGTCCAGGTCGGAGCCTCGATCATGCTGGCGGCCGGCGCCATCGCCGGGCTGGGCCGCGAGCGGGGCCTGATCCTGGCCGGTGGTGCCGCCGGTGTTGCCGCAGCCTTCAACACGCCCCTGGCCGGCGTCGTGTTCGCGATCGAGGAGCTGGCGCGCGGCTTTGATCAACGGGCCAACGGCCTGGTCTTGAGCGCCATCGTGATCGCAGGGATGGCGTCGATGCTCCTGCTGGGAAACTACACCTATTTCGGCCACACCACGATTGCGGTGCGTTGGGCGGATTGGCCGGTGATCCCGATCGTGGGCGTCGCCGGCGGCCTTGCCGGCGGCCTGTTCACCCGCACCGTCCTGGGCCTGGGGGGCTGGCTGTCGCGCCGGCTTGCCGGCCGGCACTGGGTGTGGCCGGTCGGGGTCGCCGCCGTCGCGGGCGCGGTCACCGCGGTGCTGGGCGTCGTGGAAGGCGGTGAGATTTACGGCACGGGATACGCGCAGGCGCGCATGGTCCTGGAACACAGCGGAACCCTGTCGTGGGGTTACATGCCGGCCAAGCTGCTGGCCACCGCGGCGGCAACCGTGGCCGGGATTCCGGGCGGCCTGTTCGCGCCGTCCCTTTCGGTGGGCGCTGGAATGGGGGCGTTGCTTTCGGCGCTGATCCCCGGCATGCCCCTTGCGACCCTGGTGACGCTGTCGATGGTCGCCTATTTCGCCGGGGTGGTTCAGGCGCCCGTGACGGCAACCGTGATCGTAATGGAGATGACCGACGGCCATGCCAGCATCCTGCCGCTGATGGCGACCGCAGTGATCGCCTTTGGCCTGTCGCGCCTGGTGAATTCCGAACCGATCTACCACGCCATGGCGGGACGGATCCTCAACGCCCTGCCCGCGGCATCGCAAGCCCCGGCGCCGGGGCCAACCTGACCGGGGCGTCGAAACCGCGGGGCCTCTGATCGCTGACGCCACGCGGGTGGGGATGCCCCTCATCGACCGGTGATCCGCAGACAGTGATCGCCCCCGGACCATAGAGCGGCGGCAATCCCGGAGTCGCTCACAACTTCCGGCACGAATTTGCGCTGTCTGGCGGTTTTTCAGAGACTTTAGCGGGTGGCACCTGCGACACTCTGTCACCATTGCATGCTGAAACCGGGCAGACCGGCCGAGCACCAAGACCCGTCATGTTGAACCGGTACAAAAAAACCGATGTTCATTCCACGCCCCTTGCCGGGTTCGTGCTGCCCATAGACCTGACGAAAGAAGGGGGGGGGGGGGATGACGTGCGCGACTTGATCACCAACGAAAGCAGACCCGCCGACGCGATGGTCGAAAACGCGATCCGCCGGGGCGCATCCCGCCGCGATCTGTTGCAACTGTTGCTGGCCGGTGGCGTCGGGCTCAGCGCCGGAAGCATCATTTGCGATCGCGCCGCGATTGCCCTCGCCGCCACCCCGGTCAAAGGCGGCGCCCTGAGGGCCGCCGGCTGGTCGACCTCGCCCGCTGACACCCTGGATCCCGCCAAGGCGGCGCTGTCGACCGACTATGTCCGCTGTTGTTCCCTCTACAACCGGCTGACCTGGCTCAATCAAGCCGGCGTGCCGGAGATGGAGCTGGCCGAAGCCCTTGACACCAAGGATGGCCAGACCTGGACGGTGAAGCTGCGGAGGGGTGTCACGTTCCACAACGGCAAATCATTGAGCGCCGATGACGTCGTGTTCTCGCTGAAGCGCCATCTCGACAAATCCGTCGGTTCGAAAGTCGCGACGCTCGCGCGGCAGATGACCGGCTTCAAGGTCGTCGATCCGGCAACCGTCGAAATCACGCTCGCCAAGCCCAACGCCGATCTGCCGACGATCCTGTCCATGCATCATTTCATGATCGTGGCCGATGGAACCACCGACTTCTCCAAGGGCAACGGGACCGGCGCCTTCGTATGCCAGACCTTCGAACCCGGCATCCGCTCCATTGGACTGCGCAACAGGAATTACTGGAAGGACGGCCCGAACGTCGATTCCTTCGAGTTTTTTGCCATTGGCAACGACGATCGCCGTGTCGATGCGCTCCTGTCCGGTGACATCCATCTCGCGGGTTCTATCAACCCGAGATTGATATCCCGGGTGACAAAACAGCCGGGCTTCACGCTATCCACAAGCGCAGCCGGCAACTATACCGACCTGAACATCCGCCTTGATTTGCCCCCGGGGGACAAGCGAGACTTCGTCGATGGCATGAAATATCTCGTCGACCGCGACCGGATCGTGGAGTCGGCGTTGCACGGTCTGGGGGTGGTGGGCAACGACCAACCGATTTCACTGTCGAACCGCTTCCACAATGCCGAATTGAAGCCAAAGCCCTATGATCCCGACAAAGCCCGATATCTGTTCGAAAAAGTGGGGGTTCTCGGTCAGACCATCCCGGTCATCGCCTCGGATGCGGCGACATCCTCCATCGATATGGCGATGATTATCCAGTCATCCGGAACAGAGATCGGCATGAAATTGGATATTCAACGCGTTCCATCGGATGGTTACTGGGATCGGTACTGGCTAAAGGAACCGATTCACTTCGGAAACGTCAACCCACGCCCGACCCCTGATATTTTGTTTTCCCTGTTCTACGCCTCGGATGCACCGTGGAATGAAAGCCGGTACCGGTCAGGAAAATTCGACCGGATGCTGATCGAGGCGCGCGGCTCTCTGGATCACGAGAAACGCATGCAGATCTATGGCGAGATGCAGATCATGATCTCGGACAACGCCGGCACCATCATCCCGGCCTTTCTCGCCGACGTCGACGCGATCACGTCCAGACTGAAAGGGATGACGCCGAACCCGCTCGGTGGCCTGATGGGCTACGCCTTTGCGGAACATGTTTGGCTGGAACCCTGACGCCAGGACCAACCCGGACGTCACACGCACCCGATGCCCCGGTCGCATCCGGGGTGGCGGCAGAATCGCAATCGGCACCACCGGTTTGTCTTGCATGGTGCCACCGTCGCGTCGATCATCCGTTTTCTGTGCCCGACGCCTCCGTCGAAAGTTCCGTCCCCGATGCCCAAACTTGAACTGATCAGCCGGCAACCAGCGGGGCCGGCACGCCCGTTCCCCTTGCTTTTCGTCCACGGTGCCTTTTGTGGCGCGGCCTTCTGGGATGTTCACCTCCTGGGCCATGCCGCCGCCCACGGCTATGCCGCCCACGCCGTCAGCCTGCGCGGCCACGGCGCCAGCGAAGGGCGCAGCGCCCTGCCCTGGGCCAGCCTGTCGGACTATGTCGACGATCTGGCACAGACCGTGGCGCAAATCGAAGCGGCTTGCGGCCAAACACCGGCCCTGATCGGTCACTCGATGGGCGGTGTCGTGGTGCAGCGCTACATGGCCCGCAACCCGGTCCCTGCGGTGGTGTTGATGGCATCGGCACCGCCAACCGGCCTGGCCGAATCCTCGATCGGGCTGGCCTTGCGTTCGCCGTTCCTGTTTCAGCAGATGCTGGCGTTGCAGACCTTCGGATCCGGCATGATCTCGCTGAGCGCGATTCGCCAGGCCCTGTTCACCAACCAGATCAGCGATGCCGAGATCCAGCGCTACCTGCCCTTCCTGCAAGCGGAGTCGCAGCGCATCGCCTTCGATATGATGGCACCGGGCCTGATCCCGTCCGCCACGGTCGCCCAGCCGCCGATCCTGGTCATCGGGGGCCGGCATGACGCCCTGGTGACACCCGACCAGGTCGAAACCACCGCCCGGGCCTATGGCGTCACCCCCGTGTTCTTCCCCGATTGCGCCCACAATCTGGTGCTGGAAAACGGTTGGCGCGCGGTTGGCGATACCGCGCTCGACTGGCTCGACACGGAACTGGCACAGCGGGGCGAGCCCCTGGCGGCAGCGGCGCAATAATCCGACCTCGCCGCAGTCCCGGGCCGCAGTCCCGGGCCGCAGTCCCGGGCCGCAGTCCTGATCGGATGGGCTGATGGACGCACCTTGCGGATATCGCCATCCTGGACGAAACGCCGGCGTCTTTTCCCATGACACGGCAGGGGCGACCGCCAGGCGCGACCAAGGATCCGCGCTCTGCTAGAGTGGTGGCGTGATCCACGGTTTCGCGCCGCCCGCCGCTGTCGGGATCGCGCGATCCGAGCCCGCAAAGAGAGCGAAGGCAACCAAAAAGAAATCACAGGGAGTCGTCCCATGAAGCCCTCGATCCTGATCGCTGATGACGAACCCAGCATCCTGTTGTCGTTGCAGGTCCTGCTGCAAAAGGCCGGCTACGACGTCCGTCTGGCCCGCACCGGCCAGGAGGCCCTCGACGCCGTGGCGCTGGCGCGTCCCGATCTGATCCTGCTCGATGCGATGATGCCGTGGCGTGACGGCTATGATGTCTGCCAGGCGCTGCGCGCGGATCCCGGCTGCCGCACCCTGCCGATTATCATGCTGACCGCCAAGAGCAGGGACGTCGAACGGCAGAAGGGGCTGGCCCTCGGAGCGACCGAATATATCACCAAGCCCTTCTCGACACGGGATCTGGTGACGACGGTTCGCCGTTATCTCGACGCCTGAGGGGTGGGTGACCATGACCGAACATGTTGCGGGCGGCACCACGGGGCGGAGCCGCCTCGGCCGCTGGTTCCTCGGGATCGGCGGCGCCGCGATCCTGGCCGTGGCCGCGGATGCGCTGTGGGTGCTGCACACCGACCTCGCCGCCCCGGTCCTGACCCTGATGTTCGGGGCGGTCAGCATCGTCGGTATCGCGATTTACGGCCTGTGGTATCAGATCGACCGGCTGGTGTTGCGGCCGTTACCCGGTCTCGCCGGGGCGACCCGGGTGCTCTGCCATGGCACGACACGGGCACGGGTGCCCGCCGATCGCTTCGCCCTGCTGCAGCCGTTGCCCGACGCCATCAATGAGCTGGCCGACCGGCTGGCCCGGATCCGCGAGGATAATGCCGCGGCGATCGCCCGTTCGGTCGCCGCGGCCGAGGAACAACAGCAAAGGCTGGCCGCGGTGCTGCGCGACATCAGCGAGGGCATTCTGATGTGCAATCAGCACCATCAGATCATGCTCTATAACCAGGCCGCGCTGAAACTGCTCCATCTGTCCGGCGATCTGGGGCTGGGGCGGGATCTGCTTCAAATCATTGCCCGCCAACCGGTGCTGCACACCCTTGAGCGGCTGATGCTGCGGCTCGACGCCGGGCGTCACCACGATCACCCGATGGGCACCGGCGCCCAATTCGTCGCCGCGACCACCGATGGCCGCTACCTGTTGCAGGGGCGTATGAATCTCGTGTTGCAGGACGACGACAGCGTCGTCGGCTATGTCCTGACCATGACCGACAGCACGGCGGAACTGGCGGCGCTGGGCAAACGCGACGCCCTGCTGCGCCAGACCACGGATGGCTTCCGCGGCCCGATTGCCAATATGCGGGCGATCGCCGAAATCCTCAACGACAACCCCGATGTCGACCCCGGGCTGCGACAGAATTTCGAACATCTGGTCCTGGCGGAATGCACCACGCTGGCCGAGCGCCTGGAACGCGTCACCGCCGAATATCGCCAGATCATCACCGGCCTGTGGCCGATGAGCGATATCCATTCGGGCAATCTGATCACCCTGATCATCGCCCGGGCGCGGACCAGCCGACAGGTCAAGGTGACAATGACCGGGTTGCAGCAATGGCTGCATGGCGACAGCTACAGCCTGGTCCTGCTGTTCGATCATCTGATCGGCTGCATCGCCGAGCACCGGGCCCAGGATGCGGGGACGCTGGCGGCACCGACCGATCTTGACCTGTCGGTCGAGGCCGACGGCCAATGGATCAATCTCGACATTTCCTGGTCCGGGCAGGCCATTCCAGCGCCGGCGATCGATCGCTGGCTGACCGCGCCGCTGGCCGACGCGCTGGGCGGCCTGACCGTCGGCGACGTGCTGCAACATCATCGCAGTGACATCTGGTCCGAGACGCTGGAAGACGGCCGGGCGCGATTGCGCGCGCCGCTGCCGCCGGCGGAGCAGGCGCACGGCGGCCCCCCCGCGCGCCCGCCGCTGAACCGGCCCGAATTCTTCGACTTCGCCCTGATCAACCAACCGCTTCCGACCGGTTCCCTGGCGCAACGAACCTTGAAATCGCTGACCTATGTCGTTTTCGACACCGAAACGACCGGTCTGCGCCCGTCTGACGGTGATGAGATCATTGCCATCGCCGGTGTCCGCATCGTCAACGGCCGGATCCTCACCGGAGAAACCTTCAGCCAACTGGTCGATCCGGGCCGGCCGATCACCCCGGATTCGATCCAGTTCCATGGCATCACCGACGACATGGTCCGGGGTCGGCCGCGAATCGCCAGCGTGCTGCGGCAATTCCGCACCTTCGTCGATGGCGCCGTGCTGGTCGCCCATAACGCCGCTTTCGACATGAAGTTTCTGCGCCTCAAGGAGCAGGCGGCCGGTGTCCGCTTCGACAACCCGATCCTGGACACGATGTTGCTGTCGCGCCTGCTTCAGGGCGAGGAAGGCGACCACTCGCTTGACGGGATCGCCAACCGGCTCGGGATCGAGATCGTCGATCGTCATACCGCGCTGGGCGATGCCCTGGTCACCGCGGCGATCCTGCTGCGCTTTGTCGACATGCTGGCCGATCGGGGCGTCGTGACCCTGGAGCAGGCGATCACCGAGGCCCGGATCCACAGCGAACTGCGCGCCCGCGAGCGCGCCTTTTGACACCGCGCGCCCGCGAGCGCGCCTTCTGGCAGGGACGGAACGGAGCAACGCGCGGCATGGAACCGACCGGCGAGGACAGCGAGGGACGTGATGCCGCCCTGCGGCACGCTCCGCTCCGGAACGACCGTCTGATCGCCGTGTTCCTGCTCGGTCTGGTCGCCTTCAGTCCGCCGCTGCTCCGGGTGTTCGGCATCGCCGCGACCGTGTTCGGCTGGCCCCTCCTGCCGGTCTACGTGGTCGCGGCTTGGTTGGGCCTGATCCTTCTGGTCGGCGTGATCGTCGAACGCCGGCCGGGCGCGCCGGGCGCCGATACCCTGCCGCGGACGCCGCCATGACCGCGATCCCGACAACGGCCGCGCCCCTGAGCGTGTTCAGCGTCGCCGCCACCTCGGTCGGCTATCTCAGTCTGCTGTTCGCCATCGCCTGGTATGGCGATCGCCGCGCCAATGCCGGTCGCGGGTTCATCGGTCGTCCGTCGATCTACGCCCTGTCGCTGGCGATCTACTGCACGACCTGGACTTACTACGGCAGCGTGGCGCGCGCCGGTCAGAGCGGAATGGGGTTCCTGACGATTTATCTCGGACCGACCCTGACCATGACCTTGGGTGGAACGGTACTGCGCAAGATGCTGACCATCGCCAAGCGGCAGCGCAGCACCTCAATCGCCGACTTCATGGCGGCCCGCTATGGCAAAAGTCAGTTGCTGGGCGGCCTTGTCTCGGCGGTCGCGGTGATTGGCATCACCCCCTATATCGCGCTGCAGCTCAAGGCGGTCGCGGTCAGCTTCGACGTGCTGACCGGTGGCGATCCGACTGGACTCAGCCCCGGCCGGCCAGCGCCCCTGGCCGACAGCGGGCTTTACGTCGCCCTGACGATGGCGCTGTTCGCGATCCTGTTCGGAACACGCCAGATCGACGCAACGCGGCGCCACGAAGGGATCGTCGCCGCCGTCGCCGTCGAATCCCTGGTCAAGCTGGTGGCATTCCTGATCGCTGGCGCCACGGTGATCTGGGGCCTGTTCGGCGGCATGGGCGATTTGTTCCGCCGCGGTCTCGCGGTCCCCGATATCGCCGCCCTGTTCACGGCGACGCCGGCGCTCGACGGTTATGGCTGGGTCACGACCCTGCTGGTTTCGATGGGCGCGGTCGTCTGCCTGCCGCGCCAATTCCAGATCATGGTGATCGAGAATGTCGATGAGCGCCATTTGAACCGGGCGCTGTGGCTGTTTCCGCTCTATTTGTGGCTGATCAATCTGTTTGTCCTGCCGGTCGCGGTCGCCGGCCTGCTGTGGTGGCCCGACGGTGGGGTCAACCCCGACATGGTGCTGTTGCTGCTGCCGCTTCATGCCGGGCTCAACGGCCTGGCATTGCTGGTCTATCTTGGCGGTCTGTCGGCGGCCGCCGGCATGATCGTCGTCGAAACCGTCGCCCTGTCGACGATGGTCTGCAACGATCTGGTCATGCCGCTGCTGCTGCACTGGAATCGGGTGGAAGCAGGACGCAACCGCAACCTGTCCGGCCTGGTGATGGCGACCCGGCGCGGCGCCATCATCCTCATCCTGCTGCTGGGTTACGGCTATTTCCGTGTCGCGTCCGGCGCCTATGCCCTGGTGGCGATCGGACTGATCAGTTTCGCCGCGGTGGCCCAGTTCGCCCCGGCACTGGTCGGCGGTCTCTATTGGGCCGGGGGCACCCGGCGCGGCGCCATCGCCGGCCTGCTGGTTGGTGTTTCGGCCTGGACCTACACCCTGCTGCTGCCATCCTTTGCCCGCTCGGGCTGGCTGCCGAACGGGTTCATTACCGACGGCCCGGGGCAGATCGCCCTGCTGAAACCCTATGCGCTGTTCGGCCTCACCGGGCTCGACCCGCTGACCCATGCCCTGTTCTGGAGCCTGGTCGGCAATATTCTGGTCTTTGTCCTGGTCTCGGTGTTCGATCGGCCCGGTATCGTCGAGCGGGCGCAGGCGACAACTTTTGTCGAACCGTTTCTGCCGGTTGGCGTCCGCGACCTGCGACCGCCGGGTCCCGGCACCGCGACGCTTGACGAGCTGTTTCGTCTGACCGCCCGGTTCATGGGGCCGGCGCGGGCCGAGCAGGCGTTCGCCCGCTTCGCCGACGCCCGCCAGCATCGGCGCCACCCCTGGCAACGGGCATCAGCGCCGCTGATCCGCGATGTCGAACATCTGCTGGCCGGGGCCATCGGCGCGGCCTCCGCCCGGGTCGCCCTGGCCTCGGCGGTCAAGGGCGGCGAAGTCAGCATGACCGAACTGCTGCACATGCTCGACGAAACGACCGCGGTCATCGCCTATAGCCAGCGCCTGGAACGCAAATCGGCCGAACTCGAACAAGCGACGGCGGCCTTGCGCGCGGCAAACCAGCGCTTGCAGGAGCTCGATCGTCTCAAGGACGACTTCCTGTCGACGGTGACCCATGAGTTGCGCACGCCGCTGACCGCGATCCGCTCGCTGTCCGAGGTCCTGTACGACCATGGCGATCTGGAAGCGGCGCAGCGCCAGGAGTTTCTGCGCCTGATCATCAAGGAAAGCGAAAGGCTGACCCGGCTGATCAACGAGGTGCTCGACATGGCCAAGATCGAGGCCGGCGAGATCGAATGGCATGTCGCCCCGGTCGATCTCGTCCTGTTGATGACCGAGGCGGCCGAGGCGACCCGGCCCCTGTTCCGCGATCGCCAGGTGTCGCTCGAGCTGGCGATCCCGGCGGCGGTGCCTCCGGTCGCGGGCGATTGGGACCGCCTGACGCAGGTCGCGGTCAATCTCCTGTCCAATGCCGCGAAATTCACCCCGGCCGGCGGGCTGGTGCGCGTCGCGGTCGCCGTCGAACGCGGCTTGGATGGGGGCGACGGTGTCGTCGTCACGGTCGCCGATACCGGTCCGGGCATTGCCGCGCGGGACCGCGAGGTCATCTTCGACAAATTTCATCAGGTGACGAGCAACAGCCTGACCGACAAGCCACAGGGCACCGGGCTCGGACTCGCGATCTGCCGGCGCATTCTGGATCATTTGCACGGCCGGATCTGGGTCGACACCACGGCGACACCGCCGGGATCGGCGCCATCGGGGGCGACGTTCCGCTTCTTCCTGCCCTTTTCGGCCGGGCCGCCGGGCTGACCGCCGCTCCCGGAGCCGCCGCCGACCGTGCGTCATGCCAAGCGATAAAAAGAACGGCCATTGCCTTCAAACGCGGAGGCGCCGCATCATGCCGGCCGAGGTGATCGACACGCGATGGGATGGGCGAAATGGTGGGAACAGGGGCATGGCGTGCGGTCGGCGCGCTTTTGGCGACCGTCATCATGATCAGCGCGGCGAATGCCCGCGAATGGGGCGATGTCGCGGCACCGATCCCGGGCCCGCCGACAATCCTGGGGTCCTATGTTGCCGGTTGCATCACCGGTGCCGTGGCGCTGCCCCCGGAAGGGCCCGGCTATCAGGTGGTCCGGCTCCTGCGCCGCCGCTATTACGGCCATCCGGTTCTGATCGACTATCTGACCCAACTCGGGCGACGCGTCGCCCGGGCCCGGATCGGTCTCGCGCCGATTGGCGACATGGCCCAGCCGCGCGGCGGTCCGCTGGCCTATGGCCACGCCAGCCACCAGGTCGGGCTCGACGTCGATATCCTGCTGCAACCGGACCTGCCGCTGCTGCCCCATCAGGCGCGGGAACTTCTGGTCCCGGTCAGCGTGATCAACTCCGCGAGCGGCCGCGTCGATGGCCATCGCTTTTCGAACCACGACGCCGAACTGATCCATCTGGCGACCCAGGATCCCCGGGTGGCGCGGATCTTCGTCAACCCCGGCATCAAGCTGGCAATGTGCCAGCGGCGCTGGTCCGACCGCGGCTTTCTGCGCCTGCTGCGCCCCTGGTACGGCCATGACGATCATTTTCATGTTCGTCTGCATTGCCCGCCGCATTCACCATCCTGTGACGAACAGCAGGCGCTGCCGCCGGGTGATGGCTGCGGCGCTGAGTTGCTGAGCTGGATCCGCAGCCGGGCCGCGGTCCCGCCGGCGATGCCGAAGCCGAACTTGCCGCATGTTCAGCGGGCGCCGCTCCCGCAAGCCTGCCGGGAGGTCCTCGAAGCCCCATGACGGGCTGTTGTGCGGCCGGTGACCAGGCCCGCGGCTCAGGCGCTCGCGGGCAGGACATAGCACAGGATCGACACGAAGTGACAGGCGCTGCCCCCCAGCACGAACAGGTGCCAGATCGCGTGGTTATAGGGCAGACGTTCCCAGCGATAGAACGCGACACCACCGCTATAAACCAGTCCGCCGACCACCAGCCAGACGATGCCCGCCGGGGCCAGGGTGCTGGTGATCGGTCCCGCGACCGCAGCGCCAACCCAGCCCAGCAGCAGGTAAGAGGCGATCGACAGCGCTTCAAACCGGCCCAGCAGCAGGATTTTGAACAACACGCCCAGAATCGCGAGCGCCCAGATCGTCGCCAGCAGGGCCCAGCCCAGGCCGCCCCCCAGCACCAGCATCGCGAACGGCGTGTAGGTGCCGGCGATCGCGAGATAGATCGCCGAGTGATCGCACACCTTCAGAACGTTCTTGGCCCGACCCTGCTTCGCCCAATGATAGCCGGTCGAGGCCAGATAGAGCAGGACCAGGCAGGACCCATAGATCGCCAGCGCCACAACCGGCCGCACCCCGCGTTGCGCCGCGAAGCTGATCAGAACCGCCAGACCGACGATGCTCAGCACCGCGCCGGTGCCGTGCGTCATGATATTGGCGATGCGCTCGCCCGGGCTGTAGTCCTTGTCATCGGCCCGGGGATCGGTTGGCAGCGATTGCAAACGATTGATCATAACAGCTCCCATGCCACGCCGGCGCGGGGCCGCACCGTGCCTGACAACGACAGTCGCCCCGGCCGCCGTGGCGACAGCGATCGCTATGGGATACGCCCTTCGGTGCCGATGCGAAAGGATCGCATGCGGAAGATCGCGCTCACCGCGGCGAACCAATAAGTTTAACAGGCACTTCAGGCGGTTTGGCTTGCGGCTGCGGAACCGGATCGCTAGCTTGAGGCGCTTTCCCGAAGCCGCCACATCTGATTGTTGGTCCCGTGTCATTGCTCAAGACATCCACCGCGCTGCTCGCCGTCGCCCTGGCCGTTACGCCGGGCGCCCGCGCTCAAATCAACGTCCCGCCTCAGGCACAGGGGCCCGACACGGGGCAGACCCTGGCGCCCGATGGCAGCGGGTTGACCCTGCCAGCCCCATCACGGGCCACGACACCGGCGCCGGCGCCCGAAGCGGCCCGGCCGTCCGCGTCGCGCCCGGCGGCGCCCAAAAGCGCCAAGGCGACACCGGCGACGCCGGGCAACCCGATCGCGGATTGGCAGATCGAACCGGCCAAGAACCCGAACGGCAGCCTGAACTATTGCGCGATCGAGGATCATTTCGACAATCATCTGGCCCTGGTGATGGCCCGCAGCCCGGCGGGTGAGACCAATCTCGCGATCGGGATGCCCGGCGCCAAGATGCCCAAGGGCGCCGGCTGGCAGGTCCATGTCACCGTCGACGGCAAGACCAGCCGCGATAGCCACGCCGTCGCCGTCGAAGCGGATCTCGCCGTCATTTCGTTCGGCAAGGATGAACCCCTGGTCGAGGCGTTCCGCAAGGGGCACCAGCTGATCATCGAGGGACCGAGCGACAAAGCCGCCTTCATCCTGAAGGGAACCGGCAAAGCCGTCGCCGATTTGCGGTCATGCATCAAAACCGGGGGCGCCAGCGCGGCGGCGGCACCGGGCAAGCCGGTGCCGTTCCCCGCCCCGCTTCGGGCGATCCTGCAGAGCGCCGGGATCAAGCCGTTCGAACCCCTGTCGATGACCGATATGCCACAGGAGAAGCGGCCCGCGGATTTCGCCTGGCGCTATGGTCCGGTGTTCGGCGGCGTTCGCGAGCGGCGCGCCCCGCCCGACCGCGACTTCGAGTCGCTGACCCAAGGCTATCTCGATTCGTTGAAGACCGGTTGCCCCGGTGCCTTTGACTTGAAGCACGGGGCGATCGAAACGCTGCCGGGCGCCACGCTTCAGACCGCGGATGTCAGTTGCGTCGGTACGGACGGAAAGATCACGCTGATGATGGTGTTCTACCAAACGCCGGAACATGTCTTCACCGTGATCTTCCACGAAGCCAAGGACCCGGACATCGCGACCGCCACCCAGGCCCGGGACAGCATTGCCAAGGTAATCCGTCAACTCGCCGCGACGCCGGCTGAGGCCGCAGCGCCGGCGTCGCCACCAGCCCCGGCAACCCCGGCCGCCCCGGCGCCGTGAGCCAGGAGAACCGGGAAATGGCAGGCTCAAGCTTTGGCGGCGCCGCGGTTGCCGGTCCCGGTTCAGCCCTGTTCCGCCGTCAGCTGGGCTTGAAGCCCGCTGCGATAGTCGACATGGCGCAGACGCACGCCGAGTTCGGTCTTGATCCGGGTATTATCGACCCGCTTGTTGTCGTCGTAAAAGCTGCGGGCCATCGGTGACAGCGCCGCGTCGGCGAACGGGATCAAGGGCGGAGGTTCGCGCCCCAGCAAGCCGCAGGCATAGGCGATGACCTCAGCCGGCGCGCTGGGGGTATCGTCGCAGACATTGTAGATCGCCCCGGGATTGGGCCGGGCGATCGAGGCCTGCAGAACCGCCGCGATGTCATCGACATGAATCCGGCTGAACACCTGCCCGGGCTTGTCAACCCGCCGCGCGGACCCGGCGCGGACACTGTCCAGGGCACTGCGGCCCGGGCCATAAATTCCGGCAAGGCGGAACAAATGGACCGGCAGGCCCGGCGTCTGCCCCAAGCGCAACCAGGCGGCCTCGGCATCGACGCGTTGACGGCCGCGGCGCCCGCTCGGCATCAGGGTCGCCGTCTCGTCGACCCAGCCCCCGCCACGGTCGCCATAGACGCCGGTGGTCGAGAGATAGCCCGCCCAGCGCCAGGGCTGCGCCACCAGATCGGCCTCGTGGGCCCGCAGGACCGGGTCGCCGTGCTCGTCCGGCGGCACCGAGATCAGCAGGTGATCAAAACCCGCCAGCACGGTTCGGACCTGCGCCAGGGGCTGGTCGGCCGTGAAACAATGGATCTCGATGCCCTGGTCATGACCACGGGCCGCCCGGACCGGATCGCGGCAGGTTCCGGCGACATGCCAGCCCTGGTCGCGCAGCGCGATCGCCAAGACCCTTGCGCTATAGCCCAGACCGAAGCAGAACAGAGCGCCGGGGGATCCGGTCATTGCCTTCCCTCATGGGTCGTGTCGTTGTCGCGGAAACATCAGAGGTCGTCATGATCAGAAACAAGCGGGGCGGCGTCAAGGTGGCGACAGCAATCCGGGGATTCGGGCTGGGGCTGGTGGTCATCGGTCTGGTCGCCAGCGGCGCGGCGCGCGCCGCCAAACCCTTGCCGTCCGTCGCCCCTTCGGCCGACAAGGCCGCGGAACTGAGCCGCTGTCTGCAACAAGCCGAACAGGCGCCGGAAGCGGCGCTGCAGACCGCGCAGAACTGGGAACAGCATGGCGGCGGCGACAGCGCCCGCCTGTGCCAGGCGATCAGCCGGTTCGATCGCGGCGACTATCAGATCGCCGCCCAGTTGTTCGAGGCTATCGCGACGCAGACCAAGGATCCGATCGGCGCCGCCGGACTGTGGGACCGGGCCGGCTGGGCCTGGCTGCAGGGGGAACAGCATGACAAGGCGCAGCAGGCCTATAACCGGGCCGTCGCCCGGCAGCCCAACGATCCCGACCTCCTGATCGATCGCGCCTTTGCCCTGGCCGCGGCCGAAAAATACTGGGATGCGATCGATGATCTGACCCGCGCCGCCACGATCGCGCCGCAGCGCTTCGAACCCTGGCTGTACCGTGCGGCGGCACAGCGGGCGCTCGGCAATTTCGCGCAGGCCCGGGATGATATCGCGCAGGCCCTGAAACGGGCTCCCGACAACGCCGACACCTTGCTACTATACGGCAATCTGCAGGCGGCATCCGGAGACCGTGCCGAAGCCGCCGCGGCGTGGCGCCGCGTCATCGCCGTCAGCCCCAACAGTGACAACGCCCGAACCGCGACGGGCAATCTGGCACGCATGGCCGCCGACAAAGAGTGAGCCGGGGTGTGGTGACCCGGCGCTCAGAAATCGAGATCGGCATAATGACGCGGCGGCGGTATGCCGGGGATCGCGTCGGCCAGGAGCGCACGAAAGCTCGGGCGTGACTTGATCCGGGCGTACCAGTCCTTGGCTTCACCATGGCTGTCCCAGGGCACATCGCCGAGATAGTCGACCGTCGAAAGATGCGCCGCCGCCGCCAGATCCGCCAATGACAGCGTATCGCCGGCCAGCCAGGTCCGCCGATCGGCCAGGAAGGCGATATAGTCAAGATGGTGGCGGATATTGGTCAAACCGGCGCGGATGGCCGGTCCGTGGGGCTGGCTCCGCGACGACAGGCGCTTGATCAGCTTCTCCCCGACGAGGTTTTCCGTGACTTCCCGATTGAATTTGTCGTCGAACCAGCCGACGAGGCGCCGGACCTCGGCCCGGTCCTCAAGGGTCGCCCCCAACAATGACGGTTCGGGGTGGCCCTCCTCCAGGAATTCGCTGATCGCGTTATGATGAGCGATGACAAGCTGTTCATCGTCGATCAGGACCGGGACCTCACTGGCGGGATTGAGCATCAGGAATTCCTCCCGCCGCTCCCAGGGTCGCTCGATTGTCGCGCCGAAAGCAATGCCCTTCTCCGCAAGAGCGAGACGGATCTTGCGCGAAAAGGGACAGAGTGGAAAATGCAGAAGCGTATACATGCAAGCCGTGGCTGATCCTGAGACCTGTCAAATCATCGGGTGAAGATCCTGACCGATCAGGATTTACACGCCTCGAGTTCCGGACGGCCGTCCCGTCATCGCTGCGGGCAACGACAAAAGCCGCTCGGCCGCCTTTAGCAATAGCAGATATCCTGCGCTCTATCCTGGCGCAACTCCGGCGGGGGTGCAATGCGGTATCATCGCGGCGCCACGCTGTCGCTGTGCGGTTTATGTTACTTCCGAAAAACGATGTAGGGATCTGTGCCATCCCGGTTGGAGCGCTCGGCGACCCAGCCATTGCGCTCGTAGAAGGCCCGCGCCGGGCGATTGGCGATCAGGCAGTGCAGCCGCGCCGGATCACCCAGCATCGTATGGGCGGTTTCGAGCAATCGGCTTCCCAGCCCCTGACGTTGCCAGGGCGGGTCAATGAACAGGTTGTCGATCAGATTTTCCGGCCGGTGAAACGAGACGAAACCGACCACGACTCCGTGGCGATCGGCAACCCAGACCTCCTGATCCTCGATGGCGCGATGAAAGTCCTCGAGGGCAAATGTTTCCGCATCATGCCACGAGAAAGCGAGCCGGCGCGCCACGAGATAGATTTCGGCGCAGCGCGCGCCGTCCCCTTGCGTGGCCGGGCGGACGATGACGGGGACCTCATGACTTTTCCGATCTCGCCGCGCGAAACGAGGCGCCACCAGACTCCAAAGGCCGAAACCCATGCCGTCCCCCTGCGATCAAAGCCCCCAATGACAATCAGTGTATCGACAACAGGTGACGCGCGGCACGCCTTCGCGCACGGCAATGGATTTTTTCGGCGGAAACGCGAAGCGACCCGGGCAGGATCCATGCCCGCCCGGGCCACAACGGCGACCGGCCTGCGATGAGTCAGGCTCATCGCAGATTGGTATTACTCGGCGGCGCTGACCGCACGGCGGCCGCTGGTCACCGGGATTGCGAGGCGATTGATCATTTCCCGAGGCACGATCTGCCAGAACTTGTCATGAACCATGGACCAGTCATTGAGCAGCCGTTCCGCAACCCGGCTCTGGGTTTCGACCACATGCTCGGCAATCAGATTGCGCACCAGCTGTTCGTAGTGCGCCACCTCGATCCGTTGATAGATCACGGTGTCGTCATTGACACATTTCGGGAACTGGCCGGCCTCGTCATAGACGAACGCCATGCCCCCGGTCATTCCGGCACCGAAATTATCACCGACGGCCCCGAGGATCACGGCGACGCCGCCGGTCATGTACTCGCAGCCGTTCGAGCCGCAGCCCTCGACCACGACTTCGGCACCCGAGTTGCGCACCGCAAAGCGTTCCCCGGCCTGACCGGCGGCAAACAGCTTACCCGCGGTCGCACCATAGAGCACGGTGTTGCCAATGATCGTGTTTTCGTCGGTCTTGAGCCGGCTGGAGGTCACCGGGCGAACCACGATCGTGCCCCCCGACAGACCCTTGCCGACATAGTCGTTGGCATCGCCGAACACCTCCAGCTTCAGCCCCTGGACGGCGAAGGCGCCCAACGACTGACCGGCGGTACCCCGCAGTCGCACCGTGATGTGGCCCGGTTGCAGGGCGGTCATGCCGAACTTGCGCGTGATCATCGCCGACAGCCGGGTCCCGATCGCGCGGTGCGTGTTACGGACATTGTAGGCGAGCTGCATCTTCTCGCCTTCCTCGAACAAAGGCTTGGCATCGGCGATGATCTGGGCGTCGAGGGTGTCGGGAACCTCGTTGCGACCGATCAGGGTGCAATAGCGCGCGCTGCCGCCGACATCGGCCTGGGCCAAGAGCGGGTTCAGGTCCAGGTCGTCGAGATGGGCCGCGCCACGGCTGACCTGACGCAACAGATCGGTACGGCCGATCACTTCGTTCAGGGTGCGATAGCCGAGTTCGGCCAGGATTTCCCGGACTTCCTCGGCCAGGAAGGTAAACAGGTTGACGACCTTTTCCGGGGTGCCGGTGAACTTTTCCCGCAACGCCTCATCCTGCGTGCAGACCCCCACCGGACAGGTGTTGGAATGGCACTGGCGTACCATGATGCAGCCCATCGCAATCAGCGACGCGGTCCCGATACCGAACTCCTCCGCGCCCAACATCGCCGCGATCACGATGTCGCGACCGGTACGCAACCCGCCATCGGTGCGCAACACCACCCGGTGACGCAGCCGGTTCAGGGTCAGGACCTGATGAACCTCGGACAAGCCCATTTCCCACGGGGCTCCGGCAAACTTGATCGAGGTCTGCGGGCTGGCGCCCGTACCACCGACATGGCCCGAGATCAGGATCACGTCGGCATTGGCCTTGGCCACACCGGCCGCGACCGTTCCGATCCCGGAACGGGACACCAGCTTGACGCAGACGCGGGCATCCGGGTTGATCTGCTTCAAATCATAGATTAGCTGGGCCAGATCCTCGATCGAATAGATGTCGTGATGCGGCGGCGGGCTGATCAGCATCACACCGGGGGTGGCATGACGCAGGGCGGCGATCTGCACCGTGACCTTGAACCCAGGCAACTGGCCCCCTTCACCGGGCTTGGCACCCTGGGCCACCTTGATTTCGATTTCACGGCATTGATTGAGATATTCCGCGGTGACGCCAAAACGGCCCGACGCCACCTGCTTGATCGCGGAATTCCAGTTGTCGCCATTGTGATCGGGCTTGAAGCGCGCCGGATCCTCGCCGCCCTCGCCGGAATCGGACTTGGCGCCGATCCGGTTCATCGCAACGTTCAGGGTTCCGTGCGCTTCGGCCGACAGCGCGCCCAACGACATGCCGGGCGTGATGAAGCGCTTGCGAATCGCGGTGATCGACTCGGCCTCGTCGACCGACACCGCAGCCCGCGGCGAATTGAAACCGAGCAGATCACGCAGCTGGATCGGCGGCCGGTTGTTCATCGCCTCGGTATATTTCTTGAACAGCGAATAATTGTCGGTTGCGACCGCAGTTTGCAGGGTGTGGATCAGCGGCCCTTCCCAGGCATGACGGTCGCCGCCGCGGCGATAGCGGTAGAAACCACCCACCGGCAGGGCCGGATCGTCACCGGCAAAAGCCAACTGATGCTGTTCGACGACCTTCTTCTGGATACCGGTCAGGCCGATCCCGGAGATGCGGCTGATCATCGCCGGGAAATGTTCCGCGATCAGGGCCCGAGACAGGCCGACCGCCTCAAAATTACAACCGCCGCGATAGGAGCTGATCACCGAGATGCCCATCTTGCTCATGATCTTGAGCAGACCGTCATCCGCGGCCTTCTTGAAGCGCTGGAGGCATTGCTCGAGACTGTAGGCCCCGAGCAGGCCGCGACGATGGCGGTCGGCGATGGCTTCCTGGGCGAGATAGGCATTGACGGTGGTCGCGCCAACGCCAATCAGCACCGCGAAGTAATGGACGTCGAGGCATTCCGACGACCGGACATTGAGCGAGGTGAAGGTGCGCAACTGCTGGCGCACCAGATGGGTATGGACCGCACCGGTCGCCAGGATCATCGGCATCGGCGCCCGATCGGTCGAAACCCGTTCATCGGTCAGGATGACATGGGTGGCACCACCACGAACCGCGTCCTCGGATTCCTGGCGGATCCGCTTCAACGCGTCCCGCAGGCCGTTGTCACCGGCCGGAACCGGGAAGGTGCAGTCAATCTCGGCCGCGGTGCTGCCCATATAGTCGCGCATCGCCCGGAATTCGGCGGTGGTCAGCACCGGCGACTCGAGTTGCAGCAGGCGGCACTGGCTTTCCTCCTCATCCAGAATATTGCCCAGATTGCCCAGGCGGGTGCGCAGGCTCATCACCCGGCGCTCGCGCAAACTGTCGATCGGCGGATTGGTGACCTGGCTGAAATTCTGGCGGAAAAAGTGGTGCAGCCCGCGATACTTGTCCGACAGGACCGCGATCGGGGCGTCATCGCCCATCGAGCCGATCGCTTCCTTGGCGTCCTCGACCATTGGATGCAGGATCAGTTCGAGATCCTCCATCGTGATCCCGACGCCGAGCTGGCGCCGGCGCAGCTCGTCGCGGCCCAGCTCCGACGGCTCATGACGCGCCGACGCGTTCTTGACCAGGACGTCGAGCGACACCAGGTTGGCGTCGAGCCACCGGCCATAAGGCCGCTGGGCCGCCAGCATATCCTTGATTTCGCCGTCGCGGTAAAGCCGGCCCGCGGCTAGGTCGACACCGATCATCTGCCCGGGCCCGACGCGGCCTTTTTCGACGACGTCGGTTTCGTCGATCCGGACCATGCCGGATTCCGAACCGGCCAGCAGCAGGCCGTCATCGGTGATGGTGTAGCGCAGCGGCCGCAGACCGTTGCGATCCATGCCCCCGATGACCCAGCGGCCATCGGTCGCGGCGATCGCCGCCGGGCCGTCCCAGGGCTCCATCACCGAGTTGGCATAGTTATAGAGCGCCCGGTGGCTTTGGGGCATGGTTTCGCGATTGGACAAGGCTTCGGGGATCAGCATCGTCTTGACCATCGGCGCGTTGCGCCCGGCCCGGACCATGATCTCGAACACGGCGTCCAACGCCCCGGAATCCGAGGTTCCCGACGGGATCACCGGTTTGACATCGGCGGCGAAGGACCCGAGGATCGGGTGCTCCATCCGGGTCTCATGGGCCTTCATCCAGTTGACATTGCCCTTCAGCGTGTTGATCTCGCCATTATGGGCCAAAATCCGGAACGGCTGTGCCAGAGGCCAGGTCGGAAAGGTGTTGGTCGAATAACGCTGGTGATAGATCGCGAAATTCGACTCGAAGCGCGGATCCAACAGGTCCGGATAGAACGCGGTCAACTGCTCCGCAAGGAACATGCCCTTGTAGATGATGGAGCGCGCCGACAGCGTACAGATATAGAAATCGTTGATCTGTTCGTTGAGAACGGCCCGCTCGATACGCCGGCGGATCACATAAAGATCGCGTTCGAACAACTCCTCGGGCGTGTTGAGAATATTGCCGAGGATGATCTGTTCGATTTCCGGACGGGTCGCGTTGGCCTTCTCCCCGATGATGTCGACATTCACCGGAACCTGACGCCAGCCATAGATATAATAGCCGAAATTCAGGATTTCGGTCTCGACGATGCAGCGGCAGCGCTCCTGGGCCTCAAGGCTGAGACGGGGCAGGAAGACCTGGCCGACGGCAACCGGATTCTCGGGGAATTGATGGCCGATCTCGACAACGTAATCGCGAAAGAAAGTCTGCGGGATCTGGACATGGATCCCGGCGCCATCGCCGGTCTTGCCGTCAGCGTCAACCGCGCCGCGGTGCCACACCGCCTTCAGCGCATTGATGCCGGCATCGACCACGGCGCGGCGCGGTTTGCCATCGATGGCGGCGACAAAGCCGACGCCACAGGCATCGTGCTCGTCGGCCGGGTTGTAGGCATGGGCCTGGGTCAGGTGTTCGGCATTGGCACGCCAATTGGCGACGAATTGCTCACCGGTCTCCAGGGGCAGGTTCTGTTCGTTCATCGGATGATTCCTTTCCCCGGCAGGCCCGCGATGCGGGGCCCTGCCGTGCTGGAGCGTGGTTTTATTCGGCAGCCAAGGTGGAGGCGGCCCCGGTCGCGTGGCCGAGATAGTCGTGAATGTGTTGAGCGGCGTCGCGGCCATCGCGAATGGCCCAGACCACCAGCGATGCGCCGCGGACGATATCTCCCGCGGCGAACACGCCATCGAGCGCGGTCATCAGGGTCCGCGGATTGACCTTGACCGTCCCCCAGCGCGTCACCGTAAGGTCCGGGGCATCGAACAGCGTCGGCAGATCCTCGGGATCAAAGCCCAGCGCCTTGATCACCAGATCAGCCTCGAGCACGAAGTCCGAGCCCTCGATGACCTGCGGGCTCTGACGCCCGGTGGCGTCGGCGACGCCCAGATGGATGCGCAGGGCACGAACCCCGGTGACGACCCGATCGCCCAGGAACGCCTCGGGTGCCGCCTGCCACACGAACTGCACCCCCTCCTCCTCGGCGTTATGAACCTCGCGCTGGCTGCCCGGCATGTTGGCACGGTTACGGCGATAGAGACACTGCACCGAAACCGCCCCCTGGCGCACCGCCGTGCGGACGCAATCCATCGCGGTGTCGCCACCGCCGATGACGACGACCCGCTTTCCGGCGGCGTTCAGGGCACCGGTCTCGAACGCCGGCACGGTGTCGCCCAGGCCGACGCGATTGCTGGCGGTCAGATAGTCGAGGGCGCCGACAATATTGCCCAAGCCCGAGCCCGGGGCCTTGAGATCGCGGGCCTTGTAGACACCGGTGGCGATCAGGATCGCGTCGTGGCGTCGCCGCAACTCAGCCAGCGTCAGCGCACCACCAACATCGACGCCGGTATGCAGATGGACCCCGGCCTCAGCCAACAGGCGAACGCGGCGCTCGACAATGTCTTTCTCAAGCTTGAAGCCCGGAATGCCATAGACCAGAAGACCGCCGATGCGGTCATAGCGGTCATAGAGATGGACCTGATAGCCGAGAGCGCGCAATTGCTCGGCGGCAGCCATGCCGCCCGGGCCGCCGCCAATGATACCGACAGACTGGCTGCGCTCGCGTGACGGCCGAACCGGCTTGACCCAGCCCAACTCCCACGCGGTATCGGTGATGTATTTCTCGATCGCGCCGATGGTGACGGTGCCATGGGTCGATTGCTCGATGGTGCAATTGCCCTCGCACAACCGGTCCTGCGGACAGATGCGGCCGCAGATCTCGGGCATGTTGCTGGTCGCCGAGGAGACCTCATAGGCTTCCTCAAGCCGGCCTTCGGCGGTCAGCTTCAACCAGTCCGGAATGTTGTTTTGCAAGGGGCAATGGATCTGACAATAGGGAACGCCGCACTGTGAGCAGCGGCCCGATTGTTGCTCGGCACCCGCCTTCTCGAAACGGGCGTAGATTTCGTCGAAGTCGTGACGGCGCAACTCGGCCGGTCGCTTGTCCGGCATGCGCTTCTCGGTGTCGACAAACTTCAACATCTTCTGCGCCATCGCGATCTCTCCCGGCTGGTGGCGTGTTCCAATCTGTCCGCGGCAACGCGGCACTGGATTGATATAAGATAAAATTTGTCGAAGGGCGAGCATTTTTGGCATTAACGTCAGCTTCACTGACCTGTATTGCCAAGAGCGCCCGGCCTAATCGATTATTCCGCAGGCAAAACGGTATCTAACGAATAAAAAGGTCCGAAACGGTACTATCTGCCTGCCGAATGATTTGGGAGCTTTTCCAATAGTTTGGCGCGCCTCGGCCCTTGCGCGGGTCGCCGCGACCGATCAGGGGGATGCATCCTCATCATACCACCGACGCGCCACACGCATCGCGTCGCCGGCCAGGCCGGTGACGCGCGTTTTCCCGCGTCATTCCCAATCAACCGGTCAGGAACCGTCAGCCGTGATATTCGATGATCGAAAGGCCGGCATTGTAGTCGGTGGCGTAGACCAAACCGTTGGCGTCGACGAAAACGTCGGTTGACTGAATGACGCGCGGCCGTCCTGGCCGCTTGTCGATCATTCGGGTTGGCGCGGCCGGCACCAGGGCCCCGGTCTCGCGCGGACAGTACGGGTCGGAAATGTCGAACACCCGAATCCCGGCGTTCTGGTAGGTCGCAAAGATCAGTGTCGAGCTGATAAAGGATCCCGGCCGGTTTTCATGCAGGTTGTGCGGGCCGAAATGCCCCCCTTTGCGCGGATAATCGAACTCGTCCGGAGTCGGCAGGGTCGCGATTGACACCGGATTCGAGGGTTCCCGGATGTCAAAGAGCCAGGTCAGTTTCAATCCATCGGCCTGGTTGTCGAGAACCGCCTCGTCGGCGACGACCAGGAGGGCGCGATCCGGCAGCGGCAATGCGCTGTGCGTCCCGCCCCCGAACGGTGGCGACCAGTTGCGATGGACGATCAGGGACGGGTTGTCCCGATCGGCGACGTTGATCAGCGTCAGGCCGCCATCGCGCCAACAACCATAAGCGGTATCACCGCTGACGACGGCGTGGTGCAGGGCAAAACGCTGGCCGGCACCCCAGGTCGGCGTTTCTTCGGCGGCGCGGTTCATGCCGGGCAGCCAGAATCGCCCGGCCGGGCGCGGCCGCGTCGGATCGGCCAGGTCGATGATCAACAGAATGTAGTCGGTGAAGCCATCGAGCAGCGCGGAAACATAGGCCCACCGCCCGCCAGTATACCAGATGCGATGAACCCCGACGCCCTCGACCGGCAGGAACCCGATCTGGCGAGGGCTGGCCGGAATCGAGACATCGAAGATCGACACGCCGGCGGTCCAGGGACGCTCGGCGGCGCCGCCCGTCGCGGCCGTGCCCACGGTTTCGCCGACGGGCCGGGTGTAATAGGCCCGCTCGTCGGCAAAGGCCGCATCGGCAAACAGGTCGCGAGCATTGACAACCAGCATCAGGTCATCGTGGCACTGAAGATGGATGTTCCAGGTCTGCGGCGGTGCCGGGACGAAGGCCACCGTTGCCGGATGACGCGGATCGCGCACGTCGAGCACCGAGAAACCACCCGACCATGGGTGCGCGATATAGGCATAGCCGCGATGGACCATAAGTTGCAGACCATCACCGCGACCACCCTGGTCGCTGTGACCGATCAGGCGCATATTGCGGGCGAAGTCGGGCGGCGGCAGGTCGGAAGCGCTACTCATTTTTCACTCGGCAAGGAAATGGCACAAATTCAGACGGTTTGACCGCGAGCGTCGGGTCCACCGAACAGCTATCTCTCGTTGACCGCCGGGATCCAGGGCGCCGTTGCCGCGGTGCTGGCGCGGAACGCGGGAACCCGGGCGCCGAGATCCTCGATCGTCTTGATGTTATTGGTGATCAGGTCATCCCGGGTGACCAGAGACGGCTGGATCAGGACCGATCGACCGAGGGGTTGGCCGGCAATCGTCAGCGAAACCGCCCGGACCGCGACTTGACCGACCACAGCGGCATTGGTGGCCGCGGTCGCGACCCATGGACTTCCCGGCTCGATCATCGCCTGGATGTCAGAGGTTGAAATGTCGACGCCATAGATCCTGACCTTGTCGGCGACGCCGAGTTCGTCGATCGCCAGCTTGACCCCGCGCGCGAATTCGTCCCAGGGCGTGAAAATCGCGGTGATGTCCGGGTTGGCGCGCAAGACCGCCTTGGTCTGGTCGGCAACCGACGCCGCAACGGTATCGTTGACGACGCCCCACACCGCCTTTTCGACGAAACCATGCCGGCCGCCAAAATCTTTCCACTCGGCATAGCGGCGATCGAGGGGGGCGAAACCGGCGACATAGACGACACCGGCTTTGAGGCCGTCGCCCTGTTCCTTGACGGCTTGTTCGAGAACCAGACGCGCCATGTCATGGTCGCTTTGTTCGATCTGGATAATGTTCGGGTTGTCGAGGTTGACGTCGTAGGCCACGACCTTGATCCCGGCATCCAGAGCCTTCTGGGCAACGTCTTTCAAGGCTTCGGGCTTGCCATTGTTAATGATAAGGCCGTCGACATGGAGGTTGATCGCCTGTTCAATCAACTGGCGTTCAGCATCGGGGTCCTGGCGGGCTTCGGAGATCCGCAGATCGATCCCCAGCGCCTCGCCCTGACGCTTGGCGCCGGCCTCGAACGCCTGAAGCCAATCACCGCCACCGATGAAATTGACGATGGACACCTTGACTCCCCCCTTGTCGAAGGGGGCCGGCGCGTTGGCAAGGCCCGCGGCTTCGACGGCGGGGCTCAGCAAAGCCGTGACCAGAGCGCCAGCCGCGAGCACAGAAACGGTAAGGGGCTTCATCGCAAAAATCCTGTGATGGAAAATGGAAGGGAGCGGGAGCTGCGTCAAAGCGGGCGGCGGCCCAGACCATAGGTCAGCGCCAGGGCACCGACCAGGACCGCACCCTTGACGAAATCCTGGGTGTAGTATGGCGCATTGAGCATGGTCAGCCCGTTGAGCAGCACGCCGACGAAAATCGCGCCAACGACGGTGCCGAAGACAAACGGACGACGGACATTGAGGACGGCATAGCCGATCAACGACGCCGCAACCGCATCGAGCAGCAGAGACGCCCCCGACGAAACATCGCCGCGGCCAACCCGCGCGGCGACGACCAACCCGCCCAACGCGGCCAGGGTCGATGAAATGACGTAGGCGGTTTGCCGCAGCCGTCGGGTCGGGGCACCCGCCAACCGCGCCGCGGTTTCGTTGCCACCGACGGCGAACAGCAGACGTCCAAGCCGCGTGCGTTCGGTGAGCACGTGCAGCACGATCGCAACCAGCAGCATCAGGATGACGGGGAGCGGCACCACACCGGCAATCCGGGCGCGACCGATCGACAGAAACAACGGATCGAACGCGCCATTGGCCGAACGGCCATCCGGCAGGATCAAGCCGGTAGCGATCGATCGGCCGGCCGTCGGGATCAATTGCAATCCGGTCAGCAGAAAATTGACCGCCAGCGTGGCCAGCAGGTCGGGAATTCCCAGACGGATGATCAACAGGCTGTTGACCAGCCCGATCACCGCGCCGAAGGCCAGGACCAGGATCACGGTCTCCGGGGCGCTCAGGCCCCAGACCACCATGGCGTAGCTTGCCGCCATCACACTTGATGCGGCAATCGCACCGATCGACAGATCAAAGCCACCAACCGCCAGGGTCACCGTGACGCCGGCGCCCAGGATCGCGACAACCGACACCGCCTGAAGCACGCTCATCAGATTCGCAACGCCGATAAAGGCCGGCTCGGCAATTGAAAAGCCAACAACCAGGGCCGCAAGCAGCACGAAAATGGCGGCCCGCCGCGCGGCAGCGATGATCTTGAGGGCAGGAAGCGAAAACGCGACGGCCCGGCGCGTCCTCAGCGAGACCGGAGCGGTGAGCGCTGCGGGATCCGGCGACAGGGTCATCAAGGGCCTTTCTGAATAAGGGCGGTATCGGTCGGTGGCACCGTGCCGATCCAGGGCGTCAGGGTATCGTGATCGATCGTGAAGATGCGGTCGGCGACCTCCAGGGCCTCCTCCGGGTCGCTGGTCGCGATCAAGGTCGCGCGCGACCGGTCGGCCCGGATCGCGGCGATGATATCGGCGCGAGCCCCGACATCGACACCTTGGAACGGTTCATCAAGCAGCATCAGCCGCGGCGGAACCGCTTGCCAGCGGGCCAAGACCACCTTTTGCTGGTTGCCGCCCGAGAGGGTGTCGAGCCGGGCCTCGGGCCCCGTGGCTGTGATGCCGAGGCGGTGAATGCCGTCAAGGGCGGCTTGCCGCTCGCGACGGCCAAACAGGAAGCCGTAGGGAAACCAACGCCGCAGATGCGGGAGTGAAATGGTGCCGGCGATGGTGCCTCCGGGCCAGTCGGCCGGCATGAACGACGTTTTGTGCCGGTCTTCGCCCGCCAGGACCACCCCGGCGGCAATAGCGTCGGCGGGGCTCCGGGGCGCAAACGGCCGGCCATCGAGGCGCATGGTTCCGGATGCGAGCCGGCCCGCGCCGAAGATCGCCGCGAGCAGGCGGCTCTTTCCGGCGCCGAGCGGACCGGTAAGGGCAACGACCTCGCCAGGGCGCAGCGTCAAGGTGAACCCGGCCTGATCCGGGCGCAATCGGACATTTTCCAATGAGAACAACACGGTATCGTCGGTCTGGCGCCAGGGCGCGTGCGCCGTCGTCATCGGACGGCCAATCATCGCGGTGACGGCGGCTGCCAGATCAATCGGTCGGGAAAAACGGCCGACGATCCGTCCGCCGCGCATCACCACGGCCCGATCGGCAAGACGGGCCAGGTCAGCCGTCCGATGCGAGATATAGACGATGGCCAGCCCGCGTGTTTTCAGCCGTTCCAGAACCGTGAACAGCCGCTCGGCCTCTGGTTTGGACAGGCTTGCTGTCGGTTCATCAAGGATCAGCACGGACGCCGCGGCCGACAATCCGCGCGCGATCGCGACCAGTTGGCGATCGGCGGGGCCCAGATCGCCGAAGTCCCGATCCAGCGGCAAATCGAATCCGGCATGTGCCGCGATTTCAGCAGCCCGCCGGCGCACGGAACGGGCGGAGATGAAGAACGGCGACCGGCCATCGGCGAAGCGGTCGAGCACCAAAGTATCGGCGACGGTCAGGCCCGGGCCACCGACCCGATGCGTCGACTGGTGCACCGTGATGATTCCGGCGTTGACGGCCTGCCGCGGCGACAACGGCCCCTCCCGGAACGGCCCCTCCCCGCCCGCGCCTGTCTTGAGACGGATGTGCCCATGATCGGCGGTGAGGACCCCCGACAGAATATTGACCAGTGTCGATTTTCCCGCGCCATTGGCGCCCATGAGGGCGAGGATTTCCCCGTCGCAAATGTCGAGATCGACGCCGTCAAGGGCCCGCGTGGCGCCCAACTGTTTCTTGAGGCCACGAATCGCGATGCGCGGGGGTCCCGCATCGGGCATGGGCAGGGGTTCGCGCAAGAGCCATCCATCGATAAAGCCATATTATCGATGGACTATATGACCCGCTACAGCGGTTGTCATCGGGAAACCGGTCGCCGGTCACGAAATTGACAACAAGCCGCATGTCGTCGGACGGCGACCGCCACCACGGCCCGCAAGGTCCGGCGCCTGGGTTCAGATCGTATAATCGAGCGAGCGGATCTGGTTCGCGGCGCTGCGCTCGCGCATATCGGTGAGCGAGGTATTGTCAAGAATATGCGCGATCGCATCGCGCACATCGACCATCACCAGACGGATCGCACAGCTGTTGACGTCGTGGCAATCATCGCACGGCTCGAACGATGAGCGGCTGGCGCAGGCGATCGGCGCCAGCGGACCGTCGAGGGCCCGGATTGCCGAACCGACCGTAATTTCATCAGCATCCCGGGCCAGGGCATAACCACCCCCGGGCCCCTTCTTGCTGCGCACCAGGCCGGCATTGCGCAGGTCGAGCAGAATCGCGTCCAGGAATTTCTTGGGAATGTTGTTGGCGACCGCAATGTCGGTGATCAGAGCCGTCTCGCCCGGCGCCAGTCCTGCAAGATGGATCAGCGCTTTGACGCCGTATTTCGCTTTATTCGTCAACATTGTCATTTCCGTGCCAAAGCCAGTGAACGTGAGCCGCCGATACAGGAGACTCGACGTAATAGTCTACATAGAAGAGATAGCCGATCGAACATTGTAAAGGCAAGATCGACCGGCGACCCTTCCGCACCGACGACGCCGCGGCGACGCAAACGTCGCGGTGCCGACGGCGGTTTGTGCCAAGATATTGCCCAATCCGGCGTTATCTTGGCAAAGCGGGCGGACACCTCTATTGATCGCCGGTGATGCCGGGCCCCCGCTTCAAATCCTTGAGGAATTCAGCATCGGGTGACAGGACCAGCATCGGCCCCGATGCGGCCAAGGATTGACGATAGGTTTGCAGCGACCGGTAGAAACGATAAAATTGCGGGTCCCGGCCAAAAGCGTCGGCATAGAGCCGACTGGCTTCGGCATCGGCCTCGCCGCGGGTGATCGCCGCCTGGCGCTGGGCATCGGACAGAATGACGGTGCGCTCGCGGTCAGCCTTGGCCTGGATCGCCTGGGCCCACTCGAAGCCCTGGGCGCGCAATTCCTTGGCTTCGCGCTGACGCTCGGATTTCATGCGATCATAGATCGCCTGGCTGGTTTCGTAAGGCAGATCGGCACGATGGATCCGGACCTCGGCAACCTCGATCCCCAGCGGCCGGGCTTTCTCCACGACTTCCTTCTGGACGTTTTCGACGATCGCGGGCCGCTTGTCCGACAACAGCGCCTGCAGCATCACCTGCCCCAATTCGCGGCGCAAGGCGGAGCTGACCGTTTCGGTGAGCTGCGCCTTGGCCTGGGCGATGGTGCGCACCGACTGGTAGAAGCGCAGCGGATCGATGATGCGGAACCGGGTATAGGTCTGGACCTCCAACCGCTTCTGATCGCCCAGAATGACCTGTTCGGGGCGCGGCTCCAGCAACAACAGGCGACTGTCATAGACGATGACACTGTCGATCAGCGGCATCTTGACCTTCAGCCCCGGGGCGCCGGCAAGCCCCATCGGCTTGCCCAGCCTGATCACCAGCGCCTGTTCCCCCTCGCTGACCGTGTAAAGCGAGGCATTGACGCCCCACACGATCACGGCGATCAGCGCCAGCGCGGTCAGGCGGAATTGGGTACGGGTCATTTGCTGGCTCCCGGGCTTGGGGCGGTCTCGGGCGGCGTGGCCGGCGAAAGCGACGGAATCGAGGCCGGCGCGGACGCCGCGGCCGACGGCACCGCTCCCTTGGTATCAGACAGCGGCAGATAGGGAATGATCCCGGACATGCCCTTGCCCGATGAATCAACGATGACCTTCGAGGCCCGTTTCAACACCTCATCGACCGTTTCCAGATAGAGACGCCAGGCCGTGACCTCCTTGGCCTGGGCGTAGCTTTGATAAACCGACAGGAAGCTCTTGGAGTCGCCATCGGCCAGGTCGACGATCTGGGCCTTGTAGGCTTCGGCCTCCTGCGTGATCCGCCCGGCCTCGCCACGGGCGCGGGGCAGGATATCATTGGCGTAGGCCTCGGCCTCGTTGCGGGCCCGTTCCTGGTCGGCCCGGGCCCTTTGAACGTCGTTGAAGGCGTCGATCACGGCCGGGGGCGGATCGACCCGCTGCAACTGCACCTGGGTAATCCGGATGCCCGCCTGCTCGTCATCGAGCAACTGTTGCAGCAACGCCTTGGTCTGGTCGGCGATCTGCTGGCGTTTGTCCGACAGGGCGGCCTGAATCGGCGTCCGGCCGATGACCTCGCGCAACGCGCCTTCGGCATCGACCTTCACCGCCATATCCGGATCGCCGACCCTGAACAGGAATTGTCCCGCATCCTTGATCTGCCAGAACACGGCACAATCGGCCTCGACGATGTTTTCGTCCCCGGTCAGCATCTGCTTTTCGCGGGCTCCCGTGCTGCTGGGTGCCGACGCCACCGGCGTGTTGCCCAGTTGAAGCTGGTTGACCTGGGTGACCTTGGGAAAGATCACCCGATCGATCGGCGCCGGCAGGTGGTAATGCAGTCCCGGTTCGGTGGTTCCGATCCAATCACCGAAACGCAGGACCACCCCCTGTTCATCCGGCTGGACCTTGTAGATCCCGGAAATCACCCAACCGACCGCGACAACCGCCGCGATCAGCGCCAGCCCCCGTCCACCCAGCCCCGGAATGCGGGTCAGGCGCTGGAACTTGCTCTTGAACAGGGTGGTCAATTCGTTGAAATCGACGTCATCCTCGCTCTCGGCGTCAGGGGCGGAAACGGCGTCATTGACCGGGTCCACGGACATTCACTCATCCCTCATGGCACGAAGCGGTGCGGTACCGGCGTCCGGCAACCCGGGATCGCCGGTCGTCGCGGCAAGTTGCGGCGCTGAAGATGCGGCCGCACGGATCACTGGCAGCCGGGGCGCCGGACCAGCCAGCGGCGGCCGGACCTCAACGCCGCGCGCCGCAACGACCGGCGGCGGCAAACGGTGCCGGCGTGACGCCGCGACCTCGCGCGCCACAATCCGACCTTCCAGGATCACGAACGCGGCAGCCAGGATCGGCACCGCAACCGCCAGCGCCGGTGCCTGCGTATTGGTCCAGTCGACAATCAGCGGATCGGTCATCGCGAAACTGCCGGCAATCCAGCCCAACATGGCGGCCCCGGCGGTGATCAGCAGCGGAACCCGATGCAACAGGGTCGTGATCAGCGTGCTGCCAAAAATCAGCAACGGCACGCTGATGGCCAACCCGATCCCGAGCACGACGACATTGCCCTGGGCAATCGCCGACAAGGCGACGATGTTGTCGAGGCTCATCATCAGATCGGCGACCAGGATCACCATGATCGCCCCCACCCAGTCGTCGCCGTGACCGCGCCGGGATTTGCCGGGATCCGCCGCCGCATCCTGACCGTCATCACCGACGGTCAGATTGATCGCGATGATCACCAGGGCAAGCCCGCCGACCAGCTTGAGCCCCGGGGTCAACAGCAGAGTGCCGACGAACAGGGTCAGAATCACGCGCAGGACGATGGCGGCCCCGGTGCCGACCAGGATCACCCGGCCGATATGCTGTGGCGCCAGCGACCGGCAGGCCAACGCGATCACCAGGGCGTTATCACCGTTGAGGATCAGGTCGACCAGGCAGACCTTGAGCACCGCACCGATGGAGGTAGGGTCGCCGCTGAAATCCATGTCCGTAACGTTTCCTTCGACCTAAACCGGAAAAAGCGCCGACAGCCCGCCGACAAAGCCCAGGGCGCACACCATAATCGAAAACCCGACAACGACCGAAAGATACCAGCCGCGCAGCCGCCGCCCCTCCGGCAGGGCCCGCACGGCCAGCGTCACAAGAAAACCAACCACCAACGGCAATAACAACGCATTCAGAACCTGGGCTGCAATATTGAGCCCGACCAGATCGGGGACCAACCACACCAGGACGGCGGCACCGACGGTACAGGTGGCGTAGATACCATAGAACCACGGCGCCGCGGTCGGGCGACATTCCAGCGAGCGCCGGAAGCCCGCGACCTCGCCAATGCCCCAGGTCAAGGCCAGCGACGAGACGACGGCGGCCACCATCGCCGCACCCAACACCCCGACACCAAAGATCGGCCGCGCCACCGCGGCACCCAACAGCGGATCCAAGGCGGCGCTGATCTCCCCGACACTGTTCAAGGTCACGCCACCGTGACGCCCCATGGTCGCTGCAACCGCAACCAGCACCGACGCCGTCAGCAACTGCGTCAGAACCGCGCCAACCGCGGTATCCCAGCGCTCCGATCGGTAGTCAGCCGCGGTAAGCCGTTTGTCGGCAACCGCGGACTGCTGATAGAACACCATCCAGGGGTTGAAAACCGCACCGACAAGCGCCGCACTCAGGTAAAGAAACGACCGGTCTGACACCGGCAGATCCCAGACATCCCGCCATACCATCGCGGGGTCGGGATGCGCGGCGCTGGCAACGGCGAAGAACGCCAACTGGAACAGCCCAATCAACAACAGGGCCCGCTCGGTCCGGCGGAAGGATCCGGTCAAGACCACGAGCAACAGGATCACCGCAGCGATCGACAGCGTAAAGGCGCGCGGCACATCGTAGAGATCGCCAATGCCGGCGATGCCGGTGAACTCGGTGACCAGCGAACCCGCGGTCGCGACCACCAGCCCGACCGCCGCCAACGCCGCCCATCCGGCGCCGAACGTCTTGCGAATCAACTCACCAAAGCCGCACCCGGTGAAGATACCCAGGCGAACCGCCAATTCCTGGACCATGTACAGCAAGGGTATCAGGCCCAGCAGCAACGGCAGCAGCCGGAACCCCCATTCGGCCCCGGCCTGCGCCGCCGTGACGACATTGCCGGCGTCATTATCGGCCAGCATCACCAGCAGCCCGGGCCCCCAAACGCCCAGAAAGCGGAGCGACCGAAGCAAGGACGCCCGGCGCAACGGTGTCCTGGCAGGCGGGCTCGGAGACGTGGCATCCATGGGCGCGCACTTTAGCCGGCAAGTCCCGGCTGTCAACTAAACGATCTGTCACGAATTGGCGGAGGAATTGACGCGGCGCGATGTGCCGTTCGGGACGGCATCAAGGCCGGCGCGCAGCGCGCTGGGCGTCGTCCCCAGGCGGTGCCGGAATACCGCGGTCATGTGGGCGTGGGAGGAAAAGCCGGCGGCCAGGGCGATGGCGCTCAGATCCACCTCCCCGGCACAGAGCCGCGCCCGCGCCCGGGCGATCCGGCGATCGATCAGATAATCATGCGGCGCGATCCCCATCGCCGCCTTGAACGCGCGGGCGAAGAACCCTTCGGACAGGGCCAGGGCATGGGCCAGGGTCGACACCGACAGGCTGGTATCAAGATTGTCGGCGATCAGGTCGTCAATCCGCTTCAGCCGGTTGGGCGTCAGCCAGCCCGCCGCCGGCGACGGGCGAACCGCATCGTCCAGGAAGCAGGCCGCCCGATCGGCCAGCACCGCGACATGGCGCTCGAAAACCGCCGGGTCGGGCGGCAGGGCCTGAAGCAGCAGGCCGCGAATCGCCCGGGCCGCCGCGATCGCCGGGGGATCAACCGCATCGCTGAAACGCCGGGGCGCCCGCACCACATCGAAGACCGACCCGGGCATCGTCAACCGCAGATACTCACCCCCGGTCCGCGACAACGAAAACACCTCGCAGCCCGGGGGAACGAAGGCCAGACTGTTGGGCCGGGTGCGAAACGGCTGCAACCGATCGCTGGCAAAGGCATGAACGCCATCCTGGCTGTCGAAGGAGAAGCCGATCACAAAGGCATCGGGTGTGTAGCGGGCCTCATAGGGCTGCCGCGGCAACAGTTCGGCCTGCCACGGTCCGCAGTTGAGCCGCCGGACCGGCTCGATCGCTCCCCGATGAAAACACGACATGTCCGCCTGCGCACCCTCCCGTTCCCGCCATCGCTGCCCCCATCGGCAACGACGGCACCATCATGGCATCGCGCCGCCGCCTCGGGGGGATCTTCGGGGCCCGGCCCCCGATTCCAGGTCAGGAATTTGATAGCGGCCCTCGCCCCGGACCGCGAAAATAGCCGAAATTCACGACTGGAAACAATGATGGCACTGGTTTCCCGACCTCTTGTCACCCGGGACGACATCGAACACGCGACACGGATTGTCTACCGTCACATGGCGCCGACCCCGCAATATGTCTGGCCACAGATCTGCGCCAAACTGGGCGCCACCGTGTGGGTCAAGCACGAGAACCATACCCCCACCGGGGCCTTCAAGATCCGCGGCGGGATCACCTTCATCGACTGGTTGACCAGGACACACCCAAAGACCACCGGGATCATCACCGCGACCCGTGGCAATCACGGGCAAAGCCAGGCGCGCGCCGCAACCGCCGCCGGCCTTCGGACCAAGATCGTGGTACCGCACGGCAACTCGCCGGAAAAGAACGACGCGATGCGCGCCTTCGGCGCCGAGGTGGTCGCGATCGGCCAGGATTTCGACGAGGCCAAGGCCGAGGCGGCACGTCTGGCCTGCGACGAAAGCCTCTATCCGGTGCCGTCCTTTCATCAGCAACTGGTTGCCGGCGTCTCCACCTATGCCATGGAACTGTTCGCCGCGGCCCCGGACCTGGACACGGTTTACGTGCCGATCGGCGGCGGCTCGGGAATTTGCGGCGTGATCGCGGCCCGGGATGCCCTGGGCTTGAAAACCGAGGTCGTCGGTGTCGTGTCAACGGAAGCGCCGGCGGCAAAGTTGTCCTTCGACAGCGGACATCGCGTCGAGACGGATTCGGCCCGAACCTTTGTTGACGGCCTCGCCGTGCGCATTCCTGTCGACGAGGCCCTGGCGGTTTACCAGCGCGGGGCCAGCCGCATCGTCGCGGTCAGTGATGACGAGGTCGCGGCAGCCATGCGCATCTATTTCCACGACACCCACAATGTCGCCGAAGGCGCGGGTGCGGCGGCGCTTGCGGCCCTGTTGCAGGAACGCGAGGTCATGCGCGGCCGGCGCGTCGGCGTGATCCTGTGTGGCGGCAATGTCGACACCGCTGTCTTCGCCGATGTCCTGCGCGGCGTGACGCCGGTTGTCGATTGATCGCGGCGGCATGACGGGGCACCGCGAGGGCACAGGCCGGCCGCGGCAAATTTAATCTTCGTGCCGACGGAAAACCGTGGTGAACTCAGCCGATCAGGCCTGTCTCCCGCCTGAAGGGGGCATTGATGAGCGATTCGGTTGATCTGTCAGCCCTCGCCGCGCAACAGGTCGCCGCGGGCGATGACGCCATCGTCGAAAGCGTGTTGCGCCGCTGTCTGAGCGTCTGTCCCGACCACAGCGCGGTTTTGCCGGTGCTGGCCGCTTCGCTGCGGACGCTCGCGACCATGACACAGCAACGGGAGCGCTGGGTCGAGGCGACGGTCCTGTGGCGGGCCCTGGCGCGGATCGATCCTGGCGAGGCCGCAGCATTGGGCGCGCTGGGGGATCTGTCGGCCCGCACCGGGGATTTCTCCAGCGGCGTCCGTTGGTATTGCCGCGCCCTGACCGTCGATTCCGATCACCCCACCGGCTGGTCGACGCTGGGCACCGTCGCGGCGGCGTCGGCGGCCGAAAGGCTGGCCTTCGCGGCACATCGCAATGCGATCGTCCTGGCCCCGGATCGGGGCGCGGGATACGCGTCGCTGGGCGCCACGCTGAGCGCCAGCCGACCGGCCGCGGCCGAAATCGCGTTCAAGCGCGCCGAGACCATCGATCCCCCCGTCAGACTCCGGCGCGGCACCGGGGTGCTGGTCAAGATGGATCGCCGCGCCCTGACGCTGGCGCCGCCGCGCCAATCCGGGGCCCTGGCGATCGATCCGCCGGCCCATCCGCTGGCCGCCAGCCTGGCACTCGCGGCCGACCAGCAATGGGACGCCGCGCTTGCCGCCTGTCCGGACAGCTATGACACCGACAGCCGCTACCTGTCCTGGCTGTTGCGCCGGCTCACAGGCGGCGCCAAATCCGATGACGCCTGCCTGCATGACATCATCGACGACGACCAGGACGGCGGCGGCGCCACCCCGGTCACCCTGTTCCACAAACAGGTGGCGGGAATCGCCGCGGGCGATGCTGTGGCACTGCTCGACCTGTTTGCCGTCGACCTGGCCCTGCGACCGGCATTGCGGCAGCGGGCCCGCCCCGTCGATCTGCCGGACACAACCTTATGCTGCATTGACGCCAGCCACCCCGGTCTGGCGCTGATCGCCTTGAAAAACTGCCGGGTGCAGATCCGACCGGCGGCCACTGTTCTGGTGACCGACCGGGCGTTCGAGTGCCCGGGCCTCACGGTGGTCCCGGCAAGAATCGCTTCGCTGATCGATTACAGCCAGTTTGTCATCAAGGATCTGATCCGGTACGTCGACACACCATTTCTGCTTCTGGTGCAATGGGACGGCTTTGTTCTGGACGCCGGCCTCTGGGACGAGAGGTTGCGCGGCATCGACTATGCTGGTGCCCGGTGGGGCGCGATGGACGGCCCTCCGGTGGTGGGAAATGGCGGCTTTTCCTGGCGATCGCGCCGATTGCTGACCGCCCTGGCTGACCCCGACGTGACCATGACCCATCCCGAAGACATGCAGATCAGTTGCAGCTATCGCCCGCTGCTGGAACAGCGATACGGAATTCGCTATGCGTCGGCGGAGATCGCCGACCGCTTTTCCCAGGAATATATCGATGATGGCCGCGGCAGCTTCGGCTTTCACGGCCTGGCACGGTTTCATCGGGTTCTCGACCCCGGGCTGGCCGCCGCTTTCCTGTCGCGCTTGCCGGTGGGGCGGCGCGGCGGGGTCGATGCGGTGGCCCTGGCTATCGCCTACGCCAATGCCGGGATGTCGGCGACCGCGATGGCGCTTGCCGACATTATCCGCGCCGCCGCCCCGGCCACCCCGTTCCGCCCGTTGCTCGACCAGCTTGATCGCCAGTGCCGACGCGCGCCGCCGTCAGCCCCCAAGGGGCGGTAGACTCAGGCGGGCGCGCTGATTGGAGGCGAAGATGCTGTCGCGCTGCGGCGGGGCGCCCGATGTCAGCGCCTCGATCCAGGCATCGGTGGTCAGCACCGCGGCAAATCGCGATTGCAGAACGACGCTGAAAGCCCGGTGGATCGCTTCGGCGCTGACCGTGCCAACCTGGTTGGCGTAGGAGACCGAACCGGTCGCATCATAGAGATGCTCAACCTGCCAGCCGTCATGCAATGCGTGCTTGATCGTGGAATCGACGCAGTTGTGCGTCATATAGCCGGCAACCGTGAGGATTCCGATATCCTGCCCGGTCAGCCAGGCGGCCAGGTCGGTTCCGGTGAAGGCGCTGGGGAGCGATTTTTCGATCGAATGCGCCGCCGGCAGTCCGGCGACGACGGGATGCAACGCCCACCCCGGTGTGCCTTTGGCAAAGAGCGGCGCCGTCACCGGTGCGCTGTTCTGCACCACGATGATCGGGATCTGCGCCGCGACCGCGGCTTGCGCTGCACGGGCAATATTGCGCAGTGAGAGCCGGACATCGGGATATTCGATCGGCAGATTGCCCGTCACATATTCATTCTGAACATCGATCAGGATCAGGGCACGGCGGGAAGACGCGGACATCGACAACTCCTGTTGGTCATGGGGGGCCTCGGATCGGCAACAAGGCGACCAGACCTCCGTCCGATCCGGGACGAATTTTCGACCGGAGCGGCGTTACGCGAAATTGGCCTGACTGACATTCTTCGATAGGATCAGGCCAAATGTCACGACAGCCGAGGCCCCGCATGGACCCCGATATGATCGCCCTGGTCAGTTTCCCCGGAATCAGCACCTTCCATCTCGCCGTGCCGACGCTGGTTTTTGGCGAGGATCGCCGTGAGGACGGCCTTCCCGATTTCAAGCTGCGGATCTGCGCCGTCACGCCCGGGCCCCTGATCACCTCCTGCGGCCTGGCGATCGAGGTGCCGCTCGGGCTGGATTGCCTGGCCGAGGCGGGCACCATCATCGTCCCGTCCTGGCGCGATCCCCTCAAACCGCCGCCCGCGATTCTGCTGCAAGCCTTGCGCGACGCCCACGACGCCGGGGCCCGGATCGTCGGCCTGTGCCTGGGCGCCTTTGTCCTGGCAGAGGCCGGCTTGCTCGACGACCGGCCGGCGACCACGCATTGGCTGTGGGCCGAGCGTTTCGCCGCCCGCTACCCGCGCGTCAGGGTCGATCCCCGGGTCCTTTACATTGACGACGGCGATGTTGTGACCTCGGCGGGAACCGCGGCGGGCATCGACTGCTGCCTGCATCTGCTGCGGAACCGGGTGGGCGCCCGCGTGACCAATCGCCTGGCACGGCGCCTGATCGTACCGCCGCATCGACCCGGCGGCCAGGCGCAGTTCATCGAGCAACCGGTCGCCATCACCCGCAGCGATGAAAAGCTGTCCAACACCCTGGCCTGGGCGCGGACCCGGCTCGCAGAGACGCTGACGGTCGACGGCCTCGCCGATCACGCCGGCATGAGCCGACGGACTTTTACCCGGCGGTTCCAGCGCCTGACCGGCACGACCGTCATCACCTGGGTGGTCGGGCAGCGGCTGGCCCTGGTGCAACAGCTTCTTGAGGCGACGGACCTGTCGATCGAGCAGATCGCGTCGCGTGCCGGCTTCGGGACCGCCCTTTCATTGCGGCTCCACTTCCTGAAAGCGTTTGAGACGACACCGTCGGCCTACCGCCGCACCTTTCAAGGAACCGCGCCGGCGGCTGAAGGGTCCGCCGATCGGCCGGCCCAGGCGTTCGCGGGCACGGCCGCACCGGCGGCTTCACGCCGCTGAGCGTTGTCGCCCTTTCGCGCGACCTAAACGCAAAACTGGAGAAATCCCTGAGGCGGCCGAGCATGCGGTCGATCGCTCTCCCGCTCCGATGGGGCTATCAGAGTTGCGGCGTGCGTAAGTGCCATGTCGTTGCCGTTTGGAATTCGTACCCAATTCGGAAAGCGATCGCCTCGTCATGTCCCTTGCAAACGATTTGCAGGGAGAGCGGCAAACCGCCCGAGGTTGCGCCGTTGGGTAGCGCCAAGGCGCACATATCCAACGTATTCACGAAGCGGGTGAAGCGCGATGGCGATCGGCTTGTGTCGACGCGATCGACTGGCACGGCCGGGCTTTCGGTCGTCGGGGTGAGCAGAGCGTCGACCTCGCCCAATGCGTCGGCCATCGCAGCTGCCATGGCACCCCGCTGCTTCTGGGCGCAAAGATATTGTTGAGCCGAGATGTCCCGGCCGAGGCTAATCCCTATGCGGACAGAGCTGCTGAGCAGAGTTGCGTCATCCTCGATCATCTCGCGAAAATGAGCGTAGGCTTCGGCATGAACGACCGTCAGGTGGACGGGGAAGCAGTCGTCGAAGCGGAACGGAAGAGCGACATCGACAATTTCGGCGCCAAGCTCTGCCAAGGTTCGAAGCGACCGATCATAGGCCTCCAAGACCGCCGCGTCGACCCCGTCCCGTTCGACTTGCGGCATGCGTCCCAGCCGAAGCCCTCGCACACCACGCTTCAAGGTCGGCAGTGGGTCGCTTGCCGGTCCCGTCCCGCCAGCGTGGCCAGGGTCCCGCATGAGGTTATAGAGCAGCGCGGCATCGAGCACCGAGCGGGCAACGGGGCCGGGCGTGTCCAGTGTTGCGCTCAGCGGTATAATGCCGGCAGTCGAGATGCGCCCGACTGTTGGCTTCAAGCCGGTCAAGCCACAAAAAGCAGCCGGTAGGCGGACGGAACCGCCCGTATCGGTACCGATTGCCCACGGCGCCAGGCCCGCGGCGACCGCGACACCCGAGCCACTACTCGATCCTCCCGGTATCCGGTGCGTCGCGCGATCCCATGGGTTCCACGGCGTGCCCATACCTTCGTTGATGCCCCACCCGGTGTAAGCGAGTTCCACGGTGTGGGTCTTCCCGAGGACGATGAGACCCTGTGCCATCAGCCGCTGCGCGACGGTTGCGGTCACCGCTGTTCGCCGGTTGCGAAAATGTACCGAGCCTGCGGTCGTGATTCGCCCCTTCAGCTCGATCAAATCCTTCAGGGCGATCGGCACCCCGTGAAACGGCCCGACGGCGTGCCCCGCCTGTATGGCTTTGTCGGCGGCATCGGCCGCAAGGCGAGCCTCCGCCTGGTAAACTTCGACATAGGCATGGAGTTTGTCGTCGTGCTCGGTGATCCGAGCCAGGAACGCATCGACAACCTCGACCGATGTGACGCGGCCGCTCGCAATCTCCTCTGCAAGAACCGACACCGGGAGGGACCAGGGATCATCCGCGGTGCTCGAAAGGACTCTGTCTCGGTTCATGCTTGCGTTCTCCGGCTATCGGTTGTGGTGCCATCGCATTTCCGGCTACCCAATGGTCAAGGCCAGCGCGCCCTTCCCTCCCGAGCGGGAGTGCTCCTCGGTCGCGCTGACGATGGAAATCGCAAAAGGGCGACCGGCTCTTAGCCGATTGTGGCGAGCATCTCGGCGAGGCTCGCCACGGTGAGGTCTGGGCGTGCCTCCGCTGCACCTTCGCCGGATAGGCCAAGGAGTCGGCTCGGTCGATTGATCCAGACACACTGCAGGCCGAGCTGATTGGCGGGAGTGATGTCGGCGCGCAGGCTCTGCCCCACATGCAGTACGCGCGAGCGCGGAATGCCTACGGCCTCAAGATCCGCCAGGGCGGTTTCGAAATGTTCGAGGCTGGGCTTGTATGCACCGACACGCTCCGCGGTCACGACGATGTCGAACGAAATGCCCATCTTGCTGCAGGACGACGCGAGCGCGGCATTGTCGATGTTTGAGAGGGCTCCGATCTTTGCGCGAGCCTGGAGTTGCTTCAGGCCCCTCGGGACATCGTCATAGGACGGCCAGTGATGCGGCGTGGTCGAGAATGCTTCGCGCATGGCCGCAGCCACCGGGACGCCGAAATCGGCAGAGATCCAGTCGAAGCAGCGGCGAAGGATTTCCGGATAAGGATGGGCCGGGCGCTCCTTTTGAATGACCGCGCGCGCTCCGTCGAACGACATGATGAGGTTTTGGCCGGTGGCGGTCACGCCAACCTTGGAAGCCCAATCCCCCAGAAACTTGGCGATTGAGGGCTCCCAATCGATCAGGGTTCCATAAACATCGAAGGTGACGGCGTCGAAATTGGAGAGCCTCAGCATCGGAACCTCGGTGTTTTAATTAGCGATAAACGATAATCGTTAAATATGCTATTGTTCTGTCGCTCGTCAAGGACCATGATGCCCCTGAATTGACGGCCGGAAAAATGCCGGCTGGAGCATTTTCCGACCAAGTGGGTTCCGGTTGGACGTAGAAAATGCGACAAAACAAAGACCTGGAGAGGGTCTGCGATGCCTCTACGGCGATCTGAACCGACGCACGGTTGCGTCTTTTCCGCTCGCCTGAAGCCAGCGATTATCGCTTCAATGTTCGAAAGGGCCGGTCGTGGACTCTGCGCAAGAGCGCACTCGTGAGAAGAGCTATTCGGCGGCGACAATCGTGGTCGATGAGCTGCGTCGCGCGATCCTGCACAATCGGCTGAACGGCGGGGAGCGACTGCGCCAAGACGCCATCGCCACCCAGTATGGCGTGAGCCAGATGATTGTCCGGGAGGCGTTCAAGCAACTGACTGCGGAGGGCTTCCTTAAGGCCGAGCCCCGCCGCGGGGTCAGCGTAGCGAAGCTGAGCGCCGACGAAGCCTGGGAGGTGACGCAGCTCCGTGCGCTTCTCGAATGCCAGGCGCTGCGCTGGGCAATTCCCAGGATGACGCGCGCGGATTTCGTGAACGGCACGCGAATACTGGGCGATCTCGACGCATCGGATACTGTTGATGCAAAGATTCGGCTCAATGCAGAATTTCACGCCAATCTCTACGCTCCCGCGAAGAGCGAAAGAACATTGGATATGATTGAAAATCTGCGGATGAATTTCGAGCGCTACCTTCGGTACACTTGGGAGGAGACACACCATGTCGAACAATCCCAGATCGAGCATCGTCAGATTTTGACTCTTTGCGAACTGCGGGATGTCGAGCGCGCCTGTGATGCCCTACGCAAGCATGTCCTCGCCACGGGGGATTTGCTTGTCGATAGTCTGCGCAGGTTATGAGGTGGCGGAGGGCGCGAACCGAGGCTGCCCGCAAACGATGGCGTCAGGTCGCAGCCGGCCAAGGCGCTCTGCACGCATGACGTCCCCGACCAGCCTTGCCTTTCCCACGCCCCTTCGACCCGGGCAATGGCAACCAGACCACCGCCAAAAAAGGAGTCGCGCATGACGTCCCCGGCCAGCCTTGCCTTTCCCACGCCCTTCGAACGCGGCAATGGCAACCAGACCACCACCTGGGCCGAATGCATCGCCTTCTACGAGCGGCTGGCTGAGCGATTCCCGGGCGTGCTGCGATGGTGGCGGATCGGCACGTCCGACACCGGCCTGCCGATGCACGCCGGCCTGGTCACGGCCGACGGCGTGTTCGACCGCGACACCTTGCGCGAGCAGCAGCGCCCGGTGTTCTTCAACAACAACGGCATCCATCCCGGCGAGCCCGAAGGCATTGACGCCTGCATGGCGCTGGTGCGCGACTTCTGCCTCGAACCCGAGCGGCTGGCGGCGCTCGGCAACACGGTGTTCCTTTTCATCCCGGTCTACAATGTCGACGGCTGCGTGAATCGCCAGTCCAGCTCGCGGGTGAACCAGCTCGGCCCCGAATCCTTCGGCTTTCGGGGCAACGGCCGGCACCTCGACCTGAACCGCGACTTCATCAAGTGCGACAGCCTGGCCGCCCCGGTGTTCAACCGCTTCTTCACCGCCTGGGACCCGGATGTGATGGTCGACACCCACACCGCCAACGGTGCCGACTACGCCTACGCCATGACCCTGATCCCGACCCAGCCCGACAAGCTGGGCGGCGGCCTGGGCGACTTCCTGCGCGAGCGCATGCTGCCCGCGATCTACGGCGACATGCAGCGGCGCGGCTGGCCGACCTGCCCCTACGTCAACCTGCTGGCCGAGACGCCGGACGACGGCATCGAGGATTTTCTCGATCTGCCGCGCTTCTCCACCGGCTACGCGGCGCTGCACCACACCATCGGCTTCATGCCCGAGACCCACATGCTCAAGCCCTTCGCCGACCGCGTGGCCGCGATGCGCACGCTGGTCGAGGTGGTGCTGGACTTCAGCGTGGCGCAGGCGGGGCACATCCAGCAACTGCGGCGCGATTCGCGGGCAGATGCCGCATGTCGCACGCAGTGGCCGCTGCTTTGGCGCAATGACCACGAGCGGCCGGCGCGCCTTCGCTTCAAGGGCTACGCGGCGGTGCGTACGCCGAGCCGGCTGGGTGACTATCAACGGCTCGCCTACGACCGTGGCCAGCCGTGGGAGAAGGACATCGTCCACTTCGACCGCTGCGTCGAGGACCGGGTGGTGACGGCGCCGAAGGCCTACCTGGTGCCCCAGGCTTGGCGCGAGGTGATCGAGCGGCTGGAGTGGAACGGCGTCGCGCTGCAGCGCCTGGACGCCGACCGAGTGTTCGATGCAGCCCGGGTGTACCGGGTGCTGGAGGTCGGCACGCGCGCGACCGCCTACGAAGGCCACATGTTCCATGACCGGGTGGTGCTGAGCACGCACTCCGAGGCCATCCAGGCGCGCGCGGGTGACATGCTGGTGCCTCTCGACCAGCCCCAGGCCCGCTACGCGGTTGAGACCCTGGAGCCCGAAGCGCATGACAGCTTCTTCCGCTGGGGGTTTTTCAACAGCGTGCTGGAGAAGAAGCAGGCCTCCATCTCGGCCTATGTCTTCGAGGACACGGCCTTGCAGATGCTGGCCGACGAGCCGGCGCTGCGGCAGGCGTTCGACGAATGGAAGGCCGCGCATCCGGCGCAACTGTCCGACCCGCAAGCGGTGCTCTGGTTTCTGTTCGCCCACGGCCGGCGCTATGCCGAGCCGGAATGGCGGCGCTATCCGGTGGCAGCGTTGATTTAGTCAGAATTCTCCTGCGCCGTTTCCGGGATCCCCAACCGACTCCTTTGGAGAAACCATGAAAAGACGCACCTTTGTCGCCGCGATGCCGATGGGTCTCGCAATCATCGGCTTCTGCTTGTCCGCACGCGCTACAGATCTGGGCCGTTCGTTCTGGTCCCACCGCGATCACAGCGCCGTGTTCGATGCTGGTTGTTAGCTCCGCGACAGTCCTGCGGCTTTCGTCAGATTGACGCGGGACCGGTCGCGTCGTCGCTGGCACCGCCGGGTCATCTCGGCCGAGGCGCGTCCGAGTTGGCGCTGCACATAGGCCTCGTCGATCTCGTCCGACGAGGCGTAACCGGGCGACGCCTCCTGCGGCGATGGTCACAGCGGCATTGCCGCGGCGGCGCGCGCCACGGCAGCGCGGCGCACCGGTATTCCCGGCGCCAGCCGGGCCAGGACCCGATCCCGGACCGCGGGCGGCGCCGTTTCCGGTCGTCCGGCATCGAACGGGGGTGCCGGCGCATATTCCAGGCCGAGCTGGATCGACTGCGCGGTCTCGACATCGGTCATTTCGGCGATCAGCGTCAAGGCGAGATCGATACCGGCGGTGACGCCGCCGCCGGTCAGGATCTCACCGTCGCGCACCACCCGCCCGGCATCGGGGATAGCGCCGAACGCCGACAGCAGATCGCGCCAGGCCCAATGGCAGGCGGCGCGCCGTCCCGACAACAAACCCGCCGCGCCCAGCAGCAGCGATCCGGTGCAGACGGAGGTGACCCAGCGCGCCGTCCCGGCCAGGCGCCGGATCGCGTCCAGGTAGGCGCGGTCCTGCATCGCCTCGATGCACCCCATGCCACCCGGCACGCACAACACATCGCACCGGGCGATCGAGACCAGGTCGGTCAGGCCGGCAAAAGTCAGATTGTCGGCCGTGACCGGCACGCCGCCGAGCGACGCGGTCATGACGCGCGAATCCGGTATCCGCGACAAAAACTGGTGCGGGCCGGTGAAATCGAGGTGGGTGACGCCCTGGTAAAGCGGAAAAACGATCGTGATCGGGTCTGTCATGGCGATTCCTTTCCAGTTGACAGGGCGAGCATGAACCACCAGCCTTCCGTCCGAAACGACATAGATCCCTTAGTTCCAGCCATGCCACGCGAGATCGGCTTCTTCGTCTTTCCGGATTTCCAGATCCTCGACCTGACCGGCCCGCTGGCCGCGTTCCAGGCGGCCGACACGATCGCCGGGGCGGACGCCTATCGCCTTCACGTGGTATCGCGCGAGGGTGGCGCGGTCATGAGCACCGCCGGCCTCGCGGTCCTGACGCGGCCGATCGGCGAACTGGGCTTCGATACCTTCATCGTTGCCGGTGGCCGCGGATCCCGCCAATCCGCGCCGAGCGACCCGTTCGGCGATCTGGTCCGTCCGGCGGCCGCCCGCGCGCGCCGCACCGCGAGCGTCTGCACCGGGGCTTTCATCCTGGCCGCCGCCGGCCTGCTCGACGGCCGGCGGGCCACGACCCATTGGCGCCATGCCGCGCTGCTCCAGCAGCGATTTCCCGGGATCCGGGTCGACGGCGACCGCATCTTCGTTCACGATGGGCCGCTCTGGACCTCTGCGGGCATCACCGCCGGGATCGATCTGGCGCTGGCCTTGATCGAGGATGACCTCGGCCCGGTGATTTCCCGGGCTGTGGCCCGCGATCTGGTGGTCTATCATCGTCGCGCCGGCGGCCAGTCGCAATTCTCCACGCTGCTGGAGCTGCAACCACAATCGGACCGGATCCGGCAAGCGCTGACCTTTGCCCGCGACCATTTGCACGAACCCTTGCCGGTCGAGCGCCTGGCCGCGGCGGCCTGCCTCAGTCCGCGCCAGTTCGGCCGGGCATTCCGCGCCGAGACCGGCGAGACCCCGGCCAAGGCCGTCGAACGGCTGCGCGCCGAGGCCGCGCGGCTCCGGATTGAATCGGGCAGCGAGCCGATTGAGAGCACCGCCCGCGCGGTCGGCTTCTCGGATCCGGAGCGGATGCGCCGCGCGTTTCTGCGCCTCTACGGACAGCCGCCCCAGGCGGTGAAACGGGACGCGCGAACCGCCTCGCAAAATGTCACCGCCACGATGAGGCGGTAGGGTTCAACGACCATAGCCGACTGGAATGTCGCGTCTCGGTTGCGACCTCAAGGCTTTGACCTTTCTGCGATGCCAAGGCTGAGCGCTGAAAGTCCGAAGGCAACGCCCACGCCACAGACAGCGAGCCAGCCGCCCTGGACCCAGGCAATGCCGGACAGGCCCGAACCCGTCGCGGCGCCGAGAAAAAACAGGCCGGTGAACAAGCCATTCAACCGGCCCCTTGCCTCGGGTCTGAGCAAATTGATGGCGCGCCGGCCGAGCGTCTGATCAGCGATAACGCCCAGATCGAGCAGCACCGCAGCGGTCACCAGGAGCCCAAGGGCCGTTGTCGTTGACGGTGGTGCCAGAGACTGAAACGGCCCCGCACCACCGAGAGCGGCCAGGATCATCGCGGCGACGACAGCGACATGGGCCAGCACGGTCGCCGGCCCTGTCCAACCTTTGTCGCCCGCGCGACCGGCGATCGGTGCGATAACGGCGCCCGCGGCGCCCGCGAGCGCGAACAGAGCAATTCCCGTCTGATCCAGAAAAAACGGTGCTTGTGACAGGCGAAGGGCGATGGCTGTCCAAAAAACGCCGAACGCGGCCATGCACAAGGCCTGATAAGTGGCCCGGCGCCTGAGCACGCGCTCCTCCTTGAGGATCGTGTAGAGAGAGCCGATCAAACGGACATAGCTTGTGGCACCAGACGGATGCCGTTTCGGAACGACACGGGCCAGTGTGATTGTCAGGGCCGCCACGAGACATGCCAGGAGCCCGTAGAACCAGCGCCACCCGGCGATTTCCGCGACAAGACTGGCGGCCGGGCGTGAGAGCAGGATACCCAGCATGAGACCGCTCATCACATTGCCGACCACGCGGCCACGCCGTCCCTCGGGGCTCAATAATGCGGCCGTTGGCACGAGCATCTGGATCGCGCTGGCGGTCGCGCCGGACACGAAGCACGCCAACAGGAACAGAGGCGTCGTCGGTGCGCCGGCGACCGCCGCCAAAGCCACGACATCAACAACGAGTGTGCCGACGATCAGGGCCCTGTTCTCGACAAGATCGGTCAGCGGTACCAGCAAAAACAATCCGCTCGCATAACCAAGCAGCGTGAGCGTGGTGACAAGTCCGGTCTCACGCGGATCAAGACCCAGCGCGGCACCGATCAGCCCCACGAGAGGCTGCGAGGCATAAAGGCTGAGCACCACGATTCCGACCGCCGTTGCAAAGAGCAGCGTCAGGCCGTTGGACATTGCGGAGGGGGTTGCATCGCCGGTGGCCGGCAGCTCGGTGACGGATGGGGATGAGTATGACAAGAGGAGCTTCCTGCATCGATGGGGAAGCGGCATGTTGCATTGAAACGCACGATTCGATAATAACTGATGAAAGTGAATGACTATCCCGTTTGGAGTGATAATGTGGCGAGCCTGGAGCAATATCTGGCGTTCGTTCAAACGGTTGATCGTGGGAGCCTGACGGCTGCCGCCAAGCATCTTGGCTGCTCCCTTCAGTCCGTAAGCCGGGCGCTTGCCGCGCTTGAGGGCGAACTTGGGATCGAACTGGTCCGACGAACCACAAGGCGGATGCAGCCGAGCCCTGCAGGCCTGGTTTTTCATCAGCGCATCAAGGCCGCCCTGGGGGACATTGAGCAAGCCCGTGCCGAGGCGAGCCATGACAGTGCGCGAATCGGCGGGCTGTTCAGGGTCGGTGCTTCGGTCATGTTCGCGGCCAACCACGTTACGCCCGCCGTGGTCGCGTTTCTTCAGCGCTTTCCAGACCTGGAGATCGAACTTGTTCTCGCCGATGCCATCGTCGACCTGATTGAAGAACGCCTGGACGTTGCAATTCGGATCGGCAATCTGGGCGCATCGAGTCTGAAGGTGCGCCGGCTCGCGAATTTACGCCGGGTCATCGTTGCATCGCCGATCTATCTGGCGCGCCATGGCGAGCCCCACATGCCGTCGGACCTTTCCCGGCATGCCTGCGTCGTCCGAACCTTCGGGCCGGAGGGCGACTCCTGGCCGCTGACCATCGGCGAAAAACCGACAGCCGTTGCCGTGCGCGGGACCCTCCGATGCAATGATGCCGCTTCCGCCAACACCGCGGTTGTGTCGGGAGCAGGGTTGGGCTTAGCCCCACTTTGGCAAGTCCGTGCCGACCTCGATCAAGGCCGTCTGGCGGTTGTCCTGGCGGAATTCGAGCCCCCGCCGATCCCGGTACAGGCCGTGTGGCCAGGGAACGCCGGCACCCCGGCGCGGACACGTCTGTTCGTGGACACGATCGCCGCCAGACTCGCGGCCGAACGGCTCTGATGTTCCCGATGCCGTCAGAGGCGGTGTAGGCCTTAACCGCCGAAAATTCCGTGACTGGTTGTCCGACACTGGTTGTCTGACCCGCCCCCGGCGGGGGGATTCTCCCGCTTTGGACTATTATGAGATAAAGGACATTATCACATATGGACAACCCAAATCGGGGGCGGTGCGTTATCACTGGGTCACAGAAAAGTAAACTGTCACCGTAACCATGCAATTATCCGTCAAGGTTTTGCGCTCCGTGCCAGACGTTTAGAATCTGCACCGTACCGGAGTCGTCGATTTCATAGACGATGATGTAAGGCGGCACGGCGAGAAGCTCCCGCGTTCCACGAATCCGACCGCGACGGCCCCGACATGGAAAAACGCCAAGCTATCGCCTGCGAGAATCAGCTCGCGGGCGATCTTCCGGGCGGCAAAGGGATTTTCCTCGACAATATTGTGAACAAGCCGCACCCCGTCGGTACGGGCCGAGGTTTGCCAGATGACGCTCACAGCAACCGGGATTCCGGCGGCGGGGCATCGAAGTTGCCCGCAACGATTTCCAGCAACCACGCCCGCATTTCCTCATGGGGCACGGCCCGGCGGTCGGCGCGGGACTTCTCCACGGCAGCGGCCAGCGCGGCGGTTTCAGCCTCGGCGTCGTCAAGATCGGGGAGGGGGCGGACAGGTTCGGCCATGGCGTGATCCTTCACAGGGAATTGAGGCAGTCTACCACGGCACGGCAAGGTTTAGCATATCGGAGGGAGCAAACGATCTTAATGAGAGAGTGTGTTTAAACAGGGTCATGGTTCGCGGGCCAACGATAGGTTTGAAACCGTATCGATGTCATAACATGCGATAGGAAAGCGGTGCGGCGTGTCGCATAACCCCCGAACTGGAACCCACTTGTCAGCCGAGATGACCGTTTTCCCCTGCCCAGGTGGTCAAGGAAGCCCTGCGCGAACGCTTTGCCAAGATCGAGCGGCAGAAGGGCCACGCGAGCGTGGACGCGTTGCTGGCAATTGCAGATCGGGCAGCGGCCCGTGTGAATGGTCGTAGGTCCGGTCCTCTGTTCGACACGGCAGGAAGCCGACGGATAGCTCCCGGCCCGACACCGCCGAAGCGCTTGCAAAGGCAAGCTGGTGTCGCCCCTCGCGGTTCCGGGACGGGCCCGTCCATCGCATCTCATTCGGCCGCCATTCGCTGCGATTTCAGCCGGAACTGCGACGGTGATTTCCCCGTCATTCGCTTGAAGGCATTGGAAAAGGCGGCGTCCGAGCCAAAGCCGGTCACCCGCGCGATTTGGCCGATGGGCATCGTTCCGGTGACCAGCCAGCGCTGGGCCAGACACATGCGCCATTGCGCCAAGTAAGCGAGCGGCCCCATCCCGGCCAGCGCCTTGAAGCGCGTGGCAAAGGCGGTCCGCGACATGGCGGCGGCGCTCGCCAATTCCGGCAGGTGCCAACGCCGCGCCGGCTCCGCATACATCAACCGCAGCGCCGGAGCGAGCTTCCGGTCTGCCAGAACCCGCAGCAGGCCGGGCGCCAATTCGCCCTCGCGCGCCAGATGGACCCGCAGGATCTGCAGAAAGATCAACTGTGCCAGCGCCATGCAGGCAAAGCCCGACCCCTCGCGGTTCTCGCCGCATTCCTCGGCCAGTTGGGCGATCAGCGATTTCAGGTGCGACGCCGCCGCCGAGCCGCCATTGACATGGATGACGTCAGGCAAGCCATCCAGCAACAGCGAGCCGCACCCTGTCGCCATGTCGACATGCCCACCGAGAAGCAGCATCTCGTCGCCCCCGCCCAGGGCAAGAATGCCCGAGCTGACCGCGGCGAAGATCTCCCGCGCCGGGCGCGGGGGAACCGCGGGATCACTCGACGCCACGAAAGCATGCGGCGCGGACAGCATCAGCACGTCGCCCTCGCCCATCCGGAACGGCGCCCCCTGCCCCTCGATCGCCAGCCAGCACTGACCCCGCGCGATCACAAAGAATTTGAGCTGATCCGGCGGCGGGAAAGCGATCGCCCACGCCCCGCCGGCGGTGAAACCACCCGCGCAGATCGCCTGGGCATTGATCAGCGCCAGGACGGCGGAAAACGGATCATCGCTCATGGTTTGAACTGCCGCGCAAGAATCCGGGACGGCGAATTATTCACGATCCAACGATAGCCTCCCATCTGCGGGAAGCCAATGAATTCGGAGTTTGCTACCCATGACCCTTCCCCAGACCCCCATCGGTTCCGGCTTCGGCAAGGCCAGCACGGCCGACGCGGTGATCGCCGGCATCGATCTTACCGGCAAAACCGCGATCGTCACTGGCGGTTATTCCGGGCTCGGCCTTGAGACCGTGCGGGTGTTCCTGGCCGCAGGCGCCCGCGTGATCGTACCGGCGCGCGATGTCGGGCGGGCCCGGATCGCGCTGGCCGACCTTGCGGCGGCTGAGATCTGGCCGATGGACCTGCTCGATCCGGCCTCGATCGACGCCTTTGCCGCACGCTTCCTCGCCGAGCGCACGCCGCTGCACATTCTCGTAAACAGTGCGGGCATCATGGCGCTGCCCGAGCTGACCCTGGATGCGCGCGGGCATGAGGCGCAATTTGCCACCAACCATCTCGGCCATTTCCAACTGACCCTGCGCCTTTGGCCGGCACTGAAGGCCGCGCATGGCGCGCGGGTCATCGCCGTCTCGTCGCTGGGCCATCGCTTCTCCCCCGTCGTGTTCGAGGACATCGACTTCCACCATCGCGCCTACAATCCCATTGCCGCTTATGGCCAGTCGAAGACCGCGAATGCCCTGTTCGCAGTCGCGCTGGACAAGCGTGGCAGCCGGGACGGCATTCGTGCCTTCGCGGTGCATCCCGGCGCTATTGTCGAGACCAACCTCGGCAAATACATCGACCCGGCGGTGCTGCGGCAACTCGGTGCCATCGACGCGGAAGGCCGGGCGATTATCGCCCCCGAGCGCGGCTTCAAGACCCCGGCGATGGGTGCGGCCACACAGGTGTGGTGCGCCACCAGCACGGCGCTCGCGGACAAGGGCGGGGTCTATTGCGAGGATTGCGAGATCTCGGTGCTGCTGGCCCCGCCCGAAGGCGAATACCTGCTGGGCGACACGATAGGTCAAGGTGGCGTTTTTCCCCACGCGGTCGATCCCGTGGCGGCGGAGAGGCTGTGGGCGCTAAGCGAAGAACAAACGGGCGTGCACCAGCCGACCTGATTGGCGCGTGCGGCGGGCTGCCGCCCGCACCCGCTCGGGGTGAACGGTGAGGTAGGGACAGCCATTGCTGGCCGCCCCCCTCCCAGGACCGGACGTGCCCAATTAAGGCATCCGGCCCCCAGGTTTCGACGTTCATTACCGAAGTGTGGGATC
>JARLIO010000035.1 GCA_031291675.1 Azospirillaceae bacterium
CCCTGCTGGAGCCCTTCTTCGATACAGAAACGCTCAACGCTGGTCACGTAGCGCATGGTGCCCCTCGCCTCGAATGCTCTGATATTCTGCCATAACTGCTGGTCCAGATCACCGGGAAGCCGCATCATCCAGTCGATGACGGCAAACAGGTCGATGACCCGCTGCCGGTCCCAGCCATGCTCGTAAAGCAGGCGAACTACCTTCCACTTTGCCACATAGCGCGACGGCATGTCGTGACGGGTGGCCCGGGTCAGCAGGTGCGCGGCGGTGATCAAAGCAAACGGATCGTCCTGAAGCAACAGGTCGTCCTCCCGCCCACCCCAGTCAAGCAGCTTGACGGTCGGAAACGTCAGAACGTGCTGACAGCCCATGACGTCGAATCCAAACGAGGATGGCCGCCAGCCGGCGTCGTCATCCGCCAGAACCGCCAGGCTGGCCACCGGCTTTCGGTAACGGTCATAGAGCCGGTAGTTGTAGACGAACATCCGCTCGGCAAATGTCGCCTCGCGTCGGCCCTGGATCTCGATGTGAATATAGATCCAGGCCTCGTCGCCACCCCGCAGTGTCACCCGAACCAGCTTGTCGGCGACGCGACGCCCCAGCTCGGCATCCTGCACGACCTTCTGAAGCTCACTGTCCAGAAAATCATAGCCGCACGACCAATTGATCGCGACCGCAGCCGCCGGAAAATAGAACGCAATGAACGCCAGGAAATGATGCTCCAGCACGTCCTTCCAGGGGCTGTCGTAATCGTCTCGATCGGATGGCATCGCGTTCCCCGTCGGCTGCCTTCACCCCTGAACCGGATCGCCGCGCGGGTCAACCGGGAACACGCCGCGGGTCATACGAAAGCCGCGGGCCCCCCTGGCCGATCGAGCAGCCGCGACAGGATGGCCCCTTCCAGTTCAGCGAACACCGCCGCGGACCGGCGGCGCGGCCGGGGCAAGGTGATCGCCTGATCGAGCACGATCCGGCCGTGATCGATCATGACAACGCGGTCGGCCAGGGTCACGGCCTCGGCAACATCGTGGGTGACCAGCACCGCCGTGAAGCCCTGCTCCCGCCACAAGCCTTCGATCAATCCCTGCATTTCGATCCGTGTCAGCGCGTCAAGCGCCCCCAGCGGCTCATCCAGCAACAGCAGCCGCGGCCGCCCGACAAGAGCCCGTGCCAGAGCCACCCGCTGACGCTGTCCCCCGGACAGCACCGATGGCCAGTCCCCGCCGCGGTCGCCAAGACCGACCTGCGCCAGGGCCGCCGCGGCAATCGGTTTCCAGTCGCCGCGCAACCCAAGCCCGACATTCTGAAGCACGCGCCGCCACGGCAACAGCCGCGCGTCCTGAAACATGATCCGCGTCGCCGGCCGGAAGCCCTGCACCGGCGCCCCGCCGACCAGGACCTGGCCTTCGTTTGGTTCCGCCAAGCCCGCCAGCAACCGCAGCAGGGTACTCTTGCCACAACCGCTCCGGCCGACGATGGCGACGAACGCCCCGGGGCTGATCGACAGATCGATGCCTTGCAGGACGGGGGTCTCGCCGAACCGCTTGCCGACACCCCGGATGACAACCGCCTCGCCATTGTCCGCGCCGCAGAAATCCAGGGGCGCTTCGTGAGTTCCGGAATCGGGAGCCTGTTCCCGCGTGACGGTTTCCGTCCCCGGTTCCGCAACGGTCCGCCGCAACCACAACGGATCCGAAGGTTGCCATGCCACGCTGCTCATGCCTGCCCCCTGCCAAACGCCGGATGCCAACTCAGGCACACCCGCTCCAGTCCCCGCGCCGCGCTGTCGGCAGCCTTGCCCAGCGCGGCATAGAGTAGAATGCTGACCACAACGATGTCGGTCTGGAGGAACTCCCGCGCCGTCATCGCCATGTAGCCGATCCCGGAACTGGCGGCAATGGTCTCGGCGACGATCAGGGTCAACCACATGATGCCCAAAGCATAGCGCACGCCAACCAGGATCGACGGCAGAGCCCCGGGCAGGATCACCTGCCAGAACATCGACCACGAGCCCAGCTGATGGGTGCGCGCCATCTCCAGCAACCCGTCATCAATGGTGCGGATGCCATGGAAGGTATTGAAATAGATGGGAAACATCACCCCCAGCGCGACCAGGAACAGCTTGGCCTCCTCGTCGATGCCAAACCACAGGATGACCAGCGGAATCAGGGCCAGGTGGGGAATGTTGCGAACCATCTGCATCGTGCTGTCGAACAGCCGTTCCGAAAGGCGCGACAGGCCGTTGGCTAGGCCAAAACAAAAGCCGATGCCGCCCCCGACGACAAAGCCGCTGAGGGCGCGGACAAAGCTGACGGCCAGATGATGCGGCAGCTCGCCCGATCGCGTCAGCGTCCAGGCCGCGGTGGCAACCGCGGTCGGCGCCGGCAGAACACGGGTCGACAACCAGCCGGCACTGGCCAGACCCTGCCACAGGACCACGATCAAGACCGGAACCAGGAACGGCGTCAACCGTTCGCCAACCGCGCTCCGGCTCGCCCGGCTCATGATGCCGACACACGCAGAACCGGTGCCGTCGATGGTGCCGCGGCCGGAAGCGCGTCATTGGCCACCAGCTCACCAAACGGACTGATCGACCCGTCGATCGGCGGCCGATCCGTCGCGATCGCGAGCTTGGGAAACAGCAGTTCCGCGGTTCGGTAGGCTTCCTCAAGATGCGGATAGCCCGACAGCACCAGCGTGTCGATCCCGAGATCCTCATACTCCTTGATCCGGTCGGCGACGGTCTGGGCATCGCCGACCAGCGCCGTTCCGGCCCCACCACGGACCAGCCCGACGCCGGCCCAGAGGTTGGGCGCAATCTCCAGGGCCTCACGGGTCGGCTTGCCGGCGTGGCGCGCATGGAGCTGGCTTTGCCGGCGTTGGCCTTCGGAGTCGAACCGCGAGAATGTCTTCTGGGCGTCCTCGATCACCGCCGGCGTGACGTGGCTGATCAGGCGATCGGCCGCCGCCCAGGCCTCATCGGTGGTTTCCCGGACAATCACGTGCAACCGGATGCCGAAGCGAACCGTGCGGCCCTTGTCCGCGGCGCGGCGCCGGACATCCTCGATCTTGCGCCGCACCTCGGCAACCGGTTCACCCCAGGTCAGATAGAGATCGAAATGCTCGGCCGCCGTTTCGTGACCGGCCGGCGAGGAGCCGCCGAAATAGAGCGGCGGATAGGGCTTCTGGACGGCGGGAAACACCTGACGCGCCTCCTCGACCTGAATGTACCGCCCCTGATAGCTGACCCGCTCGCCAGCCAGCAACCGTTTCCACACCGTGAAGAACTCCGCCGCGTGGGCGTAGCGGGCATCATGATCCAGCGTGATCCCGTCGCCCGCCAATTCGGCCGGGTCGCCGCCGACCACGACGTTGAACAGGATCCGGCCCCCGGACAGACGGTCGAGCGACGCCGCCATGCGCACCGCGGCCGTCACCGACAGGGTCGCCGGACGGATCGCCACCAGAAATTTCAGCCGCCGGGTGGACCCGATCAGGGACGCCGCGACGACGAAGGAGTCCTCGCACGATCGGCCGGTCGGCACCAGCACGCCGCCGAACCCCAGCGTGTCCGCGGCCTGGGCGATCTGACGCAGATAGTCGTAATCGATCGCGCGGGCGCCTTCGCGCGTCCCCAGATAACGACCGTCGCCATGGATCGGCAGAAACCAGAATACATCAACCATGATCGGGACCTTCTCGATGCGGGTGGCGAGACAAAATCACGGCGCCGACGGGCGCCATTGGGCATCGCGGACCGAAATCGCCCGGGGGATCAGCCCCAAGGCGAAGAAACTGTCGGCGATCTGCTGCTGCGCCGCGATCACGGCGTCGTCGACCGGCCGGGTCTCGCTGTTTTGACGCTTGACCGCCACCGTCAGGGCTTCGACATCGATCCCGGTTTGCTGGGCCAAAAGCTGCGCCGTCCCGGCCGCATCCGCCTGGGCCGCCGGACCGACCTGCGCCAGGTCGTCAAGGATCGCCCGGATGATGTCGGGATTCGCCCCGGCATAGGCACGCCGCGCCAGATAGAATTCATAATTGCTGGCGACACCGCCGCTGCCATCGATCAGGACCCGAACCCCGAGCGCCTGCTGCGCCGCGGCCAGGAACGGATCCCAGATGACCCAGGCATCAACCGCACCACGCTCGAATGCCGCCCGTCCGTCCGCCGGCGGCAAATAGACCGGCTGAACGTCTTTGAGCGACAGTCCCGCGGTCTCCAGGGCGCGAACCAGCAGATAATGGACGTTGGACCCCTTGTTGAGAACGATCCGCTTGCCTTTCAGTTCGGCGACGCTGTGGATTGGCGAATCTTTGGCGACCACAACGGCTTCCGCCGTCGGTGACGCCGGATCATAACCGAAATAGACCAGATCGGCGTTTGCCGCCTGGGCGAACACCGGCGGGGCCTCACCGGTGCCGCCAATATCGACACTGCCGACATTCAAAGCCTCCAGCAGTTGCGGCCCGGCGGGAAATTCCACCCATCGAACCGAGACCCCGAGCGCCGCGAGGCGACGGTCCAGGGTCCCTTTGGCTTTCAGAATGGTCAGCGTGCCGTATTTCTGAAATCCGACGCGCAGCTCCCTGCCCTCGCCCGCCGCCGCCCCGGACGCCCCGATCACCATCAGACCGATCCCATAGAGCAAGGCCGCCATCACCATACCGGGACGCCAAGGTTTCATTTTACCTCACAAATTCGTATTTTATGGCAGATCGAGAGTTCATTTGCCAATCTTGCAAAAACATTCTACATCGTCAATAGACATTCTCTGCTATAACACGTCTTAATTTTGTATTTTGTGGCCCGCTTTGTTTGATAGGCTCGGCGCTTGGCTTGATTGCGGCCGGATCGCGGCCGCAGCGTTCATCTTCTGCAAGAGAGCGGTATGTGCGAGTTGCTGGGCATGAGCGCCAATGTGCCGACCGACATCTGCTTCAGCTTCGCCGGCCTGATGCGCCGGGGCGGCCAAACCGGCCCCCATCGCGACGGCTGGGGCATTTGCTTCTATGAGGGCAAAGGCCACCGCGCTTTCCACGACCCTTGCGCCAGCGCACAATCGGAAATTGCTCACTTTATCCGGCATTACTCAATCAAGAGTAAAACGGTGATCTGCCATATCCGACTCGCCAATAGCGGCCGGGTCGCCCTGGAAAACACCCACCCGTTCAGCCGCGAACTCTGGGGGCGGCTCTGGACCTTCGCGCATAACGGGCAGTTGAAAGGCATCAAGCAGCGACCCCTGACCCACTATCATCCGATCGGCAGTACCGACAGTGAACATGCGTTCTGCTGGATGCTGGATCGTTTGCGCCAGCGCTGGGACCACGCCCCGCGCGCGGCAGCCCTTGACCGGGAAATCGGCCTGTTGTGCGCCGAGATCAACAGTATAGGCGTCTTCAACCTGTTGCTCAGCGACGGCCGCCGGCTGTTCTGCCATTGCAGCAATCGTCTGTCATGGCTGACCCGTCGCGCCCCTTTCGGCGCGGCCACCCTGCTCGACGAGGATCTGACGGTCGATTTCTCCCGGGAAACCGGCCCCGACGATGTGGTCACGGTGATCGCGACCCGTCCCCTGACCCGCGACGAGGCCTGGCGCACCATGGCCCCGGGTCAGTTGATGATTTTCCGCGACGGTGTCGCCAGCCGCTGACCCGAACCATGGCCGCGGCGGCGATCTGCCGTGTTGACGACGCTGATATCATCCTGCGATCATCGACAGGTTGATAACCCTGTTGCCGAGGACGTCGCCGATGAATCCCGTGAAATTGTCGCTTTCCGTGATGACTGCTGCCGCAGCACTGCTGGCCGGGAGCGCGACCGGCGGCCGGGCCGCCGAAGCGATCAAGCCGGCCATTGTTTATGATCTCGGCGGCAAATTCGACAAATCCTTCAACGAAGGCGTGTTCCACGGCGCGGAAGCGTTCAAGGCGCGAACCGGCATCGTCTTCGGTGAGTTCGCGCCAACCAACGACGCCCAGATCGAACAGGGCCTGCGCAACTTCGCCCGCAAGGGCTTCAGCCCGATCCTCGGCGTCGGCTTCGATCAGGCCGAGCCGATCAAGAAGGTCGCCGCCGAGTTCCCCAAGATCAAGTTCGCCATCATCGACGGCGACGTCAACGCCCCCAACGTCCAGGCGATTTCGTTCAAGGAATATGAGGGCTCCTTCCTCGCCGGGGCCCTGGCCGCCCTGACCACCAAGACCGACAAGATCGGCTTTGTCGGCGGCATGGATATTCCCCTGATCCGCAAATTCTCCTGTGGCTACGCCCAGGGCGCCGCGGCGATCAACCCGAAGATCGGCGTCACCATCAACATGACCGGCACCACCGGCGCGGCGTGGAACGACCCGGTCAAGGGCGGCGAGCTTGCCAAAAGCCAGATCGAAAGCGGCGTCGACATCATCTATCAGGCCGCGGGCGCCACCGGCATCGGCGTGCTCCAGACGGTCGCCGACGCCGGCAAGCTCGGCATCGGCGTTGATTCCAACCAGAACGGGCTGCATCCCGGCCACATGCTGACCTCGGTGATGAAGGGCGTCGGCGTCGCCACCGACAAGACCTTCACCGAAGCGCTCAATGGCACCTGGCAGCCGGGCAACACCGTCCTCGGCCTCAAGGAACAGGCTGTCAGCCTGGCCTTCGATGACGAGAACGCACCCCTGATCAGCGCCGATATCAAGGCGCGCATCGACGCGCTGCAAGCCGACATCATCGCCGGCAAGGTCGCCGTCCACAACTACGCCGAAGACAATCACTGTCCGCTGTGACGCCACCACCACCCGGAAGGAACACAGCATGGCCGGCGCCGAACAGCCGCCTGCGGTCGCGTTGCAGGGCATCAGCAAGCGCTTCGGCACCGTTCTCGCCAATCAGGACATCGATCTTGCGGTCGCGTCCGGCACCATCCACGGTATCGTCGGCGAGAATGGTGCCGGCAAATCGACGCTGATGAGCATCCTCTACGGCTTTTACCAGGCCGACGCCGGGGAGATTCTGATTGACGGGACCGTGGTCCGGATCCAGGGCAGCGCCGACGCGATCCGCCACGGCATCGGTATGGTCCACCAGCATTTCATGCTGGTCGAGACCTTCACCGTCCTGGAAAATCTGGCGCTGGGTGCGGAGGACGGTCCGCTGCTGCGTCGCGGTCTCGACCGCGCCCGTCGCACCTTGAAGCAGATTGGCGACACCTATGGCCTGTCGGTCGATCCCGATGCCATCGTCGGCGGCCTTGCCGTCGGCCAGCAGCAGCGCGTCGAGATCCTCAAGGCGCTGTATCGCGAGGCACGGATCCTGATCCTCGACGAACCGACCGGCGTCCTGACCCCGCAGGAGGCCGACCACCTGTTCAAGGTCCTGGCCGCACTGCGCCAGCAAGGCAAAACCGTGATCCTGATCACCCACAAGCTGCGGGAAATCATGGCGATCACCGACAATGTCTCGGTGATGCGCCAGGGCCGGATGGTCGCCCACCGCAAGACCGCCGAGACCTCCGCCGCAGAGCTCAGCGAGTTGATGGTCGGCCGCAAGGTCGTACTCCATTTCGACAAGGCCCCGGCCCGTCCCGGCGCGACCGCCCTGTCGGTTACCGGCCTGCATGTCACCGATGGCGCCGGCATCGAACGCGTCAAGGGGGTCGACCTGACCGTCCGCGCCGGCGAAATCGTCGGCATCGCCGGGGTCGCCGGCAACGGCCAGAGCGAGCTCCTCGAAGCGATCGCCGGCATCCGCCGGCCCCGCGCCGGGCGGATCCGCAGCGGCGACATCGACCTGTTCCCGCACCCCGATTTCTCATCGCGCCGGGTTCGGGACCATCGCATCGCCCATGTCCCCGAGGACCGCCACCGCACCGGCATGGTTGGCGCCTTTCCCGCGCGAGAGAATGTCCTGCTCGGCGAACAGGACTCCCCGGCGTTTCACCGCCACGGCCTGATCGACTGGAAGCGCGTGTCGGCCGACGCCACCGCCAAAATGACCCATTTCGACGTCCGCCCCTGCGACCCGACCCTGAAAATGGCCAATTTCTCGGGCGGCAATCAGCAGAAGCTGATCCTGGCCCGCGAGATGGAGCGCGACCCGATCCTGCTGCTGGTCGGCCAGCCGACCCGTGGCGTCGATATCGGCGCCATCGAATTCATCCACCGCCGGCTGCTGGCGCTGCGCGATGCCGGCAAAGCGATCCTGCTGGTCTCGGTCGAACTGGAGGAAATCATGAGCCTGTCCGACCGCATCCTGGTGATGTTCGACGGCCGGATCGTCGGCGAGGTCACGGTCACGGATCCCGGCGCCGTCGACGAACGGATGCTCGGGCTGCTGATGGCCGGCTGCCAGCCCGGCCAACCGGGGGTCATCGCCCGATGAGTGCCCATGCCCCCGCCGCCCGCCTGCCGCGCTGGATGGAATATGGCCTGCTGCCGGTCCTCAATCTGGTGCTGGCGCTGCTGGTCTCCGGCCTGGTCGTCGTCGTCATCGGCCAGGACCCGTTCGAGGCCCTGGGCGTGCTGCTCAAGGGCGCCTTCGGCTCGATCGAAAATATCGGCTACACGCTGTATTACGCCACAGACATCATCTTCACCGGCCTCGCGGTCGCGGTCGCGTTCCAGGCCGGGCTGTTCAATATCGGCGGCGAAGGCCAGGCCTATATCGCCGGGCTCGGTGTCGGACTGGTCTGCCTCTATCTCGATTTCCTGCCGATGCCGGTGATCATCGCGCTGGCGGTGATCGCCAGCATGGTGTTCGGCGCCGCCTGGGCGGCGATTCCGGCGTGGCTTCAGGCCCACCGCGGCAGCCATATCGTCATCACCACGATCATGTTCAATTTCATCGCCTATTCGGTGATGGTCTATCTGCTGGTCCACCCGTTGATCGAGCCGGGTCAGATGGCGCCACAATCCCGGGCCTTCGCCGCCAACGCGATCATGCCCTCGATCAAAGGCGTCGCCGCGGTCGTCGGCCTCGACCTGGGCGCGGCGCCGCTCAACCTGTCCTTCGTCTGGGCGCTGATCGCCGCCGCGGGAACCTGGCTGTTCATCGGCCACACCAGCCCGGGCTATGCCATCCGCGTCGTCGGCGCCAATCCCGAGGCCGCGGTGTGCGCCGGGATCCGCCCCGAGCGCGCGATCATGCTGGCGATGCTGCTGTCCGGCGCCCTGGCCGGGGGCTTGGCGCTCAACGAGGTGATGGGCGTGCAGCAAAGGATCATGGTCGGCTTCACCGCGGGCTACGGCTTCACCGGGATCGCCGCCGCCCTGATGGGGCGCAACCACCCGGTCGGCATCATCCTGGCCGCGCTGCTGTTCGGCGCGCTGTACCAGGGCGGCGCCGAACTGTCGTTCGACATCCCCGACATCTCCGCCGAGATGGTCGTGGTGATCCAGGGCTTCGTGATCATCTTCACCGGGGCGTTGGAAAACATGCTGCGCCCGACGCTGGCCCGGCTCGCCGCCCGGCTGGAGGGCGGTCGGGCGCAAACCGCGTGAGCGCGGCGGGGCGCGCTTTCGCCGGTGGATCGAATGCGGCCAGGAGGTTTGACGATGCCTGAGTCCCCCGCTTCGTTGTACGACCGGGATTTCTATGCCTGGGCCAACGAACAGGCCGCCCTGTTGCGCGCCGGCAAGCTGGCTGCGGCCGACATCGACCATATTGCCGAAGAGATCGAAAGCATGGGTCGGACGGAAAAGCGCGAACTGGTCAGCCGCATCACCGTTCTGTTGCTCCAATTGCTGAAATGGCAGTTCCAGCCCGGCCACCGTGGAGGACGTTGGATAGCGACGATCACGGTGCAGCGGGATGATCTGTCCGACCATCTGCGCGACAATCCCAGCCTCAAGGCCAAACTGGACGAAGCGGTCGGCGATGCCTACCGCAAGGCCGCGATCCTGGCCGTTGGCGAAACCGGCCTGCCGAAGTCAACATTTCCGGATCGCTGCCCCTGGTCCTGCTCCCAAATCACCGATCCGGGTTTCTGGCCCGGCGGGGACGGGCCGACGCCAACCGCCTGACCCCGGCATTGCGCGCTTTCACCGGCAGAGCGGATACGCTACGCTCGCCACGGTTGAGCCTGTGGGAGCGGCGATCATGGGGTGGCATGGGTATCTCGTGGGCGGCGCGATGATCCTCGTGGCTGCGCTCCTGAAAGGGCTCTTCGGCAGCAATTCGGTGCAAGTGCGCGGGTCCATCTCCGGCATCTTCATCGGCCGCGACAATTCCGGATCGATCACCCAGGTCCAGCACAATCCCGCGCCACGGCCGGAACAGGCCGCTCGCGCCAAGGCCAACGGCGCCGACCGCGTCGCCTGGACCCTCAGCGGGATCGGCATCGTGATCATGGCGGCACAGCTGGCGCTCGCGTTGTTGGAACGGCCATAATGGCCAGCAACCGGGTCGCCACGGGCAACATCTCTGGCATTGTGATCGGCCACGACAACCGTGGCACGATCATCCAGTACAACGTCCTGGGATCCTCGGGGGCGAACGAACGGATCGAGATCTTTCTGCCGGCGCCGGCCAGCGACGCGGCAACGACCAACCGCTTCACCTTCACGGCACGGCGTACCGGTTGGGCCGGTCGCGATGCCGAGATGGCGCAACTGGCCGGGTTCCGGGATCGATCGGAGCCCTTCCTGTGGTGGCTGGTTGCCGGTGCCGGCGGTACCGGCAAGAGCCGGCTGGCGCTGGAATTCTGCTCCGAAAGCGCGACACCCTGCCCGCCCGATTCGCGCCGCAGCCCCTCATGGTGGGCGCGGATTTTCGGCCGAAAACCGTCCGAGCCCACCCCAGAGCCGCGTTGGCATTGCGGCTTTCTGCCGCTGAGCGAGGCGCAAAAGGACACGGACGCGCCACGGCTCACCAGGCTGGCCGAGCCGTGGAAATTGTGGCAACCGGACCGGCCGACCCTGATCGTCATTGACTACGTCGTTCAACGGCCGCGCTTCACCGGGCAACTGGTCCACGCGCTGGCGCAGCGAAGTGATCTGGCGCATCCGGTCCGGTTGCTGCTGCTGGAACGCGACGCCAAAGGCTCGTGGCAACAGGATTTCCGCGCGCCGGATCAGATCACCCAGAGTTCCGTCGACGCCACGCGCCATGCCGAAGCGCTGGAACTGCGCGCCCCCGGCGATGACGCGCTGTGGAGCATCATCCACACCATGTCGGGCGACCGGGCCACCGACCGGACCGAGGCGCTGACCCAGTTACGCGAAATTGATTCCAAGACACGTCCCCTGTTCGCCGCCTTCCTGGGCGACGCAATGGGCCACGACCGTCCGCCCCGGCATTGGGATCGCGACGCCCTGTTCGATGACGTGATCCGACGCTACCGTGACCATTTCTGGACCCCGGCCGGGGTCACGGATGCCGATGAGTCCTTGCTTTGTCTGGCGACACTGACCTCGGGTGCGTTTTCCTCCTGGCTGCAGAACCCGGAACCAAGACCACCGGCCTTCCCGGTACCCCTGCCCGCGATCAATCGCGATCTGGAGCGCCGCTATCAGGCGATGACCGGTGCCCCGGTGACCGAGATCGACGATCCCGATAACCCAATCCTGTTCCCACCGCTGCAACCCGACCTGCTGGGCGAGTTCTTCGTGCTCCGGCACCTGACGACAGAGACCGGCGCCACTTGGCGGTCGTCCCTCCGCGCCTGGCTCAATGCCTCCTGGTCGCTCGACCCCGGCGGAACCGCGGTCTTTCTCGACCGCCTTGGCGCCGATTTTGCTGACGACAAGCACATCCCGGCCTTTTTCGAAATGCCCCCGTCGCAGGCACTGCCTGTTCGCCACTTCTGGGCGATGCTGATCGTCAATCGGGGCTTCAGGCTCGGCCAGCTTGGCCGCGGCGCGGAAGCCATCGCCGTCTATGACACGGTGATCGAGCGCTTTGAGAACGCCCCCGAAGCCGCCCTGCGCGAACAGGTCGCCACGGCGCTCGTCAACAAGGGTGTCACGCTCGGCCAGCTTGGCCGCAGCGCGGAAGCCATCGCCGTCTATGACACGGTGATCGAGCGCTTTGAGAACGCCCCCGAAGCCGCCCTGCGCGAACAGGTCGCCACGGCGCTCCGCAACAAGGGCTTCAGGCTCGGCCAGCTTGGCCACAGCGCGGAAGCCATCGCGGTCTATGACACGCTGATCGAGCGCTTTGAGAACGCCCCCGAAGCCGCCCTGCGCGAACAGGTCGCCACGGCGCTCCGCAACAAGGGCTTCAGGCTCGGCCAGCTTGGCCACAGCGCGGAAGCCATCGCGGTC
>JARLIO010000036.1 GCA_031291675.1 Azospirillaceae bacterium
CGTCTTCCGTGCTGAATTTGGCAACAAAATCGAGAAGTCCGGCCATCGCTTCACCCCATCAGCAACAGACAGATTCTACTCCAAGGCGAGCCTAGCGCCTAGAACATTTCGCGAACCTGCGCTACCCAGATAGGGAGAATCTGCCATTTTGATTCATCATTCTATAACCAATTGGATGAGCGTAGTGGATTGGCGTCAATCTATCTTCGGGTCGCCGGACTGGGCTGGGTCGGTGTCGATATCTTCTTCGTTCTTTCCGGTTATTTGATATCCGCCATTCTGCTGGCGCCGGGACGGGAAAATCGCCTGTCCTATCCGGTTTTTCTGGTCCGGCGAGCCATCCGTCTTTTGCCGGCCTATTATGTCTGTATCGGCGTCGTCGGCGTTCTGGCCTTGATCCTGACTCCGGACAGCAAAGTCGTCAGAGATCAACCCTGGCTGTGGCTGCTGAGTTCCGATATTCTGTCATGCTTTATCGACCGGGGTGGCGCGGCCGATGCGAATTTCCTGCTTCTCCATTTCTGGAGTCTTGCCGTGGAGTGGCATTTTTATATTCTGGCGCCTTTGTTGTTGAGGACCCGCCACAAGATCGCGATTGCGCTGGTCCTGATTGCCGTTGCCGTTCTCACCCGATTGGTGTTTATCGCATTGGGTCTTTCGGATAATGCGACCTATTCGTTCACGTTGTGTCGAATCGATTCATTCGCGTTTGGCTATTTGGTGGCAACCGCCCGGCCGGCCTGGATCCAGGGCCGGGAAGGGCTCGCCGCCTTTGCCGGAATTGTCCTGTTCGCGAGTATCATGACTGGTATTGGCGTTTCGAGTGAAAATATTGGGCCGGTGGCGTTCAAAAAAATGGTCTGGGTTCAGTCGATCGGGTACAGTCTGATTGCGGCGTCCATTGCTCTGATATTGCAAGGTATTATTGCGCGTCAGGACCATTTCATGGTCAGGCGTTTTCTGGAAGCCCGGCCCCTGTTGATGATTGGACGGGCCAGCTATAGCGTCTATCTCTGGCATCTCGTGTTCATGCCGATCACGGTCAGAATGGCACGGGGCACTTTTGCCGATCCCGTGCATCAATTGCTGATGCAGTTCGGGCTGGGTGTTCCTTTGGCTTTTGGCCTGGGATTCTTATCCTACTGGCTTTTCGAGCGTTCCCTTGAATTCCTGAGGACGGCCCGCTTTACCGCGCTTTCAAAATTGGCGATCGGCCGCGCGGCGCCGTAGCCGGTTTGCGGATGCGGCACCTGTTCATCCGGGCATCTTTTCATCGTGATCGTCGCGCACTGCCACCTTTTAAAGGACCGTCATGAACGAGGCTGTTTCGAAAAACCAGGAAATCGAGGTGCTGCGCGGCATTGCCGTGTTGTTCGTGTTGTTTCAGCATTATTTAGACCGCCTGCCGGCACCGGACGGATACCGAGCCATCTTTCGTCACGCTGCGTTTTACGGCGGCGTTGATTTGTTTTTTGCCATTTCCGGTTTCGTCATCACCCGTTCCCTGTTGCGGCACGCCGCCGTGACCCTGGACGGGGGATCGGCGGGACGGATAAGCCCGCTCCATTGGCGCGCTTTCATGGTGCGGCGGCTGTTTCGGCTGGTTCCGGCGGCGTGGTTCTGGCTGGTGATGTCGGTTGTCCTGGCACCGCTTCTCACCAGCCATTCCCCCAGCGATGTTGCGCTGGTGATCAATGGCGCCCTGGCCGGCGCCTTTGGCGTTGCCAATTTCTTCTGGCGTTACTGCCTGTTCCATCACCAGATTGGCACCGTCTGCTCCAATCCCGATATTAATGGGGTGTTGTGGAGCCTGGCGACCGAAATTCAATTTTATCTGATTTTCGCGACGCTTTTGCTGGTGGTGCCGCTGCGCCGGCTGGCCCTCATTCTGCTGGGTTTCGCGCTGGCCTGGTCGGTGTATTTTACCGCCACCATGTTCTCCCTCAGTTGGGTGCTGCGACCCCAGGCCATGATCCTTGGGATTGGCGCGGCGTGCGTGATGGAAGGTCGGATCGTCCCGCCGACCGGGTTTTCCCGTGTCTTCGACAGCGCTGCCGTCCGTTTCGTGGTCCTGATCGCCGGGCTTCTTGGCATCGTGCTGCCGCCGGCCCAGGTCGCTACAGCACCCCTTGCCGTGATGGCCGTGTCTGGTGGTGTTCTGGTCCTGGTCGCGTCACGGCGGGCAACCTGGTCCCGGACCCTGTGGGGCCGCGGTCTGGCCTTTGTTGGCGGCTGCTCCTATTCCCTGTATCTTTGCCATGCTTTCGTCTTTCTGGGGTTGCGCGAACTGTTGACCCGGTTCGGGCCGACCGGGCTGGCGGATTCCCATGAGCTTCTGGTTTTCTGCCTGGTCTTTCCCGTCGCCGTGGCCGGTGCGATCGGGTTGGCCCATGCCTCCCATGTCGTTCTGGAACGGCCGTTCAAGCGGAAGGGACAACAGATTGCCCTTGCCCTGCTGGCCCGTCACCAGGACCCTCAGCGTGTTGCACAGATGACCCTGTCTGGATAAGCAAGAGAGAAGCGGGCACCATCCTCCGAGGTCGAAGGCCAGAAAAGCCCTGATCTCGCTAAAAAGAGGGTCCAGGGATTTCCCACGCATCAGACGAGAGCGCCAAACACCGACCCCACCGCCGCGGTAACCGCCATGGCTATTGTGCCCCAGAACAGGACCCGGCGTGCGGCCGGAACCAGCCTCGCCCCGCCGACATGGGCCGCCAAAGCCCCCAATACCGCCAGGAGCAACAGTGACGAGATCCCAACGGCCGGTATCAAGGCCGTAACGGGCACGAACGCCGACATCAGCAGCGGCATCATCGCGCCGCCCGAAAAGCTCGCCGCGGAGGACAACGCCGCCTGCACGGGGCGCGCCCGCAGCGCCTCGGTCAGGCCAAGTTCGTCGCGGGCATGCGCGCCCAGCGCGTCGTGCTTCATCAAGGACCGGGCCACCTGTGTCGCGAGCCCGGGCTCCAGGCCGCGGCGGACATAGATGGCCGCCAGCTCTATTTGCTCGCCGGCATTGTCGTCCGCCAGTTCCGCCCGTTCCTTCGCCAGGTCGGCGTTCTCGATATCCTCCTGGGAATGGACGGACACGAATTCGCCCGCGGCCATCGACACAGCCCCGGCGGTCAGGCCCGATACCCCGGCGATCAGAATGGCGCCGTGCGTGCCATGTGCCGCCGCGACACCCAGCACCAGGCTGGATGTCGACAAGATGCCGTCATTGGCACCCAGCACCGCGGCGCGCAACCAGCCGCTGCTGCCCATCCGGTGATGCTCCGGCACGGGGTTCGCCATGCGCGCGATCGCTCTCCGGGTCACCGGGGCACCAGCCGGGACCGGCCGATCGTATGGTAGAACACGGTCTTGGACAGCTCAACCAGACCCAGATAGGCCAGCGTGGTCGCGATCAGAAAGGCGAAGAACAGGGGCGGCGGTGGCGTAAAGCCGAACCAGGGACCGATCGGTGACAATGGCAGTGCCAGCGCCAAAACCACCGCGCCAATCGTCGCGCCCACCAGGAAGCGGTTTGGCCGGCTGCGCCACGCCGCGCGCCGGGTGCGGATGCAGAACACCACCAGCGCCTGGGTCGTCATCGATTCGATGAACCATCCGGTCTGAAACAGCGCCGGCCCGGCGCCGAACAAGTGCAGCAACGCGTAGAACGTGACGAAATCGAAAATCGAGCTGATGGGCCCGAACACCAGCATGAAGCGCTGGATCAATCTGACGTCCCAGGCAACCGGACCGGTGATCGCTTCGGCATCCACGCTGTCAAACGGGATCGCCACTTCGGACACGTTGTAGATCAGGTTGTTCAGCAGGATCTGGATCGGCAGCATCGGCAGGAACGGCAGGATCAGGGCGGCCCCCGCCATGCTGAACATGTTGCCAAAATTGGAGCTGGCGCCCATCAGAACATATTTCGATACGTTCAGCACCGTGCCGCGTCCCGCCACGATCGCCCGTCGGACAACCACCAGATCATGGTCGAGCAGGATCAGGTCCGCCGCCGCCCGGGCGACGTCGGCGGCGCCATCGACCGAGATGCCGACATCGGCCGCATGCAGCGCCGGCGCGTCATTGATCCCGTCGCCCAGGAAGCCGACGACGTGGCCGCGCTGTTTCAACGCCAGCAGCACCCGATGTTTCTGCTGCGGGTTGACCCGGCAGAACAGGTTGACCCACGGCAGGGCACCGATCAGCGCCTCCGGCGACATCCGCTCCAACTGGGTACCTTCCAGAACCCCGGTGACCGTCACGCCGATCTCCTTGAAGACATGGCGGCTCACCTGTTCGTTGTCGCCGGTCAGCACCTTCACCGCGACGCCGGCGGCGGCCATGGCGCGGATCGTCTCGCCGGCGCTCGCCTTCGGCGGATCGAGAAACACGGCAAAGCCCGAGAACACCAGGTCCGTCTCGTCGCAGACCGCGGCCGTCATGTGGCCGGCATCCATCACCCGGCTCGCGACACCCAAGGCTCGGAAGCCTTCGGCGCCAAGCCCTTCCAGCGTGACCTCGAAAGCGCGGCGGGCTTCGGCGTCCAGGGGCACCAGCGCACCATCCTGCTTGTGATATCCCGACAGGCGCAGCACGTCCTCCGGCGCGCCCTTCACGATCAAGCGCCGCTCGCCCGCGTGTTCGACCAGCACCGAGACGCGCCGGCGTTCGAAATCGAACGGGACCTCGTCGATCTTGCGCCACGTCGCGATATCGAACGGTCGGGCGTTGACGATCGCGTCATCGAGCGGACTCTTCATCCCGCTCTCGAACCGGCTGTTGATGCAGGCGTCGGCATAGGTGTCGTCGCAGGAGGCGCCGTGTCCGTCGATGGTGCGGACCAGACTGATCTTGCCCTCGGTCAGCGTCCCGGTCTTGTCGGTGCACAGCATGTCCATCGCACCCAGGTCGTGGATCGCCGAAAGGCGTTTGACGATCACGCGACGCTTGGACATCTGCAGCGCCGACCGGGCCAGCGTCACCGTCACGATCATCGGCAGCAGCTCCGGGGTCAGCCCCACCGCCAGCGCCACCGCGAACATCAGCGATTCCAGCAAGGGCCGATTGAACCACAGGTTGATCAGCAGGACGAACAGCACCATAAAGACGGTGAGGCGCATGATCAGAATGCCGAATTTCCGGATGCCGACGGTGAACGCCGTCGCGGGCGGCTTCTCGGCGAGGGACACCGCCAATTGACCCAGTGCCGTCCGGGCCCCGGTGAAGCAGACGAGGACCACCGCCGTGCCGCTGATGACAGACGTGCCGGCGAACACCGCGTTGGACGCGCCGGTCGCCGCCTCGGCTCCCGACGCGGTCGCCCCGGCCAGCTTCTCGACCGGATAGGGCTCGCCGGTCAGCAGCGCCTGGTTCACATACAGATCACGGCTCTCCAGCAAGCGGCAGTCCGCCGGCACCAGGTCGCCCGCGATCAACTCGACGACATCGCCGGGCACAAGCTGGTCCATGGGAATCGATACGGTCTTGCCGTCGCGGCGCACGCTGGCCTGCACCGCGACCGAACGGCGTAGCGCCTCGACGGCACTTTGCGCCCGCGCCTCCTGGACGAAGTCGAAGGTGACGCTCAGCAGCACGATCGACGCGATGATCACGAAGCTCGCCACGTCGCCTGTTGCCGCCGATAGCGCGCTTGCCAGCAGCAGGATGATGATCAGCGGATTGCGGAATCGCGCCAGGAACTGGAGCACCAGGGGGGTTTGCTTGTCGGCCGCCGCGTCGTTCGCCCCGTATTTCGCCCGGTTCGCCCGCGCGGTGCCGGTGTCCAGCCCCGCGGGCGTGGTTTCGAGTGCCGTGAGAAGCCGCGCTGTGGGCGCTTGCCAGATCTCTTCCGGACGGAGCGAATTCGGTGCGAGGTTTGCCATCGGTCAGACCAGCCAGCCCGTGATCGTGTGCCGGGCCCGCGGTGGCTGCGGTGATGTGAACAGCAGTTCGGTCGACGCGGCCTCAATCCTTTCGCCCCGGTCGGGGAACGCCACCGGGTCCGGGCATTGCGCCGCCGGCTGCGGATCGCAGGTCACCAGCATGATCGTGGCTGTCTTTTCCAACGCATCGATCAGATCCTTGACCGCGATCAGGCTCACCGGTTCGAGCGCCACTATCGGTTCGTCCATCAGCGCGACACGGACCCGCGTCGCCGCGTCGGCGTCGGACAGGGGCGGGTGCCGCCATAGTCCGCGTGCGGCGTTCTTGTCGCTCGACATTGGGAAACTCCTGGTCTCCTGGAACACCATGCCGGCCGGGCTGCGCCGTCGCGCCCGGGTGACTTGGGGCCCCGTGATATTGTCTTCGTCCATCCGTGCCGTTCCATGGACAATGCCAGGATGCACGCGGGCGTGCGATCGCGGCAGCTTCGGAAAATACGCAGCCTATGGATCGTCGCCGGATGCGCTTCAAGCCGGGATCCTCATCCTGGCGTTTCCCTTTCGGGAGCATCGAGAGGCCGCCAAGCGATGATGGACGGCGCGATCGCACAATCAGGGCGACAGAGCCTCGATGATCCGGCATTCGGCAACAGTGCCGCGGCGGCACTGATCGATCATGCTGTCGAGTTCCCGACGCAAGGCATGCAAATCCGCGATCTTTCGATCGACCTCGGCCCGATGTTCCTTCGCGATGGCATCGACGGCTTCGCAAGAACGATCGCGTTGGTCCGCCAGGTCTAGTAATGCGCGAATCTGGTCGAGAGAGAAGCCGAGATCGCGTGAGCGCCGGATGAAGCTCAGCCGACTGAGGTGTTCGGGTCCGTAGGCGCGGTAATTTCCGGCTGTCCGAGCCGGCGCCGGGAGGAGCTTGATCCGTTCATAGTAGCGAACGGTCTCGACCTTGGTGTTTGTCCTGCGCGCCAACGCGCCGATCGCCAGAAAACCGTCCACCATGCCCTTGACCCTGTAGTCGCTATAGGGTCCATATGGGTCGTCATGTCGAACGTGTCGAGGTGATGAAGTGGCCGCCAGCCTATTGAAATTGCGTATCGCGGGAATGGATTGCGGCGCCTGCGCGGTGAAGATTGAAAACGCGATGAAGCGTCTGCCGGGCGTCAGGGACATCGATGTCAGCTATGGACTTCAATCTCTCTCGCTCGTGGTCGACGAGGATCGCACCTCTCTCGACACGATCGCAGCCAAGATCTCGGCGCTGGGCTTCACGTCCGTCGTCTCGAGCGGAACGACCGCGGAGGGTGGACATCGTGATCGCGATGCGGCGGAAGGCGTCTGGTGGTGGTCGTCAAAAGGACGGCTGGTCATCGGCACCGGCATCCTCCTGGCGCTCTCTTTCGTCATTTCGCACGTTGAGCCGGGATGGTCGCACGGGGCATATATCGCCGCGACGCTGGTCGGCCTTATCCCAATCGGCCGACGGGCCTTGGCCGGAGCGGTCTCGGGCACGCCGTTCGGCATCGAGACATTGATGTCGATCGCGGCCGTCGGAGCCGTCGCGATCGGCCAGTCGGGAGAGGCCGCCATTGTCGTGTTCCTGTTCGCGATGGGCGAACTCCTGGAGGGGGTTGCCGCTGGCCGGGCCCGCACCGGCATCAGGGCGCTGGTCGACCTGGTGCCGCGTACGGCGCGTCGGCAACGCGGCTCCGACATCGAGACGGTACCTGTCGAGGCTCTCGCCATCGGCGACCTCGTGTTGCTCCGCCCAGGCGATCGAATGCCTTCGGACGGTCAGGTCGTTGAGGGCGGGTCGGAGGTCAACGAAGCGCCAGTAACCGGAGAATCGATGCCCATCGCCAAGGAGCCCGGCTCGACGGTCCATGCCGGGAGCATCAATGCCAATGGCGAGTTGCGGGTCATGATCACCCGGACAGCCGCCGACAACACGATTGCCCGGATCATCGACATGGTCGAGCAAGCGCAGGGTTCGAAGGCGCCGACGGCGCGGTTCATCGACCGCTTCAGCCGCTGGTACACGCCGGCAGCCATGGCCGTGTCGGTGCTTGTCGTCCTCGTCCCTCCGCTGCTGTTCAGCGCCGATTGGTTCACGTGGGTCTATCGCGGGTTGGCCGTCCTGCTGATCGCCTGTCCCTGCGCGCTCGTCATCTCGACGCCTGCGGCCATTGCCTCGGGACTGGCGAGCGGCGCCCGGCGCGGCCTCCTCATCAAGGGCGGCGCGGCGTTGGAGACGCTCGGCAAGGTGAAGACGGTGGCCTTCGACAAGACCGGTACGCTGACCATGGGACGCCCGCAAATCACCGACATCGTCGTGGTCGCGGGCATTGAGAGCGACGTCTTGGCGAAGGCCGCGGCCGTCGAGCGCGGTTCCAGCCATCCGCTTGGAGTGGCCATTGTCGGCGAGGCTGAACGGAGAAGCCTTGAGATCCCGAGGATCTTCGGCGGCAGCATTGCGACACCGGGCCAGGCGGTCATGGCCCGACTGAAGTCCGGCTTCGTCTCGGTCGGGTCACCTCGCCACGCGGCCGAGCGGAGCGTGGTACCGGAGGCAACCCGGAAGCAGATTGAAGAGCTCGAAGATCAAGGCAAGACCGTCGTGGTGGTCAGCGAGGGCAGGCACCTCGTCGGATTGATCGCGCTGCGTGACGAGCCGCGTCCGGACGCGGCCGAAGGCCTTACGAAGCTGCGCAGGCTGGGCGTTCGCCCCGTTATGCTGACGGGCGATAATGCGCGCACGGCGGCGGCTATCGGCAGCGTCCTCGGCATAGAGGCCAGAGCGCAACTGCTGCCGGATGCCAAGCTCGACGCGATCGCCGGCTACAGGGCCCACGGCCCGATCGCCATGGTCGGAGATGGTATCAACGATGCGCCCGCTCTCGCAGCGTCCTCGGTCGGCATCGCCATGGGGGGCGCCACGGATGTCGCGCTGGAGACCGCCGACGCTGCGCTCCTGAAGAACCGCGTGACCGGGGTCGCCGAATTGGTAGCCCTGTCGCGCGCGACCCTCACCAACATTTGGCAGAACATCATGCTCGCATTGGGCCTCAAGAGCGTGTTCCTCGTCACGACCTTGGCGGGCGCTACTCCACTCTGGATGGCGATCCTGGCCGACACTGGGGCGACCGTGCTCGTCACCGCCAACGCTTTGCGGCTGCTGCGGTTCGAGCCGAAGCTATAACCCGCGTCGGTTGGACGCAGGGTGTTTTTAAGGTATTCGCGGCACAGGGCATGAAGACCTGGATTGTGTTTACTTTTATCGGGGGTTGACATGGGAACACTTGCCGCTTATGGACTTCTCCTGCTGGCGGCCTGCCTCGAGGCTGGTGGTGACGCCCTCGTCAGGCTCGGCCTGCACAGTGATCAGCGAATTTCTCGCGTCGGCCTGTTCCTCACCGGTGCGGCTGTATTGTTCCTCTACGGATTGTCGGTGAACGCGCCGCCTTGGGACTTCGGGCGATTGCTGGGCGTGTACGTCACATTATTTTTCGTTGTCGCGCAGTTGCTTAATTTCTTCGTGTTCGGAGCGAAACCTGATCTGCCTATCCTTATCGGAGGCGCGCTCATCGTGTCGGGCGGCTTGGTGATGACGGTCTGGCGAAGCTAATCCTGGCCTGTCCACGCACATTTCGGCGAGCGCGTTCGCCGAGGTGGCGGCCGAGGCTGTGGCAACCCGCGACACCGCGTCAGTGATCGGGTTACACCGACGGTATCACGATCGGCGCCGCGGGTTTTCCGTCGAGCCAGCGATCCCACATGCTGGTATAGGCCTTTTCGATATTGCGGGTGAGGCGTTCGATATCGAATAGAGGCGTCGTGCTTCTGTTGTCTTTCAGCCTTTGCCTGACTTCGGCCAGACGCGTCGGCTGCGTCGCCAAGGCCAGGGCCCGGGCTTCGTAGTCGGCCAGTGAGGTGGTGATCAGCTCCGGCAGCTCGATTGCCCGAAGCAGGCTGGTGGCGACCCGGCCGGCAAAGGTGTTGCCGGTGCAGGTCAGTACGGGAAGCCCGGCCCAAAGGGCATCGCTCGCGGTCGTATGGGCATTATAGGGCAAGGTATCGACGAACAGGTCGGCCTGACAATGGCGTGCGAGATGCTCCGGCAGTGCCATGCGCGGCGCAAAGACCAGCCGATCCGGAGCGATGCCGCGCCGTGCGGCCTCGTGGCGGAGATTGTCACGGGCCCAGGAATTGGCCTCCAGGAGCCACAGGACCGAACCCGGTACCGCCTTCAGCAGGCGGAGCCATACCGCAAAGACGATCGGGGTGATTTTCCAACTGTTATTGAAACAGCAGAACACAAAACCTTGCTCCGGCAGGCCGCATTCTATTCGTGTCGGCTGTCGATCGGCAATTTTGCGCTTTGTGTCGTTCGGTTGATAACAATCGGGAAGCTGAACCCGTCGTTCGCCATAATATGGTTGCTCCCCGATCGGGGCGACGAAACGATCAACGATGATATGATCGATGAAATCCTGTGCCATCGTTCCCGGGTAGCCTAAATAATTCACCTGTAGCGGTGCCGGACGACGGGCCAGTATTCCTGTTCTGCATCTTTCGGTATATCCGGCCAAATCGACCAGGATATCGATGCCATCGTCGCAGATCCGCCGGGCGGCCGCGGCATCCGAAAGCATGCTGATTTCAATAAAATGGTCGAACGTCGCGATCATCCGCGCCCGGATCGGACTCTTGTCGTCCGGGCTATAGGAATAGGCAAAGATCTCGAACCGGGAGCGATCGTGGCGTTCGAACAGTTCGGCCGCCAGAAACGCCACGGCGTGGTTTCTGAAATCGGCGGACAGATAGCCGAGACGAATTTTACGGCGAACGGTCCGGGGCTGGTGACGGAATTGTGTTTCCGGGGGAACGCGATAATATTCCCCGAAGTGGCGGGCGCACGCCAGTTGATCGGCGAGTGTCGAGTCCAATCCCAGAACGAGGAACGGCGCTATCCGGGCGGTCGATGAGGTGATGGCGCCCATCACCTTGTCTTGAAGCGGGCCAAGATCATCCCAACAGCAGGTGTTCTGGAGTTGCTGGACCAGAGCACTGATGGCTTCTGCATCGTCCGGCTTGAGATCGACGGCCTTTCGATAGCAGCGGATGGCCTCATCCAGCCGGCCTTGTTGCTGCAGCACAAAGCCGAGACTGCAGTGGGCTTCGACATAGTCTGGGTTCAGGTCGAGTGCGGTTCGCAAGCAGGCGACGGCCTCATCGAGCCGTCCTTGTTGCTGCAGCACAGAGCCGAGATTGCCGTGGGCCTCAACAAAGTGCGGCTTCAGGTCGAGCACCGTGCGCAAGCTGGCGACGGCTTCATCGAGCCGTCCCTGTTGCCGCAGCACAAGACCGAGATTGCAGTGGGCTTCGACATAGCGCGGGCTCAGGTCGAGCGCGGTTCGGAAGCAGGCGACGGCTTCATCCAGCCGTCCTTGTTGCTGCAGAATAAAGCCGAGATTGGAATGAGCTTCCGCGTAATCGGGTTTGAGACCGAGCGCGTTACGATAGCAGACGGTGGCAGGGTCCAGCCGCCCCTCTTTCTGACGAATGTTGCCCAGGGCGCCGTGGGCCTCGGCGAAGGCCGGTGCGACAGCGAGTGCCCTTTGGCAACAAATCGTCGCCTCTTCCAGCCGCCCCTTTTTTGTCAAAATGTCGGTGAGGACGCAGTGGGCCTCGGCGAAGGCGGGAGAGAGGATGATCGCATTGCGAAACGCCGAGATCGCCGGGACAAGGTGTGTTTGTCCGGGCGTCTCGATTCGAGAAAGCGTATTGGCCAGATTGAACCACAATTGGGGTTGCGACGGCTCCAGCCTGAGCGCGATCCGGAATAGCCGTGCCGCGTCGTCGGGATGCCCGAGATCCATGACGGTGTTTGCGAGCCCGGTCAACGCCTCGCCATCGGCCGGTTCCAGGATCCGAGCGCGGCGCAGCAACAGGGCGGCGCGACCCGGATCGCCGAGGCCACGCAACGAGCCGGCCAGGCGCACCAGCCCTTGCGCGGATTGCGGCTTGAGTTGGCACAGGCGCCGTTGCGCCTTGGCCGCCCGATCAAAATCATGATGTTGACCGAACAGGATCGCCTGATTGGCGATGGCGTTGGCATGATCGGGCTGAATGATCATGACATTGTGATAACAAGTCATGGCCGCGCCGGTTCGGCGTTGCGCGCGGAACGCTTCACCGAGATTGGCGTGATAATCCGCGACCTCAGGCCGATAGACCAGGGCTTGACGGATCAATTCGATCGCGCGGTCGCTCCGGCCACCTTGATGAGCCACGACGCCCAAAAGGTGAAGCGCGTCACTGTGGTGTGGTGCCACGGCGAGAATCCGCTGATAGAGCCGTTCGGCTTCGCCCAGATGCCCGACCGCATGGTGTCGAAAGGCCTCAGCGAACAAGGCTGGAACGCCAGGCGATGTCTCGTGCGTCAAGGGGATGATTTCTTCATGGGGACGCATTTTTGCGAGGGGTTCTCCAAATCCTGAGCCCGCCCGGCCAACACTCATGCGTCATAGGCAGCAACAAGATCGTCAATGGTATCATGTATTTTTTGCGTAACCCGTTCACATTTCGCATCATTGATGCGGCCATCATTATCAACATGCTGGTAGTTCGCAGGCACGAATTGTTCAGCATCTAAGGGGTGCCCGCGGCGACCGGTAGCCAGACCGCAACGGACCGGCGTCATGCCGCGGCATAGGTCGCGGCGATGGCGGCCGCGGCGGCACCGACATCGACCGCGACGCCAAATTTCGCCAGCGCCGCGCCGTAGCCGACGACAGTGGCGAGCACGCAGCCGAATTCAGCCCGGATGCCGGTGTGGTCGAGGCGCACCAGCTGCTCGCTGATCTCGCCAAAGCCACGTCCAAGCGTCACACCGAATTCGGCCGCCGCCGCGATCAGCGCCGCCGCGTCGCACCCTGTCGGGACCGGTGCCGCCGTGATCAACGCCGAGGCGGCGCGATCATCGGCGACCCAGGGTTCGATGCCCAGGGCCCGCAGACCCGCGCGACAGGCCCGGGCCGCCCGTTCGTGACGGGCAATCCGTCGTTCCAGGCCTTCGGCGTCGACCCGGTCGAGCGCCGCCTCCAGCGCCCAGAATTCCAGCGGTGCCGGGGTGCCGGGAAGCGCGCCGCGGCCCCGGTCCAGCCAGTTTTCCTTGAGATTGGCAAGGGAAAGGCTCGACGGCGACGTCCCGGCGGGCCCTGCCCTGGTGACCGCGGCAATGTGGTGCCAGGCCCGGGCGTTGACGGCAACCGCGGACAGGCCTGCCGGTCCCCCCAGCGCTTTTTGCGGGCCAATGGTGGCGATATCGATGCCCAGCGCATCGATATCGAGGGCATGGGCGCCAACCGAGGCGACCGCATCGACGACCAGGATCGCACCGGTCGTCCGGGCAATGCCGGCGATATCGGCCAGCGGATTCACCGCGCCCGTGGCCGCTTCACCGTGGACGACCGCGATGATGTCGATCGGCCCCAGGGTCCGGGCTGCCGTCTTCACCGCATCAGCGGCGATCGGCTGGCCCGGTTCGCCGATGACATCGTGGACCGCGACCCCGCCACGCCCCAGCCAGTCGCCGAAATACCGTCCATAAGGGCTGGTGACGATGTTGATCGCGACCAGACCGGGCCGGGCGATGCTGGCCGCCACCGCCTCCAGCGCCAAGACAGCCTCGGCCTGGACAAAGACGACGTCGGACCCGGTCTTCAAGAGCGATTTCAACCGGTCGGCGAGCCGCGCATAGCGCTCCGCCGGATAGGCGGGCCCATCGAGAAGGGGATTGAAGTCATGTGTCAGCACGATATCAACCTTGATCAGAGAACAGCCATCGCGGCATTGCGGCGCCGCCTCAGCCGATAGAGCAACGCCGCGCCGCCGAGCATCAGCAGGGTGAACAGAAAGACGATCGATGCCGCGGCATAGACGGTCGGCGCCGGCCCATATTGCAGGCTGCCATAGAGGTAAACCGGAAAGGTATTGATCTGCGGCGTCGTCAGGAACGCCGAAACCACCAGATTATCGAACGAGAAAGTATAGGCCATCAGACCGGCCGTCGCGATCGCCGGCGCCATTTGCGGCAGGATGATAAACCACAATGTCTTGATCCGGGTACTGCCAAGGTCGGCCGCCGCCTCTTCCACCCGACGGTCCAAGGTCAGGACCCGGGCCCGGACGATCAGGGCGACAACGGCGATCGCCATCGGGGTAATCCCGGCAATCAGCGTTGCCGTGTCGAACGGAATGTGCGTGACCGCATAAAACAACAGGACCGACACGCCGACGACCGATTCCGGCACGATCAGCAACATATAGGTCAGGCCGGTGAGACCGCGGCGGACCAGCGGATGAGGATGGCGGACAATCGCATAACCCAGCGCCGATCCGATCGCGACCGCGATCAGCGCCGACCACAGAGCGACCTCCAGGCTCGCCTCGACCGCCCGCCGCAACGACAAGTCGTACCACGCCGCCGGGTACCATTGCAGCGTCCATCCGGTCAGCGTGGCGGTCTGTTTGTTGACAACGCCCAGATTGAAGGAATAGCCGATCCCGGCGACGATCGGCGCGAACAGAAAGAGGACCGCGGCGCCATACCACAGCATCAGGGCCGTGTTGGTCACACGCTGGCGCCACGCATCGGAGCGGACCGGGAACACGGTCATCGGCCGACCTCCGCAAACCCCTTGGTCAGCCGGGCCAGAACCGTAACCAGAATCGCAACCAGCACGAGCACCAGCACCGCCATCGCCGAACCCAGCGGATAGTTCTGCGCCTGCAAATATTGCGCGGCGATCGCCTGCCCCATCAGAACGCCGCGACTGCCGCCCAACAGCTTGGGAATAACCATTTCGCCCAGCATCGGCACGGCGGTCAACAGGGCCGCGGTCGCGATCCCGGGCCGGCTCAGGGGCAAGGTGACGAACAGAAATGTCCGCCATCGCGATGCGCCGAGATCGCGGCTGGCCTCCAGCAACGGTCCGGGAATCCGGTCGAGCACGACATAGAGCGGCACGATCGCGATGGGCAAATAGGCATAGACCATGCCGATGAAGACCGCCGTTTGGGTATCAAGGACGTCGAGCGGTCCCTGATGCCAACGCAAGGCATTGAGCACAGCTTCGGCCACGCCACCGCGCGACATCAGCATCTGCAGCGACATCACCCGGATCAGAAAGCTCGAGAAATAGGGGATCAGGATCAGGCCAATCGCGAGATTGCGTCGTCGTTGCGTGTGGCGGGCGATGAAATAGGCAACCGGAAATGCCGCGACCAGACAAAGCCCCGATGCCGAGAGCGCAAACACCAGCGTCCTGGCGAAGGTCGCGCCATAAAAGCCCGACAACGCCATTCGGTAGTTGTCAAACGTGAAGCCAGGCTCGACGCCGCCGAAGGTCGCGTGGCCAAACGAAAACACCACGGTAAAGCCGAGCGGCGCCAGGAAGAAGATCGCCAGCCAGAACACCGGCACGGCGGCAAGAACATGATCCATCGGGTGGGGCATGGGCCTGCGGCCGGACCGGCCCGCGGCCGGTTCGACCCCCCGGGAAATGGACGAAAGCACCACCACGTTTCAGCCGGCCGCCGCCTGAATTTCGGCCTGGACCTGCGAGTATGTCCCAACCGTTTGCGGATTGACGACGAACGAGGTCAAGGCTTTGAAATCGAGATCCTTGCCACCAAAGATCAAGTCGGCATTCTTGACATCGGCACCAATCCTGTCGCGCAGCCCGGCCAGGGCCGCGGGGAATCCAATATACTGGGTTTCCGCCAACTGGACGTCGGGCTGCAATTGATAGGCGAGGAAGTCATAGGCTTGATCGAGATTGGGCGCATTCTTGACGATCGCATAGTTGTCCACCCAAAGCTCGCTGGTCGGACCGGGGACCACCCATTTCAAGGCCGGGTTGAGGCCGATCGCCGCGCGCGCCTTGGCCTGATTGGTCTGCGCCAGCACGATCGAACCGTTGGCAAGCGCATTGGCATCGAGACCGGAGAAGGATTTCACATGCTTGGCAAAGGTCTTGAGCCGCGCGCCGGCGGCACGGATCTCCGCCACGCTCGCGGTGTTCCAATCCTTGCCCTCCAGCCATAGCGCGGGGCCGATGGTCTCCCAGCCGGAATCCGAGAGCCGGATTTTTCCGGAAACATCCGGTTTTTCACCGGCTTTGAAGAAATCCTCCCAGGTTTTGATCTCGCCGCCAACGGCCTGCGGATCGTAGACGACGCCGAGCAGACCCCAATCCTTGGGAATTGAATATTTATTGCCCGGATCATAGCCACGATTGAGAAGATTCGGATCGAGCGATCCCAGGTTGAGCCGCGCATGGTCGATTTCCTGAAGCAAGCCCCTGGCCGCGAGTTGTTTGATCCAGCTCGACCCCGGGATCACGATATCGAATCCGGCACCGGCCGGGCTGTTGAGTTTGGCAAACAAGGTATCGTCGGAATCATAGGTCGCGATGTTCGGTGTGACGCCGGTTTTCCGGGCATAGGCGGCCAGGCTTTCGGTCGAGAAATAGTCCGGCCAGCTATAGATGTTCAGTTGGCCGGTTGCGGCCGCACGCGCCCGCGAGGCGCCGGAAACAACCGTGGCCGCCGCGGCCGCAGCGGGAAACGCACCGAGCAGGCGCAGAACGGAGCGGCGGCTGAGCGACGAGGACGGAAGGATTGGATGGCGCGTCATCAGGGAAGGCCTTCTCTCAAGAGATGGAAACGAAAATCGTCGAGTGGCTCGCGTCGCGGACAATGAGAGGATCTCTCGCCACCGTCATGCGCGCGAACGCGGGCATCCAGGGTCAGACGCGCCGTCGTTCGGAGCTTGCGGCCCTGGGCCCCCGCGTTCGCGAGGGAGACGGTCGCAAATTCGATGACGCGAGCCACTAGCTCAGAGTCTCGTCGTGGTAGGCACGGCTGGCGACAGCGTCAAAACTCACAACGACCGGATCGCCGGGGACGAGGGGATCCGTAACCGGAAATTCGCGATTGCGCGGCGCGATGGACTCAAAGGCGACGCCACCGGCGGTCACGGCGCGCAATCGCAGCGAAGGGCCAATGGCCACCGCATCAACCAGCCGGGCCGCAAGACGATTGGCCCCGGCGGGTTGCGCCGGATCGTCCTTGCCAAAATAGGTCGCCTCCGGCCTGACGACGACCAGCGCACTGTCCCCCGGTACCAACCCGTCAGCGAGATAGCCCGCCTCGATCGGGCCCAGATCGCTGCGAAGTGTCGCAATACCGCCAACCCGGTCGACGCGGGCGCGAATCTTGTTGGCACTGCCGACAAACAAAGCGACCCACGCATTGGCCGGCTGGTCATAGATCACCGCCGGCGCGCCAATTTGCTCGAAACGGCCATCCCGCATCACCGCCAGCCGGTCGGCCATGCCGAATGCCTCGTCCTGATCATGGGTGACATAGATGAAAGTCGCGGCAAGTTCGGTCTGAACACGGCGCAGCTCGCGTTGCATCTCATCGCGCAGCTTGCGGTCGAGGGCACCCAGCGGTTCATCAAGCAGGAGAACCGCCGGGTCGTTGGCGAGCGCCCGGGCCAAAGCGACACGCTGCTGCATGCCACCCGACAATTCATGCGGTCGCCGCTCGGCCGCGTCCCCGAGCCGGACCCGTTCCAGCAGCGCCTGCGCCTTGGCACGGCGCACCGCCCGTGAACAGCCGCGCATCCGCGGCCCATAGGCGACATTCTCGATGACGCTCAGATGCGGGAAAAGGGCATAGCCCTGAAAAACCGTGTTGACATTGCGCTTTTCCGCCGGCAATAGCGTCACATCTGTGCCCGCGATCGACACCGTCCCGGTGTCCGGTGTCTCAAAACCGCCGATAACCCGCATGATTGTTGTTTTGCCACTGCCGCTGGGGCCAACGATTGCCAGAAATTCGCCCGGCGTCACATCAAGCGCCAGATCGCAAACAGCCCGGCGGCCGTCATAGCTCTTGCTGACATGTCGCAACGACACCGCGCTCGGGGGGACCACCGAAGGTTTCGGTCCTGCCATCGTTACCATGCCTTTCCGCGCAAGAATGTTCCCCTCGTCAAGGGCGCCTCGCGCCACGATCAGAACCCGGACCCACCAAAATAGCCCAACCCAAGCGTGTGAAACGAAGGATAAAACGTATGAGGCGTCCCTGTCACGGATAAAAATATATCATGTCTATGTGAGCGATATTCTTTATCACCAAGAGAAGAGCGGCGGCGTGCGCTCTGACGATGTCCCAACAAGAAACAGGGACGCGGGCCCGCGTCCCTGCGAAGTTTCATTCACCGCGGGTCGGCCCCAGGCCGGTCGGCGGCTAACGAACGGGATAAGGAACGGGCTCGAACGCACCAGAAAAGAACCGACCTCCGTGCCGACAACGCTCAGCCAAAATACACCAAATCCCCGCCCGTTTCATTCCTCGTGGGTTGGAAACCCCGGAAGCCGCTCCCACGAGGGCCAATGAGGACGAAGGAGGACTTGATATTGGCATCGACGGATGCCTACTTTGACGATGAAAAGCGTGAAGAAGACTAAAATGACAACTGGGGATGATGAAGCATCACCGCAAAAGTCACTGATCGATGTGGCGCAGATTGATATCCCCGGCGGTGTCACGATCCTATTTCCGGACGACCTGTCCTTGATGACCCCCTATGTTCTCTTGGAGCAAGGGGACTGGTTCGAGGATGAAATCTCTTTCGTGCGCTGTATGGTTGAGCGTGGCACGGATGCGATCGATATCGGTGCGAACTACGGCATCTACACCTTGACTCTGGCAAAATTGAGCGGGCCGGACGGGCGGGTTTGGGCCTTCGAGCCGACAAGCCGGACTGCCGATTATCTGGACCGCAGCCTCGTCGTTAACGGATTGGCCAATGTCGAACTGATCCGCGCCGCGCTCTCGGATCACGACGGAGAGGCACGGCTGACGACGTTCGTGAATTCGGAACTCAACACCCTGCGCGGTTCAGGGACGACCACCGGGGAAACCGTACGGCTCGAAACTTTGGATGGGTGCAGGACGCGGTGGCGCGGCCGAGACATCGCCTTTGTCAAGATCGATGCCGAGGGCGAGGACGCGAATGTGATCCGGGGAGGGGAACGTTTTTTTTGCGAGCAGTCACCGTTGGTCATGTTTGAAATCAAGCAGGACGACGTCGTCAATTTCGATCTCGTCGAACGCTTTCGCGAACGTGGCTACGAGATTTTCCGTCTTGTCCCCGGGCTCGGGGTGTTGGAACCATTCCTTCGGTCCGGCGTGGTCGACCCGTTTCAACTCAACCTGTTCGCCGCCAAACCGGATCGCGCGAAAGTCTTGGCGGCGCGCGGTCTCCTGGTCCGGACGGCTGAACCGCTACCGCCGCAACCGGGGCTTCGCTCTGGGCTCTGGGATGAACAAGTGGTGACCCAGACCTGGGCAGCCAATCTTTGGCCCCTGTGGCAGCACGGCCGTCTCGGCGACGGTTCGGCGGGGTGGGGGATCCATCGCGACGCCCTGAATGCCTTCGCACAAAGCAGACGGTCGGATCTTCCGCCTGGACAGCGGCTGGCGATGCTTCGGTTCGCTTTTGACCGTATTGGCGCCGCGGTGGAAAACGCCGCGACCGTGCCGCGGTTGTTCAGCCTTGTCCGCATCGCGACCGTCCTTGGCGAGCGCGGGCGTGCGGTTGAGGTGCTGAGCCATCTTGAGGTTTTGCTGGAGGCCGGCGACGCGATTGTGCTGGATGAGCCGTTTCTGCCGCTCGATTCCCGTTTCGAGACATTGGTCCCGGGAGATCGGCTGACAGATTGGATGGTCACGAGCGTGCTGGAGGCGCTCGTGCAGTTCGGCAGCTTTTCGTCCTACTTTAATTTCGATCGCAGCCGGAACCTGCTCGCCAAAATCGTCCGCCAGCCTTTTCACAATGCAGAGGCGGAACGACGCTTGAAACTAATCGCGTTCGTAAACCGCGAACATAGGGCCTAGGCCCCAGGTTCGCAGGATCTCCAGCCCACGCTGCGGACAGTCTCGCCGGCCAGCCGATCTCGACCTATCCGCTGGTTCCGCCGCCGCCGGGCTCCCGGAAGACACCATGATTCTTGCCCTCGTTTGACGGATTCTGTGCAGAAAGTATCACGAGCCGGTTGGTACGAGACCAATTCTCGTGCAAAAGGAGCCTTGCCTCATCAACATGGTAAGCGTGTTATCATTCACATGATAAGCGCCTATGAGGCTTCTATTCTCGATGGCCTCAAAACGGCGATCGAATTGAATGGCAAGGTGGTTTCCGTTGCCAAGGCGGTCGACGGACTTGCCACCGGCGTCCGGGACCTCGATCGACGCCCCGTGCGTGTTGAAACCATCATCGAGATCACCAGACCCGATGGCGGAACTCTTCGCGTCGCGCGACAGCCGCCTGAAGGATCGTAGCCAGACAAATGAAGGGTTCTCCAGGAGCGGCCGTTCTCCTTACCGTGTTCGGCACTGGCTTGACAATTTCCCAAATGTTCCGTAACATGTTATCTATTATTAGGGGAGAGTGTAATGCCAAAGGTCAGTTCCGCCGACGTGCAGAAGAACTTCGGCGAATACCGGGTCGTTGCTGAAAGCGAACCCGTTCACGTCATGCACTACAATAAGCCTTCGGTCGTGATCGTATCGGCAGACGAATACAATCGTCTGAAGGCGCGCGATAAGACCTCGATGGCCACGGAGGATCTGCCGGAATGGCTCATCGAACAGATTGCCACGTCGGAGATGGATCGTAAGTATGATCTTCTCGACGGCGACGCCTGACGAATGCCGCTTCCAACACTGGATCTCGGTCTTGTCGTTCTTTACGAGTATCTGTGGCACCGTCGAAAGGACGCCCCGACAGCCGACAAAGTCCATCCGGCCTGCGTCATCGCCACCTTTCGCAATGAAGGTGTGGCGGACGATTTTGTCGTGTACCTGCCGATCTCTCATACGGCGCCCGGTGAAGGCGAAGTCGGCGTCGAGTTGTCACAGCACGCCAAACGAGCGGCTGGACTGGATTCAGCGCCGCAGTGGATCTTGATCTCCGAGTGCAACATTGACACCTGGCCGCAGGATCTGCGCAGCTTGCCCGGCCAACCAGGGCGGTTTCATTATGGCCATCTGCCGCCGAGCGAATTCCGCAACCTTCGTGACCGATTTGTCGCACGCTATCGCGAGAAGAAGGTCAAACGGGTTCTGCGGTACGACACGCCAAATCCATAATCCGCCTTTCTATAGACGCGTCCGGTCGATATCGGCACCTTCGCCATGATGGTCTGGAACCGACGCGAAGCCGGCTTGGTCTGAGCGGAGCCGGCCATGCCGATGATCTGCGGGCCTGACACCGGAGGAACGTTGATGTTTTCCCTCAATGACGCGCAGCGCTTCATGCATGACAGTGCGATCGATGCCTGGTTGCTCTGTGACAATCGCGGCAATAATCCCTTGTTGTGGCATGTTCTCGGTGTCGTGCGCACGCCGACACGGCGGGCGTTTCTGATCGTGCCGCGCACCGGTGAACCGGTGCTGCTGATCCATACCGTTGATCAGTTCTTTTTCCACGACATTGCCCTTGCCCGCAGAATTTATCGCGGTTGGGTTGAGATGCAGGCCATGCTGCGTGACCTGCTGGGTGACGGCTGCCGCCTTGCGCTGGAATATTCCGAAGACGGCGCCGTTCCATCGGTTTCCTGGGTTGATGCCGGAACCGTGGAAATGCTGCGCCGCTGGGGACACAGCGTCACGTCGTCCGGGGATCTCTTTCAGGATGCGGCGGCGGCCTGGGATGATTTCGCCATCGACTCCCATAAACGGGCTTGCAGCGTCGTGGCCGGCATCAAGGATGCCGCGTTCGCGTGGGCCGGTTCGGCGATCGCCGACCGCAGGACCGTCACGGAATATGATCTGCAACAATTCATCGTCGAGTCATTCGAGCGGCTGGGGATGGAAACCGAGGGTCAGCCGGTCGTCCAGGTCAACGGCCATTCCGGCACCATCCATTACGAGCCGACGGCGTCGTCGTCGGCAGTGATTGGCCCGGGCGATTGGTTGCTGATCGATTTCTGGGCGCGCTTTCCGGGTGAGCGCAATGTCTATTCAGACATTGCCTGGGGTGCCTATGCCGGACGTACGATTCCCGCCAGGATACAGCATGTCTTCGACATCGTGCGCCAGGCGCGGGACCGGGCGTTGGACGTGCTCCGGGCCGCCTGGCGCCGCGGCGAAACCCTGACAGGCTGGCAGGTGGATGACGTCGCCCGGGACGTCATCAGCGCTGCCGGCTATGGCGACGCCTTTCAGCATCGGACCGGGCACAGTATGGGGCCGGGGTGGCGGTTGCACGCACTGGGTGTCAATATCGATAATCTCGAAACCCATGATACGCGCCGGATTTTGCCGCGTACCGGCTTTTCGATTGAACCGGGGATCTATCTGCCCGAATTCGGGGTGCGTCTGGAAATCAACGTCTTTGTCGACCCGGTCGCGGGCCCCTCCGTGACCACGCCGATCCAGAACGCAATCGTGCGTCTTGTCGAATGATCGTTTCGAGGCGCTCGTGGGGGGGCGTCATCGAATTTGCGACCGTCGCCCTCGCGAACGCGGCGGCCCGTGCCACGCGCTCTGAACCGCCGCTCGGAACCATTGAGGTTGCTCCGCTGGAGGCAAGCGGTCGCGGGGTCGGAAGGACCGGGGACTCTTCGACAGCAGCGAGCGCCGGCCGGCCCCCCTGATCCTTCGCCGCGACGGATCAGGCGGTGCGGTGGCGTAAGCCCGGCCGTTCCCCTACCACATGCGCCGCAGCACGCCGTCGCGCAGGCCATAATGGTGGTACAGCGCGGCCAGCGCGTGCAGGCCGGCGATGGCCATGATGATCCAGGCGACCGCACTATGCAGATCACCGTAGAAATGGGCCGTGGGCTTGTCCGGGGTCAGGAGTTCCGGTACCGAGAACAGGCCGAAAAACATGAAGGGTTCGCCCTGGGCCCAGCGGAACAGGAAGCCCAGCGCGACCTGTGCGACCAGAAGCAGATAGAGCGCGCCATGGGCCGCCTTTGACGCCAGATGCAACAAAGGGTTGGGGTCAGCGGGCAGGCGCCGGCCGCCGGCGTATCGCCAGACCAGGCGCACGATCACCACCACTGCCAACGCGATGCCCAGCGAAATGTGCAGCGATTGCATTCCCTTGCGCAGCGGTGTCCCGCGCTCCAGGAAGTCCCAGATCTGGGAGAGAGCAAACAGCAGGACCACGAGAACCGCGGTCAGCCAGTGGAAGACCACCGTCAACCGATCATAGACGCCCTCATCCGGGGGCGTGGTGGCAAGGGCGAGACGATCTTGGGTCATGAACATTTCTCGTCGACAGGGGGCGAGGCACCGCCTCGCGGATCATGGGTGCGACAGAACCGGCCCGTGGGGGCGATGTGGCTCGACACGAGCAATGTCTATAGTCCTTTTGTCGCATCTTTGCATCCCCTACGACCGGCTGGGCCGCCTTGGTCCGCGCCCCGGCGCGACGGAACCGGATGATGCTGCTCTGGTTCATTTCGCCGCAGTACGGCGGGGTTCCGCCATTTTTCTGCCGCAAATGTCGTGGCGCGACGTCCTGGATCGTGCGAAATTGCACACAGGCCGTCACGCGGGAGCTGCCCTCGTCGCGGCGGTGGGGCTATGATTTCAACCAGCCGTGCGGCAGGCGCCTCCGCGCCCCCCGCCACCGGATCGTTTTAAAGAAAAGGATTGATCTTTGATGAAGAACATCGCGATCGTCGGTACTTTGGCATTACTGGGTGGTATGGCCGTGTCCACCGCCCGGGCTGATATTCTTGTGGGAATTGGCACGGCAACGACCGGTGCCGTGGCTGCCCTGGGTGAACAATCGGTGATCGGCGCCCATCAGGCGATCGATGACATCAACGCCAAAGGCGGCGTGCTCGGGCAGAAGCTTCAGCTCAAGGTCGGCGATGACGCCTGCGACCCCAAGCAGGCCGTTGCCGTCGCCAACCAGTTCGTCGCTGACAAGGTGGTCGCGGTTGACGGGCATCTGTGCTCGGGCGCCGCGATCCCCGCCGCCGACATTTATCATGAAGAAGAAATCGTGATGGTCACCCCGACGGCGACCAATCCGAAGCTGACCGAACATGGCTACGACAGTATTTTCCGGGTCTGTGGCCGTGATGATCAGCAGGGCGTGGTGTCGGGGAGCTATCTCGCGAGCCATTTCAAAGGCAAGAATATCGCGATCGTCGATGACAAGCAGGCCTATGGCGCCGGTCTTGCCGACGTTGTCGCCGCGACCCTGGAAAAGGCCGGCATCAAGATCGTCTATCGTGGCGCGGTGACCCCGGGTGAAAAGGACTTCCGCACCCTGATCGGCCGCCTCAAGGAAGACAAGGTCGACGCCGTCTATTATGGTGGCTACCATCCGGAACTCGGCCTGATCATCCGTCAGGCGCGCGAACAGGGCCTGACGTCGCAATTCGTCGCCGGTGACGGCCTCAACAACGCCGAGTTCTGGTCGATCACCGGGACCGCCGGACAGGGAACGCTCTATACCGACAGCAGCTCGGCCGCGCAAAACCCCGCCGCCCAGGTCGTGACCGACGAATTCACCAAGGGCGGGCATGCCGACGCCGGCAACTTCGCTTATTACAGCTATGCCGCGGTCCAGGTCATCGCCCAGGGATTGGCCAAGGCGGGCGCCGCTGATTCCGTCAAGCTGGCGGCAGCCCTGCATGCCGGCAGCTTCGACACCATTGTCGGCAACATTCAGTTCGATAAGAAGGGTGATGTCGTGAAGCCGTCCTATGTGCTTTACGAGTGGCGCGACGGCAAGAACGTACCGGTCTCCGGTCAGTAATTCGCAGCGGATCCATCCCGGCACCCCGGCGGTAGATTGCCGCAGGGGTGCCGCCGCGGCGGTGCCCGGCTCGTGAGAATTGGCGCCCGCCACCGGGTGACGGCGGATAAAGCGCGCGATACAAGCAAAACAGTCAACAATTCACGGGCGGGTCAATCCTCCCGCAAAGTGCTGGAAAGACCAGCAAGACCCGGGGCTTGCACCCGGCGACCACCGTCGCGTCGCGCCGTGGTCGCGTGCCGCATCACCAAAATCCCGACACGAACCGACGCTCGCGACGCCCGATTGTCTTGCGGCGCGCCCGTTGCCGCGACCGTGGATGCGGCATTTGTATCCTTTTCTCCCATCCCCCGCGCGTCTATCCCTCTGGGAGATCGGAACCCATGACGATCACAGGCGGGATGCTGGTGTCGTGGTTATCGTTCTGCTCACCCGGGGGACGCAAAGCGGGTTCGCCACTGCGTCGGCCGGGCGTTCGCAACAGGGTGAGCCGATGATCCGATAGCACATTCGGACCGGCAAGGATCTGCCGGCAAGGTCGATCTGTCGTGAGCCATGAGGGGGAAGTAAGTTTGGCACATATCTCTTACGGCGTCTGGGACGGTGTCGTCCTCGACAATCGGGGCAAGGACGCGCCAGATCGCGTCGCCTTGTCAGAGTTTGACAGTATCGACGAATTCAACCCGGGAAATCCGATTCGCGCCTTCTTCGCCGATCGCGGGTTCCTGGTCTTCGATCCGGAAGTCAGCCTGATCGATGCGCTGTGGCGTTATCTCGACAAGGCCGCCGAGCAATCGTGCGGCAAATGCACACCGTGCCGCATGGGCACGGTGCTGATCCGCGACGCCCTGAATCAGTTGCGCATCGGCGATGCCGTCCAGCTCGATTTCGACACGATCGACACCCTGGCCCAGCAGATGGCCGAGACCTCGCTGTGCGGTCTGGGCCGGACGTGCGCCGGGGCGCTGCTCGGCGCGTTGCACCATTTCCGCGGTGCGCTGGAAGCCGAGGCCGACGCCGGCCCGGCGCCGCGTCAGTACGGCATGTCCTATATGACGGCGCCCTGCATCGAGGCCTGTCCGTCACGGATCAACGTGCCGCGCTATATCGATTACATCCGCGACGGCAAGCCGGAGCATTCGCTGGGTGTCATCCTGCAGAAATACCCGATGGCCGCGACCTGTGGCCGGGTCTGCGTCCGGTTCTGCGAGATCGCCTGTCACCGCAGCCTGGTCGATCAGCCGGTCGGCATCAAGACGCTGAAGCGCTATGTCGCTGACCACCAGAAGGGGCCCAATGCCCTCAACTTCACCCGCGACCTGATCGCCCATCCCCTGCCCGATGACATGCGGGTTGCCGTGGTCGGGGCCGGCCCGTCCGGCATCTCCTGCGCCTATCATCTGCTGCTTCACGGCTATCATGTCGACATTCTCGACGCGATGGGCGAGGCCGGCGGCATGGCCGCGATCGGCATCCCCAGCTATCGCCTGCCCAAGGACGTGGTGAAGTCCGAATCCGAGATCCTGATCTCCCTGGGCGGTCATTTCCTGTTCAATCAGGCGCTGGGACGGGACTATTCCATCGATGACCTGTTCGCCCGCGGCTACAAGGCGGTGTATCTGGCGCTGGGCTGCCAGCAGGGCACCCAGATGGGGGTCAAGGGCGAGGACCCGACATTGTCCGGCTATGAGACCGGGATCGCCTTCCTGCTGATCGTTCATGACCATATCGCCGGCATCAAGACCACGGCGCTGAGCGGTGACGTGGTCGTGGTCGGCGGCGGCAATGTCGCGATGGACTGCGTGCGCTCGGCGCTGCGGATGGGCGCCAACTCGGTGCATCTGATCTATCGCCGCACCCGCGCCGACATGCCCGCCGACAAGGAGGAGATCGAGGCCGCCGAGGCCGAGGGTGTGATCTTCCACTTCCTGACCAACCCGTCCCAGGTGATCGCGCAGGACGGCCGCGTCGTCGGGGTCGAACTGGTCGACATGGCCCAGACCGACGCCGACGCCAAAGGCCGGCGCAACGTCAAGCCGATCCCCGGCACCGAGCGGGTCATGACCTGTACCACCCTGATCTCGGCGATCGGCCAGCAGGTGCAGAGCGGCGCCATCACACCCGTCGACGGCGTGGCGATGAATCGCTGGAAATGTGTCGATGTCGATGCCACCAGCCTGGCGACCTCGCGGCCCGGCGTCTTTGCCGGCGGCGACTGCGCGACCGGCCCGTCGACCCTGATCCATGCCATGGCCGGCGGCCTGCGCGCGGCGCGCGCCATCGATGACTGGTTGCAGCTTGGCGAGGTTCGTTTCGCGCCACGGGCCCGGATGCGCCAGATCGTCGCCGAGCACAAAATGCTGGCCTCCTGCGTCAATGTCCCGGTCAAGCGGATCTATCGGGTCCACCACCCCGAACTCGACCCCGAAGTACGCAAATCGATGTTCGAAGAGGTCGAGCACAACATCACCAAAGAAGAGGCCTATCACGAGGCCAATCGCTGTATGCGCTGCTATCGGATCTATTCTGTCATTACCGACCAGCCCATTCCCGAAGGAGCGGTATGATCATGGACACTCTTATCGCTGAGACCGCGGGCACGCCGGTGAATGTCACGATCGATGGCCAGCCGGTGATCGCTTATGCCGAAGAGACCATCCTGACCTGCGCACGCCGTCACAAGGTCAATATTCCGACCCTGTGCGAAATGCACGATATCGACCATGCGCCCGGCACCTGCCGGGTCTGCCTGGCCGAGATCCGGACCCCCGGTCGGGACGGGTTGCAAATGGCGACAACCTGCAACACCCCGGTGTGCGAGGGGATGGAGATCCTGACCCACACCAAGCGGGTCCGCGACATGCAGCGGCTTCAGGTCGAACTGCTGCTGGCCGACCACGATCAGGATTGTGCCACCTGCGTGCGCCACGGCAATTGTGAGCTGCAGGACATTGCCCATTTTGTCGGGCTGCGCACCAACCGCTTCTTCCGGCCCGAGCGGATCGCGTCACGGGGCATTGATGACTCGTCTCCGGCGCTGATCCGGGACATGACCAAATGCATCCGCTGCCGCCGCTGTGTTGCGATTTGCCGCGAGGGCCAGGCGGTGGACGCCCTGGTGGTCACCGGCAGCGGCCAGAGCGCCGCGGTCGGGCTTCATTACGGCACGTCGCAGAAGGATTCCACCTGCATCACCTGCGGCCAGTGCGTGCTGGTATGCCCGACCGGGGCGCTTGGCGAGCGTGACGAGACCGACCTGGTGCTCGACATGCTTTATGATCCCGAGATCATCACCGTGTTCCAGTTCGCCCCCGCGGTGCGTGTCGGTTTTGGCGAGGAATTCGGCTTGCCGCCGGGTACCAATGTCGAAGGCCAGATCATCAGCGCGCTGCGCACCCTGGGCGCTGATATCGTGCTGGACACCAATTTTGCCGCCGACGTCGTGATCATGGAGGAGGCGACCGAATTGCTGCGCCGCCTGGGCCAGGGCAAGAAGCCGACCTTCACCTCCTGCTGCCCGGCCTGGATCAACTTCGCCGAGCGGCATTATCCCGACATCCTGCCCTTGCTGTCCTCGACCAAGTCGCCGCAGCAATGTCTGGGAAAAATCGCCAAGACCTATCTGCCGGAGCGGATGGGCCTTGATCCGGCCCGGATCCGGGTGGTCTCGATCATGCCCTGTATCGCCAAGAAGGACGAGCGGGTCCGTGAACAGCTTGGTGAGAACGGCGTCCGCGAAATCGACGTGGTTCTGACGACGCGGGAATTTGCCCGCCTGCTGCGCCGTCAGGGCATCGATTTCGCGGCGTTGCCGTCCTCGACCTTCGACAATCCCTACATGACCGCCTATTCCGGTGCCGGCGCGATCTTTGGCACCACGGGCGGTGTCATGGAGGCGGCGGTTCGCACCATGTACAAGGTGGTCACCGGTGAGGAGCTGGCGAAAATCGAACTGGACCAGCTGCGCGGTTTCGAGGGCGTGCGCTCGGCGACGGTCGATGTCGGCAACGGTATCGGCGTGGTCAAGATCGCCATGTGCCACGGTCTGAAACCGACGCGCGAGCTGGTTGAAGCGGTGCGCGCCGGGACCGCCGATTTCGATTTTATCGAGATCATGGCCTGTCCCGGTGGCTGTGTCGATGGCGGCGGCAATCTGCGTTCCAAGAAGGCCTATATGCCCAATGCGATGAAGCGGCGTGAGAGCCTGTTTGCCATCGACCATGTCGCCAGGGTGCGGCAATCGCACAACAATCCGCAGGTCCAGGCGCTGTATCGCGACTTCCTGGAGCAGCCCTATTCGGAAAAGGCGCACCATCTGCTGCATACCTATTACACCGACCGTCACCTGGACATGGTGCGGACGGTCAAGGATATCTGGCAGGAAATCACAATGAGCACGATGATCTACTGAGACCAATCCCCGACACGCCTGACCCGGCGCCGGTTGGGGATCGCAGCAGCCGAAACCCGTGGGATGTCTGAGCCAATGGTCATTCCTTATGACCATTGGCTCTTTTTTTCATTGTGCTTGTTGGGCATCGATCAATCAGAAGCAGAGCGGCGGCAGGCAAGCGGGGCCTATCCCACGACCGGCTGTCACGAGAGCGGTCCGATTTGTGCGCCAACGCCGGTGTCGGGCCCTCGGGCGGAACCGCGACGACGCTATCCCTTCCGGGGCTCTTGACGGGCGGGCAGGGACGCCTGCCCCACTGACAAATATCGGTCGGCGATGAGGCAGGCTCCCGCTACCCGCCCGGCGCCGTCACAACACGCGGACCGGCGCCGAAAACAGATAACCCGCGCCATGCACCGTCTGAATCGGGGCGGTGCCCGTCCGCTCCTCCGTCAGCTTGGCGCGCAGGCGCCGGATCACCGCCTCCAGGCTTCGCTCCCCGTGGTCGGTTTTGGGATAGCCCAGGACCCGGCGCAGCGTCTCACGCGGCACCGTCGCCCCGGCTTCGCGTGCCAACGCCACGAGAAGCTGCATTTCCTTGGCGGCAAGCCGGACCTCGCCGCCGCCCGGAAGGCAGACCCGCCAGCGCGCGGAATCGACCAGCCAGGATGACACCGCCTCCGCCACCGCGCCCGTGTTTGTTGGGGTCAGCGGCAACAAGGGGGGGAGAGGAGCCACCTTCACCGGAGCGGGGGCGGGCGGCATCGCCATGGGCGCATAAGCCGGGGTCGCGCCCGTGCTGCGCAGGCGATGGATCAGGCCCCGCGCCGCGGCCGCCAGTTCCCGGCAATCCAGCGGCTTGGAAAAGAACAGATCGGCGCCGCATTCGAAAAACCGCAGGCGGTTTTCCAGGCTGGCTGCGGCGGTCACGGCGATGATGCCCAACCGCGTGTGCTGACGCAAAAACTGCGAGACGGTGAAACCGTCCAGGTCGGGCAGTCCCAGATCGACCACCACGGCATCAACCTGCGCCGTCGCCAAACGCTGATAGAGTTCCAACGCCGAGGCGGCCGCGATCACATTGAAGTCCAGCAGCGTGAGACATTCGACCAGCAAGGCGCTCAGATCGACATCGTCCTCGACAATCAACAACGAAAGCGGAACCGGTGCTGCATCCATGGCAATGGCGTTTCAAGCTAAGGTGGACAGCCGGCAAACGACGAACCCTCGGTAGTCCATAGCGTAACTTGTACCATTTGTATAGAATCGATCTCAACTGACCCACCTAAAATGGCTGCGGGCCGTTCGGGACGGTTCCTCCGACTGGGCAGGCGACAGAGACCCCATGTTGGCTCGGTTTCTCATTATTATGACGATCGTGACGGCGGCATGCCTGGTGTTGCGACGGGACGGGCGATGTCAAACCCCACGGTGCCGTGATAGACTGACCAAACACCTTATGAAGGATCACGCCATGGCCGAACCCGCAACCCTGACCGACTTCGACGAAGACGCCGCCGAAGCGGCCGCGCTGGCTGCCGCCGTGGAGAAGGCTCGCGCCAATCCTCGCAGCGTCCCCCACGCCGAAATGCGCCTGTGGCTGCTCGAACTGGCCGCCGGCAATTTCGAGGCGCCTCCGCCTGTCGCCCGTGAATTGTGAGCCTTGTTGTTTGGCGGGAAGACGCCCGTGACGACATCGTCCGCCTCGCCCGGTTCATTGCCGGGGAAAATCCCAGCGCGGCCCGCCGCGTCGCACAGGAACTTCTGACCGCCGGGGACAGCTTGGCCCTGTTTCCCCGACGCGGTCGACTTGGCTTGATTCCTGGCACGCGTGAGTTGGTGACGCGGCCGCCTTTTGTGCTGGTCTACCAAGTAAACAAGGCGGGATTGAGTCACTATTACGCAAGAGAAACGTAACCCACCAACGTCCTGGCAGGAACCGAGCAGGAACCGAACAAAAATTCTTGACAATGCCAGATGTTATCCATGACACGTTGTCTTAAATCCAGGTCAATCAAGATGTAGGCTGCACGTAGAGAATTCATTAATTGCATATTTATTATACGCGTCTCGTATAGAATAGAGCCAAACAGATCCACCTGAAATAGTTGTAGGCCGTTCAGAACGGTTCGCCCAACCGGGTATTGACACCGGACAGGAGAACGCATGGAACCGACGCTGACGTGATGATCCACCCTGGTTTAGGTATCCGGCCCGGGGATGGGCGACAGAGCCCGCTCTTGGCTCGGGTCCTCATTATTCTGACGATCGTGACGGCGGCTTGCCTGGGGTTGCGACCGCAGCCGGTCATCGCCGGTGTCGCGTCATCAACACCCGTCGAACTGACGGACGGCGCGCCGCCGGCGTCACTGTTGGGGCACATGGACCTGGTGCGCGATCCCGGCGACAGGCTGACGCTCGCCGACGTCGCCTTCGGTGGCGTGGCGTTTGCGCCGGTGGCCGGACCGGTCGGCCTTGGCTTTACCAAGGACGCGATCTGGATGCGGGTTCGCCTTCACCGTCCGCCGGACGATACCGGACGCTGGACGCTGGAGCTGGAGCCGCCCTATATCGACCAGATCGATGTTTACATCGCCAGCGTCGATAGGCCGGCCGGGCCCGGCGATTTCAAGCGATTGGCGCTGGGGGCGCAACGACCCTTCGCCAGCCGACCGGTCGCCGCGCCGACATTCCTGATCCCGCTGGATCTGCCGCCAGGGACCGTCCGCGACGTCTATGTCCATGCGCGGAGCGCCACCGCGATGATCCTGAAAGGCAGTGTCTACAATGACGCGTCGCTCGCCGCCATGGTCGCGCGTTCCATGCTCGGGTTCGGGCTTCTGATTGGCGTCTACACATTCGGCGCCATTTTCAACCTGATCTGCTTTCTTTGGCTGCGCGATTGGGCGTACCTGCTCTATGCCGGCTATATCACCGCGCTGATCGTTGACGCCATCTGCGCCAGCGGAATCGGCGCGATGGCACTGCCCGGCGTCGGGCACATCATTTTGCAACCGATTTTGGGGATGCAGATCCTGCTGGCGGGTGCCCTGTGGATCGGGTTCACCGTCCGCGTCCTGGACCTGCGTCGCAAGATGCCTTGGGTCGGCAACGGAATGATGGTCCTGAGCGCAATCTTTATCGGCGGCGCGATTATGGTTCTGTTCGGCGACTACCGCACCCCGGTGCGGCTGGCGCAGACTGTGGCTCCCGTCCTGTGCCTGATCGTCACGGCGGCGATCGCGCGTCTGGTCATCCAGGGCGATCGCAAGGCCCGGCAGTTTGCCTTCGCTTTCGCGCCCGCATTGGTTGGCGTCGTCGTCATCACGCTGCGCGCGGTCGGGGTGTTGCCCAGTACCGGGTTCACCGACTATGGCTATGCCGTTGCCACTCTTTTCCATGTTGTCCTCATCAACATCACGATGATGACCCGCATCCGCGATGCCGAACACGCCAAGGCGATCGCCCAGGCCGCCGCACTGTCCGCGGCACACGAGGCGGAATCGCGGGCGCTGTGCATCGTCGACGAACAGACCCGGGAACTGAGGGCGGCGAAGACGGTGGTCGAGGATGCGCTGGATACCGAACGTCAGGCGATCCGCGACCAGTTGCAGTTCATCGATATGATCGCCCACGAATACAGAACGCCGGTGGCGGTGATCCGCACCGGTCTGGACGTGCTCGACCTGATGCCGGCCGCCGCGGGCCACCGGCCGGCCGAGGTGGTGACACGCATGCGACGCGCCATCAACCGGCTGGTCGAGCTGATCGAGGTCGGTTTGCGCCGGGACCTGATCAACCAGCCCGGCCTGTCCCTGAGCCTCGTCGATCTTGATCTGGCGGCCTTTGCCGCGGACACCGTCCAGGAACGATCGTCCGCCGGACCAATCACCCTTGACCGGCCGGCGGCGGCGATCCCCGTCCACGCTGACGCGACCCTGCTGCGGACGGCGATCCTCAATCTTCTCGACAATGCCCGTAAATATGGACCGGCGCATGGCCTGATCCGGGTTGAGGCCGGGGTCGTGGCGGGGCGCGCCTTCGTTCGTGTCACCGACCAGGGACCGGGCATCCCGCTGGCGGCCCGCGACCGTGTTTTTGAGAAATTCTACCGCGGTCCCGGCGCACGGACGGTTCCCGGCGTTGGCCTGGGTCTCTATCTTGTCCGCAAGATCATGATGCTGCACCAGGGTGGACTGGAGCTTGAATCCGCCGCGCCCGGCGATTGCACCTTCCGCCTTTGGCTACCGACGCGGGGTGGTGGCGGGGCAGCAGCGGATCGCCGAACCCTGCCCGGGTAACCGCTATGTCGCTCAGAGCAGCGTCACCTTGCCCGGCAACCAGGCGGCATCCAACACCTATGTCGTGGCCATCGCCGGCACCGGGGCGATGTCGAGCTTCGATTGGAACGATGAAGACGGCGACAAAAACACCAGCCCGGCCGGCCACGCGATCACGACGGTCGTCTCCTGGTCCTTGTTCGTGGCCGGTCCCAACACCAACGCCAGCACCCCGACGAAGGGCGAGCCCTACATTTCGCTGGGCACGGCGACGGGCGTCTATGAGCTGTTGCAGATGAAGGACCCGACGACCAAGAATACCCTGGTCCAGTTCCTGAAGAGCGCCTCGCCCGACGTCCTGATCGTTACCGGACACAGCCTGGGCGGCGCGCTGTCGGCGACGCTCGGCTTCTACCTGATCGAGAGCAACGCCCTGCCGTCGGGCACAACGACCTACGTCTATCCGACGGCGGGTGCTTCGCCGGGGAACGACATCTTTTCCGAGCAGTTCTCGACAGCCTTGCCACAGGCCACGCCGGGCACCGCGTTCTACCAGGTTTGGAATACCGACGTCTGGAACACCCACGACGTCGTGCCGCAGGCCTGGAGCACGGGGCCCGCCGATTCAGCGAGCCGGACCCTGAACAATATTGGCGGCATTTACGAGAACGACCCGGCGCTGAAAGACATTGGGCAGCTTGTCGCAAGCGCCACGTCATGGTCGAACAACGCCAGCGTGACCTACACGCCGCTGCCGGGCGTGTCTTTTACCGCCGCCTTCGCGACCTCGCTCACGATGGATGGCGTTTCCATTTCTTTGGACATACCGCCAAAGCATGATTACGGCTTTCTCTTGCAAGCATACTATCAACATGTCGATGCCTATCCGGCGGCGATCTTCCAGATCAACGATCTCCCGGCCATTACGACGCCGCCGGTCAAGGGTGTCACCAGGGAAGGCGCGGGCGAGCTTCTCAAATACTACGCCAACCTGTTCGGTCTGGCCGTTCTCGTCGGCTAAACTGTGAGTGCCTGATACCAGCCGGCAGAGAATGGTGTGTTTGCGGGCAGCCGGGGCGCGCTACGATGCGCAACGGCAAGGCCACGTCATGACGGCGTCGCGCGTGCCTTTGGCCTCCGGCAAACCCGCTGCGGTTTGCCGGAGGCCTGTCTGTGGCCGAGGATGAAACGAATGCCGGCATCGGCGAGACCGCCCGATCTGATTCTGCCCGATCTCATCTTACTTGAATTCCTGTTGCGATCGACGGTCGGGCACACGGTGAACTATCACGCCGCGATCCAACGGGCGGCCCGGCAACGCGGATTGTCGGTGCGGCTGTTCTGTCAGCGGAGCGCCCCGGTCGACACGGTGGCTGTCCTGGGCGCGGATCCCCTGTTTCAGGTTGATTATCGCGCGCTCGAACGGATCGAGAATACCCGTGTGCGGCTTCACACCTCGAACATGGCGCTGCTCGACGATTTGCAGAGCCTGGAGCCGCTGTTGTCGCCAAGGACAACAATTTTTGTCCAGCAGATCACCAATTACGAGGCCTTGGGCTTGGCGCAATGGTACGCGTTACGTCCCGATGATCGCCGCCCGCGCCTCGTCATATGCCTGCGCGCCTATGTTGAAAGATTGCTCGAAACACCGTTCGGCGTCGCCGTTGCCGCCTTGATGCAGTTTGGCAGCGCGGTTCGCCTGTGCACCGACACCGCACAGTTGGCCGATCATTTCGCCCGGGAGCTGACCCGCCGACCCGACGTGATTCCGATTCCCCATGTATCGCATCCCCTGATGCTGTCCGAGGTGCCGGCCCTTCTGGCCGCGGCGCTGGACCGGATCAGAAACCGCGCGGACGTCATGGTCCTCGGTCTCTATCTCGGGGTTGTTGGCGCCCATAAGGGATTTCTCCAGCTCCACGATATCATCACGGCGGTTCGTGCGGCCGGATTGCCGGTGCGGTTCATCGTCCAGGCCCGGCTGGAACCCCATTCCATCGGCGACCCGGTCGCGCTCGAGGCGCAGATCAGAAGATTGCAGGCCGATCCGGGGACGGACCTGCTGCTGATCGAGGAAGAGCTCGGCGAGGCCGCCTATGGCGCCGTGCTCGACGCCTGCGACATCCTGTTGATGCCCTATATTTCCGCGGCGTACCGCCACAACAGTTCCGGCATTTTCGCCGAGGCGATTGCCGCCGGAAAAATCGTCATTGTGCCGCGGGATAGCTGGATGGGCAGTGAATTGACGCGGTTCGGTGCGGCCGGGGTGGCGCTGCCCGACATCACGCCGGTCGATATCGCCCAGGCCGTTGGCGCGATTGTTGCCGATCGCGTCGGGCTGCAACAGCGTGCCCGCGAGGCGGTTCAGGCCTGGACGGCCTTTCACAATGCCGGGACGCTGGTCGAATATCTGATGGCCGCTGGTGGAGCGCCGTCGTCACCGCTCTGATCGAACCGGGACGAGGGGGGTGCGACGTGGGCAAGGTCGATGGCCCCCTCCTGATCTGCCTAAAAGGCGATCATCAACGGCGCCAGCCCATTTTTTGCGCTGAAATGTCAAGCCAGGTGGTGCCGGCGCGGGCTACCATGATCCCGAGCTTGACACCAAGAGAACAAGGGGCAGCGACGGAAATGGCCTACAGCGCCACCTTGATGGGGCAACGCCACGTCTTTGCGGATCTGCGTGCGCTTCTCGCCTGCGCGTCGCCGCGCCGGTCCGGCGATGAACTCGCGGGCCTCGCCGCCACCAGCGATGAGCAGCGCGTCGCAGCGCGGCTGGCACTCGCGGACCTGCCGTTGACGGTGTTTCTCAACGAAGCACTGGTTCCTTATGAGACCGACGAAGTCACCCGCCTGATCCTCGACAGCCACGACCGGCGCGCGTTTGCGCCCGTCGCGCACCTGACCGTTGGCGGCTTGCGCGACTGGCTGCTGTCCTACGCGGCGGACGAAGCCGCCCTGATCGCCCTGGCCCCCGGCCTGACGCCGGAGATCGTGGCTGCGGTCTCGAAACTGATGCGCAATCAGGATCTCATCACCGTCGCGGCGAAATGCCGGGTGATCACCCGGTTCCGGACCACCATGGGCCTCGCCGGCCGGCTGGGCAGCCGGCTGCAACCCAACCATCCCACCGATGACCCCACCGGCATTGCCGGCTCGATCCTCGACGGTCTGCTGTGCGGGGTCGGCGATGCCGTCATCGGCATCAACCCGGCGAGTGACAACCTGGCCTCCTACATCACGCTGGTTGAACTGATTGACGCGCTGCGCTGCCGGTTCAACATTCCGACGCAATCCTGCGTCCTGGCCCATGTCACCACGGCCCTGGATGCCATGGCCCGGGATGCTCCGGTCGATCTGGTGTTCCAGTCGATTGCCGGGACCGAAGCTGCCAATGCCTCCTTCGGCATTGGGCTGTCGCTCCTGGATGAGGCGCACCAGGCCGCTCTGGCGCTGAAGCGCGGCACGGTGGGCGACAACTGCCTGTATTTTGAGACCGGGCAGGGCAGTGCGCTGTCGGCCGACGCCCATCACGGCGTCGACCAGCAGACGGTTGAAGTCCGCGCCTACGCGGTGGCGCGCCGGTTCCAGCCGTTCCTGGTCAACACCGTCGTCGGCTTCATCGGTCCGGAGTATCTCTACGACGCCAAGCAGATCATCCGGGCCGGGCTGGAGGATCACCTCTGCGCCAAACTGCTCGGCGTGCCGATGGGTGTGGATGTTTGTTACACCAACCACGCCGAGGCCGACCAGGATGACATGGACAGCCTGATGGTTCTGCTGGCCGCCGCCGGGGTTAATTTCATCATGGGCGTGCCCGGCGCTGACGACGTGATGCTCAACTATCAAAGCACGTCGTATCACGACATCCTGACGCTGCGTCACCTGTTCCAGCGCCAGCCGGCTCCCGAATTCGAACAATGGCTGCGCTGGATGGGCATGCTCGACGAACAAGGTCGCCTGCCGCCGCAGTCTGGCGACAGCACGGCGGCATTGCGTCTGCTGGCGCCGGCGGGTGCCCCGTGAGCGGGGATCGGCCAACCGACCCGAGGCGCGATCCCTGGAGCCGGTTTCGCGCCGCCACCCCGGCCCGCATTGCGCTCGGGCGGGTCGGCGACGGCCTGCCCACGGCGCCGATGCTGGAATTCCAGGCGGCCCATGCGCGCGCCCGTGACACCGTCCACGGCACGGTCGACTATGATCGCCTGGCCGAACGGCTTGCGCCCCATGCGGTGCTGCGGGTCCATAGCCAGGCCGCCGACCGCGCGACCTATCTGCGCCGCCCCGACCTGGGGCGCCGCCTGGACCCACAAAGCGCCGGTGCTCTCGTTCCCGGGGACTGGGACCTCGTCTTCGTGATTGCGGACGGCCTGTCGGCCCTCGCGGTCAACCACCATGCCGCGGACCTGGTCCTGGCCGCGCTGGCGCGTTTGCCGGGCTGGCGCGTCGGCCCCGTGGTGCTGGCCGAACAGGCACGGGTGGCACTGGGTGATGAAATCGGCGGCCTGCTGGGCGCGCGGCTCGTCGCGGTGCTGGTCGGGGAGCGTCCCGGCCTGTCGGTCGCGGACTCGCTGGGCGTCTATCTGACCTGGGGCCCGCGCATCGGATGCAAGGACGCCGAGCGCAACTGCATTTCCAACATTCACGCCGCCGGCCTGGGCATCGAGCCGGCGGCCGGGAAACTCGTCTGGCTGGCGACGGAAGCTTCGGTCCGCCGCCTGACCGGTGTTGCCTTGAAGGAGGACGCCCCCACTGCCATCGGGCCTCAGGAGCCACCGGCTGTGATTTCACCTTCGTCCCGCGGACCGCAAGGAGGATCTTGATTGATGGCGCACGATCATCATGACGACGACAAACGCATCCTGCACAGCATGGGTTATGCCCAGGAATTGCTGCGTGGCATGAAAACATTTCAGAACTTCGCGATTTCTTTTTCCATCATCTGCATTTTGTCCGGAGGCATCAATTCGTTCAGCCAGGGCCTGGGCAGCGTCGGTGGTGCCGCGATCGGCATCGGCTGGCCGGTGGCTCTGGTGTTCTCGTTCCTTGTTGCCCTGTCCATGGCGCAGATCGCGTCGGCGTTTCCCACGGCCGGCGGCCTGTATCACTGGGGCTCGATCCTCGGCGGCCGGGCGGTTGGCTGGGTCACGGCGTGGTTCAACCTGGTCGGGCTGATCACCGTGCTGGCGGCCATCAATGTCGGCACCTATCTGTTTTTCGTCGGCGCGCTGGCCCCCTATCTGGGGATCGATGCCACCGCCCTGACCCCGACCGAACCGACGCTGTTCAGCATCGCGGTCCAGACCGTGTGCGTGGCCCTGATCACCGTGTCGCAAGGACTGGTCAATCATCTGGGCATCCGGCTGACGTCCCGTCTCACCGATTTCTCGGGATATGTGATCCTGCTCGGCTCGCTGGCCTTGACGGTCTCTTTGCTGGCGTTTGCCCCGCACATCGATTTCGCGCGCCTGGTGACCTTTACCAACTACAGCGGTGACGCCGGCGGCGGCGTGTGGCCCCAGACGGGCAACATGGGCTATCTGTTCCTGCTGGGCCTGCTGCTGCCGGCCTATACCATCACCGGCTTCGACGCCTCGGCCCACACCGCCGAGGAAACCATCGATGCCGCCCGGACCGTCCCCAAGGGCATGACCCATTCGGTGCTGTGGTCCGGGGTGTTTGGCTGGGTCATGCTGGGGGCCATCGTCCTGGCCGCACCGGACCTGGGCGAGGCCGCGGGCAATGGGGCCGGCCAGTTCTTTTTCATCATGGATCACGTGCTGCCCGGGCCGCTGAAGATCCTGCTCTATGTGGTGATCTTCCTCGGACAATATCTGTGCGGCCTGGCCACGGTGACCTCGGCAAGCCGCATGGTGTTCGCCTTTGCCCGCGACGGCGGTCTGCCCTTTTCGTCCTCACTGCGCAAGATCCACCCGATCTATCGCACGCCGGTTTTCGCGCTATGGATGGTCGTGATTCTGGCCATTCTGTTTACTGTGTATACGCCGGTCTACACGACCATTGCCGCCGTGTGCACGATGTTCCTCTACATCTCCTATCTGCTGCCGGTGGCGGCGGGACTGATTGCCTATCGCCGGCGTTGGACTCAGATGGGGCCGTTCGACCTGGGCGCCCTGTTCCCGCTGGTGGCCGTGGCGTCGCTGGCCGGGGGCTGCGTGCTGATCTATATCGGCATCCAGCCGCCGAATGATCAGGCCCTGACCGTGACCCTTGGCGCGCTGGCGATCACGGCCGTGGTGTGGTTCGGGTTGGAGCGGCGGCGTTTCCAGGGACCGCCGATGGGCACGCTGAGTGCCGAGAAGCTCGCTGAAATCACCGCGCGGGAACAGGCGGTCGGCGAACCCGTGGTGCAGAGCGCGTCCTGAGCGGCGACGCCGCATATCGCGATCAGGGCACGGTGATCAGGGCACCGCGGTCGACGCGGTGCCCTGATGCGTGTTGCAGGGGGCTTGTCGTTGGTACGGTTGTTGCGTGGCTGTCGATGAACGCGCTGCAATCATGCCATTCTGCATATTTGGGAGGCCCTCATGGCCCACCAGAGCACAAGGAGTGAGCAGACCCGGCCGGCAACCGGGAACCACCGCATCCTTGCCGCCGCCGCCAGCGGCGTTGCCACCTTCATCGCCGACAATGGCGCCGACCCGGAACGGGTGTTCGCTGCCAGCGGCATCGATCCGGCGTGCCTCACGGATCCGTTGGCGCCATTGGGGCTCTCTTCTTTCGTCTGCATGATGGAGCAGGCCGCCCGCCAAAGCGGCAACGACAATTTCGGCCTGTGGTACGGCCACCGATTCCGCCCGGAGATGCAGGGGCAGATGGGGAAAGTGGTGCTGGCGTCGGCCACCGTCGGCGCGGCACTGGCCAACATGGCCGAAATGTTTCCCTATCATCAGCACGCCACCGAATGCCGGCTGATCCGCGCCGCCGATGGCTTGATGCGGATGGAATACCGCATTCTCGATCCCAGCGTGGTCGCCCGTCGCCAGGATGCCGAGCTGACATTGGGCATGGTCCTGAATGTTTGCCGCCACGCCCTTGGCGCACAATGGACACCGGAGCGGGTGGAGTTCGAGCATTTACGGCCGGAAGGCTGGCTGGAGCACGAACGGGCGTTCGGGGCGGAGGTCATTTTCGGTTGGCGCACCAATGCCGTGGTGTTCCGCTCCGCGGGATTGGACCGCCGGATGCCGGGGGCCAATGCGCCCGCGATGGCGGCGGCGCGGCGGCGCATGGTCAGCCTCGGCAGCACCCGACAGGCGCTCGGCCTGGACGATGTCGTGATGAACGAAGTTCGCGCCCGGCTGCACGAAGGTTACCCCCATATCGAGGTGATTGCGGCGAGCGTCGGCGTGCCGCGCTGGACCTTGCAACGCCGCCTGGTCGAGGCCGGCCTGACCTTTTCCGAGGCCGTCGAGCGGGTGCGGCGCGACATGGCGACGTTCTATCTGGGTCAGGCTCATCTGTCGCTGTCGGAAATCGCCCTGTCGCTCGGTTATTCGGAGTTGAGCGCGTTCACCCGGGCCTTTTCGCGATGGCATGGCGTGTCACCCGCGAAATGGCGCCAGCAAGCGGGCCACGGGGTTCGGGCGACGCTGTGCTGAACCCGGCGCTCATGAGAAACGCGGCCGAGCCCGCCGAAGGCTGTTATTGTCGTCGCGCGAGACAATGAGCGGCCGGAGTCGCCGGTTCCAACGAATTCTATCGAAACCGCCGTGGTTCTGGCAAAAGGAGCCAGTTTGATGCTTGTCGCCCGCGGCGGCTGTTGACGATCCCAGGCATCTTGGCCGGGCGGTCGTGGCACTCCCATCTAACCAACCTTGACCAACACACGGGGGGATGGTATTGTTGGTCAACTTTGGTTAGGAATGGACATGTCGCACCCCATCAATCTGTATGAGGCCAAAACAAATCTGTCGCAGTTGGTCGACCGTGCGGCCGCCGGCGAGGAGATTATCATCGCCAAGGCCGGACGTCCGCTGGCACGCTTGGTTCCCTTGGCGGTGCGCACCGAACCGCGCTTTCCCGGTCTGCTGAAGGGAAGGATCGCGATCGGTGCGGATTTCGACGCACCGTTACCAGATGAGGTTGCGAAAGCGTTTCAGGGGAAATCGCCGTGAGATTGCTTCTCGACAGCCATATCCTGTTGTGGTGGCTGACTGATGATCCGGCCCTGCCGGCTGCGGCGAAAGCGGCCATTGGTGACCCGACCTCGGACGTATTCGTCAGTGCCGCGACGGCCTGGGAGTTGGCCGTCAAATGTGCGCTCGGTCGTCTCGAATTCCCCATTGGGCAGATGGCGGCAATTCTGGACGAAGCGGGGTTCACGCCCCTTGGGATCGAGGTGGAGCATGCCGTGATCGCAGGGGCCTTGCCGCGGCACCACAACGACCCCTTCGACCGAATGCTGATCGCCCAGGCGCAGCATGAAGGCATGACGATCCTCACCGTGGATCCGATGATAAGACGCTATGCCGTTGCGGTGCTCGGCGGCTCGAATAACTGACCCGCGGGGAACATCGCGAGGGCCTTGTATATCCGGCGAATATCCCGCACGATATCCGCGAGATATCAGGGAGAGGGCGATGCAAGTGCAACTGGCCCGTTGGGGCAATAGTCTCGGGGTCCGCATTCCGAAGGAGATCGCCGGCCGCCTTGGGCTCATAGAGGGCGTGCGGGTGGAGATGACGACGGATGATGGCCGGATCGTCATTTCACCCGTGACACCGCGGTATCAACTCGCCGATCTCCTTCAGGGCATCACGCCCGAGGCCATGCGGGATGCGTTCGATTGGGGTGACGACCTCGGCCGCGAGCGGATCGACGAATGATACCGTGCGATGCTGGCGATATCGTCTGGACTGATTTCGACCCGACGCGCGGTCGGGAGCAAGCGGGGCGGCGGCCCGCCTTGGTCGTCTCGCCACAAGCGTTCCAAGCGCTGAGCGGGTTTGCTTTCGTGTGCCCGATCACAAGCAACGTCCGACCGTTCGGCACAAGCGTCGTCCTGCCGGCCGGCCTCGCTGTCGCGGGCGAGGTGTTGACGAGTCATATGCGGAGCATCGACACCCTGGCCCGGCCAATCAAGATCGCGGGTCGGGTCCCCGACACCGTCCTTGCCGATGTCCGCGCAAAATTGGCCGCCTTGATTGGGCTGACGTAGGAGGAACCCTTGCGGTGCCGCATCCCGGACGACGGATGAAGCCCTTCAATCGGGGCACCGTCACCATTCAATTTGTACTCAGGGCCATCATCCGTCTCAATCAAGGTGAACCTGACAGGGGCGGACTCGCGCCCAGGGCTGCCGATGATGTCAAGGCGCGACCGCGACGGCGCTCCTGCGTCATGGCGTAGGCGCCAACGATGGCCGCCGCGAAGCCCGAAGCGGCACCGATGCCCAGCGCCCAGCGCGGCCCGAAATGATTCGCCACCCATCCGACGATGGGCGCGCCGACGGGTGTGGCCCCGAGTGCGATTGCGACGCGCAGCGCCATGACCCGTCCCCGCATCGCGGGTTCCGTCGAAAGCTGCATGAGGCTGTTCGTCGTATTGGCGAAGGTCAGGGTTGCCACGCCAATGACGACCAGCGCGATGGCAAAAACCCAGTAATTTGGGGCGAGTGCCGCCAATATGCCGCCCAACCCGAAGACGCCGGCGCCGGCCAGCAGCAAGCCGAACCGCGGCTTGTCGCGGCCGGCAGCCAGCAACGCGCCCGCCACCGTCCCGATCGCCATGATCGACGACAGCAGGCCGTAGCCGCGCGCGTCGGCATGGAAGACGTCGACGGCCATGGTCGAGATGAAGATCGGGAAGTTCAGGCCAAAGGTTCCGATCAGAAACAGCATGACCAGGATCGCCTTGAGGTCCGGCCGCCGTGCCACATAGCGCAGCCCTTCGATGAAACTGCCCTTGGCGTGGGGCGCCCTGGCATTCGCGTGAAGATCCGCGATGCGCAGGAAGGCGAGTGAGATCAGCACCGCAACGAACGACAGGCCATTGATCACAAAGGCCCAGCCGGTCCCGGTCGCGGCAATGACCACACCGGAAATGGCCGGCCCGATCATTCGCGCGGCGTTGAACGAGGTCGAGTTGAGCGCCACCGCATTGTGCAGGTCGTCGTCGCCCACCAGTTCGGCGACGAAGGTCTGGCGCACCGGCGCGTCGAAGGCGGCCGCGCTGCCAAACAGGAAGGCGAAGGCATAGACGTGCCAGAGCTGCACGATGCCCAAAACCGTCAGGACGCCCAATAGCAGGGAAAGACCGCCCATAGTCGCCTGCGTTGCGATCAGCAGTCTGCGTTGATTGAAATGGTCGGCGGCAAAACCTGTCCAGGGCAGGAGCAGGAGCTGCGGGCCAAACTGCAACGCCGTGACGATGCCGACGGCGGACGCGTCATGATGGGTGAGCTGGGTGAAGACCAGCCAGTCCTGGGCCGTCCGCTGCACCCAGGTGCCGATATTGGAGACGAAGGCGCCGCAGACCCAGACCCGATAATTGAACCCTCTCAGGGATCGAAAAACGCCCTCAAGCGGAGGCCTCATCGGTCCTCCGGCGCATTGCCGCCATGAAAGCGGCCGAAAAGCCGTGCGGAAAGAAGCGCTATCGACAGGAGGCCCAACAACAGCGCGACCGCGTCGCCGGTGTCCCTCAGATCAAAATCGCCGATGCGGCAGACAAGGACATAGCCGACGACAAGGTTGAGAACGCCCCAGAGCGCGTTGACGGTCGAGGAGGAAAGCCCTTGCCCGGGCGGCTTGGCGAACGGGCTCTGAAAGGGCCTTCCCATCACGCCGCTGACGAAATGGGGGACCGCATTGGCCAGAAAGGCGCCACCAAGAAAGTAGGATACAAGCGAAAGCCACGGCATCTCAGAGGCTCCTCGCCGGCAGATGATCGATGATCTCCTGGCTTGTGCCGGTCTCGCCAAGCCGTGGAAAGACATTCCTGATGCTGTAGTCGTGCGCCTCGGAGCGCGTGTCGGTCATGGCATCGAGGGCCAGGGTGACGTTGAACCCCTGCTCATAGGCCTGACGCGCCGTCGACTCGACGCCGGTTCCCGTCGCCACGCCGGCGATCACGACCTGGGTAACGCCCCGTGCTTTCAGCTGGGCCTCGAGGTCGGTGCTTGCGAACGCGCCCCAGGTCCGTTTTGTCACGACGATGTCGTCCGCTTGCCGGTTGAGCTCGGGGATGAGGTCGGTCCAGCCTTCGGGGCGCGCGCCCGTTTGGGGCGGCGGCTGTTCCGTTCGCCCTGGCGCTCTGCCGGCGACGTTGACGAGCACCACGGGCTGGCCGCGCGCGCGGAAGGCATCGGCCAACGCTTGCGCATGCCCGATGACGTCGGCGATCGGATGGATGGTCGGCGAGCCGATGATGCCCTTCTGCAGATCGATGACGATCAGGGCGGTGTGGGGGTCGAGCGTGCTCAGTGCCATAGGGTCCTCTCTCAAAATTCCTGACAGTTCCGGTTTGCCGTCGGTCCCGCCGCTCTCGTCACTCGGCGACAAGCCGCTTGAGCAGCTCGACGGCTTGCGCAACCCTGTCCTGTTCCTCCGGCGAAAGACGTGCCTGAAGCGCCCGGGTCAGCCAATCCTGTCGGGCCGCGCGCCCGTCCTCGACCCATTTGCGACAGGCATCGGTCAGCGAGAGCAAAGTCTGGCGTCCGTCCGCCGGGTCCGGCACGCCACTGACCAGGCCCGCCGCCTGAAGCGGGGCAATCACGGTGCCCATCGATTGCGGGCGCATTCCCTCAAGTCGGGCAAGGTTCGAGGTTGTTGTCGGCCCCTCTCGTTCCAGCCGGAGCAAAACAGAGGTCTGAGACGGTGTCAGGTCTCCGACACCCGCCTGGTCGCGGAGCTTGCGCTTCAGTTTGCCGCAAAGGGCCCGGATTTCGGTCGCAAGGGCGGATGCCCGGGCCACCGGGATATTGTCTGAAACGTCAACCATGGCCGGACAATGACATCATGAAGGTAATCTGTAAAGTCTTCCTTCATTGTGTGCCGTCGGCGCGTTTGGCATTGTGCGCCGTCGGCCTGTTTGGAACCCGGGATGCGCATGGCCCGCCGCCGCGGCGTTCCTGAGGCCAGAACGATGGCTTCGGGCGTCAGCCACACCGTCAGGCTGCCCCGCCGCACGACAACAGCCCTTGTTTTCAGGGTCACTAGGATACTAGGATACTGTTGTCCCGAGGGCGATCCGATGCCCGCCTTCGGCGCGACAAGGGGAGGCGGGACGAATGCGATCATGTGTCATTCATGCAGCCAAGGATCTTCGAATCGAAACGCAGCCCGATCCCGTGATCGGCGCCGGCGGTGTCGTCGTCCGGGTCCGGGCCGGCGGCATCTGCGGTTCTGATCTCCATTATTTTCAGGACGGCCGGATCGGCGATTTCGTGATCCGCGAACCGTTCGTGCCCGGGCACGAATTTTGTGGCGAGGTCGTCGAAACCGGGGCCGCGGTGACTAGGGTCAAAGCGGGCGACCGGGTCGCGATCCATCCCGGTCGGGCCTGCGGCCGCTGCGCCTATTGCCGCGAGGGCCAGCCCAACCTGTGTCAGGCGATCTATTTCATGGGCAGCGCCAGCCGGTTTCCCCATATGCAGGGCGGTTTTCGCGAAATGGTCGCCGTCGAGGAAGAGCAGTGTTATCCGATCACCGCTGACATTCCTTTCGGCGAGATCGCCTTCGCCGAACCCTTGTCGGTCGCCCTGCATGCCGGGCAGCGCGCCGGCAATCTGGTGGGCAAACGCGTCCTGGTGTCCGGTGCCGGCCCGATTGGCCAACTGGTGTTGCTGGCGGCACGGCGCGCCGGCTGCGGCCACGTCACGGTCACCGACATCCTGGACCATCCGCTGGCGATCGCCCAGGCCGGCGGCGCGGATGCCGTCGTCAATGTCGCGGCCGGCGACGCCGGTGTCGCCGCGGCCGGCGCCGCGATCGGTGGTTTCGATGTCGCTTTTGAGGTCTCGGGCTTTCCCGCAGCCCTCAATACTGTGATCGAGGCGGTGCGTCCCGGCGCCACCATCGTGCTGGTCGGCTCGCCGCCGGCCGGCTTGTCACCGGTGCTGGCCAACCGGATCATGACCCGGGAGTTGACGCTGCGCGGCGCGTTCCGCTTCGGTCACGAATTCGCCGACGCGGTCTCCTGCCTGCAATCGCGGCGCATCGATGTCCGGCCGTTGCTGAGCAGGACGGTGCCGATGACCGAGGCGGTTGCCGCCTTCGCCGCCGCCCGCGATCGGGCCCATAATATCAAGGTCATCGTCGCGTTCTGACGCGGAGCCGGGTCGCCGCCGCAGGGGATGCCTCGCGCCGCCGCTCAACCGGGCGGTTGGCGCGCGGTACGCGGCCGCCGCGCCACCATCGCCGGGCCGGCCGGTGGCGCGACGTCGGGCAGGACGTCGAGGACCCGGAACACCTCGCGCAGATGGCGGCGCATCGCGGCCACGGCCTGGGTTTCGTCGCAATTGGCCAGGCCCGCGACGATCTCCCGGTGTTGATTGATCAGCAACGGAATCCGTTCGGCATCCTGCAGGCTGAGATAGCGCACGCGGTCGAAATGGAGCTTGGCGCGGCGCACCACCTGGCGGACACCCCGATGGCCGCCGATCCGGGCAATGGCGTCGTGGAACGCCTCATCCGCCTCATAGAACGCCTCGGGCGCACCGTCGCGTTGCGCCTGTTCCTGTCGTGTAATGGTCTCAGTGATCTCGCGCAGCGCGGTCGCATCGATCTTGCGTACGGCTTCAGCGACCAGGGCGCACTCCAAATGTTCGCGGACGAATTGCGCCTCCCGCGCCGCCGCGATCGAGATCGGCGCAACGAAGGTGCCGCGCTGCGGGAGAATCTGCACCAGCCCCTCGTCGGCCAGCTTGATCAGCGCTTCGCGCACCGGTGTCCGGCTGACGCTCAGCCGGGCGCACAGGTCAAGTTCGGCCATCGGCGTTCCCGGGGGCAGGGCGCCACGGACAATTTCGTCACGCAGATGATCGAAGACCTGACCGGAAAGCCGGCGATCACCCCGGACGGGACGAGCCGCGGCTGCCATCGGCGACGGCTCACGGCCAGGCGTTGCGGCGTCCCCTGACCTGCGCTTATCCATTGCCATCCGCCGTACTCCCAAACAACCGCGACACCCGGCCTTCGGACCTGACACAATCCCGGACGACGAGACGACGGGGTCGCTCCGGTGGCTTCACCAGCATGCGGATCGACCGCTGGTGACGCAATGGCAAAAGTGCATCATCCCGGTGAATTCGGGATCGTAGCATGTTAGTTCTTGTAAGAAAGGTCATGCTAGGATACTACCGACAGACAAGATTGGAGCGTGGGCATGGACCAGATGGCATCTCCTGCTTTTGTCCCGACGAACCGCTTATCGCCGGCGGTGCTGGCGCGTCTGCCCGATGGCATCATGCGCCCGGCCTATGATCGGCATGCGGTGTCGCCCGGGATCGTCCATTTGGGTTTGGGGGCGTTCGCACGGTCCCATCTGGCCGTGTTCACCGATGACATCCTCGCGGCGGGCGACCTCGGCTGGGGCATTGTCGGCGGGTCGCTGCATTCGCCGGAGGCATACTGCGCCCTGGTGCCGCAAGGCGGTCTGTACACCCTGGTGGTGCGCGGCCCCGATGATGACCGGTTGCGTGTCATCGGGGCGCTCGCCGAGGTCCTGGCCTCGCACCGCGATCCCGCGGCGACGCTGGCGCGACTGGCTGACCCGCGCACGCGCATCGTCACCTTGACGGTGACGGAAAAAGGCTATTGTCAAGATGCGGCGAGCGGCACCCTGGACGAGGATCATCCCGCCATCGTCGCCGATCTGGCCCCGGATGTGCTGCCGCGCAGCGTCCCCGGCCTGTTGACCGCGGCGATCCGTCGTCGCCGGGATGCCGGCCTGCCCCCCTTCACCGTCCTGGTGTGTGATAATCTCCCCCAGAACGGCGCCACGGTGCGCAACATCGTGACCCGCTTTGCCCTGTTGCAGGATCCCGCCCTGGGACGCTTTATCGAGGATACGATCTGCTTTCCCAATACCATGGTCGACCGGATCACCCCGGCAACCCAGGATCTCGACCGCGCCACGATCGCGGTCCGGATGGGGGTTGAAGACGCGTGGCCGGTGATTTGCGAACCCTTCCGCCAGTGGGTCATCGAAGATCATTTCGGTGCCGGCCGGCCACGCTGGGAGGATGTCGGCGCCACGCTGGTTCGCGATGTCGCGCCGTTCGAGACCATGAAGCTGCGTTGCCTGAATGGCAGCCACTCGGCGATGGCCTATATCGGGGTCGTCGCCGGCCTGGAGACCATTGCCGCCGCCTTTGGCGACCCGGCGGTCGCCCGCTTCATCAGCGGGCTGTGGCACGAGGATCTGGTACCGACCGTGCCACCGGTTCCCGGCATCGATGTCAAGGCCTATACCGCCGAATTGGCAGCCCGCTATCGCAATCCCCGCATCCGTCACCGTACGCAGCAAATCGCTTCGGATGGCTCGCAAAAGCTGCCGCCGCGCTTGCTGGAACCGGCCCTGGCGCGGTTGCGCGCCGGCGGTAGCGCGCGGCACATCGCCTTTGTGGTTGCGGCCTGGATGCGCTTCACCTTGGGTGAAACCGACAAGGGCGAACGCTATGCCGTCAACGATCCTCTGGCGGCACGACTGACGGCGATTGCCGGATGCTGCGGGCGCAATGCCGCGCGACTGGCTGCGGAATTGTTCGGTATCACCGAAATCTTTACCCCGGCGCTGCTTGCCGAGGCGGGATTCCGCGCCCAGGTCGTGGCGGATCTGGAACAGATCCTGGCGATCGGCGTCGCCCCGGCGCTGCTGGCTTGTTCCGATCATTCCAGCCGAGCCGCTCTCTAGTGGGGGGGTGTCATCGAATTTGCTGCCGTCGCCCTGGATGCCCGCGTTCGCGAGCATGACGGTGGCGAGAGATCCTCTCATTGTCCGCGACGCGAGCCACGAGAGCTGTTGTTCTGAGCCATCGTCTACGCCCGGCCGGACCCCATCGGGTTGGCAAATACGCAAAGAGGGCATCGTCGTTGGACGGAGCCCTCGCTACTGATGATAGAAAGACGAGACCATGCAGGAAACATGGAGATGGTTTGGTCCCGATGACCTGGTCACGCTCGACAATGCCCGCCAGGCGGGCGCGAGCGGCATCGTCACCGCCCTGCACCACATGAACCAGGGTGGTGTATGGAGCGAAGCGGAAATCAACAAACGCAAGGCCGAGGTGGAAGCCGCCGGCCTGACCTGGGTCGTTGCCGAAAGCATCGGTGTCGGTGAGGAGATCAAGACCAGAACCGGTGATTTCCAGAAAAAGATCGACAACTACAAGCAGTCGATCCGCAATGTGGCCCGCGCCGGGGTCAAGACCTTGTGCTATAACTTCATGGCGATCACGGATTGGACCCGGACGGAGCTGGCCTGGAAACTGCCGAGCGGCGGCTACGCCCTGCGTTTTGACGCCGTTGATTTTGCGGCCTATGATCTGTTCGTGTTTCGTCGCGCCGGTGCCGAGGCTGACTATTCGCCCGAACGCATCGCCGCGGCGGACGCACGTTTCCGCGCCATGAGCGCCGATCAGATCGACCGGCTGGAAAAAGTGCTGATCGACTGGCTGCCGGCGCGCGATTTCGCCTATGACCGCGCCAGTTTCCGCAAAATGCTCGACAGCTACCGGGACATATCGTCTGCCGATCTACGGGCGAATCTGATAGCCTTCCTCGCGGAGATCACGCCGGTTGCGGAAGAGGAGGGCGCGCGGTTGTGCATCCACGCCGACGATCCCGCCTTCCCCTTGTTCGGTTTGCCCCGGGTTATGTCGAGCGCCGAAGACGTTCGCGCCCTGTTTACCGCGATCCCCAGCCCGGCTTGCGGCTTGACGCTGTGCACCGGATCGTTCGGATCCAACCGACACAACAATCTGGTGGCGATGGCGAAGGAATTCGCGCCGCGCATTCATTTCGTTCATCTTCGCAACACCACCCACGAGCCCGACGGTTCATTCTACGAGGCCGAGCATCTTGGGGGCGATACCGACCTGATCGCCGTGGCCGCGGCGATCATGGATGAGGAGGCGCGGCGGGCCGCCGAAGGCCGGAGCGACGCCCAAATTCCGATGCGCCCGGATCATGGTCATCTTCTGGCCGACGATATCGGCAAGCCGGTCAATCCCGGCTATTCGTGCATCGGTCGCCTCAAGGGATTGGCGGAACTTCGGGGTGTCATGCGAACAATCGAGGCGTTTCGGACCGACCGGGTTCGTTGACCCGGTTACTTCGATGCCGGGGATGAGGCCAAACACCCCGGCACCCGCCGAACCGCGCGACCGGGGGCGGTAACCCGGCGCATCGGGCCAGGCTTCATCAGTTGGCGCCGTCCCGCCGGACAGGGGGCGGCCGCCGTCAATGTTTAAGACGAAGGGGAGAGAAACAATGCATTGCACAGAGAATATGACCCGTCAAAGCCGTGGGCGTTCCGGCACGGCCAGCCTGACAAGGGCCGCCTTGGTTCTGGCCCTGGCGGGAGCGCCGTTGTTGGCGCACGCCGCGGACGGGGTTGCCACGGGCGACACCTCGGCCAAAAAAATCGCGTTCAGCAACTCCTACGCCGGAAATTCTTTCCGTCAGGTGATGGTCAAAAGCTGGCAGGAGGTCACTGCCGCCGCCGCGAAGGATCATTTGATCGCGGATGCGACCGTGGTCAGCGCCAACAATTCCGTGACCGAACAGGCGTCGCAAATCCAGAACATGATCCTGCAGGGCTATGACGCCATCGTCATCCTGGCCGGATCCGATACGGCGTTGAACGGCGTCGTCAAGGACGCCTGCGCCGCAGGCATCACCGTGGTTTCCTTCGCCGGCATTGTCACCGAGGATTGCGCCTACAAGGTCAACTACGATTGGGCCGCGATGGGCAAAATCGAGGTTGATTTCCTTGCCAAGAAGTTGAATGGCAAGGGCAATCTGTTGGAAATCCGCGGCATTGCCGGTGATTCCACCGATGCCGACATCAGCAATGGCATCCACGCCGCGGACAAGGCCTGGCCCGATCTCAAGATCGTCAACACGGTCTATGGCCAGTGGACCGCGACCGTGGCCCAGAAGGAAGTGGCGGGCGTGCTGCCGTCCCTGCCCAAGATCGACGGCATCGTGACCCAGGGCGGCGATGGCTATGGCGCCGCGATGGCCTTCAAGGCCTCCGGTCGGCCGCTGCCGCTGATCATCATGGGCGCCCGCCAGGATGAGCTGGCGCTGTGGAAAAGCGAACACCAGGCCAATGGCTACGAGACCATTTCGGTTTCGGCGACGCCCAGCGTGTCGCAGGTCGCCTTCTGGGTCGCGCAGCAGATCCTCGCCGGCAAGGAGGTGCCGAAATATGTCGAGGTTCCGCTGTTGCAGATCGACCAGTCCGGTCTCGACGCCTGGTTGGCGAAGGTTCCCGAAGGCGGCGCCGCCAACCCGTTCTACACCCGGGAACTGGTGACGCAGATGATCGACGCCAACATCCATCACACCGCGTTGCCCCCGATCCCGGCACCGAAGTAAGACCGGTCCGGGGTTCGCAAGAACCGAAGCCGAAGTGGCATCCGATCGCAACGGTCATTCCGCCTGACCGTTGCGATCAACGGATGGCTGCAGCATGAAACCCAAGGTTTTCGCGGAGGGTGGCGATGGTGCCGGGCGATCTGATCGCGATGGACTCTATTCGAAAGGCGTTCGGCGCCGTTCATGCGCTCGCCGGGGTTGACTTTCATGTCGATCGCGGCGAAGTGGTCGGCCTGATCGGCCACAATGGTGCAGGCAAGTCGACTTTGATGAATGTGTTGTTCGGCACCACGCAACGCGATAGCGGCCGATTCCACATCGCCGGTCGCGAGATCGCGGGCGCGTTCACGCCGCACCAGGCGCATGAGGCCGGGATCCGCTGCGTGTTCCAGGAACTGTCACTGTGTGAAAACCTCGATGTGGTCGAAAACACCCGGATCCTGCATCGGTCGCTGCAGGGCATCGGCTGGCGTCGCCGGGCCCGACGGTTGATCGCCGACCAGCTCGACGCCATCTTTCCGGGCCATGGCATCGCATTGAAGGCGCGGATCGCCGATCTGCCGATCGGCGCCCGCCAGATGGTGGAGATCGCCCGGGCCTTCACAGTGACCGACGCGCCCTTGCGCTGCGTCATTCTCGACGAGCCGACCTCGTCGCTGGGGCATGAGGCGACGCGCCAATTCCTCGCTTTCGTCCGGCAGGCCGCCGGGCAGGGGGTCGCCGCCATTGTCATTTCGCATCGGCTCGATGAAATTCTGAATGTCTGTGATCGTGTTGTCGTGATGGTCGACGGCCGGGTCGTGGCCCAACAGCGCAGCGAAGGCCTGACCCGGCCTGACCTGGTGGCGATGATGGGCAGCATCGAGGTCCCGCGCGCCGTCGCGAAGGCCCGGGACGGCAGCCACGACCAGACCCGCGACCGCGTGATCGACGCCCCGGGCCGGGACGCCCATGATTTGCCGATCCATCTGGCCCCGGGCGAGATCATCGGGTTTGCCGGGCTCGATGGCCATGGTCAGCGCGAGCGGATGCGCGCCTTGTTCCATGCCGGCCTCAAGGCCAGCCGGGACCGCCACCGGCCGGCGGTCGCCTATGTCGCAGGCGACCGTCAGACCGAGGGCGTCTTTCGGATCTGGTCGATCGCCGACAATCTGACGATTGGAACCCTGCCGTCACTGTGCCGCGGACCGCTGATTTCAGCCGCGGCGAGCCGAAGCCTCGTCGAGGGTTGGATGGCGCGGATGAAAGTCAAAACCGACAGCGCGGATCGGCCGATCCTCAGCCTCAGCGGTGGCAATCAGCAAAAAGTGCTGTTCGCCCGCGCCCTGGCCTCCGACGCCCGCACCGTGTTTCTCGATGACCCGATGCGGGGCGTCGATGTCGGCACGAAAGTTGAGGTCTATCGGCTGATTCGTGCGGAAGCGGCCCAAGGGCGTTCCTTCGTCTGGTACGCCACCGAGCTCGACGAGCTGACCAATTGCGACCGGATCTATGTGTTCCGCGAGGGCCGCGCCGTCGAACATCTGGAAGGTACGGACATTCGTCAGGACCGCATTCTTGCGGCCTCGTTCGGAGGAATGGTGAATGCCTGAGGCTGCGATCCTGAATTCCGGCAGCCACAGCCTGTGGCCGCGCCGTGAAACCCTTGAGACCGCCCTGCCATTCCTGGCGCTGCTGGTCATGCTCGGCATTATCTTCGCGGTGCGGCCGACGGTCTTCAGCTATTTCGGCCTGACGCTGCTGTTCAAGCTGGCGATTCCCTTGATGTTTGCGGCTTTGTCGCAGATGTTGATCATCAATCTGGGCGAAATTGATCTGTCGAATGGCGCCTTTGTCGGCCTTGTGACCTGTATTGTCGCGGTTTATCTGGAAAAGGCGCCGGGACACGCGGTGCTGTTGCTGGTCGGTACGGTGCTGGTGTATGTCGCGGTCGGCTGGCTGATTTCGGTGCGCAAGCTGCCGTCGATCGTCGTGACCCTGGGAATGTCTTTTGTCTGGCTGGGCTGCGCGATCATCATTCTGCCGGCGCCCGGCGGTCATTCGCCCGCCTGGCTGATCGATGCCATGCGCTGGAAGCCGCCGCTGATGCCGCTGCCGTTGTGGACGGCCCTGGGGATCGCGGTCATTGGCCATTGGGCCTTGAAATCATCGTCCTACGGCATCGTGCTGCGTGGCGCCGGGGCCAATCCCAAATCCGTGGCCCGCGCCGGCTGGTCGCTGGTGAAAGCGCGGCTGCTGCTCTATGCCGGCGCCGCCCTGCTGGCGGTGATCGCCGGCTTGTTCCTGTCTGGGATCACCACCTCCGGTGATCCCAATGTCGCACCCGGCTACACCATGCTGGGTGTCGGCGCGGTGATCCTCGGCGGCGGGACCTTCAATGGCGGCGTCGTGTCGCCGATTGGAACCGTCGTCGGCGCGCTGACGCTGTCCTTGGCATCCTCTGTGCTCAGTTTTCTGCAGGTCGCCCCGGTCTGGCAAATCGGCGCCCAGGGACTGATCCTTTTTCTGGTGCTGGCGGGTCGGGTCCTGATCGGCGGGAGGCGGCTATGATTGTTCCGGACACCGTGCCGCGCGGCACCGGCCAGCCTTTGAAGGGTTCCCTGAAAATCCTGAGCCGGCTCCGCGGTGCCCGTGGCGCGTTGGGTTTCGCCGTCGCCGCCCTGTTGTGGATCGCCACCTTCGCCTATGCCGGCGGCCAGGGTGCCGGTGCGACCCTGAGCACCGCATTGGCCTTTGCGGCCTTTGGCGTGATCGTCGGCACGGGGCAAATGCTGGTGATCGCATCGGGTTCAGGCAATTTCGATCTGTCGATTCCGTCGGTGATGACCTTGGCGGCCTATATTTCGATGGGTCTGATGCACGGCCAGGACTATCGGCTTGCCGGTGGCTTCGCGGTCGCGTTGGCGGTCGGGGCCGTTGCCGGCGCCCTCAATTTCCTGGCCATTGCCGCGTTGCGCCTGCCGCCCATGATCGCGACGCTGGCCTGGAGTTTCGTGTTCCAGTCCCTGGCGATGAATCTCGGCGGCGAAGCGACGATCAAGCCGCCGGCCTTGTTGTCGGAATTCACCGTGTTCCGCCTGGGCGGCGTCCAGGTGATGCCGTTGTTCGTGATGGCTATGACCGCGGTCATGGCGGTTGTGGTCAAGCGGACGGTCTTTGGCCGCCACCTGTTGGCGATTGGCCAGAGCGAGCGTGGCGCCCGTCTGGCCGGCATCCATGTGACCCGGGTCCGGTTGTACAGCTACATGCTGTGCGGCATCGCCGCCGCGGTGGCCGGGTTCCTGCTATCGGGCTTCACCGGCGGCGCCGCGCTCAACATGGGCGACACCTACATGATGGAATCGGTCGCCGTCGTGGTCCTGGGCGGTGCCAGCGTGGCCGGCGGCGAGGCCAACCCGATCGGCATTTGGGGTGCGGCACTGTTTTTCAATCTGCTGGCGATTCTGCTCAACACATTTGGGCTTGATGCCGGGGTGCGCCTGCTGTTGACGGGCATCATGGTCGTTCTGATCGTCGCCGTGGCGCCGCGCACCGCCGGTGATTGATCAGGGTCGATTGATCAGGGGCCATTGATTCAGAGAAGAGGTCATTCATGTCATCCACCATGCTTTCGGAACCAGGGACGCCGGCGGCGGTGACCGCGCTTCTCAACCAGTTTGCGGCCTTTCGCGCGATTGACCTCACCCATCGGATGGAACCCGGGATGCCGACCTGGCCGACGCATCCCGCCTTCCGCCATCCGCTGCTGGAAAGCTATGCCCAGGGCGACGTCAGTTGTCACTACGGCATCACCTGTGGCGAGCACACCGGGACCCATCTGGACGCGCCGCGCCATTTTATCGACGCCGCGGCCGGCGGCTGGTCGATCGACGAGGCGCTGATCGACCAGTTCCTGGGCCGAATCCTGGTCATTGACGGTACCGCGATCGCGCCCGATGGCGTCCTGGGCGCCGCCGATGTCGAGGCCTGGGAAGCGGCGCATGGCGCCATCGCGGCTGGTGACGCCGTGTTCATTCATTTCGGTTGGGATCGGTTCTGGTCGACGCCGGCGACCCATGACGCCGTCCTGGCCGATTGGCCCGGTCTGTCGGTGGAGGCCTGTGCCCTGCTGGTGGCGCGCAAGATCCGTCTGGCCGGCAGCGACTGCCTGTCGCTGGATCGCTTCAGCAGCGTTGATTACCCGGCGCACCGCGCGTTGCTTGGCAACGGCATTATGATCGGCGAGAATTTCGCCAGCCTGGGCGAATTGCCGCCGATTTGTTTCGGCGCTATCATGCCGTTGCCGATCGCGCAGGGATCCGGCTCGCCGGTGCGCGCTATTGCGTTTGTGCCGCGCGACTGAGCCTGTGCCACGGACCCGGCGGGTGTGCCGCGTCGGTGGTGTGTACAAATTCCCCTAAACCCCATCCCATCCGACTGTTTCGGGGGGCTAACCCCCAGCCTGGAACGCGTCGTGATGGGACCGTATTTTCAGGACAGGAACGCGATGCGTGTCACGAGAGTCATCGAAGATCGTTCGATCACAACCAAGATCGGCATGGCCGTGACCGCATTGGCGATGCTGGCGGCGCTGATGTCGCTGGTGGGTTTTCAGGGCATGAACCGCGTGGGACAGGCTGTCGAAACGACCGGGCGATCCGCCGATATTCTGGCCGCGGTCGATGGTGCGGCGCAAGCCGAGGAACATTTCATCGCCACCCATGATCCGGCCGGCCTCGACGGCGCCAGCGCCCGGATCGATCAGGCCCGGAGCGACCTGGATCAGTTGACAAATCTCGCGGCGGCGGACCGCGCGGCGCTGGCCGACAGCCTGCAACGCTTCGTCACGGTGATTGAAGCCCTGAAAGGAACCGCCGTCGCCGCCGATGCCGCGGTCGCCAACATGGCGACGGTCTATCCGCTGATCCAGCAGGCGGCGATCGCGATCGAGCAGATCATCGCAACCCGCCAGAAGGATCTGAGCGCGCAGACCGAGGCGAATGCCATCCGTCTCAAGGCACTCCAGGACGCCGGACGGACCCTGGCGGTGATCCGCGACAGCACGCGCCGGATTGGCATCAGTGTCGGCCGCAGCGCCCTTGATCGCGCGAACGACATCACCGATATTGCCCGCAACGCCGCCGCGGCGCTGACCCCCATCCTTGCGGAGCTGGCGCCGGCCCTCGACACGCCGGAATGGCAGGCGGCCTTGGCGCCGTTGACCGGGCAGGTTGCCACGATCCGCGGCAGCATCGACGCGATGGCGGCGACCGCGACCGATACCGGCGGGGTGGAACCGGCGGTTGCGGTGCTGACCCAGCTTGATGCCCTGATTGAAACCGTGGGCGGATTGGAACGGCTGATCACGACGGCGACCGAAGGCGCCAGCAAGGCCCAGGGTGATACCCAGGCCGCGCTCAATCTGTTGCGCAACACCGCCGATCTTTCCAAAAGGTTTGGGGAGCGCGTCGCCAGCCTGAATGCCCAAACCCTGACCTTCCGCCTGTCACCCAGTGCCGAGGCGGCGAAGCCTGTTGGTGCGCTCCTGGATGAAATCAGCCGGTTCTCCCGGATTTTGCCTGTGACCGGAACGACCAAGGTTGCGGATCTGGCGACGCAATATCGTGCGGCCTTTGCGACGATCCTGTCCGCGACGGATGACTTCATCAAGGCCCGCGATCAGGCCCGGGAGGTGGCGGCCACCGCCGGTGCCACCGTCGCGACGTTCGTCGGCGAGGAGCGCGCCCGCGCGGCCGCCAACCGTCACCGCAGCACAGTGACCCTGGCCACCGCCTGCGCCCTGGCCCTGGTGCTGGCCCTGTTGATCGCCGCTTCGGCCTCGCGCCTGATCGCGCGCCCGATCCTCAACCTGACAATCGCGATGCGCCGTCTCGCGGCCGGCGATGTCGAGGGATCGGTCACCGGGGTTGAGCGCCGTGATGAGATCGGCACGATGTCCCAGGCCGTCAAAGTGTTCCAGGACAATGCGATCCGGGTCCGCGCGCTGGAAACCGAAGCCGAACAGGAACGGAGCCGCAGCGCGCGGGAGCGCAAGGCGGCTTTGGCGACGCTGGCCGATGGCTTCGACCGCTCGGTCGGCACGATCATCGCCACGGTCTCGGCCGCGGCGGCCGCGTTGCAGGATTCGGTGCTGAGCATGGCCGATACCGCGACGCTGACGATCCGCGAAAGCAGCGCGATGACCGAGGCAGCCAGCAAAACCGCCGCCAATGTCGAAACCGTGGCGGCGGCGTCCGAGGAATTGTCGGCGTCGATCGGCGAGATCGGACGCCAGGTCAACCAGGCCGCCGCGATCGCGCGCCAGGCCGTCGATACGACCGGGCAAACGCTGCAAGCGGTCGATACGTTGGCCACCGACGCCCAGCAGATCAATGAAATCATCAAGCTGATTTCCGATATCGCGGCTCAGACCAACCTGTTGGCCCTGAACGCGGCGATCGAGGCGGCGCGCGCCGGGGAAAGCGGCAAGGGCTTCGCCGTGGTCGCATCCGAGGTCAAGATTCTGGCGACCCGGACCGCGAAGGCGACCGACGAGATTGCGGCGCAGATCCGCGGCATCCAGACGGCGACCGATGGCACCGTCGCGGATATCCGCCGCATCGCCACGACGATCACCCAGATCGCCGAAACCCAGAGCGCGATCGCCGCCGCGGTCGAACAGCAGCATGCGGCGACCGCCGAGATCTCGCGCAATGCGGTGGAGGCGTCACGCAGCACCGCGGGGATCAATGAGACGATCCGCGTGGTTAGCAACGCGGCGCGAACCACGGGAACCGCGGCCGAGCAGGTCCGCGACGTGGCGCGCGATGTCGCCCGGCAGTCGGAGTCCCTGCGCGGCGAGGTTGGCAACTTCCTGGCCGATGTCCGGGCCGGGTAGCGGGCAACGCTTTGGCTTTGGTGCGGGCGGGTGGGCGCCCCGCCAAACCGGGGGCCAATCGTCAAGCTTCCGGCGACAGCTCCGCGTGGCCGCCATCGGCCCGCAATTCCATGCCGGTCGAGAAACTGCTGTCGTCTGAGGCCAGGAACAGCGCAGCGGCCGCAAGTTCTTCCGGCCGTCCCAGCCGCTTCATCGGGGTCACGTCCGCCGCGTATTTCCGGAACCTGGCCGCGGCCTCGGGCGTGGGCGAGTTGGTGTCCATGATGGGTGTGTCGACCGGCCCGGGGCTCAGCGTGTTGACCCGGATGCCGCGCGACATCAATTCGGTCGCGAAGGTCCGCGCCAGCGAGCGAACCGCAGCCTTGGACGCATTGTAGACGCTCATGCCCCGGTCGCCCCGGACATTAAGCGATGACGAAACCAGAATGATGGCAGCGTTGTCGTTCAGGATCGGTAACGCCTTCTGCACGGTGAAGAACACGCCGCGAACGTTGAGATCGAAGATCTTGTCGAACAGCGCGGCCTCGACCACGTCCAGGGGGGCTGCGTCGGCACGACCGGCATTGGCGACGATGATATCCAGCTTGCGGCCGTCTGCTGCGATCCGCGCGTAAACCGCCTCGATATCCGCGATCTTCGCAAGGTCGCCCCTGATCGACGCGGCACTGGCGCCGATCTCGGCGACCGTTTCCGCAAGTTCCGCTTCCCGGCGTCCGACGATGTAGACGAAAGCCCCCTCCGCCGCAAAACGACAGGCTATGGCGCGGCCGATTCCGCTGCTTCCGCCCGTGACGATCGCGACCTTATTTTGCAACTTTCCCATGAACGACCTCTCGCTACCAAGGCACGGACGGCACCGCCCGAACACGGGTCATTTGGGCGCGCCCGCATCGCGATAGGAGCCGGCCTCAGGCGATAGCATCTATTCCTCGGTGGAATAGGGTCAGCAAGCGTCATCGGATACAAAGGGTCGGTTCGGCCGCGCAAACGGCCTCGAGATAGTCGATGAAAACCGCGGCACGTCTTGGCAGCGCGCGGTCGCCCGACCAGACCGCGCTGATCGGAACTTGAATGCACTCATAATCCGTCAGGATCTGGCGAACGGCACCGGAGATCAGTTCGTCCCTGAACAGCCAGCTCGCGGCGTGGGCGATACCCAGACCGCTCTTCACCGCGGCCCGGGTCAGTTCGACATCATCCGATTGGATCGGCCCTTTAGGATCGATCGTGACGCGATCGCCTGCCCGACGAAAGCGCCAGGGGCGCGGCTTGCCGTGACGTATCGACGCGATACACGGATGCCCCTCAAGCTCGGCCGGCGTCGTCGGCTCACCGTGCCGGCGCAAATATTCTGCCGAAGCAACGACGATCGCCGCGGTCGTGCCGACCTGACGTGAACGGAGTTCGGAGTCCTCTAGGTCGCCCACGCGGATCGCGACATCGATATGCTCCTCGACCAGATCGACGATCCGCTGGGATACGACGAATTCCAGCGATAAGCTGGGATAGCGCTCGACGAAGGGCCCCAATTGGGGCAGCAGGTAAGAGGTGGCGAAGCCCGGCGGACAGGTCAGCCGGACCAGTCCGCCGGGCGAGCGCTCCCGTTCGCTCACCGCGTCCTCCAGCAACTCGAACTCGTCGACGAGCCGCCGGGCGTTATCGTAGTAATGCTGGCCGGCTGCCGTCAGCGCGAGACCGCGCGACGTGCGCCGCACCAGTTGTGTCCCGAGCCGCCGCTCCAAAGCGGCGATCTGTTTGCTCGTGGTGGATTGCACGATCCCCATCTGTCGAGCCGCTTTCGAAAAGCTTCCCGCTTCGGCAACCCGAAGGAAGAGCTTCATTGCGTCAATTTTGTCCATGAGCCCCCACCGTGGCACGATTAAACCATCGCGCTCACGGGCAATACAGCGACAAAAGCCAATGGCCCCGAAAGGCTGCTATCGGGGCTGGCTCGCCAGAAGCCGTCGGAGGGGTAATACCAACAGCCCGCCATGATCTTGACTCATGGCGGGCTGGTCCCCGGTCGCGAATTCTTAAAGGGGCGGGACTCCGTGCCCGCCTCGCCGCGGAGCGGCGAACGGTGTCGACCAACGGCAACAGGATCGGATTGTCACAAGTATAATTGAGCTAATTCCGAGAAGAGGCAGTGGCGCGATGTGTCAAGATCAAAGCGCATTGATATAATACCGGCCCGCGGTGAAACCAACGCCATCCCGGAACGGTTCAGGTCGTCGCCATCGCCCGGAAGGGAATCAGTTCGCTGAAGTCGATGATGAGCACTGTCCGGCAACCGGACCGCTCCGTCCGGCGCAGAACCGGGCTGACATGGTGGGCGACCCGTTCGTCGATCACGCCAAGTCCGTCGAGCGGCGCGAGCAGCGTGGTTGTGGCCAGCATGTCGTCGGGCGACACCTCCTCCGGCTGTTTACCGACCCACGGCGACGTGGTCACGTAGCTGACGCCACCCTCGATGCCCTCGCGGTGCAGCATCAGCATCCAGGTCACCGCCTCGCCATCCTGGTGCAGGCAGTTCGGCGTGGCCGCGGCCATGCCTCCGGGCTCCGGGAGAAGCTGCAAGAGGTGTATTCCGACGCAGAGCCAGACACAGTCCCGCAGTGCTTCCCCGGGGGTCGCCGCGTACAGCCGACGGACCAGCCAGTGCATGAAATCGTTGTCGCGCAACGCTGCGGGCAGGGCGTCCAAATAACGCAGCACGCCGCCGTTCTGGCAATTGTAGGTCGACGACTGGAAGTACGGCTCGACCTTGCGCCCGTCCTGCAGATACGGCTCGGGCACGATCAGTTGATCCGTGTGCGGGTTGTAAAGCAGTTGGCAGAACACGCGATGACGGCAGCCGGTCGGGTCGTAAGGGTCAGGGGGAAGGGCGCCGGGCCGACCATAGTCGACAAGCTGGCGGGCGGCCTGTCCAAGCCCGTCGGGGATGCCGAGGTCGGCAGCCTGGAAAGCGACGAAGCCGTGCGCCGTGATCCCGGCGTGGATCGCATCGTCGCTGTTCGCCATCCTGCCAGACAGGCATTTGTCTGTCGGCGGCGCGAACGGCATTGCTCGCGCCAACGAACCGGAAACGGTCTTGATGGGGTTGGATACCATCGCTCTATTCCTTCGTCTGTTCCTCTATTTGTTTGAAGACGATGCAAAATCCCGGAGCAGAAAGATGGCGGGACATGGCGGGCACGGATAGCCTGGGCCAGGCCGCAATTTGTCCGGATCGTCTCGCATTCATGGCGCCGCCGCCGCGTCTCTGTCGGCCTGGCGCAGGCGCTCGCGCAGCAGGGCCGCCATCACCGATACGTTGGGCTCAACCAGACAAGAGAAATGGTCGCCGGGAACATCATGGATCTCCACGGGCCGTGTGGAGAACTTCTCCCAGCCCCACCACGCGTTCTCCCGGATTTCGGGCAGGATGATGGTCGGGGGCAGTTCCGCCACGCCTTTGTAGAGGACGAAGGGCACGGGTAGCGCCAGCTTCGGCGGGTCGTAGCCGAAATCGGCGGTCGCCCTGAACACCTTGACCAGGCCGCGGATCGCGCTGGTGTCCGTGCCGCGGCGGATCAGGCCGGCACCTTCCAGGCGGTCACGCAGATAGGCCAGCTTGTCGTCGAACGCCAAGGTGCCGATACGCCGGTATTCCGCATAATCGATCTCGACCGGCTTGTTGAAGAAATAGGCGTAGGTGTTGAGCACCGAGCCGATGGCTCCGGCATCATCCATGCCGCCGACATCGCGATAGGGTGGCGCCGAGGAGTCCAGAAAGGCCATCAGGTTGACGCGCTGCCCCTGGCGCTGGAGCTGGACCGCCATCTCGTAGATCACTTTGCCGCCCAGCGAATGGCCGCCGAGCAGATAGGGGCCCTTCGCCTGCACCGAGCGGATGCAGCGAACATAGTGCTCCGCCATCGCCTGAACCGTGGCGTGCGGCTCGACCGTGCCATCCAGGCCCAGGGACTGCAGGGCGTAGAACGGCCGGTCGTCACCGAGCGACGTGGCCAATGGCAGGAGCTGGGCGACGTTGCCGCCCATGCCCGGCACGCAGAAGAACGGCGTGCCGGCGCCGACGGCGCTGACCGGCACCAGACAGAAGCGGATATCGCGGTCCCCCGCCTCGCCCGCCGCACCGATCGCCGGGGCATCGCCGATGGACCGACAGATGCGGGCGATCGTCGGCTCGGCCAGGAAATCAGCCAGGGTGGGCGCATTTTTATGGATGTCGCGCACGCGCGAGATGACCTGCGTGCCCAACAGGGAATGGCCGCCGAGGTCGAAGAAATTGTCCTCAACCCCCACCGCGTCGAGACCCAGCAGATCTTGCCAAATCCGCGCGATGGACCGCTCGACCGCGGTGCGGGGGGCGATGAACGGTGTGGCCAGCGCCGGTCGCGCACCGGGATCCGCACCGGGATCGAACGTCGCCCTGGCTTGGGCGGCGGGCGCCATCGGGCGTGGTCGGGCGATCACCGCCTGGGGCGGAGCGCCGCGCATGACACGGTCAAGGGCGGCCAGCGCATCCCGGGTCGACAGGCCTTCCAGCGACGTCAGGGCCTTCTCGCCGAAGCGCTGCCGGACATGTGCCACCGCCATGCCGACTTCCGTCCAGCTATCCCAGTTCACCGCGGTGGCCGGCAACCCGTCGGCCCGCAGCCCATGGACCACGGCGTCGAGATAGGCATTGGCCGCCGCATAGTCGGCCTGGCCGAGCCCGCCGTGCAGCGAGGCCAGCGAGGAGCACAGCACGAACACCTCCGGCCGATCGTCCCGGACCAAGCGGGCCAATATGTCGGTGCCCAACACCTTGGGCGCAAACACGCGGCGGGCCGCTTCGGGGGTGAAGGTTCCGAGCATGCCGCTGGCCTCCAGGCCCGCGGCATGCACCACGCCGGCGACGCGGCCGAACCGGCCGCGCAGCGCGGCCACCGCGCGCGCCATCGCCTCGGGATCGGCGGCGTCGGCCTGAACCACCATCACGTCGGCCCCCGCTGCCCGCAAGGCGTCCAACGGGTCCGCCAGTTCCGGCCGGGTCGCCCGATCGGGAACCGGCGACCGGCTGGTCAGCACCAGGCCGACCCGCGCCTTGCCCGCAAGGTGGCGCGCGATCGCCAGGCCGATGCCGCCCAGACCACCGGTGATCAGGAAAGCCGCCCCATCGCGCACGGGATCTTCGCGCTCAGCGAGCGCCAATGGCGGTGCCAGCGGCAGCGGCACCTGAACCGGGACGAGGCGTTGCCTCGCCCGCAAAGCCACGGTCGCAACCTCGCCCGTTTCCGCGGCGCTCAGAGGTCGGCGCAGTTCGTCGGCCAAACCGTCAAAGCCGGCGTCCAGGTCGATGTGGCGACAGGCGATCCAGGGAAACTCCGCCGGCACCGCGCGCAGCAGGCCCAGAAGCACCGCGGCGGCCGGATCGTACGGCCCCGGCCCTGCCCCCGGATGGGCACCGCGGGTCAGCACCGTGATGGCCGCGTCCTGGCCGGACCCGGGCGTGCCGATCAGGGGAACCAGCGTCGCCAGTTCCTCGAACAACGCCATCGCCCGATGCGGTGCCGCCCCGGCCGCGTCGCTGTTGTCGAGTGCCCAGGCGAACAGCACTTGCCGCGGCGCCGGGCCGTCGCTGGCCACCGCGGACAGCAACCGTCGATAGCTGGCCGCGTCGCCCGGAGCCACGGCAAAGCTGCCGTCATCGCAGCGCCGGAAGGCATCGCCGCGCCGCACGCGCACGCTGCCCGCCGGCAGCAGGGCCGCCAAGGCGGTGGCCGTCTCGTCGCCGTCGGCGAACAGCAGCCATCCCCCCGCATCCGTCGCAGCGGTGGCGGGCGGCGCGGCGGTGTCGGGGGCCGGGCGCCACTCCAGCGCCCGGCACAGCTCGCCCGCCGGCTCGCCTGCCGGCCCGCCCACCAGCGGGGCGCGCTGGGTATAGCCCTCGATCTCTGCCAGCACCACCGGTGCCCCGTCACCGCGCAGCGTCATCACGGTGACGTCGTAGGTGCCCGGGGCCGTCCGGCGCACCAGGCTGAACAGCTCTTCCGGCAGCGGCGCATATTGCGTCAGGCGGCGGTAGTGATAGGGGATGCCGCCGTCCTCGGGCTGCCACAGCGACAGAAAGGCGGTCGCCATGTCGAGAAGGGCGGGATGCAGCCCGATGCGATCGAGGTCGCCGGCGAATGCCGGGTCGAGCCGTAACCGTGCCAGCCCGACGCCCTGGTTCAGCCAGACCTCACGGATGCAGTGCCAGCGCGGGCCGTAGAGGGTCATCGCCGCATCCAGGCGCGGGTCCGAGGCTCCTTCCGGCAGCGCCGACACCAGGCCATCGTGCTGGCGAAGCTCGTCGAGCGTCGGGCAGGGTGGGGCGCTGCCGTCCGCCGCCCGCACGATGCCCTGGGCGTGCAACAGCCGCGGCGCGTCGGGATCGGCGCCCGGGCCGGTCAGGGTAAAGTCGAAGGCCTGGTCGCGCGCGGCGAATGACAGCCGCACCTCCTGGGGGACCTCGCTCTCCAGGATCAGCGGCGTCAGGAAATACACCTCGCGCAGTTCGACCGCCGCAGCGCCGGTCCATGCGACGAAGGCGGCGCGCACCAGTTCCAGGCAGCCGGTACCGGGAAGCACCGGCCGGTCGGTGAACACGCGGTGCTCGTCGAACATCCAGTGCTTCGGCGATGCGAACACCCGGAAGGCGGCTCGTCCCGGCCCTTCCTCGGTCCAGCCGCGCACCAGCGCGGATGTGGCGGCAGCGGGTTCGGCCACCGGTGTCCTGGCAATGTGCCGCGGCGGGTCGATCCAGTAGCGGTTGCGCTCGAACGGATAGGTCGGAAGCGGCACCCGCGCCCGTGCCGCATCGCCATGCAGGGCCCGCCAGTTGACCGCGGCGCCGTGCATCCACAGATCGGCGACGCAGTCCAGCAGCGCGCCGTGATCGTCGGCATTGTCGCGGGCGTGACGCATCGCGGGCACCAGCCGGCAGCGCCCCATCTCGACGATCTGGTCGCGCATCGCCGTCAGGGCCCGGCCCGGTCCGACCTCGACCAGCAGCGGGTCGTCGAGTTCAAGCAGGGTGCGCAGGCCGTCGGCAAAGCGTACCGGCCGGCGCAACTGGTCGGCCCAGTAGCCGGGATCGGCGGTCCGGTCGGCGGTGATCCAGCGACCGTCAAGGTTGGAGACGAAGGGAATCACCGGCGCGCCGGGGCGCAAACCCTGGAAAGACTCGCGCAGCCCGGCCGCGGCCTCGTCCATCATCGCCGAGTGGAAGGCGTGGGATGTGGCAAGGCGGCGGCTCTCAAGGCCCCGTTCGGCGCAGCGCCTTACGGTCGCCGCGATGGCCGCCTCGGGACCGGTGACGACACAGGCGCGCGGTCCGTTGACCGCCGCCAGTTCGACGCCGTCGCCCAGCAGGGTCGCGACCTCCATTTCGGGCGCCTGGATCGCCAGCATGGCGCCGACCGGCTGGGCTTGCATCAGGGCGCCGCGTCGGGCCACCAGGGCCAGGGCTTCGGGAAGCTCGAACACGCCGGACAGGCAAGCGGCGACATATTCACCCAGGCTATGCCCCATCATGGCGCGCGGAACGATGCCCCAGCCCATCAGAAGCGTGGCCAGCGCATATTCCACGGCGAAGAGAGCCGGCTGCGCCATGGCGGTCTGGCGCAACTGCCGCTCGGCATCCTCGCGGTCCGCCGGATCCTTCGGATGCACGAGGTCGCGCAGGTCGAGGCCGAGAGGCTCGGCCAGGATGTCGGCGCAACTGTCGAAGGCCGCGCGGAACACCGGCTCGGCGGCGTAGAGGCCCTGCGCCATCGCCACATGCTGACTGCCCTGGCCGGGAAACAGGAAGACCACCGGCCGATCGACGCGCTTGTCGACAGCGCTCACCGTCCGCCGCTCCAGCCGGGTGACCGCGTCCTCGGCGGTTGAGGCGACCACGGCAACCCGGTGCGCGAAGCGCTGGCGCCCCAGTTGCAAGGTGAAAGCCGCATCGGCCAGGGCAACCGGCGTTCGCCGCAGGTGCCGGGCCAGAGCCCGGCACTGGGCGCGCAGCGCCGCGTCGCTGCGGGCCGACAGCACCAGCACCTGCCGCCGCGGGTCGGCGGCCGGAGCGGCGAGGCGGGGAGCCTCCTCGACGACGGCATGGGCATTGGTGCCGCCGATGCCGAAGGAACTGATTGCCGCCCGGCGCGGTTCGGTTCCCGCATCCCAGGCCCGCAAGGCGGTGTTGACGAAGAAGGGGCCGGCGGCGAAATCGATGCGCGGGTTGGCCACCGTGAAATTGAGGCTCGGCGGGATCTGCCGGTGTTTCAGCGCCAGAACCACCTTGATCAATCCGGCGGCCCCCGCGGCGGCATCAAGGTGACCGATGTTGGTCTTCAGCGACCCGATGGGAATCGAGGCGGGCGGCAGCGCGAGGTGCCGCCCGTCGGGACCGTTGGGCGCGCCATAGGCCTGGTTCAGCGCCTCGACCTCGATGGGGTCGCCGAGCTCGGTTCCGGTCCCGTGGGCCTCGACATAGCCGATGCTATCGGGCTCGACCCGGGCCGCCCGGAGCGCCTTGCGCACCACCTCGGCCTGCCCCGTCACGCTGGGGGCGGTATAGCTCACCTTGTCCATGCCGTCGTTATTGATGGCCGAACCGCGGATCACCGCATGGATGGTGTCGCGGTCATTCAGCGCCGCGGCCAGCGGTTTGAGGATCAGCACGGCGCAGCCATTGCCGCCGGAGGTTCCGCGCGCCTGGGCGTCGAAAGCCCGACAGCGTCCATCGGGGGACAAGATGCCGCTCTCGGTGTAGAGGTAGCCGCCGGTTTCCGGCTCGACCGATACGCCACCGGCCAGCGCCATGTCGCACTCGCCCTGCAACAGGCTCTTGCAGGCCAGGTGCACCGCCACCAGGGAGGAGGAGCAGGCGGTGCCCACCGCTATTGCCGGTCCGCGCAGGTTGAGCTTGTAGGCCACCCGCGTGGGCAGGAAGTCCTTGTCGTTCCCGGTCATCCACGCGGCCGCTTCGCTGTGGATCAGGTCCCGATGGGGATAGAGGTTGTTGAGCAGGTAGTGGCTGAAGCTGGAGGAGGCGAACACGCCCACCGCGCCACGCCCGTCTTCGGCGCCGTAGCCGGCGCTTTCCATGGCCTGCCACGCGCATTCCAGGAACAGCCGGTGCTGCGGGTCCATGAGCTGCGCCTCGCGCGGGGCGTAGCCGAAAAAGGGCGCGTCAAAGCGGTCCTTGTCTTCCAGCGGAATGCCCGCCTTCACATAATGGCGATGGCGCAGCAAGGCCGGATCGACGCCGCTGGCGAGAAGCTCGTCGTCCGTGAAGAAGACGACGGAGTCGCGGCCCTCGGCCAGTCGGTGCCAGAAGGTCTCCAGATCGACGGCGCCGGGGAAACGGCCGGCCATGCCGATCACCGCGATATCGGCGCCGGCTGGCGCGGACCGGGTCCCATCCGCCGGCGGGGTCGCGGCGGCATCGGCGGGCCGCGGCATCCCGCTACCGCCGAGGAAGCGCGCCAGAGCCCGCACGGTCGGGTATTGGAAGATATCGGTGATCGACACGGAGCGGTCGAACTGTTCGACGAGCCGGCTCTGCATCGAGGCGACCAGCAGCGAGTGGCCGCCGATCTCGAAGAAATTATCGTCGGGATCGACCGCCTCCCGATCCAGCAACGCGCACCAGATCGCGGCCACCGCTTTTTCTGTCGTGTCGCCAATCCCCCGCGACGGGTTGGCCCGCACCACGGTCGCGGCATCGGGTGCCGGCAGGGCCTTGCGGTCGACCTTGCCGTGGGGCGTCAGCGGCAGCGCGTCGACAAAGACCACGGCCGTCGGCACCATGTGGGACGGCAGCCTTTGCCGCAGCCCGGACAGCACGGCCGTGCGATCGAGCGTGCCCACCACATAGGCCACCAACTGGGCCTGACCTCCCGGGCCGGGTTTCGCCGCGACCGCGCCCGCCTGGACGCCGGGCAAGGCGACCAGCGCGGCCTCCACCTCGTCGGGCTCGATCCGGAAGCCGCGGATCTTCACCTGCTGGTCGACGCGGCCCAGAAATTCCAGAGCGCCGTCCGGCAGACGGCGGACCTTGTCGCCCGATCGGTAGAGCCATGCCCCCGGCTCCTCGGCGAAGGGATCGGTCACGAAAGCGGCGGCCGTCTGTTCGGGTCGGTTGAGATAGCCGCCGGTGACCAGGATGCCGCCGATGCACAGCTCGCCCGGCACGCCGACCGGCAGCAGGTTGAGGTCGCGGTCAAGCACATGCAAGCGGGTGTTGGCGATGGGGCGCAGTACCAGTCGCCCCCCTTCCGCGCCGTACTCGCTCGCCGATACGCAGACCGAGCATTCGGTGGGGCCGTAGCCGTTGACCAGCCGGCGTCCTTGTGCCCACTGCCGGGCCAGGTCGTCCGGGCAGGCTTCGCCGCCGAGGATCAGGGTGTGAAGATCGGGAAGCTCGGCCACAGGCAGCATCCGCAAGGCCGAGGGCGTGATCGCCAGATGGGTGATGCGCTGCTCCCGCAGCAGCCGCAACAGGCCGGGGCCGGGCAGCAGATCCTCCCGCGGCGCCATCACGACGGTGGCGCCGGCCAAAAGCGGGGCCAGCAGGTCGAGAATCGCCGCGTCAAAGCTCGGGGCCAGGAATTGCAACTGGCGCGAGGAGCCGTCCAGCGCGTGGCTTTTGAGCATGCTCAGCATCATCGACACCAGCCCCCGGTGGGGCACCGGCACACCCTTGGGTTGGCCGGCGGACCCGGAGGTGTAGATGACGTTGGCGATGCTCAGCGAATCGAAGGGCGCGCCGTCGGTTACGGTGGCCTCCGGCACGGCGTCGTCGCCGGAGAGGTCGAGGACCGGCAAGCCGCGGCGGTCAGGCAGGACGGCGCCCTGCCAGCCGACCAGAGCGGCCACCCCGGCATCGGTTGATATCTGGTCGATGCGCTCCGGCGGCGCGCCAGGATCGAGGGGCAGGTAGGCGGCACCGGCCTTGAGCACCCCCAGCATCGCGGCGATCAGGTTCGGATGCCGGGCCGCGGCCAGCCCAACCGTATGGCCTTGCCCGATCCCGAGGCCGGCGAGCCGCATGGCGATGGCCGTCGCGCGCCGGTCCAGTTCGCGGTAGGTCCAGTGCACAGCGCCGAACTCCACGGCCGTCGCCTCGGGCCGCGCTTGCGCCTGCCGCTCGAACAGGTGGTGGATACCGGTGCGGTTGGGATAGGGGGCCGTGGTGTCGTTCCACTGCCAAAGCAGTTGGTGGCGCTCGTGCGCCGTCAGCATTTCCAGGGTTGCGACCGGGCGTCGGGACTCGGTGACGGCGGCGTCCAGCAGGGCCAGGAAATGCCCTTTCATCCGCTCTATGGTGGCGGCGTCGAACAGGTCGCGGCGATAGTCGAGCATGGCCGCGAAGCCGTCCGCGTCGCGCTCCATCGCCAACAAAAGGTCGAGCTTGGCCCGGCCGAGGTCCACCGGTACGGGCGTGGCGACGAGGCCGGGGAACTGCGGCGGCGTCACGTCCAGATTCTGGAGCACCAGCATCACCTGGAACAGCGGGTGCCGGTCCGGCGCCCGCTCCGGGTTGAGCAGGGTGACGAGAAGGTCGAAGGGGACGTCCTGGTTGGCCTGCGCCTCCAGCGACGCCTGCCGGGTGCGCGCCACCAGTTCGGAGAAGGCGGGCTTGCCGTCGAAGGACAGCCGCAACGGCAGCAGATTGATGAAGAAGCCGATGAGCGGCTCGATCTCCCGCCGGGTGCGCCCCGCCACCGGGGTGCCGATCACGATGTCGTCCTGGCCGGTGTAGCGGTGCAGCAGGGTGGCGAACACCGCGATCAGCAGCATAAAGGGCGTGCAGTCGAGTTCGCGGCAGCGTCGCTCCAGCCGTTCCGACAGCCCGGCGTCGACCCGAAACAGCAGCGAGCCGCCTTCGAACGACGGCAAAGCCGGCCGCGGCCGGTCGGTCGGCAGGTCCAGCCCCGCGGGAAGCTCGGCCAAACGCGCGCGCCAGTAGGCGATCTGGGCGGCGCAGGCCGGTCCGGCGCAGTGCGCGCGCTGCCAGGCCGCGAAGTCGGCATACTGCACCGCCAGGGCCGGCAACGCCGGGGGCTGGCCGGCCAGACGGAAAGCATAGCAGGCCGACAACTCGGCCCAAAAGATCGCCGCCGACCAGCCGTCCGACGCGATGTGGTGCATCGTGACCAGGAGGATATGGTCGTCCGGCCCGAGCGCCACCAGCAGGGCGCGGATCGGCGGGTCGCGCGACAGCTCGAAAGGCTGCCGTGCCTCCTGCTCCAGGATGCCGCGGGCCTCGTCGTCGCGCGCCGCCGCGGCAATCCCCTGGAGATCCACCCGCGGCAGCGGGACCGGGCCGGCGGGCAGGACGGTTTGGACCGGCTCGTCGATCCCCGTGCCGTCAGCCGTCACCAGGCGCCGGGTGTCCGGGCTGAAGACGGTGCGCAACACCTGGTGGCGCGCCACCAGGTCTCCGACGGCCAGGCGCAAGGCCTCGCTGTCCAGCGGTCCGCGCAGCCGGATGGCGTCCGGGATGGCGTAGACCGCCCCGTCGGTCTGCATCTTGGCCAGGAACCACAAGCGCTTCTGGGCGAAGGACAGGCGTTCGCGTTCGACACCGCCGGCGCGCCCGATGCCGGCGTCGCCGGGTGCGGCGTCCCCCGTATCCAACGCGGTATCCAACGCGGCGGCCAGAGCAGCGAGGGTGGGATGCTCGAACAGCAGGCCGACCGGCATATTGCAGCCGAAGGCCTCGCGGACGCGGGTACACAGGCGGACCGCCAGCAGCGAATGGCCGCCCAGGTCGAAGAAATTATCGTGGATGCCGATGCCGCCGGGCCGCTTCAGCACCTCCGCCCACAACGCCGCCAGCGTCGCCTCGATCGGCGTGCGCGGCGGCTCCTGGACCGGCGGCGCCTCCGGTTGCGGGTCGGGCAGCGCCTTGCGGTCGATCTTGCCGCTGGCGGTCAGCGCGAAGGCCTCGACGCGGACCAGGGCCGAGGGAACCATGTGGCTGGGCAGGCGGGCGCGCAGATGCTCGCGGATGGCCGGCACGGGGACGGTGGTCCGGACATAGCCGGCCAGAATGGTCTCGCCCGAAGGATCGGGACGGGCGACGACGACGCATTCCTCGACGCCGGGGCACTGGGCGAGGGCGTGCTCGATCTCCCCCGGTTCGATGCGGAAGCCGCGCACCTTGACCTGATGGTCCAGGCGCCCGAGGAGCTCCAGCGTGCCGTCGGCCAGCCGGCGGCACAGGTCGCCGGTGCGGAAGAGGCGCGCGCCGTCGGCGGTGTCGTCGCGTCCGATGCGCGGCGGCCCGGCCACGAAGCGCGCGGCCGTCAGCTCGGGCCGGTTGTGGTAGCCCTGGGCCACCGCCGGGCCGCCGAGCACCAGTTCCCCCGGGACGCCGAGGGGAACCAGCCGCAGGTCGGCATCCAGCACATGGGCCTCGGTGTTGGCGAGGGGCCAGCCGATGGGCAGCACCCGGTCGACCTCAAGAACACGGTCGTCCTGGACGAACATCGTGCTGTCGATCGTCGCCTCGGTGATGCCGTAGACATTCATCACAACGGCCTGGGGAAACAGCCGCTGCGCCGCCCGGTATTCGTGGACGAACCACTGGTCGGCACCGCAGGTCATCAGCCGGACCCGTTGCAGCGTTCGCCCGGTTTCGTGCCCATAGGCCAGCAATTGGCGCAGCACCGCCGGCACGACTTCGACGATGTCGACCCGTTCGGCATCGATCAGGTCAAACAGCCGGGCCGGCTCCAGCAACGTTTCGCGGGGGCACAGCACCAGGCGGGAACCGGCCCCCAGCGTGCGGACCAGTTCGCCGGTGAAGGCGTCGAACGTGTGGCTGGCGGTCTGCAATGTCGTCTCGCCCGGGCGCAGCCCATAGGCGATTTCCCACGCCGCGTAGGCTGAGGCGAGGCTGTCCTGACCGACGAGAACCCCCTTCGGCCGCCCGGTGGAGCCGGAGGTATAGATGACATAGGCCGGATCGCCGGGGCCGGTGCGGCAGGGCGGGTTCGGTTCCCCGGCATCCGCCACGCCGGGGTCGTCGAGGCACAGGACCGGCAGGCCCAATCCTTCCAGGCGGGCCGCCAGGGTGCCGGTGCTGAGAATGACCTTCGGCGCGGCGTCGGCGACGACGAAACCAAGGCGGGCGTCGGCCAGCGGCAGCGGCAGATAGGCTCCGCCCGCCTTGAGGACGGCAAGAATGGCTGCGACCATCTCCGGTCGATGCTGGACGTAGAGGCCGACGCGATGTCCCGGCCCCACACCGGCCATCATCAGGGCGCGGGCGGCGGCGTTGGCCCAGGCGTTCAACGCCGCGTAGCTCAGGTGGTTGCCTTCATGGCTGAGCGCGATCGTCGCCGGCCGCGTTGCGGCATGCGCCTCGAACCGCTGGATGAAGGGAACGAAGGAAGGTAGCCGTGTCCGGTCGGCCGGCACGCCCAGGGCCCGCACCCGGCGCGCCTCCTCCTCCTCCATCAGGGGATAGGCGGCCAGCGGCGCCTCCGGGTCGGCGGCGATGGCCTCGACCAGGACACGGAAATGGCCGGCCATGCGGACGATGGTGGCGGCGTCGAACAGGTCGGTGTTGTATTCGATGCTGCCGGACGGGCCGGCGGGGGAATCCTGGACGGTCAGGGTCAACTCGTACTTGGCCACGCCGTAGTCCAGGGGCACCGGCGACACCGCCAGCCCGTCCAGGGCCAAAGCGTCCATCGGGCCCGTCAGCAGGTCGAACATCACCTGGAACAGCGGGGTGTGCTCCGACGAGCGCTGCGGCCGCAGGGCCTCGACCAGCTGGTCGAACGGCAGGTCGGCGTTGGCGATGTCGTCCATCACCACCAAGCGCACCCGGTCCAGGAGGGTGGCGAAAGTCGGGTTCCCCGACAGGTTCAGGCGAAGCGGCAGCATGTTGACGAAGAAACCGATGACCGCCTCCGCCTCGAGCGAGGTTCGGTTGGTCACCGGCGTTCCGACCACCAGATCATCCTGGCGGCAATAGCGCTGCAACAGGAGGCCGAAAGCCGTCAGCAGCGTCGTGAACAGCGTGGTTCCGTGGGCGCGGCTCAGCTTGCGCAAGGCGGTGACGTCCGGAAACGGAAAGGAATGGGCGGCACCGTGGAAGCGCTGCACCCGCGGGCGCGGCCGGTCGGTCGGCAGCGCGATAAGGTCGGGCGCGTCGGCCATGCGGGCCTTCCAGTAGCCCCGTTGCCGCTCGGCCGCCACGGCCTCGCGGTGGCTCTGGTCGCGGCGCAGGTCGGACAGCGGCCGGGGCAAGGGCGGCAGCGACGGCGCGCGTCCGGTCCGGAAGGCGGCGTAGGCCTGTCCGATCTCGCGCAGCAGGATGAGGATCGAACGATCGTCCGAGACGATGTGATGCATGTTGAGGAACAGAACATGCGCCGTATCCGCCAGCCGCAGCAGGAAGGCGCGGAACAGCGGCCCCCGCTCGATATCGAAGGCATGGGCCGCCTCGCGCGCCGCCAGCGTGCCCACGCTCTCGTCCTGTTCGGCGGCGGACAGGGCGGTGGCATCCACGACGCTCAGAAGAAACGGCGCGTCTGACACCGCGATCTGCGGATGCCCGTCACACGCCGGAAAGCTGTAGCGCAGGGATTCGTGCCGTTCCACGACCAGGGCGACGGCCCTCTCCAGCGCCCCGACATGCAACGGGCCCTCGACCCGGAAAGCGGCCGGCATGTTATAGGTGTTGTTCGGTCCCTCCGCCTGGGCGACGAACCACAAGCGCCACTGGGCGGCCGAGGGCTCGGAGGTAACCGCGGCCGGGACGGGATCAACGAGATTGGCCGCCGGCGCGGCGGGCGCGCGGGAGTCCATAAGCGCGGCCAGTTCGGCGACGGTGGGGTGGTCGAACACCTCGCGCATCGTCAGTTCGACGCCGAGAGCGGCACGGATGCGCGACACCATCCGGAGTGCGGCCAGCGAATGCCCGCCGAGAGCGAAGAAATCGTCCGCCACGCCGACCCGCTCCACCCCGAGAGCCTCGGCCATGATCGCGGCAACCGCCGCCTCCGCCCCGGTGCGCGGCGCGACGAACATGTCGTTGCGAGTACCCACCTCGGGCGCGGGCAAAGCTTTGCGGTCGACCTTGCCGTTGGGCATCAGCGGCAGGGCATCAAGCACCACGAAAGCCGCCGGCACCATAAAGTCCGGCAGGCTCTTGCCCAGATGGTCGCGCAACAGCGTCGGCGTCACCGCCTGCCCGTGGCGCAGCACGACATAGCCGACCAAACGCTTGCCGCCGAGCCGGTCCTCTCGGGCCAGCACCACGGCCTGGCGCACGCCGGGGTGCGTCGTCAGGGCGGCCTCGATCTCGCCCAGTTCGATGCGGAAACCGCGGATCTTGACCTGCTGGTCGATGCGGTCGAGGAACTCGATCTCGCCATCCGCCCGCCAGCGCACCAAATCGCCGGTACGGTACAACCGCCCGCCCGCCGGGCCGAACGGGTCGGGCACAAAGCGCTCCGCCGTCAGCCCTGGCCGACCCAGATAGCCGCGGGCCAGACCGGCGCCACCGATGTAAAGCTCACCCGCCACCCCGACCGGCACCGGCTCAAGATACCGATCCAGCACATAAGCGCGGGCGTTGGCAACCGGCCGGCCGATCGGCGGCGTGCCCGAGCCCTGGACCATGGCGAACAGGCTGTCGATCGTCGCCTCGGTCGGACCATAAAGATTGACCAACTCCGTTGTCGCGGTCCGGTGCCAGCGCGCCGCCAGCGCTGCCGACAACGCCTCACCGCCGCAGAACAGCCGCCGCAGCCCGGTCAGGGCGCCGCCCGGGCCGGCATCAAGCAGCATTTCAAGCTGACTGGGCACGAGCTGAAGCAGTGTGATGCCGTGCCGGGCTACCAGCTCGGCCAGCAAGCCGGCGTCATGGCGCGCCTCGGCCGGCGCCAAGACCAGCACAGCGCCAGCGGCCAGCGGCGACAGCAACTCCCAGACCGAGGCATCGAAGGCCACGGAAGTCTTCTGCAGCACCCGGTCCGCCGGCGTCAGGCCGAAGGTCTCGTTCAGCCAGAGCGTATGGTTGAGGATGGCACGATGGCTGATCGCCACGCCCTTGGGCTTGCCGGTGGAACCGGAGGTGTAGATGACATAGGCCAGGCTGTCGGGATTGGCCGCTCCGGCCCGGTTGGCGGGCGCCAGCCCGTCCAGCACCACGGGATTTGGCGCCACGGGATTTGGCGCCACGGTGTCCAGCGCCAGGGTGTCCAGCGTCACCGTCGCGGCCCGCGAGGCCGGCAGCCGGTCTTGCAGCGCGGCGCTGGTCAGCACCACCGCGGCATCGCTGTCCTCGACGATAGAAGCCAGACGCTCGGCCGGATAGTCCGGATCCAGCGGCAAATAGGCACCGCCGGCCTTGAGCACCGCCAGGATCGCCACGACCAGCTCAACCGAGCGCTCCAGGCACAGCACAACCCGGGTTTCCGGCCCAACGCCAAGCCCGCGCAGATAATCGGCCAGCTGGTTGGCCCGGGCATTCAGCGCGCCGTAGCGGAGCGTCTCCGCGCGAAACACCACCGCGATGGCGTCCGGCCTGGCCGCCGCCTGCGCCTCGAACAGCTGATGCACGCAGGCCTCCGGCATTGCCTGTGCCGTCGCGTTCCAATCCTCCAGGATGCGGCGCCGCTCCGCCGCCTCGAGCACGGGCACGGCAAGCACTGCCATGTCAGCGTGCGCACAGAACGCATCGATGACCCGCATGAACGCGTCGGCCCAGCGGGCGACCGTGGTTCGCTCGAGATGATGGGGGTTAAAGGCGAAATCCAGACGGATCGCGCTCTGCGCGGGAAAATCGCGGACGAAGATCGCCAGCGGCTCCCGCTCGAACCCGGCTGTGAGCGCCTGCGTCACCAGGCGAACCGACCCCATCGCCGTGTCGAACGGCAGCGGCTCGTAGGACAGGATCACATCGTATAAACGTCCGCCGGTGGAACCAAAGGCGCCCAGGCTCCGCGCAAGTTCGCTGGCCGGCAGCCGCTGGTGGCGGTAGTCCTGGCGCAGTTGCCGGGCAATGCGCTCCACCAGAGCAAGCAGGGAGTCCCGCCCCTCGATCGCAAGGCGGAGGGGCAGGACGTTGGCGAACAGCCCCACCGTGCGCTTGTCCTTCGCCGCCCGGTTGGCGATCGGCAACCCGAGCGAGAGGTCGTGTTCTCCCGTCAGCCGCAACGCCGACACCGCCAGCGCCGCGATGAACACCGGAAATGGTGCCACGCCGCGCTCCCGGCACGCCGCCAGGAGGTCATCGTAGCGCGCGCGTGGCAAGTACCGTTGGACCGGCGGCGTCCAAACCCGGGAGCCCCTTTCGGCCGTCCGGGGAAACAGCGGCGACGCGAGGCTGGGATGGCGGCTGCGCCAATAGGCCAGATCCTGCCGGTAGCGCTCGGATGCCGCGTAAACCGTATCCCCGGCGGGCACCTCACGATAAGCGCCCAGATCCAGGACCGGCGTGCGCCCGTCCGCCAGCGCCTGGTATGCTTGCACCACAGCGGTGGTGAACACCTGAACGCCAACGCCATCCGCAACGAGGTGGTGGAAACGAAAGAGCCAACCATGGTGCTCGGGACCGATTCGCGCCAGCAGCAGCCCGAACAGAGGCGGCTGGTCCAACCAGAAAGGCCGGGCGAGCCACGAGGACTGCAGGGTCTCCAGGGCGGCTTCCGGATCGGGCTGGTCGGACAGGTCGATGACCTCGAGCGGCAACGCGAAATCCGCCACCGGAGACTGGTACGGCCCGTCCGGACCGACGACGAATGCCACCCTCAGGCTGTCGGCGGCGTCCACGACGGAGGCCACCGCGCGCCGGAATAGTGCCACGTCGAGCGGGCCGTACATGTCCGTGCGCGCGCCGATGAGAAACTCGCGGCGCTCGCCGCCGACCTCCTCGGCCAGCCACATCGCCAACTGAGCCGCGGAGAGCGGGAATCCCGGCCCCTCCGATCGTTTCGAGGTCACGTCCCCATCTCCGAGGCCGCGCCGGTCAAGCTCGACGACCGCTTCAGTCATCCGATGTTCCCCGTATTTCAAGCACCACGCGCCGATGTCGGCCCAGAGGGCGCAAATCGGCGCACATCTGCAGATGTTACTCTCAATAATACATTCTTCTTGCCGAAAGCCCCGACAGTGCACCACGCAGCGACGATCAGGCTCGATACGATCGGGCCAAAGCGCGGTCAATTTCGATATGGTTTCTCGCTGTGACTGACGATGCCGTCGCTGAATTCGTTTTCAGACTCTTTGCCGCTCCATATTGACAATACATACCCGTATTTCGCCATCGCGAACGTCGCTGTGACCATGCGAATGTGCCTTATTTCTCTTTGAAAAAGCCGTAACACGATTAAAGCGGCGGGTAAACATATTTTTTATCGATAATAGAGCGCATACTATTGTACTCATATTACAACGCATATGCAGTGTATTATAATGATCACGATATAAACAATATAGCACACTAATGTATGATATTTGTTGATTCAATATTTTCAATTACGCGTAGTAGTAGATTGCATGTAAAGCACAACGTTCATATATGTTTGTGGTGCAAGTCATTATAAATGAGGGTATGGTCGTTTTTGCGTAATACTGGCATCGACTGTTGTGAGTGATTGGTCGATTTTGGCATGGTTTGTGTTTCTGTTTTACTTCCGTGCCGCCCGCTCTTCGGTCAATGAGATCGAGGGACGCCCATGGCGTTCGTGCACAAGACCGAAAAAGGTCGGAGTTCGGCCATTTCCCGTGGTTGCAGGCAACGTTGCGGGAGGGCGGTCATGCGGTTGAAAACCTCGGCGCTGAAGGAAGTCAACATTGCCAGGACAACTTACAACAAATGGCAATTCATTATGGCGCCGCCTGTACCTGTTGATGATTGGGGCGACGGTATCGGTCTTCCGACCGGCATTGCGGCGTAAGCGACGATCAGAATTGACGCAGACCCATGCACAGCATATGTTCATGTGCAGCGGGTGTTCATATTTTGGAGCTATCTTCATGGCTGCGGCAACCGAGCGAGTGGCGGTGCTGATGTCGCCGGACGACAAGAGCGCGATTGAGGCAAAGGCCGCTGTCCTGGGTATTTCGGTCGGGGAATTGATGCGCCGTGGTGCCGCTGCCTACGATCAGGATGCCGACACGGCGCAAATTGCTGCGATGTTGCAGGCGCTGACCGCCAGCCACATCGAAACGCTGAATGCCCTTGATGATGCCGAGCGCGAGTTGGCGGAAACGCGCCGATATTTTGCCGCCAAACGGCAGATTGCGGCATGAGTCTCCTGGCGGATGTCATGGCGGGCCTGAGAACCGCTATCGAGCTTGAGGGCCGCGTCAAAAGCATGGCCGGCAACGTCAGCGACATGGCGCGGGAGATGCGGGACATCGATAAGCGCCTGGTTCGCGTCGAAACCATCATCGAAATCGGCTTGGCCGGTCGGCCGGCGAGTTCGCCGCAAGGACCAACTCTGATCGACGCGCCCACTCAATCTGACAAATAGCCGGACGGGAAACAGGCCGGCCATGACCAGAGACGATGCCATGGCCCGCCTGCGAACACACCGCGCCCGTCTGGAAGCGGCGGGTGTTCGCCATGCCGCGATCTTCGGCTCGGTGGCGCTGCTCGGCGAGGCGGTTTCGATGAAAGATCTGATGCGTTTTCCGTCCAACCGGGTCGAAGCGCCGGGCGGGGACCGACAGGGTCAGTTCAGCATCCGCATCAACCAGCAATGGCGGATCTGTTTCACTTTCGCGGACGGGGATGCATATGGCCTCGCCGCCTTATGCCGGCTGATCGTTTGACGTCGACGCAATGGCGCCGCGTTTGTTGCGCAGGTGGCGGAACAGGATCTCGCCCAATTCCTGACCTGCCCGGCGACGCAGGGCATCCAGGATTTCTTCATGCTCGCGCATGGCCTCGCTCCAGCGATCCCGATCGCGCGATGTATTGGCGGAAAAGCGGGCACGGCGCAACCGACTGGTCATCGCGGCATAAGTCGCCTGAAGCACGCTGTTGCGTGCGGCCTGAACGATCCTCTGGTGGATCATCTGGTTGAACTGAAAATAGCCGTGCATGTCGCGGCGCAGATAGCTGCGATACATATCATAGTGCAGCTTCTCCACCGCGGCGATTTCGTCATCGGTGATGGCCTCGCAGGCCAGGCGACCCGCAAGCGCCTCAAGGCCGCCCATCACATCGAACAACTCGGTCAGATCCTGCGGACTCAGTTCCCGGACGCGGGCACCCCGGTTCGGCAAGAGTTCCAGGAGCCCCTCGGCGGCGAGGACCTTCAGGGCCTCGCGCAAAGGCGTCCGCGAAATGCCGAGCATTTCGCAAAGCTCCCGTTCGGGAATGCGCTCGCCCTCCTTGAGGTTGCCCTCGACGATATGGTCGCGCAGGCGCCCGACGATCTCATCGTGCAGCGAGGCCCCGCTGCGCACCGGATCGGCGTGCGGCGCCTCATTGCCTGTATTTTCAGCGGAATCTGCTGTCTTGTTGAGCATCATGCCCCATTATAACGCATTCAATTCGATGCGCCTAGTGAGAATAGAAATATGCAAAAATATTCTTGCATCGCCAAAAAATGAATGCATTATTGAGGGAGGCGGGTCGGGCGATTGCCGATAGGATTGTTGGGAAAGCGTCACAATGATACGTTCTGGGCAGCATTTTCTACAAATTCCGGGTCCGAGCCCCATTCCAGAGCGCATTCTGAGGGCGATCGGGACACAGGTCATCGATCATCGCGGTCCGAAATTCCAGAATCTGGGCCACGAGGTGTTGGAAGGCTGTCAATTTGCATTCAAAACAGCGGCGCCCGTGGTGATCTATCCGTCGTCCGGGACGGGAGCCTGGGAAGCCGCGATCGTCAACACCCTGTCAGCCGGTGACAAGGTTCTGATGGTCGAGACGGGACATTTCGCGACCCTATGGCGGCAGATGGCGGCACGATTGGGTGTGGACGTTGAATTCATTTCCGGCGATTGGCGCCATGGTGTGGATGCCGCACGGATCAACGAGAGCCTCTCGGCGGATCGGGCCAAGGCGATCAAGGCGGTGATGGTCGTCCACAATGAGACGTCAACGGGTGTGACGAGCGACATCGCCGCCGTCCGCCAGGCCATCGATCAGGCCGCGCATCCGGCCCTGCTGATGGTCGATGCCATCTCGTCGCTCGGCTCCATCGACTATCGGCATGACGACTGGGGTGTCGATGTCACGGTCAGCTGCTCGCAAAAGGGGCTGATGCTGCCGCCGGGGCTCGGCTTCAATGCCATTTCGGCAAAGGCTCAGGCGGCATCGCGCAGCAACGGACTGCGACGCTCGTATTGGGATTGGAACGAGATGCTGAAGCCGAATTCATCCGGCTTCTTTCCCTACACGCCGGCGACAAACCTGCTCTACGGACTGCGTGAAGCCTTGGCGATGCTGCGGGAGGAAGGGCTCGACGCCGTATTTGCCCGACACAAGCGGCTTGCCGCGGCAACGCGCGCCGCGGTCCGGGCCTGGGGTCTCGAAATCCTTTGTCTCAACCCTGAAGAGTATTCACCGGTCCTGACCGCAGTCCTGATGCCGGAGGGCTATGACGCCGACCAGCTTCGCAAAGTGGTTCTGGATATTGGTGACATGTCGCTTGGCGCAGGTCTTGCACAACTGACAGGCAAAGTTTTCCGGATCGGCCATCTCGGCGGGTGCTCCGAACTGACGCTGATGGGCGCGCTGTCCGGCGTGGAACTTGGCCTGGCCGCTGCCGGCATTCCGCACCGCCCGGGCGGGATCCTGGCCGCGCTGGAAGAACTGAAGACACCCGGCAAGCCGGACGCTTGCCCGGCGGTGCCGGGGACATCGGCTCATGCCTGACCGGCACGGATCGAACCTTCACGCCCTGACCCGCGGCATTCCGATGCGTCAGGCGGGTGACACGAACGAAAGCGACTGACATGCGAATTGGTGTCCATAAGGTCTTGATGAACAATCCGAGCGATGTGTCCGGGCTGGAGAGGCTGATCGCTGGAGGTGACGTCGATCCCGCCGAGATCGTTGCGGTGATCGGCAAGACCGAGGGAAACGGCGGCGCCAACGATTTCACGCGCGGATTTGCCACGCTGTGCTTTGCTCTCGCCTTGGCACGACATCTGGGTCTGACGACCGAGGCCGTGATGAAGCGCATCGCTTTCGTCTGGTCGGGGGGCACGGAAGGTGTGCTGAGCCCGCATGCGACGGTGTTCACGCGCCGTGCCGACGATGCGTCGGCCGGCCCGAATGGCAAACGCCTTGCGCTCGGCATTGCCATCACGCGGGATTTCGCCGCCGAAGAGGTCGGCACCATGATCCAGGTGCGCGAGGTCGCTGCCGCCACGCGCCGGGCGCAGAGGGAAGCCGGCATCACATCGCCCGAGGACGTGCATTATGTCCAGGTCAAGGGACCGCTGCTCACGCCGGCCCTGATTGCGGATGCTGATCAACGCGGCGCGACGCTCGTCACCCGCGATCCGAATGGATCCAAGCCCTTTGCCCGCGGCGCGCTGGCGCTCGGGGTTGCCCTGGCGCTTGGCGAAGTGGACGAGGCGGAGCTGTCCGACCCGATCATCGCCAGCAACATGAGCCTTTATTCGTCGGTCGCAAATACATCGGCCGGGGGCGAGCTGCGCAATTGCGAAATTCTGCTGTTCGGCAATTCGGCTAGCGCCAGCGGCGATCTCGCGATCGGCCATGCCATCCTGAAGGACGTGGTCGATGCCGGCGCCGTGCGTCTGGCGGCGGCCAATGCCGGGGGCGCGGCCGCCGATATCGTCGCGATCTTCGCCAAGGCCGAAGCACCGCCCGGCGGCCTGTTGCGTGGACGCCGGACCACCATGCTGTCGGATGCCGACATCAACTACGAGCGCCATGCCCGCGCCGCGCTCGGTGCGGTGATCGCCTCGGTCACCGGCGACAGCGCGGTCTTCGTCTCCGGCGGCACGGAACATCAATGCGCGCCGGGCGAGGCGCCGATCGCGGCCATCGTCCGGTTGCTCTCGGCTTCCTAAGGCCGCGCCGACCGGGTGACGGTCACATCCCCTCATGGTCCCTCACGGAACCAAGAAAAGGCTCGGAAAGACGGGCGACGACAGGAGAAACTTATGAGCATGAATCGATTTCTGCCTTGCCTCAGCACGCTGATCTCCGCCACTCTCGTCCTGTCCTGTACCGCGCTGGCGTCCCCCGCCATGGCGGACGACAAGGCCGCCATCCTCCTGCCGGGCAGCATCAATGACCAGAGCTGGAATGCGCTCGGCTATTCAATCCTCGTGAGCCTCAAGTCGCATGGCTTCACCACGTCCTATACCGAGAATGTGGCGGATGCCGATGAGGCCGAGGCCCTCCGGGGCTACGCCACGCAAGGCGTCAAGGTCATCATGGGCCATTCCGGCCGCTTTGTGTCCGCCATGGAGCAGGTCGCGCCGGACTTTCCAAAGACCCAGTTCATCGCTGTCAGCGGCAACGAAGGCGCGCCGCCGAACGTCATGTCGGTCGATTACAACAATGCCCAGTTCGGCTGCCAGATCGGCCTGTTGGCCGCGCGCATGAGCAGGACGCATCGGGTCGCCGGCGTCTATGGCCTTGAAGGCGTGCCGAATATTACCGCCCAGGCCGGCGCCTTCCGCCTGTGCGCCGCCAAGGCCGGCGCCAAGGTGACGATCATTTACGTCAAGGACATGGAAGATGCCGCCGCGGCCAAGGAAGCCGCTCTGTCGCTGATCGCGCAAGGTGCCGACGTGCTCACCGGCAAGCTCAACGCCGCCATCTCGGGCGTTGTCGCCGCCGCAAAAGAAAAGAACGTCTATGTCACCGGCCGTGGCTTCGATCAGACCAGGCTGGCGCCCGACAATGTGCTGACGAACATCACGGAAGATTGGCCGGCGATGTTCGGCAAGACCGCCGACGACGTGAAGGCCGGCAAGCTCTTCGGCAATTTCCTGCAGTATGGCTATGACACGGCGCCGGTGACGGGTGCGACACTGCTCTATGCCGAGGGCAAGCCGTTCAACCCGGTGGTGCCTGCCGCCGTGGTCAAGGAACTGGACGATATGGCGGCCCAGTTCAAGGCTGGCACCCTGAAGGTCGACCCGACGCGCGAGGATGCACGCGGCGGCAATTGACCTGATAGCTGCGATCGGCCGGGAGGCATCCCTTCCGGCCACGCTCCTTGGGCGTCGGGCATAGGGCCGGGAGCTTGAGTCCGCCAGCCTTTAAACGTTGCGCGCATTGGAGACCTGAGAGTGCCACCCCTGTTGGAAATGCTCGGGATCGTGCGGACGTTCGGCGCCGTCCGGGCGAATGATAATATCAATCTCACCGTGCAATCCGGCGAAATTCTCGGGCTTCTCGGCGAAAACGGCTCCGGCAAGAGCACGTTGATGAAAGTCCTCTATGGCATGTTGCCGCCCGACTCCGGCGACATCCGCTTCCGGGACGCGCCACTGGACGCCAAAAGCCCGTTCGACGCCATCAAGGCCGGCATCGCCATGATCCATCAGCATTTCATGCTGGTGGAGGCGATGACGGTGACCGAGAACATCCTGCTCGGCTGGCCCGGCGGCGGGCAGGTCCTGAAGCACAAGCAAATGGCCGAGCATATCCGCCAGGCCAGCCGGCGCTTCGGCCTCGATCTCGACCCGGACGCGCGGATCTCTGCGCTCTCGCTCGGACGGCGCCAGCGGGTGGAAATCCTGAAGGCCATTCTGCGCGATGCCGAATTGCTCATCCTGGATGAGCCGACCTCCAATCTTGCGCCCACGGAAGTGCGCGAATTGCTCGACATTATGCGGCGATTGCGCAGCGAGGGCAAAGGCATCGTCTTCATCAGCCACAAGCTGCCGGAGGTGCTGGACGTCTGCGACCGGGTGGTGGTGCTCAGGGCCGGCAAGCTTGCCGGCGAGGCGGCGGTTGCCAGCATCAGCCGCGAGCAGTTGGCGGAAATGATGGTCGGGCGTAACGTGCCCATGCCGCGCGTCACGGAGGGCGAGCATCGGCGCGGGGCTCTGCGGTTGAGCGTGCGCGGCCTGAGCGCGACGGGTCTGTCGGCGATCACCTTCGACCTGCGTGGCGGCGAAATTCTCGGGATCGCCGGCGTCGACGGCAACGGTCAGCTGGAGTTGGCGGAAGCGCTGGCCGGGCTGCGCCCGGTGACCGATGGGATCGTTCTGATCGGTGATCATGACGCAACGCAAGCCTCCGTCACGGCGCGGGTGGAGATGGGGCTGGCCTATCTGCCGGCCGACCGGTCCCACACGGCACTCGTCAAGGCGATGACGGTGTTTGATAATCTCATGCTGCGCGACAGCCGGCGGCCGCCCTATGGAACGCGGGCCTTGCTGACGCCGAAGACGGGCGTCGCCAGGGCGAGGGACTTGATGGCGCAGTATGACATTCGCGCGCCGGGCGTCGACTTCGTTGTCGGCCAGCTTTCCGGCGGCAATCAGCAGAAGGTGGTCATCGCCCGCGAATTGAGCCGCGCGCCAACGGCGGTCGTTGCCCATCAGGCGACCTGGGGGCTCGATCCCGGCGCGACGCGCTTCGTTCTGGACCAGATGATTGCGCTCCGGCAACAAGGCGCGGCCATCGTCTATATCTCGTCCGAACTGGAGGAAATCCTGTCGATCAGCGATCGTATCGCTGTCATGGCCGGTGGCGCTATTGCCGGCGTTACGCCCAACCGCAATGTCGATCTGCGGCAGATCGGACTCTGGATGTCCGGGAGACACGCATGAGCGACCCGTCTCGTGCCGTTGCGGCGGCGTTCCCGGCACGTTTGCTCGCCTTTAGCGGCCGCCGGCAGGGGCTTGGCGTGAATATCGCGCTGGCGCTGGCGCTCTCGATTGTTTGCGCCGCGATCCTGATCGCGCTCGCGGGTCGCAGTCCGCTCGCAGGATTTCTCGCCATTCTCGACGGCGCGTTTGGCTCTGCGCATCAGATCGGCGCGGCACTCAACCGGTCGACGCCCTATCTCCTGTCTGGCGTTGGCGTTGCGATCTGTCTGCGGGCCGGGATTATCAACCTGGGCGCGGAGGGGCAGATAGCCCTTGGTGGTGCAGGAGCAGCGGCCGCCGCGCTTGCCATCCCCAATGCGCCGCCGGTGGTGGCGATCGTCGTCGCGCTTGCCGCCGGCGCGCTTGCCGGCGCCGCGTGGTCCGGGGTGGCCGCCGCCATTCACCTCGGCCGGCGGGTGCATGAAGTGCTGGTGACCATTCTCCTCAACTTCATCGCGCTGTTGCTGGTCCAGCAATTGCTTGCCGGGTGGCTCGGCCAGGTCGGCGCCGGCTTTCTGCAGTCGCCGTTGATGCCGCGTGGCGCCTGGCTGCCGAAGATGCCTGACTTCGATGCGCATATCGGCATTCTGATCGCCGTGGTCGCCGCGCTCGGCGCGTGGTTCCTCATCTGGCGCACGCCGTTTGGCTTCGGGTTGCGCGTGGCGGGAGCCTCGCGCCTTGCCGCCGCCTATGCCGGGTTCTCACGCAGCCAATTGACATGGGGTGCCATGGCGCTGGCGGGCGCCCTTGCCGGGCTGGCTGGCGGCGTCGAAGTGCTGGGCATCCACCGCCGGCTGATCGAAGGATTTTCGCTTGGCTTCGGCTTCAAGGCCGTGACCGTGGCCCTGCTCGGCGCGACGGAGCCGCTGGCGATCATCCCGGCGGCGCTGTTCATCGGCTTTCTCGAGACGGGTTCGCTCGCCATGCAGCGCCAGATCGGCGTGCCGACCGCGCTGGTCACCGTGATCGAGGGGCTGACAATGATTTTCGTTCTGGTGGCAATGGCGGCGCGACGCAAATGATCGAGTTCCTGGCAGCCTCCATCCGTATTGCGACGCCGATCCTGCTGGCGGCTCTGGGCGGTATTCTGTCCGAACGGGCCGGGGTCTTCGCCGTTGGCCTGGAAGGCATGATGCTGGTCGGGGCATTCGGCGCCACCATCGGCACTTGGGCCAGCGACAGCGCCTATGCCGGCCTTGTGCTCGCCCTTGTCGGCGGCGCGGCCATGGGGTTGGTGGTCTCCGTCGTCGCGGTGCGCTTCCGAGCCGACAATATGGTGACGGGGCTGGCCGCCAATATCGTCGCGCTCGGCCTGACCAGCTACCTGATGCGGATCATCGCGTCATCAGGCGCGCCCATCGCGATCCACAACACGCTGCTGCCGGTGCTGCCGATCCCCGGTCTTGTCGATATTCCGGAAATCGGTCCGCTGTTGTTCGCCCATCCGCCATTGACCTATCTCACGCTCATTCTCTGCATCGCCTTGACGTTCCTTCTCAACCGGACTCAGATCGGGCTGACGCTGAGGGCCACCGGCGAGAACCCTGAGGTCGTCTATGCCTCCGGCTTAAACCCGCTCCTGGTTCGTATGCTGGCGGTGATTGCCTGCGGCGCGGTGGCCGGGCTTGGCGGCGCGGTGCTGTCGATGCAGCAGGTGGGCACCTTCACCGACAGCATGACGAGCGGACGCGGCTATCTGGCGCTCGCCGCGCTCATCGTCGGGCGATGGACGCCCTGGGGCGCGGCGGCGGCCTGCCTCGTCTTCGGCGCGGCGGAAGCCTTTGAATTGCGATTACAAGGCTTCGGCGTGCCTGTCAGCTCCTATGTCGTGCAAATGGTGCCCTATCTGATCGGCCTCGCCGTATTGGCCGGGCTTGGCCGGAACTCGCGGATGCCGGCCGCCATCGGTCTCCCCCTGCACCGCGATCGCTGAGGCTGTGATGCTTGAAACGCTGACCGATTTATCGAACGGGCTCGCCAATGGCGAGATCACGGCCGAAAGCCTGCTCGATTTGTGTTTGCAACGCATTGCCGAGCGCGACCCGGCCCTCAACAGCTTTGTTCATGTCGATCATGTCGGCGCTGGCATCGCCGCGCGCCAGAGCGACGCGCGCCGGGCCGCCGGGGTCGCGTTATCGCCGCTGGACGGCATTCCGCTCTCCGTCAAGGACAATCTCCTGGTCCGGGGCATGCCGGCGACCTGGGGAAGCCGGGCGCTCCAAAGCTATGTTCCCGACCATGATGAATTGCCGGTCGCCCGCCTGCGCGCGGCCGGCGCGGTGCTCCTGGGCAAGACCAATGTGCCGGAGCTGACGCTCGAGGGCTATACCAGGAACGATCTCTTCGGCGTGACGCGGAACCCGTGGAATCCGGAGCTCACGCCCGGCGGATCGTCGGGCGGAGCGGCGGCGAGCGTCGCGGCCGGGCTGGTACCGGCGGCGATCGGCACCGATGGCGGCGGATCGATCCGCCGGCCGGCGTGCCACACCGGGTTGGTCGGCTGGAAGCCATCGATCGGGCGCATGGCGCGCGGCGATGGTTTCCCGGCGATTCTGACTGATTTCGAGACCATCGGCACGCTGACGCACGCTGTCGCCGATGCCATGCTGCTCGACGCGGTCCTGTCCGGACCGGACATTGCGGACCGGCGCTCGCTGCCAACGGTCGGCCCCGGGCGTGCGGCCGGTCCGACGCGCATCCTGTTCATTCCGCGATTCGGCGCCGCTCCGGTTGACCCGGAGGTGGCCGCCGTGACAGGCGGCTTTGCGGATAAGCTGAGCGCTTTCGGCCACAGGGTCGAGACGGGCGAGGTTTTCTTCGATCTCGATATCTGCGCCCGCATCTGGCAGGTGATCGCGCGGTCAGGCGTCGCCTGGCTGATGGATCGAACCGACTGGGACCTGGCGCGTCTGGCCGGCGCGTCTGCTCAAGCCATGGCGGCAGACGGGCGCGGCATGACCGGGGCTAATTATTTTGAGGCCCTGGATCAGGTCGCTCACCTGCGCCGGCGCTGCGACGAACTGTTTACCCGATTCAATTATGTGCTGACCCCAACCGCCGCCGCCTTGCCCTGGGCCGCGGCGACCCCCTATCCGGATCGCATCGGCGGATTGCCTGCCGGGCCGCGCGACCATGCGATTTTCACCGGCTGGGTCAATGCGGCAGGCCTGCCGGCAATCAGCCTGCCTGCCGGGCAATCAGCCGACGGCCTGCCGATCGGCGTGCAACTCGTCGGCGGCTTCGGACGAGACCAGGCGTTGCTCAGCTTCGCACGGGACTTGATCTGAGGGTTTATTTGGAACTGGGTCGTGGTGAAAAGGCGCTTATGGGGTCGCTCGGCTTGCGAATGCAGGGGCCGCGGCACTTGCGGACTCGCTGATCGATCGGGCGGCCGAGTCAAAGAAAGCTGACGGAAAGAAAACATCCGCGCACACTTCTGCCGACCCGCCAAGGGGCCCAGCGATTCTCATTTTGGCGGCGAGGCGTTGGGCTTTCGCGGTGAGGTAGGGACAGCCATTGCTGGCCGCCCCCCACCCAGGACCGGACGTGCCCAATTAAGGCATCCGGCCCCCAGGTTTCGACGTTCATTACCGAAGTGTGGGATCAGGAAGCGAGTTGAACCACGGAGGGCGAACAACGCTGCTCCACCAGAGGTGATGCTTTTGACTTCGCCGGCGCAGTGCCATGACCCACAGTCGCCCGACGTGCCACTTGATGTGGTTGAGCGCCGGGAGGCAGTGACGCAGGCCGAAGTAGCCGTAATAGCCGATCAGCTTGCGTCGCAGA
>JARLIO010000037.1 GCA_031291675.1 Azospirillaceae bacterium
CCCTGTTCTACGCTTGGCGGCCGTCGTCACCGACGGACGCGCCCAAGAACGCGGTTCCGTACCCTGTCGCTACCAGCGCACGGGCGGGATTCTTCACCCGCTTGAAACACGCGCCTTTCCCTGGCGCACCCCGAATCCCCCTCTATTTCGACAAAAACAAAGGGGTCTGGGGCATGGCCCCCGTTGGGTTTGGGCGAAAGCCCAATGCTTCGTCGCCAAAATGAGAACCGCTGGCCGCGTCGATCCTGCGTCGACCAATCGGCGCCGCTATGACATGATGCCCCCCGGCTGCCAGCGCCGCAGCGGTTGGCGATGAAGACCGGTCGTGTGGCGCTTTGAGGCCACAATCCCGCTGCCTTCAATTGTTCCCGGCCAACTGTTCCCGGCCAATTGTTCCCCGCGATCAAGGCGTTTGCTGGCCGCGCAAAAGGGCTGGCGCGGAACCCCGGGCCGAGCTGGCAGTTTCCGGGCCAATTCTGGAGAACGAGATGGGTCATTCCCTGCTACCCGGCGTGCGTGCCGTTGCGATTGTCCTGCTGATCCAGGCGGCTCACGCGCTGACCGCGACGGTCGCCCTTGCCGCCGACCCCGACGCTCTGTGGAAGATTGTCCATGACCGCTGCGAGCCCGCCCAGCTCCGGGGTGCCGCGCCGGACCCGTGCCAGTGGCTCGACCCCGACCAGCATTATGCCATCCTGAAAGACCGTGACGGCGCCCTGCAATATTTATTGATCCCGACGGACCGGGTCACCGGGATCGAGGATCCGCAGATCCTGTCCCCGGGCGCGACCAATTACTGGGAGCGCGCCTGGGAAGCCCGCCGTTTTCTTGAGGATCGCGCGGGTCGGCCGATCGCGCGCGACAACCTGACGCTGGCCATCAATTCGGTATCCGGGCGCAGCCAGAACCAGTTGCACATCCACATCGATTGCATCCGCAGTGAGCTGAAGCAGGAGTTGCGCGACAATGAATCCCGGTTCACCGCGAACTGGACACCGCTGAATCCGCCGTTTCACGGCCATCCCTACCTGGTCAGAAGGATCACGGCCGATGAGCTCGCCCAAACCAACCCGTTCACCATGCTGGCCAACACAATCCCCGGCGCACGCGCCGACATGGGCCACCAGACCCTGGTGATCGCCGGCACAACCTTCAGCAGCGCCCCTGATGGCATTTACGACGGCTTTTACCTTCTGACCGATCACGCCGACCCAGGCCGCGGGGACCGCGCCTCGGGCGAGGAGTTGCAGGACCATGCCTGCGCCGTTCTCAACGATCGGCCGTAACCCGACAGCGCCCAACGGTGTCACGTCCCTGGAACCCGAGGTTCCAGGGACGCCCCCGCTCAGAGCTTGTAGGCGCGCTTGACCAACCGGTAGGCCAGGTCGTGTGCGACCTCCCGGGCCTCATCCTCGTCGAGGCGATGCTCGGCCACCAGCCGGGCCAGGAAGGCGCAGTCGACGCGCCGCGCGACATCGTGGCGCGCGGGAATCGAACAGAACGCCCGCGTGTCGTCGTTGAAGCCCACCGTGTTGTAGAAACCGGCCGTCTCCGTGACCATCTCGCGGTAACGGCGCATGCCCTCGGGGCTGTCGTGAAACCACCACGCCGGGCCCAAACGCAGCGCGGGATAGACGCCGGCCAACGGTGCCAATTCGCGAGAATAGCTGGTCTCGTCAAGCGTGAACAGGATCAGGGTAAACCCGGCTTCATTGCCGAAGCGATTGAGCAGCGGCCGCAACGCGCTGACATATTCCGTCGCGGTCGGGATGTCACACCCCTTGTCACGGCCGAAACGTTCAAACAGCAGCGGGCTGTGGTTGCGATCGGCGCCGGGATGAAGCTGCATGACCAGGCCGTCATCAAGGCTCATCCGCGCCATTTCGGTCAGCATCTGGCCGCGGAACAGTTCGGCCTCCGCCGGCGTGGCGACACCGCGCAACGCTTTGCCAAACAGCTGCTCCGCCTCGGCGCGGCTCAAATCGGCGGTCAGCGCGGTGCGGTGGCCGTGGTCGGTCGAGGTTGCGCCCGCCGCCTTGAAGAACTGGCGCCGGTTGGCCAGCGCGGCCAGATAGCCGGTCCAGGTCGCGGTATTCTCGCCGGTCAGCGTGCCCAACTGGCCCACATTGGCGGCGAAGCCCTCAAATTCCGGATCGACAACCGGATCGGGCCGGAATGCGGTGATCACCCGCCCCTTCCAGCCACTCTGCCGAATGGTACCGTGGTGCTCCAGCGTGTCGAGCGGCGATTCCGTCGTTGCCAGCACCTCGATATTGAACCGCTCGAACAGGGCGCGCGGCCGGAATTCAGGGCGGCTCAGGCAGGTATTGATATGGTCATAGATCGCGTCGGCCGTGTCGGGGCCAAAGCGCTCGGTAACGTCGAACACGGTCTCGAAGGCGTGCTCGAGCCACAGCCGCGTCGGTGTGCCGCGAAACAGCGACCAATGACGTGCGAACAGACGCCAGATCTGGCGGGGATCGGTTTCGACGGCACCACCGTCAAGGCGCGGCACACCGAGCTGTTCCAGGGGGACGCCCTGGCTGTAGAGCATGCGGAAAGCGTAATGATCGCGGATCACGAACAACGTCGCGGGATCCGCGAACGGCTCATTGAGCGCAAACCAGGCCGGATCCGTGTGGCCGTGCGGACTGACGATGGGCAATGAGGCGACTTCGGCGTAAAGCCGCCGTGCAATATTCCGACTCTCAGGATCGGCGGGAAACAAGCGATCTGGATGGAGCATGGGCTATCTCCGCAAGCGGGATGTTTTCTTGACGCCCGGGAACGTCCCCGGGACTCCCGCGACCTGGGACATATGGCGACGCGCCGGGACCATGTCCCGGCGTCGCCTTTGGAGTCAAGGTTGACGGCCTCCCCTTCCGCGGGCGCCGGAAACCGGCGCGATGCGTAAGCTTTGGCTGGATCGCGAGTATACTAATATATCAATCACTGCGGCAAGCAGCCTTTGCCCCGGCAGGGTGCGGCAATCACGGCAGACCCGGTCCGGACCGCCAAAGGATCGAGGCGGACGCTTGACCGGCGAGCACCAATCGCTGATATAGTTCTGCGATCACGATCGACGACTTCACGGAAGGGACGTGAACAACGGGGACGCAAGGACGGGCGACGCCAAGGCTGGCATGACCGATGTCATGCGGGGCCGTGTGTTCGCGCCGCAACAAACGCCATCAGAGCGGGTCGCTCGGGATCACCGATGCGACATTGTAGGGACGGCTGACGCCATGAGAGAACGCTCGGGATTGGACAATCCCGCTACCAACACCGTCGCGCCAACCGGCTCCACGCGACAACCGGCGCGGCGCGCGCTCAGCCGAAGCGGGCAGCAGGGCGGTACCGTTGCGGCCAGCATCTACCGGCAATTGCGCAGCGAGATCGTGTCGATGCGACGACGCCCCGGCGCGCCCGTGGTCGAAAAACAAATCACCGAGACCTTCGGCGTCAGCCGCACCCCGGTGCGGGAGGCGCTGCTCCGCCTGGCCGATGAGGGGTTGGTCGAGATTTTTCCCCAGTCGGGAACCTTTATCGCGCCGATCCCGCTGGCCGCGCTGCCGGAGGCCAGCGTGATCCGCATGGCGCTGGAGGAAGCGACGGTGCGCTATGCCGCCCAGCGCGCCCTGCCCGGCGATATCAGCAGCCTGCGCGCCAATATCGACTATCAGCATCGCCAGGAACTTGCGGCGGACCAGGACGGCTTCCACGAAGCCGATGAAACCTTCCATGCGCTGATCGCGTCGGTCGCGGGATACCCGGGCTTCTGGCCGGTGATCCAACAGGTGAAGGTTCAGATCGACCGGTTTCGGCGCCTGACCCTGCCGGTTCCCGGACGCATGGGCGCCGTCGTCGCAGAACATGCGGTGATCGTCGATGCCATCGCCGCCCACGATGAGAACCGCGCGATCGACGCCATGCAGGTTCATCTCGACGCGCTGCGCCTGACGATTGACAGCATCCGCACCGCCCATCCCGACGATTTTTCCGGCAGCCTGGAAGGCGAAACCGTCGGCCGCTGGTAGGCGGGGCAAAGCCCCTCAAGAAGCGCCGGAGGCGACACCGCCGTTGCGGCGTCGCCTCCCGGTTTACTCTGGCTTCAGGCCGCGGCCAGGGTCGTTGCTTCGCGCGCCAACGTCTCGATCTCGCTCCAGCGACCCTCCCGGACCGCGTCGGCCGGGGTCAGCCACGTTCCGCCCAGCGCGAAAACATTTGGCAGGGCCAGGATTTCCTTGACGTGACCCGCGCGAATACCGCCGGTCGGGCAGAAACGGATCTCCGGCAGCAACGGCGCCATGCCCTGCAGCGCGGGCGCGCCGCCATTCAACATCGCCGGGAAGAATTTCAGCTCGCGGAAACCGTGCTCCATCGCGATGATGGCTTCGGTGACCGTGACGATGCCCGGCAGATAGGGCAGCCCGGTGTCCCGCGCCGCCTGCGCCAACTGATCGGTAAGGCCCGGGCTGACCAGGAACCGGGCCCCGGCGTCGCGCGCCTGGGCGAACTGAGATGGCCGCGTCAAGGTGCCGAAGCCGACAATGGCGCCCGGCACTTTGGCGGCAATGGCCTCGGCACAGGCCAGGGCCCGCGGCGTGCGCAGCGTGACCTCGAGCACATTGAGCCCGCCGGCAACCAGCGCTTGTGCCAACGGCACCGCGCGCTCCGGGTCATCGAGAACCAGGACCGGGATGATGCGAACGCCCTTCAAGGCGGGTTCAAGAATGGGCAGGGGCCGATCCACAATCGACATGATGATCCTCATGGGATGGTGTCGTCATCGTGACGACAGGTTTGAGGTTCAGGCGGGAACAAGGGGCCCCGCTGATCCGGATGATACGCGCTTTCCCGGCGACAGGGCATGGTGCAGCGCCTGCCACAGCCATGTTCCCGCCGCACGGCTTCACTCACAGATCTGCGCTCACAAACCGTCGAGCGATGGCATCGCCGCGCGCGGAATGATCGCCCCGCGGTACTGGATCACGGTGGCCGCCAAGCGATGGCCGGTTCGCGCGGCCTGCGCGGCGGGCGCTCCGGCAAGGCGCGCGGCGAGGTAGCCGGCGCTGAAGCTGTCCCCCGCCGCTGTGGTATCGACGACCGCGACGCCACGCTCTGCCGGCACCATGACCGGGTCGCCACCATCACAGACCAGGCAGCCCGGCGGATCGAGCTTGACCACGATTTCGCCCACCCCGGCGGCACGCATCCGCGCGATCACGGCGTCGGCATCGGCATCGCCGAACAGTTCGTTCAGCTCGCTGGCACCCGGCAGCGCGATGTCGGTGCGGCGCAGCATCTCGCTGTACGCGGCGCGCGCCGTGGCCGCGTCGGCCCACAGTCGGGGACGCCAGTTGGTATCGAAGGCGACCTTGCCGCCGCGCCGGCGCACCCGGTCCAGCAGCGCGTACAGGGTCGCCCGCCCTTCCGCGCCCCAGATCGCCAGACTGATCCCCGACAGGTACAGCAGGTCATAACCCTCAAGTGCGGTGATCAGCGCCGGCGAACCGGGCAACGAAAACAGCTCGCGCGCCGGCGCGCGGTCGCGCCAGTAAAGGAAACGACGCTCACCGGTGGGATCGGTTTCGATCATATAAAGCCCGGGCAGACGCCCGGGAACACGCAGCACATGGTCGGTTCCCACCTGCTCAGCCTGCCAGGCGGCGCACATTGTCGTGCTGAAGCGGTCGTCGCCCAACGCCGTCACGTAATCGACAGCGACGCCCAGCCGCGCCAGATAAACCGCCGTATTCAGGGTGTCGCCGCCGAACCCGGCGTCAAATGGCCCGCCACCAGGCCCACTCAACTCGATCATGCATTCGCCCAGGGAAGCAACCCGGCGCCCGGAACTAGCCATTCCAATCCCCTTGTCCATAACCGGGCCTCATGGCGCCGGCCCCACAATTTCGACGTTTGTCGGCGATCGCGACCCGGGCATCCCGGATGGGACCAAGAATATACTAATATATCAGTTACTCGGGCAACATCATAACCCGACAGCGGCGGTGATCGGACAAACTGCCGCAACCCCGCTGCGGCACCACCGGCGTCAGGCCCCGGTCAACAGACGGTGTTCATAGCCCAGGAAATTCGCCGGCCGCGGCTTGTAGCCGCTCTTGAACAGTGGCGACGTGATCAGCAAATCGGCCGTCGCCTCGTTGCACGCCATCGGAATATTGTAAAGTGTCGCCATCCGGGTCAAGGCCTTGACGTCGACATCATGGGGCTGCGCGGTCATCGGATCGGTAAAGAAGAACAGCATGTCGATCTTGCCTTCGGCAATCATCGCCCCAACCTGCTGGTCGCCGCCCAATGGACCGCTTTTCAGCGCAACGATATTCAACTTTGGATAGGCCGCCCTGACGGTTCGCCCCGTGGTGCCGGTTGCCCAGAAATGGTGCTGTTCCAAAGCCTCGATGTTGGCGCCGATCCAGGCGTTCAGATCCTGTTTGCGGGCGTCGTGGGCAACGAGCGCAATGTTTTTCGTATCCATCACCGTTCAACCTTTTGCTGCGACCGGGTCGATGCCGCGTCGGACGCGCCGATCGCCCTGATGTGAAGCATTCGCCGGTCCTGTTTTCAAGAGTGTCCGCGCCGCACCCAGCCCCGGCTGAGCCGGAAAGGCGTGTCCACAGCGTAACCGTGCCCGATTGTGCGACAATACGCCGAAGGCGCGGATGAAATCTGTTCGACTCCGCTTCCTAATATATTAGTATATTCATCGCGAGAGTGTCATCATGGGTCGGTCTTGTGGCCCTGCGGTCCCGGCGAGGGACCATCGTCAACAGAAGGCGCGGGCGCGATGAACCTCACCCACGAACCCGGTGACGCCCCGCGTTCCCCGGCCCGGCTGGAGAGTAGCAGAGCCGCGGCACGCGCGCCACAGCGCGGCACCAGCGTCGCGGCGACGATTTACCGGCACCTGCGCGATGAAATTGTGTCGATGCACCAAAAACCCGGCGACCCGATCGTCGAGAAGCAGCTTGGTGCGTTGTTCGGGGTCAGCCGAACCCCGATCCGCGAGGCGCTGCTCCGTCTCGCCGACGACGGCCTGGTCGAGATCTTCCCGCAATCAGGGACCTTCATCGCGCGGATTCCGATCGCAGCCCTGCACGAGGCCCATGTCATCCGCCGCGCCCTCGAAGAGGCGACAGTCGGCTATGCGGCACGGTGCGCCACACCCATCCAGATCGCCCGATTGCGCAAAATCGTCGAACAACAGCGCAGCAACGAGGCCACGCCCGATCACGACCGGTTTCACCATGGCGATGAGGCGTTCCACGCCCAGATTGCCGAGACGGCCGGCTATCCCCGGTTCTGGACCCTGACCCAACAGGTCAAGATCCAGGTTGATCGCTGCCGTCGCTTGACATTGCCGGTGCCCGGCCGCATCGATGAGGTGATCGGCGAACATGCCACGATCGTCGATGCCATCGCCGCGCACGCGCCCGAGCGCGCCGTTCGCGCGATGACCGGTCATCTCGATCGGCTGAGGCTGGGGATCAGCGAGCTTCGTGCCGCCTACCCCGACTATTTCATCGCCGCGCCCGATGCCGCCGCGGCCGGCACGCTGAGGCGGCACCTTTCGATCTGACGCCGACGCGGCCCCTGGAGCAACCCGCGCCGGCCGTCCGGACTCGTCCCCGGCGTGCGACCCCAGCGAGCGACCTTTGACAGAGCCCGCGGCGTGCCCGAGAATGTCCTTCGAATGCAGGGGAAACCCGGCTTCAGCGCCGCGACCGAGATGATCCGGTGCCGCGCTCCGATGAGCATCGGCCCGCAAGCCCGCCCATCGAGGGACGCCCCCTGCCCTGGCCTTCCCGGGATCCCGTGTTTTCCGGCGGCCAGCCGTTATTTCGAGGAAAGCAAATCCGATGAAGTCGTCCGCTGCCAATTTTCGCCGTTATCGACAGACCAGGATCATCGCCACGCTGGGGCCGGCATCGGCGACGCCGGCGACGATCCGTCGGCTGTTCGAAGAGGGTGTCGATGTGTTCCGTCTCAATTTCGGCCATGGCAGCCATCGGGAACACGGGGCTCACGTCGCCGCGATCCGGGCTCTGGAGATGGAAGTTGGCCGTCCGATCGGGATCATCGCCGATTTGCAGGGCCCGAAATTGCGCCTGGGCGCTTTCGCCGGTGGCGCCATCGCCCTGACCCCGGGCCAGTCCTTCCGCCTCGACCTGTCGAGCGATCCCGGCGACATCCGTCGCGTCGGCGTGCCCCATCCCGAGGTCTTCAAGGGCCTGACCCCCGGGTCCGACCTGGTGCTCGATAATGGTCGGGTCCGGCTGCGCATCGTCGCCTGTTCTGCCGAACACGCCGATACCGTTGTCGTCTCCGGCACCAGCCTGTCGGACCGCCGCTGCCTCAACGTTCCTGACGCCATGCTGGCACCATCATCCTTGACGGCCAAGGATCGCACCGATCTCACTTTTGCGCTCGACCTCGGCGTCGACTGGATCGCGCTGTCCTTTGTCCGGCGTGCGGCAGACCTGCTGGAAGCACGTCGGTTGATTGCGGGCCGCGCCGCGATCCTCAGCAAGCTGGAAACCCTGCAGGCCATCGAGCATCTCGACCAGATCATCGGGCAATCGGACTGTGTCATGGTCGCGCGGGGCGATCTCGGCGTCGAGATCCCGCCCGAGGACGTTCCCGGACTGCAAAAACGCATCATCGCCGCGGCGCGCAATGCCGGAAAACCCGTGATCGTCGCGACCCAGATGCTGGGATCGATGATCGCGGCTGCGGCCCCGACCCGGGCGGAGGCCAATGACGTCGCGACGGCGATCTTCGACGGCGCCGATGCCGTGATGCTCTCGGCGGAAACCGCGGTCGGCGCTCATCCGATCGCCGCCGTGGCCATGATGGACCGCATTGCCTGCCGCGTCGAACAGGACCCGAGCTACCGGACCTTGATGGATATCCAGCCGCAAAACGACCGGAGCACCGCCTCCGATGCCATCAGCGCCGCCGCGATCCAGGTGGCGCGGACGATCAAGGCCGTCGCCATCGTCACCTATACGACCACCGGCTCGACCACGCTGCGGGCCGCGCGGGAGCGGCCCGAGGTTCCGGTCCTCAGCCTGACCTCCAGCCTTGCCGTTGCCCGGCGCGCCACGCTGGCCTACGGCGTCCACAGCCTCCGAGTCGAAACCAACCTGATCGAAAATCTGTCAACACTGGTTTATCGGGCGACCCGGATTGCCCACGACGATGGTTTCGCCAGCGAAGGGCAAAGGCTGGTGATTACCGCCGGCGTGCCCTTCGGCCTGCCGGGAACCACCAATCTGCTGCGCATCGCCTGGGTCGAGCGCCCGACCACCGGATCGGAAGGCGTCTAACTCGCAAGCAATAATCTTAGTCGACGGCAGCGTTGCATCCTTTACCTATCGCATAATTGTGGTTAAGTGGTATTACCTGATGCGTGGCCGTCGCCCCAAGCGGGCATAGCAAGACAGCCCGCCAAATGGGCAGCAAACCGCCGATGCGCCACCGCAGCACCGGCAGACAATTCAAGAGGTGACACCAATGGACACACTTGTTTCGGAAGATCTGACCGGGAATGCGGCAACGCAGAGCGATCCGTGGCGCACTTTCGCCAACGGCACCTGGCAGCGCGAAATCAACGTCCGGGACTTCATTCTCCGCAATGTTACCCCCTATGAGGGCGATGCCGCATTTCTGAGCGGACCGACCACGCGCACCAAGGCTCTGTGGGAAAAGCTGTCGGGCCTGCTGGCCCAGGAACGCGCCAAGGGCGGCGTTCTCGACGCGGACACCGAAATCGTCTCATCGATCGTGTCCCATGACGCCGGCTATATCGACCAGGGCCTCGAAGTCATCGTCGGCTTGCAGACGGACAAGCCGCTGAAGCGCTCCATTATGCCGTTCGGCGGCCTGCGCATGGTCAAGTCGGGCCTGGCGGCTTACGGCTTCACGCCGTCGCCCAAGCTGGACGATATCTTTCCGGCGCTGCGTCGCAGCCACAATGACGGCGTGTTCGACGCCTATACCCCGGAGATTCTGGGCTGCCGCAAATCCGGTGTCATCACCGGTCTGCCCGACGCCTATGGCCGCGGCCGCATCATCGGCGACTATCGCCGCATCGCGCTTTATGGCATTGACCGCCTGATCGCTGACAAGAAGACGCAGCTGCAAAGCCTCGAGATCGAGCTGCTCGACGAGCACACGATCCGCCTTCGTGAAGAAATCAACGAGCAGATCCGGGCCTTGGGCGAATTGGCCGCGATGGCCAAGTCCTATGGTTTCGACATCACCCGCCCCGCGGCGACGGCACAGCAGGCCGTTCAGTGGACCTATTTCGGCTATCTGGCTGCGGTCAAGGAAGCCAATGGCGCCGCGATGTCGATCGGCCGCATCTCGACCTTCCTCGACATCTATATCCAGCGTGATCTCGACGCCGGCCTCCTGACCGAGGCCACCGCGCAGGAACTGATCGACCAGGTCGTCATCAAGCTGCGTATCGTCCGCTTCCTGCGCACCCCGGAATATGACCAGCTGTTCTCCGGCGATCCCACCTGGGTCACCGAAAGCATCGGCGGCATGGCCCTCGACGGCCGGACCCTGGTGACCAAGAACAGCTTCCGCTTCCTCCAGACCCTGCACAATCTGGGCCCGGCGCCGGAACCGAACCTCACCATCCTGTGGGCCGATCGGCTTCCCGAAGGCTTCAAGAAGTTCGCCGCTGAAACCTCGATCAAGTCGAGCGCGGTTCAGTACGAGAGCGACGATCTGATGCGTCCCTACTGGGGCGACGATTACGGGATCGCCTGCTGCGTCTCGGCGATGCGCATCGGCAAGCAGATGCAGTTCTTCGGCGCCCGTGCCAACCTCGCCAAGACCATGCTGTACGCCATCAATGGCGGCCGTGACGAGTTGTCGGGCGCCCAGGTCGGCCCGGCCTTCGCCCCGATCACCGGCGACGTGCTGAAATATGACGAGGTCGTGGCCCGCTTCGTCCCGATGATGGAGTGGCTGTCCCGCGTCTATATGAGCGCGCTCAACGCGATCCACTACATGCACGACAAGTACATGTACGAGCGCGTCGAGATGGCGCTGCATGATCGCGACATCCTGCGCACCATGGCTTGCGGCATCGCCGGCCTCAGTGTCGCCGCCGACAGCCTGTCGGCGATCAAATACGCCACGGTCCGGATCAAGCGGGATGCCCGCGGCCTGGCCACCGGCTTCGACATCGAAGGCGACTATCCGGCCTTCGGCAACAACGACGACCGGGTCGACAGCATCGCGGTGTGGCTGGTCGAGACCTTCATGACCTGCCTGCGCAAGCAGAAGACCTATCGGGACGCGCTGCAAACCCAGTCGATCCTGACGATCACGTCCAACGTGGTCTATGGCAAAAAGACCGGTGACACCCCGGACGGCCGCAAGAAGGGCGTGCCGCTGGCGCCGGGTGCCAACCCGATGCATGGTCGTGACCGCAAAGGCGCCCTGGCCTCGATGGCCTCGATCGCCAAACTGCCCTACGCCCATGCCCAGGACGGCATCTCCTACACCTTCAGCATGGTTCCCTCGGCCCTGGGCCCGACCCAGCCCGAGCGGGTTGACAATCTGGTGGGCATGCTCGACGGCTATTTCGGCCAGGGCGGTCACCACATCAACGTCAACATCCTCGACCGCGAGACCCTGGTCGACGCCATGGACCACCCGGAAAAATATCCGCAGCTGACCATCCGGGTGTCGGGCTATGCCGTCAACTTCATCAAGTTGACCCGTGAACAGCAGCTCGACGTCATCTCCCGGACGTTCCACACCCACAACTAAGGCAACGACAACCACCGCGCGGCCTCGCCGCGCGGTGGCCGGTGCTTTCCAAAAGAAAAGGCCCATCGCGCCGGCAACGGCGCGGTGGGCTTTTTCTTTGCGGAAACCGGCCGGGACCAACAATCGGCCAAACAGGCCCGTTCCCGGTCACCAAGCCTCAGAAAAGTTTTGACGAGCTCTTTGCCGGCCCGATAGACTTCGAGCCATCATCAAGACCAGCCGAGGGAAAGGCCCGACGACGCTGGGGCAACCTGCGGGACTCACGTCAAGAGGCTCCCGAAAGGTGCCAACTCCCGCGGCTTCGGGCCGGCAGATGATGGGTGGCCGGTGCCGGCCTGCCTGCTCTTCGTGCACAACCGAACCCGCAGGGATCTCGGTTTTGACGCAGCAGGGGGTTTCCATGAGCATTGCCGATCCCAAGCATGACGACACCATCGCCGCCCGCACCGGGGTCGATGGGGACATCGCTTTCGGGGCGATCACACCATCACCCGTGATGTCGACGAATTTCGCGTTCGAGGCCTTCAACCGGAAACGCCCTTACGACTATACCCGCAGCGGCAATCCCACGCGCGACACGCTGGCGAGGGCCATTGCCGCGCTGGAGCGGGGTGACAATGCCGTCATCACGTCAAGCGGAATGTCGGCACTCGATCTCACCTTCAACCTGCTGCGGCCGGCGGATCTGATCGTGGCCCCCCACGACTGTTACGGCGGGACCTATCGCCTGTTGCAGGCACGCGCCGAACAGGAACGCTTTCGCGTCCATTTCGCCGATCTGACCGACCCCGCCAGCCATGACGCGGTCTTTGCCCAACGCCCGCGGATGGTGCTGGTGGAAACGCCCAGCAACCCCCTGCTGCGTATTACCGACATCGCCGCACTGGCGCAGCGCGCCCGGTCCCAGAACACGCTGCTCGTGGCCGACAACACCTTCCTCTCGCCATCGCTGCAAAAGCCCCTGGCCCTGGGCGCTGACATCGTCGTGCACTCGCTGACCAAATACATCAATGGCCATGGCGACGTGGTCGGCGGCGCGGTCGTCGCCAAGACAGCCGAATGGCATGAGCGCCTGGCCTGGTGGGCCAATGTCGTCGGCGTCACCGGTGCCCCCTTCGACAGTTGGCTTGTCCTGCGCGGCCTGCGCACCCTGGATCTGCGGATCAAGGCCCAGTCGAAAAGTGCGGCCACCGTGGCGCGCTTTCTCGCCGACCATCCCCTGGTCAAGACCGTTCATTATCCGGGACTTCCCGACCATCCCGGACACCAGATCGCCGCCCGCCAGCAGACCGGGTTCGGCGCGATGCTGAGCTTCGAACTGGCCGATGGCTGTCCGGTCGAGGCGTTTCTCGCGGCATTGATCCAGCCCGGCGGCCCCTTCAGCCTCGCGGAATCCCTCGGCGGCTACGAAAGCCTGATTGCCCATCCCGCAACGATGACCCATGCCTCGATGGACCCCGAGGCCCGGCGGGTGGCGGGGATCAGCGATCGGCTGCTGCGCGTCTCGATCGGGCTGGAAGCCGCACAGGACCTTAAGAGCGCGCTCAAAGCCGCCTTCTCAAGCGTCGGATAAGGTTTGGTGCGCCGGCGCCCGGGAGCGTCCGGCGCACTCAAAAGGCCCGGTCTTCCCCGAATGTGACCCGGTGCATCAGCCGGGGTGCCGGCGCGTAATCCGCCACCGCGTAATGTTGGGTGGCCCGATTGTCCCACACGGCCACGTCATTGATCTGCCAGCGCCAACGGACCTGAAAGTCCGGCCGCTGGAACACCGCAAAAAGCAACGCCAGCAAGGCATCGCTTTCCGCGCGATTCAGCCCGAGGATACGATCAGTGAAGTTCGGGTTGACATAAACCAGTTTCCGGCCCGTCAGCGGATGCGTCTGCACCACGGGATGCACCACCGGCAACTGTTCGGCGCGAACCCGACGGTACAACGCCTCGCCATCGGGCCGCGCCAGAAAATTCTGCGGCCAGCCGCTATGCTCAATGCTGTGGCGCGCCTCCAGCCCCTCAAGATAGCCCTGCAACGCCGGCGCCAACGCATCATAAACCCGCGTCGCACTGGTCCATAGCGTGTCACCGCCGGCTGGCGGGACTTCACGCGCATAGAGCACGGCCCCCGTCGGTGGATTGACCGAAAAGGTGATGTCAGCGTGCCAGCGATCGGTACGGTGATTGTTGCCACCCGGCCGCGACTCGATCCGTTCGATCTGTGGATGGTCGTCGTGGCGCGGGAAATAGGCCTTCGCTTTGTCGGGATCGCCAAAGATCCGCGCCGCTGCGACCTGCTGGTCGGGGCTCAGCACCTGTCCGCGAAAGAACAAGACCTGATAGTCCGCCAGGGCCCGACGCAGTTCGGCATGAACCGCCGGATCTGGCGCCGCAAGGTCCACGCCGTGGACGATTGCGCCGATGTTCGGGGTATAGGGTTCAAGCGTCAGGTCACTGTTTCCCGGAACCACCCTCTCGATTTTTGACATAGCCGGCCTCTCTTCATCCTGTTGTCCAAGGGAAAATCTCACACACGCCGCGCAGCCCCTTATGGCGTTTCGTGCCACGCCGCGCTCGCGCGCACATCGAGCGCTACCGGCAGCAGCTTCGCCGCGGTGAAGGCATCAGCAATCTTCTGTTGTTCCGCCCAGGCGGCCTCGTCGACCGGCGCCACGACATAGCTGCGCCGGCTGTTGGCCTGCGCCACCGTGCCACTGTCGAGGCCGATCAATCCGGCCTGGACCCGGGCGGCGGCATCCGGCTGCTGCTTGATCCAAAGCCCGACCTGCCGCAATTCCGCGACAACCGTCTTCAAGACCTCCGGTCGCGACTGCGCGTAGGCGGTCGATACCAGATAGAAGCGCCGATAGCTGACCCCGGTCTGGGTGCCATCGACCAGGACGCGGGCGCCGCTGCGCGTCTCGACCGCGGCCAGGAAGGGATCCCAGATCGCCCAGGCATCGATCGCCCCGCTCTCAAAGGCGACGCGCCCGTCCGCCGGCTGTAGGTCGGCAATCTGCACGTCGTTGAGATGCAAGCCCGCCATCTCCAGCGCCCGCAGGGTTAAATAGTGAACGCCCGCCGCTTTGGCCAAGCCGATTTTTCTGCCCCTGAGGTCCGCCACCGACGTGATCGGCGAATCCTTGGCGACCAGGATGGCCTGTGCCGCCGGCGACGGCGTCTCCTGCGCCAGATAGGTCAGATGCGCTCCGGCCGCCTGGGCGAACAGCGGCACCGTGTCGGCGACATCCGCCGTCAGATCGATGCTGCCGACATTGACCCCCTCCAGCAGCGGTAGACCGGACGAGAATTCGTGCCAGGATACCGTCACCCCGAGCGGCGCCAGGGCCTTCTCAAGCGCACCCTGGCCTTTGAGAATGATGAAAAGCGACGAGGATTTCTGGTAGCCGATCCGCAGCACATCGGGGGCGGCGGCGGCACCCTTGGCCACGGCCAGGACCAGCATCATCACGATGCCCAAAGCCACCCATCGCTTGGCGGACGGGCCATCCTCCGTTCTGATTCCCGCTAGGACATGCATTCGACACGCTCATGCTGTTTATCGCCATTTTAACAATATTATTTCGCACATTCCGTGCGACCATATCGTTAGTACCTTTCGTTATCCGTTTTATGATAAGTTGTCCATATGCTAGATGTTTTAAAACACATTGTACATTTTTTCACTGTTTATTATCGGGTTGCAGGTGATGGAATCAACCCGGCCCGGCGGAAGGCCTGGGGGCCTGCAACTGACAACACAGGCTCGCCGAGCCTCTCGAATGACCGTCGCTATAAGTACATTCCGAGCCTTCCTCGCCGACACCACTGCTCCCTATTCTTTCCGACAATCTTCACCCGTCGAAGAAAGGCTGGGTTCGCGTTGGCTGCCGGCGTGGCGTTGGGTGCTGTATGGTCGCTCTTGTCGGTCATCGGCATGACAGGACTGTCGCGAGTCGATGCGATGCCAATCCCTGTCCGACCTTCCGCTGTGGTGCCGATAACCAACGGGCCGAGCCCCCTTGCGGACATGTCCCAGTCTGGGTCGCGGTCATACAGGTAAGGACGACATCATGCTCTTTGTCATTTCCGCCCTCACGGGATGTCCGGTCGAGGCCAGCGATGGCCACGTCGGTACCGTCAAGGATTTCCTGTTCGACGACAAGACCTGGCGGGTCCGCTGGATGGTGGTGGACACCGGGACCTGGTTATCGGCTCGCAAGGTCCTGGTTCACCCCTCGGCAATCGCGCCGTTGCACCTCTCGCCGCCGCGCGGCACCGGGCAATCGATGTTGGGCTGGGGCTCCGATCTGGCCCTGACCGTTCGATTGAAAAAGGCGCAGATCGAAGCGAGCCCGGACATTTCCGAGAACGACTCTGTTTCAAAGCAAACAGAAGACCGTTTCTTTGAATACTATGGTTGCAATCCATCCTGGGGCACAAGTTATTTCGCCATTGATGATGTTGAGGATACCCCGTTTCTTGCTGCCGTCGCCGTTGAGATGGGTGTGAATATCCAGGCCGATCGCAACCGTCAACAACTGGATAGTGTGAACGCAACGATCGGATACCACATCCACGCAACCGACGGTGATATTGGCCATATTGAGAATTTTTTGGTCGATGACGTCAGTTGGGATCTTTGTTATTTCGTTGTCGCGACTGGCAACTGGTGGCCAGGCGAGCACGTTCGGCTGACGCCCTACGCGGTTCAGAACATCGACCGCGTCGAACGCCGGATCCGGGTCAATGTCACACGCGACCAGGTAAAATCGAGTCCACCCTGGGATCCGCTCGCCATGATTGACGCCATCAGCGAAAAAAAGCTTCATGATCACTATGGTTGGCCAGGTTACAGCCGATAACGCAATCCGGTCTTTTTCGGCTCCGGCCACCATCGTGGTGGCACCAGCCGTGACCGCAGCCAGAGGAAAGCCGGGGTCCAGGCATCGGGATCAGCGGATCATGATCGCCTCCCAGTCCAAACTTGTTGGTCAGCCGGCCCTTGGTAAATCGCATGCCGGAACCCCACATGTGATCGCAGAGACCACATCGGTGAATGAAGGCTGGCGGACGATACCGACGGCTGCGTTCCGCCCGCGGGAGACCGCAATGTCCGCCTGAATCCGCACAAAAAGGGAGAGGCCATGATCCATCCTTTCGTGCTCGATCGGCTGGGCATCCGCCTGCCGATCATCCAGGCCCCGATGGCCGGCGTCGCCTCGCCCGCCATGGCCGCGGCGGTGTGTGATGCCGGAGGGCTCGGCTCGATCGGGGTCGGCGCGAGCAACGTCCAGGGTGCGCGCCAGATGATCGCCGCGTTGCGCGAGCGCACCGACAAGCCCTTCAATGTCAATGTCTTCGCCCATCAGCCGGCGCGCGCTGACGCGCGGGTCGAGGCGGCATGGATCGACCGGCTGCGTCCTTGTTTTGCCGCGATCGGCGCCGCGCCACCGGAGCGGCTCCATGAGATCTACACCAGCTTCGTGGCTGACGACGCGATGCTCGAGATGCTGCTCGCCGCACGACCCGCCGTTGTCAGCCTTCATTTCGGCCTGCCCGCGCCGGAGCGGCTCCGGGCCCTGCGCGACGCCGGGATCATCCTGTTCGCGTCCGCGACCAGCCTCACCGAAGCCCGTCAGGGGGCCGCGGCCGGGGTCGATGCGATCGTTGCGCAAGGGTTTGAGGCGGGCGGCCACCGTGGTGTGTTCGACCCCGACGCGCCCGACGACCAGCTCGGCACCCTGGCGCTGACCCGGATCCTGGCGCGCAGCATCGATCTGCCGGTGATCGCCGCGGGGAGCATCATGGATGGCGCCGGGATTGCCGCGGCGCTGGCACTCGGCGCCGCTGCCGCCCAGCTCGGCACGGCTTATGTGGCCACCGACGAGAGCCTCGCCGACGAGGGTTTTCGCACCGCCTTGTTCAGTGAGGCGGCGCATCACACAACGATGACGCGTGCCCTGTCGGGCCGCCCGGCGCGCTGCCTGGCCAATCGTTTCACGGCGTTGACCACCGCGCTGTCGCCTGCCGACGTGCCAGCCTATCCCATCGCCTACGATCTCGCCAAAGCGCTTCACATTGCCGCCAAGGCCCGGGGTGACTATGGCTTTGGTGCGCAATGGGCCGGGCAAGGCGCACCCCTCGCCCGCAAAATGTCAGCCGGGGCCCTGACCCGGACGCTGGCGGACGAGGTCAAAGGGGTCTGATCCCCGCTCATCCGAAACACCCCTCATCTGAAACAGCCAGGACAGCAATCGATGACAGCCGTGAAGATTCTGATGGTCCTGACGTCCCACGACCAGCTCGGCAACACGGGCCGCAAGACCGGCTTCTGGCTTGAGGAGCTGGCCGCGCCCTACTACACCTTCAAGGATGCCGGGGCGGAGATCGTACTGGCCTCGCCGCGGGGCGGCCAGCCGCCGCTCGATCCGAAGAGCAGTGAGCCCGATTCCCAGACCGACTTCACGCGCCGCTTCACGGCCGATCAGGCAGCGACGGCCCAGCTCGCCGCCACCGTGCGCCTTGACAGCGTCGCACAGCAGGATTTCGACGCGGTGTTCTACCCCGGTGGCCATGGCCCGCTATGGGATCTGGCGGAGGATCAGAGCTCGATCACTCTGATCGAGACGACCCTCGCCGCCAGCAAGCCTGTTGCCCTTGTCTGTCACGCACCGGGGGCCCTGCGACACGTCAAGGCGCCTGACGGCAAGCCCCTGGTCGCCGGCAGGAAGGTCACCGGCTTCAGCAACGCCGAGGAAGCGGCCGTGGGCCTGACCGAGGTGGTCCCCTTCCTGGTGGAAGACATGTTGAAAGAGAACGGCGCCCGCTACGCCAAGGCCGGGGATTGGCAGCCTTATGTCCTCGGCGACGGCCTGCTGATTACCGGGCAGAACCCGGCATCATCCGGCCCCGCGGCCGAGGCCCTGCTCGCGCTGGTGCAGCACAAGGCCTCGTGACAACCCCGGACCTGACCCGCGCGAAGGCGCAGGCCAGGTCCGGCCGCCGCTCACAGGCGAACCACGACCTTGCCGAAATGGCGGCCGCTCGCGAGATAATCGTAGGCCGCGGCCGCTTCGTCAAAGCCGAAGGTGCGATCGATCACGGGCGCGATCCCGTGCGCCGTGATGAAGGCGTTCATCGCGTCAAACTGCTCGCCGGAGCCGACATTGATGCCATCGATGGTCGCGTTGATCAGTTGCAGGCGCATCAGATTGGACCGCGGTCCGAAGCCGCTGAACACCCCGATCTGGGCGATATGGCCCCCGGCGGCGATCGCACGCAGCGAACGGTCGAACGTGTCCGGGCCACCGAGTTCCAGCAGATGGGTCACACCCAGACCGTCGGTCAACCGGCGCACCTCGACGTCCCAGTCGGGTGTCGCCTCATAATTTATGGTCGCCCAGGCACCAAGGCGCGAGGCCCGCTCCCGTTTCTCGTCGGAGGACGACAGCACGATGGTCCGTGCGCCCCGTGCCGTCGCGATTTGCAGACCAAACAGGGCCACGCCCCCGGTTCCCTGGACCAGCAGCGTATCACCGGCCGTGAGGTGCCCGCGCACCACCAGCGCCTGCCACGCGGTCAAGCCGGCGCAGGGCAATGTCGCGGCGTCCTCGAAGCTCATCCCGTCGGGAATGCGCACCAGCGACGCTTCCGGCACCACGACAAATTGGGCCAGCACGCCGTCCGTGGCGCCGCCACCCAGCGCCGCCGCGCCATAGGCCTCGCGATAGGGCCCCGCGGCCCAGTCGCGATAGAACATCGGCGCGACCCGATCACCCGCGCGCCAACGCGACACCGCCGACCCCGTCGCAACGACCGAACCCGCGCCATCCGACAATGGGATCAGGCCATCGCGGACCGGCCCCAGCTGGCCGCGCATCACCAGCAGATCGCGATAATTGAGGCTCGCGGCCGCGATCCGCACCAAAACATCCTGCGGCCCCAGTGGTGGGATCGCCTCTTCCACCGCCTGAAGATGATGTCCATCGTCGCCGGCCACCAGCCGGTAGGCGCGGCGCGTCGCCGCCACGCCGAGGGTCGTGCTGCTCATGGGATGTGCCCTTGCGCTGATTAAATTAGCGATCGATATAAAAATAGATTGTTGTGTCGCGGTCAAGCACTTTTTATAGTGGTTACTATGGATAGCGAGAAACGACGGCCGCGCGGCCGGCCCCGCGTGTTCGATCGGGACAAGGCGCTGGAAACGGCGCTGACGTTGTTCTGGCGACACGGTTACGAAGGCACATCGATTGCCGACCTGACCGCGGCGATGGGCGTAACGCCACCCAGCCTCTACGCGGCATTCGGCAGCAAGGAACAGCTCTATTACCAGGCGCTGGACCGCTACCGTGCGTCCCACGGGGCGTTCGTGGCCCATGCGCTGGCCGAGGAAGCGACGGCGCGCGGCGCAATCGCACGCGTGCTGCGCGAGGCGGTATTGGTCTACGCGGAAGGTCCCAAGCCGCGCGGCTGCATGTTGGCTACCGGCGCCCTGAACTGCGCGCCTGAACATGCCGACGTCACCGCCGACCTGGCCGCGCGACGTCGCGCCGCGATCGCGGCGATCGCGGCGCGGTTGGCCCGGGCGGCGGCCGAGGGCGAACTGCCGCCGACGACGGACACCGCGGGGCTCGCCGCCTATTACGCCGCCATCGTCCAGGGGCTGTCGATCCAGGCCCGTGATGGCGTCGATCGGGCCATTCTGGACACCATTGTCGAAACGGCTTTGAGCGTGTGGCCACGCCACGACGGTCCGGATCCCGTCCCCCCGGCCCGATGAGAAAGCCGGGGCTTATCCGACTTACACCCGTGGCGCGCGATCGCCGTCACGACCGCCACGCCGGCTCTACCCGCACCCGCCAAGGGCCCTTGAATCCCTTGAATTTGAAAAAATGGGTCTGGGGTGCGCCAGGGAAAGGCGCGTGTTTCAAGCGGGTGAAGAATCCCGCCCGTGCGCTGGTAGCGACAGGGTACGGAACCGCGTTCTTGGGCGAGTCCGTCGGTGACGACGGCCGCCAAGCGTAGAACAGGGGGGTGCAGGCCGTAACGTAAGTGAACCTATTGAGCCTCGAAAATTCACGCGGGAACC
>JARLIO010000038.1 GCA_031291675.1 Azospirillaceae bacterium
ATTGGTCCCAGGGAATATGCGGGCTGGGATTGTTGAGGTGCAGATGCGGCGGGATCTCGCCATGGCGCAGGCACTGGATCGTCTTGATCAAACCCGCGATCCCCGCCCCCGCCTCCAGATGGCCGATATTGGTCTTGACCGAGCCGATCAGCAGCGGCCGGGCCGGGTCGCGCTCCGCGCCATAAGTCGCGGCCAGGGCGGCCATCTCGACGACATCGCCCAGGGGGGTTCCGGTGCCGTGGGCCTCGACATAGCCGATATCGGCCGGGGACAGCGCGGCCTGGGACAGCGCACGGCGGATCACCCGTTCCTGCGCGCTGCGGCTCGGTGCCGTCAAGCCGTTGCTGCGGCCGTCCTGGTTGACCGCGCTGCCGCGGCACAGCGCCAGGACGCGGTCACCACGGGCCTGGGCCCGGGACAAGGTTGTGACCACCAGAGCCCCCGCGCCCTCGGCGCGGACATAGCCGTCACCGGCGGCGTCGAAGGCCTTGCAGCGCCCGTCGGCCGACAGGACGCCAAGCTGGGTCAGGCCGACAAACAGATTGGGCGCCAGCAAAGCGTTGACCCCGGCGACCAGGGCGGCCTCGCATTCCTGATGACGCACCGCCTGACAGGCCAGGTGAAACGCGACCAGTGAGGAGGAGCAGGCGCTGTCGACCGCCAGACACGGTCCCTCGAAGTTGAAACTGTATGAGATCCGTCCGGCGGCCGCAGCAAAGGCGGCGCCGGTCGCGGTAAAGGGATCGACCGCGGCAAGGTCGGGGTTCCAGATCCGGGCGCCCTGATAGTCCGAGGTGCTGATCGCGACATAGACGCCGATATTGGCTGGTTCCGCATCCCGCGCCGGGGGCCGGCCTGCATCCTCCAGGGCGTGCCAGCAGACCTCGAGCAGCAGGCGCTGCTGCGGGTCCAGGGCACGCGCCTCATCCGGGGCAATGTCGAAGAAGGCGGCATCAAAGCCGGCGGGGAAGGACGGATCGAGGAAGCCCCCCCAGCGCGACACGCTGGTGCCCGGTCGGGGCGGCCGGTGATCGGCATAACGCTCGGCATCCCAGCGGTCGGCGGGGACCGGGCGGGTCGCGCAGCCGCCGACGCGGAGATCGGCCCAGAGCGCGTCGACATCTTCGCAGTCCGGCGGCAATCGGCAACCGATTCCGACGATGCAGACGGGATCATCGGCAGCATGCAGGGCGGTCGGAGAAATGGCAGCCTCCCCTTAAACAGAGCGCGATCATGAAGTCTCGGACCAACCCGCGATGAGCGTGATCCCGCGCGGCTTGGCGATCGGCGGCGATCACCGCCGCGGCCCGCAAGGACCGAAGCCTGCTCTCAGGTCGTCATGGCGTGCGGTTTCACCCGCGCATGAGCTGTTTGGTACCCGATCTTGCGTCGCATAACAAGAGTAAATCTCATACATACAACCGTATTACGCACATTGCTTTTGTAATAACTTCGTCATACGGGAGTTATACTGTCGGCATGGCCCACTAAACCGCGCACCGGGCGCGGGATCATCCGGTATAATCCGGCATCGCGAAGGCGTCGGTGAAGATGCCAAAGGTCAGGACGATCATCAGAAAATCGATCTCGAACGTTGTATTGATCTGCGTTTCCGTGCTCATGCAATGGCGGCGCAGCCGCTCGACGCTCTGCGGATTGAAGTAGTTTTGCCGACGAATTCGATCGGGGGACAGGATGTCATTGATCCAGTCCACGTTCTGTCTCAACAGATACGGGGATCCCGGTGCCACAAAACCGAATTTCTCCCGTTTTGCCACGGCTGGCGGCAAATATTGATGGGCGACCTGGCGCAGCAGATATTTTTCCGTATCATTCTTGATCAGCAGCGCCGGCGGAATGGTGCGGACGAAATCGATCAGATCGAGATCAAGGAAGGGATAACGCGCCTCGACCGCGTTGGCATAGGCGACGCGGTCGCCATGATCGGCCAGCAAATGGTCCGACATCCGCAGTTTGAAATCGACATAGGAGCGTTGATGCAGCGGATGCCGGTTCTGCAGCCTGGTGATGTCGACCACCGGTTCCCGGGTGCAGTCGAATGCCGGCAATTGTGCCGCGACCGCTTCGGAATAGAGGCCGGCCTTGACCTCGCGGAAGGCGAGATAGTTGCGTTCATAGAAGAAATCGGGCTGGCCCCAGAACAGTTGGCGGTGTTCGTCCTCAAGCAGGGTCTCGATATCGCCGGGGTCGCCGCCGCGCGCGCCGCTGGCGTCAAGCCGGTAGCCGACATAGCCGGCGAACAACTCGTCAGCGCCTTCGCCGGTCAGGACCACCTTGTGGCCGGTGTCATGGACCAGCGCCGACAGCGCCAGCGAGCAGGTATTGTAGGATTCCTTGAGCGGGGTTTCGGCGCAGACCACGGCGCGGCGCAAGCGGCTGATGATCGCATCCGGGGTGAACTCGGTTTCGTGATGCTGGCTGGCCAGATGGTCGGCCATGATGCGCTGATGGCGGCGTTCGTCGATCGTGGCCTGGGGAAAGGTGATCGAAAAGGAATGAAAGTCCTGTTGTGGCCGGACCGCGCGGCTGAGCGCGCCGATCAGGCTCGAATCCAGGCCGCCGCTGAGATAGAAGCCGACCGGCACATCGGCGTTGAGGCGCCGCGCCACGGCGTCGCGCAACCGCTCTTCGACCTGGTCGCGATAAAAGGACTCGGGTCTCCCGGTCGCGGGGTCATCGGTCTCGGGATAGTCCAGATCCCAATAGCAGCACGGGGTGGCGGCACCGTCACGATCAAGGCGCAGGCTGTGCCCGGGGGCCAGCGCGTGGATCCCGGCGAACAGGGTCGTCGGGCTGACCAGGCCGGGGAAGGTCACGATCTGGTCGAGGCCGGTAAGATTGACGCGGCGCCGCACCGCGGGGTGGCTCAGCAGCGCCTTGATTTCCGAGGCGAACAGCCAGGCGCCGCCGCTGCCGGTCTCGATCCGGGTATAGAAAAGCGGGGCGATCCCGACCGGGTCGCGCGCCAGCAGCAGGCTGTGCCGGTTGGCGTCATAAATCGCGACGGCGAACTGGCCGTTGAGATGGCGGACGCAGTCGGCGCCATAGTCCTGGTAAAGATGAACCACGACCTCGACATCGCACTGGGTGCGAAAGTGATGGCCCCGGCTTTCCAGCTCGCGGCGCAATTCCCTGAAATTGTAGATTTCGCCGTTGCAGATCGAGGTGATCGTGCCGTCCTCGCTGTGATGCGGCTGGTTTCCCGTGGTCAGATCGATGATCGACAGCCGGGTGAAGCCGAAACCGAGCCCCGGCTGGACGCAGAATCCCACATCATCGGGGCCGCGATGGGCCAGTTGCCGCGCCATCGCCTCCAGGATCCGCTGGTCAACCGGGACATCCGGGTTTGGGGAAAAGAGGCCGGCGATACCACACATCGTGATCGGACCCGATCGACAGAGGGCAAGGACAGGGGCGTTCGAGCAGCCCTCTGCGCCTCCCGGCGGGGTGCGCAAAGGGGACAGGCGTGCAGGGTGTCAGCCCCCGGCGGCGTGGAACTGCCAGACCGGGCCGGGGACGACGCCTTGGGCGCTGACGATATCGACCCGCCAGTAGTTGGCAGCCGCGGGCCGCACATCGCGCAGCACGGCATTGACTCCGGGGACGTCCTGCACCTGCACGCCGGGGTGATTTTCCGCGGTCGCGCCATCGACCTGATCGTGATTGACACCGTTGTAGACACGATAGCTGAGCGCGTCGTAGCGGCCCGCCTGCCAGGACACGGCCAGGGTGCGGGGACGGCCCAAGGCGGCACTGCCCAGATTGCGCGGCTTGGGCGTCGTCACCGGGCCGACCACGAAAGGCATGACATTGTTGAGCATCGTGTTCTCGGCCTCACCGTCCCAGGTGTTCGAGGCCAGAATGAAATAGGTATCGGAATCCCAGAAATAATAAACCAGGGTCTTGTAGCCGAGAAAGGCGCCGCCATGACCACGGAAGTCGCCATAGGCGCGGTGCGGCTCCATGATGCCGCCGACACCATATTCCATCGGTTCCCAACCGTAATGGATGTCCGCGGAAACAAAGGACAGCCATTTCAGCTTGGTTCCTTCGTTGAGGAACGTGTCGGTCTTGAACACGGTTTCGGCGAACTTCAACAAATCCCAGGGCGTTGAGATCACCGCGCCTGCGGTCCAGGCGGCGCTGGGATTGACCGCGGTGACATCGCACCAGTGATCATAGATCTGGCTCGACAAGTTCGCTTCGTATTTGCTGTAGCCATGCATGTAGGGCAGGCGCTTTTCGTTTTCCGCCAGGAACGTATCCTTGAGGCCGGCCTTATCGGTGACGTAGTGGCGCAGGATCTCGGCCGCCGGCATCTTGGTCAGCCGCTCGGCGATCATGCCGAGCAGGATATAGTTTGAATTGCTGTAGAACCACCAGGGATAGGGTGCGGGCGCCGGGGGCGCCGATTTGCCCAGCGTGACCCAATAGGGGTTGGGATAGGTCGCCCCGGGAGCGAAGTCGGGCGGAAGCACCGGCGTCGAACCGGGGTCCAGCGTCGCCATCAACTCATTGGGCGTGTATTGTTTGTTGGGTGTGACATAAAATGAGTTCGCGACCGTGGGATCGGCCGTATAGCTTGCGATCCCCGAGGTGTGCTGCAGCAGCTCGGCGATGGTAATATTTTTGATATTCGGGATGGCCACGATCACCGGGTCGTCGCCAAGATATTTCAGCACGGGGTCGGAAAGCTTGACCAGTCCGGCCTGTTCCAGTTGCAGGAATTCCTGGGCCAGGAACATCTTGCTGACGCTGCCGACACGGAATTGCTGACCCGGGTTCGGCTTGATCTTCAGGGGCAGGTTGCTATAGCCGGTGGTGCCGACCCGCACGCCCCAGACCGGGGACTTGACGATGATCACGGCACCGGGGATCGTGTCCGACGCGACCAGTTGATCGATTTGCGCCTGCCACGCCGGTGGGAACGGGCGATAGGGCAGCGCATTCGACGGCGGATGGCTTGGCAGCGGGGTTTCCATCACCGGAATCGGGCAAACCGGACCGAGCTGAGCATTCGGTGGCGATGGCTGGGGCGGCATGGTCTGCCCGGCGGCGGTGCCGGCCAGGAGCAAGGCCAGCGTTCCCGTGGCCAGGAACAAGCGGTGTCGGTTGACGGCCATATCAAGACTCCTGTGCGATGTTGCGATGGTGGCAGGACGCGGGCGGCGCCGACGTCCCCGCCAGGGTGTCGGCGAACGCGGACGTGAGGGCCTGCGCCAGGCGTTCGATCGTCGCCGGGCGGTGAATCCGGGGGCAGAAACGCAGACCGACGGTCAGGTGGCCGGAACGGCGCAAGGCGTCGATCCCCAGCAGCCGGGTCCGTTCCAGACGACCGGCCGAGGCGCCATCGAAATCCTCGACGATCTGGAACAGCGGGTCGGGATGGGTGGGATGGCGGTCGGGGTCGACCCGGCCGAGATAGTTGACCACGATATCGTTCGGCGGCCGGACACCCGACGGGCGGGGCAGCAGGCCATAGTCGAGCGCCTGGGCCGCGGCGGCTTCAAGCATGTCGGGCAGCGCGGCGATCGCGCCCGGATCCCCGGTATCGGGCAGCAGCACCGGATACTCCGCGGTAAACCAGCCCACGGTCCGGCTGACATCAAGGGCGCTGCCGGGCGGCGGCAGCCGGCCATGGCTGGTCAAGAGGACGCGCAACGCCCCTCCCTTCCCCTCGCCCACCATGCCGCTGACGATCAGGGCCCGCGACAGGGCGGCCAGCAGCGCCACCTGGACCGTGTCGTCGGTGGTCCGTGGATCGGCGGTCGGCACCGTGATCGTGCGCTGTTCGGTCTCATGATAATGGTGCGCCACGATCGGGAAATCGGTCGCCAGCCGCGCCACCGGGGTGGCATCGATCGCGGACCACCGCGACCCGGCGGCGCGCAACCGCGCGCTGCGGCGCTCGGCCTCCAGCGCCCAGGCCCAGTCGCGATAGGATAGGGTCGGCGCCGGCAGCCGTACGGCCTGACCCGCCGCGGCCTGACGATAGAAGCTGCCGAGATCTTCGAGCACGAAGCGCCAGGACACCGCGTCGATCACCAGATGATGGGCCAGCAGCAGCAGGAAATCGGCCGCGTCCAGGCGATACCATACCGCCGTCACCAGCGGCCCGCTCTCAAGGTCGAAGCCATCCTGGCGGGCGGCGGCATCGGCGATCAGGCCGGGCCAGGGTTGCCGGTCGTCCCGCAGATCGACGAAGACCGGGACCGGCGCCGGTTCTGGTGCGGCAGCGCTTTGCGTGATGCCGTCGGGGCCGATGCGAAAACGTAGACGCAGCGCGTCATGGTGCCGCCACAGCGCGGCGATTGCCGCCTGCAAGGCGGTGCCGTCGAGCCGCGGCCCGGCCCGGAGCAGCACTGTATGGTTGAAATGGTGCCGATCCTGCCGATGCTCGGCAAAGAAGGTCGCCTGGATCGGCGTCAGGGGCGCCGCGTCCCCCGGCGCGGGCGCCGGCACGATCGGTGTCCCGCTGTTCGCGCCGGCTTCGGCGATCCGCGGCGCCAGCACCGCGGCGATCGCCGCCACACTTTGCAGCCGCAGCAGGTCACGCAGCGCCAGCCGGTAACCCTGCTTGTGCAGCCGGCCGACGACGCGGATGGCGCTGAGCGAATCACCGCCCAGCGCCGCGAAATGGTCATCGCGGCCGACGCCGTCGCGGCCCAGGATGGTTTCGAAGGCCGTGGCGACGCGACGCTCGACCTCGGTGGCCGGCGGGGCGCCGCTTTTGTCACCCGCCCCCGGCGGCGGCGGCAGCGCCTTGCGATCGAGTTTGCCGGCAAGGGTCCGCGGCAGCATCGGCACCGCAATGATCGTGGCCGGGATCATGGCCGACGGCAGCCGCGCCGCCAGATATTGGCGCAGCGCGACCGGATCGGGCGGGGTCGGCGCCACAATATAGGCGATCAGCGTGCCGCCACCGGCGCCGACGGCCGGGACCACGATCACCGCGGCCTGCTGGATCCCGGTCGCGCTGCGCAGCACGCTTTCGATCTCACCGGGTTCGATGCGCCGGCCGTTGAGCTTGACCTGACCGTCGCGCCGCCCCTGATACAGGATGGTCCCGTCCTCGAGCCACGATCCGATGTCGCCGGTTCGATAGAACCGCTCCGGCGCCGGATCCGGATCGCCGCCGCGGATGGTCAGGTTGACGAACGCCCGGGCCGTCAGATCGGGGCGGTTGTGATAGCCCCGGGCCAGGCCGACACCCGACAGGCACAGTTCGCCCGGGGCGCCGATCGGCACCTCGCGGCCCTGGTGGTCGAGGATCCGGATCGTGGTCTGGCCCAGCGGCCGGCCGATCGGAATCCCGGCGGGATAGGGCTCGTCCGCCGCGACCTCGTGAAAGCTGGCGCAGACCGAAGCCTCGGTCGGGCCATAGGCATTGAAGACCCGCAGGCGTGCCGCGTAATGCCGGGCATCGTTGGCATCGACCGCCTCCCCCGCCGTGATCAGCACGCGCAGGCCGGGGAATTCGGGGCGCTCCAGCGCGGCCAGATAGGACGGCGGCAGGGTGATGACGCTGACCCACTGCGCCGCCATCAGCGCCAGCAGTTGTTCGCCGTCGCGCACCGTATCCTCGTCCGCCAGCATCAGGCAGGCGCCGGCCAGCAGCGCCATGAAGATCTCCGACAGCGAGGCATCGAACGAGCAGGAGGCGAATTGCAGCACCCGATCGCTCGCGGTGATCCCGAAACCGGCGATCTGCTGCGTGATCATGTTGACGAAGCCGTGATGTTCGACCAGGACCCCTTTGGGACGCCCCGTCGATCCCGAGGTGTAGATGATATAGGCCAGGTCGCGCGGCCCGGGTCCTGCCGGCAACCCGGCGGAATCATGGCGGGGCACGGGGCCCGGCTCCAGCGGGGCGGTGGCCAGGCCGGGGCGCAGCACCGCGAGACGCGCCCGGCCGGCCGCATCGCCCAGCACCAGTCGGCAAGCGGTATCGTCGAGGATCAGGCCCAGCCTTTCGTCGGGCAGCGCCGGGCTCAGCGGCAGATAGACGCCGCCCGCCTTGAGAATGCCCAGCAGGCCGACGATCCGCTGCGCGCCGCGGGCGGCCAGCAGTCCGACCGGTTGTTGCGCGACGCCGCCGGGGCGGTCGTGCAGGGCGGTGGCCAGCGCATCGCTCGCGGCATCAAGCGCGCGGTAGGACAGGCGGGTTTCGCCAAAAACCAGCGCGGCATGATCGGGGGTCCGGGCCACCTGCGCGCGCCATAGATCGACCAGAGAGGCATCCTCCGGGAATGCACCTCCGGGAGTGGTCCCGTCCGCGCCGCGGCTGAAACGGGCCAGGGTGGCGCGCTCGGTCGCGTTGATGATGTCATGCTGCCGGACCGGGGCCATCGGATCGGCGGTGACGGCATCGATCAGGGTCAGGATCTGATCGCCCAGGCGCGCGATCTGCGCGTCGGAATGGACCGCGCCATTATATTTGAATTGAAGGCACAGCGGCGGTCCGGGCTGGACCAGGACGCCGAAATCATAATGGGCCCGTTCATCGGTTTCGATCGCGACAACCTGAAAGCCGAGCCCCGGATCCACCATGGCACCGCCGGCAGTGTCGGGATAGTTTTCAAAAACCAGCAGATGGTCGAGCAGCCGGGCGGGCAGCGCCGACGCCGCCTGGATTTCGGCCAGCGGCAGGTGGTCATGGGCCAGGGCGTCGATCGCCAGCCGCTGCAGCCGTTCCAGCAGCGACAGCATCGTGTCGTCGGCGCCAACCGTGACCCGCACCGGGATCGTGTTGATGAAGGCGCCGACCATGCGCTCGATGCCGTCGATCTCCAGCGTTCGTCCCGAGACGATGGCGCCGAACACGACATCGTCGCTGTCGTTGTAGCGCCCGAGCGCCAGGCCCCAGATCGCCTGCAGCACCGTGTTGAGGGTGACACCGGCGCGACGCGCCAAGTCGGCGAGGGCGCGATCGCGGGCCGGGGACAGCGCGAGCGCCAAATCCCGCGGCTGATAGTGCCGGCCGGCCGGATCCGGGCCCAGGCGCGGCAGGCAGGCCAGGGTGTCGTAGCCGGCCAGGGCATCGGCCCAGAACTGCCGCGACGCGGCGTCGTCGCGAGCCGCGATCCGGTCGAGATAGGCCTGATAGGACGGTGGCTCGGCCAGCATGGCGGCGCGGCCGCTGCGCCGTGCCGCGTACAGCTCGGCGAATTCCGCCAGCAGAATGCTGCCGGACCAGCCGTCGAGCAGGATGTGGGGATGGCTCCACACCATCTCGAAGCGCGACCCGCCGAGCCGGAACAGCTGGACCCGGATCAGCGGATCATGGCGCAGATCAAAGCCCCGCGCCCGGTCCGCGGCGCGCCAGGCGGCAATATGCGCACTCTGCGCCGCGGCCCCGAGTCCGCTCAGGTCCGCCTCGGCGAATTCGGCGTCGCGCTGTTTCAGGACCAGTTGCACCAGATGCGCGGTGTTCTGGTAGTCGAAGATCGAGCGCAGCAGCGGATGGCGCGCCATCAGCGCGTTCCACACCGGGGCGCACAGCGCCGGATCGAAGCCGTCGCCGACGATCCAGAACGACACCTGGCGGAAATAGGGCTGGTCCTCGGGTTCCAGCAACTCATGAAACAGCAGGCCCTGTTGCAGCGGCAGCAAGGGATAGACCGCCGCGACGGCGGCACGGGCGGGGCGGCGATCGGGGTCAGTCATTGCTGAACAGATCCTCCAGCGCGGCGGCATCCAGCGCGGCGGGTTTGGTGGCGGCCGGTTTTGCCGCGACCGGCGTCAGCGGTTCGGGCGCCAGCGCCGCCGCGGCCGGCACGGCGGCAAGCCGGCGCGCGATCCCCGCCGCGGTTGGTTCGTGCAGGAAGTCGCGCATGCTGAGCGTCAGCCCCTGGCGCCGCAGTCGGCTGACCACCTGGATCGCCTTGATGGAGTCGCCGCCAACGTCGAAAAAGCGATCCGTGGGCCGCAAGCCGCTGCGCCCCAGGACCGCCTGCCAGATCGCCAGCACCTCGGCCTCGCGGCCCGCGGCAATGTCGGGGGCCTGGCCCTGGCTTGTGGTCGGGGACGAAACGCCCGGATCGGGCAGCACCGCGCCATCGACCTTGCCGTTGGGCAGCCGCGGCAGGGCGTCAAGCATCACCCAGGCCGCAGGCACCAGCGCCGCGGGCACGGTCGCTTCGAGATGGGCGCGCAGGGCCTCGACGGTCGCGGGCGCCGCCGCCACGATATAGGCCACCAGCTCGGTGGCGCCGGTCGCCAGGGTGCGCACCGCAACCACGGCATCGCGGACCCCGGCCTGCCCCTTCAGCCGATATTCGATCTCGCCGGGCTCGACCCGATGGCCGCGGATTTTGACCTGGGCGTCGCTGCGGCCGCGGAACAGGATGGCACCGTCGCCCCGGACCTCGCCAAGATCACCGCTGCGATAGAGACGCTGTGTCGGATCGAGCGGATGGACGATGAATTTCTGCGCGGTCAGGCCGGGCTGGCCGCGATAACCCTGGGCCAGCCCCAGACCGCCGATATGGATTTCGCCCCGGACCCCGAGCGGCGCCAGATTGCCATAGCGATCCAGTACCAGGATTTCGGTATGAGGCAGCGGCCGGCCGATCGGAATGGTCGGGCCGCGATCGTGATCCGGGTCGACGACATGCCAGGTGGCGCACACCGTGGCCTCGGTCGGGCCATAGGCGTTGATGGTTCGCCGGACCCGCGCGGAGCGGCGCAAGGTGTCGGGGTCGGGCACCTCCCCGGCGGTGATCAGCAGCTCGAGCGGCGCCAGATCATCGGCGCTCAATGAGGCCAGATAGGACGGCGGCAGCGTCGCCACCGTGACCTGATGCTGGCGCAGATAGGCGGCAAAATCCACGGGATCGCGGATCCGCTCCGGTCCGGCGATCACCAGCGTCGCCCCCTGCATCAGCGCCATCACCAGTTCCCAGACCGAGGCGTCGAACGAGATCGGGGCGAATTGCAGAATGCGCTGGCCCGGCCGGATGCCCAGGCCGTCGCGCTGGGCCAGGGCCAGATTGACGGCACCGGCATGACCCAGCAGCACGCCCTTGGGCGTGCCGGTCGAGCCCGAGGTGTAGATCATATAGGCGATGTCGTCAGGCGCGACCGTGACCGGCGCGACGCCCGCCTCGCCGTCGCCCCCGGCGCTCAGGGTCGCGATGTCCAGCACCGGCGCGCGGCTGCCGGCGGCGAGATCACGATGCGCCGCCGTGGTGACCACCGCGGCGCAACCGGCATCGTCCAGCATGTGCGCCAGCCGCGGCCGGGGATAGAGCGGGTCGAGCGACACCGCGATGGCACCGCGCTTCAGGGTCGCCAGGAACGCCACGACCCAGGCTTCGGTGCGATCGAGCAGCAGGCCGACCCGGTCGCCACGGCCGATGCCGGCGCTCGTGGCCAGGGCCCGGGCGACCCGGTTGGCGCGGTCGTTCAGGGTGGCGTAATCAAGCTGACGATCCTCGATGATCACCGCCGGCCGGTCCGGCGCCGCGGCGACGGCCGCGTCGAACAGGGTCAGCAGCGTGGTTCCCGGCGCGATGGCCGGGCCGGGGGTCCGACCGGTCAGCAATGGGCGTTCCGCCGCGGTCAGCAGCTCAAGCGCCCGCAGCGGCAGGGCGGGATCGGCGGTCGCGCTCCGGCTCAACAGCACCAGATGATCGATCAGCCGCGCGACGCGGTCCGGATCAAACAGGTCGCTGTCATATTCCAGACCCAGTGTCAGCCCGCCCCCGGCCGTCTCACTGAATTCGAACGCCAGGGTGAATTTGCTGATGCTGCGGTGATCATGGAACACACTGACCGCGACACCACCCAGGGCCAGGTCGCGCGCGACACCATCCTGGAGCACCACCAGCACATCGAACAGCGGCGCCCGGCTCAGGTCACGGGGGATGCCCAGCTCCTCGACCAGGCGGTCGAACGGATAGAAGCGATGCTCCAGCGCCGCGGCGATCGTGCCCTTGACCCGGGTGAACAGCGTCGTGAAGTCATCGTCGCCACGGACCTGGTCACGCAGCGCCAGGGTGTTGACATAGAAGCCGAGCTGGTTTTGCAGCACCTCCTGATCGCGGCTGGCGATCGGGCTGCCGACAATGATGTCGGTCTGGCCGGTATAGCGATGCAGCAGCGCCTTGACCGCGGCCACCAGCACGATGAACAGCGTGCCCTGGCGCGCCGCGGCGAAGCGGCGCAGCGAAGCCGCCAGCGCCGGATCCAGGTCGCGGCTGATCCGGCCGCCCTGAAACCGCGGCAGTGCCGGCCGGGGCCGGTCGAGCGGCAGGTCGAGCGGCTCGAGCGGTCCGGCGAGCTGGCCGAGCCAGTAGTCGCGGTCGCGCCGGGCGACGGCACCGGTGATCCGGGCATTGTCCCAGGCGGCATAGTCCTTGTAGTGAATCGACAGCGCCGGCAACGGGTCCGCCGCGGCACCGCGCAGCGCCGCCTGGTACAGGACCATCAGCTCCTCGACCATGATCGCGACCGAGGCGGCGTCGGCGATGATATGGTGGATCGCGACCAGCAGCACATGGCGGTCGGGGCCGAGGATCAGCAGGCGCGCCCGCAACAGCGGCCCGGTGGCCAGGTCGAACGGCGTCTCGGCATCGGCCCGGGCCCGGGCCCGCGCCGCGGCTTCCGGATCGCTATCATCGCGCAGATCGCTGATCGCCAGGGGGCTGGCCAGGTCGGGATGAACCCGCTGGCGCACCGCCTCCGCCGCGTCGGCGACCGCGACGAAGGTGGTGCGCAACACCTCGTGACGCCGGATCAGCGCGGCGAAGGCGCTGCGCAGCGCCGCGACATCGAGCGGCCCGGTCAGGAGATGGGCCGCCGACAGGTTATAGGCGGTGCCGCTGGCCCAGAGCTGATCCAGCACCCAGAGGCGGCGCTGGGCATGGGACACCGGATAATCGTCGGCCAGCGGCACCGGCGCGATTGTCCCGACCGCGCTTTGGTCCCCCGGGGCTTGGCTGCCGGGGCGCAGGATCGCGGCAAGCTGGCGGATCGTCGGCTGTTCGAAGAACTGGCCGATGGTCAGGGCGGCGTCGAATTCGTGATTGATCCGCGAAATCACCCGGATCGCCCGCAGTGAATCACCGCCGACCTCAAGGAATGGTGCGGCGACGCCGACCCGCTTCACGCCCAGAACCGCGGCCCAGATCGCGGCCAGCCGGGTTTCGGTGTCGGTGGCCGGCGCCTCGTAGCGGATCCGGTCGACGATCAGCTCTTCCGGCTTGGGCAGGGCACGGCGATCGACCTTGCCGTTGAGGGTCAGGGCGAAGCGGTCGAGCCGCACCAGATAGCTGGGAATGATCGATTTCGGCAGCACCGCATTGAGGCGCTGGCGCAGCAGCGCGGGGTCGAGCGGCAGCTTCTCGGTGAAATAGCAGGTCAGGGCGTTGTCGCCGTCGGCGCGGCGATGCACCGCGGCAACTGCCTGGTCCACTTCGCGGCTGGCCATGACCGCCTGTTCGATCTCCGCCAGCTCGATGCGGATGCCGTTGACCTTGACCTGGCCGTCGATGCGGCCGCAGAATTCCAGGATGCCGTCGGGCAGCAGCCGGCCCAGATCACCGGTGCGATACCACAGCGGCGCGTCGGCGTCGGCGCTGGTCCCGGTTGCCAGCGGATCGGCGTCGGCGCCGGTCCCGATCGCCAGCGGGTCGGCGACGAAGCGTTCCGCGGTCAGCGCCGGATCGCCATAATAGCCGAGGCAGCGGAACGGCGGCCGGAGATAGATCTCACCGATGACGCCGCTGGGCGCCGGATGGCCGTCCTTGACGATCAGCAGCCTTGTGCCGGCGATGGGTCGCCCCACCGGGATCGGCCGGCCGGACGCCGCCACCGGCCCGGCGAGGCGCAGGCAGCATTTGACCAGCGCGGTTTCGGAGGCGCCATAGAGGTTGTACAAGGCCACCGCGGGACCAAGGCAGCGCCGGGTGCGCTCGACATCATTGGCAAACAGGCTTTCCCCGGCGAACAGCACGGCGCGCAGCGCCGGCAGCGCGGGCGTCACCGCCGGTTCGCGTTCGATTTCCTTGATCAGCAGGCGGAACAGCGTCGGCACGACATGGATCAGCGTCACCCGGCTGTCGGCCAGCCAGCGCAACAGCCGGGCCCCATCCATCCGGATCTCGGTCGCCGGGACACAGACAGTGCCGCCGACGCTGAGCGGCAGGAAAATGTCGCGCAGGCTGGCGTCGAACGTGGTCAGGGCCAGGTTGCTGGCGCGCAGCGCGGCGTCAGCGCCCAGTTCTGCGCGTTCCCAGGCGATGAAATGATGCAGGGCCTCGTGGCTGGCGACGATCGCCTTGGGCGTGCCGGTCGAGCCGGAGGTGAAGACGATATACATCGCGTCGCCCGGGGCCGGGCGCCGCCCCGGCGCCGGCGCGGCCGGGTCGCGGGCCGCCGCAACCAGCCGCGCCTCACTCGGGTCGCCGTGGCACAGCTCCCCGCTCGGGGTCCAGGCGATCAGGCGGGCCGGGATCGCGGCGGGATCCAAGGCCGGCACCAGCGCCGCGACCGCCGCAACGCCCTCTGTGGTGGTGACGATCAGCCGGGGCCGCAGCCGCGTCAGCAGGGCCAGGTGGCGCGGTTGCGGCTGATCAACATCGAAGGGGACAAACACGCCGCCGGCCTTCTGCACCGCGATGATGCTGGCGATGTAATCGATACCGTTGCGCAGGAACAGGCCGACCAATTGGCCGGTTTCCAGTCCCTGCCGGTGCAACAATACGGCCAGAACCTCGGCCCGGGCATCGAGGCTGGCGTAGGTGATGGTCTGGTCCCCGGCCTCGATCGCGACCCGGTCGGGGGTGCGCCGGACCTGGGCCTCGAACAGCTCGAGCACGGTGCCCGGCGTGACCGCTTCCGCGACCTGTTCGCGTTCGCCGCGTTCCGCGTCGCTGCGCAGGTCAAGATCGCGCAGCGGCCGATCGGGGTCACGCAGCAGGGCGGCGATCGCCGCCGCGACATGATCGGCAATGCGCGCGATCTGCGCCGGGGCGACGACATGGTGATTGAAGGTGAACTTGATTTCCGTCGTCGTCGCCGGCCCGGTGGCGGGATGCACGACAAGGCTGAAATCATAGTGCATCTGTTCGACGGCACGCACCGCGTCGGCGTGCAGCGCCGCGCCCGGTGCCGCGCTGTCGCCGTCCCCGGCGGCCAGGGGGTAATTTTCAAAGACGACGACATGGTCGAACAGGGCCCGGCGCACCCCGAACAGCCGTTGCAGCTCGGCCAGAGGAAAATACTGGTGCGGTTCCCCGGCGAGCGCCCGGGCCTGGATCGCCCGCGCCAACGTCGCAAAATCGCGATCGCGGTCGACGGTGACCCGCACCGGGATGGTTTGCAGGAACAGGCCGACAATGCGTTCGACATCGGGCAATTCCGGCGGCCGACCCGAAACCACGGCACCGAAAATGACGTCGGGCCGGTCATTGTAGCCGGCCAGCAGCAGGGCCCATATCGCCTGGACCACGCTGTTGAGCGTGACCTCGAGCGCCGCGGCGCGGGCGGCCAGGGCCCGGCTGGTGACCGGGTCCAGCATCAGGCTGTGCTCGGTCATCGCATAGCCCCGGGCGCGACCGGCGGGATCCAGGCCCGGGATGCTCGATGGCGGCGGGCAATCCGCCAGTTCCTGGCGCCACCAGTTGCGGGCCGCGTCGGTATCGCGCGCCCTCAGCCAGTCGAGATAGCGGCGATAGGGCGGTGCCGGCGGCAGCGCCAGCGCCTGCCCCGCGCTCCGGGCACGATAGAACGCCATCAGTTCCTGTTGCAGGATGCCCAGCGACCAGCCGTCGAGGATGATGTGATGGTGGCTCCAGACCACCTCGGCCTCGGTGTCGCCGCGTTGCAGCACCGTGACCCGCATCAGCGGGTCCCGGGCCAGATCGAAGCCGCGTTCGCGATCGGCCTGGCGATAGGCGGCGACCGCGTCGTCGGCCGCGGCGGCGCCGCGCAGATCCTGATGATTAAATTCGATGGTGCGCGAGGCCAGGATGCGCAGGCAGGGCGGCTGCCCCGCGCCGGTCGCGGCGACGACCGCGGCGCGCAGCACCGCGTGCCGCGCCGCCAGATCGCGCCACGCCGCGGCGAAGGCCGGCAGATCCAGCGCGCCGCGCAGGCGATAGGTGAACTGTTCGAAATAGCTCTGCCGGTCGCCGGACAGGGCGTGGAACAGCATGCCCTCCTGCAACGGCGACAGCGGCAGCTCGGCCTCGATATCGCTGTCAGCGTCGGTTTCGGTGGCGAGCGCGATCAGGGCGAGCAGCGCGGCACGCAGGTGATCGGCCAGTCCGGTGATGGTATCGCGTCGGTAGAGCCGGGCATTATAGGCCAGCGATACCGTGAGCTGACCCCCGATCGCGATGGCTTCGATATCGATCGTCTGGTGGCGTTCGAACCGATCGCCCTGGGTGGCTCCGGTCGGCTCCTGGCTGATGACGAACAGCGGATGCGGGTCGCTGTCGAACTGACCCAGATAGTTGAAACCGATCTCGGGCGCGGCGCCGAACGGGATCGCGGCGCGTTGCGCCGCCGGCGCCAGATATCGGAGGATGCCATAGCCGACGCCCTTGCGCGGGATGGCGCGGAGCTGATCCTGGATCCGCCGCACCACGGCCCGCAGGTCGGCGCCGGCACGGCTCAGGCCGGGATCAAGCACGACCGGATAGATCGCGGTGAACCAGCCGACGGTCCGGGTGAAGTCGTGATCCGGCGCGATCTCCTCCCTGCCATGGCCTTCGAGTTGCAGGCGGATCCGGTCACAGCCGAACCGGGCCTGAAACGCCTGCGCCACCGCGGTCAGCAGGACATCATTGATCTCGGTCCCGAGCACGCGGTTGACCCGGGTCAACAAGGTCTGGGTTGCCGCGGCATCAAGGGTGAAGCTGTGCTGGCGCGTCTCACCGGCCCCGGTGCGCGGATCGTCGAAATCATGCGGCGGCGCCGTGACGGTGGCGGCCTCCAGCGCCGCCCAGATCGGGATCTCGGTGTGAAGCTGCGGGCTCGCGGCATAGGCGTGCTGCACCGCGGCCCAGGTGCGATAGGGCGCGCTGGCCTCGGGCAGCACGATCGCCGCACCGCGCACCGCCTGGGCGTAGCCGTCGGCGAAGTCCTCGAGCAGGATGCGCCAGGAAAAGCCGTCAACGACCAAGTGATGACACAGCAGAAGCAGGCGGTCACCATCCCCCAGCCGGTAGAGCACGACGCGCAGCAGGGGCCCGGCCTCAAGGTCGAAGCCGCCTTGCAGCCGTTCGGCGTGCGCCGTCAGCGCCGGGAGCGCCTGCGGCTGGTCGCGCAGCTCGACGGTTTCGACGCCCAGCCGGGTTGCCGGCGCCACACGCTGTACCACCTCACCCGATTGCGTGGTGAGGTGGAGCCGCAGGGCCTCGTGATGCTGCCACAGCGCGGTCACCGCCTGCTGCACCGCCTCGGCATCGAGCCGCAGGGTGGCGCGCAGCAGCACCGCATTGTTGAAATGATGACGGTCGTGATGGTGTTCGGCCAGGAACCAGCGCTGAATCGCGGTCAAGGGCGCCGTCGCCGACCGGTCGCCGCCGGTGTCGGCGGCCGCCGCCCCGATTGCCGTCTCGTTCGCCGGGGCAACCTGGGCCGCCAGAGCCGCCACCGTCCGGGCCGCAAAGATGGCCCCGAGGCCGAGGCGGATCCCGGCCTGATGCAGCCGGCTGACGATTTGCAGCGCCTTGATCGAGTCCCCGCCCAGCGCGAAATAATTGTCGGTGACCCCAACCTGCGGCAGGTCAAGCACCGCGGCCCAGACCCCGGCGATCGTGGCTTCCAGCGGCGTGCGCGGGGCGACAAAGTCGGTCCCCGACGCCAGCCGCGCCGTCTCGGGCGCCGGCAGCGCGGCGCGATCGATCTTGCCGTTGCTGGTCAGCGGCAACTGGTCGAGCCGGACGAACGAAGCCGGGATCATATAGTCGGGCAGGCTGAGCGCCAGGTGCTGGCGCAGCCCGGTCGCGGTGAGGTCGGCGGCGCCGATGACATAGGCCACCAGCTCGCGCGGTCCGGTCTGGCCCGGGGTCGCGCCCGGCGTTTCCCGGTCGACCACCAGGGCCTTTTCGACCCCGGGATGGCGCAGCAGATGCTGAACCACGGCGCCGATTTCGACGCGATGGCCGCGGACCTGGACCTGGCTGTCGTTGCGCCCCAGATATTCCAGCCGGCCGTCGGCCAGCAGCCGGCCGAGATCGCCGGTGCGGTACAACCGTTGCCCGGCCAGCGACCCGGCGCCCGGGGCGACGGTGAGGAAGCGCGCCGCGGTCAGCTCCGGACGATTGAGATAGCCGGCGCAGACCCCCGTGCCACCGACATAGAGTTCGCCGGTGACGCCGAGCGGCTGGATCGCCAGGGCCTCATCGCAGACATGGACCGTGGTTTCCGGCAACGGCCGGCCAATCAGGCTGCGGCCCCGAACGCCTTCGACATCCTCGGTTCCCAGGCGGTAATAGGTGACATGGACCGTGGTTTCGGTGATGCCATACATGTTGATCAGGGCGATGCGGTCCAGCGGGTAGAGCGCGGTCCAGGGCCGCAGATCGGTCGGCTCCAGCCGGTCGCCGCCGAAGATCACGAAGCGCAGATGCCGATCGAGGTCATGGCGGGTCTCGTCCCGTTCCGCCGCGATCAGCCCCTGGAACGCCGCCGGCGTCTGGTTCAGCACGGTGACGCGGTGGCGCCGGATCAGCGCCAGCAGCGCCGCAGGGTCACGCATCGCCTTGCGCCCGGCGATCACGACCCGTCCGCCGTTGAGCAGCGCGCCAAACACCTCCCACACCGAGAAATCGAAGCAGAAGGAGTGCGCGGTCAGCCAGACATCGTCGGGGCCGAAGTCGAAATCATGGCGGTCGTTGCGCATCAGGCGCACGACATTGCGATGGGTCACCAGGCAGCCCTTGGGCCGCCCGGTCGAACCCGAGGTGTAGATGACATAGGCGACGTCATCAGGACGGATCAGGCCGGGCGGCAAGGCCGGGTCCGGGGTGGCGGCGGCGGACGGTTCCCACGGATCCAGATCGGCAAGATCGGCGGCGATCGCCTGTCCCGACGCCGGCAGGCGGTCGATGTGGGCCGCCGTGGTGATCACGGTGCGGCAGCCGCTGTCGCTGATGATGGTGTCGAGCAGTTCGGCCGGATAATCGATATCGAGCGGGACATAGGCGGCACCGGCCTTCTGGATCCCGAGCAGGGCGATGATCACCGGCGCCGAGCGGTCGAGATGAATGCCAACGAAATCGCCGGGATGGACGCCATAGCCGGCGCGCAGCCGCCGGGCCAGGCGATCGACGCGGGCCGCCAGCGCGCGATAGGTCAGGTTCGTGTCGCCATCGACGATCGCGACCCGGTCGGGCGTCGCCGCCACCTGGCGATCGAACAGATCGACCAGGGTCAAATCGGCGGGATAGGCGGCGGCGGTGTCGTTCCAGGCGGCGATCTGCCGGGCCTCGGCGGCGCCCAGAATGTCGATCCGGCCCAGCGGCCGATCGGGATCATCGAGAATGCCGGCGATGATCTTTGACAGCGACGCGGCCCAGCGCAGCACCGTGTCGCGGCGCAGCAAAGCGGTGGCGTAGCTCAGGCGCAGGGTCAGGACCTCGTTTTCCTCGATGACATCAAGATTGAGGTCGAACATCGCCGCCGGCGGATGGATGTCGTGGCGGGTAAAGGTCAGATCGCGGATGCGGAACGCCCGTTCGCCGGCATTCTCGTAGGACAGCATGGTATCGAACAGGGCGTTGCGATCGGGCGGCCGCGTGGCGTTGAGCGCCGTCATCTGTTCGAACGGAAAATCCTGGTGGTCATAGACCGCGAGGCAGGTGCGCCGGACCGCGTCGAGGAAGCCGCGGAACGGCTGCGTGCCACCGGGATGGATCCGGAACACCACGGTGTTGACGAACATGCCGACCGCATCGGCCAGACCGGCCTTGTTGCGCCCCGAGACCGCGCCCGCGATCAGGATCTCGTCCTGGCCGCTCAAGCGGTGCAGCAGCACGCCATAGGCCGCCAGCAGGACGATATAGAGGGAGGTGCCGGTGGTCCGCGACAGCGCCTTCAAGCGCCGCGTCACCGGGGCATCAAGGGTCAGAACGACATTGTCGCCCTTGAAATCCGGCTGCGCCGGTCGGGGAAAGTCGAGCGGCAGCGCCAGCAGGGGCAGGTCACCGACCAGCTGTTCGCGCCAGAAGGCGGCGTCATCCGCCGCTGCCGCGCCCGCCTCAGCCTGGAGCTGCAGGCACTGACGCAGATCATACGCCACCGGGGCTGGTGCGCTGCCCTGATACAGCGCCATCAGTTCGGCGGCGATGACGTTGAAGGAAATGCCGTCGACGGCGATATGGTGGGCATCGGCCAGCAGCAGATGACGGTCATCGGCGACGGTGACGACCGCGACCCGCAGCAGCGGCGGCTGTGCCAGATCGAACGGGCGCAGGAAGCTGCGGGCGATCGCCTCGGCCTCCGCGGCGTCGGCACGGTGGCGTTCGATGGCAAAGCGGGGCTCGGCGATGGTGCTGGAGCACAGCGTGCCGTCGATCATCACAAAACCGGTGCGCAAGCTCTCATGGCGCCGGATGATGGTGCGGAAGCTGTCCTCGAGGCGGTCGCAATCCAAAGGCCCGTCGATCCAGAACGCCTGCGGCAAGTGATAGGGCAATTGCCCGCCCGGCCGCTGCGACAGGGCGTAGAGCCGGCGCTGTGGCGATGACGGCGTGCCGAATTGCGGGTTGGGGTAATGATCCAGGGAAAAGGCGAAACCGGCGGCGCGGATCTGACCGACGGCCGTCTTGATGACCTCGAGCACCCGGGCGATATCGGCTTCGCTGTGGGCCACCGAGAAGAAATTGATCCGGCGTTCCCAGGTATAGACGCCGTGTTCGAGCATCAGCAGATAGAGCAGCTCGAGCTCGATCGGCGAGTAATCCGAGCCGCCCAGCGGCACCAGACGCCATTGCGAGGAGAAATGCTTGGCGCGCAGCGGCACCCGTTCCTGTTCGAACCAGAAATTCAAGGCATCGCAGAAAGCGATGGTGCCGGCCGTGACCCGGTCCTGCAAGGCGGGGCCTTCCGCCTTCATCAGGGTCAGCGCGGCGTGGGTCGTCGCCATCGTCGCCGGATTGCGGCAAAAGGTGCCGCCAAAATAGATCATCGCCGATTGCGGCCCGGACCGGTCGCCATATTGCCAGGCACCGCCATCGATATAGTCCAGGAACCGCGCCTTGCCGGCGATAACACCGATCGGCAGCCCGCCGCCGACGATCTTGCCGTAGACCACAATATCGGCCTCGACGCCAAACCAGGCCTGGGCGCCACCGGGATGAATGCGAAAGCCGTTGATCATCTCATCGAAGATCAGCGCGATGCCGTGCTGGCGGGTGATGCGGCGCAGCCGGCTGAGGAAATCCTGGGGTTGCAGGTCGGGATTGCGGCTCTGCACCGGTTCCAGCAGCACCGCGGCCAGGCGGTCGCCCTGGGCGGCAATCGCTTCCAGTGCGGCGTCCGAGCCATAGTCCAGCACCGTGACGTCCTGGACCATCGCGGCCGGGGTGCCCAGACCAATCGGCACCACCTGGCCATCCTGTTCGATCGCCAGCACGCCGTCGAAAATGCCGTGATAGGCGTTCTTGAAGATCACGATGCGATCACGCCCGGTGACGGCACGGGCAAGGCGCAACGCCACCATCACCACTTCGGAGCCGGTATTGCTGAACGCGACCCGCTCGACCCCGGTCAACGCCTGGATCAACTGGGCCGCCTGCCCGGCCAGGGCGGTCTGGGTGCCCAGCTCCATGCCCTTTTCCATCTCGCGCGCCAGCGCGGCGTGGATCGTCGGCGGTTTGTGCCCGAAAAAATGCACGCCCATGCCCATCGCGATATCGATATAGGCGTTGCCGTCGACATCCCAGAAGCGCGGGCCCTCGGAACGGGCCGAGATGATCGGGTATTTCGCCTCCTTCAACTGACCCCAGAACGACAAGGTGTGTTTCCAGTCGGCCAGGATCGCCCGCGACTGCTGCGTCAGCGTTTTTGAGGTCCGGGTCCGTGCCACATGACGCTCGACCAGGCCGGCGACGAAATCGCGCTGGGCGGGGCTCAAGGGGCCGCTGCCCGCCAGATTGATGTTGCGGATCGCGGCGACACTCGCCTTCGGGGCCGGGGCCCGGGCAGCGATCGCCGCGGTCGGCGCCGCCGCCGGGGTCACCGTTGGGATGATCGCGGGACTCGCCGGCACCGGCACCGCGGCGGGTGCAAGCGGCTGACCCAGCCAGGCCAGTTGCTGGCGCGCCAGCTCGGTGACGCTGCTAAGGTTCTGCGCCGCGACCTGGGACAGCAGCTGAAGCTGCATTTGCAGCAGCGGCGATGCCGCGCCCTCCTCCGGTCGCGTCAGGCCGGGAGCCATAGTCACGGAATGCGCCGCCGGTGGCGCGGCAGCAGGGATCGGCACCGGTACGGCAACCGGGACGGACGGGGGCGCGGCGGCCGCAACGATCACCGGCACGGGGTCCGGTTCGGTCCGGGTGGCATGGCGCACGACATAGGCGGCCAGGGCGTCGAGAGTGCCGACCTCATCGAACAGCTGGCTCATGCGCAGTTCCAGGCCGAAGCGCTGCTCGACGGACTGACCCAGCTTCAGCAGCATGATCGAATCCAGACCCATATCGGTCAGGTGCTGGCTGCGATCGACGGTCGCGGCGCTGAATCCACTGATGTCGGCCAAGGTTGCGGCCAACTCATCCGTGACCTGTTTCAGCCTGTCCATGGTGTCCGTCCTTGCACGCGCGGTTTCGTGGGTTTGCGGGGAAATCAGGGCCACCGGCACCGCCGTGGCGGCCGCGTCGTGGCGCGCATCGGCTGCCGGACCGGGCCGCAGCGGCGCCACGCTCAGCCAATAGCGCTGATGCTCGAAGGGATAGGCCGGCAGCCCGACCTTGCGGCCGTGATCCGGGGCGTTGACGGCGGCGACGTCGATGTCGACGCCGGCGCGGTACAGCGCGGCGACGGTGCTCGCGATCGACGTGGGGGCGGCGGTCTGCGGCGCCGCGGCGCCGCGACCCTGGGAACTGAGAACCAGTGTCCCGGCGGTTGCGTTGCTCTCGGCGGCCAGGATGCGCCGCGTCAGCCCGGCCAGGGTGTCGCCGGGGCCGATTTCCAGGAACCGGGTAAAGCCATCGCGGGCCACGGCCCGGACGGCGTCGAGAAACCGGACCGGCTGCAGGATCTGCCGCGACCAGTAGTCGGCGGTCAGCCGCTGGCGCGCCGGCACCAGGTCGCCGGTCACGGTCGAATAGAACGGCACCGTTGCCGGCTCGAAGGGGCAGCGCGCCAGCACCGCCTCGAAATCCTTGACCATCGGGGCCATCAGCGGCGAGTGGAAGGCGTGCGACACCGCCAGGCGTCGCGCATCGATCCGACGCTCGGCGAGGCGGGCCAGCGCCGCGGCGACCGCGTCCGCCTCCCCCGAGATCGTGACCGCGCCGGGTTCGTTGATCGCGGCCAGCGTGACCCGTCGCGTGTGATCGATCACGACCGGCTGGACCGTGGCCGCCGGGGCAAACACCGCGGCCATCGCCCCGCCGGAGGGCAGGGCCTGCATGCGCCGGCCGCGCTCGGCCGCCAACTGCAACCCGGTTTCCAGCGGGAACACCCCGGCGACGCAGGCCGCCGCATATTCGCCGATGCTGTGGCCGATCACCGCCGCCGGCGTGATCCCCCAGGAACGCCACAGCGCGGCCAGGGCATAATGGAACGCGAACAGCGCGGGCTGGGCCACCGCGGTCTGGCCCAGGGCGGCGAGCGGGTCGCCATCGCCATAGAGCAGATCGGTCAGCGGCCGTCCCAGCGTCGTGCCCAGCAGCGCGCTGCATTGATCCAGCGCGTCACGGAACAGCGGATAGCGGCGATAGAGATCCCGCCCCATGATGCGATCATGCGAGCCCTGGCCGCTGAACAGGAACACGATGCCCCTCCCCGGCCCCGTGCCGGGTGTTGCATCGTCGGCAGCCGCCAGCGCCGCGCGCAGCGCCGCGACCGTCGCTCCGGTGACGGCATCGCGATGGCGCAGGGTCCGGCGGCAGGCCGCGCTGTGGCAGATATCGGCCAGGACGGTGTCCGGCACGCTGGCCAGGAAGCCATCGAGACGTTGGCGCACCGCGGCCAGCGCCGGGGCGGTTGCCGCCGAGAAGGGCAGGACATGGACCGGCTCGCCGTCGCTGGCGCCCGCGCCGTCGCGGTCCGCAACGCGCGGCGCCGGGGCCGCGGCGATGATCACATGGGCATTGGTGCCGCTGAGACCAAAGGAGCTGACCCCCGCGGCCCGGGGGCTTGCGGGATCTGCGGATGCGTGACGCCCGGTCCAGAGCGTCGCCTCGGCCACGACCTGGACCGTGCCCGCTGCCCAGTCGATATGCGGGCTGGGGGTGGTGAAATGCAGGCTGGGCGGGATCACGCCGCGGCGCAGCGCCAGGATCACCTTGATAACCCCGGCGATGCCCGCCGCGGCCTCGGTATGGCCGATATTGGTCTTGACCGCGCCCAGCAACAGCGGCCGGGCGCGACGCCCGAACACCTGTTGCAGGGCATTGACCTCGATCGGATCGCCCAGGGCGGTGCCGGTACCATGGGCCTCGACATAGTCGATCGCATCGGGGCCGAGGCCGGCATCGTGCAGCGCGGCCCGGATCACCGCCTGTTGCGCCAAACCGTTGGGCGCGGTCAGACCATTGCTGCGCCCGTCATGATTGACCGCGGAACCGGCCAGGACCGCGAGAATGCGGTCGCCATCGCGCTCGGCATCGGCGACCCGCTTCAGGACCAGCAGGCCGCAACCCTCGCCACGGCCATAGCCGGCTGCGGCGGCGTCGAAGGCGCGGCTGCGGCCATCGGGCGCCAGGGCCTTGACCTTGCACAGCGCGATCATCGGATCGGGCGACAGCATCAGGCTGATGCCACCGGCCAGGGCCAGGTCGCTTTCGCCCTGACGCAGGCTCTGGATCGCCAGATGCAGCGCAACCAGCGATGAGGAACAGGCGGTATCGACGGTGACGCAGGGGCCGTGGAAATCGTGGAAATAGGACAGGCGGCCCGCGGCGGTGCTGAACATCACGCCGCTGCCGGAATGGGCGGTGATCCGGCCCGGGTCCCCGGAATGGACATGAGCCTGGATATAGTCGTAATTCGACAGGCCGAGAAACACGCCGGTTCGGCTGTCCTCGCGGTGCCGCCGGTCGATGGCGGCATCCTCCAGCGCGTCCCAGCTGACCTCCAGCAGCATCCGTTGCTGCGGGTCCATGGCTTCGGCCTCACGCGGGGTAATGCCGAAAAAACCCGGATCAAAGCCGGCGACATCGCTCAGGAAGCCACCCTGACGGGCATACATCCGGCCCGGGGCCTCGGGATCGGCGTCGAAAAAGCGGGCGACATCCCAGCGATCGGCGGGAATGTCGGTGATCGCATCGCCCCGCGCCGCCAGCAGATCCCAGAAGCGCTCGGGATCGTCGGCACCGGGAAAGCGGCACGCCATGCCGACGACCGCGATTGCGGCGCGGCGTTTCAGCGCCTCGTTCTCGACCACCAGTTCGGTGATCTTGGCCGAAGCCCGTTTGAGCGCCTCGACATAACGTTGGCCGGAGACATCGTTCATCGATCCGCGATCCCGGTTATGGTCAAAGGTGATAGTCAAAGGATTTGACAACAGGTTCGGGGGTCCCGGGCCTAGGTCGCCGCAAAGGCACACCCGGATCCGCTGCCCCGGCCGCGGGCATGCGGCAGGGCAGCGGTCGCGGGGGCCGCATTCAGCTGTGCGCGTCGAAAAGTTGCGGCGGCGGCATGGCCCGGATTGAGGCATAGCCGTCCCGGGAGCGACTATCCGGGCTATCCCGGGGCCATCGCCGATGCGGCCGCCGGGCTCGTCAGCCCTTGACGAGGGTGCCCTGTTACGCGGCCTAGTTCGACTTGGCTTTCTTGACGAGTGCCGTCACCGTGGCTAGGTCGGGCAGCGTGCCGGCTATCCCCTTTGCAGAGTCCTCCTGGAACTTCGTGATGCCTACCTCCGCCTTGGCCAGCTCGGTCAGCGCGGTGGCTTTGTCCGCCGACTCCTTCACCCCTACAAGCTCCGCCTTGAGCGCCACGATGGTTCCCTGCGCCTTGACTGCCTCCGTCTGCGCGGTCAGGTCGGTCAGCGCGGTCTTCGCGGCGGCCGGGGTGGGTCGCGCCGCCTGCCAGAGATTTTCGCCGCGAACCGATTTCGAGAGCGAATTCAGGCGAACGCCAAGGGCGAACAGCCCGCCGAGGATCGGCGCCACCGGCGCCAACAGAGCGACACCGACCCCGGCGACCACCAGGTGGGCGGTCCCGCTGGCGATGTGACCCTTGAGCAGTTGGCTGGATCCGGGGAGAACGACTTCGCCCAACAACTTGACGCCGTTGCTGATCGTCGACGCCGCTTCGCTGTGAACTTCCTGATAGCTGATATCCGTCATCTGACCTGCCTCCTGGGAGAGAAATTACCGCATGAATAGTGGGACCGGCTCGCGGCACCGCGCGTTCAACCGCCGGGAGATGACTGCCTGTCTGTCTCTGCTCTTTTCACCACGGGGAAGGCGAAGAGGATTTCTCTGACACGCCTTTCGGGCGAGGGAAACATCGCGCACTCGCGACAGTTCCGTCAAGAGTTATCCGATCACATTCGCGATCTTTTCATTGGTGATACTGCATAGTATCGTATGTTTTCTCTCTTTTTTTGCCTTGTTTCAATATCGTCTGATCGTTACGGCAATATATTCTTGGACTGGAGAGGATGTTCGATCCGGCGGAATCGTCCGGAGCGCATCATCTGTTTACGGGTGCAACCTGGATTCGATCGCGCGATTCGGCGATGCCGCAGTCGCCGCTGCGGGCTTGACGCCGGGTGCCGCGGCCCGCCAAGCTGCGCCGAACATATCAGGCGAACCCGCCGCCCGGCGGGTCGCGGGGAGAGAAACAGATGCGCGTACGACAATTTGGCCGAACCGGCCGCCCGGTCAGCGAAATCGGCTTCGGCGCCTGGGCGATCGGCGCCAGTTGGGGCGCCGTCAACGACGCGGAGGGGCTGGCGGCCCTGCATCAGGCGCTCGATGACGGCGTGACCTTCATCGATACCGCGGACGTCTATGGCGACGGCCATTCGGAACGCCTGATCGCCCGCGTGGTCAAGGAACGCGGCGGCGAACGGCCCTTTATCGCGACCAAGGCCGGGCGGCGCCTGCCCCGGCAGGAGGTCGCGGGCTATACCCCGGAAAACCTGCGCGCCTTCGTCGAGCGCAGCCTGGTCAATCTCGACACCGGGACGCTCGATCTGGTGCAATTGCATTGCCCGCCGACCAATCTGTACTATCACCCGGAAGTGTTCGCGGCGCTCGATGACCTGGTCCGTGACGGCAAAATCCGCCATTACGGCGTCAGCGTCGAGCGGATCGAGGAGGCGCTGAAGGCGATGGAATATCCCGACGTCGTCAGCGTCCAGTTGATCTTCAACATCTTCCGCCAACGCCCGATCGAACGGCTGTTCGCGCGCGCGCAGGAAAGCAACACGGCGCTGATCGCCCGCGTGCCGCTGGCCAGCGGGCTGTTGTCGGGAAAATTCCGCGCCGACACCCGATTCGAGGACAGCGACCACCGCCAGTTCAATCGCCATGGCGAGGCGTTTGACGTCGGCGAGACCTTCTCCGGTGTGCCCTATGAGGTCGGGCTGGCCGCGGTCGAGAAGATCCGTCCTCTGGTTGGCGGCGACATGACGCTGGCGCAGTTCGCCTTGCGCTGGATCCTGATGTTCGACGCGATCACGGTGGCGATCCCCGGCGCCCGCAACCCGGCGCAGGCCCGGTCCAATGTCGCGGCTGCGGCGCTGGCGCCCCTGTCACCGGCGACCATGGCTGAACTCAAAGCCCTCTATGACCAGGACATCAAACCCCACGTCCATCAGCGCTGGTAGGCCGGGGAATCAGAGATCGGCGGTCGTCAGCGCCACGCCGACGACCGGGACGGGCCGCGGCCCCGGCACCGTCCGGCGCACCGCCAGGGCCAGCAGATGGCGATCGGTCGGCGTTTGCTGGTGGAACTGCCAGCGCGCCGGATCATCGGCGTCCTCACCGGTGAAGGCGATCCGGATCGGGTCCAGGGTAAAGGCAAAATCGGCCAGCGACGCCGACAGTCCCTGGCCGGTGGCTTTTACCGTAGCCTCCTTCAAGGTCCACAGGCGCAGGAAGTCCCGCTGCCGCTGTGCCGCGGGCAGGGCCCGCAGCCACGCGACCTCGGCCGGGGCGAAATTGTGGGCGGCCAGTTCCAGGGCGTCGACGATCCGGTCCCGGGCCTCGACATCAAGCCCCAGCTCGGCATCACGGCCCAGGGCGCAGGCCACCAGGCCCTTGGTATGGGACAGGCTGAACTGCCAGCCGCCGTGATTTTGCACCGGATCGATCGCGGGCTTGCCAAAGCGGCCGGTCACGAACCGCCAATCCGGTGCCGCACGGTCGCCGAACCGGGCCAGCAGGACCCGGGTCAGCCGGTGAGCCGCAATGTAGGCCTCGCGGTCGGCCGCAAAGCGGAAGCGGTCGGCGCGCGCCTGTTCGGCGGGATCGAGGGTCGCATACCAGCCGCCACAAAGCGCCGCGCCCAGCGACACCGGCAACGCGAGCGAGGCAATGACAACGGTCCCCGGTGCGGTCGTCTCGAAGGGCGGCAGGTCGGTCAGCATGGCGTGGTTGGTGGAGCGGATGGAGCGGTCGCCGCGAGTGTTGGCGGGATGGCCCTGGCCGTCAAGGGGGGCGCTGGTGCGCAAATCGAACCGTTATATCCTGAAAGTGACCTTGCCCGCATTGCACGCCTCCCATAGCCGGGTAAAGTCGGCGAAAGAACGGCGGCAACAGCGGTGTTTTGCACCAGACGGGCGACATGGCGGTCGTTCAGGCGCTGGTCGAGGGCGCGCTTGCCGTCGCGGGAGATCCGACGGAACACCGGCCCGTGCGCGATCCGGGCGAGTTTGAGCCACAGTTCGACGGCAGCGACCGGACAGGTCTGATCATTGGACCCTCGCCCGAGCTCGACCGTGCGCCAGCCGGTTTTGCCTTTGACCTGCAGCAGGGCGCCACCGGCGAGGATTTCGAGCCGGCCGGCACGATTTGGGGCCTGAAAACCGCGCTGCGGGGGTCAAAGGAGGCCGTCCATTGAAAACCCCGTGATAATTTACCTTATCACGATCGCACATAGCATGCGTCATTGCCGCACATTCCTGCTTGATCTATGCTGCGTCATTGCCGCATCATCGCCGCGATGGAGCGTGGCCTGATCACCGTCGTCGAGACCACAGCATTCGCCCGCAGGGCGGATAAGCTGCTGTCCGTCGACGAACGCGACGAACTGATTACCTTCCTGGCCGAGAACCCGGAGGCCGGCGACGAAATCCCCGGAACCGGCGGGGTCCGCAAGGTTCGGTTCGCCGCCAAGGGGAAGGGCAGGTCCGGCGGGGCACGGGTGATCTACCACTTCTTCGACCGGGCCAATCCGCTCTACGCGGTCTTCATCTAGGGCAAGGGCGAACAGGCCGATCTATCGCCCGACCAACTCAGGGCAGTGGCCGGCTTCGCGGCAGGCATCAAGGCAACGGCACGGAGGACAGAATGAGCGACAGGAAGGATGTCAGCGACGAACTGGTGGCGGCCATGGGCGAGGCCCTGGCGATAGCCAAGGGCGAGGTGGCGCCGGCCGCTGTCCATCATGTCGAGGTGCTGCGGGATGTGGATGTCCGCGCTCTCCGCACCCGGCTCGGCATGTCCCGCGAGCAGTTTGCCCAGCGGTTCCGGTTCCCGACCCGCACGGTCCAGGAATGGGAGCAAGGCCGGCGACGGCCCGATCAGTCGGCCAGGGCCTACTTGACCGTCATCGAGCGGAACCCCAAGGCCGTCGAGGATGCCCTTTCCGCGTCGTAATGGCGGCAGTCGACGGCCGACCAGAAAGTCGCATTGGGGGTCGTGACAAGAGTTGTACCCAGATTCACACTAACTTGGACAAACAGCGAACCCTGAGTTTCGCACCGCGGGCACCGAACGGCGGTAAAGGAAACGTCCGTTTGTTTGATTTCCCGCGCTGTCGCTGGTGTCGAGGCGGAGTCGGATATATTGTCACCTGTCGCCTTTTGCTGAGAATTTTCGCTGAAAACTTCAGCTGAAAATGGCCCCAAGAACGCCCCGCTGACCCGGAGGAATTAGGCCTTTTCTCAACAATTTGTCGCTTCCTCTTTCCGGTCGCCGGAACATTTTCAGCAGCAAAGTGCCCTGGCGTCACAACCCGGCCGCCTTGGTTAAATTGATACGAAAGCGCTCGCGACGGCGCTGATAGCGCCGCGTCATTTCCGCAGAGGCGTGGCCAAGATGTTTTTGGACATGGCGCTCTTCGGCTTCGGCGGCGGTGGCCAGCCCGGCACGCAGCGAGTGCCCGGCGAAACGGGCACGGCGCAGCCCTTCGGGCAGATCACCACGCAGACCGGCGGCAACAGCGGTGTTTTGCACCAGGCGGGCGACATGGCGGTCGTTCAGGCGCGGGTCGAGGGCGCGCTTGCCGTCGCGGGAGACCCGACGGAACACCGGCCCGTGCGCGATCCGGGCGAGTTTGAGCCACAGTTCGACGGCAGCGACCGGGCAGGTCTGATCATTGGACCCTCGCCCGACCTCGACCGTGCGCCAGCCGGTTTTGCCTTTGACCTGCAGCAGGGCACCGCCGGCGAGGATTTCGAGCCGGCCAGTGCCATCTCCGGCAGGATCATCGTCCACATCCAGGCCGACAATCTCGCTGCGCCGAAGCCCGCCCGCGAAGCCGAGCAACAGGATGGCGCGGTCGCGCAAACCGCGCAGGTCGCGCCCCAGCGTCTCGACCATGCGCAACAGGTCCTCGCCCAGTACCGGATCCTTCTGGGCCGGCGGCTGGCCGTGGTGGCGGCGGATGCCGGCCAGCACTTCCTTGATATGGGGATCCCCGCGATCCAGAAACTGACCCCGCGAACGGTAGTTCCACACCAGCCCGGACAGGCGCCGTTCGAGGGTCGCCACCGACGTGGGCCGTCGTGGCGCACTGGCCAGGGCCGTGATATAGAGGCCGATCACCTGCGGGTCGGGGGGTAACAGCGCCACCCCATTCCTGATGCACCAACCGGTAAAATGGCGCCAGTCGGCGGCATAAGCACGGTTGGTATTGTCGGCCTTGGCCCCTTGGGCATAAGCGCGGGCTTGCTGGGCCAGATCGCTGAGCGCCATGACCTCGGTGCCGCAGGCTGGTAGCCTGCCCGCCTCCGGGCGAGGCCGGGCATCCGGCGCGCGCGGCTCGGTGGCTTCGGGAACGAACGGGATTGCCGGTCCCGGGGTGAAACTGTCGACCATTTTGTCTCTGTGTCGGATTGCCGGGACTCATGAAATTGGTGTTCGTGTGTTTTCAACGCCTTGTCTCTGCCTGAATTTTGCGACTGAGCCAGGGTTGTTGAGACTGGCCTCGAAAGTGTGTCAGTATTTGTGAGACCAGCTTGCAGCCGAACTGCGAGGGTGTCCATTCCGGCGATGTGGGCCAATGAGGTCAACACGGTCTCTTTGGTGCGAATAAAGTAGCACTGATGCTACAGGCGAGCGCTTGTAGTGTCAACACAGAATGTAGTATCGTCTCGTCAGATGATGTTGCGGAGGAATGTCGATGGCCATCACCACACTCAGCGGACGGGAGTTCAACCAGGATATCGCACGAGCGAAACGGGCGGCGGAGACGGGGCCGGTGATCATCACCGATCGGGGCAGTCCGGCCTACGTCCTGCAGCGCTACGACGATTGGCGCCACCAGACGGGTGCGCGGCCGGGTGTCAGCCTGCTGGAAGCCCTGGCCGATCCGGCGAGCGTTGGCATCGAATTCGAACCGCCGCGCGTCGATGGACCGATTGGCCGCGCCGCGGATCTGAGTTGATGTACCTTCTCGATACCAATGTGGTTTCGGTGTTGCGCCGGCCGGATACCGCGCCCGCTCCAGTGGTCTCTTGGGCGGCCGGGATTGAGGTTGCCGAAATGTATCTGTCGGCGATGACGCTTTACGAATTGGAATTAGGGGTGCAACGCATCGAGCGTCGCGACCAGGTTCAGGGAGAAATGCTGCGAACTTGGCTGACACGGTCGGTGAGAACGCAGTTCCGCGATCGTATCTTGCCGATCGACGACACGGTGGCGGCTCGCTGCGCGTCACTGCAAGTGCCGGATCCGCGGCCGGAACGCGACAGTTTCATCGGGGCGACGGCATTGGTCCATCGGCTGGTTCTGGTCACGCGAAACGTCAAGGATTTCGCCAGCATGGGTGTGGAATTGCTGAATCCGTGGGACCAACACTGATCTCTTCTTTTGTGTGGCTACGGCCCTTCGGGCGGTTGTCGCGCGATGCGAATGGTTCCGCCGTCGGGTCTGGTGATCTCGATGATCGTTTCAACACGCACGAGGCGCCGATCGAGATCCCGGGCGTCGGTGGCGAGTCCGTCGACCGCCTTGGCAACGGAAACCACTTTGCCGTTCAATTCGGCCAGAACGACCGAAACGGCCTTCTGATACGCATAAGCGGACAAAATGAGAACGCCAAGACGGGTTGGTCGCAGAATTCCGCCGAAAACGGGGTGGATGGCTTCGAGGGGTTGAGCAACGAGCGTGACGGAAAACAGGTGTTTTCCGCACATGCTGGTCGGCTACATGCGCGTGTCCACGACTGGAGACCGTCAGAGTCTGGACCTGCAGCGCGATGCGCTTCTTTCCGCCGGGGTCGATGAGCGTCACTTGTTTGGGGACCGGGCCACCGGCAGCCGTGACAACCGCACTGGCCTGGCCAAGGCGCTGGCTTTCATCAAATCTGGCGACTGCCTGGTTGTGTGGAAGCTGGATCGGCTCGGCCGATCGCTGCCTCACCTCCTCGCCACGGTGACCGATCTCAAGAAGCGTGGCATCGCTTTCCGTTCGCTCACCGAGCAGATGGACACCACGACGCCGCAGGGCGAGTTCCTGTTTCACATTTTCGGCTCCCTCGCTCTGCGCCGAGCTTCGCCACCACGCCCGTCGGGAGGCATATGGCCGACATGATCGATCCTCCTTTTAAGGATGGGAAGACGGGGGCGCGATCGCCCCCGCTCCCGGTGCGCGGCGGCGTCAGTGAACGCCGTAATTCATCCAGAATTCGGAGGATGAGCTGTTGCCAGGCCGCGGTCCGCGACATCGCACCAGTCTTACTGCGTCATCGAATTTGCGACCGTCACCCTCGCGAACGCGAGGGTGACGGTGGTAAGAAATCTTCTCACTTTCAGCGACGCGAGCCGCTACGCCTGAAGCGTGACCGTGGTCTCCGGACTGGTCGAGGACGCGGCTGCGGCTGCGGCCGCGTGGAAGCTGCTGGCGGTCGCGAGTTTGGCGCGGGCCTGTGCGCTCTCGGGTGTATTCTGATCGGCCTCGAGGGTCAGTAGCATCTGGAGCGCGAGAGCGGCATTTGTGGTTCCGGAGACCAGAGCGTTCCGATCCGTCGCGGTCTGACTCTTCGCGCTGTCCAAGGCACTGGTCACACTTGCCGTGGTCGATGGGGCACCGGAGGCCCCCACCGTCGCGGAAGTTCGTCCCGCGTTCTGACGGTCAAACGTCTCAGCGCTCGTTTTCAGGTAACTCTTGTAGTCATCCAGGGAGGAAAATGGCACACCTCTAAATAATGTGCCCTTTCCTTGCAGGACATCCAAACTCTTTCCGTAGCAAAATATCAACTTCTGGTCATCTAGTGATATTTTATTGTATGATTTCAAAAGATAATCAGCCTCATTGATAGGCTCGCCATTATCCATTTTGGTAAGCGTTTCAGACAAGAAACTATTTTGCGCTTGCGTTAAGCGACCGAATGCTGCATCTTCTGTTTTTATAAAATCCGTCGTATTTCCGTTCATGATATCATATATTTTCTTACCATCACTGACACTTGCCTTGTACAGGAGATTGCCTGAGCTGTCCGTATCGAGGAAATGACTAATCCCCGTCCATGCCGCCATTTGATCATCGAGCGACGCCGTAGTGCCGATGGCAAGGGTTTTGGCATACTGATCAATGATTGTTGTATACGCAGAACTTCCCGCAGCAACGGTTGCGCTGGTGGATGATGCCGACGAGATGGCGTTGACCATGATCGATCCTCCTTTTAAGGATGGGAAGACGGGGGCGCGATCGCCCCCGCTCCCTGTGCGCGGCGGCGTCAGTGAACGCCGTAATTCACCCAGAGTTCGGTGGATGAGCTGTTGCCAGGCCGCGGTCCGCGACATCGCACCAGTCTTACTGCGTCA
>JARLIO010000039.1 GCA_031291675.1 Azospirillaceae bacterium
CTGCACCCCCCTGTTCTACGCTTGGCGGCCGTCGTCACCGACGGACGCGCCCAAGAACGCGGTTCCGTACCCTGTCGCTACCAGCGCACGGGCGGGATTCTTCACCCGCTTGAAACACGCGCCTTTCCCTGGCGCACCCCGAACCCCCCTCTATTTTGACAAAAACAAACGGGTCTGGGGCATGGCCCCCGTTGGGTTTGGGCGAAATCTCGTCTGGATCGCCCCACGAGAGAACTGGCGCGCCCCGCCGAAAACGGAACCCAGTTCGCATCTTGTCAACGCCCAGCCGTCCGCTATCGATAACGGCTATCAGCATCGGCTATCGACGCCCGAAAGCAGGATTCCTCCTTTCAAACCGGTCATCGGGTTTCGTCTGGACAGACACCGAAAATGGTGGAACTATCCGTTTATCGGCTTTGGAACCGGTTCCATCAACCGGTTTCCACGATCGCAGGGTTCCGTCAAGTCACAGCGTCTTCGGGGCGAACGGCCAGTCGCTCTCTTTGGTTGCCACGAGATGGAACCGGTTCCAAAGCATCGGTTCCAAGAGGTGCCGGCCCGCGTCGGGCCGCAATCGAAAAGTCGCGGTCAACGCGGCTGAGGGGGGAGTGGTTCGTCGATGTCCGAGAGTCCGGTTTTCGTGGCTTTGTCCGCATTTGGCGCCGACACCGTGCGCCGTCACGGCCAGGCTCATTTCCTGGCATTGGTTGCCGAGGCCGGTGCCGCCGGCGCCGAAATCCGGCGCGAATTGTTCGGCGACGTTCTTCCGCCGTTGGAACCGCTGAGGGCCGTGGCGCGGGCCGCCGGATTGCGTCTGGTCTATTCCGCGCCGTTCGAGCTCTACGACGTTCACGGCGCGCTTCAGGGTGAAGCCCTTGCCGTCCTGGCCGCCGAGGCCCATGCCGTGGGCGCGGAAATCCTCAAGGTCTCGCTGGGCTATGCCGGCTTGTCCGCGGATGCGGCCGCTTTGGCCCGTGGTCTTGATGCGCTTCCAGTTCCGGTCCTGATCGAAAACGACCAGACCCCGCAAGGCGGACGGATTGCGCCGTTGCGCGCGTTTCTGGCCCTGATGGCGTCTTCGACGCCTGCGCCGTCACTCCGCGTCACCTTCGATATCGGCAATTGGGCCTGGACCGGTGACGATGCCGCGATCGCGGCCGCGGCCCTGGGCGACGCCGTGACTTATGTCCACTGCAAGGCCGCCGCGACGCGCGACGGGCGGCTGACCGCGGTGCCGCTGGAGACCGAGGCGCCGGAAACCCGGGCGCTGTTTGCCTGTTTCGCACCGAATCTGCCGCGGGCAATCGAATATCCCATCACTGCCGCAGACGGCGACCTGGTCGGCGAATTGCGTCGCCACGTGGCCCGGCTTGCGATCCTGTAAGTTTGGATCCAAAGGGAGGAGCCATCCATGAACAAGAACGATCCCGCTTTCAAACTCGACGCCGTGACGTTCGGCGAGGCCATGGCCATGTTCATCGCCACCGAGACCGGCGATCTCGCCGCGGTGGACAACTACACCCGCGGCCTGGCCGGTGCGGAAACGAACGTGGCGGTGGGACTATCGCGTCTCGGCCTGCGCGTCGGCTGGATCAGCCGCCTCGGCGCCGATAGTTTTGCCCGCTTCATTCGCGCCACCCTGGCCCGCGAAGGGGTGGACACCAGCCATGTCGCCACTGACCCGCAATATCTGACCGGCCTGCTGTTCAAGACGCGGGTCGACGACGGCTCGGATCCCAAGGTGGAATATTTCCGGCGCAATTCCGCGGCCAGTCACCTATCACTCGCGGATTTCGATGCCGATTACGTGCTCTCGGCCCGGCATCTCCACGCCAGCGGCGTGGCACCGGCCCTGTCGGAAACCAGCTATGCCTTTGCCGAATATACCATGGACCAGATGCGCGCGGCGGGACGGACGGTCTCGTTCGACCCCAATCTGCGCCCCGGCCTGTGGTCGAGCCAGGCGGTGATGGTGGAAAAACTCAATCGGTTGGCCGCGCGTGCCACTTGGGTGTTTCCTGGAGTCAAGGAAGGCGCGATCCTGACCGGCTTTGATAAGCCTGCCGACATCGCCGCTTTCTATCTTGATCTCGGCGCCCAGCTGGTGGCGGTCAAGCTCGGGGCCGAGGGCGCTTATTGGCGGACAGCTACCGAGCACGCCATCGTTCGCGGCGTCCCGGTCGAGCATGTCGTCGATACCGTCGGTGCCGGGGACGGTTTCGCCGCCGGGATGATCAGTGCCCTGCTGGAAGGCGAGAACATTTCGGATGCCGTGAGCCGCGGTAACCGGGTCGGCGCGTTTGCTATTCAGGTGCGCGGCGACATGGATGGCCTGCCGACGCGCCCGCAACTCGGGTTGGCCGATGCGGCATGAAACCGGCCCACAGAACTCAAGCCAACAGATCACGTCAATCAGGAGGAAACCAACCGATGAATGCCAATACCATCGCAGTGCGGCGCTGGTGGTACATCATGCCCATCGCCTTTTTCACCTACAGCCTGGCCTATCTCGATCGCGCCAATTACGGCTTCGCCTCGGCGGCCGGCATGGCCCGCGACCTGAACATCACGCCGGCGTTGTCGTCGCTGCTCAGTTCGCTCTTCTTCCTCGGTTATTTCTTCTTCCAGATCCCCGGGGGCATCTACGCCGAGCGGCGTAGCGCCAAGAAACTGGTGTTCGTCAGCCTGATCCTGTGGGGCGGGTGCGCGTCGCTGACCGGTATCGTGAACGATGCCAACTGGCTGGTGGTGATTCGCTTCCTGCTTGGCGTGGTCGAGGCCGCGGTGATGCCAGCGATGCTGGTCTATCTGTCCAACTGGTTCACCCGGGCCGAACGGTCGCGGGCCAACACCTTCCTGATCCTCGGCAATCCGGTGACGGTGCTGTGGATGTCGGTGCTATCGGGTTATCTGATCCAGGCGTTCGACTGGCGGGTGATGTTCATCGCCGAAGGTGTTCCCGCGGTGATCTGGGCGGCGTTCTGGTGGATTCTGGTCCGAGAGAAGCCGGCGGACGCGGCGTGGCTGGGTACACAGGAAAAAATCGACCTGGCCGCAGTGTTCGCAGCCGAGCAGTCGGGCCTGAAGCCGGTACGCAACTACGGCGAGGCCTTCCGCTCGACGAAGGTGATTTTGCTGTGCGCCCAATATTTCTGCTGGAACGTTGGCGTCTATGGCTTCGTGCTCTGGCTGCCCTCGATCCTCAAGGCCGGATCCAGCCTGGGCATTGTCAGCACCGGCTGGCTGTCGGCGGTGCCCTATCTGCTGGCGACCATTGCCATGATCGTGGTCTCCTATATTTCCGACAAAACGCTGAACCGGCGCGCCTGCGTCTGGCCGTGCCTGCTGGTCGGGGCCTTCGCCTTCATCGGATCCTATCTGGTCGGCACCTCGAACTTCTGGCTGTCCTACACCCTGCTGGTGATCGCCGGCGGCGCGATGTACGCCCCGTACGGGCCGTTCTTCGCCATCATTCCGGAAATGCTGCCGCATAACGTCGCCGGCGGCGCCATGGCCCTGATCAACTCGATGGGTGCCCTGGGATCGTTTGTCGGCGCCTATGTCGTCGGCTATCTCAACAGCACCACCGGCAACCCGAGCGCGTCCTACGTCCTGATGGCGGCCAGTCTGCTGATCGCGGTGGTCCTGACCATCATGGTCCGCCCCAACCCGCAACCGTCGGCGGCACAGCCGTCCTATGCGTCATAAGCGGTCCGGCAGGTCCTGAGCGCTTGTGTTCACGCGCCACGCCGGCTTCGCCCCCGCCACGGGGGCGCGGCCGCGGTGGCCAGTGACGCCGCGCTCAAAAAGTCCGAACCTCCCGGACGTGGCGCGCGTTCCGGGTCGTTCCTCGTACTTGAGAAACCCGGGTCTTTGAGAAAGAGATCGATGCCATGAAAAAGCAGGTGGTGGTTTACAAACGGTTGTCGGCGTCGCTGCTCGAACGGTTGCAACAGCGTTTCGATGTCACCTGTTTCGACGGCGTCAATCCGGACAACAGGACGGCCTTCGAAACCGCCCTGCGAACCGCCCACGGGTTGATTGGCGCCAGTGTCCGGATCGACGCCGCGACCCTGGCAGGTGCCGAAAATCTGGAGATTGCCTCGACGATCTCGGTGGGTTACGACACGTTCGATCTCGATGCTCTGAAACAGCACGGTATCGCCTTGACCCACACCCCGGGGGTGCTGACTGAAACTGTCGCCGATACGGTCTTCGCCCTGATCCTGGCCACGGCCCGCCGGGTTGTGGAATTGGCCGGGTTCGTCAGGGCCGGACAATGGCACCGCAGCATCGGTCTTGAGTTGTTCGGCATCGATGTCCACCACAAGACGCTCGGCTGCATCGGCATGGGACGGATCGGCACCGCGGTCGCGCGACGCGCCCGGTTGGGCTTCGAGATGCCGGTGATCTATCACGATTTGCACCCGGCGCCCGCTGTCGAAGAGGCGTATGGCGCAACCCGGCTGCCGCTCGACCAGGTTCTGGCCGAGGCGGATTTCATCTGCGTGCTGCTGCCACTGCTGCCGTCCACGGAACGATCGATCAATGCCGAGGCTTTCGACCGGATGAAGCCCTCCGCTATTTTCATCAACGGTTCGCGCGGCCGGGTGGTCGACCAGGACGCATTGATTGCGGCGTTGGCTTCGGGCAAGATCCGCGGTGCCGGGCTCGACGTTTTCGAGAAGGAACCGCTCCCTGCGGATTCGCCGCTGCTGGGCATGAGCAATGTGGTCGCGTTGCCGCACATCGGTTCGGCGACGGCGGAGACCCGGGAAGCCATGGCGGCCATGGCGGTCGATAATTTGATTGCGGGGCTGGAAGGCCGGAAACCCGCCCATCTTGTGGACCAGACCGTGTGGTTCCAGCGTCATGGCCCATCGGATAGAGACTGACTGATTGCAAATGACACCTCCGGGCGACGTTGACGAAATCTCTGGACGCGACGACGGGGATGCCATGACCGCCGCACCGGCTCCGGTGGCGCTCTCTGCGCCGCTGCCGACGATTGCGGATGTCGCCCGAGCGGCCGGGGTCTCGAAAACCAGCGTATCCCGCTTTCTTGGGGGGGCACTGTCGGCGTTGTCCGAAGACAAACGCCAGCAGATCGAAAGCGCGATCGCCCGGCTGGATTACCGGCCCAATCGCCTGGCGCGCGGATTGAAACGGGGCCAGACCCGTCTGATCGGTTTTGTCGTGGCCGACGTGGTCAACCCTTATTCCGTGGCGGTGATGCATGGTGCGGAGGCGGCGTGTCGCAAGTTCGGCTATACCATGATGCTGTGCAATACCGGCGGCAGTCGCGAATTGGAGCATCAGGTCCTGGATGCGCTGGCCTCCTACAGCGTCGAAGGCATCATCCTGCATTCGGTGGGCGAAGCTACGGGCGCGATCGCCCGGCTGGTCCCGGCCAGGGTCAAGCTGGTCCTGCTCGACCGCCGTCTGCCACAAACCGACTATGATTTCATTGGGCTGGACAACAGCATCGCGACGATGCTGGCCACACGGCATCTGCTCGAAAACGGCTACCGGGATCTTGCGATTTTCGCCGAGCCGTTGGCCGGGGTCAGCCCGCGTTGTGAACGGACCGCGGCGTTCCTCGCCGAAGTCGCTACCGAACCAGCGGCGACCGGCGGTTTGTTCGAAATCGACACCACGGACGAAACCTCCACCGACCGCGCGGTCGCAGCCTTCATGGCGGCCAACCGCCAGGCTGCGCCCAAGGCGATCCTCGCCGCCAGCGGCATCGTCACCCTGTGCCTGTTGCGCGCCCTGGCGCGCGCCGGGATCGCGATTCCCGACGATGTCGGCGTGGTCGGTTTTGACGATCTGGCCTGGTCGCACCTGGTTGGCACCGGCATCACCACGATCGGACAGCCGACCGACAAGCTCGGCGAAATGCTGGTTCGCCAACTCCTGGCCCGGATCGACGGCGACACCGCGCCGCGATGCGACAGGGTGGTTCCCGGCCACCTGATCATCCGCGGTTCATCAGCTCGGCGCTGACCGGGAAGCCGTGCCTGCCAGCGGTTGGTGCGCAAATACGAAGAAGGGCGGAGTTCGGCCATTCTCCGTGGCTTCAGGCAACCTTGCGGGAAATCGGCATTCCGAGAGAGCGTCCATGCGGTTGAACCTTGCGTTTCGGCACCTCGGGGGTCGGGATGAGTTCGACGGGTTCGACGATCTGCTGCGTGGTCTTCACGAGCCGACCGGTCTGGAAGGCAGTTTTATTCGCGCATGACAGAAGGGGAAGCCTGATCATCCCGGCGGGAACACCGCCGAATGATAGGGGGGGCGGCCGTTTCGTCCGCCGGCATCGCCGGGGTGACGAACCGGAACACAACATCGATGAACACCCATCGACGAACACTTGACAGTCGCGGCTGGGGTTCGGCATAGTCGCGTCAAGCCTTCGAGGCTATGACGGCAATCGCGCCGTTCCCTACATATCGGCAATCGCGCCTTGGAATCGCTCGACATTGGATCGGGACGACGCCGGGGATTTTTGTGTTGAGGAAGACAACCATAGGTTGTTTATCAGTCAAGGGCCAGTCCAAACCACCGTGGTTCAACGAGTTCTTGGGCGTCGTCGTGGCGTTCTGTTCAAGAAGGAGGGCGAAGAGATGCGATATCCTATGCTTGCCGCCGGTGCGGTGATGGTCGCGCTGGGGACCGCGGGTCCGTTGCCGGCCCAGGCGGCCGATCCAATCCGGATCGGGGTTCCGGTTGGCCTCTCGGGCGCCAACAGCGTCGTGGCGCCATCGGTGGTGCAGTCGGCCCAATTGGCGATTGACGAGATCAATGCCAAGGGCGGGGTCCTCGGCCGTTCGCTGGAATTGGCGGTCGCAGACGACGCCAGTGGCGCGGCTGGTGCCCAGAAGGCTTTCGATTCGTTGATTTTCCAGAAGAAAGTCGACGTTCTCATCAGCATGGAGACCTCGGCGGCCCGTAACGCCGGCCTGCCGATCGTGGGTCGCGGCAAGGTGCCCTATATTTATACCAGCTTTTACGAAGGGCATTCCTGCAGCCCCTATCTCTACGTCGATGCCTGGGTACCGGATCAGCAAGTCGCCCCAATCGTCGATTATTTTCAAAAAGAAAAGGGCGCCAAGACCTTCTTCCTGATCGGCAGCGATTATGCCTTTGGCCGCGGCATGTTGGACTTCACCCGTGAGTACATCAAGAAGCAGGGCGGACAGATCGTCGGTGAAGAATATCAGCCCATGGACGCGTCCGACTGGACGCCCGTGATCAGCAAGATCCGTGCGACCAATCCCGATGCTCTGGTGACCTCGACCGCCGGCGGCGCGCCGAATGTCACCTTGACCAAACAGCTGCGCGCCGCCGGCATCAAGGCGCTTTACGGCAATCTCGCCGTCGACGAAGGAACCGCCAAGAATCTCGGCGCCGATGCCGCGGGGATCGTCATCTCGGCCTCCTACCTCACCAGCATCGACAGCCCGACCAACCACGCATTCGCCGCCGCGCTGGACAAGAAATTCGGCTCTGATCTGAAGACCCCGAACGACCTCTCGGTGCCGGAGTATGAGGCGGTCTATCTTTACGCGGCAGCGCTCGAAAAGGCCGGCAGCACCAAGGCCGATGCGGTCCTGGCGGCATTGCCGACGGTCTCGGTCGACGGCCCCCGCGGCAGCATCCGCATGGACAAGCAGCACCATGCGCCGCTGACCATGTATCTCGGCGAGGTCCAGGGCGACGGAAGCGTCAAGGTGCTGAAAAGCTTCAAAGATGTCGATCCCGGTGCCCAGTGCCCGACGCTGAAATAGCGGTTCGTTGCCGTCCGGCCGTTGCGGCCGGGCGGTTTCTCCCGGCTTCGGCACACGCGATCATGGGGTGAGAACGGGGAATTTCCATGCAAGCCCAGATCCTTGACATCGCCACCAGCGCGGCCATGCTCTATGCCGTCGCCGCCGGCCTTCTGGTGATTTTCGGTGTGATGAAGATCATCAATTTCGCTCATGGCGCATTCTTGACGCTGGGCGGCTATTGCGCCTTGCTGACCACCTGGGCGGGGATCAGCCCGTGGCTGGCATTTCCGGTCGCCGCCATCGTCGGCTTCATCATCGGGGCTCTGGTCGAGCGTTTCATCGTACGTCCGCTTTATCAACGGCCGCTCGATGCCATTCTGGCGACCTGGGGTCTGGGTATCATCCTGGGGCAAGTCATCACGCTGATTTTCGGGCGGGAAGTCCAATTTGTCCAAAGCCCGGTCCAGGGAACCGCGCTGGTGTTGGACACCGACTATTCGCTTTATCGATTGCTTCTGGTCCCGGGCGCGATCCTGGTCGGCGTGGCGTTGGCGGCGTTGCTTCATGGGACCCGTCTCGGGCTGGCGGCGCGCGCGGTGATCATGAACGAGGCGCTGGCCCGGGGTCTGGGCATCGACAGCGACCGGGTCCGGTCCCTGACCTTCGGGCTCGGCTCGGCCTTGGCCGCGCTGGCAGGCGCACTGATCACGCCGTTGTCGAGCGTCGATCCGGCGATGGGCGTCCCTTGGCTGGTCAATGCCTTCATGCTTGTCATGGTCGCGGGCCGCTCGCTGATCAGTCTGATGGTGGCGACCGTCGTGCTGGGGGGCGCCCAGGTTCTGGTCAGCAGCTACGCCAGTCCCGTCCTGGGGGGCCTGACGATCGCCGTTCTCGCCGCCATCATCCTCCGCATCCGGCCTCAAGGATTCGCCCGTGACTGACCATGCTGATCATGCCGCTGAGTCCCCGGCCGCCGGGACCGTTGCGCCCCCCCGCGGCCTCGCGCCCGGTACGCTCGCCGCACGGCATCCGGTCGCGCTGGGAACCCTGCTCGCGCTGGGGGCGGTCAATGTCGCGCCCCTGGTCATCGATACCTATAGTGTCAATGTCCTGGTGCGCTCGTTCCTTTATGCGGCCGTGGCGCTGACCGTGGATTTGTTGTGGGGCTATACCGGTATCCTGACCTTCGGGCAGTCGGCCTTTTTCGGCATTGGCGCCTATGCCCTGGGCCTGGCCTTCACCCATATCGGCCTGACGCCCGCGGTTGCGGTTCTGGCGCTGGCGGGGGCCGTTGTCGTCGCGGCGGCCGTGGCCGCGCTGACCGGCTGGCTGGCGTTCGGCTATGGCGTGTCGCCGATCTATGTCTCGGTCGTGACCCTGGTGCTGCCGATCGTGGCCACGCAACTGGTGTTTTCGGGGGGCACTTTTACGGGATCCAGCAGCGGCCTGTCGGGGTTCGATACCTTCGAGCTCGACCTGGAGGATTGGTTTCGGCTTGCCGGCTGTGGGCTGGTTCTGGCGACCGCCGCGGCCTGGCTGTTTGTGCGGAGCGACGCCGGGCGGGTCCTGGTCGCGATCCGGGAGAACGAACAGCGCTGCACTTATCTCGGGCTGCGAACCGCCCGGATCAAGATTGCGTTGATGATCGCGTGCGGAATCGTCGCGGCGATCGCCGGTTATGGTTATGCCGCGTACACCGATGTCGTTGCGCCGGAATTGACCGGCTTCGTCTTCGGGACCGAACTGGTGATCTGGGTGGCGCTCGGGGGACGGGGCACGTTGCTGGGACCGGTGGTCGGAACCATCCTGATCGACCTGACCAGCGCCTATCTCAGCGGCAGTTTACCCTTTATCTGGCAGTTGCTGCTCGGTGTCGCCTTCGTGCTGGTCATCGTCGCCCTGCCACGGGGCCTGCTGCCGGTGTTGGCGGCCGGCGGCCGGCGTTTCGCCGGCGCTGCGGCAGGCACCCGGGCGGCGGTGCTGCCGAACCTGGTCCCATTGGTGCCAACGCCGACAGCGGCGCCGGCCGATGCCGGTGCTTCGGCGACACCGGCCCTGCGGCTCCGCGGGGTCACGCGGCGCTATGGCAGCCTTCAGGTGCTGCATGACATCAGCTTCACCGCCCATGCCGGCGAGTTGCTCAGCATCGTCGGACCCAATGGCGCGGGCAAATCGTCACTGATGCGGTGTATCGCGGACGGGCACGAACGCACCGGCGGGACCGTCGACATCGCCGGGCATCCGATCGGCCGCCGGAATCCGGAGGCCTGCGTCGCGTTCGGTGTCGGTCGGAAATTCCAGGCGGCGTCGGTCTTCGATACCCTGACCGTGGCCGAGTGCCTGCGTCTGGCCCGGATGCGGCACGAGCCCCCCAGCCTGTGGCGACGCGCGAAGACGTTGCGATTGCCGGTCTCGGCGCTTCAGGTCGCCCAGGCCACCGGCCTGCTTGAGCATAGCGGGGAAGAAGCGCGGCATCTGTCCCACGGGCTGAAACAGGCGTTGGAATTGGCCATGGTGCTGGCGTTGGAGCCGACCGTCCTGTTGCTCGACGAACCAACCGCCGGATTGACCCGGCCGGAACGTCAGACCATCGGAACCATCCTGAGCGCGCTGACCCGCGACAGCGGCATGTGCGTCCTGTTGGTGGAACATGATCTCGATTTCGTGCGTGAAATCAGTTCACGCGTTGTCGTGCTGCATCAGGGCAAGCTCGCGCTTGATGGCACGGTTGCCGAGGTCGTCGGCTCCGATCTGGTCCGGACCATCTATTCCGGTGAAACCCATGCCCTCGGTGACGCTCATGGCTGAGGTGATTCCGGCCCTGGAATGCCGCGGATTGTCCAGCGGCTATGGTGAGGCGGTGGTGATCCGTCATCTCGATCTGGTGTTGCGACAAGGTGAAACGCTGGCCTTGCTGGGCAAGAACGGCATGGGCAAGAGCACGTTGCTGAAGACCGTGATGGGCTATCTGCCGGCTTTGGCCGGGACGGTCCGGCTGGAGGGCCGCACCATCAGCGGGTTGCCGCCGCAACGGATCGCCCGCCAGGCGGTATCCTATACCCCGCAGGACCAGGCGTTGTTTCCGGATCTGAATGTCGGTGACAATCTGCGCCTGGTCGTTGATGACGAACGCGCGCTTCGTACCGCCGTTGCCCATGTCGGCGGCTATTTTCCCTTCATCCCCGACCGGCTGACCCAGAAGGCCGGAACGCTGTCGGGCGGCGAACAGAAGATGCTGTTGCTGGCGCGCGCCCTGATCTCGGCGCCGCGGGTCATGCTGGTTGACGAAATCACCGAGGGGTTGCAGCCGTCGGTGGTCACGCGTCTGGTCGAGGTGCTGCGGGTCGAGCAGCGGCGCCTGGGGTTTTCCCTGCTTATCGTCGAACAAAATGTGCGCTTTGCCCTCGCCGTTGCCGACCGTTACGCGGTTCTGAAGCAAGGGGAGATTGCCGATCTCGGCGCGAGCGCCGACGCGGGCGCCGAAACCCGGATCATCGATCACCTTCGTCTTTGAACCGTCGCCAGGGCCACGGCCCGGTCGCCCGGACCTGGCCTCGTGGCGCCCCGCCGCACCTGATTTGTGCCCCTCTCGTCGAAAGAGCTCGCCCATGGCCTCCGACCCCTCGACGTCCCCCGATGACCCGTCATCCGGGTCCCGGTCTCCCGATTTCAGCGCGACCGATCAAAGCGAAGCCTCAGGCGCCGGCGCGCCCCTCCGGGCGCCTGGCTCCGCGCCACGGGACGCGCGGTCGCCGTCGCGACCGTACCCGTCCGCCATGAGTCAAGATCATGGCGGACGGGTATCAGGCTTCGAGATCGCGGGACTGGATCTGACCGCCGAACGCCGTGCCGCGATCGCGACCGCCTACCGCGATGTCGAGACCGCCCTGGCGGTCTTGCGCCGGCTCGATCTGACCGACGTGCCGCCGATGATCATCTTCGATCCGATGTTGCCTTATCGACCGGGAGGCAAGTCATGAGCGGGATACCGCGCGCCCGAACAATCGAAGCCCTTGCCCCGGTCCTGCGCGCGGGCCATCTATCCCCCGTTGATTTGCTCGAAGACTGTCTCGATCGTGTTGCGCAGTTCGACGGTCGGCTCGCCGCCTTCGTCGCTCTCGCCGATCATGCCCGCGATGACGCGCGCGCGGCCGAGCGGGAACTCCGCGCCGGTCATTGGCGTGGACCGCTGCACGGCATTCCGATCGCTCTGAAAGACAACTATCTGACCCACGACCTGCCGACCACGGCCGGCGCGCCGGGCATCGGAATCGCATTCCCGCGGATCGATTCGTACGCGGCGCGACGCTTGCGCCAGGCGGGCGCCATTCTGGTCGGCAAGACGCGAACGCACCAGTTCGCCTGGGGAACCACGACGCCACCAACGCGCAATCCCTGGGCGCCGGATCGCGTCCCCGGCGGTTCCAGCGGCGGGTCGGCGGCAGCGGTCGCCGCCGGAATGTGCGTCGCCGCGTTGGGCAGCGATACCGGCGGCAGCATCCGGATTCCCGCCAGCCTGTGCGGCGTGGTCGGCCTGAAAGCAACCTTCGGCCGCATCAGCCGGGCCGGCGTCATTCCCCATTCATGGTCTTTGGACCACGCCGGTCCGCTGACCCGCTGTGTCGCCGACGCCGCAACCCTGTTGCTGGCCCTGGTGGGCTACGATCCCGCCGATCCCGGCAGTGTCGACCGACCCGTGGCAAACTGGACGCTGGCATTGGACCAGCCGATCCGCGGGCTGCGGATCGGCGTTTGCCGCAATCATTTTTTCGATTCCAATCAGTCCGGGGTCGAACAGGCGGTCGAGGCGGCGATCCGCGATCTGGCCGCTGCCGGCGCGGTCATCACCGACTTTCGGTTGCCGTTGCTGGATTTTGGTCTCGGGGCCATTTTCGCGATCGAACTGGCGTCGTCGGCCGCCTATCACGACCGGTCGCTGCGGGACGGGATCGTGGCGCATTTCGAGCCCGACGTCCGCACGCTGGTCGAAATGGGTCGGCTGGTCAGCGGCGCCGACTATCTCAAAGCCGAACAATACCGCCATCGTCTCGCTCGGGATTTTGCCGACATTTTCCAGAAGGTCGACGTCGTGGTCGGCCCGACGACGCCCCTGACCGCGTGGCCGGTCGATACCCCGTCGGTCGCCATCGCCGGCGCGATGGAAAGCGTGCTCGCCGCATCATGGCGGCTGACCTACCCCTACAATCTCACGGGAATGCCGGCACTCTCGGTGCCATGCGGGTTCGACGCCGCGGGGATGCCGATCGGTTTGCAGATCGCGGGCCGGCCGTTCGACGAGATGGCGGTGCTGCGGGTCGCCCATGCCTATGAGCGCGACCACGACTGGAGCGATGCCGAGCCGGCTCTGACCGCCGCGTGAGCTGGAACAGGCATGATCGTGCGGACTCGCGGCGATGACGACGCCGACTGATCGCTGAACAGGAGTTATTCGCCTTGCCGATTGTGGAAGACATCCCGGAAAGCCGGGTCAGGATCGCCTGTCTGCAGATGCGACCGGAATGGGGCGCGGTCGCCACGAACGTGTCACGCAGCGTCGGGTTGATCGCAGCGGCGGCTGCGGCCGGTGCGACCATCGTCGTCCTGCCGGAATTGTGCAGCACCGGATATGTCTTCGCTTCGCGTGACGAAGCGTTTGCCGTGGCGGAGGAATTGCCGCACGGGTCGACGGCGGTCGCGTGGATCGAGGCCGCCCGGCGTCATCGCGTGATCGTCGTCGCCGGGATTGCCGAGCGGGCCGACAATCGCCTCTATAATGCGGCGCTGATCGCCGGGCCCGAGGGACCGATCGGGATCTACCGCAAGAACCATTTGTGGGGCGCGGAAGCCTTGTTCTTCGAGCCGGGGAATCTCGGGTTTCCGGTGTTCCACACCGCGGCGGGCCGTCTTGCCGTGGCGATCTGTTATGATTTGTGGTTTCCGGAAACCTTCCGCATGGCGGCGTTACAGGGGGCCGATCTGCTGTGCGTACCGACCAACTGGGTCCCGATGGCGGCACAGTCCGATTCGTTGCCGGCCATGGCCAACATTCTGATGATGGCCGGCGCCCACAGCAATTCGCTGTTCGTCGCCGCGGCGGATCGCGTGGGCGTCGAGCGTGATCAGGCCTTCGTCGGCCGCAGTCTGATCGTGGATTGCGCCGGCTGGCCGGCGGCGGGCCCCGCCGGCGCCGATGCCGAAGAGATGATCGTCGCGGATGTCAATCTGGCCGATGCCAGGCGCAAACGGCGTTGGAACGACTTCAATCAGATCCTGCGCGATCGCCGTACCGATCTCTATGATGAGATGCTGGGGACCGGTCTCAAACGCGGCTGGTATTGATGACGGCCGAACACGAAAAGGGACGACAGGATGGACAGGATTCCGGGCGCGCTGGTGGCGGCACGCCGTATCGCCCAGGGAACGTTGACCGCGGAAAAACTGGTGGCCGCCTGTCTCGAACACATCGCCGAACGGGATGGCGCGCTGGCGGCCTGGCGCCATGTCGATCCGCTCCAGGCTCTGGATCAGGCGCGCCGGATCGACCGATCCGCCACGGGCGGGTTGCTGCGCGGTATTCCGGTGGCGGTCAAGGACAACATCGACACCGGGGATTTGCCGACGGGCTATGGTTCGGTCCTCTATGACGGCTTTCGGCCGCCGCGCGATGCCGCCTGCGTGACCTTGTTGCGCCGCGCCGGCGGTATCGTGCTGGGGAAGACGGTGTGCACCGAATTCGCCTATTTCCATCCCGGACCGACCGTCAATCCCCATGACCCGGCGCGAACCCCCGGCGGTTCGTCATCCGGTTCGGCGGCGGCCGTTGCTGCCGGCATGGTGCCGCTGGCGCTCGGCACTCAGACAGCGGCTTCGATCATCCGGCCGGCGTCCTTTTGCGGGTGTGTCGGTTACAAGCCGAGCTTCGGACGACTGGACCGCACCGGCATCCGCCCGCTGGCCGACAGCCTCGACAGTTTGGGAATTCTGGCCGCCGACGTTGCCGATGCCGCGTTTCTGGCCGCGATCCTGAGCGGTCGCCCGCTTCCGGATTTCACCGACCGGGGCTTGCGCCCGCGAATCGGCATTTGCCGTACACCGTGGTGGCACCACGCGGAACCCGCGTCGCACGCGGCGCTGCTGGCGGCCGCAAACGGGCTGTCGGCGGCGGGTGCAACGGTCTTCGATGTGGCGTTGCCGCCGGCTTTCGACGGGTTGGTCGCGGCGCAGAGCCGGATCATGGCGTATGAAGCCGCCCGGAGCTGTGCCGCCGAGATCGATACCGCACCGGATCGGGTCAGTGCCGCGCTGCATGGCCTGGTGGCGGAGGGCGAGCGGGTCGCCCCCGAAACCTATGACGCGGATCAACAAGCGGCGAATGACTGCCGGGCCCGCTTTCCCGATTTCCTGGCCGCCGCCGGGGTCGATCTTCTGGTCGCCCCCAGCGCGCTCGGCGAAGCGCCGATTGGATTGCGGAATACCGGTGACCCGCTGTTCTGTCGCGCCTGGACGTTGCTGGGTTTACCGTGTGTCACCGTACCCGGCCAACCCGGTCCATCGGGGTTGCCGGTCGGGGTCCAGGTCGTCGGCGCTTTTCGGGATGACGACCGCTTGCTGCGGGCCGCCGACTGGATCGCGGCGGTGATCAAGCCGTGACGGGCGCCGGCTGCCGTGACGCCCGGACCGCCGCACGGCTTGGGACCGCGGTCACTTGTCTGACGGGCGACGGGCGGTGATGCCAATCTCGGTGAGCAGGCTATGGGCCTGCACCATGGCGTTGGCGACCGCGACCAGCGGCTGGCGTTGCTCCATCGCACGACGTTGCAAGGTCTGGTAGGCCTCCTTCTCGGTCAAATCGAGGCTTTCCATCAAAATCCGCACCGAACGTTCGATCTCACGGCGGCCGCGCAGGGCATCCTCCAGCTTGACGATCTTCTGCTGCAACCGCTGCTCGGCCCGATAGGTCGCCCGGGCGGTCACCAGGGTGCTGAGGATGCCGAACGGCCGAATCGGTTTGGTCACCACGCCCTGGACGTTCGCGTCGATCATATGGTCGAGGATGGCGGGATCTTCGTAATCGACGATGGCGATCAGTCCATAGGGTCGCGGCCCCTCGTGGGCCGCGAGCTGAGCGAAGGTCCGCCGCTCGGTCACGCAGAACACCATGTCGGCGGCGATGGCATGGTGGACCGGTAACGGCCATTCGATTTGGGTATGGCAACCGATTCGCCGCAGCTGGCGGACCAGTTCCTCGCCGTCATGGTCTTCGGGGTGAGCGACCAGGACATGGAGGTCCCGCAGTGTCCGCAACAGCGATTTGTTGGAGGCCGGCGGCGATCGCACCTTGCCATTGCGGGGTTCGGTCGCCATCTCAGGCCGCCGCGTAACGGTAGCTGACCAGATAGGGATCCGGCCGCACGGCGCTGGGAGATTCCTCCAGGATATCAAACAAGCCATGGTCGTTGATACGGCCGATGCGCGGCCATAGGAAGGTGTGGTTGTTGTCGGGGTCGATCATGATGCGACCCTGGGGCGCGTCGACCTGAAGACCGAGCATGGCCGGAACCAGGCTGTCGGGATCGGCACGGCCGGTCATGCCCAGGGCACCCGCGAAAATGTGGACCTGGAAATAGGCGGCCTCGGCGCTCATGTTGGTGACCGCGTCGGGACCGAAGCGTCGACGGTAGGCGGCGACGAACCGCCGGTTCGCCGGAGTCTCGACGGTGTGGAAATAAGGAGCGCCGGTGATGTGGCCGACCGCAGCCTCGCGCGACATCAAGGCGACCTCGGCCTCGCTGGTGGTCAGACTGGCGATCGGAACCGTCCGGGAATCCAGTCCCGCGGCCCGACAGGCTTCGTAGAGATATCCGGTATTGATGCCGACGACCGTCGAAAAAATGACATCCGGCCGCAGGGCTGCGATCTTGTGGGCGACCGGATCGAACGCCGCGCGGGACGAATGGATTTCCAGGTAGGCTTCGGACAGGACGCTGCCCCCCATGTCTTCAACCAGTTCACGCATCACCCGGTTGGATTCCCGCGAGAAAACATAGTCGGAGCCGATGAAACAGAACCGTTTGCCGTGATGATTGATCAGATAGCGGGCGAGCTGGACGCTGCTCTGGTTCGGCGCCGCGCCGGTATAAATGACATTGGGTGAGTATTCGAAACCTTCGTAGATCGCCGAATAGAACAACAGGGCATTGCGCCGTTCGACCAAGGGGACCACAGGTTTGCGGCATCGGGAGGTGCAACAGCCGAAGATCACCGAGACGCCGTCATCGGCCAGCAATTGGGTTGCAAACCGGCGATAACCTTCGGGCTCGGAACCGGGGTCATAGATGATCGGTTGGATCGGCCGGTCCAGGATACCGCCCGCGGCATTGATTTCTTCGATCGCCAGCAGCGTTGCCTGCAACTGCGTCTGTTCGACGAACCCCGTGATTCCCGTCTGGGAAAATAACACACCGACAATCCAGGGTTCGGCCATGATGTCCTCAATCTTTGAATGCCGAAAAGCGCTTTGGCCGATAACACGCTTTGGAAAACTTGTGGCGGACTTTATCGTTGTGCTTGTTCGGCATCGCGCAATCAGACCCGGAAGGGTGCAGGGTGGAAGGCGACCTGAAGCACTTTTGTAGAGCAAAATGTCGAACAGGGGCTAAAGAAACGACGTCGCGACGACAGGCAGTTCCTGGAGGGCGTGAGCCACGAATTCAAGAGCATTGTGGACGGTGGTGCGGGATGCCGGTCCCCCAAGGCAAATACGGACCGCTTCAGGCGGCGGGCCGGTCACCGTGAATGCGTCGCTTGCGACCATGCCGATTCCCGTTGTCCGCATGTGGCCGAGGAACGCCGAGCGCGTCCAACCCTCAGGCAGCGGCAGCCATATGTTGAAGCTGATCGGGTCGGCCTTGAAGCTTCCCGGCAGCAAAATTTCCTGTGCGATCACCTGGCGGGCCATCGCTTCCGTTCGAATGAAGCGCAGGAGATGGTCCGCAGTCCCGTCCTCGATCCATCGTGTGGCCAGCGCCACCGTCAGAGGTGACGCCATGACCGTGGCGGATCTGACCGCAGCCGCGAAATCCCAGCCGGCGCGCACATCGGGAGCCACGACATAGGCGACGCGGAGACCGGCGCCCATACATTTGGCGAGGCCTGCGATGTACCAGGTGATGTCGGGCGCCACAGTGGCGAGCGGAGCCGGCGCATGGTGCGGAATGAAGCCATAAGCGTCGTCTTCGATGATCGGCACCCGCCACCGTCGGGCGATCGCCGTGATTGCCTCCCGCCGCGGTTCCGACATCGTCAGCGTCGTCGGATTTTGTAGAGTAGGATTGAGATAGAGCGCCTTGGGCGACATCGTGGCGCAGCTTGCCGAGAACGCATCGGGGTCGATGCCTTCCTCATCCATTGGCAAGCCGATCAGAGAAAGACTGAGCTGGGCCGCAATCGAACGCACGCCGGGATAAGTGATGTGTTCGCTCAGGAGCACTTGGCCGGGTTTTGCCAGGATGCCGAGAATTCCGGCCAGCGCCGCATGTGTACCAGGCGTGATGAAGATGCGTTCCTGCGTCGGCAAGACCGCGCGGCGGCCGAGCCAGAGAGACGCCGCTTCCTTGTCTGCCGGTCCGCCACCGAAACCCTGATAGCGCAGGAGCGAGACGAGATCGCGGCCAACCGTTTCCAGTCCCGCTTGCATTCGTCCCACGAGTTCCGGCTCATTCGGTTCCGGCGGGAGGTTCATGGAAAGGTCGATGATTTCCGTCCGTGGACGTCCCGATAAAACCGGAACAGGCCGAGCCTTCGGCGTTGCGAGGACGAACGTGCCCTGACCTGTGCGCGATTCGATGAGCCCGCGTTTTTGCGCTTCCACATAGCCGCGCGCAACCGTCGTGAAATCGACGCAGAGTCGCTGCGCGAGCCTGCGCTGTGACGGCATCCGGTCGCCGGCCACCAGCCGGCCACTTTGGACTCCGGCGGCAATGCAGTCGGCAAGGGCAAGATAGCAAGGTTTGTCGGAAGTCGAGAGATCCGGGGTCCAGTCGTGCATCGGGAACAATCGGTTGGAAATGTGGAATTGACGATATTGCGTTGCCATCCCTGGCACCAGCCCCCCGCGGGCCAGCCGTTGTCATTTTGGCTGTCGGCGGCGGGCGGCAGCCCGCACCCGCTCGGGGTGACCCCCGATCGCCCTCCATTTTGACAAAAACAAAGGGGTCTGGGGCATGGCCCCCGTTGGGTTTGGGCGAAAGCCCAACGCGTCGTCGCCACCATGAGAACCGCTGCACTCGGGCAAGAGGCGATTGATGATTGACTGGAATAATGACGGTACGATCATCGGGGTGTCAATGAGGGAATGACCGGTTCCAGGATCGCTCCCTTTCAAAATACGCCGAAATGCCTGCGGCAATCCCGGATCACAGCGTCGTGAAAACGGTCAAATGCGGAAAAACCAGGCAGGGCGACGCCCGGTTAATGGGCAGAGGGACTGCATGAATGACTGGATTGATATTGCTCATTTGAGACATTCCAAGGAGTCAATTGACTGGCATATTGCTTGCACACCTCTCTGTCGGCGATGCGGTCGCTTCCGCAGCCCTTCAAGCAGTTTTGAGAGAGGTGACATATGCCTGCCGTGACCAAACCAGCAAATCAGAAAGGCGACTTTCTGGTCGATTACGAGTCCAAGGTTTTCGAGGATGTCAAAGCCGCGCCGGGTGAAAAGGCGCTGGTGACATTTCATACGGTCGCCTTTGAAGGTTCGATCGGATTCGTCAATCTGCTCCAGGCGTCGCGCCTCATTCAAAAGGGATTCGAAACCTCCGTCTTGCTTTATGGCCCGGGCGTGACGCTCGGCGTCCAGCGCGGTTTCCCCAAACTTGGCGACGAGGCCTTTCCGGGGCATCTCAATTTCAACAACCGAATTGAAAAGATCCTCAGCGATGGCGGCAAGGTCTATGCCTGCCGCTTCGCGCTACAGGCGCTTTATGGCCACGGCGAAGGTGCTTTGATTCCCGGTGTCATCCCGATCAATCCGCTCGACGTGCTCGATATCGTCCTCCTGCATCGCAAAGAGAACGCCTTCATTCTCGATACCTGGACGCTCTGACGCCGTCGGTCGTGGTCGGGAGGTTCCTTCACAGAGCTTTCCGCCCGGCCGGACCGTCCAACCGAAGATGGCCGTTGAATGACCTGCAAAACCATAATTCGCGCCGCCGCATGCCAGATCGCTCCCGATCTCACGTCACGCGACAAAACGCTTGCGAAGGTCCTGAACGCGATCGCGGAGGCCGCCGCCAAAGGCGTCGATCTCATCGTTTTTCCAGAGACCTTCGTTCCCTGGTATCCGTATTTTTCCTTTGTCCTGCCGCCCGTCCTTTCGGGCCGCGAGCACTTGCGCCTCTATGCGGAGGCGGTCGCGGTCCCAAGCGCCACCACCGATGCGGTCGCCGAAGCCGCGCGCCGCCACGGCATGGTGGTCGTGCTCGGCATCAATGAGCGCGATCATGGTTCACTCTATAATGCCCAGCTCATTTTCGATTCCGATGGCACGCTGAAGCTCAAGCGCCGCAAGATCACCCCCACTTTCCATGAGCGAATGATCTGGGGCCAGGGCGACGGGGCCGGGTTGAAGGTGGTCGAGACGTCGGTTGGCCGTATCGGCGCGCTGGCGTGCTGGGAGCATTATAACCCCCTTGCCCGCTATGCCCTGATGGCGCAACACGAAGAGATTCATGTCGCGCAGTTCCCGGGTTCCCTGGTCGGTCCGATCTTCGCCGACCAGATCGAAGTCACGATCCGCCACCACGCGCTGGAATCGGGCTGCTTCGTCGTCAACGCCACCGGCTGGCTCACCGAGGAACAAATCATCTCGGTCACACCGGAACCCGGCCTGCAAAAGGCGCTCCGGGGCGGTTGCATGACCGCAATCATCGGGCCGGAAGGTAATCACATCGTCCCGCCGCTGATGCAAGGCGAGGGGCTGCTCATTGCCGATCTTGAACTCGCACTGATCACAAAACGAAAACGGATGATGGATTCAGTCGGCCATTACGCCCGCCCGGAACTCCTCAGTCTTAATTTCGACAACCGGCCGGCGACCCCCATCCACGAGACCGTTTCCGCCAACCCCTTTCGATCCGGGAGTCCCGACCATGAAGCAGATGACGCCAACCGCGTTGCGGGCGGAGGAACTGATCAATGAGCTGCAGTCCTTCGGAGTCCGGCTCATCGACCCGAAAGCGGGTGCGGAGAGCCGGCGTGGCGGGGCGGGGCCGTCGGATCACAAGGCGTTGACCATCGATGGCATGACCGTCATGGTGCCGGTCCACACCGCATCGGCCTTCGAGAGCCCCTATCTGGTCGAACAACCCGATGTTCGGGGCCGCAGCCGCGTGTTGCGTCACGGCGTACCGGTTGGAGCTGTGTCATTTCCGCGGCGGCCCAAATTCTACGATCTCGAGACCGCGGATGGCATCGCCTATTCGAAGATCGCCGTGCTGCACGGGGCCGATGTGCTGGCGACGACGGTGCTTCAGACCTGCATTCGTTACCAGAGCCGCACCAAAACCTGCCGCTTTTGCGCGATCGGGCAATCTCTGGCCGCGGGGCGCACCATCGAACGCAAGACGCCCGCCCAACTTGCCGAAGTCGCGAAGGCCGCCGTCGCGCTCGATGGCGTCAAACATATGGTGATGACGACCGGAACGCCGCCCGGTGGCGACCGCGGCGCTGCGATCCTTGCCGAGAGTGCGGCGGCCGTGAAGGCGGCGGTCAATCTTCCCATTCAGGTCCAGTGCGAGCCGCCCGAAGAGGACATCTGGTTTGAGCGCCTGCGCGAGGCTGGTGCCGACTCCCTCGGCATGCATCTGGAGGCTGTTACCGATGACGTCCGCCACCGGGTCATGCCCGGCAAGGCGCAGGTTTCCGTCGAGCGCTATTTCTCGGCCTTCGAAGCCGCGGTGCCGGTCTTTGGGCGCGGCCAGGTCTCGACCTATATCCTGGCCGGTCTCGGCGATACGCGTGAAGATATCCTGGGCGTCTGTCAGCGCCTTATCGAATTCGGGGTCTATCCTTTCGTTGTCCCGTTCGTCCCGATCTCCGGGACGCCGCTCGAAAGCCATCCGACGCCATCGCCGGCTTTCATGAATTCTCTTCTCGGGCCGCTTGCCGCGATGCTGATTGCCGGCGGCCTCACCTCGACCGATGTGAAGGCGGGCTGTGCCAAATGCGGTGCCTGCTCGGCGCTCGCCACCTATGAGCGCGGTCAGGCCGTGCGCGGACCCAAGGCATGATCGTCGAGCCCTTCAAACCCTTCATCGCCAGCGGATATCAGGTGAAATACGCGACCGAGGACTGGGAACGCCGCGGCGCGGCGGCACTCCGCCGGGCGGTGTTCTGTGACGAGCAACATCTTTTCGAGGAGGATGACCGCGATGCGATCGACGATATCGCGACGCCGATCGTCGCGCTGTCCATGCTGGGGATCACCGCCGACATCGTTGTCGGTACGGTCCGCATCCATGAGGAGAGTCCGGGACTCTGGTGGGGATCACGCCTCGCCGTGGCGCCAGACTACCGGAGAGTGGGCGCGCTCGGTGCCGCTCTGATCCGTCTCGCCGTCTCGTCGGCGCATGCGCGGGGCTGCCACCGCTTCCTCGCCCATGTGCAAAGCCAGAACGCGCTCTTATTTCGGCGGCTGCATTGGGAGACGCTCGGACTCGTCGAATTGCGGGGCCGGCCGCATCACCGCATGCAGGCCGATCTCACCTTCTATCCGCCTTTTCCAACCCCGGACATCGGTTTCCTCGCCGTGAGGAAAGCGGCATGACGACCGGAGCCCTCGATCTTTTCCGGTTGGCCGAGACATTGCGCGCCAGTCGCGGCATCGCGGCCAAGGCCGATATCGCGACCGCGGCGCGTCGGCTGGGGCTTGGCGCCTCGACGGTTATCCCGGTCGGAGACGACTGCGCGGCACTGCCCGACGGCGACGGCTATACATTGCTGGCGATTGAAGGTTTCATGAACGAATTCGTCGCTGGTGATCCGTGGTTCGCCGGCTGGTGCGGCGTCATGGTGAATGTCTCCGACGTCGCAGCGATGGGCGGTCGTCCGATCGCAGTGGTCGATGCGCTTTGGGCTCGGGATCAAGAAAATGCGGGTGCAATCCTTGACGGCATGAAGGCGGCATCCGAGCGCTTCGGCGTTCCCATCGTCGGTGGCCATACGAATCTGAAGACGGACCGCGCGCAGCTCTCCGTCGCCATCCTGGGCCGGGCGAAGCGGCTGCTGACGAGCTTCCACGCGAAGCCCGGCGACCGCCTTCTCGCCGCGGTCGATTTGCGGGGTCGCTACCGCGAACCGTTCTCGAACTGGGAGGCGGCAACCGATGCGCCGGCCGAACGGCTACGCGCCGATCTCGAACTGCTGCCGCGGATTGCCGAGGCGGGCCTGGCCTGTGCCGCGAAGGACATCAGCCAAGGTGGCATCGTCGGCACCGCGGCGATGCTTGCCGAATGTTCGGACGTCGCCGTCACCATCGACGTGACGGCGGTGCCGAAGCCGGCGGGGGTGTCGCCGGATCGCTGGCTGCTGACCTTCCCCAGCTTCGGCTATCTGATCGCGGCGTCGCGGGAAGACACCGCCGCCATTCTCGACCTGTTCGCCGCGCGAGACATTGCCGTCGCGGACATCGGCGGGATTACCGTCGGCAATACGGTGTCCATTACGGACGGGGTCTCAAGCGAAATGATCTGGGATTTGGGGGCCCGGCCGCTGCTCGGCTTTGGGCCGGCGAAGGGCTGCGCATGGTGACCGGCCGTTCCCTCCGCATCGCGATCCTCGCCCATTCGACCAATCCACGAGGCGGCGTCGTTCACGCGCTCGCGGTCGCCGACGCGCTTCAGCGTCTCGGCCATGCCCCCGTCGTCCACGCGCCGGACGCCACGGGTCACGGGTTCTTCCGCCGCACGTTTCATAAGACGGTCTCCGTTCCAGCGACCGCCGTCGTCAGCGCGACAATGCGCGCTCTCGTCGAAAGCCGCATTGCCGACTACATCCGCTATTTCGAGCAGGATGCCCATCGCGGCTTTGATCTCTATCACGCCCAGGACGGCATTTCCGGGAACGCGCTGGCGACACTGAAGGAGCGCGGCCTGATCGGCGCCTTCGCACGAACCGTCCATCATGTCGACAGCTTCACGGATGACCTCGTCGCGCGCTTGCAGACCCGTTCCATCGTCCAGGCCGATCGCCACTTCGCGGTCAGTCGGTTGTGGCGCGAGCGTCTCCATCGGGATTACGGGATCGAGGCCGCCGTGGTCGGCAATGGCGTCGATCGTAGCGTCTTCTCGTCGGCTCCCGACGACAAGGATCGCGATTTTGGCCGGCATCTCGGTCTTGGCGTCGGACCCGTGTTCCTCGCCATCGGCGGTGTTGAGGCGCGCAAGAACACGCTGAACATACTGAACGCCTTCGCCCGGATCAGCGCCGTTCGTTCCGATGCGCAGCTCGTGATCGCGGGTGGCGTCTCGCTGCTCGATCACAGTGCCTATCAGCAAGCGTTCCGCGCGGCGTTGGAGCGCCTTGGCGAGACGGCGGACCGCGTCATCCTTGCCGGCGCGATCGATCAGGCGGACATGCCGGCGCTCTATCGTCTCGCCGACGCGCTGATCTTTCCCTCGATCACCGAGGGCTTCGGCCTCGTCGCGATCGAGGCGATCGCCTGCGGGACTCCGGTTGTCACCTCCCGCATCGCGCCTTTCACGGGACATTTCGGTGACAAGGACGTCGTCTGGTGCGATCCGCTCAGTGTCGCCTCCATCGCCGACGCCATGTCGCTGATCGTCCAGCCCGAGACCCGGGCGCGGCTTGCAGCGCGCGCCGAGACCGTTCTTGCCCCGCATGACTGGCATCGCGTCGCCGCGGCGCATCTGCCCGTCTACGAACAAATCCTGTGAGGCTCACCATGCCTGAAATGCATTTCTTTATCCGCTGGCCCGATGGCGTTCCTGAGAACTGCTATTCGCCGTCCTTGATCATCAAAGACTATTTTTCGCCGGGCGAGAGCTATCGGGTCGCGGACTTCCTTGAGCGCAGCCGCATCGCTTTGACGATCGCCAGCGACCGGGTACGGCAAAAGTTTGGTTTTGCCTGTTCGAGCGCCGCCGATCAGTTGGCCCGTATCGAAGCGGGATGCGCCCGTTTTGCCGATCAACCCGACGCCAAGGTGAGCGTTGAGACATTCCACGAATAAGATGAGGACGACTGCAATGAAGGACTCCGCCCCGAAACACACCTCCGTTGCTGTCATCGGTGGTGGACAGGCCGGCCATTCGATCAGCTATTACCTCAAAGAGCGGGATATTGAGCATTTGGTCTTCGAGAAGAAGACCGCCATGCACGCCTGGAAAGAGCAGCGCTGGGACAGGTTCTGTCTCGTGACGCCGAACTGGCAATGCGACCTTCCGGGCCATCCTTACGACGGCACCGATCCGGACGGCTTCATGAAGCGCGACGAGATTATCGAATATCTATCGCGCTTCCGGGAAAAAGTCGCGGCTCCCTTACGCGAGGGCGTTTCGGTTCTACGGGTCAGTCCCCGCGCCGACGGTGCGTTCGATGTCTTCACCTCCGCCGGCGACTATATCGCCGACCAGGTTGTCGCGGCATCCGGCGGCTACACCACGCCAATCATCCCGCGCCTAGCTGAGCGTCTGCCACCCCAGATCAAACAGCTCCATTCCGAACAATATCGCAATCCTCAGGCTCTGCCCGAGGGCGCCGTCCTCGTCGTCGGATCCGGTCAGTCCGGGGCACAGATCGCCGAGGATCTGCATCTTGCGGGTCGCAAGGTGCATCTGGCCCTGGGTAACGCCCCGCGCTGCGCCCGCTTCTATCGGGGCAAGGACGTTGTGACCTGGCTCGCCGAGATGGGCTACTACGATATGCCGGTCGAAAAACATCCGCTTCGTGAAGGCGTTCGCAACAATACGAACCACTATGTTACTGGTCGCGATGGCGGTCGCGACATTGATCTTCGGAAATTTGCCCTTGAAGGCATGCAGCTTTACGGCTTGCTTGAAGATCTCGACCGCGGCGTCTTCGCCTTCCGCCCGACGCTAAAGGCCGCCCTTGATGAGGCCGACCGCGTCTATAATGGCATCAACGCTTCGATTGACAGTTTCATCGCCGAAAACAACATCGATGCCCCGCCGGCCTCGGTTTATCACCCCATTTGGCAACCAGCCGAGGAGCCCGGCTCGCTCGACCTCGCCGCCGCCGGGATCGCGGCGATCATCTGGTGCATCGGCTTTCAACCGGACTTCCGGTGGCTCGACGCCGCCGTCTTTAACGGTGCGGGTCATCCCCAGCACCGTCGCGGCGTCACCGCTCAGGATGGTTTGTTTTTCCTCGGTCTGCCCTGGCTCCATAGCTGGGGTTCCGGTCGGTTCTCGGGTGTGGCGCGCGACGCGTCCTACATCGCCGAGCGTATCGCGGCAAACCTCAGCGCATCGAAGACCAAGATCCACCGCCGCGCCACGGCGGGCTGATGGAGCTCCCGATGAACAAGCACGTTCCCTCGCGGGACATCGTCTTTTCCCGCAACTTTCGATCTTTCCGGACACCTGCCGTCCATCCGTCCTCGTCGGATGCGATCCTCCTCGGCATGCCGCATCTGAGCAGCAACGGGCTGTCGGAGATCTGGTTGCTGAAAGACCTCGGCCACCGGCATTGGTTGCTGCTGGCCGCGGCCGCGGGCATGGCCGTCCCGGCTTTTCGCGATGAGGCTGGCAATTCCGTCTATGCCGCCTTCTGCGCCATCTCAATCGAAGACGGCGACTTTGCCGCTGTCGGTGAGAACGATACGCTCAGGATCACATCCTCGCTCGCGCGGCTTTCCCGCACTCAGGTTTCGAGCCGCCACCAATTGGTCGTCGATGGGCGAGCGATTGGCACGGTTATCATGATCTCGACCTTCATCCGTCGCGCGACCGATGGCGGCAATCACACGGTTGCCCGCGTCGCCGTTGCGGGGCTTCCGGCCGCGCTCGACAGCGCTCCCGGACAAGAGCTGGCCGGACTCGCGGCGGCGTTCCGCGGGGGCCGTGTCTCACGGCACCGGGACTTCGATTTCCGGCAAGACGCCGAAATCGCCTCTTTCACATTCGACCCTTGCCCGGGTCTCGACTTCAACGGTGCCGGCTTCCTCTACTTCGCCAGTTTCGTCGCCATGGTTGATCGTGCCGACTGGCTGTTTGATCCTGTAACCGCAATGTCGGCGGCGACCGCGCACCGCGAGGTGTTCTTCTATGGCAATGTTGATCGCGGTGAGACGGTCACGGTTCGTCTGTTCGCGCGAAGGGCCGAGGTTGCTGGCGTCGTCAACTATTGGCGACTGGAGCGCGGCTCCGATGGCGTCGCCATTGCCGACATCTTCACCCGAAAATCCTATTCGGGCACAGAGCCATGATCGTGTGCCGATGTTGGCCTCGTGGGGTGCGTCGGTGAAAATGAGAGGATCTCTCACCACCGTCATGCCCGCGTTCGCGAGGGCGACGGTCGCAAATTCGATGACGCGCCCCACGAGGACACTTTCCGACCAAGTGGGTTCCGGTTGGGCGTGGAAAATGCGACAAAACAAAGATCTAGAGCCGCGCGTGATTAGTTGATGTTGCTCATCGCCCTGCGCCGCCAGCGAGAGGACCGCTGACCCGTCTGCCATCCACCCGGCCGGCTCGCAACAGGGATCAGCCGTTTCTGAGAATTTCGTCTGCGCGCAGTGCCGCCTGCGCCCGGTTTCTGACGTCGATCTTGCTGTAGATATTTTTGATGTGTGATTTGACGGTGTTGATATTGATCCCGAGGTCCCGGCTTATTTCATGATTGGCGAGACCGCGCTGCAGGCATTGCAGAACGACACGTTCCCGCACCGTCAAGGCGTGAACATGGCCGACACTCGCCCGATCTCGGTGTGGCGCCGCCGTGGCGTCCCGGCACGGCACCCCGAGATCGAGCAGCGCGCGGTTCAAACCCAGTTTGGTGGCGCGGGCACAGTCTTCGGCAAATTGCGCTGAGCCTTGCGCACCGTCGCCGCGGTCGCGAAAAGCCGTGGCCAAGGCGGTCGCAATCGCTGCCGGGGCATGACAGCCCTTGAGCTGCGCCGCGCGTGCGACCGCTTGCAACCCGGCGGCGGCCTCGGCGCCGCGACCTTCGAAAGCCAGGAAACGCGCCTCGAGAATGCGGTACGGCCACCAGATTTGCCAGGCATCCTCGGGGAACCGCGCCCTTATGCCGTCGAGCTGGGGTCGCACCCGTTCGAGTTCGAGCAGGGCATCGCCGTGGCGCCGCAAGCGAAACGCGCGATCGGCACGTTCCACGGCCATCTGGAAGTCCAGTCGCAGGTCTTCGACTTCATAGGCGATGCGGCTGATCCGGATCAACAACGCGTCGGCTTCGTCGGCACGGCCGGTCGCATCGTAAAGGCGGGCAAGCGTGATCGTCGACGTGATCGTCCGTTCGGCAAGGCCCAACACATCCGCCATCGGCCCCGCGGGCACGCCACGGACAAGCAGGCGTTCAGCGGCATCGAAATCGCCGATTTCATAGGCGAGGGCACCGAGCAGGCCCGACGGCAGCGCCACCATATAGGAATGTTCGTCGAAATAGCGCCGGCCGGTCTCAAGCGCCACGCACAGCACGTCGCGTGCCTCGCGCAGATGACCAGCCGCGGTGAACGCCATCGCCGAGATGCAGCGCGAGTGGATCATGCCCCAATGGCAGTTAATCTCTTCATAGCGGTGGTAGGCCTTCCAGGTCAGGCGCTGCGCCAGAGTGAGATCGCCGAGATTGAAGGCCAGATAGGCGTGGATCGAGTCGAGATCGACCTGGCCGAAGGCGAGATCATCCAGCGGCGCGCCGCTGATCGCCTCGATATGGTTCCGGCACAGCGTGAAATCGGCCCCGTAGGCGCCGATCAGCGCCCGCATCAAATGAACCCGACCGGTGATCGTGAGCCCGCTGTCATGAACGATCGCCGCCGCGCGACCGCCGGGAACCGCGCAGGCGTTCTCGATCTCCACCAGGGTCTGTTCGGCGCGCAGGAAACGTCGGCTGTTGATATAGCGCCAGGTCAACAGGAAAGACAGCAGGGGACGTTCGGCACGGACGTCGGCCGGCAAATCGCGCATCCACCGATAATAGATGTCGAACCGGCCGTAGCTTAGATAATCAAAGACGCAATACCGTTCGATCAGCTCGGCAGCCCATTCCGGCCGGCGCGCGAGGAAGGCATGCCGGACGGCGTCGATCGGGCTGCCCGACCGAATGAACCATTCCGCCGCCCGGTGATGCAGCAGGGTGACGCGCTCGCCGGCGATAGCGTGGAGCCGCGAGCGCAGAAATTCCAGAAACAGATGATGATAGCGGTACCAGTTCTGCTGGCCGGGAAGCGCCACGATAAAAAGTTGAGACATTTCGAGGTGGTCAAGGATCGCGGCGGCATTGACCTCCCCGGTGACCGCGGCGCAAAGGTCGGGCGATAGGGTTTCAAGGATTGCGGTTTCGGTGACGAAGCCCACGATCTCCGGGGGCAGGCCCGCCATCACTTCTTCGAGGAAGTAATCACCGAGAGCCCGGTGGCTGCCCGGCGCAAGCGCGAAGTTGAGATCATGGCCACCCCGCCGGTTGAGGACCAGGGAGGCCAGCCGCAAGCCTGCCGCCCAGCCTTCCGTCTGCTGCTGGACCAGATCGCTCTGGGCGGGACTCAGCGGGACACCGCTGGCGGCCCGGAAGAAATCGTCGGTTTCGGCGACGCTGAACTGGAGCTCGTCGACCGACACCTCGACCAGTTCGCCATTGGCGCGCAGGCGTCCCAATGTCAGGGCCGGACGGGTACGGCTCGCGAGCACCAGGGTCAGGTTCGACCGCCGGTCGGCAAGAAGACCAGACACCACACTGGCGTCCGTGATCAGATGGTAGTCGTCGATGAACAGCACGAGCGGGGCCTTGGCGGTGGCATCGGCGATCACCGCCTGCAGGTGCTGCACGGCATCCTCATGGGAAAAGGCCGGGGCACCGCAGAACTGTTCGCCGGTCGACGCCAGCACGACGGTCATCAGGTGCGAGGCGACACTTGAGGGATCGCTCTCGTCGCCACCGACCGAATACCAGGCGGTGGCGACACCGCGTTGCAGCAGCACCTCGTGCCATTGCGACAGCAAGGTGGTTTTGCCGGATCCGGCCGGGGCATGGACGAGGGCCAGCCGATATTGTGCTAGAACATCGGCGATGCCGGTCAGGCGGGGACGATCGACGACGCCCACCGGGGTGCGCGGCGCGATGATCCGCGTGGTTGTAAAATTCCCACCGAAGCCGTTTCCCGTTGATCGCTGTGACGTCATGGCCCGTACCGCCTTTGTCGAACCGCCATCCGTGCGCGTCTCACCCCTTCGGGTGATGAAAATTTTATCAGTTCGCTCACCCTTAGGGGGCATGCCCATGGATCGGGCACAGCGCAATCTTAGCCGAGATTATCGGCAAAAAGGCGCCATTGTGGATCTCGCAGCCTATTCTTCTTACGACGCCCTGGAACTGGCGGCTTTGGTCGCCCGCCGGGAGGTCTCCGCCCTGGAGCTGCTGGAAACTGCGGCCGCGGCGGTCAGCGCGGTCAATGGCCGCCTCAACGCCGTCGTCGCGCTGTTTGTCGACGAGGCGGCTCGCCGGATCGCAGCCGGTCTTCCCGACGGGCCGTTCCACGGTGTGCCGTTTCTGTTGAAGGATCTCACGGCCCACTATGGCGGCCAATTCACCGGATCGGGCTGGCCACCCCGCCTGACCTATCGCGCCGCACAGGACAGCGAGTTGGTGCGGCGCTACAAGGCCGCCGGTCTCAGCATTTTCGGCAAGACCGCGGTACCCGAACTGGCGATGAATTGGTGCACCGAATCAAGCACCCATGGCAGGACCCACAATCCATGGGACCCGGACCGCACCGTCGGCACATCGAGCGGCGGCAGCGCCGCGGCGGTAGCGTCCGGCATTGTGCCGATGGCCCATGGCAATGATGGTGGCGGCTCGATCCGGGTGCCCGCCGCCTGCTGTGGCTGCTTCGGCCTGAAGCCGACCCGCGGCCGCAATCCGGTGGCACCGGCTGGCGACCTCTGGCAGGGCATGCTGGTCGAACACGCCCTGACCCGCTCGGTCCGCGATAGCGCGGCACTGCTGGATGCCACCGCAGGACCGACCGTGGGCCAGTTCGCCAACAGCCCGGCGGGGGGTTCGTTCCTGGCCGAGGTCGGGCGGGATCCCGGCACGCTGCGGATCGCTGTGTCGACCCAGGCGCCTTATGGTGCTCCAACCGATCCGGATTGCGTCGCCGCCGTCGCCGCCACGGTGCGGATGCTCGAAGATCTCGGGCACATCTGCGAGGCGGCGGACCTCGCCTTGCCGGAACAGGGATGGCCGGCGTTCGAGACTTTCATTCTGGCGGAATACGCCGCCGAGATGAAAAGCGAGGCGGCCCTGATCGGTCGCCCGGTGGCCGCAGCGGACCTGCCGCCGGTGCTGTGGGAAATGATCCAGGCCGGGGAGCGCTTCAGCGCTGTCGATCTCAAGCTGGCGACCGCTCAGCTCCATGATGTCGCCCGCGTGGTCGGGACACTGTTCACGCGCTACGACGTCTTTTTGTCGCCAACGCTGGCCAAGCCGCCGGTTCCGCTGGGAAGCTTCGATCTCGGGCGGTCGATGCGCGAGCATTTCACGGCCTATCTGGAATGGATGCCTTTCACCCATGTCTTCAACGTCAGCGGATCGCCGGCAATGTCGGTGCCGCTGCACTGGAACGCTCAGGGGTTGCCGATCGGCGTGCAGTTCGCGGCGGCACCGGCGGCTGAGGGCCTGCTGTTTCGCCTGGCCGCCCAACTTGAACAAGCCCATCCCTGGGCGACCCGACGACCGCCGGTCGCGGTCGGATCATAAGTGACACGAAGATGGAGACCAGAATGTACAGCGGCTGTCACGGGTTTCTTCTCCCAACCACTGTCCGGCGAGCGCTTGCGCGCGTCGTCCTCGCCGGTGTGTCGTCGATCGTGCTCGGCCATGGTGCGGCGCGGGCCGCGGATGCGCCGGCACTGGTGGTCGCCCGCTCGGTCGATGCCGACAATCTCGATCCGCAGAAAACGGCCAATACCCAGTCGCTGCAGATCACCAATCTGGTCTTCGACACGTTGCTGACGATGGCCCGTGACGGTTCGATCCATCCGGGCCTTGCCGAAAGCTGGACGGCCGCGCCCGACGGCAAGAGCTACAGCTTCATCCTGCGCGATGGCTTGACCTGCCACGATGGCACCGTGTTCGATGCCGCAGCCGCGAAATTCAGTGTCGATCGGGCGGTCAACCCCGAGACCAACAACCCAAATTCCGCCGCCTGGGGCCCGATCACCGCGACGTCTGTCGACCACAACACGCTGACGGTGAACCTGTCTGCACCCTATGCGCCGTTTCCAGCGTTTCTGACCAGCATCCAGGCGGCAGTGATCTGTCCATCGAGCGTCGTCGGCACGGCCTTCAAGCCGATCGGCACCGGACCGTTCAAGCTGGTCAGTTGGACCCGCAACGATCGCATCACGCTGGAAGCCAATCCGGCCTACCGAAATTTCAATCCGCTGATCACGAATCCCGGGGCGCCGCATATCGCAAAAATCGAGTTCGCGGTCATTCCGGAGGCCGTGGCCCGCATGGCGGCCCTGCGATCGGGCGAGGTCCAGATGGCCGAACCTTCGCTGGAAGAAACCGCCGACCTGTCCAAAGACAAAAACTTCAGGGTCTATGCGTCCGACCTGTCGGGTCAACAGATGGTGATGGCATTCACCTGGAAGATCAAACCGCTCGACAATCCAGACGTTCGCCGGGCTATCGGCATGGCGCTCAATCGCGATGCCTATCGCGACATCGCCTTCCAGGGCCTGGTCAGCACCGCCGATTGCCCGGTCGCCCCCCATCTGCCGGCAACCGATGAAGCGCTGTGCCGGAGCTACGGCGTCAGCTACGATCCCGTGGCCGCCAAGGCGCTGCTGGCCAAGGCGGGCTATGGTCCTGACAAGCCGCTGAAGGTCATTCTGTCGGTCCACAAATTGCCCGGTTGGGACGAAATGCACCAGATCATGCAGCAGGATCTGGCGACCATCGGTGTCCAGGCCGATATCGAGACCCGCGAGGTCGCCGCCTTTTTCGACCATATGAAAGGTGAAAATGAACGGACCACCGGGACCCCGGTGGTCTGGACCATGGGCATGTCGGGGGTCGATCCCGACTATCTCTCCTTCCTGTGGAAGCGGCCGGGATTCGTGAATATGGGGATCGGTCCGGAACTCGACGGCATGCTCGAAGACCAGCGCCGCCTGAGCGGTGCCGCTCGCACCGAGAAGATCCACGAGATCGACAAATATCTGCTGCAAAACGCCTATGCCGTGCCGCTGCTGTCCCCCGGCTGGGGATGGCTGATGGCCTCGACAACCAAAGTCGAGGGCTTCAAGATGGGCTTCATGGTATCGCTGCTGTTCAATGATGTGACCGTCGCCCCGTGATCGGCGGACGATATCATCTCAAGCGGGGCGTTCCGACGTCGCGCCGGCCGGTGCGACACGGCGTCGCCTAAGGCCGGCGCCGACTGAATGCCGATCGGAAAGAGGCTGACCCCACGTCATGCTTGGTGCCATCGCGAGGCGTCTCGCCGCCAGTGCCGCGACCTTGATCGCCGTCATCATTCTGGCCGGACTGTTGATCCATATCGTACCCGGGGATCCCGTCACCGCGATGATGGCGCAGTCGGTGACGGCAACCCCCGAGGTCATGGCCGAAATGCGTCGCCATCTGGGACTGGATCTGCCGGTGTGGCAACAGGTCGGCCTCTATCTGTTTCATGTCGTTCAGGGCGATTTGGGCCTGACCATCCGGGGCAACGAACCGGTGCTGACGCTGCTGATCCAACGCCTGCCCAACACCTTCATGCTGGCGGTCAGCGGTCTCGGCGTCGCCTTGGCGATCGGTTTGCCGCTCGGTTTCGTCGCGGCGCTCAACCGCAACGGGCTCGGTGACTCAGTGGTCATGCTGATCGCGGTGCTGGGGGTCTCGATCCCGAGCTTCTGGCTCGGCCTGGTCCTGCTTCAGGTGTTTTCGCTTGATCTGGGATGGCTGCCGGTCGCCGGATCGGGCTGGCGCAACATGATCCTGCCGGCACTGACCCTGGGCGTCACCTATTCGGCCCTGGTCGCGCGCATGACGCGGTCAACCGTAATCGAAATCCTGGGCGAGGATTATGTCCGGACCGCCCGGGCGCGCGGATTGCGGGAATGGCAAGTCCTGTCGATCCATGTCCTGCGACCCGCCCTGATCAATATCGTCACCGTGGTCGGCCTGGTGTTTGCTTATCTGATGGGAGGCCAAGTCATCATTGAGAATGTCTTCAGCTGGAACGGAATCGGCCGGCTGGCGATCCAGGCCATGCTGCAGCGCGATTATCCGCTGATTCAGGGCTTCATCATCGTTTTCGCCAGTTCCGTCGTCCTCGTTTCCGTGGTCCTGGATATTCTCTATCGCATCCTCGATCCGCGATTGAGCCGGCCATGACCCGACGTCGCGTGTCATGGACGGTCATGCTGGGGATCGGCATGGTCGCGTTGATCCTGATCCTGGCGGCGGTGGCACCCTGGCTGGCGCCGTTCGACCCGCTGCGGATGGCAGTGGGGCCGCGGCTGGCGGCACCCCAGGCCGGCTTCTGGTTCGGTACCGACGAATTTGGCCGTGATCTGTTCAGCCGCGTGCTGTGCGGTGCCCGGCTCTCGATCGGCATCGGTTTCGTCGCGATCACGATCGGTCTGGTGCTCGGCGGCGTGATCGGCGTCCTGGCCGCGTTCAGCGGCCGATGGGTGCAGGCCCTGGTGCTGCGCGCCCTGGACGTCCTCTATTCGTTTCCCGATACGCTGATCGCGTTGGCACTGGTCGCGTTTCTGGGGCCGGGGCTGAGCAACGCCACGATCGCAATCGCCATCAGTTTAATCCCGTTCTATGCGCGGGTCACCTTCGGGCTGGCGGCGGTCGAACGACCCAAACCCTATGTCGAAGCCGCCCGGCTGGCCGGGGTCTCACACAGCCGGTTGCTGGCGGTCCATGTGTTGCCAAACATCAGCCAGACCCTGATCGTTATGGGAACGCTGGGCTTTTCCTCGGCCATCCTGTCGGCGGCCGGCTTGTCGTTCCTGGGGCTCGGCGTCCAGCCGCCGGCCCCGGAATGGGGCGCAATTCTGGCCGGCGGCCGCAATTACCTGACCAAGGCGCCATGGATCCTGCTCTGCCCCGGTCTCGCGATCTGCCTGACCGTATTGTCCTTCAACCTGATCGGCGACAGTTGGCGCGATCTGGTCGATCCGCGGCGGCGGGGCCGCTCATGACCGGGACTGCAAGCACCGATGCGGCGCCGGGTCGCGCGCCCTTTCTCACGGTTGATGATCTGGAGGTCCGGATCGAAGCCGGCGGCGGCGGCGGCCTCGCGGTCGCCGGGGTCAGCTTCGCGCTTTATCCGGGCGAGATTCTGGCGCTGGTCGGCGAATCCGGATGCGGCAAGAGCATGACGGCGCTCGCCGTGATGCGACTGCTGCCAAGTCCGCCAGCCCGCATCACCCGCGGGACGATCCGCATCGAAGGCACCGATGTCCTGGGACTGGGCCGCCGCGATCTGGAGGATCTGCGGGGACGCCGGATCGGGATGATCTTCCAGGAGCCGATGACCTCGCTCAACCCGGTGCTCAGCATCGGGCGCCAGATGTCGGAAGGCCTGCGCCGCCATCTGCGCCTGGGGCGCGCCGCGGTCCTGGCGCGTGCCGAAGCCGCGCTGCACGACGTCGGTATTGTCGATCCGCGGCGGGTGATGCAGCAGTTTCCCCATCAGCTTTCCGGCGGCATGCGCCAGCGCGTGATGATCGCCGCGGCGCTCAGCCTGGAACCCGGTGTGTTGATCGCCGACGAACCAACGACGGCGCTCGACGTCACCGTCCAGGCCCAGGTGCTCGACCTGCTGGCCGGTCTTCGCGATCAGCACGGTTCCGGCGTGTTGCTGATCACCCATGACCTCGGCGTCGTGGCGGAAACCGCCGATCGCGTCGCCGTGATGTACGCCGGCCATATCGTCGAAGCCGCGCCCGTCGCCGTCGCCCTGCAGGCGCCCGCCCATCCCTACACCCAGGGCCTGATCGCCTGCCATTTGGAGGTGACCCCGACGGCGCGGCCGGTCGGCACCGTGCCGCCGCTTCTGGAAACTATTCCCGGCGTCGTGCCGCCGCTCCACGCCCGTCCCGACGGCTGCCCGTTTCGCGATCGCTGCCGCCGCGCCATCGATCGCTGTGCGCAGGAAATGCCGCCCTTGGCGTCCGTCGGTTCGAACCACGCCGTCGCCTGCTGGAAGCCGTTCCATGACTGAGACGCCCCTGGTCGCGCTGCATGACGTGCAACGCCATTTTCCCGGTCCCGGCGGCGTGGTCCGGGCTGTCAACGGGGTCTCGCTGACGATCGGGCGGGGCCAGACCGTCGGCGTCGTCGGCGAATCCGGTTCCGGCAAATCAACACTCGGCCGCATCATCGTCGGTCTCGACGATCCCACCGCAGGCCGGGTGGTGATGGCTGGTCACGACCTGGCAGCGATGCCGGCGCGGGCCCGCCGCACCCTGCGGCGCGACGTGCAGATGGTGTTTCAGGACCCGTATTCCTCGCTCAATCCGCGCATGACCGTCGGCCGTCAGGTCGGGGAATCCCTGCTGGTCCAGGGCGGTCTGACCCGGGCGCAGATCGCCGAGCGGGTTGCCGGCCTGTTCGACCAGGTCGGATTGCGCCCGGCCCAGATGGCGTCCTATCCCCATGAATTTTCCGGCGGCCAACGCCAACGCATCGCCATCGCGCGCGCCGTGGCGCCACGGCCACACCTGATTGTTGCCGATGAGCCGGTATCGGCGCTCGACGTCTCGGTTCAAGCGCAGATCCTCAATCTGTTGGTCGATATCCAAAGAAAATCAGCGTTGTCCTATCTGTTCATTGCCCACGATATCGCGGTGGTTGCCCATGTCAGCCATGTCATCCTGGTGATGCATCGCGGCGTCGTGGTTGAATATGGCCAGACCCACGAAGTGATGGGGGACGCGCAACATCCTTACAGCCAGGCGCTGCTGGCCGCGGTGCCGCGATTTGGTCGGCGGCGGCGGGGCGGCGCGGTCCCCGAGCCACGGGTGGCAGCCCCCCGGGAGCGGTTCGAATGGTGCGTCCGATCGCCGACCCATGCGTATCGTGTCGAAATCTGAGCGTTGTGAGAACGATCCTCGGAGAACCATGAATGGTTCTGTCCGCTGACGAAATCGCCGAAGCGGTCGCGGGCATGACGGTGGTGAAGCTTATCTTAGCGCCTATGCGCGTTCGCGAGGGCGACGGTCGCAAATTCGACGATGCACCTCACTGGCGTCGGAGCAATCCGGCGTCATTGAGGGACCGGCGTCACCCCCATCGTGCGCCAGAGGAAGGCATAGATATCGGCGGCTTCCGCGAGTGATTTGGCGAGGTTGCTCGAGCCGTGGCCGGAATGGGTTTCAATGCGGATCAGGTGCGGCGCCGTGCCGCCGCTCTTCTCCTGCAGCGTGGCGATGTATTTGAAGGAATGGGCCGGCACGACGCGATCGTCATGGTCCGACGTGACCACCAGCATCGCGGGATAGTCGGCGCCGGCCTTGATGTTGTGCAAGGGAGAATAGCCAATCAGCGTGTTGAACTCTTCCTCGTTGTCGCTCGAACCATAGTCGGCCACCCAACCGGTACCGGCGGTGAATTTCTGGAAACGGAGCATGTCCATGACGCCGACCTGGGCGATACCGGCTTTGAACAGGTCGGGTCTTTGATTGATCACGGCACCGACCAGCAAGCCGCCATTACTACCGCCTTGGAGAGCCAGGAACGGCGGCGAGGTATAATTCTGCGCGATGAGATATTCGGCCGCGGCGATGCAGTCGTCGAAGACATTCTGCTTGTGCTGCTTCGTGCCCGCTTCGTGCCATTTCTCGCCGTATTCGCCGCCGCCGCGCAAATTGGCCATGGCGAAAACGCCACCCTGCTCCAGCCAGGCAACGCGGGTGGCACTGAACCCCGGATTCAGGGTGATGTTGAACCCGCCATAGCCGTACAACAGCGTCGGACGGCGGCCGTCCAGCTTCAGGCCTTTCTGGTACACCAGGAACATCGGGATCCGTGTGCCGTCCTTGCTCTGGTAAAAAACCTGGCGGCTTTCATAGCGGTCCGCCTGAAAATCAGGAATTTCCGGTGCACGGAACAGCGTCGTCTCACGGCTGGCGATCGCGTAGTGAAAAATCGTCGGCGGGTAATTCATCGTCGTAAAGACGTAGAACACGTCCTTGTCGTCTTTCTCGCCACTGAATCCGCTGACGGTTCCGGGGCCGGGCAGGGCGATCGCATTCTCCCGCTGCCCGTGACGGTCATAGACAATGGCATGACCGGCAACGTCCTTGAGGTAGACGGCGAACAGTTTGTCGCCCGCGGTGACAATCGATTCCAGGAGGTCCTGCTGCTCGGGCAGCAGGACCGTCCAATCCGCTTCCGCGGGATGCGACGGATCGAAAAGCATGACCTTGCGTTGTGGCGCGTTGCGATTTGTCACGATCATCAACTTGTCGCCGTCGTTGTCCAGGACCTCGAAGCTGTCGTCGGACGTCTCGGCGATGATCGGCTTGAACGCGGTCTCACCGCTGGCTTCGTCGCGGACAAACAGGGCGTTGCCCCGTTTGTCGGGATCCTGGACGACGAGAATGACGTACCGCTCGTCCTCGGTACCGCCGACCCACACGTAGTAGGAGGGATGCGCCTTGTCTTCATAGACCAATATGTCGGCGCTTTGCGGTGTTCCGACCTTGTGGAAATAGACTTTCTGATTCTCATTGCGCACCGTCAGCACCTTGTCGGCCGGCGGTTCGGGAAAGCGGCTGTAGTAGAATCCGTCGCCCCGCCAGGAGGCGCCGGAATATTTCGCCCAGTGGACGACATCGGGCAATGTCTGCCGTGTCGTCATATCCATCACGTAAAGATCGTGCCAGTCCGAACCGGGAATCGCGGTCTTGCCATAGGCGGCGTATCGGCCGTCCTTGCTGAGGTTGAACGACGTCAAACCGATCGTGCCGTCCGCGGAGAAGCTGTTGGGATCGAGCAGGACTTCGGGTGTCCCGCCGAGACCCTTCTGGCGATAGAGAACAGGCTGGTTCTGCAAGCCGTCATTCTTGTAGAAGAAAATGTCATCACGTTTTCGGAACGGAGCACTGAATCGGGTATAGTTCATCAGTGACGTCACGCGCTGCAGAACCGCGTCGCGGAACGGGATGGCGGCCAGGTAATCAAACGTCAGCTTGTTTTGCGCGGTGACCCACGCCTTGGTATCCGCCGCATTGTCGTCCTCAAGCCAGCGATAGGGATCACTGACCACATGGCCGAAATAGGTATCGGTCTGGTCGATTTTTTTCGTGGCCGGGTAAGTCAACGGCGCCCCCTGGGCTGATGGCGGGAAAACACGCAGCGCCATCAGTGTAACGGCGAGGATGCATTTGACCATGGTGAATCGGTGCACAACCGGGCTCCGGGATAGTACGGCGACCGACCGTGCCTCGCCCCTTTCGCGACGACACCGAGGCCTGCCAGGGTTTTCGACGCGCCGGCGGTTTGGCGAAGGGTGGAAATCCCTTGTATCTGGAAAGCGGGTTTCCGTTGTGATCAAAGGATACCTGCCAGAGGGCCGGTGGCCACCGGCCCTCTGGCGCGGCGAAAGGCGCCCGCTGCCCCTC
>JARLIO010000040.1 GCA_031291675.1 Azospirillaceae bacterium
CGCGTTCCTGCTGACCGATGGCGTCGGTGCCGATGCGGCCAAGCTGGCCGCCGCAACCAAGGCCAAGCAGAAGCCGTGCGTCACCACCGACATCAGCCAGGTGGTGAGCGGCGCCTGCGTCATGGCGGTGAAGTCGGAACCGAAAGTCGAGATCACGGTGAACAAGGCGGCGGCCACCGACAGCGGTGTCAGCTTCGCAGCCTCGTTCCGCATGATGATCAAGGAAATTTGAGCCCACTTGCGGCGAAACTATCGACAAGGAATTTGGCAGATGCGCTATCAGCTTCCCACCGTCGTCTTCGGCGCGACCTTGATGCTCGCCCCCCACGCCCAGGCCCAGACCATCGACTATGGTGCGCTTGAAGAGCTGTTCGGCGAGCCCGTGACGACCAGCGCCACCGGGTCACCGCAGAAGGTGACCGAGACGCCCGTCACCATGGAAATCGTCACGGCCGATGAGATCCGACGCTCGGGCGCCCGCGACATCCCCGGGGTGCTGAAGCATGTCTCCGGGGTCGATGTCCTGCAACGGGGCACAGACGGTTACGATGTCACCATTCGCGGCTACGATCAGGCCTTTTCGCCGCGCCTGCTGGTACTCATCGACGGCCGGCAGGTCTACGCGGACTTTTTTGGCTATACACCTTGGGCCGCCCTGCCGATCGAGCTGAACGCGATCCGTCAGATCGAGATCGTCAAAGGCCCCAATAGTGCCCTGTTCGGGTTCAATGCCGTCGGCGGCGTCATCAATATCGTCACCTACAATCCGCTTTATGACGATATCAACAATCTGAGCGTCACTGCGGGCACCCAGGGTACGTTCCAGAGCTCGGTCGTCAAGACGATCAAGCTGGGCGATCTGGGGGGTATCCGGCTGTCCGCTGGCGGCAACCGGAATGACGAATTCTCCACCCCACAGCAGCCGGGGGATATCGGCACGCGCCGCGGCAACGATCGTGGCGACATCGACATCAACGGCGTGTTCCGCCTCGGCGACAAGACACACCTGACGATCGATGCCACTCATTCCCAGGCCTATGCCACCGAGCTAAGTCCTTTGCTCAGTTATGATTACGATCGCTATCGCACCGATTCGATCAAAGGTCAGGTGAACGCCGACACTGACTTCGGTGCCCTTCAGGGATCGATCTATACCAACTGGATCACCTCCCAACCCTTCACCGGGACCGTGACCTCACCGACGTTCAGTTTCACCAACGAGGTGACGGTCGCCCAGCTACAGGACACCTTCAAGCTCGGCACCGATCATACCATCCGTGTCAGCGCCGAATATCGCCGTAATACCATGGAAACAACGTCGAATGGCGGTGCGCAGGTCTTCTATAACGTGATATCGCCGGGCGCGATGTGGGAGTGGAAGATCCTGCCCAGCGTGACCTTGACCAATGCCTTGCGTCTCGACGATCTGATGCTGGGTCGCACCGGCCCGGTGCCGTCGGATTTCCCCCTGGCCAATTCCGACTGGAACAACCGGACGATCACCGAGCCGAGCTTCAACAGTGGTCTGGTCTGGCGCGCCGACGATCTGGATACCTTCCGCCTGAGCGCCGCGCGCGGCGTTCAGATGCCGAATCTGCTCAGCCTCGGCGGCTTGCTGGGAAGCCCTGGTGGCCATTTCTTTATCACGGGATTGCCGACGCTCGAGCCGACGATTGTGATGAATTATGAGGTGTCCTGGGACCGGACGATCGCTGCCATTGGCGGCAAGGCCAGTATCAACCTCTATCATCAGACCAACCAAACCCTCAATGCATCCAATACCGGGATTATCTTGAACAATGGTATCGAGCCCGCCGCCCTCAATATCGGCAACTCGGATGCAACCGGCGTTGAGTTTGCACTCAAGGGCAGCTTCCTTGACGACTGGCGCTGGGGGCTCAGCTACGCACCCGAGTTCATCAGTGACCACTTTTCCGATGGTGTAACCCTTGCCAATACCATCGCCGACTTCCAGCACACAACCCCGACCCACACCGTCAAAGCCAATCTCGGTTGGTCCCACGGCCCGTGGGAGATCGACACCTATCTTCAATACAAGTCGAATTTCGAGGGGATCCAACCGAGCAGCACGGGCGGCTACTATCTCACCCCAATTTCGAACTACGTCGCGGTGGATGCCCGCGTCGGCTACAAGCTGACCGATTGGGCGACGATCGCCGTGTCGGGGCAGAACATCACGCAAGCCAGTCAACACCAAACCTCGGGCGCCAATGTCGAACGCCAGGTGTTCGGCAGCTTTTCCGTCAACTTCTAACCAACGGATCCCCCGGGACCTTGCCGTCCCGGAAGTGTCTTCTCTTCGACATCAGTTCATGAATCGTGTGTTCCGCATTGCCGATTGGCCCTTCATCGTAAAGCTCGGCCTGATGATCCTGCGGGCCTTGACCGGCATGCCACGATCATCGAAACCAGTGTCGACGGCAGCGCCCTGCTGGCCCGGGCTCAAGACGGCGTGCAATCGATCAATGGCGGGCTTTTCCGGGTGCTGGCGCTCCAGGCGGCCGCGCGCGCCGGCGGTTGAACGCGCCGCAGCCACGGCAGGATTGCCGCGCTTGGTGAGGAATCGCGATCCGGGACGACCTCAAACGTGATCGAGGTCGCCGGCGGTGCCGTCCGGGGACAGGGTTGGTGGCGAAATCACCCTTTCCCCACAGCCCGGAAGATCGCGATGAAACGATCCAGACTACTCCTTGGCCTGATGCTGATGTTGACGCTGGCGACCGTCAGCCAAGCCCGCGCTGCCGACACGGCTGGCGTTCAGCAGATGAGCCTTCCGTCGCCGGCGCGCGGCAAGCCGCTGTCGGTGACCCTGTGGTATCCCGCCGGAGCCGGCGGCCACGAGACCCTGGTCGGCGACAGCAAACTGTTTACCGGAACCCCGGCCCGGGCCGACGCTCCGATTGCCGGAGGACGCCATCCGCTGATCGTGCTCTCCCACGGGTCGGGCGCCCGCGTCGAGACCATGGCCTGGCTCGCCGCGAGCCTCGCCGAGGCGGGTTTCATTGTCGCCGGCCCCAATCATCCGGGCACGACCTCCGGGGATTCGACGCCCGAGGACACGCCGAAGCTATGGCAGCGCACCGATGATCTGTCGACGACGATCACCGCCTTGACCGGCGATTCGCGCTGGAGCGCCGCGATTGACGCGACGCGGATCGCGGTCCTCGGCTTCTCGCTCGGCGGCGCCGCGGCCCTGGACCTTGCCGGCGGGCGCGTCAGGCTCGACGCCTATGTCCGCTATTGTGACGGCAATCCCGCCATGGCCGATTGCGTCTGGTTCGCCGGCCGCAAGGGCTTCGTCGATGGCGAGGCGATCAGCACCGCGCCCTTCGATCTGCGAACGGTCGATCGCGCGCGCTTCGAACAGTCAAACCGCGACGCGCGGATTGTCTTCGCCGTGCTGGTCGATCCGTCGATGGCGCAAGCCTTCGATCCGCAGAGCCTGAAGGACATCGCCATCCCCCTGCTGTTCATCAATCAGGGCCGTGCCGATGCGGTCCCGGTCTCGGTCAAGGCGGACGCGCTAACCGACCAGAGCCGCAACGCACGCCTGATCCATGTGCCCGATGCGGTCCATTTCAGTTTTCTGCCGGAATGCAAACCCGGCGGCGCCGCGTTGCTCAAATCCCTCGGCGACGGCGACACGCTGTGTGACGATGCCGGCACGCGGTCCCGCGCCGATATCCATGCCGAGCTGCGCCAACACATCACAACCGCGCTGGTTGAAGCCCTGAAGCCGGATTTGTGACACCGGGCGTCGTCGCGGCGCCGCTCCCCGTTCACGTCCCTGGTGCGCCCCCGCACCGGGGCTCTTTTCTGAGCCGCCGCCCCGCCCCAGCGACATTCCGCCGCTCCCCGGTGCCCAATTCCCCCGCTTGAATCATCGACCTATCAATGTATGCTCACTGACATGTCAGTCAGACGTCAGTTGGGGACCAGCGGTCATGGCGCAACCGAAACTCCGGGATCAGGCTTACGAGGCCTTCGCTCAGCACCTGTTCGAAGGTCGGCTGGTCCCCGGTCAGTTCGTCAGCCAGCGCGAGCTGGCGGCGTTGACCCAGATGTCACTGGGTGCCATCCGCGAAATGATCCCGCGCCTCGAAGCCGAAGGCCTGATCAAGGCCTTCAGCCAGCGCGGCCTGCAAATCGTTCATGTCGACCTGCAAATGGTCGCCGAGGCCTTCCAGCTCCGCGAGATGGTCGAGACCACGGGGCTCGCCGAATTCGCCCGGATCGCCTCCGACGCCGCCATCAAGGCGCTCAACGATCGCTTTCAGGACATCAAGACCCGGGCCGGACAGGGCGAGTGCTCCAACGCTTTCCTGGAGGCGGCATCGGCCTGCGACTGGGAGATGCACGACACTTTCGTCGCGGCACTCAACAACCATCTGATCGCCGACATTCATCGCGTCAATTCGATCCGCATCCGGATGATCCTGGGCGACCGCATCGGTCTGCCGCCCGCCCGCATCCCCATTGCGCTGCGCGAGCATGAAGCGGTGCTGTCGGCCCTGGTGCGGCGCGATCGCAAGGCGGCCGTCCTGGCCTTGCGCGCGCATCTGCAAAGCTCGCGTCGCCGTTCCCTCAGCGTCGGTCCCTTTGACGAAACCCTGACCGTCGATCCCGCCACGATCGAGACGGCCGAATAGAACCAACAAAATAAACTCCAGGAGGAACACTCATGACCAGTTCGGTGCAAACCGCGGCGTCGCCTGTGGCGGCCGCGAACAATGAAGCGCTGCCCGTGCCACGCCGGGTTCGCCGCGCCCAGACCGTATCGCTGATTCTGTTGATCCTGACCGGTGTCATCAACTACATGGACCGGGGCACCCTGGCGGTCGCCAACCACGACATCGCCAACGAACTGGGGCTGTCGATGGGTCAAATGGGCCTGCTGCTGTCGGCCTTTTCCTGGAGCTACGCGCTGGCTCAGCTGCCGACCGGCGGCCTGGTCGATCGCGTCGGCCCGCGCCGCCTGCTTGGTGCCGGGATGATCATCTGGTCGATCGCCCAGGCGGCGGGCGGCCTCGTCAGCAATTTCGCCCAGTTCATCGCCGCCCGCATCTGTCTTGGCATCGGCGAGGCCCCGCAGTTCCCGTCGGCGGCGCGCGTTGTCAGCAACTGGTACCCGATCAACGAGCGCGGCACCCCGACCGGCATCTTCAATTCGGCCTCGCCGCTCGGCACCGCGCTGGCGCCGCTGATCCTGTCCCAGGTGATGATCTTCCTCGACTGGCGTTGGATGTTCATCCTGACCGGTGTGCTCGGTGTCATCGCCGCCGTGATCTGGTTCGCATTCTACCGCGACCCCGGCGACGTTGCCCTGTCGAAGCCGGAAATCGCCTATCTCACCGGCGAGGCGGACGACAAGGCCAGGCCGAAGGTCACCCTGGCCGACTGGGTCGGGCTGTTCTCCTACCGCGCCACCTGGGGCATGATCCTCGGCTATTTCGGTTCGGTCTACCTCAACTGGGTCTATCTGAGCTGGCTGCCGGCCTACCTGATCAACGATCGCCACATGAGCCTTGCCCGGACCGGCGTGATCGCCTCGGTGCCGTTCTTCTGCGGCTTCCTCGGTTGTCTCGCCGCCGGCTGGTTCTCCGATCAGCTCACCCGGCGGACCACCCGCTCCCCCGTGCTCGGCCGCCGAATTCCGGTGATCGTGGCGATGCTCGGCATGGCGGTCTTTACCGTGCCGGCGGCGATGCTCGAGAGCAACATGATCGCGATCGCCTGTATTTCCGTCGTAATCTTCCTCGCCAATGCCGCCTCGGCCTGTTCCTGGGCGCTCGCCACCGCCGTGGCGCCGTCCGACCGGATCGCGTCACTGGGTTCGCTGCAGAATTTCGGCGGCTTCATCGGCGGCGCCCTTGCCCCGATCGCCACCGGTTTCATCGCCCAGTCGTTTTCCTTCGCGCCGGCCCTGCTGTTTGGCGCTTTCATCGCCTTCGCCGGAGCCATGAGCTACCTGTTCCTGGTCACGCGCTCCATTCCCGAGAAGTCCAACTAAACCAAGAGGGACCCGCCATGTCCATTCCCGCCAAGCCCATCCAGGGCATCATTCCGGTCATGCTGACGCCGATGCTCGACGATGGGCAGATCGATTATCCCGGTCTTGGGCGCCTGATCGAGTGGTACATCAAGAACGGCTCAGACGCCCTGTTCGCCGTCTGCCAGTCGAGCGAAATGATGTTCCTGTCGCTTGAAGAGCGCGTGGCGCTCGGCCGGTTCGTCGTCGAGAAGGTCGCGGGGCGCATCCCGGTGGTCGTCTCCGGCCACATCAGCGACGACATCGACACGCAGATCAAGGAACTGACGGCGATGAGCCGGGTCGGTGCCGATGCCCTGATCCTGGTGACCAACCATCTCGACCCCCGGAAGGACGGCACCGCCACCTTCCGGGACATCCTCGGCACGCTGCTCAACGCCCTGCCCGCCGATCTGCCGCTCGGCCTCTACGAATGTCCCGCGCCCTATCGCCGCCTGCTGTCCGACGAGGAACTTTCGTTCTGTGCCGAAACCGGCCGCTTCATCATGTTGAAGGACGTGAGCTGTGATTTGCCGACCGTCAAGCGCCGTCTGGAACTGACCCGGGGCACACCGCTCAAGATCCTCAACGCCAACGCGGCGATCGCCTGGGACGCGATGAAGGCCGGCGCGCCGGGCTTCAACGGCGTGTTCGCCAACATTCACCCTGATCTGTACCAGTGGTTGCTGGTGTCCTCGTCCAGGCATCCCGAGCTGGCTCGCGAATTGGCGACCTTCCTGGTCATCGCCGCGGTCTCCGAGGCGCTGGGCTATCCGGCGCTGGCCAAGATCTACCACCAGCGCATCGGCACCTTCGGTTCGATCCGCTGCCGCTGCATCGATTACGACGTTCGTGAGCGGTTCTGGGCGCTCGACGCCGTGCTCGACAAGATCGTCGACGGCACGGAATTTTTCCGCGCCAGGATCGCCGCTCTGTCGGCGTAAGATCGCAGTCTGCCTGCAGGCCGGGGCGGTCACCGCCCGGGTCTGCCGTTCGCACCAAGAGAACCGAGGGAACAAGGTCGATGTTTTTCGGAACACTCGCCAATTGGGCGGAAGAGAAGAAGCTGCTGCCGGCCGCCGTCGTCACCGTCATGGACGCGGTGCGCCGGCACGATCTGGCCGGGCTCGCGGTCGGCCGCTATGAGATCGACGGAACGCGGTCGTTCTTCATGATCCAGGAAATGGTGACCAAGCCTGTCGCCGACACCAGGCCCGAAGCCCATCGCCAGTACGCCGACATTCAGATCGTCCTGGCCGGCGCCGAGCGCTACGGCGTCGCCACCGCCGATCCGGCACGGATCCCGCTCGACGATCGCCTGGAGGCCAGCGATCTCGCCTTCTACCCGACGCCGGCCCGGGAATCCTTCATCGACCTGAGCGAAGGTGACTTCGCGGTGTTCCTGCCTGGCGACCTTCATCGCCCGGGCTGCGCCATCGACGGCGCCGTTCCGATCCGCAAGGTCGTGGTCAAAATCCACCGCTCCCTGCTCGGGCTCTGACCGCCCGTCGCCCCCCATCCGTTCGAGATCTGTCCATGAAGATTGTCACCTTCGGCAGCGTCAACATTGACATCGTCGCCTATGCCCAGCGCCTGCCGCGCCCCGGCGAGACGGTGCATGGCGAGCGTTACGCCATGGCTCTTGGCGGCAAGGGGGCCAATCAGGCGGTGGCGGCGGCCCGGCTCGGCGCAGACTCGGCACTGGTTGGGCGGACCGGCGCTGACGCCTTCGGCACGATGGTCCGCAACCGCCTCGCCGAATTCGGCGTCGCGCTGGGCGCCCTCGGCACCGACCCGGCTCGCGCCACCGGGATGGCGATGATCGGCGTCGACAGCGCCGCCGAGAACAGCATTGTCGTGGTCGGCGGCGCCAACATGGCGATCGGCGACGACGACGTGATCCACGCCGCCGAGCTGCTGAGCGCCGCCCAGGTCTTGCTGTTGCAGCTCGAAATTCCGCTCGACGCCGCTCTCAAGGCGGCGGCGCTGACCCGCCGGTCCGGCGGGCTGGTGATCTTCGATCCGGCGCCGGCGCCGGCCGCCGGCTTGCCCGATGCGGTGTTCGCCGCGGCCGACGTGATGACCCCCAACGAAACCGAGACCGAGGCGCTGGTCGGCCTGCGTCCAACCACGCCGGAAACCGCCGCCGAAGCGGCCACGCGGCTTCAGGCACGCGGCCTTCGAATCGCGGTGGTCAAGATGGGGGCGCACGGCGTCTATGTGCGGGGACCGGGCGTCGCGGGTTTCGTCCCCGGCTTCAAGGTCAAGGCGATCGACACGGTGGCGGCCGGCGACTGTTTCAATGGCGGTTTAGCCTTCGCGCTGGCGCGCGGCGATGGTCTTCTCGAAGCGGTCCGCTTCGCCAATGCCTGCGGCGCGCTGGCGACCACCCGTCCCGGGGCGTCCGATGCCGCCCCGACTCTGGGCGAAGTCGAAGCTTTGCTGGACGCCCAATAACGCCCCGGTCAATCGCCCGGTGGCTCATGACCTTGCCGCCCGTTTTTGACCGGCCGCGCTGAAACCAACCCTTCCCGGGCGCTTGGCGGGCGGGCACGGAGGCCCGCCCCACCGACAATCGCGACCGGCGGTGTGTCAAGATCATCGCGGGCAGGCATCAGACCGGGCCGTGACACGGTCATCCGAACCATGACGACACCACGCCCGCAAGGCCGGTGTGTTTGATCCTTACCGGGGATACCGGGGAACGCCCTGGATCGCCGGGCTGAAAGGCCGCCGGGCCCGGGCCAATTCCCGCCGCCACGCGACAAACACCGCACTCAGGGCGCAGACCGCGGCAACCGACAGCCAGGCACCCGGCATGGCTTTGTCATTGGTCGCGTAGATCAGATAGGTGCAGATTGCCGGCGTGAATCCGCCGAAAAGGGTTTGGGACAAACTGTAGGCCAGAGAGAACCCGGAGGTGCGCACGTCCTCCGGCATGATTTCCGTGACATAAACGATCATTCCACCATTGTAGCTCGAGTAGAGGAACGACAGCCACAACTCAACCAGCAACAAATTATTGAAGGATGCCGCACTGGTGAGCCAGGACAGGGCCGGATAGGCCGTCAGCAGCATCAACCCCGCAGAACTGATCAACACGGGCTTGCGACCGACCTTGTCGGAAATCATCCCGCCAATGGGGACGAAGACGAGATTGGAGAACCCGACGCACAGCGTCACCGTCAGCGAATCAAGGCTGGACAGCTTCAAGACGGAACTGCCAAAGGTCGGTGTATAGGCGGTGATCATATAAAAAGCGGCATTGCTCATGGTAACCATGAAGGCGCCGAGCAGCACGACTCGCCAATTGAGGACCATCGAGCGAAAGATCTCACTGGCAGTGGGTCGATGCGTGCGCGCCAGAAATTCCTCGGTCTCCCGAAGCGTTCGCCGCAGCAGGAAGAGGAACGGAATGATCGCGCAGCCGATCACCAGGGGCACGCGCCAACCCCAGGCCGCCATCTGGGCTGGAGAAAGCTGGCTGTTGAGCGTCATGCCGAGGGTTGCCGCGAAGATGACCGCCACCTGCTGGCTGGCGGACTGCCAACTCACATAGAAGCCCTTGTGGCCCGGTGTGGCGATCTCCGCCAGATAGACGGAAACGCCCCCCAGTTCGACACCGGCGGACAGGCCCTGGACCAGGCGTCCGATGACCACAATGAGCGGGGCGATCAGCCCGATCGTTTCGTAACCGGGGACGCAGGCAATGGTCAGCGTGCCGACGGCCATCAGTCCCAGCGTGAGGATCAAGCCCTTGCGGCGGCCGTGGCGATCAATGTAGGAACCGAGAAAGATCGCCCCAAGCGGCCGCATCAAAAACCCGGCGCCGAAGGTCATGAACACGGCCATCAGCGTGGCGAATTCGTTGTCGCTTGGGAAAAATGAATTCCCGATCAACTTGGCGTAATAGCCAAAGACCGTGAAATCGAACATCTCGAGAAAATTTCCGCTCGAGACCTGGAAGACACGCCATAATTTCGATTGCGTCGGTGCTGCCTCTTCCACTTCAACCTCACGTCCTTGGGTTTTTCAGGGGATCATTCGTGTCGCATTCATGATTGTCCGACGGGCTCCAGACGGTGTCGCAACCATGGAGCAAATTGGTTACATGAAGCCAACGATGCGGCGGACTGTCGTCGGGGGGCACGGTCACCGGTTGAGGTCCGGTGCACAATCGCGATCGGGGAGCGGGACCGGGCCGGAACCAAGGTGAATTTGTCTCTGCAAGACATGATAGCGCCCGCCGCGATCGATGCGTCGGCCCGAAGCGACGGGGTATCGTACCCAATCCGTCAGGCCATCCCGCATCCGGTTTCGGTGTATCGGGGTGGTTGTGTTCCCAGTTTCAAGGCCGCACCCGAAACGCCGACCCCTGGCGTCACGCGACCGATTGCAATCAAGCATAGGTCAGGTGCCAGCGTTCGGCAAGATCTCGGCCGATATTGCGCTTCAGGCAGGTGGCGGCCCGTGGCCTTTCTCGGTGAAAGCGCCCGACATTTTCGATCGAAAGGCGATGACGTTTTCGATGGCCACGGCATCATCCGCGTAGCGACCGCCGGATAGCACAGCGAGACCGCCCGGCATCGTGCCGGGTCCATAGACAGCCCGTCGGACCGCCAATCGATCGCGATTGTAAAGCGCGAGCCCCGTTTAGCTTATGGTCGAAACCAACAGGGCGACCGGGAAGTTTGCCAGCAATGCCTGGACCGGCAAGCCGTCCGCGCCGTTCGACAGCCACGGTTCGCCGGTCAGAACATTGAGATAGGATCCGGACGGGACTTGCAATCGGGTGTCGTCCCAGATCGCTGCGGTCGCTGTCGCCGGCCAAATCAGCGGCCACAACCGCGGTGCAACGACGATGACCCGATGATCTTCGCTGTGGCGGGCGAACGCAAACAACAGTTGCGCCTTCGCCCCTTGAGCTGATAACGGCTGATAATCGCCATGAGCAAACAGCCCCGGCCAACGCCGCCGGGTGGCGAGCGTCTGAACGATCAGATGGGTTTTGGCCAAACCATCCTGCCATTGCTCGACCAGGGTCCGGGCGCCCCGGGGTTCGGCGACACCGTTGGGGAAACGCTGTTGCAACGTGGCCAGTCGCGATCGCGCCGCGTCAAAATCCACCGGCCAACGATTGTCCGGGTCGACCAGCGCCAGATTCCAGGTTTCCGAACCGCGATAAATGTCAGGGACCCCAGGCGTCGTCAGCCGCAGCAAGGTTGCCGACAGCGACGTCAACGCGCCTTTGAACCCGAGTTGCCGCTGCCATTCGACCAGCTCGGCCCGGAACCGCGCGGTACGCTCGCTGGTCAGCAGGGTCTCGGCAAAATGATACACCGATGTTTCGTAATCCTCACGGGGCCGGTCCCAACTGGTCCGCAATTTGGCCTCCCGGACCGCCTTGAGCAGCGCCGCCTCGATCCGCGCGGCAAAGTCCGCCCGTCCGGGCTGGTCATCGGCGCTCAGCAGCGGCGGCCAGGCACTGAGAATGGTTTGATAAAGATAATATTCATCATTCGCCGACGGTGCCGGCCGACCATCAATCGCGGTCCGCAGGCCGGCATGCGCGTCATGCCAGCGCTCCAGGGATAGCGCCCAGGCATCGACCATCGAAGACAGGCAGGCAAGCCGCGCGCGGGCATCCTCACCGCGTTTGGTATCATGGGTCGAACCGGGGATCAATTCGTCGGGGTGGCTTTGCCGCTTCTCCTGGTTGAAGCGATGAAAATCCGCGGGGTCGAGCGCAAATTCGTCGGGATCACCACCGACCTCGTTCAGGACAAGAAGCGGCACGTAGCGGTAGAAGGCCGTGTCCTCCATGCCCTTGGCCATCGCCGGACCGGACAGTTGCTGAAAGCGCATCGCGACCGCCAGCACTTCGTCGCGCGAGAAAAATTCGCTGGCGGCCAAATCCAGGGTCAGAAGATCGCGCAGGAAGCGATAGAGCACGTCATCGACGTCGTCGCCCGCGCTATTGGCCGCGGTGGCCGCGGCCTCGATGCGGCCCCGATCGGTGGCGCTGATGCCATCGTGATCGGCGTAGGTCCGGTAGACAGGGAACTGGGCGATGATCTCGCGCAGCCCGCGTTCGAGCGCGTTGAGGGTGATGTCGCGCGTCGTCCAGTCCCGGCACGCCAGTTCGTGAATCGTCCGGGCCAACCGTCCGATCTCACCACTATAGTCCGTGACCAGGAACTCGCGCTTGCTGTCGCGCAGAATCTGGGCAATCGGGTTCACGCGGCCGGTAAATTGGTGATAAAGCGCAGCGAGCCGCGGCTTGGCCTCGGGATCCACCAGCAACCGATCGATCGGGCCAAGCCGGTCATAGCCGGTGGTTCCGGCGACCGGCCAGTTCTGTGGCAGGGCCTCGCCATGGGCCAGGATCTTCTCGACCAGAATGTAGGCCGGCCGGCCGGTCTGCTCGACCGCATCGCGCAATCGTTCCAGATAGGCCTTGGGATCATAAAGCCCGTCGACATGATCGATCCGCAGCCCGTCGATCATGCCCTCGGCAACCAGTTGCAGCACGATGCGGTGCGTCGCTTCGAACACCTCGGGGCGTTCCGCCCGAATCCCGATCAATTCGTTGATCGCAAAGAAGCGGCGGTAGTTGATCTCGTCGGACGCGGTGCGCCAATGGGCAAGGCGCCAGAATTGCCGATCGAGCAGAGAACCGAGCGTCAACGGAGACTCGCCGCCATTGATCGCCGACACCGCGGCCTCCAGCGCCTGGCGGACAGCGGCGTCGCCGCGCAGCAGCGACGCCAGCGTTGTCTTCGACGTGGCGGCCTGCCGCCTTTGCCGATCGACGTCGCCCGCCAGGGCGTCGATGTCGGTGAAATCGCGCGCGATTGCCGAAAGGGGCCAGGCCGTCGAACCGGATATTGGCCGGACCGCGGCGGTCAGGATCTCGCCATAACTGGCGATGCTCAGCGGGAAGCGGGTACCGCCGCAGCATGCGACGAATTCGCCTTGGTCGGCGTCCAGGCTCAGCGCAATCTCACCGGCATCAAGCGCGGCGCCGAAACTTTGCGACAGGACCGGCAGCAGCAGCTTTCCGACCATGTCGGGCCGCGGCGCTTGCCAATCGATATCGAAGAACCCGGCTTCGGGCGACAATTCGCCCCATTCCAGGACGTCCATCCAACGCCAATTGCCGTCGCCGATGCCCATGTGATTGGGGACGATATCGACGATGATGCCGAGACCCCGATCCCGGAATGCCGTGGCCAGCGCAGCAAAATCCGCGGCGGTCCCCAATTCCGGATTGAGTCTGTCGTGGTCAATAACGTCGTAGCCATGGGTGCTGCCCGGCTTGGCCATCAGGATCGGCGACAGATAGGCATGGCTGATCCCCAGATCCGCGAGATAACCTGCGATCGCGGCGGCATCGCGGAAGGTGAAATCCTTGGTGAGTTGCAGACGATAGGTGGCGCGGGGCGGCTCAAACGCGGCGATCGGAGCGCGCCGGCAAACGGGCTCAGGCATCGGTCTCCCCTTCCTCAATCAGATGAAAGGCGACGAACCAGGGTGGCAAGCCACCGGTCGCGTCATGACTTTGATAGAGGCACACGCCATCAAGCGGCCAGGGCGCCGGGATCAACGGCGTCGTGGCAAGATTGGCAACCAGGGTCAGGCGTCGACCGCCGCCGAACCGCCATTGGACATGGATCCCGCCGGGGACCTCCACGGCAAAAGTGGCCTGCGCCGCGGATGCGCCTTTCAGCAGCGGCACGATCCGGGCCCGACGGCGCTCGAGCAGATCGCGATGGAACGCCAGCAGGCGCCGGTGCCCGGCTTCATCCGCGGCGGTCCAATCGAGCTTCGCGCTCAGGAACGTTGCCGCGCTGACAGGGTCGGGGATCCTGTCGCGTTGCGCGATGTCGCTGAATTCGGGGAACGCGCTGAATTCCGCCAACCGGCCCTGACGCACCGCATCGGCCAGGGCCCCGGTGAAGTCGCAAAAAAACGGGAAAGGTTGGTCGGCCCCCCATTCCTGCCCCATGAACAGCAGCGGGATCGCAGGCGACAGCAGCAGGATCGCGGTCGCGGCATCGATCGCCTCGGGTCCGGTGAATCGGTCCAGGCGCCAGCCAAAGGCATGATTGCCGATTTGATCATGATTCTGGATGAAGTTCACGAAAGCCGTCGGCGGCAGCCGGTTCGAGCGCGAGCCGCGGTGCTGGCCATCACGATGGCGCGATGTTTCGCCCTGGTAGGAAAAGCCCTCGGCCAGCGCACGTGCCAAGTGAACCGCCGGATGGTCGTTGTAGTCAATGAAGTAACCGCCGGTCGCGCCGCTGGTGAGAACGCGCATCGCGTGATGGAAATCGTCATTCCACTGTGCATCGTAAGGACCGCCGGCCACCGCACCATGGCCCAGCAAAGCGGCGTCGTTGCGATCATTTTCCACGATCAGATGAACAGGACGGTCGGGAAATTCCGCCCGGATCCGCGCGCCCAACTCGACCAGGAAGGGTTCGGGGCTATCATCGGCGATGGCGTGCACGGCATCGAAGCGGAGCCCGTCGAGATGGAATTCCTCGAGCCAGTAAAGCGCGTTGTGGATAAAGAAATCGCGGACATTCCGGGCCCCCTGATCATCGAAATTGATCGCCGCGCCCCAGGGGGTGTGGTGCCTGTCGGTGAAAAAGCGCTCGGCATAGGCGTGGAGAAAGTTGCCTTCGGGACCAAAATGATTATAGACGACATCCAGAATGACGCCGATGCCCCGTTGATGACAGGCTTCAACCAGGTGTTTGAGAGCGTCCGGACCGCCATAGCGGGTGGCCGGCGCAAAGGGCAACACGCCGTCATAGCCCCAGTTCCAGCGTCCCGCGCATTCCGCGACCGGCATCAGTTCGATCAAGGTCACCCCAAGATGGGCCAGACCGGCAAGATGCGGCACAATCCCGGCGAAATCTCCCGTCGCGGAAAAGGCACCGGTATGAAGTTCATAGATGACGGCCTCGTCCCAGGGCCGGCCGCGCCAACCGTCGTCCGACCATGCAAAAGCGGTCGGATCGACGACGGCACTGGGTCCGGTGACCGTTTCCGGCTGCCAGCGGGAGGCCGGGTCGGGATACGCGATCCCGTCGATCATAAAGCGATAGCGTGAACCGGCCGTCGCGGTCGCGGTTACGCATTCAAACCAGCCATCCGGTCGCGCGACCATGTCCAACGGGTTTCCGTCCGACAGGGCCAGGGTCACCGCCGCGGCATCCGGGGCCCACAGACGGAACCGGACGCCTTCGGCTGTCACCGCGGCGCCAAATGGCATGACATGCCGCCGCTTCACGATGCTGTCTCCGGGAAATCACTCATGAACGTGGCTCCTCCGCAGCCAGGATGATGGTGGCGAGCGGCGGCAAGGTCAGATCCAGCGACTGCTCGTAGCCCTGCCAGGGGATCGGCTCGGCCTCGGCCTGGCCACTATTGCCGAGGCCGCTGCCGCCATAGACCGTGGCATCCGTATTAAGCCGCTCGCGCCAACAACCGCCCCGCGGCACACCGACCCGATAATGAAGACGCGGTACCGGCGTGAAGTTGCAAACAATCAGCCAGGCATAGCGGCGGTCGGCGCCATAGCGCAGAAAACTCACCACACTCTCAGCGTCGTCGGTCATGTCGACCCAGGCAAAGCCCTCGGGCATAACGTCAAGCCGGTGCAGCGGACCCTCCTCACGATAGAGATGGTTGAGGTCGCGGACCAGGATCTGGATACCGCGATGCATCTCGTCAAGCAGCTCGTCCCAATCAAGGGCGCGATCATGGTTCCATTCGCGCTCCTGGCCGAACTCTCCGCCCATGAACAGCAGTTTCTTGCCGGGATGGGTCCACATGAAGGCGAAATAGGCCCGCAGATTGGCGAAGCGCTGCCAGCGATCGCCGGGCATGCGGCCGAGCAGCGACCGTTTGCCGTGAACGACTTCGTCATGACTGAGCGGCAGGATGAAATTCTCGGAAAAGGCATAAAGCAGGCCGAAGGTCAGATCGCGCTGATGATATTTGCGATAGATCGGGTCCTGCGCCATATAGGCCAGAGTGTCGTGCATCCAGCCCATGTTCCATTTGAAACCGAAGCCGAGTCCGCCTTGATCGACCGGCTTCGATACCCCCGGCCATGCCGTGGATTCCTCCGCGGCCATGGTTGCCCCGGGCGCCGCGAGAGCCACCTGCTCATTGACCTGCCGCAGGAAATCAATTGCAGCCAGATTTTCGCGGCCACCGCGCTCGTTGGGGATCCACGCGCCGGGCTTGCGGCTGTAATCGAGATAAAGCATTGAGGCCACGGCATCAACGCGAAGACCGTCAATGTGAAAGGTCTCGATCCAACTCAGGGCATTGGCGATCAAATAGCTGACGACCTCGCGTCGGCCATAATTGAAGATCAGGGTATTCCAGTCCGGTTGAACCCCTTGACGCGGATCGGCGTGCTCATACAGGTGGGTGCCGTCGAACCCGCCGAGACCATAGGCGTCGTTGGGGAAATGGCCGGGCACCCAATCGAGCCACAGCGCCAGGCCGGCGCGATGGCAGGCATCGACGAAGACGCGAAAATCATCCGGCGTGCCGAACCGGCTGGTCGGCGCGAACAATCCGATCGGCTGATACCCCCAGGAGCCCTCGAACGGATGTTCCGAGATCGGCATCAGTTCGATATGGCTGAAGCCCAGGTCCGCGACATAGGGCACCAGCTGCTCGGCCAGTTCCCGATAAGTCAGCGGCGTGCCATCGGCGTGCCGACGCCAGGAACCGGCATGGACCTCGTAGATCGAGATCGCCGCGTCGCGCGCGTTGACGTCGGCGCGGCGGCGTATCCAGGCGGCATCCTGCCAGACATGCTGCGTCGGTGCCGTGATGACCGAGGCCGTGCCCGGTGGCCGTTCCATCCGTTGCGCGAAGGGATCGGCCTTCAACGGCAGCAGGGCGCCATCCGGACCATGGATTTCGAATTTATAGGGCGCGCCGAATGGCTGCTCGGGCAGGAACAGGTCCCAGATGCCGACGCCGGGGTGCAAACGCATCGGATGGCGGCGCCCATCCCAATTGTTGAAGGCGCCAACGACGCTGACCGCCTGGGCGTTGGGCGCCCAGACCGCGAAACCGATGCCGGCGACCCCATCCTGGCATCCTGGATGGGCGCCCAGATGATCAAAGGCACGACGATCCCCGCCATTGCCCAGCAGCGTGCGCTCGGCCTCGTCCAGCGGCGGGCCGAAGCGATAGGGGTCCTCGAAATCAACGATGAGGGACCCGGTTCGGGCGCGCAGGCGATAACGAAGACGATCCGGATCCCCGCTCACCGGCCCGGCAAACAAGCCTTCGGGCGAGATTCGCGGCAGGTCCGCAATTTCCAGTCCTGATTCGGCATCAATCACACCCAGGCTATCGGCCCCGGGCACAAAGGCCCGCAACACGACGCCGGCGTTCTCGAGATGCGGGCCCAGGAAGCCGAACGGGTCGCGCAGCGGGCCCCGGCGAAGCTGCTGGAAGGGATCCTCACACAGATTTGCCATCAGGGACCTCGTCTTGCGGCAGGGTCAAGAGATCAATGATTCCCTGTACCGGAATGCCAAGCCAGGTCGGCCGGTTGGCCAACTCGTAGTCGATCTCGTAAAGCGCCTTTTCGATCAGCAGCAAATCGAGCAGGGCCCGGGCACCGTCGGGATCGGCGGGCCAGCACGTGGCACCATCGATACCGGCGCGATAGCCGGCGAGGAAGGCGGCGACCGACCGGCGGCACCAATCCCGGGAAACGGTTTCGAGGGCGATCAGATCGACCGCCGGCAGGTCGGCGACGCTCCGGACCGCGGTTGCCGCGGCGTAGTTCAGCGAGCGGACCATGCCGGCGACGTCCTTGAGCGGGCTATGCTTTTGCCGCCGCTCATTGATGGGCCGACTGGGTTCGCCTTCAAAATCGATGATCATGAAATCGCGCTGGGCGACCAGGATCTGGCCCAGATGGAAGTCACCGTGATACCGCGTCTTGACGGCATCGATCCGGGCCAGAGCGACCGCATCGATCCGGGTCATCAAAGCGCCCCGAAGATCCACCAGCGTACGGACGGCATTCTCGACATTGGGATCGGTCAGGGTGGGCAGCATGGCCTCCAGCCGGCCGAGCAGATTTTCCGTGGTCCTGCGCACCGTGCTCTGCCAAGAGGCAATGTCGTCCGCAACGATCGGTTCCGGGGTGAAGGCGGGATCGGCGCCGTCCGATGGACAGAGCGCCCGGTGCAATGCCGCCGTCTGGCGGCCCAGCCGGTCGGCCAGTTCGATGAAGGTCGCGTGGGGATCCAATTCGACAGCTTCGACGCGTTCCTGATGGCCGGCGCCGGGACGCTGGCTCTGGAAAAACCGCTTCAAATAGCTCTGGACATAGGCCCAGCCATCGCCCTGGCTGTGGACATAGCGCGACAGCACCGCCAGGGCCGTCACCTCGCCCGTCGGATCGATATATTCCACCGTACCCAATAACGCGGGGCTGCCGGAAAAATCCGTCCGTTCGGTCAAGAACCGGCCGATTTCGATTTCCGGATGGATGCCCGTCTGCAGGCGCCGGTAGAGTTTCAGGACCGCGTAATCCTCGATCGCAATCGAGCTGTTGGACTGTTCGCCACCCAGCGGCCGCGGCGCCGGATCCTTGGGCAGGCTGTGAAGCGCGAACTTTGTCGTCGGGCGGAATTGGGCCGCGCCGCCACCATGGCTGGCTATGGTCTGGCTCGCGGCGATCCCGGCAATGATCGCAAGAGCAAACGACGCGTCGCTACCGGCATCGATCAATGCGCCCTCGACGCGCAAGCGTCGGACACCGGCAATTGTGGCGCTGCGGGCGGCGATCCGCGCGTCGCTCGTCGGCGGCCCCCAGAGCAGGCCGAGTGCGAGTTGATAACGTTGCAGCCGTCCGTCAACCAGAGAGGCCTCGATCAGGTCCAGGCACCAGGAATCGTACCCCGTGAGGCCCGGCAGTTCGACGGCGTCGATCATCCGGATCGCTGCGATCTTGCCATCCTTCGCCGCGAACCAGCGGCGTGTTGGCAACCGTTCCGGCAGCACGGTCTGGTAGAATTCCGTCGCGACCGGGCCGGTCAACAGATTGTTCCACCCTTTTCTCAACACCAGGGTCGCGCGCTCGGAATCAAGGCCTTGATCCGGTTCGGCGATCGTCAGGCCGCCGGCAATCTGATCCGGCTCCAGCAGCGAGAACCAGAAGAAGCCGTGCCCGGCCATCGTCAGGTGGTAGGGCCGATCGCCAATCGCCGGAAAGTGCGACAGCCCGAGCAATTCGACGGGAATACGTCCGCGAAACGCTGACAGATCGAGTTCGACCGACTGGGCCGAGCGGGCGAGATTGACAACGCACAGGATGACTTCACCCTGGTAGGTGCGGACATAGGTCAAAATCTGGCGATTGTGCGGATAGAGAAAGGTAAGCTTGCCACGCCCCATCGATTTGACATCGCGCCGGACCGCGATCAACCGCCGCATCGAATTCAACATCGAGGTCGGCGACCGATTCTGGGCCTCGACATTGACCGAGGAGAAACCATAGATGGGATCTTGAATCGCCGGCAGGAACAGCTGTGCCGGGTCCGCCCGGGAGAAGCCGCCATTGCGATCGGGCGACCATTGCATCGGGGTTCGCACGCCGTCGCGATCGCCGAGATAGACATTATCGCCCATGCCGATCTCATCGCCATAATACAGCACCGGCGTACCCGGCATCGACAGCAGGATCGAGTTTAGAATGCCGATCCGCCCCCGATCATCGTCCATCAGCGGCGCCAGGCGGCGGCGGATGCCCATGTTGAGGCGCATGCGCTGGTTGTCGGCATAGAAATCCCACAAATAGTCGCGTTCGCGATCGGTAACCATCTCGAGCGTCAATTCGTCATGATTGCGCAAGAAGATGGCCCACTGGCAACTTTCAGGAATATCCGGTGTCTGGCGCATGATGTCGGTGATCGGATGGCGGTCCTCCTGGGCCACGGCCATGTAGATCCGGGGCATCAGCGGGAAATGAAACGCCATATGGCATTCGTCGCCATTGCCGAAATAGGGCAGCACGTCCTCCGGCCACTGGTTGGCCTCCGCGAGCAGCATCTTGTCCGGATAGGAGGCATCGATCTCGGCGCGCAGGATCTTGAGGATCGCGTGGGTCTCGGGCAGATTTTCATTGCTCGTGCCTTCGCGTTCGCACAGATAGGGCACGGCATCGAGCCGAAGCCCGTCGACGCCGAGATCGAGCCAAAACCGCATCGCATTCAGAACCACCCGCACCACCGCCGGATTGTCGAAATTGAGGTCGGGCTGGTGCGAATAAAAACGATGCCAGAAATAGGCCTTGGCGATCGGGTCCCAGGTCCAGTTCGATGTCTCGGTGTCACAGAAGATGACGCGGGTGTCTTGATAGCGTTCATCGGAGTCGGACCAGACATAGAAATCACGGTGACTGGAACCGGACTTGGCCAGCCGGGCGCGCTGGAACCAGGGATGCTGGTCCGACGTATGGTTGATCACGAGTTCGGTGATGACGCGCAGGGTGCGCTTGTGTGCGGCGTGAACGAAATGTCGGAAATCGGCGAGATTGCCATAGGCGGGATTGACGCCCTTATAGTCGGCGATGTCATAGCCATCATCGCGCAGCGGCGACGGATAAAAGGGCAGAAGCCAGATCGCCGTGACCCCCAGTTCCTGAAGATAGTCGAGTTTTTCGGTTAGACCGACGAGATCGCCAATTCCATCATCGTCGGAATCGAAAAATGACTTGATCGGGACTTCGTAGATGATGGCGTCCTTGTACCATAGCGGGTCATCCTGTGGGCTTGGGTCGGTCACGGTGTCCCCCCTGTGGTGCTGTCGCCTGCCATCGGTCGCTTTTGGTAACGCAGAACCATCGCCGGATTGACTTCGGGATCGATCACGATCAGATGCCGTGCGCCCCGCCAGCGGCGGCGTTCGCCGGTGAACAGCTCCACCGTTTCAAAATCGACGTCGTCCGACAGACCCATTGCGGCCAGGGGAAACACGATCTCGGTCCGGACGACGGGCCGGGGCGCGAGGGTGACGGCAACCAGAACCGCCTCGTCGCGGTCCGGTGTGATCTTGCTGTAGAACAGCACGTCATCGTGCGCCGCCTCGTGAAAGCGCAGATTGTCGAGGCGCTGGAGGGCCGGACTGGCGCGCCGCAAGCGGTTGAGCCGCGTGATGTCGGCCTTGATGTGACCCGGCCGATCCCAGTCCCACACCTTATACTGGTATTTCTCGGAATGGGCATATTCCTCGGTCCCCGGCACCGCCTCGGCCTCGCACAGTTCGAAACCGTTATAAATGCCATAGGCTGGCGACAGCGTGGCTGCCAGCACCAGACGGATGCGGAAGGCCGCGCGCCCGCCGGTCTGGAGATAAGATGGCAATATATCCGGCGTATTCGTGAAAAATAACGGCCTGAAATACCCCATCATCTCCACATCCGTGAGTTCAGTCATATAGTCAATTAACTCACGCTTCGTGTTTCTCCACGTAAAATAGGTGTATGATTGGCTGAAACCGGATTTCGCAAGCTGATTCATCATCTTTGGTCTGGTGAACGCCTCGGCCAGGAACAGGACCGCCGGGTCGGCACGTTGAATTTCGGCAATCAGCCATTGCCAGAAGATGACCGGCTTGGTGTGCGGATTGTCGACGCGAAAGATCTTGACGCCCTCCGCGATCCAGAACAGCACGACATCCTTGATCGCTTGCCACAGGCTCATCCAGTCGGCCTGGTCAAAATCGACATTGACGATGTCCTCGTATTTCTTGGGCGGATTCTCGGCGAATTTGATGGAACCATCGGGTTGACGGCGAAACCATTGCGGATGGTCTTGCAACCACGGATGGTCGGGCGCGCACTGCACCGCGAGATCCATCGCCAGCTCCATGCCATGTTCCCGCGCCGCACAGACCAGGCGGCGAAAGCCGTCGATCGTCCCCAGTTCGGGATCGATCGCGGTATGGCCGCCGCTGCGGTTGCCGATCGCATAGGAACTGCCCGGATCGTCGGCAACGGCGTTGACGCTGTTGTCGCGCCCTTTGCGATTCATGGTGCCAATGGGGTGAATCGGGACGAGATACAGCACATCAAAGCCCAGCGCCTGGATCGCCGGCAGGCGGCCGATGCAATCGTCGAAGCTGGCCGACCGCCGTGGCAGCGTGCCCTGGCTGCGTGGAAAGATCTCGTACCAGGCCGCGAAGCGGGCAGCCTCGCGCTCGACGATCACCGCCAGCGGCGGATCCTGGAACACCCGGTCGCTCCGGTCCGGGACCAGGGCCACGGCGGCGGCAACCCCGTCGGAGAACAGAAGATCGGTCCGCGCGGCATCGTCCGATGTCTTGTCATAGCCCTCGGCGATCACCAGCAATCGTTCCCGATCGTCGCCGACAGCGCGGCTGATCGCCGCCGCCAACAGTTCCCGGCCCTGCGCCAACACCATGGTCATGGTCTGGCCGGCTTTGAACGTCTTAGCGGCGGCGCCCCGCCAACTGGCGAAACGATCGGTCCAGGCTTCGATCGCAAAGCGCAGACGACCGATTTGCCCCAACCGGATCCGAGCGATCCAGCGGTCATTGTCCAAAGGCTGCATCGCGATCCGGGTCCATTCCACCGTGCCCGGGATCTGCACCAACAAGGCGGCGGCAATCTGGTCGCTGCCGTCACGAAAGATGTCCGCTTCGACGTCCAGCTCGTCGCCGACGATACGCTTCACGGCAAATCGCCCGCCATCAACGGCAGGTCGAACCTGCTCAATCACAATGCGCGGCGGCAAGGCACCAGACGCCGCAATCTCAGCCAGCAGCGGCGCCGTCGGATCCACCGCGCCAATCGACTGGGGACCAGGAGGATCAAGGCGGGAAGCGGTTGGCATGGCAGCCCTTTGCATCGTGGAATGATGGCGGTGTCCCGGGCACATGCCCAATCGATCGTGAGGCGGGCGATGATCGTGCGGGCCCTCCCCGGACCCGGTCAAACGGACCCGGCGTCGGTTCCGGCCGCCGCTGGTGAGTCCTTCAACGCGTTGTGGTGCCGAAACGATGGCACGCCCGCGCCCTGGATCGAGACGTGGCTCAATGAAGATCCGTAGAGATCGATTTCTTGAGCGCCGAACCTTGAGAAAACAACGATACTCGGCCGAGGTCCCCCTGCGTCAGGCTCGGAAACTACTCATCCGTTCGGCCAGGAAGGAGCTTGTCATTCAGCGTCACTTGGCTGTGGTGGGATTCCGGCGCCCGGGCCGACGGTCGTCGATGGTTTTTACGAAGCGCCCCGCCCCGCCCCTTTCGCCGCGCCGCCACCCCAAGTCCGCATCGTCGCCGGCTTCGCTGAAACCACCTCAAGGGCCGACTGAAAGCTGCGGGCCACTGTCAGGCGTCCTGCGGCACCAACACCCAGACCAGCAGCGAACGGGCTGCCATCTCGTGGTCCTGGTCGTGGTCCTGGCCGACATTCACAATTCTCTCCTCGCCCTCGGGAACCGCCGTATCAATCACGCAACGCCAGGCCACAGCGCCGGCAAAAGCGGGAAGGACGAAGCGGACCGGCTCCTGCCCCGCATTGAACACCAGGAGGATCGTGGCATCGCTGCCTTTTTTGTGAAGACCCGTGGGTTGCGCCCGGCCGTCGATCAGCATGGCAAATGCTTTCCCCGCGCCGTTGGTCCAATCCTCGGCGCCCATCTCGGCGCCGGACCCGTTGAACCATGCCACCTCTTTGATGCCGAGCTCGTCGTCAAACTTTCCGGTCAGAAAGCGGTCGCGCCTGAGAATGGGATAGTCCTGGCGCAATTTCGTCAGCTTGCGAACGAATTTGACGAGCGCGCGGCCCCGTTCCGAGATATCCCAATCGACCCAGCTGATCGCATTGTCCTGGCAGTAGGCGTTGTTGTTGCCCTGTTGGGTGCGGGCGAACTCGTCGCCGGCCAACAGCATCGGCGTCCCCTGCGCGACCAGGAGCGTTGTCAAAATATTGCGAACCTGGCGGTCTCGCAGAGCATTGATCTCCTGATCGTCGGTCGGTCCCTCGGCGCCGCAGTTCCAACTGCGGTTATCCGAGGCGCCATCCCGATTTTCATCGCCGTTCGCCTCATTGTGCCTGTCGTTGTAGGTCACGAGATCGTTCAGCGTGAACCCGTCATGGGCGCTGACGAAATTGACAGAGGTCCAGGGTCGACGGCCTTGCTGGTCGAACAGATCGCCGGAGGCACAAAGCCGCGGTGCCAGATCGGCGGGCGGCGCGGCGCCCTTCCAGAAGTCACGGACGGTGTCGCGGAAACGATCGTTCCATTCCGCCCAGCCCGGCGGAAACTGACCAACCTGATACCCACCAGGTCCGCAATCCCAAGGCTCCGCGATGAGCTTGACGGTCGTGAGCAAGGGGTCCTGGGAACAGGCCTTGAGAAAGCCGCTTTGATTGTCGAAGCCATTCGGCTCGCGCGCCAGAACCGTACCGAGGTCAAAGCGGAATCCGTCGACATGCATCTCGTCGACCCAATAGCGGAGGCTATCCATGACCATTTGGAGAACGCGCGGATGGCTCAGATTGGCTGTGTTTCCGGTTCCCGTGTCGTTGATATAGTAACGTTTCTGGTCCGGCATCAGACGATTCTCCCTATCTGGGTAGCGCAGGTTCGCGAAATGTTCTAGGCGCTAGGCTCGCCTTGGAGTAGAATCTGTCTGTTGCTGATGGGGTGAAGCGATGGCCGGACTTCTCGATTTTGTTGCCAAATTCAGCACGGAAGACG
>JARLIO010000041.1 GCA_031291675.1 Azospirillaceae bacterium
CGGCGACGGTCCCAAGACTCCCCAACGGTTGTAGCCTGAGGGGCAGCGGGCGCCATTCGCCGCGCCAGAGGGCCGGTGGCCACCGGCCCTCTGGCAGGTATCCTTTGATCACAACGGAAACCCGCTTTCCAGATACAAGGGTGAGATGCCCTGTCCGCGCTCATCCGATGGCTTCCATCTTGCCGCCGGTCGGAATGTTCGGCGCGGTCTTGTTGTCGGTGATGACGAGATCGTAGCCGCCGCCGTCCTTCAGCCGCCACTGGCCGCCGACCAGTGGTGTCTTGGCGATGTTCCTGGCGGCAAAGGGTGGCAGCTTGGCGCCGTCCCAGGCGATCGGCCCGACCAGCGTGTCGAGCCTGGTCGCGGCGATCGCCGCCGCCACCTTGTCGCCATCGGCGGCGTCACCGGCCCGCTTCATGGCATCGACTGCGATCTCGAACAGCGCATGGACAAAGCCGATCGGCTGCGTCCATTGGCGGCCGGTGGCCTTGGTGAAGCCCTCGGCAACCTGCGCCGAGCTTTTGCCGCTGAGCGACGACTTGAACGGGTGGTTCGGCGTCCACCAGACTTCCGACGACAGATTATGGCCGGACTTGCCGAGCGCCTCGACCGATTGCGGAAACAGCAAGGCCTTGCCGATCGACGCGATCTTGGGTGTGAAGCCCTGCTGCCTGGCCTGGTTCAAGAAGGTGGTGAAGTCGGGCGGGATCATCACGCCGGTGATGATTTCGCACGATGCACGCTTGAAGGCGTTTATCTGCGCCGAAAAATCGTCGGTCAGGTCCTGATAGCGGCCGGTGTCGGTCAGCCCGTAGCCGCCCTTGGCCAGCACCGGCGGGAAACCCACCATGGCGTCACCCCAGGCGTTGCCATCGCCGTCATTGGGAAACAGTCCGCCAACCTTCTTGTTGGTCTCGACCTGCGCCCACATGTTGGTGTAGACGGCAATGACGTCCTCCAGTCCCCAGAAGAAATGGTAGGCGTAGTTGAACGGCTTCCACGAGGCCGGGTCGCCGGGATTCCCCTGCTGGCCGATGAACCAGGGCTGCCAGGGCGCCACGGTCGACAGGCACGGCATTTCTTCCGCCTCGCAGGTGGTGGCGACCGGGTTGGTCGTCTCCGGCGTCGAGGCGACAAGCACCAAATTGACCTTGTCGTTGACGATCAATTCCTTGGCGACGGCCGCCGCCCGGTTCGGGTTGGACTGGCTGTCCTTGACCACCACCTCGTAGGCGAGGCCGGCGGCCTTGGTTGCGGCCAGAAAATCATCGATGATGAATTTGTCGGCCGCCGCGAAGGCGGCCAGCGGACCGGACTGGGGGCTGACATAGCCGAGCCTGATCGGCACATTCCGGGCAATCGCCGGCCTGGCCAGTCCCGCTGTGCCGGCAAGCAAGCCGGTGGCGGCGGTGTTGCGGATGAATTGGCGTCTGGTTATCATTTTTGTTCCTCCCTTTTTTTTGCCGTCAGTGCTGTGGACGTCTTCCCTCCCACGCGTCCTGCAGCACGGCCCGGATTGCGGCGCGGTCGAAAGGCCGCGGATTCCAGTATGGATTCTTGCTGGCGATCTCCGCGGCGCGGTCGAGATCGCCCTGCCTGAGACCGAGTTCCCGGAGTGTCAGCGGCGCGCCGACCGCCTTGGCGAAATCGTAAAGGCCGGCGCCGGCGCTGGCGCCGAAAATGTCGGCGACGGGCTGGAGCAATTCGGGCACGACGACGGCGTTGAAGCCGATCGTGTGCGGCAGCATCACCGCATGCGTCTCGGCATGCGGCATGTCGAAAGAACCGCCCAGCGTGTGGCAGATCTTGTGATGCAGCGCCATGCCGACGGTACCGAGCACCGTGCCACACAGCCAGGCGGCATAGAGCGCGTCGCCACGCGCCATGAGGTTCGTCGGATCCTTGATCAGGATGGGAAGCGCCTGCTTCAGCGCGCGGAGCCCTTCGGCCGCCATCAGCGTCGAGACCGGGTTGCGGTCCTGCGCGTAGAGGGCCTCGGCGGCATGCGCCATGGCGTTGAGGCCGGAGGTGACGCTCATCGCGACCGGCAGGCCGATGGTCAATTCCGGATCGTAGATCACCACTTCCGGCAGGATCCTGGCGTCGCGAACCGTGGTCTTCACGCCGTTCTCGGTCTGGCCGAGGATCGGCGTCGCTTCCGAGCCGGCATAGGTCGTCGGAATGACGATCTGCGGCAGGTCGGTGCGATACGCGATCGCCTTGCCAAGGCCGGTTGTCGAGCCGCCGCCGAGAGCGACGACGCAGTCGGCGTTGAGTCCCTTCGCCTGGGCCAGTGCCGCCTCGGTCACCTCAACCGGCGTATGCATGGCCGCGCCCGAGAAGACACCGGCTGCCAGCGGCCCCAGTCGCGTAGCCAGCGCCTCGCCCTCGGCCGCCTGATGGGGCGTCGACAGAACCAGCGCACGCTTGCAGCCGCGTTTCTCCACCCATGTGCCGACATCGGACGACACGCCGTTACCGAAGACGATATGCGCCGGACTGCCGGCGTAGGTGAACGGCCTGATCATCTTGCCCTGCTCCCCTCGCGCGCCATCACCATGACGAAATTGAAATCGAGCGACCAGCTGTCGCCGGCACTGCTGCTCATGCGTTTGAAGTCGCCGACCAGTTCCGGCTTGACGCCGAACACCGCGTCCTCAGCCAAGCGCGGATCATCGCGGTCGAACACTTGCGTCGTCAGCGTCTCGAAATTGTCGGCGCTGATCAGGAAATACAGATGGGCCGGACGGCTGAGCGGGTAGTTTAGCCCGGCAAGCATTTTCCCGACCGGGCCGTCATCCGGCACGGCGTAACCGGCCGGCTTGACCGTGCGGTAGTGAAAACGGCCGCCGCTGTCGGTGGTGAAGACGCCACGCAGATTGAATTCCGGCTGCAGGTCGGGCCGTTGGTTCTCGTAGAACCCTTGTGAATTCGCTTGCCAGGTTTCGACCGTGGCTCCCGCGATCGGCATGCCGTCGAGATCGGTCACTTGCCCCGATACGGTGAGGGGCGCACCAACGCCATCGAGCGAGATGTCGGCCCCGAGCGACAGCCGTGGCGCATCGGCGCGATAGAAGGGTCCACGTCCGGTGTTGGGCGTGGCGCCCTTCGGGCGGCGGGAATTGATGTCGACGACCAGCGTCGTGACACCGAGCAAATCCGACAGCAGAACCCATTCCTGCTTCTTATCGTAGCTGGCCTGGCCGATTTCGGTCAGGAATGCGATCGCCTGGCGCCACTCCGCCGCTGTCGGGCGGCTTTCCCTGACGATCTGGTGGAGATGGTCGACAACGGTCGCCAGGACGCGCGGCAAAGGCCCCGCCTTGGCCTGCAACAGGCGCCGGGCGACCATCTCGGCGGAGTTGGCCTCATTGAACGACGGTATGCCGGTCTGTGACATGCTCCCCCCGGTTTCATCTCACGCCGGGAACATTAGCGCAAACCGGACACAAAAATGATGATTTCTGCGTGATTTAATATACCATATTGGTATGAAGATCGATGAAAGGCATCTCATTCAACTCGCCGCCGTGGTGCAAGCCGGCGGCGTCACCGAGGGCGCCGCACTTGTCGGCCTGTCGCAGCCGGCCGTATCGCGGACGCTGTCGCTGCTGGAAAAACGGCTGGGCGAGCCCCTGTTCCTGAAAGGCCGCCGGCCGCTGCAGCCGACGCCGCTCGGCCGGGCGCTGGCCGATCACGGCCAGGTCATGCTGGCGGCGTCGCGCAAGGCCTCCGACATCGTCGCCAATTTCAGCCAGGGCCGTTCGGGCGTGGTGCGGATCGGCGGCACGCCGTTCTTCATGGACGCGCTGATCGCCGGCATGATCGCCAATTTCCAAAACGCCTATCCCGATGTGCGGGTCGACCAGAGCTATGGCTATCGGGAGCATCTGCGCGCCGCCATCAATGCCGACCGCATCGACCTTGCGGTCTGCCCGATCGACATTTTCGAAGAAGGGTCGGGCATGGAGTTCCGCGAGATCCTGCCGGGGCGCAATGTCGTCGCCTGCCGCGCCACGCATCCGCTGCTGCTTCGAGGCAAGCTGAAGACCAGCGATCTGCTCGACTACCCCTGGATCGCGCCGCCGCCCGGCAGCCCGCTGCTGGAGGATCTGCGCAGCCTGCTTTTGTCACTGGGCGTTACGGAAATAAAAATCCGCTACTCCGGCGGCTCGCTGACCAGCGCCATCAATTATATGAAGGAAACCGATGCTCTGACCGTGCTGCCGCACAGCGTGGTCTTTGCCTTTCGCAAGGACAAGGCGATCACCGCGCTTCCGGTGGTCATTCCGCATCCCGAGCGGGCACTCGGTCTGCTGCGGCTTGTCGACACGCCGCGCGCGCCGGCCATTGATGCCTTCGCCCGGCACATCTGCCAGAGCTTCGACGATCTGAAACACCTCCTCACACGCCATGAGCAGGCGGTGGTCTGGGGCATGTGACGTGGCGTTGGCGCACAAATCCGAAAAAGGGCAGAGTTTGGCCATCGTCCGAGGCTTCAGGCGAGCTTGTGGAAGATCGGCATGCCGAGGGCGGTCATGCGGTTGAGAACCTTGCAGGCGATCCTGGCCTCGATCTTTTGGGCAGAGAGAGTCCGGGCCCGAAGGGTCCGCCCAACGTCGGCCTTATACCCGTGGCGTGCGGTCGCCGTCGCGACCGGGACCTGCCCGGTTCCCTGTCAGAGTGGGCAGCAAGACGCCCCGGAGAACCAAAGCCGCCGCGTTGATCTTGGACACGGACCTGTCACCCCCTATCCACCACGATGTGAATTCGGGGAACAATCGTCACCCCCCGCCCCCCTTGAATGTCGGGACCGGACTGACTAACTGACAGCCTGTAAAACTCGATCCGGGCCCCTCTGGCGAGATGCCGGCTTTTTGCCGGTTTATCTTGCGATGTCGGATCACCGCACGGTATGTGGCGATCGACCTGGCCCGTTTGAAACGATCCATCGTTGCTCCGTGCGTCTTTCGATGACCCATGAAGGAGCGCGACACAGATGGATACTCCCCTCAAAGACCCTGGCAAGGGCCAGTTCTACCAATTCTCTCCGGCATCCGCGCCGGCGATCGATCTGGGATTGCGCAGCTTCATGCTGCGCGTCTTCAACACCATGGCGGGTGGCCTCGTCCTGACCGGCGTCGTGGCTTACGCCGCATCGTCGTCCGGCCTGTATGCCGCGATCGCCGGCACGCCGCTGCTTTGGCTGGTCATGCTGGCCCCGTTTGGCCTCGCCCTTTTGCTCGGTTTCCAACTCAGCCGGATGAGTGTCGTGGCGGCCCAGGCATCTTTCTGGGTGTACGCCGCGCTGATGGGGCTTTCGCTCGCCGGTATCTTCCTGGTCTACACCGGTGACAGTATCGCCCGCGTGTTCTTCATTAGCGCCGGCACCTTCGCCGCGACCGCCACCTGGGGCTACACCACCGGCACCGACCTGACCAGGTTCGGGTCGTTCCTCATGATGGGGCTGATCGGTATCGTCCTGGCGAGCCTGGTGAACCTGTTCGTCGGCTCCAGCGGCCTGCAATTCGCGGTGTCGGTGATCGGCGTCCTGGTGTTCACCGGCCTGACCGCATGGGACACGCAGCGGCTGAAGCTGATGTATCTCGAGAATGGTGGCGCCGGCAATCTGGCAATCCAGGGCGCGCTGATGCTCTATCTCGACTTCGTCAATCTGTTCGTCTCATTGCTGCAACTGATGGGCACGCGGCGCGGCTAACCGGTTCGCCAGGACAGGAGGCTGACATGGACTGGTTTGCGGATCCGCAGGCCTGGGTGGGTCTCCTGACGCTGACGGCGCTTGAGATCGTGCTGGGGATCGACAATCTGTTGTTCCTCGCGGTTCTCGCCGCCCGCGTGCCGGCGGAGCACCGGGCCCTGGTACGCAAGCTGGGGCTGGGCCTGGCGCTTGGCACTCGTGTGGCGCTGCTTGCCGGCATCAGTTGGATCGCTCGTCTGACACAGCCGGTGTTTTCCGTCGCGGCGCACGATTTCTCCTGGCGCGACCTGATCCTGATCGGGGGCGGGCTGTTCCTCGTCTACAAGGGGACCATGGAGATCCACGCGCGGGTGGAGGGCGAGCACAGCGTGACCGGAACACCGGCCGTTCCCGCGGCGCTGCCGGGGATCGTGCTGCAGATTGCCCTGCTCGATACCGTCTTCTCGTTGGACAGCGTCATCACCGCGGTCGGCATGGTCAGCCATCTGCCCGTGATGATCGCCTCGGTCGTGATTGCAATGGCCGTGATGCTGCTGGCATCCGGTCCGACCGCGGACTTTGTCGAACGCCATCCGACGGTGAAGATGCTGGTATTCTCCTTCCTGCTGATGATTGGCATGATGTTGGTCGCGGATGGCTTCGGCATGCATGTGCCGAAGGGCTACCTCTACGCGGCGATCGGCTTCTCGGCAGGGGTCGAGGCGCTCAACCAGATCGCCTCGCGGCGGCGGATGCAGCACCGTGCCACGCAGCCGGATGGCGACATGCCCAGTCCCCGCGGATGACCGGGCGTATGGTGAAACCCGATCCTCGCCTGCAGCGCCTGCTCAATGCCTTACCGCGCCCGGTCCGGCTGTCCTACGCGTGGCTGATTCGACCCGAAGCGAAATGGGTGCGCCTGCCGCTGGGATTCGCGCTCATCATCGGCGGCGCGTTGAGCTTTCTGCCGGTGCTCGGCATCTGGATGTTGCCTGTTGGGGCGCTGCTGATTGGCGAAGATATTCCGCCGGTCCGGCGGGCGACGCTTTGTATGCTTGGGCGACTGCAACACTGGTGGGACGCGCGGCGGTCCCCGCCAAAATAGCGCGGTTGCACCGCAATCCTTTCGTCAGGCAGCGCTCAGATATTTCTCCTTGGCCACGCGAAGTGGCCGGAAGATGCCTTTGGGCTGCGGTTCGCGCATCCAATCGTCGATCCCGGTGAGGTTGATGGGCTCCCAGATCTGCGGTGAGATGTCGCGGATTATGTCGTCGGGGGTTATTGAAGATCGGCCAGCGAAATCCCGGCCAGCCGGGATTTCGCGCTTTTTGGCAGCGGGACCGTGGCGCCGGGCCGATCCGTCAGGCGGAGTGGTGTTCCGGGTGCCGAAGCGGCGCCGTTACCGTCGCTTGCGGCAGTTCGGCCCTATCGAACGCGTTACGATAGCGGACCGCCGGATGCCGGTCATTCAATCGCGCATCGCGCCCTTCGAACAAGCGTTCGCGCAGCGTCCCGGGGCCGTATTCTCTCTGCGCCAGACCCCGCGTCTGCAATACCGGGATGACATGGTCAATGAAGTCCACGAACGAATTCGGTGTCGTCTGGTAGATCACGTTCACGCCATCGATCCCGGCAGCTTGCCAGCGTGCCAGATCGTCGGCGATGCTCTCGGGCGTTCCGACGATCCGGGTGTTGTAGGCATAGGCCAGCCCGAGATCGCGCACCGTTGCCCGTTTCCCCGGGTTCGCTTCCTCGAAGAACCGGATCAAGCCCTGCACGCCTTCAATTTCCAACTCGTCGACCGGCCGGTCGGGGTCCAGCAACCCGAGATCGATCCCGAGATCGCGGCTGATATGGGCGAGAAGGCCGTCGTTGCTGCGATATTCGTCGAGGTCGCGGGCCTTGCGCCGGGCCTCGTCTTCCGTGCTGCCAACGACGAACGAAAGACCCTGGATGAACAGAAGATCGGCCGGATCGCGACCAGCAGCGATCACCGCGCCACGAACCTCGGCAACCACCTTGGCGACGCCCTCGGGGTTCAGGCTGGTGATGAATGTTCCTTCCGCATTCCGGGCGGCGAAGGCCCGACCGGCACGCGATGAACCGGCCTGGAACAGAACGGGGGTGCGCTGGCGCGAGGGTTCGCTCAGGTGCGGCCCGAGCACCTTGTAGCGTTCGCCACGATGGCCGATGCGATGGACCTTGGACGGATCGGCGTAAATGCCTGCCGCCTTGTCCGCGCCGACGGCGTCATCGTCCCACGAACCTTCCCACAACTTGTAGACGACGTCGACATACTCATCCGCCCAGCGATACCGTTCATCATGGGGCACGATCCGTTCGAAGCCGAAATTCTGCGCGGCATTGTGGCTGACGCTGGTAACAATATTCCAGCCAATACGGCCTTTGCTGAGATGATCGAGCGTCGAAACTTTACGGGCGAAGTTAAAAGGATGTTCCTGCAGAATCGAACTGGTGAACGTCAAGCCCAGGTGTTCCGTTGCATGGATCAGGGCAGCGATCAGTATCCCTGAATCATTGATCGGGATCTGTACCGCTTCCTCGATATAGGTATTCCAAGTGCCCTTATAGGCCGGGTCGACGCCGATAACATCGGCGATAAACAATGAATCAAATCGTCCCCGTTCCAGTACCCTGGCCAGGTCGACCCAGGTATCGAGATCGTTGAATCGCGTCTGCGCCGTTTCCGGTCGGCGCCATAACCCATGATAGACATGGGAAACCGCGTTCATTGAGAAGCCGTTGAATATCAGGCGTTTTGTCATCACTTCACCACTGCGGTAGGGGTGCGTTCCCGACTGACGAGAACGGCGGCGATCACCACGCCCCCTTTCACGATCATCTGGGAATATTGCGAGACACCCATCAGGTTGAGGCCGTTGTCGAGAATGGCGATGATCAGCACGCCGATCAGGGTCCGGTGCGGGCCGCCGACGCCGCCGGCGAGGGAGGTTCCACCGACGACGATGGCGGCAAGGCTGTTCAGCAATAGGTCCTGCCCGAGCGACGGACCGGCGGCGCCGAGCCGCGCGACCGCGAGGATGCCGCCGACTCCCGCCAGCAGGCCGGACAGGGCAAAGGCATAGATCTTGTAGCGCCGAACCGGGATACCCGCGGTTCGTGCGACCGTCTCGCCGCCGCCGATGAGATAAGTGTACCGGCCGAAGCGGGTCCGCTGGGCGATGAACACCACCAGGGCCCAAATAACCAGGCCGCACAGGGCGATATTGGGCAGGCGCGGGATCAACTGGCCGATGGCGATTTCGTCGAAGCCGTCGAGTGTGAACTGAATCGCGCGGCCCTCCAGGATCTGCAAGGCGATGCCGCTGAAAACCGACAGGCTGCCCAATGTGACCACGAAAGAAGGAATTCGGCCGAAAACGTAGATCGCACCATTGATCGCACCGAGAAGGGCGCCCAGACCGGCGGCAACCGGCAGGATGCCGTTTCCGAGTGCCGTATGGTTCAGCAATTGCACGCTGCTGGCACCCACCAGCAGCACGATAGCGCCGACGGAGAGGTCAATGCTGCCCATCAGAATGACGAAGGTGGAGCCAAGGCAGACGATCAGCAGCGTCCCGGCCTGGCCGCTGACAGCGGTAAAATTCCGGATCGTCGCGAAGCTGTCGGTTTCAAAGGAAAAGAACAGGCCAAGGCCCAGAACGACAGCGATCGGCAGCCACAGACTCTTGTCGATGGCCGTCGACAGGCTGACTTTGGAGCGGGAAGCAGGGGGCGCATCGACGGTGGCAGTCATGGCGGGATCTCCCGTTAGCGCATTTTCCGACCGGGCCGGATACCGGCCGGAGCCGGAAATGCGCAAAAATATGAGGTCTGGAGCCGTTTTCCGATCGAAATTGACCGGAGAACGGCTCTAGTGAGCGTGGCCCGCCAAGCCGACGGCGGCGGTATAGCTTTCAAGGGCGTCGGACGTCCCCTGCGGCAGCATCCAGGCCACAATTTCGCGCTCGCCCGGCTTGTCATCGGCCGGCGCCGCGATTTCCGCCACGATACGGCCGTACTGCATGATCAGGATCCGGTTCGATAGCCCGACCAGTTCCAGGAGTTCGTCCGTGATCAGCAGGATTGCCACACCGAGATCGGTCAGGTTGCGGATCAAACGATAGATTTCTTCCTTGGCGCCGGCATCGACGCCGCGCGTCGGGTTATCGAGCACCAGAACCTTGGGATCACGGCACAGCCATCGCGCCAGAACCACTTTCTGCTGATTGCCCCCGGAGAGCCGGGTGCAAATCACCTCCGGCCGACCGGAGCGGATGGCCAGTTCCTTGATGTAGCGGGCAGCCGTTTCCACCTCGCGTTTACGGCGCCACAGGCCAAACGCGTTGGTGAAAAGATCGGCGCCGCTGGCCAGCGACAGGTTCCAGGCCAGACTGAAGGGGGCGATCATGCCCTCGGTCAGGCGTTCAGCGGGAACATAACCGAGGCCCTGGCGAACGAACCGCCCGATATCGGGCCGAACTGCCGACCGACCGCCCAGGGCAACGGTGCCAGCCGTTACCGGATCGACCCCCGCGATACCCTTGCCCAGAGCGCTTTTTCCGGAATCAAGCAGGCCGCCGATGCCAATGACTTCGCCGGCGTGGATTTCGAGATCGATGTCCTCGTAGGCGCCGTGATTGGAAAGACCGGCGACCTTCAACGCGATAGGGGCGTCGGCAACATCGCGCTGGCGGCGTTCATGGTAGTAGTCGGCGGCCCGGGTCCGCCCGACCATCAGGCTGTGCAGCAGATTTTCATCGGCCTCCGCCGGGGTCAGCCGTTCGACCAGTTCGCCATCCTTCAGGACATAGATGATGTCGGATACCGCCAGAACCTCGGTCAGGCGATGCGAAACGAAAAGCAGGGAACCAACCAGCTTCAGCTTCGCGATCAGCGTGAAGAAAGCTTCCTCATCACGCCGGTCGAGGGCCGATGTCGGTTCGTCCAGCAGCACCAGCGGATGGGCGATCCCGCCGAGATGCAGGGGGGCCAGGCAGGCCCGGGCGATCTCGATCGACTGGCGTTTGGAAAAGTCGTAGTCGGCGGTGCGTCGGCGGACGTCGACATCGATACCGGCCGCCTCGACAAGCGCCTCGGCGGCGGCGATCATGGCCTTGCGGTCGATGAACTGCCCGGCGCGAGCAAAACGATGATCGTGGCCGAGCAGCAGGTTCTCGTAAACCGGGACATTGCCGACGAGCGATTGTTCCTGAAAGACGCGCGTTACCCCCGACGCCGCCGCCGGGCCGTAGCCGGTCGGATGATACGGCCGGCCATGCAGCAGCATCGTCCCGGCGTCGGCTTGCACGACCCCGCTCAGAATGTTGAACAGGGTCGATTTTCCGGCGCCATTTTCGCCGACGAAGCTGACGATCTTGTTGTGCGGAACTTCGAAGCCCACGCGATCCAGGACGGTCGTTACCTCGTATTGCTTGGTCAGGCCTTCCGCTTGAAACAACAAGGGGACGGCTCCGGGACCGGACGGTGGTGTCTGGATCATTTTTGTTGGCTCATCTCGTGACCGGTGACGGAATCAAACCTTCTTGCGCGGCGACGGGCCGTCGAACTTGATCTTGTAGCGGTCGCGGTATTCGGCTTTGACCCGTTCCCATTCGCCGTTGGCCTTGGCATCGGCGTAAGCCTTGGGGTAGGTCCAACCCTCAGGCTTCGGGTATCCGGCCCAATGGTGATCAATGTCGATCGGGTAGAGATCGGCCTGCGGATCCCAATCGTCGGGATGCAGAACGCGTGACAGCTTGCGGTAGTCGAAGGGTTCGACACCACCATTATCGACGTAGCGTCCGATGTAGCCGTCGACATTGTCGCGGGTCACGATCGTGGACCGCCAATAAAGCAGCCGCTCCGACGCCCGCGGTTGCCAGCCGTGTGTGACGTCATAGATGCGCGCGGCGAACAGGGCACCGGTATAGACCGGGCTGTTGCCGCTTGTCGCATGCTGCAACCCCTTCTTGATCGCCTGGACGCCGAGCGAGGTGCCGTCGGCGCCGCCGACGAAAACATCCTCGCCCGGTCGCAGACCTGCCTGCCGCAATGCGGTCAGCGCGCCCTGCGCCTCGTCGTCGTTTTGGGTGATGACGCCGACGATTTCCTTGTTGCGGGTCAGCAAGTCTTCTGTTGCTTTCAAGGATTCTTCCCGGAGCCACTTGCCCGGCAACTGGTCGATCAGCTTGATCTTGGGAAAATCCTGGAGCGCCGCATCGCGGCCACGGTTGCGAGCGATTTCGCACCAGTTGCCCGGCGTGCCGGTGAGCGCGATCACGTTGCCGCCGCCGAATTTCTTCGTAATTGCATCGAATACGGCGGTCGACACGCCGCGATGAGCGGCATCCTCTTCCGGCACGGCATAAAGAGTGTAATAGTCGCCGGCCTCGAACGGCGTGAACCAGGCCAGGCTGTCCCACACGGCGCCGAAGTAGACCTTCGAGTCCGTCGCCAGTTGCGACACGCGCTTCAGCGCGCTGCCGTCCAGAATGTTGAAAAAGCCACCCTGGGCCTGCTGGGTCGTCAGTTGTTCAAACTGGTTAAGCTGGCGGTTGCTGTCGATTTGGCCATCAAGAAAGACATAGTTGAAGCCATATTCCTTGGCGACCGCCGCGGCCCCCTGGCTGACGAGCTGGTTATATTCCGTGCTGGCGCTCCAGGCGAGATAGGCGAGCTTTCCCGACGGATCGGCAACCGCGGCATTCGGAATGCCCATGGCGGCCGCGGCGGCGCCAGCCGCGACTCCCGCCGATGCCAGGGCCAGGAAGTCGCGTCTTGACACGCCATGCGTGTCAAGACGGTCCATGTGGCGATCGACGATCTTGCGGTCGGTGAAGTCGGGAAAGTTCCGGGGATCCGGACGCTTGATCATGAATTGTCTCCTGCTTTGAACCGGGCGAAGCGATCAGGCTTTCCTGTTGGGCGACGGGCCATCGAACTTGATCTTGTAGTGGTCCTGATATTCGGCCCTAACCCGCTCCCGCTCACCGTTGGTCCTTGCATCTGTATAGGCCTTCGGATAGGCCCAATTTTCGGGCTTCGGGATGCCTTCCCAATGCTTATCGATGTCGAGCGGATAAAGATCGGCTTGCGGATCCCAGTCATTGGGATGCAATACGTGCGAGAACCGCCGATAATCGAACGGATCGACGTCGCCATTGTCGACGTACCGTTCCAGATAGCCGGCGATATTGCTCCTGGTCGCAGTCAACGACTGCCAATTCAGCAGCCGTTCCGAGGCAACGGGTTGCCACCCGTGGCTGACATCATAGATTCGGGCGGTGAACAGACCGGCGGCATAGGCGGGGCTATTGGCACTGGTCGCCAATTGCAGCCCTTTGGCGATCGCTCGCGCGCCGCCCGAGGTTCCATCGGCCCCCACGACGAAGACGTCCTCGCCCGGTCGCAGGCCGGCATTATGCAAGGCGCCGATAACGCCCTGGGCGACGTCGTCGTTTTGGGCGACGATGCCGACCACATTCTTATGGCGGGTTAACAGATCTTCTGTCGCCTTCAGGGCATCCTCGCGATTCCACTTGCCCGGAAGCTGATCGACCAATCTGGTCTTGGGAAAATCCTTGAAGGCGTCGTCGCGACCGCGGCTGCGGGCAATATCCGTCCAATTGCCGGGCAGACCGGTGACACCGATGACGTCACCGCCGCCGAACGTTTCGGTTACGGTCTTCAACAGTTCGGCCGTTACCGCCCGATGCGCCGCGAATTCTTCGGGTACCGCATAAAGGGTATAATAGTCGCCGGCTTCGAATGGCGTGAACCAGGAAAGGGTATCCCAAACATTACCGACATAGATCTTGGCATCCGTGGCGACCTTGGAAATGCGTTTGATCGCGCTGCCGTCGGCCAGGTTGAAGATCGCCGATTGCACGCCGGCGGCCGCCTGCTGCTCGAACTGGTTTAATTGCAACTGGCTGTCGAATTGGCCGTCCAATGCGGTGTAGCTCAATCCCAGAGCCCTCGTTGCCGAGGCAAACGCCTTGTCCAGGATCAGGTTGTATTCATTGCGGTAGAAGGCGGTCAGGAACGCGAGCTTTCCCGATTCCGCGGCGACCGCGCTGACCGGAATGCCACACGCGGCTGCCGCGGCACCTGCGACGACGCCGGCGGATGCCAACGCCAGAAAATCGCGACGCGAAACCCCACGGGTGTCAAGCCGGTCCATATGAGCATCGACGATGCGACGGTCGGAAAAATCGGGGTAGCGCCGCGGGTCGATCTTGCCCGGACGGCGTATCAAACGGCTCATGAGCATAGGCTCCCGAAGGTGGAAAGGCCCGAAAGTGGAAAGAAGTGACGGCCAGTCCGCAGGCGAACGCCGACGCGGTGACACGCGGCACGCCCGCCACCTCGAATTCGTCAGCCAGAGGCCCTGCCGGATTTTACAAAAAGCGAGACAGAACACGATATAGTCGATAGACTTAAATAACTCTAAAAACGTGCCGGGGTCGATGTCAAGGGTAAATGCACAGCACTTGAAAATTTGCGGAAGGAATCAGATACGACGTTGATATAAAAGCGATTTTTTGTTTACAAGAAATGGTTTGAAACGGGGCATTTTAATTGGCTCAAGAGGCCACCGCTCGCGCAATAAGCGGCGTATTTTATTATCGTATCATTCTGATAAATTGTATTTTCACATCAATATTACGTTTATTTATCGATCGCCGTGACATCGGGGAAGAGAGACGACGACGACGCCGTCGTCGCGCCCCAGGGCAGGCCACGGTGGTGATTCCCCCTCGGGCCGACGCGGTGCTCAGCCCGACCGCCGACACAGCCCCGACCCAACGCGACCGTCACATCCAGAATATCGCCACCAAGGGAAGATCCGGTTGTCAGGTGGCGAGAAAATACAACCTACGCGCCTTGGTGGAGGCGCAAATGGGGCGATACAAAACCGTCATCGGCGACGCCTTGCGCTTCTTTGGTGGGCAGGCTCAGGCCACCGAAATCGCTATTGCCGTCGATATCCTCAACCGAATGATCGACCGCGGACGTGCGGAATCCGTCCGCGTTGCCGGCAGAACCAAGCGGGGAAAGCGCAAACCTCGACCCTCACCATGTCCATGCAACACGCTGAGCTGCGCTTCAGCTTCATCGACCTCCGGAATTGGGTCGCTCATGAGCTATTTCACTTTGAGGCCAGGGGAGACAGAAACCGGGCGATCAGCGTCGCTCCTCCTTCGTCTCGCTCCAGCCGCCGCCGAGTGAACGGTACAGCGCGACCGTTGCGAGCGCGTGTTCGCGCCTCGCCTGGTTCCCTCCGTGCCAATGATGATGAGACATTTCTCTGCCGGAAGTTTAGCGTCGAGGGCCAGGGAGAAACATCGTCGTGGTTATGCCCAGCAAGGACACCCAGCCCCGCGCAGCCGCCGGCCCCGGAACGGAGGAAGGCCGGAGGCCGACGGTTGTTCCGGGGCCGGCGGCTGCTTCGCCAGAGCTGTCGGAGCGCCCCCGCCGTCGGACCTTCACGGTCCAGGACAAGCTGCGCATCCTGGCGAAGACCGATCGTGCGGCGGGGCGTGGCGGCGTCGGCGCCATTCTACGCCGGGAAGGGCTTTATTCATCCGTTCTTTCGGATTGGCGTCGGCAGCGTGAGACCGGGGCGCTCGAGGCGCTGACCCCGGCCAGCGCGGTGGCCAGCCCGTCAGCCGCCAACTCCGGGTAGATCGCGGTCAGCACGTGTTCGGCGCTGTCCAGGTCGAGCAGGGGGAGCAACCGGCGCAGTTGCGCCTCGTTGGCACAGTCGTCCAGGATCAGCAGGCCCGCTAGCGGTGTGCCATCCGGCTGCATGAACAGGCTCTGGTACGAGGTCCAGCGCGCGGCGTCGTCGGCCGGCAGCGGCTCGTTGGGATAGATCTCGTGCAGCAGGACATCGCGGGCCTGTTCCGCGCTCTGCGGCTGCCCCGTGTAGCTCCGTAGCGGCACGACGAGTTGCATCACCGGGAAGTCCGGTGCCAGGGCATGCCCGACAGCCACCGCCAGGGTCGACTTGCCAAGTCCGCCGGCGCCTTCGATGACCTGGACCAGGCCCGCGCTGTCCTGCCCGGCGTAGGCCCGACGAACGGCGGCCGCGAGTTCTTTCACCAGCGTGTCGCGCCCAAAGAAATGTTCGGGCAGCCCGGGGAGCTGGTGCCAGGCGGCGCCGCGATGGCGAGGTTCGGGGTCGGCGCTCGCGATCAGGTCGACGATTTTGCCGGGCAGATCGTCGATCTTGCCATCAATGGCGTGCAGCAGGCTCAGCACCTCGCCGGCGAAGTCATCGAACGCATCGCTCAGTGACTGCAGCAGGGCCCAGTGGCGGTCCAATGCCGCGTCGACGCGGTCCAGTCGCGCCGACATCTCGGAGAAAGAGCCGCCCAGTTCCGCCTTCAAATGGCTTTGGGCGTCGAGTTCCCAGGCGGTTCGTGCCCGAATATTGTTCGGGTTCTTCAGTTCCTCGCGAAAGGCGACCCGCAGATAATCCCACCAGCCGTCCGGATGACGCCGCAACTGCTGGTCCAGGATGGCGGGCAGTCCCTGTGGCGCCACCGGCCCAGGGTCGTTGTCATCCAGCCCGGCGAAGCGCGCCGGCCCGGTGACGCCATCGTTCAGCCAGGCGATGTAGGCCTCGACCGCCTCGGTGCGCATAGCGGCCGGGTCGGCGCTGCTGAAGCATTCCGCGCCGGCGCTCGCCAGGGCGGGCAGTTGCTCCAGCGACAGGGCGTCGCCGTGGAGGCGCCGCAGCGTCTCGACCGGCATGGTGCGCAGCGCGGCGAACAGCCGCTGAAACACCCGGCGGATCCGGCACAGGGACTCCAGCGTCGGATCGTTCCGGCTCTGCCAGCGCGCGCGCAGGAATTCCCGCGCGCTGCGGGCGTCCATGCGAATACCGGCATGGGCCAGGATGCAGCCATTGACGGTCTCAACCATCGCGGCGCTTTCGGCGCGGCGCAGGGTGCGCAGCAGATCGTGGTTCTGGTTGGTCCCGCCGCCGCGCAGCAGCTCGGCGATCTCGGGGACCTTGTCCAGCAGCGGCTTGGCCGCCCATTTGACGCCTTCGTAGGCAAGGCTGGCAACAATGTTGCCGACGATGCCGCCAAAGAACGGACTGCCCAGGCAGGCACCGGTCGCCCAGAGCGTCTTGAAGCAAGATCATCGGCAGCCATTCGTCGTCGGCCTTATCGGGGACGGGCTGCGGCTAATGCCGGGTGCGCAGGGGCTTCTCTCATGGTGACGTCAGCTTCGGTCGGTGTCGCGGCAGCGTTGGCTCTGCGAGCGTACCAGAACCGGTTGCGACCATCATCAGGCGATTGCAGCGGTGACGCCTCTTCTCCAACGCGTATCAACGCCACCTGGGCGGTGCTGAACAATCGGCTGCACGGTCCGCGCCCCTTGGATCAAGCTCCCGGACCCATCAGACTCATGGGACGGGGGTGTTGTTCCAACATCGCGTCATAACGCTTCGTGATCGCCATCTTGAGGCGGTCGGCGGCACGGGCGATCACGAAATTCTCCCGTCCGATGTCCGGAAACCAACTTGTGTCTTCTGGCAATGCCGCCAACCGGTGAACATCGATCGTGAAGGCGTTTCTCATACCCATTCGTAAGGAACTTTCCTTTGAGATCGTGACCGACAGCCCGGCAGGGATTGCCGCGATCATCCTGGACGAGGTTGTGGTCAACATGACCACCAACCGAAATGCTCCTGATTTCAACCGTAACCGGGTCTGCACATAAACGATGTGCCGTACCGGCGCCGGCTGGGCCGGATGTTCGGCAAAGGGAAACCAGCAATCCACGAAGCATCCCCGCATCAGTCGCGCTCATTCCGCGCGACATCAAGCAAATGCTGGAAACGCGCGGTTTCGACCTCATCGATATTGCCCTGGTCATCGACGGCAACGGCCCCGTCGAAATCGTCACTGTCCAGGATGGACAGGACGGGCATATTGCTGCTGCCCGCGATCAGGATCTCGGCGAGCGCGCTTTCGACGAAATTGGCCAAGGAACGGTTCTGCCGCTCGGCTTCCCGTTTTGCGCTCTCGACGATGCTGTCTTCCAGACGAAGGGCGACTTGTGTTTTCATGGGAAAATCCTTTGCTGTGGGATGCATTGTAAACCACACCGGTATACAATGTCAACCGCCCTCATATTGCTCCCTCCTCGGGCGTTGCCGCCGGCGGCGTGCCGGTAAGCCCGATTGCGAGCAACGACCGAGCGAGCACGTTCGCGAGCCGCGTCGTCGATGGGGATCTGTTTGAGGTCCATCATGCGACTCCTCCAGCCGTGCCAAAACGCGTGTCCGCGATTCCGGCCAGGCTCGGGGTCTCCCCGCTCCGCCGACACGAACCCAGCGACCGTCCCGATCATGGCGCAGACCAGACAACCCCCGTCGATTTCATGCAGAATCTCGAAAGAACCATGCAGGACGACGCCCCTGTCGGCAATGCTATGCTCCGTTTGTGCCCAAAAACATGCTGGCGCGATTCCGGATCGGAACCGAAACAAAGGGAGGAACGTAGTGAGCTATAAAACTCAGTTTGGTTCATTGCGAAATTATGAAAAAGGCGCGGTCGTCCTCATTGACGACAATCCGAAGAACTATGTCTTCTCCAACGTCTTCGAAGTCGCGAACCGCTCCGCGCCCTATGAGCGTGTCGCGGTGGCGAAGAATTTCGAATATGTGATCGAAGTTGCGAAAGCCGAAGATACATCGCCCTGGTTCAGCTGCGCGCATGATGAATTCGTGCTGTGCATGGACGGCGAGGTGGAAGTGCATCTGATCAAGCTCGACAACCCCGCTGCCCATGTCGATTCCGCCAGCCAGGGCGCGCATCTGCTGGATTGCGAACCGGAGGGCCGCAAAATGGGCCGTCTCATTCTGCGCCGCGGACATCAGGGGCTATTACCGCGGGGTGCTGCCTACCGTTTCCATGCGGAACTCCCCGGCTGCATCATGCTGCAGACCATCGTAGGCCCGGTGACGGTGCAAAAATGGGCGGAAATCTGCCAGACGGTCTGAAGTCTCGGCGCCACCAGGAAGGAAGACGAGAATGGCAATGCTTGAAACCCGGACCGCGCCCGCCGCGCATGGTGCGGATGTGATTACGGATACCGAAATTCTGCTGATCGACAACGAAACGGGCTACCGCTCGTTCCGGGCCGGCCAGTTCCTGTTTCGCCGCGACGAATATTTCGCCCGCATCTCCTGGACCGGCGGCAACCATACCATGCCGATCGACGCCTATCTCCGCGCCTTGATGCGCGATGTCGCCTGGGGATTTTTCTATGGCACGGTGAATTTCGACGATGTGGTCGGTACGGTGAACCATTACGGCGAGGTTACGCTTTTCGCCGGGCGCTATAACGATGCCTATCGCAACGCCGGCCGTGATTTCTCGCAACGTTTCGCCAGTGAAGCCTTGATGCCGCTGTTCAAGGTCATGATCAGCGACTGGAGCAACGAGAATTACGATCCATTCGCCGCGCCAATGGAAACCGGCGCGCCCTGGGGGGCAAAGAACGGCAATAATGATGCCGCGGTAACCCGCACACGTGTGGCGGCACGCCGCATGGTGGGCCTGCCCGGTGACACGCCGCTACGCACCGACGAGAATGGCTTTCCGGTCAACCGCATGTTCCTCGACGTGCCCCAGGATCAGCCGGTGGTGGAAGCGGAGCCGGGCTTCGAGAACGAAGTGAGCGCCTATAACCTGTTCGCTTACCTCTCCCGCTCGGACGTCACCTGGAACCCTTCCGTCTGTTCGGTCGTCGGCGACAGCCTGTTCTGCCCCACCTCTGAGGAATTCACGCTGCCGGTGGATCACGGCAACGATCGCTGCGAATGGTTCATCACCCTGTCAGATAAGATCGATTGGGATATCCGCGACAAGGAAACCGGCAAGCCGCGCGCCAAGGTGATCACCAAGGCCGGCGATGTTTCCTGCATGCCGGCCGATATCCGGCACAAGGGCTATGCCGATAAGCGGGCGATGCTGCTGGTCTGGGAAAACGGTTCGCCCATAATTCCCGCGCTGATCGCCAAAGGCGAAGCGCCCAACGTTTCCGTGATCTTCTGAAAATCCGGGCGGGACCACGGTGCCGCCCTTCTTCCTGGCAATTTTCAAAGAGATTTCTGCATGACTCAATACGGCCCGGTGCATCCTCACCAAGTTCAAACTCAGCTGCTGATCGGCGGCAAATGGCTGGATGGTTTGGCCGGCGGCCGGATCGATGTTTTCAATCCCTATACCGGCAAGAAATTTGTCTCGGTCGCGGAAGCCCGGGCCGAGGACGTGGACCGCGCCGTTGCCGCCGCCGGGGCGGCCGCCCCCGGCTGGGCCGCCCTGCCGGCCCATGAACGCGGCCGCCTGCTGCTGAAACTGGCGGACGCGATCGAGGCCGACACCGAATATCTCGCCCGGCTGGAAGCCACCAATACCGGCCATCCGATCCGCGACTGCCTGGCTCTGGACGTGCCGCGTACCGTCCTGTGCTTCCGCTACTTCGGCGGCATGGCTGATAAGCTGGAAGGTTCGGTCATCCCCGTCGATGCCGGGTTCCTCAACTATCTGGCACGCGAGCCGATCGGCGTGGTCGGCCAGATCGTACCGTGGAATTTCCCGCTGATGTTCGTCAGCTGGAAGCTCGGCCCGGCGCTCGCCGCCGGCAATACGGTGGTGATGAAACCTTCGGAAATTACGCCGCTCTCGACGTTGCGCGTGGCTGAGTTGATGCAGCAGGTCGGCTTTCCCGATGGCGTGTTCAACGTCGTCACCGGCTACGGCAACACCGCCGGCGCCCGCATCGCGGAACATCCGGAAATCGGCAAAATCGCCTTCACCGGCTCCACCGAAACGGGTCGCGCCATCGTGCGCGCCTCCGCCGGCAACCTGAAGAAGATCCAGTTGGAGCTTGGTGGCAAGGGCGCGAACATCGTGTTCGAGGACGCCATCCTCCCCGCCGCGATCGGCGGCTCCGCCTTCGGCATGTTCCACAACCAGGGTCAGGCCTGCATCGCGGCGTCGCGCCTTATCCTGCATGAGCGGATCGCCGATGAATTTCTGGAAAAATTCATCGCTCTCGCACGCTCTATCCGGCTCGGCGACCCCTTGGACAGCGATACCGAAATGGGCCCGCTCACCTCTCAAGTGCACCACCGGCGCGTGCTGTCCTTCGTGGAGGTGGCCGCATCCGAAGGCGACGAAATCCTCTGCGGCGGCCGGGTGCCGGACGCGGCGGCGCTGCGCGACGGCTTCTTCGTCGAACCGACCGTGGTGCGTGCCGACCCCAGACACCGCGTGCAGCAGGAGGAAGTGTTCGGCCCCTTCGTCACCGTCACGACCTTCAAGGATGACGAGGAAGCATTACGAATTGCCAATGGCACGATTTACGGGCTCGGCGCCGGGCTGTGGACCCAAACCCTGCCGCGCGCCCATCGCTTCGCCAAGAACCTGCATGCCGGCATGGTCTGGGTGAATTGCTACAAACGTGTCCACCCCGCTTCGCCCTTTGGGGGCGTCGGTGAATCCGGCTACGGCCGCGAAATGGGATTCGAGGCGATGCGCGAATACACCCAGGCTAAATCCGTGTGGATCAATGTCGATGCGCAGATCCCGCCGTTTTATAAACGGTAGGATGTTCTTCTATAACTCCGCCGGCCAGCGGTCGTGGCTCGGACGAGCCGGAGGCCGGCAATCCGGCGGGTGGGGTCTGCGGTCATTGTCGTTGAGGATATATCCCGGCCGCTTCGCAACAATCCCATCACGGGCCCGATCACCGACCGGGACGGGCACCTTTTCTTCTGAGGGGAAAGAAGCAAAAACCCGAAACAAGTGCACCGCCCCGCGGCGCCGGACCGTTGCGCGAACCTTTGGAACCGGGAAGCCAATCGACGGCGACGCCCGGGCCCGTTCTTGCGGCTTGCTCAGGACTCTTCTGGTGGATTCCCCAGCCCCCATGCCCAGCGCGTCAACGCGGTGCTTTCGAACAGCCTGGCCTGCGCATAAGGATCGCCGGCCAGAAACCGCAATGCCGCCGCGCGGTCCTCCGCCTTCAGCACCAGCAGCGTGCCCGTCATCGGCTGGCCGTCATCGCCGACCAGCGGGCCGCCGGCCACCACGGTGCACCCAGCCTGAGCAACGCGAATATACGCCCGATGCGCCGGCCGCTTTTCCTCCCGCAGCGCCGCGCTCTCGGCCCTGTCACGGCCGATAAAAACGAAATACGGCATCACCCGATCACCATCTGGCCTTGCTCCAGCCGCACCGGCACGGGATCCAGCGCTCTGCCGTCACACGCCCCATCCAGGCAAGTACCATCCTCGACCCGGAACAAGGCAAGGTGCTGGCGGCACATAATCCTGGTGCCGTCCCGGCTCATGAACATGTTCGGCTGGTGGTTCAGTGGCATCGAGTAATGCGGGCACAGATTGAGATAGCCATGCAACCTGTCCCCCTTTCGCACCACGAACATCCGCCAAGCATTCACCCCCTGGCCAAACACGAATTCCCGGCCTCCGCCATCAGGAACATCCTCCATCCTGCCCAGCTTCGTGCCTGGCGCCGGCGCGTTCGGCCGCTGCTCCCATACCTCTCCCGTCACGTCGTCACCTCACCGGCGCTGGCGCGCGAAAGCTTTGAATACCGGCCGAATGCCGGCACGCGTGCCTCCGCCATTCAATAGCCGCTCTGCGTTACCGTCTGCGCGACTGGGCGCAAACCCGCAAACGGCAACCCGATATCCCGCAGCGCCATCGCCGCGCCCAGGCCGACGGGACTATCGTAAAGCCTTGCCGCCCGATCTCCGCCCCCCATCGCCCGCGCCAGGATGGCCGCCACCCCGGCGGGGTCTCCGCCTGCACCGACCTTGACAGAAAAAGCGCGCGGCGACACCCCGGGCGCTCGATTTCCGTCGGCAGCGTATCGATCACGGGGGCATCAAATACGACCCGCGCCGGTAAGGCTGTATCGATGAAAGGCGTCACATATCCACTCCTTCCGGCGATATCATCGGGCCTCCAGCCAGACGGGACGAACGCGGCGAGAACTTCCTGCACGATCGGGCCCCGCTTTTGCACGAAACCGCGGAAAGTTGTTGAGAGCCTTATCCGTTGCGCGGGAACCGTCAGGTTTCAGCGGAATGGATGAAATTGCTCGCGACATCAAACTAATGCTTGAGCGTGCGCCGATAAGCGGCCGGGGTCGTGCCGAGCTCGCGCTTGAACATCCGCGTCAGGTGCTCCTGATGGCTGAACCCGCAGGCCAACGCGATCTCGGCAATCGGCAATGCGGAGCCGCGCAGCAGCGTCCCGGCGTGCCGCAGCCTTGCGCTTAGCAAATAATGATACGGCGTGGTGCCGGTCTCGCGCCGAAAGCAGCGCGAGAAGCGCGTCGGCGTCAGCCCCACAGCGGCGGCCATATCGGAAAGTCCGATCGGATGCGCCAGATGCGTCGCCATGAAATCCCGCAAGCGACGCTGCTGTGCCGGGCTGAGCACGCCGGCCTGGAAATCCCCTTGTGCGGGCAACCGGGCAAGCAACCGCGACGCCAGCGCGCGGGCAAGATGATCCGCCAGCAGCGTGGAACCGCTTTCCGTATCGCTGATCGAATGACCCGCCGCTTGAACGATGCTGGCGATCACCGGATCGACATCCCCGAAACAGGGCGGCAATTCGATATTCGCTGGATCGCCGCACCAGGACTCCGCGGCCACCTCGCGCAGGATCGCGTCACGCAGATAGAAATGCACGCTATGCAAAGGCTGCGTCAGCCGCACCGAGAACGGCATGCCGCCGGGCATGCTGAAGATACCGCCAGGCGGAATCACCATGCGATCCCGCACACCGTCCAGGCATCGCTCCACCGCCACGGGACCATCGAGATGCAGAATGACGAGATGATCCGGCACCGCGGCGTAACTGTCCGCATAAGGCCGCTCATATTGCCGGGAAACATAAAGTGAGGTCCAACCGAACCGGTCACTCGACTTTTCGATCTGATGCTCGCTGCGACGAAGAATGCCATGGGTCTGCGCGACATCGAAGGCCAGCGGAACATGATTTGCGGACCCGGGAGTTACCTTGAGCATCGAGGTCATTCTCCAATCACGCGCTGTCGTGTGCTTAGATAGCTTAGCATGGCTTGCCGATCCCGTCACGCGTTCTATGCCCGCGCGGGAAAAGCGCGCCTATTCAGCAAGAGCAGGAGCGCGGCCAGGGTGTTGAACCCGGCGAGCACCAGAATCATCGGCAGGTAGGTATGCATCTTGTCGAACAACACGCCGCCGAGAATGGGCGTGCTGGCGCTCGCAACCGTGTCGAGCGCGAAGACGATGCCGGACACCGCGGCGAAGCGAAGCGGTTTCACGCATTTGCTAAGCAGCGCCATCGCGCCGACCTGCACCGCCCCGAACCCGACGCCGAAGAACGGAGGATACAGATAGAGCAGCGTCGTCGATCGCGCATTGCCGAGCAGCAGAATGCCAATCGCGAAGATGATGCTGCCAATCGCGAGGATCCGCCGGATGCCAAATCGTTTGCTGAACGCCCCAATTGCCAAATTTCCGGCAAGCGTCGAGACGGCCATCAACGACATCGATGTCGTAGCCGCCGTGAGCGGGTGGTCAAAATCCTTGAGCAGAGCCAGGCCATGGGAAATGTAGAGCGCGCTGCTGGCGCCGGCCGACATGACGCACAGCGTCACGATGGGCAATGCCCGCGCGCTGATGCCTCCCTCCCCCGCTGCCGCTGGTGCCTCAACGGAATGTGTGAAATTGACGACGCCATCGCGCTCCGGTGCATCACGCACCACGAATATCGCCAGACACAGGGCAAGGGCGCCGAGCACAATGAACACCAGCCAGCCGGCCCGCCAATCACCCGTCTCGAAGATCACCCGGTTAATGAGCGGAGCGGCCACGAAACCGCCGACCCCCATTGTCGCGTAAAGAACACCGAACGGGCGCGCCCGGTCCTCGTGGAACCACCCGGCGGTGCAGGCCTGGTTGGCGATAAATCCCCCAAGGCTCATCCCAAGTCCGACAAGGATACCGAAGGTCAGGATTGCGGTTAGCGGTCCGTGCACCAGCGTCGCCATCGACAGGGCACCAAGCATCATCACGGTACTTCCCGCGATCAGCGCAATCCGGGCACCAACACGGCCGACCAATGCGCCCACCAACGGGGCGGTCAACCCGGTGACCACCATGTTCACCGCGACGAACAGGCCGAGCAGGCTGCGGTCCAGCCCCATTGCCGAGACCATCGCCGTGTTGACAACGCTGGCACCGTAGATCGGGAACGCGGCGTTGATGCAGATGATCAACGAACAGGCAGTCAGGATCTGCCCTTTTCTCTCGGTCGTTGCTCCGCGTTGCTGGATCCCAAACTGCGCTGTTTCATCCATGCGTTTTCTCCCTTTGTCATGACCCCGGGGTTGAAATCCCCAACGGTGATCAAAGCGATGACTACGAGTTCACGCCCTGCGCCGCAGCCACGCTCCCGCAGACGTCCGCAGTGTGTACGCCGGACCGTACACACTGCGGACGCTCCGGGTTCTTGAATTCCCCGTTCTGGAGTCCATCGACAAGATGCAATCCAAGTATTGGCGCCAAAAGCCGACGACAAGAATGAGGATTCTTCATGTCCATCGCAGAGCCGCGCGCAATGATACAGGCGCGCTCGACCGACGCCCTTTCCCTCCCCGAGCCAGGGCTGAAGCCGGCGGACCTGATCGCGCGCTCCCAGGCCATGATTCCGGCGCTCCGGGCGCGCCAGGCGGAAACCGAGGCCGCAGGACGGTTGCTGGAAACCACCAATCAGGAATTCCTCGATGCGGGCTTCTATCGCATCGTTCAGCCGCGCCGGTTCGGCGGCTACGAGTTTGACCTGACCACCTATGTTCGCGTGATGATGGAAATCGCCCGCGGCTGCCCCTCAAGCGCATGGGTGCTGGCGCTCGTTTCCGGCCATCCGATCATGCTGGCCGATTTTGCCGAGCGCGCGCAGATCGAGGCCTATGGTGAGCACGGCGATTATCGTTGTCCGTCGGTCGGCTCTCCCCTGCCGGTGAAGCGCGAGCAGGGCGGGTTCCGCGTCAGCGGCGGCTGGGACTATACATCCGGCTGCGATGTCTCCACCCATGTCATGGTCAGCGGTCTCATCCCCGAGGGCGACAGCTTCGGTGCGCGGTTGATGCTCGTCGATCGCAAGGATTTCACCATCACCGATAATTGGCGCATGATCGGGATGCAGGGAACCGGTTCGCGCCGCGTGGTGTTGGACGACATTTTCATACCCGAATACCGGACCGCGCCGATGACGATGTGGCAGGCCCCGGGCAAGGGCGCGGTGCATGCCAATCCGATGTATAACGGCCGCAAGGGCTCGTTCTTTCTGATCGAACTTGGCGCCGTGATCGTCGGCACGGCAAAAGGCGCGCTCGATCTGTACGAGGAGATCTGCCGGACCAAGAAGATGCGCTTCCCACCGAAGGTTCTTCTCTCCGAAAGTCACGAATTCCAGCAATATTATGGTGACGCGCAGTCGAAGCTCGACGCCGCCGAGGCGTTGATGCTCCAGGTCACCAAGCAATATGTCGATGCTTGCACCGCCGATCCGTTGACCGGCGGAAGCTTCAGCGAGGAAACCGATCGCCGCCTTTTCGCGGTCGGGCAGGAAGCATGCCGGCTCGCCTGGGATGCGCTGGAGATCATCTTCGCGACAGCCGGCACCAGCATCGGCAGCCGGGATTCGATGCTGGCCCGGATCTATCGCGATGCGAGCGTCCAGAAGACGCATTTCGTGCAGCAGCATTCGCGCACGACGGTCAATGCCGCGCGGCTGCATTTCGGCCTGTCGCCCCTGACGCCGTTCTGAGCGAAGGCCGTTGAAGATGCAACCCATGGCGAACGAGGTCAATCCCGATACCGTGCGCGAGGTGTTCCGGCGCCGCCGCGGCCATTGGAACGACGACTGGGAGGCCATGCTGGCCTATTCGCCGGCCTATGTCGCGGCCTATCTCGAATTCTCGGCCTATGTCGCGGATCGCGGGACACTGACACCGAAATTTCGGGAGCTGGTCTACGTCGCCACCAACTGCACGCCAAGCCATATGTTCGAGAAGGGGCTGCGTAATCACAGCCGCCAGGCGCTGGCGTTGGGCGCAACGCCAGCGGAACTGCTCTCGGTCGTGGCGACCGTCAGCGCGACGGGGATCTACTCGTATCTGCTGATTGCCCAGTCCGTCGCCGAACTGGCGCCCGCCGCGCCAGGCGCCGCGGACCTCGCGAGAATCGACCGTGTCAAGGCCGATCATGCGGCGCTATTTGGCACGGTGATGGCCGAGGCGGATCCGGCGATCGCATTCGACCCCGATTTCCACGCCCACTGGCTGGATTTCGCGGCGGCGCCACTCCGCGGTCCCCATGCCGCGCTGTCGGTGAAAGACGCCCATCTCATCGCGCTTGCGGTGCACGCCCAGTGCACCCAGCTCAACCCGGCGGGTATCCGCCAGCACGCGGGGGCAGCGATCGCGCACGGAGCCACGGTCGATGAGGTGCTGGATATCGGCCGGCTGATTTCGAGCATGGGAATCCACGCGATGGTCTTTGCCTTGCCGGTCATCAACGATCTTGTTGCAAAAAAGGAATGATCATGGGTGCCTTCCATGACTATCGTGGCGGCGGGACGAGCGCGCGCGGCTACTACGCGGCGCCGCAAAACGGCGCGCCACGGGGCGGGGTGCTGGTCATCCACGAGGCGCCGGGACTGGGCGCGCATGTTCAGCGGCGGGTCGACGCGCTCGCGGCGAACGGTTATGCGGCGTTCGCGGCGGACCTTCATGGCGAGGGTCGACTGGCCCGCAATAGCAATGAGGCGCGCGGCTGGATCGGCGCCTTGAAGGCGGAACCGGACATGCTGCTCGCCCGTCTGGAATCCGCACTGGAAGCGCTCGCGGCGCAGAGCGGGATCGGCAAGGACAATCTCTCCGCGGCCGGCTATTGCTTCGGCGGCTGGTGCGCGCTGGAGCTTGCCCGCGCCGGCGCGCCGCTGCGCAGTGTCAGCGTTTTCCACGGTGCGGTGACGAGTGATCGCGGTGCCACCGCGATCACAGGATCGGTGCTGATTTGCACCGGTGATGCCGATCCGTTCGCGCCACTGGACCAACTCGTTGCCCTGGGCGACGAGTTGCGCGGGGCCGGCATCGATTATCAGCTCTGTCTTTATGGCGGGGTCAAGCATGGCTTCAGCAATCCCGACGTGCCCGCCATGCCCGGCTTCGGCTACGACGCTGCCGCCGATCGGCGCTCCTGGACATCCTTTATGCACCTGCTGGACGAATCTTCTTTCGTCTCGACGGGCGGCGACACGGAACGATGACATGACCTATTTCGAGCACAAGACGATCCTGATTTCCGGCGCTGCGACCGGTATTGGCAGGGCGACCGCGCGCCGCCTGACGGAGCTTGGCGCGCGTATCATGATCGCGGATTTGGACGGTGCCGGCGCCGAAGCCGCCGCGCAGGCGCTACCGGGGGGCCGGGCGCGCGGCTTCCGCTGTGATGTGCGCGACGATGCCGAAGTGGCCAGGCTGCACGCCGCAGTGCTCAGCGCGTGTGGCAGCGTCGACATGCTCATCAACAACGCCGCGAAACCGCCGGTCACCGGCCCGATCATCGATACGACACTCGACCAGTGGCGCGATGCGCTCGAGGTCAACGTTCTCGGCTATGTGCGGATGATCCGCGCCTTTCTGCCTGATATGGTCGCGCGGGGCAGCGGCCACATCGTCAATACGTCATCGGGGCTTGCCTTGCTGCCCGATCCGCCGATCCGTTTCATGGGGCCCTACATCGCGTCCAAGGGCGCGCAGCTGTCGATGAGCTACGCCTTCGCCCACGCTCTGGCCGGAACCGGTGTATCGATATCCGTCTTTTGCCCCGGCATCACCGACACGTCGGATCGTCCCGGGGGCCCGCCCCCGCCCGGTCCTCATATGCCGTCCCCGGAAGATTTCCGCATCGGCGTGCCGACGCGCCGCACCGAGCGGGTCAGCGCCGATTACGCCGCCGGCATCCTGGTCGAAGGGCTGGCACGCCGTGACTTCGTGATCTGCTCGCAGGCCGGCTATCTGCCGGATCTCATCGCTTTCGCAGAGGAGAAACTCGATCCGCAATCGATCGTGCGTCAAGCCCGAGCCGAAGCCGCCGCGGCCGCGAACCGTTAGGAGGAGGTGAGCCATGGGGCGTCTCCGCTACCTCACACAAGACGATCTGGCCCCGGAAGACCAGGACATTCCGCGCCTCAAATCGAACATTACCCGGGCGGTCGCCCATAGTCCGCGGCTTGCCCGGCTGGTCGCCGCGCGCGGCATGTATCTGCGCCACGAGAGCGGCCTGGACGCGCGGCTGCGCGAGCTGGCGATCCTGCAGGTCGGATATTCGACCCGCTCCGCCTATGAATGGGCGCATCACATCGACGTTGCCTTGTCCTTCGGCGTGAGCGCGGACGACATCCGGGCGATCGGGTTGGAGACGCGGGGTCAACATTCCCATCTCGGGCCGCTAGCATCCGCGGTGCTCGCCGCCGCCCGGTCGCTGACCGACGATCTTGTCCTGCCGCAGGACATATTCGATCGGCTGGCGGGAGAATTGAGCAACGAGCATCTCGTCGACCTGTTTGTGGCGATCGCAGAATATAACGGGCTGGTCCGTGTGATGGCCGCGATCGAGATCGATCTCGAAGCGGAATATCTGCCGTATCTCGACCGGTTTCCGCTACCTGCCGCAAATAGTCCGGAGCAGGCGCCGCTTCAATAGGCGCCGCGTCCCGGCATCACGGTATCGGCCATCACGCCGGTCCTCCCGAATCCTTTCCCTGTTCTCCTGGAGAAACCCCGCTATGAAACTACTGAGTTTTAAAATCGACGGACGGGCCAGCTTTGGCGCCGTGGTGGGTGACAAGGTCGTCGATCTCGGCCGCAAATTCGAAGGCCGTTTCGTCGATCTGGTCGATCTGCTCAAGGCCGATGCCCTGGCGGAAACCGAACGTGCGATCGCCGACGCCAAGGGCGACTATGCCCTGTCGGACATCGAATTCCTGCCGGTGATCCCGAACCCGCCCAAGATCATCTGCATCGGCGTGAACTATGAAACGCATCGCAGCGAAATCGGCCGGGATCCGAGCAAAATGCCGATGGTTTTCGCACGCTTCCCCGCGACCCAGGTCGGGCACCTGCAACCGATGACGCTGCCGCCCGAAACGCCAACCTTCGACTACGAGGGCGAGATCGCGGTCATCATCGGTAAAGCGGGACGCCGCATCTCCCAGGAAAATTGCTGGGAATACATTGCCGGCTATGCGCCCTACAACGATGGCAGTATTCGCGATTGGCAACGGCACACCGCGCAATGGACCCCCGGAAAAAACTGGTACCAGACCGGCGCCTTCGGTCCGTGGATGACGACGCGGGGTGAGATTTCCGACAACCAGACGCTGCACCTGATGACGCGCCTCAATGGCGTGGAGCTGCAGAACGCCGATAGCAGCCAGATGATCTTTTCGATACCGTTCCTGATCCAATATTGCTCGACCTTCATTCCGCTGGAGCCGGGCGATGTCATCGTCACCGGGACCCCGGGCGGCGTCGGCGTCCGCCGCGAGCCGAAGCTGTTCATGAAGGACGGCGATGTGGTCGAGGTCGAAATCACCGAGGTCGGCGTGCTGCGCAACCCGATCAAGGCGGAAACTGTCTGAAGACAACATGCCCCTGCGGGCCGTTACGATGGTTCAAGGCACCACGCCGTCCAGCTCGCCAGTAACGGCCCGTTTGAGCTTTTTTGTCACATCCCTCGCATTTTAGTTAAAGACAAAAACGCCTTATTTTAGAAATAAGGCGCAAAATACCGCAATTGGTCTGAATTAAGGGCGCTTTCCATTCCAAGCTGTCGCCATTTATTAGTCATAGGAGTCTTTTATCGTTCTTTTTATTGATAAAATAACTTCGGTTTGCGGTCGTTATTGGAATTATCATCTGCGGTGCGTCGCGAATGCGGTGGACTCCGCCTGTCAGCGATGATGCCATAGTGGCGCACCGGCGACGAGACTGCGGAATTGCACAACATGGTCCCTGCGAATCGATCCGATAAACACGGTTTTTCGGTCGGCGCCGCCGAAGGCGATACTGGCCGGAAAATCGACAAGCTTCGCTTCGGCGTCTTCGAACAGGCAGTGCGCGGTTCCGTCACGATCGATCCGATAGATCGCGTTGCGCGTCACCTCGCTCACCCATAAGCCGCCCTCGACATCGAAAGCCAGCCCGTCGACGATCGCACCGCTGAACAGGGGATCGGGCCCGAACGGCTGCGCCGCGCCCACGGTGCCGTCGGGCCGAATCGGCAATCGGACCACGTGCCCAAGCGCCGATTCCGCCAGATATAAGTATTGCATGGCGGGGTCGAAGCGGATTTCGTTGGCAAAGCAGAACCCTGTCGCCATCAGGCGCGGACCTGATGGTGCGAGCTTGAGCAAAAAGCCATCGGGGATCGCGGACGCGATCGCGCGGGAACGCGGAACGATACGGGTCGAAACGGTGATCCACAGCCCGCCCGTGGGATCGAAATGTACGAAGTTCACCGCGCCCAGAGTCTCGCCCTCATATTGGTCGAGCAGCAGTGTGGCGGTGCCGTCCGGCCGCAACCGGTGCACCGTGCCCGTATCGATCCCGGCCAGGATCAATGAGCCGTCGCGATCCTGCGCCACGCCGTTGGTCGCGCCGCCGGGACAGGGAACGTGAACGCAGCTTCCATCGGCCGTGATCCGCATGACGCCACCGCGACCATCCGATACCACCAGCACGCCGTCCGCCATGGCCAGCACGCATTCGGGGCGGCGCAGCGCTTCGCCGATGCGGCCGGCCGGAATCAGCGCGCCTGTTATCATCCGTCACCGTCCGCCGCCAACGGGATCGTCCGGGTCACGGCATCCAGCGCGGCCGCCGATCGCGCCGTGCCCAGAATATAGTGATCCGGCCTGATGATAACCGCTTCGGCCTCGATGGAGTCCAGATACGCGGTTGCTTCGCCCTCCAGCACCGCGGCATCAGCCCGTTTCCAGCGCGCCCGGGTCTCCTCCTTCACCTGATCGATCAGTCCCGCCCGGGACAGGATGACGAACCGGGGTCCCGCCGCGTCGTCGAGCCACCGCCCATCCCGCAGCCGGGGTTGCGGCGCCAACGTCCCGGCGAGCCTGTCGTCGTCGAGACCGCCGGTGCCGCCAAGCCGAGGCCTGATCGGCGTGAGTATCTGTGGCTGCGCCAGCAGCATCGCGTCACGCGCGCGCGCGCGGTCGGGGTTGGTTTCCTGGATGATCGCGCCGATCCGGTTGGCCTCGGCGATGTATTGCGCCACGTGCGGCCGCAGTTCGGCCTCGTAGCTGTCGAGCAGCGACGCCGCGCCCCGCCCATCCAACACCCATGCGAGTTTCCAGGCCAGGTTCGCCGCATCCCGCAGCCCCGCGCACAGGCCCTGGCCAAGGAAAGGCGGCGTCTGGTGCGCGGCATCGCCGGCGACCATCACCCGGTCTTTGCGCCACGGGGTCGCGATCGCGGAGCTGAAGGTATAGACCACCGCGCGTTCGATCTCGGCATCCCCGGGCGCCAGCCAGCGCCTCAGCAGCGATCTCACATGGTCCGGCTCAACGAAAATCACCGGATCGTCGCCTGGCAGCAGCTTGACTTCCCAGCGCCGCCGCCGCCCTACCGCCTCGATATAGGTGAAAGGCCGCGCCGGATCGCAATATTGCACCGTCCCTTCCGGGAGCGCGGGCGCGCCGTCATGGAGGATCAGGTCGGCGACCAACCATTGTTCCGGCGGTGCAAGAACCTCCAGGCCCGCGCCAAGCATTTGCCGTACCGTCGAGCGCGCGCCATCGCAGCCGACGACGAAATTCGCGGTAAAGCGGCTTGCGCCGTCCGGTCCCGTCGCCTCGATGGTCACGGCGCGATCATCCTGCGTCATCGCCGTGGCGCTGTAGCCAAGGCGCAGCGTGATCAGCGGCGATGCCGCGGCGCGCGCGCGCAGCGCGACCTCCAAATCCGGCTGGTGGAAGCGGTTGCTGTCGCGCCAGCCCTGCGGCCCCGGCAGGATCGACCGGGGCCAGTCGATCAGCAACGCGCCGCCGGCATCCTCAAAGCGCATCCGGGGATAGACGCCCAGGCGCGAGGCCAGCATGTCGCTGATGCCGGCCGCTTGCAGGATGCGAACCGCCTCGCCATCGAGATGCGTCGCGCGCGGCAGCGAATAGGGCAGCGCGAACGCGTCGAGCACGAGGACCCGCCGCGACTGCCGCACCAGCAGGTTCGCCAGCGCCGCACCCACGGGACCGCAGCCGATAATGGCAACGTCAAAATGATCGGTCATCATAGGTCTCAACCCACCTGAGGAAAGCAACTCACAGCGGCGTGATGTTGCGGGCGACCGCCTCGCTCCACGCCGCAAGCGGCGTGAAACCCGGCATGTTTCGGCACAGGGCCTCCGTCCGGGCGTAGATATCCGCGTCGGGATCGAGAAGGTCGATCCTCGTCCGATGCGGTTGGGTGATGTACCAGGGTGTGTCGACATAGGCTTCCACACGGTTGCCGTCCGGATCGGGGAAATAGACCGACCAGGCGATGCCATGCGTCAGGGGTTCCAGATTGGGAACGCCATCCTCGATCAGGCGCTGGTACACCCGCCGCAGCTCGGCGAGTGTTTTCAGGCGGAAGGAGAGCTGGTTCACCAAATGCTGTTCGTTTTCGGGCCGGCCCGTGACCAGGACCAGCTGATGATGCGATGTCGGATCGGCGGTCAGGAACACGATCGAGCGCTTCGCGTCGCGGCCCATGTCCGTGATCGTGAATCCGAACACACGTCGGTAGAATGCCAGCATGCGATCGAAATCACCGACGTAGAGACCAACATGCCCGATTTCCATTGAGCTTCCTCCAGATGCTCGGGCACGCTCGCCCGACGATTGCGCGCTCCTGGCGCGCCCATCGACGCTAGAGTGGCGATCGGGTTCGGGAAATACGCTTGGTTCGATCGTCCGTGCAGTGAACTTGCCTCGGCTGGGAAGATCCTGCCGGGCGTTCCGCCCAAACGGCGTCAACTCAGGGGATCATGCTCCAGACCGCGCGCCATGTTGGCCTGAACGCGTTTCAGAGCGGGCAGGAGATGATCGAGGCCATCCCGCAATCATGCTCCAGACTGCACTCGATTTTAGCCTGAGCGCGTTTCAGCGCGGGCAGGAACTGGTCGAGGCCATCCTGCGAATTCACCGCGCACGAGACCCAGGCGATGTCGATGCAGGCCAGAACCCGTCCTCGATACCGGATCGGCACAGCAAGCAACGTCGCCCAGGGATAATCGGTGCGCTGTTCGAGGGCATATCCTTGCGTCCTGACCGTCTGCAGCGCCGCCCGCGTATGCACCCGCCCCCGCCCCGCCAGGTCGACACGATCGCCGAACCGCTCGATATGGGTCAGGATGAGGTCGGCCTCCTGTGACGGGCAGAAAGCGAGATAGGCGCGCCCGACAGCGCTCGTCAACATGGATCGCAGCCGGTCGTCGAACGCACGGACATCAATGCGGAACGGATTCTGCTGGTGCGTGGAATCCCGGAGCACCATGGCATAATCTTCGAACGTGGCAATCTCGCAGGTCCAGGCCACCTCTTTCTGCAGCTCGATCAGAATGGGTGCGGCCGCCCACAATGCCCATGCCTCATCGGTAAACCCGTTGTCCAGCGCGCGGGTTGCCAGCGTCGGGCGATAGACCTTTTCGCCCTCCACCGACACGAGGCCACTATCGACCAGCGTTTCCAGGATCCGGTACACCGTGGGACGGGAGAGACCAAGCCTGTCGGCGATCACCTGGCAGGGCGCGCCGCCGGTCTCGTTAAGAACTCTCAACGCGTTTAGTCCCCGGGAAAGCGCGCGGATTGCCTCGGTCATTGATTTCTGCCGTTTTCTTTATCTGACGAGTCCTGCTATTCGAGCTCTCTAGCTGGCTTGATAGATTAATTCTAGTGCGACGGCAGGTCTGATGCAAGCCGCAAGCAGGGACACCAGGCGGACGAACTGTTGCATTTATTGGCCAGCCTCAGGCTTCCCAAACTAGAAACCGCCATCACAAGTGCCGACAAGAGCACCGCTACAGGGGAGAACGAACATGGTGGATTCCGACCCTGCACGGGGCAGGGGTTTCGGCTGGCGGTTGCGATTGGGCATGCTCCTGCCTTCCAGCAATCCCGTTGCCGAGCCTGAGATCACACGCATCCTGCCGCAAGGTGTTTCCCTGCTGACGACCCGGCTGAAACTGGCGGGCAGCACGCGGGAAGATCTGCTCGGCATGACCAAAGGGGTGGAAGAAGCAACCGCCCTGCTGGTGGACGCCGGTGTCGACCGGGTGGTCTTTAACTGCACGGCGGTGTCGACGTTCGATCCGGCAATGGGCGAAATGTTGCGTCAGCGTATGGAGACCGTGGCGGGACGGCCGGCAACGAGTACGGCTGACGCAATTGTTGCCGCCCTTCAGACGTTGGGTGGCCGCCGGATCGCGTTGATAACGCCGTATGTCGACGCCGTGGTCGAGCGCGAGGTCGCATTCCTGGAGCATTACGGTCTCGAGGTGGCATGCCGCGTCGGCCTCGCGCTCGCCGAGGGCAAGGCGATGTCGGCGGTGGAGCCCGGGCAATGGTATCGCCAGACGATGGACCAGGCCGGCTGCGGCGCCGACCTCTATTTCCTGAGCTGCACCGCGATCCGCGTCTTCGACATCATTAGCGATCTGGAACGTGATCTCGGCGCGCCGGTGCTGACCAGCAACCAGGCGATGGTCTGGTCTTGTCTGCGGCAAGCGGGCCTCAAAGACCGCATTCCCACGCTCGGCAAGTTGTTTTCATAGCGGATCAGCATCGATCCACGCGCGTCTCCCTTGAACAATGGGGTCAAGTTTGATGAGCATTCGGGGCAAAGCCCATATCGTGGGTGCCTACGAACACCCGGCGCGAAATCTGCCAAATCATTCGGTTCCGCAAATCCACGCCGAGTGCGCGATGGCCGCCCTGGCCGACGCGGGCCTGTCGATCCGCGACGTCGACGGTTTCTTCTCGACCGGACAGCTTGGCTTCGGCGGCGTCTCGCTGACCGAATATCTCGGGCTCAACCCGCGCTATATCGATGCCACCTTCATCGGCGGCTCTTCCTATCTCGCCCATGTCGGGCACGCCGCCGCCGCGATTGCCGCGGGCAAGTGCCGTGTCGCGCTGATCACGCAAGGCGCCAAGGTGCGCGGCGTGATCCGCGGGGCGAAACATACGGCAGACACGCCGGAATTTCCGTTCGAGACGGTCTACGGTGAAACCAATGCCGCCATCTATGCGCTCGCCGCCCGGCGCCATATGCACGAGTTCGGCACCACGCCCGAACAACTCGCGGCGGTGAAGGTCGCGGCCTCCGAATATGCGCAGTTCAATCCCCATGCATTGCTGCGCAAACCCGTGACGGTGGCGGACGTCGTCAACTCGCCGATGATCTCCGATCCGCTGCACCGGCTCGATTGCTGCGTTGTCACCGATGGCGGCGGCGCGATCGTCGTCGTTGCGCCGGAGATCGCGCGCGGTCTGAACCGCCCGCCGGTATCGGTGCTGGGCCATGCCGAGGCGATCAAACATGGCGGCCGGGGACCAAACGATTTCACCAGCACCGGCGCGGTGGTATCGGCGCCGCGCGCGTTGGCGGAGGCTGGCGTGGCGCTCTCGGACATCGCCTACGCCTCGATCTATGACTCGTTCACGATCACCGTCATCATGACGCTCGAAGATTTCGGCTTCTGCAAGAAAGGCCAAGGCGGCGCCTTCGTGGCGTCGGGTGCGCTCGGGCCGGACGGCGTGATCCCCACCAACACCGATGGTGGCGGTTTGTGCAACAACCACCCGGGCTATCAGGGTGGGCTTGTCAAGATTGTCGAGGCGGTCCGCCAATTGCGCGGCGAAGCGACCCCGCAGACGCAGATACCCAATTGCAGGCTTGCGGTGGCACACGGCACCGGCGGCGGCATGTCGCGTCAGGCCAGCGTCACACTGGTCCTGGGAAGGAGTGACGCGTAATGGTCGAAACTGTCGAAACCCGGCTGCCCACGCCGGAGCCGTTCATCTCGCCGGAAACGGCACCTTTCTGGTTGGCGGCGAAGCAGGGTCGGCTCGTCCTGCCTTTCTGCAACAACTGCAATCACGCGATTTGGTACCCCAAGGCATTCTGCGGCGCGTGCGGCACGCTCAATGTCGAATGGCGGCAGACTTCGGGCGATGGCACAATCTACAGCTTTACCCAGGTCCATCGCGGCGAGGGACCCTATCGCGAGGTCGAGAGCTTCGTTCTGGCGCTGGTGGACCTCGACGAGGGCGCGCGTTTGCTGACCAACATCGTCGATGCCGACCCGGCAAGTCTCACAATCGGGCAACGCGTGCGCGTTGTCTTCCACGATGCCGGCGAGTCCGCGGCGCTGCCACGCTTCATCCCGGCCTCGTAGACCCGGCCTCGTAGACCCGGCCTCGTAGAAAGGCGAAAACATTCATGCGGAAAATTTTCGATAGTCCTGCTGCCGCGCTGGCGGACATCGTCAATGGTTCATCGGTCGCCATTGCCGGGTTCGGCGTCGGCCATTCCTATCCGAACAGCCTGGTTGTCGCGCTGCGCGACCAGGGCGCGCGCGAGCTTTGCATCGTCGCCAACTCGCTCGGCGCCGGCGGCGATTTCCGGCCGCAAATCCTCGTCCAGAACGATCAGGTCAAACGGCTGGTCTTGTCCTTCTCCTCCCGCCCCGGCCTGCCCTCGCCGGAGGAGGAGAAGATCGCGGCGGGCGAGATCGAACTGGAATTGGTGCCTCAAGGTATCCTGGTCGAGCGGTTGCGCGCGGCGGGCGCGGGCCTGCCGGCCTTTTACAGCCCCGTGACCGTCGGCACGCCGTTGCAGGCGGGCAAGGAGGTGCGCCGTTTCGGCGACCGCAACTTCGTGCTGGAACATTCGTTGCCGGTTGACGTCGCGCTGATCCGGGGACATCGCGCGGATCCGTTTGGCAACGTCGAATTCCGCGGCAGCAGCGCGCATTTTCACGCCAGCTTCGCCAAGGCGGCAAAGCTGACCGTCGTGGAGGTCGAGGAGATCGTCGAGGCCGGCGCCATCCCGCCGGAACGCGTCGGCCTGCCCGGCATCTTCGTGTCACGGGTGGTGCGCACCACGACCACCCATCCCGCGCCGAAGGGACAGATGGGCCGGCGCGCCACCGATAGCAATCGCGAATATTTCGGCAAACCCGCACTCAGCCGCTCCGCCATGGCGCAGCGCGTCGCGACCATGCTGCCCAATGACGCCTATGTCAATTTGGGTTCGGGCCTGCCGACGCTGGTCGCCGGCCATGCCCTGGGCAAGACGATCATCCTCCACGCCGAGAATGGCGCCCTGGGCTATGACCTGATTCGCGATTCCACGGAGGTCGACGTCGACTTCTTCGACGCGGCGGGCAATTTCATCCGGATGCGCCCAGGCGGCGCGGTGTTCGACAGCGTGGTGTCGTTCGAGGTCGCCCGTTCGGGCCGGCTGTCGGCGGTCGTGCTTGGCGCCTATCAAGTGAGCGCGCGAGGTGACCTCGCCAATTGGGCGCTGCCCGGCCAGGTCGGCGGTGGTATCGGCGGCGCCATGGACCTCGCCGCATCGGGCAGCCGCGTGATCGTGCTGATGGAGCATTGCGACAGCAAGGGCCAGCCGAAACTCGTCGAAACCTGCTCCTGCCCGCTCACGGCGCCTGCCTGCGTCGACGTCGTGGTCACAGATCTGGCGATACTCGAGCGGATCGAGGGGCGCTTCGTGGTGACCGCGTTGGTGGAGGGTTTCACGATCGACGAAATCAAATCGATCACCCCGATGACGATCAGCTTCGCGGATCAAATCCGGCTGATGTGAGCATATCAGTTTGTCAAGAAACCTTAAAGAAGGAGGACAGTTATGAAGGTATCCCAGAAAATCGTGCTTGCGGCCCCCGCCGATACGGTGTGGCATTATGTCCGTGATTTCTATAACGCGGCGGAGTGGCAGCCACACATCAATTCGGCGGAGAAGGGCCCGAAGGAAGGCGAGCGCATTGTCCACATGAAGCGCGGCAATACGGTGCTCGATCGTATTGCAACCCTTGATGACGACCGCCGCGTCCTCGCCTATGAAATGGTGCCGGGACAGGATATCGCGCCGGGGGCACCGCGTCTCGAAGGGTTCCTTGCGACCTTCGCGGTGACCAAGGCCGGGCAGAACGCCGAAGTCGAATACAGCATCCAGGTCGAGGTTCCCGAGCCCATCCGCGAAATGGCGGAGAAGGGCATCGGCGCCGACATCTCCGGCGCGCTCGATGGGTTGGCGTCCAGGTTTGGCAAGGTTTGATTTGCGGAGCGAATGAAGGTTTTCGCCGGGGTCGCAGCGCCGCGGCCCCGGCGACACTTCATGCGATGTAAACTCGTCTTGTGCTTCCGAAGGAGGTGTGCCGTACCCTGGTGTTGCCCCGTTGCAACAGAATGCCGATATGCGATACCAAACAAAAAAAAGGGAGGAACGGTCAATGAAATACAAACGGATCAGGTCCCTGAGACGCGGCATCGAGGTTCTTCGCTACCTTAACACGGTGAAAGGCGCGCAGCCCGTCGACATCGGCAAGGAACTCGGCCTGCCCCGCCCAACGATCCATCGTATTCTCGAAGCACTTGAGGAGTTGGAGTTGGTCTATAACGGGCCGAACTCCCGAGATTTCCGGCTCACCCCCGGCGTGCGCCGCCTGGCCGGCGGTGGCGGCAACTTCCATCATTTGCGAACCGCTTCCTGGCCGGCCATGCGCGACCTCACCGCGGAGGTAATCTGGCCCTCCAGCCTGGCGGTCTTCCATAACGACGCGATGCTGATCGTGGAATCAACGGATCGTCTCAGCCCGATGTCGTCGAAAATCGGCATGATTGGACAATCCTGCCCCATGCTCGCCAGCTCGCTCGGCCAGGCCTATCTCAGCCATTGCCACAAGGAGCAGCGCGACGCGATCATCGCCAAGCTGGGTGAGGATACTGCAGGCAATGAGTGGCCCGCGGGCGGTCTCGAAGGGATCGATCGCATGGTCGAGGCCGGCTCTCGCGACGGATTCGGCATGTATCGCGATCTTCTGCAGGGCCACTGTATGAGTATTGCGGTCCCGGTGCGCGTCAACGGGGCGGCAATCGCCAGCCTGAATATCGTATGGCATGGCGCGGACCTGACCTTCGAGCAGGCACAGGAACGATTGAGCCGGCCATTGCTGCAGGCCCGCGATCAGATCGAGGCGAATTTGCCGGAATCGTCGTGGACAAGCTCTGCAGTGCCCGATACCGACGGCCCGTCCTACCCCTCTGGCGAGGCATACCCCAAGCGGATGGCGCCGTCTCTTTCTGTTCTGCCCGCGCTAAAGGCTGCAGAAATTGCAGCAAACTGTTTTCCAACGACGTGACGGAGACTCTTCCATGAAGACACTTGGTTTCCTCGGCGCCGGCCGGCTCGCCCAGATGCTGGCGCCAAAGGCCGCAAAGGCGGGCTGGAAGGTGATCCTTTCCAACTCGCGAAGCCCCGACACGCTGGTCGATCTCGTCCAGAGCATTGAAGGCGATGCCAGCGCCGCAACGCCAGCCGACATGATCGACAAGGCGGACATCGTCATCCTCGCCATTCGCTGGCCGCAGATCACCGCCGCGACTTCGGGCCTCCCGTGGAACGGCAAGATCGTGATCGACGCGACAAATAATCGTCTCGGGCCCAAGCCGGAAGACTTTATCGATATTGGAAATGTCCTGTCGAGCGATGTGGTCGCCGGTCATGTGCCGGGCGCGCGTCTCGTCAAGGCATTCAATCACGAGCCCATCCCGGTATTCGCTCAGGCGCTGCCACCACAGGGAGACGCCAAGGTTCTTTTCCTTGCCGGCTCGGACGCGGGGGCCAACGCGCGCGTTGCCGGGTTGATGCGCGATCTGGGCGCCGAACCGATCGACCTCGGTCCGATCGACCAGGGTGGCAAGCTGATCGCAATGGGTGGTCCATTGACCAACAAATTCAAGCTGTATTCGCCGGCCGAGGCGAAGGCGGCGATCGAAGCCGCCCCTTGAGACAATCGCCGCCTGGCCTGGTATCAGGCTCAGTCGGCGAATGGAGAGGGCGTCACGGGCACCGGGTTGCGCGCGACGTTCATCACCATCGCGAGCAGAGCATAATAGCCGCATACCGCGCAGAGATCGATCACGCCCGCAGGTTCCAGCAATCGCTCGGCGGCCGAAAACGTTGCGTTATCAACATCGTTTGTCCGGTGAAGCTGGTGACAGAAGGCGTGGACGATCGATTCTTCGGGCGATAAGCCTTGAACCGACCCGCCCGCAGCAAGCGATTCAATCGCCCGTTCGCTGACGCCAGCCTCCTGCGCGATGGCGGCGTGGATGCGCCACTCATAATCCTGATGCCAGTGCCGCGCCGTCGTCAGGATCGCCAACTCGCGCAGATTGGCCGGCAACGCGCTCTGGAATCGCAAATACGCGCCGAGCCCTTGCGCCGCGCTGAAGGCGCCTGGGCTGTTGAGCAACACCGCGAAGGGGCCGCGCACGCCGCCCCGAGGGCCGGCCGTCACGACGTCAGCCGCCGATTGCTGTTCAGGGGTCATCATCGTCGCCGCCACGGCGGCGATGCGCGGTGCCGTATCCTCGTGCATCTTCTTCTCCCATCCACTTCCCATCCACTCGATCCCCGCATGATAGGTGAATGCGCTGCCCGGCGCCGGCGTGATGATGATCATGACCGGCAGATGTACGTAAGGCGGACGGTCTTTCGCCGTAACTTGTTTTGATCGGTGGTCTCGACTGAAAACTGAGTACGTTTCAGATCAGGAGAGATAAACCGTGGCAACCCAGACAAAACCAATTCGCAACAATGCGGCCTTTCTGCCGCAGCCTGAGCCGGGACTTACCCCCGCCGAGCTCATCCGCCGCGCCGTAGAGCTGCGACCGCTGCTCCTTGAAGACCAGGCGAACAGCGAGGCACGCGGTACCTACTCTCCCGAGATGCATGAACGCTTCCGCCGTGCTGGCTTCTATCGGATGCTCCAGCCAAAAATGTTTGGTGGTTACGAGTTTGATTTAACGGTGTTCGCCCGTGTCATCATGGAGATCGCACGGGGTTGTCCGGGAACGGGTTGGGGCCTGTGTCTGGCATCGGGTCATGCGCTGAATGTGGCCGCCCTCTTCTCCCGGGAAGGACAGGACATCCTGTTCGGAGCGGACGGAGAATTCGCCGCGTCTGCGCGGGGTGTGCCCACCGGCACTGCGACCGAGACCAAAGAGGGCTGGATTATCGACGGCCTGTGGGACTATTGCTCGGGTGCGCCCTACAGCAATCATGCGATCGTCGGCGTGCGGATCGTCGGCGAAGATCGGTCGCTCCCCCCCGTGTTCGGCACCGCGACGGTGCCACGTGCGCAATGGGAAATGATCGACAACTGGCGCGGCTTCATCGGTATGCGTGCCAGCGGCTCCAACAGCATCCGGATCAGCAATGCGTTGGTGCCCAAATCGCTTGTGGTCCGGCAGAATCTGTTTGCGATCAATATCGATGGCGGCACCGAAGGCTATCATCTCCACCACAACGCGATGTATTCCGGCCGGATGTTCGGCTTTTTCCAAACGGAGATCACCTCGATCCTCGTCGGGCTTGGTTTCGCGGCCCTCGACGAGTTCGAGCGGATCATGAAAGCGAAGTTGGCGGCGCCGTCGGGGCCACCGATTGTTGGCGGCGGCGTACAGGATTTCCTGAGGCCTTACGGCCTTGCGCTCGGAATGCTCGAGGCGGCGAGGAACGCGGTCATCGCCGGTGCCCAATCCTATCTTGATTATTGCGCCAGCGGCGTCGACGAGGCCAGCTCCTATACCGAGGTCGACGACATGCGCATCCAGGCGGGACTGCAACATGCCGCGCGGCTGGCGGGCGATGTCGTCGATCTGCTCTACACCTCGGTCGGCACCAGCGCGGCGGCCCGGGATGGCAGCCGCCTGCAACGCTATTTCCGTGATATTTCGATGGCGCGGACCAACCCCGGCCTCGCCTATGAGCGAACCGCAACGCAGCTCGCAAGCCGGACGATCGACCTGCACAACGCGGTCCGCGCCGGCTAAGTCCAGCGATCGCCTTCAATCCGCGGCGACCAACGACGCCAAAGCTGGCCGGCCGCCGCGGGAGCGCGAGCTTCAATTCCATGCCAAGACATTGCTACGACCGATCCGAAACAAAGTGCTGCGCTGATCCATGCCACACCGCCGGACGCGGCACAGCAAACTCTCCATCGTGCCGGCGTTCGCCGCGCTCTGCACAACGATCATCGCAGCCACAGCATGCTTTTGTGCCGTGTTCCGATCCCCAGCAATTTTCTGCAGCCAAGCCCGTTTCCCGGGCGAAAGCTGAAACCGCCGTCCCTTGCTCACGACAGCGCAACCGCACATCCGAGCACGCTTGGGATTCCTCTGTTTGCCTCAGCAACAATCGTGGTTGTTTGCCTCAACGGGATCGACAATGTTCGTTCACCCAGCGGACAATTCGTGCCACACAATTGTGAACTTCCTGTTTCCAATTTAATTAGCAAGCGTAGCAATGACAAAAAAAGGAACGAACAGTTCCGAACGGGAGGGAGGATAAATGCGACACTTAAAGATTGCATGCTGCGTTGCGGTGGGATCGTTATTACATAGCGGTACAGCTAACGCTTCTGATATCGATACAACGGCGGTCATTACTTTACCGTCTCAGGCTACAGTCTTGAAAAAGGCGCCAGCGGCGAGCCCGACGGTTCCCGGCGCCACGCCTGGTAATGTGCCTGCCGTCAAGCCAATAACGGTAAGCGACCAATCCTCGCAACCGGGTCCCGGCACATCGACGTCCGTCCTCTCCGGGGGAGAGGTCGTTCTCCAAGCGCCGCCGCCGCCGACCAAGCCCGTCGGGCCCTTGTCCGGTCTTGGGAATTATCTCCTGGACAACGGAATTCAGGTCGGCGTTCTGATCGACGACTTTTCTCTTGATCAGATCCACACCGGGCTGGTTCCCCATGCGTGGATGAGTTCCGGCGACATCAAATATCATCTCGGTCTAGATCTGGATAAGATCCTTGACATCCCGAACACCAAAATCAATTTTGATGAGACCGAGTATATCCTTACGCACAACGACTTCGATTTCGTGACAAAAAGCAACAGCTTCTTTTTCCCGGGTGCGGGTGGCGATCAACCGACCATGCTGAGTCGCCTTTCGATCGAGAACTTTTCCATGGATCACCATCTCGATGTCGAGGTGGGGAGAATGAACCCGATCTTCAATTTCATGATGCCGACATTCTGCGGGCTTTGCTTCAATGGAACGCAAGCTCGCAATGCGATCTTTCCTGGCCCTGACGCCCAGGTCTGGGGTGGCAGAGCGGCCTACAGCCTCAACCCGCATGAGACGCTTCAAGGCGGGCTGTATGAGAGCGATCTCTATGATTTTCAAAATACGAATGGCTGGTCCTTCTCGACGAAACACGCCACCGGCTATGTTGCTGTGGCGAACTATATCAATGAAACGACATTTCTCGATGACACCAACCCGCTGAAACTCGAAGTCGGCATGTTTCATAATTCAGCACAGTACACGGATCCCTTGGCGAATTCTGATGGCACATCCCATATCTTGAACCCGGGCGGGACAGAGCTCGTCCACAGGGGGGGAAAAACGGGGGCCTATGCGCAAGCCCGCAAGGCGGTATGGAGCGAGGGCGGCGCCTTGGGAAATCCCTTTGCCGAGAACCTCGCGGTATATGGCACGTTATTCGTAACGCCCGGTCCGGGGGTCTCCTATCCTCTTGAAGCGATGACCGGCGTTGAACTTTCCAATTTCATTCCCAATCAACCGTTCTGGATGTTTGGCGTCGGATTGCACTACGCAATGGTCGGCAAACAGCAGGCATTATATGAGCAGCAGATGAGGGTTGTCCTGGGAGGGGCTGATGTTTCGACCCCGCGGAATATGCTTTCTCCAGGCGTATCGCTTCGCTTTCCGGTTACGGATAATGCGATCGCACAGGTATTTGGCGAATATTTCATCAATCAGGATGCGTCCTATATCCCCGCCGCACAACGCCCGCAAGACGGGTGGTTCGTGGGATTGAGGTTCACGATAGACCTTGGCAAGGCCCTTGGGCTGAACGCCGGCGGTCTGTTCTTTTAAAGCGGGTGCGCTGTGTTGAAACAGACATTTATCCGTCCAACGTCGAATGACGGCTGTGAAGACGCAGCGCATCCTTGCCCGAAACGGCTACGGCTCACCTGAAGTGCTTTCGATCCTCGTCACGTCATGGACATCCGGCAACACGACGCAATTTACCGGTGGTGGCGACCGATCGCGCCTATTCACATTATCACAAGACACGAAGAAGGAGGATGGGTGTGAGTGAGGAAATTCGAGACCAATTCCGTCAGGCCATGCGCCGGATGGCCGCCACGGTAACCGTGATCACCATCCGCCGCGGTGGCGCAAATGCCGGGATGACGGCGTCGGCGGTTACTTCACTATGCATGGCTCCTCCGTCTCTCCTTGTCTGCGTCAACAAGGCAGCGGCCTTCCATGAGGCTATTTCCTCGGCAGAATACTTCTGTGTCAATGTTCTTCGCCATGGGCAGGAAGATATTTCCAGTGCATTTGCCGGAAAATTGACGGCGGAACAGCGTTTTTCTGTCGGAAGCTGGGGTCAGGAAAAGCTGGCGCCCTATCTCCTGGATTCGCAAGCGGCGATTTTCTGCAGACGCACCAATCTCTTCGCTCATGGAACGCATTCCATCATCGTTGGCCAGGCCGTCGAGTTAATTCTCGGCCATCCGATCATGCCGCTGATTTATGCCGATGGGCAATACAGCACAGTCGCTTGAGGCGGCGTTGGTGCCTAAATCGGGGAAAGGGCTGGGTTCGGCCATTCCGGTCGCGGCGGCTTCGTTGGCCACCGCGGTGACCCGGAGTGGGATGATCACGGGTTCCGTCTAGAGCATTTTCCGACCAAGTGGATTCCGGCTGGGCGTCGAAAATGCGACAAAACAAAGATCTGGAGCTGTTTCCGATCCAACGTGATCGGAAACAGCTCTAGAACAGCAACGGCCGCAATTCCGCCGCTGCTGCTTGCAACTTCGGCAAGATTTCACCCCGCAGCGCATCGTCGGGAACCCGCGCCGCCTGCGTGCCAACATTGAGGGCGCCGACGGTCTGGCCGCCAGCGGTCCGCAATGGGACGGCGATGGAGCGCAGACCCAGTTCCAGTTCCTGATCGACGATGCACCAGCCCTGGATATCGATGGTATCGAGAAGGCGGAGAACGGCTTGCCGATCGGTTACCGTCTTCGGGGTAAGCGCCGGAATCTGCTCGGGGATCCGTCTTGCCCGTTCCTCGGGGTCGAGCGCCGCCAACAGCACCCGCCCCATCGCCGTCGAGAAGGCCGGCAGTCGCGAGCCGACCGCGAGATCGACCGACATGATCCGGCCGGTCTGCTCCCGGGCGACATACACGATGTCCCCCCCGTCCAGGACGGCGATCGAACAGCTCTCCTTCACCTCGCGACATAGCCTTTCAAGGAAAGGCCGTGCCACCCGCGGAAGCGACATCGAGCCCAGATAGGCATTGCCGATCAACAGAACCTTCGGCGTCAGCCGGTAGAGCTTGCCGTCGAAATCGACATAGCCCAGCGCATGCAAGGTCAGCAGAAAACGCCGCGCCGTGGCGCGCGCCAGGCCGCACAGCTTGGCGATGTCGGCCAGGGACTGACCGTGCTCGCTGGTGCCGCAGGCTTGCAGCAGCTCGAAGCCGCGGGCCAGGGCGGTGACGTAATCGCGGTCGTCGGGCGGGATTGGCGGGATCGTCGTCATGGCCTCAGATGGTCAGGAACAGGATGGCCGCGCCATAGATGATCAGCGAGACCAGGAAGGTCACCACTGTATAGCCCAGGACGCGCTGAATGCCGATCCCGGCGATGGCGACCAGGGGCACGGCCCAGAAAGGCTGGAGCATATTGGCGACGTTTTCCGCCATCGCCACCGCCATCGCCGTGGCCGGGATCGACGCATTCAGGGTCTGCGCCGCGGGAATCACGAAGGGCCCCTGCACGGCCCAATGGCCGCCGGCCGAGGGCACCAGGAAGGTGATCAGCAGCGAGCTGAGATAGCTCCAGGCCGGCAGGGTCGAGGCCGAGGCTATGCCGACGAAAAATTGCGAGATCAGCCCGGCCAGGCCGGTGGTGATCATGATTCCCATGATCCCGCCATAGATCGGGAATTGCAGGATGATCGAGCCGCTCTGGCGCGCCGCCTCGCGCACCGCGTCGGCATAGGCGACCGGACTCTTCTGCAGCGCCATGCCGGCGAGCAGGAACAACAGGATCAGGGTGTTCAGCTCGACCGAGACGCCCTTCTCCAGCCATTCATGGCCGATCGCGGCGACGCCCATCAAAACGATCAGAACCGTGCCCACCGGCGAGGACTCGAAAGAGCCGGCCACGCCTCGGCGCCCTGCCCGGGCGGCCCGGTGCGATGGCGCGGGGCCGATCTCTTCCTCGACGAACAGCACGATATCGGCCTCGGCCGGACGCATGCGGATGAAAACGGCGCACATCACTACAACCACCAGCGCCGTGGGTAAGGCGGTGAACAGCGTGAAGACCGTCTGCGACATCGGCAGAGTATGGCCGGTTATCTTCTCGACGATGTTGAGCGCGCTGCCGTGGGTCGCCTGGGACAGCGCGATCGAACTTGACAGCCCGCTATTGCAGACCGACCAGGCGGAATAGGCGCCGGCCACCAGCCAGCCGTAATCAACCCGGACGCGCTGTGCGATCTCACGTGACAGAAAGGCCCCGATCACCAGTCCGAGACCCCAATTGAGCCAGGCGGCGACCGAGACGACGGCGAACATCAGGATCATCGCCTGAGCCGGCGTCGATATCCCCCCCACCAGGGTGCCAAGACCGCGTCTGACCAGAGGTGACGTGGCCAGGGCATGCCCGGTCACCAGGATCAGCACCATCTGGAAGGCGAAAGTGAGGACGTTGAAGACGCCGCCATACCAGGCGGTAAGGACCGTTTCGGCATCACCATGCGGCGCGATGGCAAGCGCCAGGAGCGCGACCACGAAGGTTAGGCCGATCGCCAGAGCGAAAGGATCCGGAATGAAGCGCTCGAAGAGAGCGACGCAAAAATTGACCATCCCCCGATGGGACGACTGGGCGCTAACACCTGCCATGACACTTCCTCCCCATTCGAATCCGGGACAGGGCGACCCATTCGGGCTTCTGAGACCTGTCCGGTGACGTCACACCAATCCGCTGTGCTCGTGACCGATCAAAGCGAAACCTCAGGCGCCGGCGCGCCCATCCGGGCGCTTGGCTCCGCGCCCCTGGGGCGCGCGGTCGCCGTCGCAACCGGGACCAGCCCGCCATGAGTCAAGATCATGGCGGGCTGGTTTCACACCCTCTCGACCAGAAGGGCGATACCTTGGCCGACACCGATGCACATGGTGGCGACGGCGCGCTTCAAGCCGAGCGTTTCCATGCCATTGACCGCGGTCAACGCCAGGCGCGCCCCGCTCATCCCGAGCGGATGGCCGAGCGCGATCGCGCCGCCATGCGGATTGACGTGATCGGCGCTGTCCGACAGCCCCAATTGCCGCAGAACCGCGATAGCCTGCGAGGCGAAAGCCTCATTCAATTCGATCAGATCGATGTCGCGGATCGAGAGGCCGGCGCGGGCCAGCAGCCTGGTCACCGCCGGGGCCGGACCGATGCCCATGATCCGCGGCGGCACGCCGGCGGCGGCCATCGACAGGATGCGGGCGCGCGGGGTCAAGCCGTGGCGCGTCACCGCGGCCTCGCTGGCGATGATCATCGCCGCGGCACCGTCATTGATGCCGGCGGCATTGCCGGCGGTAACGGTACCCGCGGCGCGAAAGGGGGGCTTGAGCTTGGCCAGCCCGTCCAGCGTGGTCTCGGGCCGGGGATGCTCGTCCTGGTCGACGACGACGTCGCCTTTGCGGTTCGCTACGGTGACAGGAACGATCTCGCGGGCGAAATAGCCGGCGTCCTGCGCCTCTTTGGCCCGCATCTGGCTGCGGAAGGCGAAGGCGTCCTGATCGGCTCGCGACACGCCAAAATCCGCCGCGACATTCTCGCCGGTCTCGCCCATCGATTCGGTGCCATAGAGCTCCTGCATCCGCGGATTGATGAAGCGCCAGCCCAACGTGGTGTCCTGCAACTGGGCATCGCGGCCGAAGGGCGAAGCGCTCTTGCCAAGGACGAAGGGGGCGCGGGTCATGCTCTCGACCCCACCGGCCAGAACGAGGTCGGCGTCACCGGCACGGATCATGCGCGCCGCGGTACCCACGGCATCCAACCCCGACCCGCACAGCCGATTGACCGTGCCCCCCGGCGCCGAGACCGGCAATCCGGCGAGCAGCAGCGCCATGCGGGCAACGTCGCGATTGTCTTCGCCGGCCTGGTTGGCGCAGCCCAAATAGCAATCGTCGAGCGCGTCCCAATCAATGCCGGCATTACGCCCGGCCAGGGTTTTCAGCACATGGGCCGCCATGTCGTCGGCACGGACATCCTTGAGCGCGCCGGCATACCGGCCGATCGGGGTGCGGACGAAATCGCAAATAAAGGCTTCAGCCATGGGAATTCTCCTCGACGAGAAGCGGCGCGCCGGTGATCGCCTGCAGGTCGGATAAGGACAGGCCGGGAACGGTTTCGCGCAGCACGAAGCCGCGGGAGGTGACGTCGATGACGGCCAGATTGGTATAGATCCGCTGCACCACACCCAGCGCGGTCAGGGGATAGGAACAGCTTTTGACCAGGCGCGGCTTGCCCTCCTTGGTCAGATGCTCCATCACCACCCAGACGCGGGCGGCGCCGACGGCCAGATCCATGGCGCCGCCGACGGCGGGGGCGCTGTCATCGACCGCGGTCGCCCAGTTGGCGATATCGCCATTGGACGCCACCTCGAAGGCGCCAAGCACACAGAGATCGAGATGGCCGCCGCGGATCATCGCGAAACTGTCAGCATGGTGAAAGAAACTGCCGCCCTTGTTGAGGGTGACGTGCTGTTTGCCGGCATTGATCAGCCAGGGGTCGATCTTGTCCGGCGCTGGCGCCGGACCCATGCCGAGCAGGCCGTTCTCGGAATGGAAGATCACTTCGCGATCGCCGACCTGATCGGCGATCAGGGTCGGGATGCCGATACCGAGATTAACGTACCAGCCCTCTTCGACATCGCGGGCGACGCGGGCCGCCATCTTCGGCCGGGTCAGCGGGGTGTAGGACGCTTCGCTCATCTGATCCTCCTTCACGCCGCCAGGTCGCCATAAGGCAAATGCACGACGCGGTCGACGAAGATTCCCGGGGTAATGATGGTCTCCGGATCGATCTCGCCGGCTTCGGCAATGTGTTGGCTCTGCACGACGGCCACCTTGCCCGCCATCGCCATCACCGGGTTGAAGTTCCGCCCGCTCTCGCGATAGGTCAGATTGCCAAGCCGATCGGCGCGCCAGGCTTCGATCAAGGCAAGGTCGCCGGGCAACGCGGTCTCCATCACATAGCGGCGACCATCGAATTCCCGCTCCTCCTTGCCCTCGGCCAGCCTGGTTCCGACCGCCGTGGGGGTAAAGAAGGCCGGAATACCGGCGCCAGCGGCGCGCAATCTCTCGGCCAGAGTGCCCTGGGGAACGATCTCCAGCTCGATCTTGCCGGCTCTGTAGAGCTCCTCGAAGACCACCGATCCGGCGCTGCGCGGAAAGCTGCACAAAATGCGCCGCACGCGGCCGAGCTCCATCAGCTTGGCCAGGCCGGTATGGCCGGTACCGGCATTGTTGGCGACCACGGTTAGATTCTTGGCGCCCTGCTCGATCAATCCCTCGATCAACGCATTGGGCTGCCCCACCGATCCGAAGCCGCCGACCAAGATGGTGGCCCCATCGGCGACGGCGCCGATCGCTTCAGCGATACTGCGAACGAATTTATCGATCATCCGCGTTCTCCCCGCCTCGTATTGTTCGCTAACCGAACATATCGGCTACTGTGCGAACATGGTAGGCACAAGGACAGGCTCTGTCAACCGCGACCAGCGGTTCTCATTTTGACGACGAAGCGTTGGGCTTTCGCCCAAACCCAACAGGGGCAATGCCCCAGACCCGTTTGTTTTTGTCAAAATAGAGGGCGGTTCGGGGTTCACCCCGAGCGGGTGCGGACGGCAGCCCGCGGGACGGCAGCCAAAATGAGAAATGCTGAACCGCGACGGCGTTAGCCGGGTATGGTGAAGATACGTGTTTAGGCCGCGCCCCGGCGTTGGTGCACAAATCGGGTGGCTATCCTGAAAGCCGGTCGTGACATAGGCTCAGGTCCCGTTCCACCCGTGCATCCTTGTGCTTCAGATTGCTTGATGCCGAACAAACACAACGACAAACGCCTCCAGAAATTTTGGAAAGCGCGGTATCGGGTTCAGAACTGGCGGACGTCCCGATGCGGCGTTGCACGATCGAGGCAGCTTGACGGTGTGGCATCCGGAACGGACCGGCACCGAGGACGGCGACGCCTCGCTGGTCGGCCCGCTACCCGATCAGATCGCCGCGCCGGTCACCGCCGCCCTGGCCGATGGCGCCGACGACGGCGAACCGATCTATCGGGCCGTCGCCGAGCAGGCCCCCGAGGCCGTCGTGATGATCCCACCCCGCGCCACCGCGGTGGCCAGCGAAGTCGCCGCCGATACCAACCCGCGATGAGTGAAGATCATCGCCGGTTGGTATAAGACCGTCGTTGGGCGGACCCTTCGGGCCCGGAATCTCTCCGCCCAAAAGGTCGAGGCCAGCATCGCCCGCAAGGTTCTCAACCGCATGACCGCCCTCCCGCAAGGTCGCCTGAAACCACGGAGAATGGCCGAACTCCGCCCTTCTTCGGATTTGGGCCCCAACGCCGATCAGCGTTCCTCCCGCCCGATCAGGCCAGGAGAGCTTCCGGGGGCAAGCAGCAGCTTCCAGATCGCGGCACCAACCGCCGCGCCTGCCAAAGGCGCGATCCAGAACAACCAAAGCTGATTGACAGCGCCCGTTTGCGCGAAAAATGCGACCGCCGTCGAGCGCGCCGGGTTGACTGACGTATTTGTCACCGGAATAGAAATCAGGTGAATCACTGTCAGCCCCAGGCCAATGGCAATCGGTGCGAAGCCCGGCGGGGCGGCCTTCGAGGTCGAACCGAGGATGACGATGAGAAAGGCAGCGGTCAGGGTCACTTCGGCGACAAGCGCGGATAACAGATTGTAATGTCCCGGCGACAGATCGCCATAGCCATTCGAAGCGAAGCCACCGGGCGCAAAGTTCGGTGATCCCGAGGCGATGACGTAAAGGACTGCGGCGCCGGCAAGACCACCGACCACTTGGACGATCCAATAAGGGATCAGTTCGCGCCATTCAAAGCGGTTTGCGATTGCCAGACCAAACGAAACAGCGGGATTGAAATGGCCACCGGAAATTCCACCGACGGCGTAAGCCATGGTCAGGACGGTGAGGCCAAACGCGAACGCGACGCCAACAAATCCGATGCCGAGCTGCGGGAAAGCAGCAGCGAGGACAGCACTGCCGCAGCCCCCGAATACAAGCCAAAACGTGCCAAAGAATTCCGCTGCCAATTTTTTCGTCATGCATCCCCCACATACAATATGACGACGTCGTAGCGGATACGTTATGTTTCTCGCTCGATTCAGGTCTCACGCTGATGCCTTTGCATGTTCCAGCACGTGCTGACACGTATGCTAGCATTAATGTGACATCAAATCGCTAACCCGATGGGATAGAGGAACGACCAAAGGTATTAGGTCTCATATATCGGATGGCCAATGGCGTTGGTGCAAAAATCCGAAAAAGGGCGAAGTTCGGTCATTCTCGGTGGCTTCAGGCGACCTTGCGGGAGATCGGCCCGCCGGGAGCGGCCCGCACGTCAGAGCAATCAACTTCGCCTCCGCCTCCTCCGCCCCGCCCACCATCAAATATCCGCCAAATATCCGCCGCCGCGCCGAGGCCGGATTGGTCTTGCGCGTCAGAACCACGTCAAAACCTTCCTCGACGAGGCGATGGCGCGTCCGTTCGACGGTAGGAATGCTCGTGTCCAGCGCCGCGGCAATCCGGCTGCCGCTCCAACCCTCGCCCGCATCCGATACGTCCGCCTTCAAAAGAATGTGGGCCTTCGTCAACAGTTGCGCCTGACCCATGCCCTTGCGGACCATGGCTTCAAGCATCGCCCGCTCATCCGCGCTCAACCGAACAGCGTATTTCTTGACGGCGGCGACCGTCGCCCTCGCGAACGCGGGGGCCCAGGGCCGAGAGCTCCGAACGATAGCGCCTGTGGCCCTGAATGCCCGCGTTCGCGAGCATGACGGTGGTGAGAGATCCTCTCATTTTCAGCGACGCACCCCACGAGGTCTTTGTTTTGTCGCATTTTCTACGCCCGATCGGAACCCGCTTGGTCGGAAAATGCTCGGGGCCGACTTGTCAGGATGGCGCTCGCAATCAGGTGAAACAGGTGATCGGCCCGTGGCGCGAATGAGGGTAGGTCGATGAGCCAGCCGAGCGCCGACATGAGGCCGAACAGGTCGTCCCCATTCATGTCGGTGCGGGCCATACCTTCGGCCTGAGCACGGACCAGGAGCCTTGCGCTCGCTGCGTGCACCGCTGCGCATGAAGCATAAAGAGCGGAGTCCGGGTTCGTGTGGGCGGCCGCCATCATGGCGACAACGCCCCTATAGCTTCGGGCGAATTCCACCCATTCGTGAAACCAGGACACCAGGGCTTCGTCAGGTGAATTCGAGGTTTCGAGTTCGTCTGCCTTCTGCGTCAGTGCGTCCAGGTTCGTACACACCAACGCTTCAAATAAGGCTTCTCGCGTCGGGAAATGACGAAGCAGCGTCGCCAACCCGACGTCGGCCCGACGGGCAATATCGCGCATCGACGCATCCGCGCCGTGCCCGATGACGAGCTCACGCGCGACCGTGAGGATATGGCTGCGATTTTTTTTTGCGTCGGCCCGCATGGACTGCCTTGATAACCGGTTCACTGATCCATATATCCAGATCACTGAACCATTTGTTAAATTGGATCACTGATCCACTAGATAGGCGCATCCGGGAAAATGGCAACAGAGGCGCTGCCCGACAACGCGAAATGAGACGTCATGGGGCGCCCGCAAGGAACACGAACATGAGTACGATCAGCATCATCGGCTCGGGCGGCATGGCCGCAGCGATCGGCGGCCTTGCCGCCGAGGCCGGACACACCGTCGAGGTGACGGGTCGCGACGCCGCGAAGGCACGGGCGCTGGCCGAGCAGATCGGAGCCGGCGCGACGACAGGAACGTTCGGCGCCGCCCTGGCCGGGGACATTGTCATCCTGGCGGTTCCCTACTCCGCCGTTCTCGACGTGGTGAAGCAGTATGGCGAAGAGCTGGCGGGCAAGCTCCTCGTCGACATCACCAACCCCGTCAACGCCGACTTCACAGGCTTTGTGACCCCCGACAACAGTTTCGGCGCGCAGGAGATCGCCAAGGCCGCCCCTGCCAATGCCGTTATCGTCAAGGCGTTCAACACACAGTTCGCCCACGTCCTGGCCGCCGGTCCGGTCGCGGGCCACCCACTGGACATATTTCTCGCCGGGGACGACGCGCCGGCGAAAGCGCGCGTCTCGGCGTTTATCGAGAGCCTGGGACTGCGCCCGATGGACGTTGGGCCGCTGCCCATGGCGCGGACGCTGGAGCACGTCTGCCTGCTGTCGCTGGGCCTCCTCACCCACTCCATCAAGCACACCAACTTCGCAATCGGCGTCAGCCTTCCCGGCTGAGCGCAACATAGCGACCACTTTTCGCGTCACCTCACCCAAAGGGATCAGTCACATGCGCGTTTTCGTTACTGGCGGGACCGGCCATTCCGGTCCGTACATCATCTCCGAGCTCATCGCCGCTGGCCACGAGGTCATCGGCCTGGCCCGGTCGGACGCGGCTGCGGCGGCGGTGTCCGCGCTCGGCGCCCAGGTACGTCGCGGGGATATTTCCGACCTCGCGGGGCTCAAGGCGGCGGCGGCGGAGTCCGACGGCGTCATCCACGTGGCGCATAGGCAAGACCTGCTTCCCTCCGGCGGGATCGACGCCGTGGCGGCCGCGGAACGCCAGATCATGCTCGCATATGGCGAGGCACTGGCGGGAACCGGAAAGCCGCTGGTCGTGTCGGGGAGCATTGGCTCGCCCACGAACGAAGGGTGGCCGACCCCCAGAGCCCATTTGTTGGGCCGACCGGCGACCGAGGAGGATCCGGCCCTTCCCCCCGGCGGTGATGAGTACAAGGGTTCCCTGCGCGTTCGTAATGTCGTGGAGCTCACCGTAATCGGCCTCGCGGAGCGGAACGTGCGGTCTTCGATCGTGCGGATTCCTGAAATCATGCACAGCACGTCCGACAACGCCGGCTTCCTCCCGATCCTGATCGGGCTCGCGAAGGAGAAGGGCGTCGTCGGCTACCCCGGAGACGGCGCGAACCGCTGGGCGGCCGTGCACGCCCGCGATCTCGCCGCCTTGTTCCGCCTGGCGCTCGAAAAGGGGCCTGCTGGAAAAAGTTGGCACGCGATCGGCGACGAGGGTATCCCGTTCCGCGAGATCGCCGAGGCCATTGGCAGCCGTCTGGGCCTGCCCGCCGTATCCATTCCCGCGGACGTACTGGTTCTGCCGGGCTTCTTTGGATTTCTCACGAATCTGGTCACGCTGGACACCCCGGCGTCGAACGCCGTCACACGCCAGACCCTCGGCTGGGAACCCACTCAGCCCGGCATGCTCAAGGACCTGGACAACGGCCATTACTTCCCCGCCGGCTGATCAGCTGACGGCGGGGAGCCGGGTCGCCACGAGCCTGGCAGACGGCAATGTCGCGATGCCGTGAATTGTTCGGGCAAAAAACTGTCGACCTGGAAATGGCATGACGGATGACGCATGCGGTTCGACACACAAGCAACATCAACCGGGGGATGCCTCGTAGAGACGACGAGCAAGACCCCAACTCAAAAGGAAACTGCAGGTGAGCACGATCAGCATCATCGGATCAGGAGGCATGGCCGCGGCGATCGCCGGCCGTATTGCCAACGCCGGGCATACCGTCGAGATCGTCAACCGCGACCCCGCCAAGGCGCGGGCGCTGGCCGACCGGCTCACAGCCGGAGCAACCACAGGGACGTACGGCGCCGCGCCGATGGGCGACATCGTCATCCTCGCCGTGCCGTACGCCAGTGCGGCGGCGGTGGTGGCCGACTTTGGGGAAGCGCTCGACGGCAAGGTGATCATCGACATCACCAACCCGATTGCCCCCGACCTCTCGGGCCTCGTCACCCCTCACGGCAGTTCTGGCGCGCAGGAGACCGCCAAGGGCCTCCCGGCCGGCGCGCATGTCGTGAAAGCGTTCAACACCATCTTCGGCCACGTGCTCGCCAAGGGTGGACGCCTCGACGCCTTCATCGCAGCCGACGATGCGGAGGCCAAGGCGCGGGTCTCGACCTTCCTTGAGAGTCTCGGGCTGCGTCCGTTGGATGTCGGCGGCTTGCAAAGGGCCCAGACGCTGGAGGCGCTCGGCCTGATGATGATCGGCCTGGCCAAGAACGGCGCCGGCACCTGGGACATTGCCTTGAACGTCGATATCGGCTGAATCAGCGACACCACGTCCTCCCCGGCAGATCCATAACCAATCCGATGTAAGGGAATTGGAGAGATTTCGATGAGCGTTGAAGAGAATGTTCAAATCGTGAAGGTTTTTTTTGCAGCAATGGGCCGCGGCGATCAGCAAGGTCCGCTGGCGTTGTGTGCCGAAGATATTGAGTGGATCATTCCGGGCGAGGACTGGCCGCTGGCCGGTACGTACCGCGGGCACGCAGGATTGGCCGATTTGCTTCAGAAGGCTTCCGAAATGGTGGAAACTTCATTCCCGGAGCCCCCCGAATTCGTCGCGCAGGGAGACCGGGTTCTGGTCGTTGGCGTCGCTAAAGGGAAAATAAAAGCCACGAACAGGCCGTTCAAGGACGATTGGGTCTTCGCCATTACCGTTCGAAATGGCAAGCTGACGAACATCCGGGAGTATATCGACACGCAAGCACTGGCGCGGGCCTCCGAGATGGACGCAAGTTCCCTATCGTTGACCTGCGCGTCCCGGATAACCGGATGACGGCTTTTGGCGGGAGCAGATACGCGCGCGCAACGATCGAACGTCTCGACTTGGTCGGCCGCCGCCAGACATTTCATGCCCCTACTCTTCGCCGACCTGCCGGGCGTCAGTCGCGGGATATGGACAGCCCCGCGAGAAGCGGAGCGTACGCGGCGAGCCTGCGGGAGACGAACTCCGTGAAGAGCTGCACGCGCTTGGTCTTGCGTGTCTCCCCCTGCGTGAGAAGCCAAACCGTTCCGTACATGTGCAGATCGGCGCCCGGCACCCTCGCCAGGAGGGGGTCGGCGTCGCCAATGAAGCACGGCAGTGTCGTCATCCCGAGGCCCTGCCGTACCGCAACGATCTGCGCCTCGGCGTCCGTAGTCCTGAAGGGAACCCCGGTGGTGCGAAGCTCGCCCTCGCTGGCCCAATCGGGAATTCCATAAATGCTTATGACGATCCACCGGATGGGATCAGGCGCGCCCGCACGCCACGCGGCCAGTCGATCGCGAGATATGTAGACGCCGCCGAACAGCTCCGGTCCCTTCAGGCCGTGAAGGTTGACCGGCAGGGTTTTGCGGTCGTAAACGACACGGATCGCGACATCGGCCTCCCGGTTGGTCAGATTCGCCAGCACGCCGGACGACAGGATTTCCATCTCGATATCCGGATGCTGACGCGCGAAATCGGCGAAGTCCGGCATGAGCAGGTGGGTCGCGAGGGGCGGCGTCAGCGTCACCCGCAGAAGCCCGCGCACGCTCTGGTCGCGACCGAAGACGCGGGTCTCCAGCCGGTGCGACGACGCCTCCATCTGGTTCGCGAACTCGATGACCTCCTCGCCCGCAGCCGTCAGGCGGTAGCCCGAAGGCAGTTTTTCAAACAAGTGCGCGCCGAGGCGTTCCTCGAGCTGAGCGGTGCGTCGCAGCACGGTCGCGTGATTGACACCGAGGCGCTTGGCGGCGGCCCGCACCGAGCCTCCGCGCGCAATGGCAAGAAAGTAGCGAACGTCATCCCAGTCGATCATGGTGCAATCCTGCTCCGCGAGCTGCGCCTCCCAAAGCCCGTATCTAGCACATCGACGGGAAGTACGGCGATCGTCACGCTGACATCAGGCGTCCACCCGGATTGATTTCGCACCACCGATGTGCGCGCTCGCGCACTGAACGCCTCACTCCGGCGGACCTATCTTGAGGGTATCGGGGGCCTGCTCAAGCAACCAGAGGCTTGAGACGGCGAAACAAGGAGACTGCACGTCATGACCAGACTGAATGGAAAGACCGCCGTAATCACCGGTGGCGCTACCGGCATCGGCCGCGCCGCAGCAAAGCGCTTCATCGAGGAGGGCGCCTTCGTCTTCATCTTCGGTCGCCGGCAGGAAGCGCTCGACGCCGCTGTGGCCGATCTCGGGCCCAATGCCCGCGCGGTGAAGGGCTCGGTCTCGGATGAGGCCGACCTCGACCGGCTCTACGCGGCGGTGAAGGCCGAGCGCGGAACCCTCGACATCGTCTTCGCCAATGCCGGGGCGGGAAGCCTGCTTGCGCTCGGCAAAATCACCGCCGAGCACATTGACGAAACCTTCGACACCAATGTGAAGGGTACGATCTTCACGGTCCAGAAGGCGCTGCCGCTGATGGGCCCGGGCGGCTCGATCATCCTGACCGGATCGAGCGCCGGCACCACGGGCGCTCCGGGAATGAGCGCTTACAGCGCGAGCAAGGCGGCAGTGCGCAACCTCGCGCGGACCTGGGCGGCGGATCTGAAGGGCACCGGCATCCGGGTCAACGTTCTGTCGCCCGGGGCGACTGCGACCGATCTCGCGAAGGAAGCGCTCGGCGAGGAGGGCCAGAAGATCTACGCCTCGATGACGCCGCTCCAGCGCATGGCCGATCCGGCGGAGATCGGGGCTGTGGCTGCCTTTCTCGCATCGTCGGACAGCAGCTTCATGACCGCCAGCGAGATCGCCGTCGACGGCGGCCTGGCGCAACTCTGACGCGCTACGCCCTGCGTCGCTCCATCCGATCGTTCGGAGCCCCGCAGGGCGTGCCAAACCCGAGGAGAATATCGATGAGCTACGCAATTATCGGCTTCGGCAAGATCGGCCACGCTCTTGCCAAGGCGTTTGCCCGCAAGGGCATTGAAGTATCCGTGGCAACCACGCGCGACCCGAAAAGCTTTGCATCCGCCGCGGCCGCGATCGGGCCTGCGATCATTCCCAAAACGCTGGCGGAAGCCGTCAAGGCCGACATCGTCTTTTTGGCCGTCCGTTTCGAGGCGTACCCGGATGTCGCGAAGGCGCTGGCCAACTGGAAGGGAAAGACCATCGTCGACGTGACCAATGCCTACGGCGTGCCCCCTGAGGACCTGGGGGGACAGCCCTCCTCCAAGGCCGTCGCGCAGGCCTTCACCGGCGCCAGACTGGTCAAGGGCTTCAACCATTTGGCCGCTGCCGTCCTTGACCAAGATCCGGCCGTCCATGGTGGCAGGAGAGTCGTGTTCCTGGCGAGCGACGATGACGACGCCGCAGCGGAGATTGGTGCGCTTGCGGAAAATCTCGGTTTCTCGCCGATCAAACTTGGCGGGCTTTCGGACGGTGGCCTGCTTGTGCAGGCGCGCGGAAACAGCTGGGGTCGGCTGATCTTTAAGAACGTGGTCAAGTTCGACTGACGAATCATGATCGCAAATTCGATGCGATCCTGCCTCGTGGACGACAACGTGTCCGATTGGACGTCGACGATTCAAGAGATCGCCGAGCGGCACCACGAGGAGCAGCCCGCGCCCATAACCAAGCTGCGTGATCGTGATGATGAGCCCGGCCACCGCATGGCTGAGCCCGAACTCACCGGCCATGGTGTCGAGCCGCGGCTGGGCGTACAACTGGGGTGCGTCATCGAATTTGCGACCGTCGCCCTTGCGAACGCGGGCATGACGGTGGCGAGCGATCCTCTCATTGTCAGCGACGCGAGCCACGACGCTGCTTCGTCAATTTTGTGGTCGATCAATTCAGTACCCAATTTTGAGGCATCCCCTGGTCAGCGGCGGCCTTCCACCAGGTACGCGGTGATTGGGATTGCCGCGTCGGCGGCCATCCACGCGATACAGCCGACATTCCCAGGGATGCTATGCTGCGAGCTTTCGAATGGCCCGCTCGACCAATCGCAAGAACCGGGTGTTGCGAGCCCCCGCAACCGATCTGAGATCTGACGGCGACAGTGATGGCAGAGGTCGACATCAAGCGGATGGGAATTGGCTGTGGCGGCCGCCAATAGCCGAGAACGACATTCGCCGATGGTTGCGATTTGACGACCGCCCAATATCGGCAGTCGGATGCGGCATGCTGTATTCCAACCCGTCGTTCCCGGCGATGGCGCTCCTCGGCGCAGTAATGGACGAGACATGGATATAGAGCAATATTTTCTCCAGCGAACGTTTCGTGCTTACGACTCATAAAGAATGCCGTAACCACTGTCCCTTCTCTTGATGCGCGCGAAGCCGAGTTCGCCGAGATGCATGCCGGCAATCAGAAGTTTCTCTGAACTGACCAAATCCAGAATCTTCGATCGTGTTGCGGCCGCAACGGCGGGAGCTTGATCGAATGCGATCGATACTTCGGGGTACGCGATCTGGATGTGAGGAAAATGAACGATGTCGCCCCAGACAAGCAGGCTCTGATCATTGGATTCGACACGATATCCGGTGTGTCCATCGGTGTGTCCTGGGAACGGCATCGCGCTGATACCGGGCAGCACGTCGCCACTTTCGAACGTGCGCAGTTTTGCGCGATAGCCGGCAAATACCCGACGGGCGATCAGAAAATTGCCGCGAGCCCGCTCGTTGGCGCGGCTGAGATTACCGTCATCTTGCCAAAACGCGACTTCTCGCTGGTGGGCAACAAGCTCCGCATTTGGAAAACCGATCTCACCTGATGCGTCCATCAGCCCGCCGACATGATCGGGATGAGCATGTGTCAGAAGAATCGTGTCGATTTCAAACGGGTCAATACCGACCAGCGGCAAGTTGGTTCTCAGTCGATCGCCCCATTGTTTGATCCCTCCGGCCCCTCCATCGATCAGGACTGTCCGGCCGCCTCCGCGCACCACATAGCAGTTGATGTGAACGGATGATGGCTCCTTCACCCCCGCGTCATTTTGGATCCGGGCGGCGTCGGCCGGATCGATATTCGACAGGAATTCCAGGCTGGCCGTAAGGTAGCCGTCACTGATTGCGGTGACCGTATAATCACCGATCTGTTGGCTCGGAAAGGTTATCGTGGACATCATTCTTCTCCGGATGGCATCTCAATTGCGAGCGTGAATGCTTGAAGTGGCATACCGAGGACAACGGATGCGCGCCGTGAGGCCGGTACTGCGACTGATGGCGTCATCCAGTGCCTCCATCAACGGCGCCATCACCAGCGGCGTGCGAAACGGCTCAAGGCGATATTGGACTTCCCCAAACGGCGCCGCATGAGCCGCACCAAGGCCGACCAGCCATCATCGGTAAGCTCATTGCGATCCATCCGATTCTTGAATCGCAATGCCACGCCGCTGTCAAGTCCCCTATCCTGGCGCCTATGCGCACGTGCGGGCATGACGGTGGCGAACGTGACAACCAAAAGCTAACACCATAAGCGCCAATGCTTAACTCTTCCTTCAGCAATGTGCCTATATTATCGCCTTTTCCAACAGCGATGGCCCTTTTTGTCCACCTCGACGATTTATTTTCTCACCGGCACCACCGCGACGCCCATGCCGGTGAGGCCAATTTCCGAGCGGATCTCCGATGCAATCCCTGCGTCGGCCCCTAACGCTTTCTGATCCAAAGGAGCGACAGCGCGATGAGCGAGGCTGCCATTCTCGCCGACAATTCAACCGGCATACGCCGGATGGCCGGGATCGCGGGCGGCGCCATGTCCGGATCGAAGCCACGGTCGCCAAGGGCATTGACAGCACCGCGTACCGGCGGACCGCCGGGATGAACGGGATGGAACGGGTCGGCGAACTGGCGGCGGCGACGCTGGCGAAAACGCCGCGTATCGGCATGTGTTGGCACCGCGGGTTCGTTCGCGGCGCTGGCGCACACGGCGATGATTTGATCATCGCGTTGGATCTCGATCCCATTTTCCGGGACGATGGGGACATCACGACCTCGGCTATCGGAGACCTGATCATGCGGACACCGGCGTAAAATCAAGAAAAGGATGCTCAAACATGCGCTTCACAATAAAATCGAAACTTGCGCTGGGTTTTAGCGTAATTCTGGCTCTTTCCATGGTGTCTGCCATCGTCGCGATCAATGGCCTCGGAGACCTGAATACGGCGACGGGTCGGGTCGTCGGGATTTATTCCGGGGCGGTGGACAAGGCCAATTCGGTCGAACTGCTGTTGAACCAGGGGCTCGGGATCGCCAAGGATCTGGTGCTTGACACGGATGACGCCGCGATCGCCCGATACGACACGACATTGGTGGCCAATCGGGAACAGATTCGCAAAGCCCAGGACGAACTCGCCAAAAGCGCCGGCGCTGAAGACAAGTCCAAAGTGGAGGCCCTGGGCCAGGTCCTCGACAAATGGTACGAGGTCGAAGACAAGATCCGCGAATTGGCCAAATTGAACAGCCTGACCCATGCCTTGAAGATCAGCATGACCGAAGGTGACGCGACGATTGCGCCGGTGGCTGAGTTCCTGCATGGCCTGGAGCAGCGAAACCGAGGTTCCGCAGACGCCGATCAACTTCGCGTCGCGCTGTTGGCCGCTGAAGCCGGAGAGATTCTCGCCACCACGCGGTGGGCGGAGCGCAGCGCCATCGTCACCCCTGATGATGCGAGCACCAAAGCGGCTGCCGATTTCGAGGCCACGCGGATCGAAGATACCGCCAAGGCCCTCGCGGCGTTGCGCCCAGTATTGACCGGTGACGACCAGCGGCTCTTCACCGATATTGACAACCGCTTCGTCAAATGGCGGAAAATCCAGGACGAAATCATCCGGCTCAGCGTGCTCAACAGCAATAATCACGCCAGCGACCTGTCGCTCGGCGATGCGCAGCATCTGGTCGATCAGGTCGCGACGCAGGCGCACGCGGTCAAACAGGCGGCCGGTGACCGCAGCACCCTGGAGGTTGCGGCCGCCGACCACACCTTTGCTACGGTGCGGACCAGCCTGATCGCGACGGTGGCGGTATCGCTTCTGATCGGTATCGCTGCGGCCCTCTGGATTGCCCTTTCCATCGCGCGGGGTCTGAAGCGGGCAATCGGATTTGCCGATACCATTGCCGTCGGCAACCTCAGCCAGACCGTGTCGGTCTCGACCAACGACGAAATCAAGGACCTGTTCGACGCGCTCAACACCATGAAAAACAACATCGCGGCCCTGGTCGCCGATGCCAACCTGCTGTCCCAGGCGGCCGTCGAGGGTAAACTGGCCACGCGCGCCGATGCCACCCGCCACCAGGGCGATTACCGCAAGATCGTTCAGGGCGTCAACGACACGCTGGATGCCGTCATCGGCCCGCTGAACGTCGCCGCCGGGTATGTTGACCAGATCTCCAAGGGCGTGATCCCGGCCCGGATTGCCGACACCTACAACGGCGATTTCAACACGATCAAAAACAACCTCAACACCTGCGTCGCCTGGTTCACCCATCTGGTCGCCTACGTCACCGCAATCGCCAACGGCGACCTGACCGCGCAAATGGAAAAAGCCTCCACCGACGATCAGATCCATCAATGGCTGATGCTGCTGAAAGCCAATATCGGCAACGTCGTCGCCGACGCCAACACGCTGGTACAGGCCACCGTCGACGGCAAGCTGGCGGTGCGGGCTGATGCCGCCCGGCATCAAGGCGAATATCGCCGGATCGTCGACGGCCTCAACAACACCCTGGAGGCGGTGGTTGCGCCGCTGACACTGGCCGCGCACCATGTCGACAGCATCTCCACCGGGGACATCACCGCGAAGATCACCGAGACCTATCCCGGCGATTACAACACGCTGATGGCCAGCATCAACACCCTCGTCGACAATCTCAATCATTTCGCCTCCGATGTCCGCGACGCCGCAAATCAGGTCGCCACCGGCAGCGAGCAATCCAATGAGACCGCGCAATCCCTGGCTCAGGGGGCGAGCGAGCAGGCGTCTTCGACCGAAGAAGCCTCGGCCTCGATGGAAGAGATGGCAGCCACCATCAAGCAGAACGCCGAAAACGCCGCCCAGACCGAAAAAATCGCCCGGCAATCCTCGCTCGACGCTCAAGCCTCGGGCGAGGCGGTGCGCAAGGCGGTCATCGCGATGCAGACCATCGCCGAGAAGATCACCATCGTCCAGGAGATCGCGCGACAGACCGATCTTCTGGCTTTGAATGCCGCGATCGAGGCGGCACGGGCCGGTGAGCACGGCAAGGGCTTCGCCGTGGTCGCATCCGAGGTGCGCAAACTGGCCGAACGCAGCCAGAACGCCGCGGGCGACATCAGTGCGCTTTCGTCCGACACGGTCAAAGCGGCAGAGGCGGCCGGAAACATGTTGGCCAAGCTTGTGCCGGACATCAAGCGCACGGCCGAACTGGTCGAAGAGATCAGCGCCGCCTGCCGGGAGCAGGATATCGGTGCGACGCAGATCAACCAGGCGATTCAGCAACTCGACAAGGTCACCCAGCAAAATTCCGCAGCCGCGGAGGAAATGTCGACGACGGCGGAGGAGTTGTCGGCCCAGGCGGAGCAAATGCAGACGACAATCGCTTTCTTCCGTCTTATCGAGGCTGAAACGGGCGCGAAGCTTCCGCCCGGGTCTCCGGCCAGAGTGCAGGCGCCGGCGAAAGGCAAGTCGCCAACGTCCCGCGCCGCCGCATCATCGAATCTGGTGATCGCCAGGGGGGGCCGGCACGGCGGCCATAGCGGTGGTGGCATTCGACTGGAAATGTCCGATACCGATGAGCGCGATGCCGAGTTCGATCGCTACTGACGCCTGACGGTCGAGAGGAGCAGCCCTTTCCAGCCCCTGGACGCGACGCCGGCCCCTGTCGGCGTCGCTCTCGCCGTCCTTTGAAGGAATTACGGATCTGTGCGGCGAGCCCGACATGCCTGTAGGAATTGATGGATAATACCAGCCCGCCCGAAGCCCTGGCCGGTGCCGTCAATCGCCGACCGCCCGGTGAAAGCCCAGCACGACGCGTAGCCCTGGACAAACATTGCGAACATCGAAATTGGCACGGTGCAACTCGACAACGGCTCCAACCAGACTCAAGCCCAAGCCATTGCCCGGCGAAGTACGGCTCTGCTCGCCGCGGTAAAAGCGCTGGACAAGACGAGGTAAATCATCATCTGAAACGCCTTCGCCATTGTCTTGAACCACAAGGGAGATCCCATCCGCCGCTGTGGCACCAACGCTGACTTGGATTCGCGTGCCCCTTGGCGTATGCCGAAGGCAATTCTCGATCAGATTGGCGGTCGCCTGGCTCAGCAACTCCTGATCGCCGAACACCTGAAGTCCCAGCTCGATCTCCACCTCAAGATGATAGCCTGCGTTTTCAAGATCGGGTCGATAGGCGTCAATGACCGTCTCCACGATCGCGCTGAGGTCGACGCGGCGAAAGCCGTCGCGCGGCGAGCCACCCGCGACCTGTGCGATCCGCAGCAGCGCCGAGAACGTCTCCTGCAGCCCTTCGGCTTCGCGGATGGCACCCTCCACGGCGGTCTCGTAATCGGCGACAGACCTCGCCTGCCTGAGCGCCCCGTCCAGGCGCTGGCATAAACGTGACAGCGGGGTTCGCAGATCATGCGCCACGTCGCTGCTCACCTGGCGCAGGCTGTCCACCAGCATCGCAATTCGGTCCAGCATCCGGTTCAACGTCGAGGCGAGATGGTCGAGGTCGTCGCCGGTGCCGCGCACCGGCACCCGGCGTTTGATGTCGCCTTCGATGATCGCCTCGGCGGTCCGGGTAATCGCATCCACGCGAGCCAGGAACGCCCGGCTCAGCAGGATACCGCCGCCCGTGCCAAGGAGCGCCGCAAGACCGATCGCCCAGGCCAACGCCCTGGCAATCGCTTCCTGAACCTCGTTGATCCTGTCGAGGTCGTCGCCGACCGCGAGCAAAACGCCCCCATCGAGCCGCGTGACCAGCATCCGCAAACGCGTCGACTTGGTGTCGTCGGCCGGGGTGCCGGCGATCTCCACCGTCATCCAGCCAGGGTGCAACGCTTCGGCCAGCGGCAATGCGCCAGCCAGCCGCGCGCCCGCCGCATCCTCGATGAGGTAGTCCAGCGCGCTCGCGCCACGCCCACGGTCGCGCACCAGCGACATCATTCGGCCGATCCCACCGCTGCGGAACTCGTTGCTCAGAAGCTCGGCCTCGGCCTGAATCCGGCTCGTCATCTGGCCGTCGATCTCTGACCGGACAGAAACAAACACCGCGGCTCCGAGCACGCAGGACGACAGCACAAACAACACAAGATAGAGCGCCGCGAGCCGAAAGCTCGCTGTGCGCAGCAGCCTAGGAACGCGGGGCACGCAGCACATACCCCGAACCGCGAACGGTATGGATCAACTCCGGATCATCCGGTGTGCGCGACAGCTTGGCGCGCAGCCGGCTTCTGTGCGATGCGATGACCGAGGGCCTGGGCGAAGCTCCCATGATAGAGAATGGCGGCGTTCATGGCTCGGCTGAGCGTTGCATCCGCGGCGCTGGCAGCGACCGCCTCGGCGCACAGATCCTGCCACACGGCTTCGACCTGCTCGGAGACCAGATCACCCCTCAACAAAGCGAGATTGGCCGTTTGGTTCCGCATGGCTTCCCTCCGGGCGGCGCTGGACCCGCCGCAATGTTCGACGCGTTGCGACAAAATCGGAACTTCAGTCGCCGGACGATCTTGCACAACCGGCCGGCGACCGAAGCGAGAATGCCTTGCCTTGAACCGTCCCCTCAGATGACGCCGCCCGGCGACGGCATCAGGCGCCGACGCGGATGCGCCGGATTGCACCAATCAGGGCCTCAACGTCGTCGTGCGTGTTGTAGATCGCAAACGAGGGCCGGACCGTACTTTCGAGCCCGAAGCGCCGAAGGACCGGCTGGGCACAGTGATGACCAGCACGCACGGCGATACCATCCTGGGCGAGCCGCCGGCCCACCTCCTCGGTGTTGATTCCCTCGATCACGAAGGAGACAACGCCCGCGCGTTCGGCAGGATCGCCGACGATCCGCACGCCCGAAACCGTCTTCAGTTGCCGGACGCAGTCTTCGATCAGGGCGTGTTCGTGCGCCGCCACCGCCGCAAGTCCAAGGCTGGAGAGGTAGGTGAGTGCCGCTCCCAGTCCGACGGCATCGGCGATGTTGCCGGTGCCGGCCTCGAAACGGGACGGCGGCGGCTGGTAGCTTATCGCCTCGAAGGTGACGTCGGCAATCATGTTGCCGCCCCCCTGGTAGGGAGGCATCGCGTCCAGTATCGCCTTTTTGCCATAGAGCGCACCGATGCCGGTCGGCCCGAACACCTTATGGCCGGAGAAGACGAACCAGTCGGCATCCAGGGCCCGGACGTCGGTCGGCATGTGCGGAACCGACTGGGCGCCGTCCACCAGAACCTTGGCGCCCGCGGCGTGCGCCATGGCGACGAGCAGGGCGGCGGGTGTCACCGTGCCGAGCGCGTTGGAGACCTGCGTGAGGGACACCAGCCTGGTTCGCGGACCGAGAAGTCCGGCGAACGCCTCGACGATCACGTCGCCCTTGTCGTCCACCGGCGCGACCCGCAACGTGGCACCGACCGCCTTCGCCAGCCGGTACCAGGGCACGATGTTGGCGTGGTGCTCTAGTCCGGTGATGAGGATCTCGTCACCCGCGCCAATGTTGGCCCGCCCCCAGGTCTCGGCGACGAGATTGATGCCCTCGGTTGCGCCGCGGACGAAAACGATCTCGTCGCTCGATCCGGCATTGAGGAAGGCCCGCACGTCCTCGCGCGCGGCCTCGTAGGCATCGGTCGCCCGCGCCGCAAGTGTGTGCGCCGCCCTGTGGATGTTCGAGTTCTCGTGCTCGTAAAACCAGACGAGCCGCTCGATAACCGCCCGCGGCTTTTGCGTGGTGGCTGCATTATCGAGCCAGACCAGCGGCTTGCCTCCGACCCGTTCCGTGAGGATCGGGAAGTCCTTGCGGATCACCGAAGGGTCGAAACCGGCGCCCGCCGCGGGTCGTGCCGCCGGAGGGACCAGCGCGGTCCGACCGCCCGCGGGCAATGTCGGCGCTGCCGGGAACGACGTCGGTGCCGGCAGCGGCCTTAGGAAATAGGGCTCGCTTGTCGGGCTCGACATGGCGCCGCCGCCGGTCGGCGCGACCGGACCACGGGCCGGTGCGCGATCGGCGAGCAGCGCTTTCAGTTCCGCCTCGTTCGGCAACGACCGGTCGAGGGCGGGGATGGCTTTCCGTTCGAAGGCTGGCCGAGACGCCGAAAACCCGGTGAGATAGAGGCTCGGCGCCACCGACCGGTTCTGGTCGGCGATCGAGCCAGGATTCACATCCGGCGTCAGCGGCAGGATCGCAAAAGGCACCGGCACCGGCACGCTTGGCACCACGGGGGTGGCGGCCGGCGGCACCGGCACGGATGGCGGGGCGAAGCCCGGTCCCGCCATGGCCGGCGGCGGCGGGACCTCCCTGGCATCGCCGGGGAGCGCCCGGAAGAAGGCGTTGGCCATCTCCTGCAGCACGCCGGCATCGGGCAGCCCGGGGAAACCCGGCGGCTCGACGGTGGGGAGTGAGGTCGGATCAGGCATAGCTGTGGAACTTCGTGATGTCGACATTGTCGAGCACGGCGACCGCATCTTCGGTCAGGATCGCCAGCGAACAGTAGAGCGACACAAGATAGGAGGCGATGGCCCTGTCGTTGATGCCCATGAAGCGCACCGACAGCCCCATCGACTGCTCGCCCGGCAGGTTCGGCTGGAACAGGCCGACGACGCCCTGGCGGGACTGGCCGACGCGCATCAGGATGACCGACGAACGACCGTCCTTCACCGAGACTTTGTTGGATGGGACGATGGGGATGCCGCGCCAGGTGATAAAGGGCGAGCCGAACATGGTGATGGTCGCCGGTGGCACGCCGCGCCGGGTGCATTCGCGCCCGAAGGCGGCGATCGTGTCGGGGTGAGCGAGGAAGAAGCCCGGCTCCTTCCAGCATTTGGCGATCAGGCTGTCCAGGGCGTCGGGCGTGGGCAGGCCGGTGTTGCTCTCGATGCGCTGGCCCGGTACGGTGTTGGCGAGGATGCCGTATTCCGCGGAATTGATCAGTTCGCTCTCTTGCTGCTCCTTGATCACTTCGATCGAAAGGCGCAGTTGTTCGCCGATCTGGTTGTGCGGCGAAGAATAAAGGTCGGAGATGCGGGTGTGGACCTCCACCACCGTATTGACGGCGCACAGCAAATATTCGCGCGGGTTCGGGTCGTAGTCGACGAAGGTCTGCGGCAGCGGGCGTTCGTCGCGGCCCGAGCAGCCGACGGCGACCCGCTCCTCGTTCTTGACCCGGTTGACGCGCAGGATGCCCGCCTCGACGGGAATCCACTCCAGACAATGGACGAGCCAGCGCGGCGAGACCGAGACCATCTGCGGCACGGTCTTGGTGGCGTTGGCGAGTTGGCGTGCAGCGACGTCGCCGAGCGACGTGGTGAGAACGGGCGTATCGGACATGGAGATCCCCTCTCGAAATAAGCGACTCGGAACGAGTTTGTGCTTTTAATCAAAGACGGAGGCGATAGCGTTTAAACTATAAGAGCTTATCCGCTGCGTCGAGCTGCGGCAGTTTAACGCGGAAGGAATTTCTGGGGCGGGCAGGCCTGCCAGGGAGAGAAGATTTCGATCAAGCACTTCCTTTCAATTTTCAGTCGTATCGATCTGCCACAAGCAAGCGGCCATGCTGAGCCTTGTGCGGGAGCGGTGCTGGAACCTTCCCGGCCTACGGCGAGGGTCAAACCAGATAATAAAGTTTGGCGGATGACGCGGGACTTTCCTCCGCGAGCTCTGCACGAATGCGCCTGATCGCGGCCAGGGTGGCGGAATCCTCGTCCCCGCTATGCGGGAACAGTCGATCCGGTGCGAGCCAAGCCGCGAAATTCAGCCGTTTGAAGGCGGCGAGCAAATCGGGCTGCAGCCCGGCGAGCCAGACCTTGATGCCATCCGACTGCGCCTCCTTCAGAAAATGCTCGAACTGTTCGAGGCTCACCACATCGGGATTGCGAACGCGTTTCAGACGCAGCAGCACATGATCGATCTTTTCCGCATGAGCCTGATGTTTGAGGCGCCGAAATGTGCGCTCAAGTTCGGGCGCCGCGCCGAAGAACAACTCGCCCTGCAGGTCGAACAGGAGATAGCCGGCGGCAGGCTTGTCATCAGGTGCCTTTTCGCGAACGACATCGTGCGCATCGACAACGAGTTCGGTGGATTTCAGCTTCGCGGCCCGTGGCACAAACAGCAGAATGGATAAGGCAACGCCGATCAGGATGGCCTGATCGAGACCGAAGGCAACAGCCGAAAGGGCGGTCACGATGACGACGCCGGCATCCATGCGCGAAGCCCGAAGCGTGTAGACGATGCGCTCAGGATCGATCAGGCGCGCGGCCGTCAGCAGTAACAACGCCGCCAGTGCCGGTTTGGGCACGTAGCGTGCGAGCGGCGCGAAAGCCAACACGGCGATCGCAACAAATATCGCGGTCAGGATTCCCGAAAACCGGGACGCCGCCCCCGCCTGAAAATTGATCGCCGAGCGCGACAGCGATCCCGAGCCCGGCAGGCATTGAAAGAAGCCGCCGGCCAGGTTGGCGATTCCCTCCGCGAGGCACTGCCGATTAAGGTCCAACGGCTGGCGTGTCCGGTTGGCGATCGATTTGGCGATGGCAAGCGCTTCGAGCAGCCCCAGAAAAGCGATCGCAACGCTATCGGATGCCAGATCCCAGGCCCAACTGAGCTTGACGGTCGGGATATGCGGCATCGGCAGACTGGTCGGTACGACACCCGCGACACCGATCGCGGTTTTGCCGTCGAGGCCCGGGATCGTCCAGCCGGCAAAATAGGTCGCAAGCGCGAGGATCACCAACACCGCCAGCATGTCGAATTGCGGCAAGCGATAACGCCGGACGAGCCCGCGAAACAGCAACGCCAGGATCAGTGTCGCCGCGGTCGCCGCGACGGCCTTGGCGTTGATGGGGTCGCCCGTCGTCAAAGTGAGCCATAGACGATAGAGAATATGCTGTGCCCCGGTGCCCTTGTCCTTCACGCCAAGCGCGTTGCCGATCTGGCCGATGGCGAGCAGGAACGCCGCCGCACTCATGAAACCGAGGATCACCGATTCGGAGATGTAGCGCGTGAGGTCGCCAAGGCGAAGCACGGCAATCAGGATCTGGATCGAGCCAACCATGACGCCCAGCACAAACATGGCTTCTGCGGCTTCAACGCGCTGATCCGGATCGAAGATCGAAAGGGCACTGAACACGACCAGCGAGATTGCGCTGGTCGGGCCGTTGATGAGATGAGACGACGAGCCGAACAGCGATGCCACGAACGTAACGAGGATGGCCGAATAAAGACCATAGCGCGGGTCGACGCCGGCAAGCAGAGCATAGGCCATGCCCTGGGGCAAGGAAATCGCCGCAACCGTAAGACCCGCGACGACGTCCCGGCGAAGGATGTCAGGCCCATAATTGATGCTGAGGCTCATGGGTGCCGGTCCCCGACAATCGTGTTGATAACACCGTTTTCCCCGAAGAATTTCTCGTTGGCGTCATCCCAATCCTTGGCGATCGCGGTCACCGGAACAAGCTGCAGGTCCGGGAAAGTGACACCGGCGGCGGCCGCGATCGCCGCTTTCCAGGGCCGATAGCCGAGGCGGGCGATGATCTCCTGAGCGGCATCGCCGAACAGGAATGTCAGATAGGCCCTGGCCTCCGCCAACTTGCCATCGTTGGCGACCGCGCTGTCGACCCAGGCAACATAAGGCTCGGCGAGAATGCTCACCGGAGGATAGACGATCTGTAACCGCCCCTTGGCTTCGGCCGCCTCGCGCAGCGCTTCATTTTCCCAGGTCAGATGGACATCACCCACTTCCTGAATGGCGAAGGTTATCGCCGAGCCGCGCGCGCCCTCGTCCAGCACCGGAACGTGATGATAAAGCGAGCGCAGATAAGCACGGGCATCGTCCTCGGTCCCGCCGCGGGTCGTCATCGCAGCCCAGCCGGCCAATGCCGCCAGTTTGCCATTGCCCGAGGTTCTCGGATCCGGGGTCACGACCTCGATCCCGGGCGAAAGCAGATCCGGCCAGTCCTTGATACCGTGAGGGTTGCCCTGCCGAACCACGAACACGATGGTCGAGGTATAGGGCAGCGAATGGTTGGGCAGCCTATCGGCCCAATTTTGGGCAATCAGGCCGCGTTTTCGAAGCGCGTCGATGTCAGAATAGAGCCCGAGCGTAACGACATCGGCCGGCTGCTCGCCGCTGATGACCTTTCGCGCCTGGCGCGATGAACCGCCGTGGGATTGCTCGATGGTCACGTGGTGCCCTGTCTGCCTCTCATAATACGCAACGAAAGCGGGGTTGAGCGCCTGATAGAGCTCCCGGGTCGGATCATAGGACACATTGATCAGCCGGCCGTTGGTATGACCCGGCACGTTCTTGATGGCAACAAGCGAAAGGCCCGCAACGACGGCGACCACAGCGCCGATATTGAGAAAGTTCGATCTCAGTCTCACGGTGTTCTCTCGTCCTTGTCTCGTTGCGTCCGAATGCAGGCAAGGATCTACCAAAAGATGGCCGGCCTGCCATTGTCGCCCTGCCCGCCCGTGTCATCTCAAACCCGGTGTCATGATTGCGCCACGAAGAGAAAATCTTACCGACTGGCCACGGCCATGAAATCGCCAAGGGGATTGCCGGCCCGGCTTTCGTGATTCTTCGACGATGCAGTGCAAGCTGCCTGCTTAAATATCGAAGATCGGTTCCGGAAACCGAAGCAACTCGATTAGGGTATATCGTCTATCGCGTTAGTCAACTTACAATTTGACGATTCTTTGAATATGCGAACGCCGTTGCATCACCGGAAGGCGAAGAGCCATCGCCGACGAAGGAGGACGGCGATCGCGTCACGCTGTCAGGGGCGAAAAAGCGGAACAAGAGTGCCGCCCAGGAAGCGTTGAAGCACGGAAATCATCCGATCGTGGCCAGCCACGATCAACCCCGCTGGCGTCGCCGCGTTGCCCTGGACAATCAGAAAGACATCGGTTGTCGTCGGCACGACCTTTGTCTTTTCGACCTGGCGGACCTCAAGGCGGCAGATCACATCGTTGGCATCATCGATATAGGCGTATTCCCCGGGTCTGATCGGCTCGACCGCAGGCGCACCGATGGGATGATAGCTCTCGCTGCCGTCGGTCAGGCGCAGACTGATGTCGCCGATGACGGCACGCAGATCATGCGCGCCCAGGGCGAGGCCGGTTTCCAGCGAGACGGCGTTGTAGAGGTCGACCAGCGGCCCGATCCGCGGAATATCGCCCCGCTTGTCGACATACCGGGCCAACACCTCCGGTGCCGAAAACAATTTGCGGGTTGGCACCTGGAAGGCTTCGTGCATCGCCCGGTAGCCCGCCCGTACCGCCGCGGAGGCCTGCGGCCGGAGCCGAATGGAGGCCACCACCTGGTCGACGAACTGCCGGATCTGATCGGTATCGGCGGCGCGCTGGTCGAACCCCAGCAACAGGGAATAGGCACCCGTCAATCCCCGGTCGCGGAGATCGGCAGAGAGATGAAAACGTGGCAGGCCCGTCATTCCGCTTTCCTGAACCGGCTTCCTGGTTGGACGCCGACTGCAGAGATGTCGCCAAGGTCAGTCAAGGCCCCAGGATCCGGCGATACCATCAATACACCAGAGACATGTCGATTACAGACGCGGTGTCCCGACCTCGTTAACATGAAAAAGCAAATTCACGTCCCGCGGCGTGGATTTTGAGAACAATGTTACATCCATTGTGTGCGCTATCGCTCCCGAATGCGGTCACGCCTCCCGGCGATGCCCGAAGCTAACGGCCAGGACCAGAAAAATCAGGATGCCGGTGCCCACCTGTTGCCATTCGAAGGTCCAGCCGATCAAGAGCAAGCCATTCTTGACGATACTGAGCAACAACACCCCCAGAAGAGTTCCCGCAATCCGGGGTCGACCGTCGCGACCGAGCGTGGTGCCGATGAACGTGGCACCGATCGCGTCCAGAAGATAGGCGTTGCCTGCCAGCGGTACATAGGATCGGATCGTGGCCGACGAGACGATGCCCGCGACACCGCAAATCCCCGCGGCGGCGATAAACACCAAAGCGGTATCGCGCCGCACCGGCAGACCGGTATAACGGGCGACCCCGGGCCCGGCCCCCAGAACCACGACGCGCCGCCCGAGCCGGGTCCAGCCCAGCAGCACGAAGAAACCTGCGATGGCCCCTGCGGCGATCCACAGCGCGACCGGAACGTCGGCCACGATGCCCGTGCCAATCGCGTTGAAGATCGCCAGCGGATGGCCGGCGACCAGATAGATCGGCTGCCCGCCCCCCGTCGCCAATTGCTCGACGCTCTGGCCAATGAACAATGTGCCCAGCGTTGCCAGAAATGGTGTGATCCGCAGGCGAGCGACCAGCACCGCGTTGACGACACCAACCGCCAGGGCCGCAGCCACCCCGGTAGCCAACGCGGCCATGGTGCTGCCGCCAACCGCCAGAACCTCAATAAACCCGAGGCTTGCCATGTCCATTGCGGTGCCGATCGACAGGTCGATGCCGCCCGCGGCAATCACCAACGTCATGCCCAAGGACGCAATCCCGAGGATCGAAAAATGATTGACGAGGACACTGCGCAGATTGGCGGCAGACAGAAATGTGCTCGTCGCCAGCGAGAAGAACACAAACAGGCCGACGAAGCCGATCACGGGACCGAAGCGGAGCAGATCACGGGGTTTCGGCGGCGCCCCCGCGCGAAGCCATGAGTTGGTCATGTCACGACATCTCCCGGCGCACCAGCGAGGTCGTCCCGACGACGAAGAGAATCAAAACCCCTTCAACACCGCTGACCCAATAGCTCGAGACATTGATCAATTGGAAGCCGTTGATCAGAAATCCGATGAACAAAACGGCCAGAAGCGTCCCGGCGATGGTCGGGACGAGGCGCCGCGAAAAGACGCTGCCCAGCAAGGCGGCAACGACGATGGACAGCAGCATCTCACCCGAACCGGGCGTACTGCCGTTGAGCAGAGCCGCCGAAAACACGCCGCCGATGCCACCGCACAGGCCACTGACCAGATAAGAACCGCCAACATGACGTTCGACCGCCAGACCGGCGGCGCGGGCGGCCTCTCGATGACCGCCCACCGCGTAGAGCCGCAAACCCGTCGGGCTGCACTGGACCGCGAGGACCAGAACAAAAGCAATCGCCAGCAGCAGATAAGCCAGCACCGGTAATCCGAAAGGTCCATCGCCGGCCAACCGGGACAGCAGAGAGGACCGGGCCTGGACCACCATATTGTGGGTCAGCACCAATTCGACCCCGGCGCAGATATTCATTACGGCGAGCGTTGCCAGCAGCGGCAGGATCCGTAAACGGACCACGGCAAACGCGTTGACAAACCCGACCGCCACGCCACTTGCCAAGGCTGCGACCACCGCAAGGACATCCCCGGATCCGGATTGACTCAGCACGGCAAAGACCGCGGCCGACAGACCCAGATTGCCCGCCAGCGACAGATCGATGCCACCGGTGATGACGTCGCCGCCACCCCCGATGATTACCACCGTCATGCCGAATGCCAGCACGCCGAGGATCGCCGATTGATCGACGACGTTGGCGATATTGCCCACGACCAAAAATCCCGGGGCGGCGATGGCAAAACCCACGAACACAACGGTAAAAGCGGCCAGGGATCCCATCCGCAGCCACCCGGTGCGATGACGTCTACGCGGCATCAGCGTCAGCCTCGCCGCCGCGTCCCGTTGTCACGAAACGCATCAACGTATCGGCATCGGTCTCGCGGGATAGCAATTCGGCGGCAATCCGGCCGCGATACATCACGAGGATCCGGTCGGCCATTCCCGACAATTCCATCAGATCGGAGGACACAAGCAGGATCGCGGCGCCGTCGACCGCGAGATCGGCGATCAGACGATAGATTTCCACCTTGGCACCGATGTCGACGCCGACCGTCGGTTCGTCCAGCACGAAGACCGACGATTGGCAGCTCAGCCATTTGGCCAAAACCACCTTTTGCTGGTTGCCGCCACTGAGATCGCGGACCGGGCTGTTGCCGTCGGGGGTCCGGATCGCCAGTGCGCGGATCAGCCGATCGGTCTCGCGGTGCTCGGCTTTCCGGTTCAGCAGACCGAACGGACTGAACCGTTTAAGACCCGCCAACGTGGTGTTTTCCCGCACCGATAGCCGCAGAGCGACCCCGTGTCCCCGCCGGTCCTCGGGGACCATGGCGACGCCCGCGGCGACCGCGGCGGCGGGATCGCCCGGTCGCAACGTTTGGCCATCGACGCTGATCGTCCCCTGATCGGGGGTCGTGACCCCGAACAGACACCGGGCCAACTCCTTGGCGCCCGATCCCACCAGCCCGGTCAGGCCGACGATCTCCCCGTGCCGCACACTCAGTGAAATATCGCTGAACGCGTCTTGTTGGCTCAGGGCCTGGGCGATCAACGCCGGTGCCCCGGCGCCCGCTTTTCGTCTTGGGAACATATCGCCAACGTCCCGGGCGATCATCATCGATATAAGCCCCGTGGTCGAAGTCTGTCGCGGATCCACAGTCCCGACATCGACACCATTGCGCAGCACCGTCACCTGGTCGCACAGACGTTCGATTTCGGCGAGGTAGTGTGAAATATAAAGGATCGTCAACCCTTGATCGCGCAGCCGCAACAAGGTTGCAAGGAGCCGCTCGGCGTCACGCCGAACCAGGGCTGCGGTCGGTTCATCAAGCACCAGCATCGCCGGTTGATTCAACAGCGCTCGGGTGATCTGGACGATCTGCTGCTGAGCCGTCGTCAATTCACCGACCAGGGCATCGGGGGACAGATCGATATCAAAGATGCGATGCAGCGCCTCGCGGGCGCGGCTTCGAAGCGCGCGCCGATCGATCACCGGCAGCGCACCGCGGCGCGGTTCCTGGCCGAGGAACAGCGCTTCGGCAACCGTGAAAGTTGGTACCAGCAACCGGTCCTGGTGGATCATGTGGATCCCGTGTTCCGTGACCCGCGCCGGCGTCAGGTGATCGACGGGACGGCCACGGATTGTTATGACACCAGCGTCCGGCCGGTAGATGCCGGCGATGATCTTGATCAGCGTGGACTTGCCGGCACCATTCTGGCCGACCAGGCCGTGAATGGTGCCCGTCGCAACAGTGAGATTGGCGCCGTCCAAAGCGCGAACACCGCCGAATGTCTTGACCAGACCACGAACGGCCAGTGCCTCGACGCGGACCGCCGACGTCACGGAGGGTGGGGCCGTCACCGCAGCGCTCCGTCTTGCTGCCGTTGTCCCGACACGGGTCAGCTTGCCTGTCCCAAGGTCTTCTGAACCTCAGCCGCATTCTGCTTCGTGACCAGGATTGCCGGGATATAGGAATAGAGGGGGACGCCGTGATCGCCGGCGAGATAGCGGGCGACATTGTCGACAGCGGCCTTGCCGATCTCATAGGGTTGTTGCGCAACGACAGCGGCAGCGGGCGAATCCGGATCCTTGATCAGGTTGACGACGTCAGGGCTGCCGTCCACGCCATAAGTCTTGATCTCGGTCCGGCCGGCCGCCAGCAAGGCCTGGGTTGCGCCGACCTGGGGCACGTCCCACGCCGCCCAGATCGCCTTGATAGAGCCTTTTTCCGGATATTTATTAAGCACTTCCGTGATCTGGGTGTAGGCGTTCTGGACCGTGTTGGGAATGACATCCCGCAATTCCGGTTCAATGATTCTGATCTTGGGGTAGAATTTCAGGACTTCCTTCAATTCATCGTAGCGGATCGCGCACACCGGAACGCCATAGAAGCCGTTGAACACCAGGATATTGCCTTCACCGCCGATGTCATTGGCAAGACGCAGCGCCAACTGCTCCCCGATGAAGAAATTATCGGAGGTCGTATCGTTGAGGCTGAGGGGCGTCGCGGTATCGACAGTGAACAATGGAATGCCAGCGTCGCGGATCTTTTGCAACCATGGCTCCAGGACGCTCAAGGTCCCGAGTTGCTCAATGATGGCGTCAGGCTTTTGGCTGATCAAAGTCTGGATCTGCGCAATCTGCCGGCTGTCGTTGCGGCCGGCATCGACGGCGATCGCGGTACCGCCCAGCCGCCGGACCTCATCGACCTGGCCCTGATAGGCGCGGAGATCCCAATAATGATCCGTGCCGATGACGGTAATGCCAACGGTTTTGCCCAGCAGCGACAAGGCGGGGCTGCGGGCGGTGACCGCGTCGTCGGCTCGCGCACCGCCGACAGTGATGGCCAGCGCCACGGCCAGCATCAGAGTCCTCATCTCGTAATAATAGCGACGCTCAATCAGCTTAGTCATCCGGCCTTCTCCGAAGATATGGTATCACTCAACATCAATGAAGTAGAATCACCGCAAGAAACAAATTGCGATACTGTCGTCATTCAGAAAATGCGTTCGATACTGCGTCCGTTTTTACGTCTTGGCGCTGATCAGCGGTTTCGGAATTTAACGCGCTCGACAAGTTCCCGCGGTCCTGCAGAAAATTCGACGACTTTTGGAACGTCCAATCTCCCAATGACCTTCGTATTGCCTATAGCGTTGGCCTGCCAAGCCAGGGTGCTGTTGCCTGATCGCTGGAGCCGAAGCCCGGCAGCTTGGCATCGAGATCACCGATCGTCTTGATGTCGTTCTTGATCAACTCGGCCTGTGTGATCAGGAAAGGCTTGACGTCGATCACCTTGCCGGGATCCTGGCCCGCGATCAGCAGCGCGAGCGCGCGCAGCGAGACTTCACCGACGACTGCCGGGTTGGTCGCGGAGGTCGCGACCCATGGACTGCCCGGCTCGCGAATATCCTGGATATCCGAAGTCGAGACATCGGCCGAATAGACCTTGATCTTGTCGGCGACCCCCGCTTCGGCCGCACCGATCTTGACGCCGCGCGCAAACTCGTCGTAAGGCGCGAACACGACCCTGATTTCCGGATGGGCACGCAGCACGGCCGCGGTTTGCGATGCGACCGTGGTGGCCGTCGTGGAATCGACGGCGCCCCATTGCGCTTTCTCGACGATACCGGGGTTGGCTTTCTTGATGTCTGCCCAGATTTCACCGCGCGATTCGAGCGGACGGAAACCGGCGACGAAGACATAACCGGCCGGGAAGCTCGTGCCGTTATCTTTCAATGCCTGATTGAGCACCTGATGGGCGATGTCGTGATCATCTTGCGAGATCAGGGGCACATTGGGCAAACCCAGCTCGATATCCTTGGCGACAACCTTGATGCCGGCATTGATGGCCCTTTGGACGACATCCTTGAGCGATTCCGGTTGGCCATGGCTGATGATGATGCCCTGGACACCAAGATTGATCGCCTGCTCAACCTGGTCGCGCTGCTGACCAGCATCCTGTTTGCCTTGAAAGATCCGCAGATCGATCCCCAGGGCCTTGGCCTGGCGGGCGACCCCAGCCTCGTAAGCTTCAAAATAGTCGCCCTGCGACAAATAATCGATCAAGGCGACCTTGACACCGCCTTTGTCGAACGGCGGCGGCGCCCCCTTGATGCCGTCGCTCCAGGCCGAACCGGCGGCAATCGTGCTGGCCAGGAGAGCGGCAGGGAGCAGCGCGCGGAGGCTCAAAAGAGAGTGGAGTTTCATGACGGCCGTCTTTCCTCGCAGGGTCCGGGCAGCGTCCTACCGCCTGGACCTCGGTTTGTGCGTCGAATCGCGTGTCCCGGTGCCGACGCGTGGTCCCTGCCAACGCGGCAGCACCGGTATCGTAGGAACAACCGGGATCGGGCGTCAATAATAAAACATGTATACGATCGATATAATAGTGTTCTAGCCCATGTGGCCTGGCGATGGTTGTGTCGATCGGGAGGCGCCCGGCCCGCACCGCGCGCACGAGCCTCGGGGTCGGCGCTTGCCGCTTTCCGTGCCAGGTGGCCGTCGTAGAAATATATTATACCTATCGATTTACTTTTCTTTTGGTTTGTGGAATCGTGAGGCCGGCGGTTTCGGGACGGCTGGTTGACCTTCGATCATCCTGAGGAGACCAGAATGCCGCTCTCCGGACAGGTTCGAAACCCGCGGGCGGCGGGTGGGCGCCAGACACAGGAGTCCTGTCATGCCGAAGCCGAAACACCTGATCGTCAACGCATTCGACATGAATTGTGCGGGCCATATCAATCACGGCCTGTGGCGTCATCCTCGCGATCGTTCCGCCGCGTTCTCATCGCTGGATTACTGGATCGACCTCGCCCAGGCCGCTGAACGTGGCCTGTTCGACGCCGTTTTCATTGCCGATATCGCCGGGGTCTACGACGTCTATAAAGGCGGTCCGGAAACCGCCCTGCGGACCGGCGCCCAGGTGCCGGTCAACGATCCCGTGCTCGTCGTGCCCGACCATGGCCCATGCCACGAAGCACATCGGTTTCGGCGTGACGGTCAGCACGAGCTATGAACATCCCTATTTGCTGGCCCGCCGCTTCTCCACCCTCGATCACCTGACCAACGGGCGGGTCGGATGGAACATTGTCACCGGCTATGTCGATAGCGCGGCGCGAGCCTTGGGGCGCGACGCGCAGATCGACCACGACACGCGCTATGACATCGCCGACGAGTTTTTGGATGCCGCCTATGCGCTATGGGAAGGCAGTTGGGACGACGACGCCCTGGTCGTCGATCGCGAGCGCGGTATTTTCACCGATCCGGCCAAGGTTCGCGCCATTCATCATGCGGGTGAACATTACCGCATCGACGCCATTCACATCGTTGCCCCGTCACCTCAGCGGACCCCGGTGCTGTTCCAGGCGGGTTCGTCGGATCGCGGCCGGCGGTTCGCGGCCCGCCATGCCGAGGCCGTCTTCACCTTCAGCCCGACGCCGGAGGCGACCAAGCCCATCGTCGCTGAGATCCGGGCCGAGGCCGTGCGTTGGGGCCGCGACCCGTACGATCTTCGCATCGTCACCAGCCAGAGCATTGTCGTCGGACGAACCCGCAAGGAAGCCGAGGACAAACTCGCCGACTACCGCGCCCATGCCAGTGTCGAAGGGGCGCTGGCCCATTTCTCCAGCGCGGCCGGCATCGACTTCTCGCGGTTCGACCTGGATGAACCGATCCCCTACGTCAAGAACGACGCCAACAATTCGGCCCTGGAAGCGATCACCAAGCGGTCTGCCGAGGTGTGGACGCGTCGCCGGATCATCGACCAGATGGTCCTTGGCAGCCGGATGCCCCCCTTCGTCGGTTCGGCCGTGGACGTGGCCGATCACTTGCAGGCCTGGGTAGCGATTGCTGATGTCGACGGCTTCAATCTGCCGCGTACGGTAACTCCCGAATGCATCCACGACTTTGCCGATTTGGTGGTCCCGATCCTTCAGGAACGCGGCCTGTTCAAGCGCGAGTACGCCGCCGGCACATTCCGTGACAAGCTGTTCGGCCATCCCCGCTTACGGGAACCGCACCGGGCCACGGCGTTTCGCCCACAAAACCTCCGATGAGTCGATGACGTTTGTCGACACTACAATCTATCTATGTCAATTTCCCGGGAGTTGTGCCTGATGTTCTCGCAGCGCCTGATCGTTCAATTGGCCGCCGGATTCGTTCTCGGCCTCATCGTTTCCGGGACTCCAGCGGCGCCGGTCCGCGCCGACGTTGACATTCGCCTCGGACTGGCGTCCCCCGGCCCTCTCGCCGACCCGGTTTATCAGGCTGTCAAGGAGGCCCGGGACCAGGGCATCAACGTCCAGGTTATCGAGTTCACCGACTGGATCACCCCGAATGTTGCGCTGGCCGACAACGACATTGATCTGAACTATTATCAACACATTCCCTTTCTGGAAACAGCCTCCCAGGCCAAAGGCTATCACTTCATCTCCGTGGGCGTCGGAACATCCTCCAAACTTGGGCTGTATTCCAAGAAGCACAAATCCTTTGCCGAAATTCCTGACGGCGGCACAATCGCGATTGCCAATGACCCCGTGAATGGGGGACGGGGTTTGGTGCTGCTGGAACAGGCCGGGCTGATCAGGCTGAAACCCGGCCTCGATTACAAGGCGACGGTCGACGACATTGTCGAAAACCCGAAACATCTCAAGATCGTCGAAGTCATGGCCCAGCAGTTGCCCCGGACCCTGGACGACGTTGATCTGGCCGAAGGATACGCCCATCTGCTGAAGGATTTCGGCATCGATCCCCAGGGGGCACTCTTGTTCGATACCATCCAGCAGCGCTACGCCCTGCAATGGGTCGCGCGACCGGACAATCCGCGGCTCGACCAGATCCGGAAGTTCGTGCAGATCTATCAGACCTCCCCGAAAGTGCGGGAAATCCTGAAAGAGAAGTTTGGCGATCTCATCGTCCCCGCCTGGTGATGGCGTCACGATGCCCTCCGTCGAAGGTCCGACCCGGAGAAGTCAGACTCCGCCATCGTGACGGCGAAGCCGACGCAACAGGCCAGGCGACCGACGACGGAGCCGATGAGATTCTCACGGTCAGTGGAACGGCGACCTTCACCGATGTCGCGGTTGCCCAGGTCGACGTGATCTCCGACGACAGCGGCTTCCGGTATTCCGCAGCGTTCTATCAACTCGTCCAACTGGCGACGCGGGCGGGGGATCGGGCGTGCCGCAGCCAACGACCTCGCCAAGGCGATCGCCGAGCGGCGCCGCCTATGCAGCCGGCGCGATCGTGCTCAAGGCGGCGGAAGCGGTGCAGCGGGCCTGTGCCGCCTCCGCTATTGACGATCCCGCCGCTGAAGAGGCCGCCGACGCTGTGGCCGAACTCGAGGTGGCGCAATGCCCGGACGCTGTCGTCCCACAAACCCGCGGATTTACAAGGACCGTATTGTCGGGGACTACGCTGTCAACGGCACCCCACCGCCCGATCAATGGCGCATTGGCCAGCCGCAACCGCAGCCCCCCGAACCGGGATCACGCAAAGAGGCCCGCGATCGGCTGCCGACGCCGCAGTCGCCGCCAGACCGTCGGGAAAATCCGGCGGGTCGTGCGGCGTCAGCAGAAAACGCCGGGCGACGTCGCCATATCCCTGGTAAACCAGACCACCGTTGCCCGCGATCAACGCCGCCCGGTGCATCCGGTAGCGATGGGGGATCCGGTACCACGGCAATCCCGGCCAGCGGTGATGCACCACGTGCAGATTATTATAAAGAAACAACAGGCCGAAAACCGGGGCGCTCTCGACGATCGCCGTTCGCTTGCCCGGTTCGGGGACGGCGCGATGTTCGGCGAAGGAGCGGATCAGGGCCAGAGCATAGCCAGGATACACCACCAGAATCAGATAGTCGGCCAGTGGCACCCCCATCGCACACAGCCACAGGATCACCGCTGTGGCGGCAACGGCATGCATCGCCCAGAGCCGACGGCGTCCCCCCACGCCAGTGACGACAAGCCGGCCCTCCGCCCGCAGAAAACAGGCGATGCCGAACGCTGGCCCGATCGTCACGCGGCCCAGAAGGGTATTGTACAGCCGCAGCACGAACCGCCACGCCGATGGCGTCGCAGCCCAGGCCCCGGGCGCGCGATAGCCGCTCTCAGGATCGTGGCCGGGCACGGTCAGGAAGTGTTCGCGATGATGGATCCGGTGGCTGTCCCGGTAGCAGGGATAGGGCAGCCACAGGCTCAACGGCGGCATGCCGAGGGCGTCATTGATCCAGGGCGTTCGCGTCGGGTGGCCGTGCAACACCTCGTGCTGCAGCGATATGTGCCATGCGGCCAGCCAGGCCCCCGCCACCAGCAGCACCGGCCCCGGTAACAGAATCCAGAACCAGGTCAAGGCCAGCCAGCCGCCATAAACGACCGTCGCCAACGCCCAGGTCGGCAGCTCATATCGGATGACGACGCGACGTCCTTGCATCTTCATAAATTCCATCGACAAACTATACTATCCTATCGCGCCTGGGAGCGCTTGCCAAGCACCGACGCTCAGCGTCGTCTGATTGACTGCGTTTGCGCCTGACACCGAAAGGGACATCCCACCCGTGTTCGCCGCCCTGCCGATGTATGATTTTCCCGAATTGCGCCTCGCGACCGACGGTCTTTGGAGGGCAATGCACGACAGATTGGAAGATGCCGGCATCGACGGCAGTCCCGCCGCCCTGACGCGCACGGGCAGCGACCTCGACACCCTTTGGCGTGACCCCAACCTGCTGTTCGCTCAAACCTGCGGCTATCCCTTGAGCACCGCGTTGCGCGGCGTGGTCAGAGTGGTTGCCACGCCCTGTTATCGTTTCCCCGGCTGTGACGGGCCGACCCATCGCAGCCTGCTGATCGTTCCCGGGACCTCGCCCCACCGTGAGCTTGCCGCGCTGCGTGGCCGGCGGCTTGCGATCAACGGTTGGGACAGCAATTCGGGCATGAACCTGTTGCGGGCCATGGTCGCGCGCCTGGCCGCGGGAAAACGCTTTTTCTCCGCCGTGACGGTCACCGGTTCGCATGTTGAAAGCATCGCCGCCGTGGGGCGGGGCGATGCCGACCTTGCGGCCATCGACAATGTCACCTGGGGACACATGGTCCGTTGGCGTCCCGGGCTGACCGCCGCGGTTCGCGTCATCGGCGAGACGCCGGCGACACCCGCCCTTCCCTTCATCACCGCACGCCGCACGCCGATCCCGACGTTACGCCGGTTGCGGGACGCGTTGGCCGCCGTCATGGCGGATCCGACGTTGGCCCCGATCCGCGATACCCTCGGGCTTTGGGGTATCGTGGTTCCGGACCCCGGCGCCTATCGCCGCGTCCTGGCGCTGGAACGGGCCGCCATCGCCGCCGGCTATCCGACCCTGGCCTGACAGACCGCGCGCGCTCGATGCCACGGGATTACCACGTTGAAGCGAGGCCGAGCAGATCAAACACCTGATGACGGAGCGACACCAAAGCCGCAGCATCGCGATGCCGGGGATAAGGGAGATCCACGTGTAGCTCCGCCTTGATCCGGGCCGGGCGTTCACTGAAGACAATCACCCGGCTTGCCATCAACAGTGCCTCTTCCACATCGTGGGTCACCAGGAGAACGGTGAAGCCCCGACGCTGCCACAATGAAAGCAATTCCCGCTGCATGGCCATGCGGGTGAGATGGTCGAGCTTGCCCAGCGGTTCGTCGAGGATCAGGAGGCGCGGATCATTGACCAATGCGCGGGCCAAAGCGGCACGCTGCGCCATGCCACCGGACAATTGGTGGGGATAGGCATTTTCAAACTTTTCCAATCCAACCAGCCGAAGGGCGCGCTCAACCCGTTCGGCATGGATCCTGGCCTGACCCCGCGCTTCCAGCCCCAAAGCGACATTCTTGCGAACCGTGCGCCAGGGAAACAGCGTCGGATCCTGAAATACCACGACACGGGAGGGATCCGGCTGCTCGATCGGAGCGCCATCGGCCAGGACAACGCCCTTGCAGGGCCGCTCGAGTCCCGCGACCAGACGCAGCAAGGTTGACTTGCCACATCCGGACGGCCCCAACAAAGCGATGAACTCACCGGGCTGCGCGGTCAGACTGACATGATCCAGCACAGGCAGAATCTCTCCCCGGATGTCGAACTGGTGGCTGACATCGCGGATTGCCACCGCCATTCCGGATCCGACAGGGGACTCGGCCGCCAAGGCGATATTCACCATTTCAGTGGTCCTTTGCGTTCTGGAAACTTTGATGATCCCGGTCATCAATTGCCCGCTGTTAGCGAATCCCGCATCAACCAGAAATATACTGGAAATTATTGGAATATCTCGCCACATCACGCTGCCGACACGATAGCACAGTTTGTTTATCGATATTATTGCTTTTCGTTGAAACCCGCCATAGGATCGAGAGCTGAGATGGGGCTCACCGCCCCGCCCGAATCCTTTTGGAGGGAAATCCATGACCAGCAAAAGCGGAAGCGTTTCCAATGGGACCTCAACGGCGCTATCGCGTCGCGGCATCCTGAAAGTCGCCGGTGCCACGGGACTTGCCACCTCGCTTGGCGTGATCGGGAAGCGGTTTTTCATTGGTTCCGCGGCGGCGGCACCGGTCAAAGTCCGTCTGTCATGGACCGAAGTGGCGGCTTGCCATTCCCCGGTGGCCTTCGGGGCGGCCAAGGGTTTTTTCCAAAGGCAGGGTGTGGATATTGAACTTTACAACCAGGGCGCCACCGGACAAACGCTGATTCAGTCGCTTGCCACCAACAAGGCCGATCTTGGTCTGGGGCTGGTTTACGATTTCCTCAAGCCCCTGGAACAGGGATTCGATGTGAAATTGGTGGTTGGTACCCATGGCGGATGCCAACGTCTGCTCACCACGCCCGCGTCCGGCATCACAGACATCAAGGGGCTCAAGGGCAAAACGATCGCGAGCTGGGACGTGGCCAGCCCGCCGCGTGTCACCTTTGGCGTGGCCCTGGCCAAGTCCGGGCTTGATCCCGAAAATGATGTGACCTGGAAGGTTTTCCCGTTCGAGCTGTTGGGCGAGGTCCTGAAAAAGGGTCAAGCCGACGCCATCGGTCATATGGACCCCTGGGCCTGGGGGCTGATCAAGGAGCAGAATCTCGTCACGCTCGCGGAAACCTCGACCGGCTTCTTCAAGGACCGGGTGTGCTGCCTGCTCGGCGCCAGCGGAGACTTTCTGAAGAACAATCGGGACGCGGTTCGGCGGGTCGCGGCAGCCACGCTGGAGGTGCATGAATATACCGCCAGCCATCCCGAAGAAGTGGCTCAGTATTATGTCGATCTGACCAAGCCCGGAATCTCTGTGGCCGATCTTACTGAAAATCTGGCCGCGCTCCGTTACCACAATCACCCCGTTGGCGAGGCCCTGATCGAACAGATTCGTCTGGCAACAGAAGATCTCAAATTGGTAAATTTGTTGGAAAGTGACACCGACCCTGCCGAATTCTCCCGCCGCATCACCGACAGCATTCTTTCTTAAGCACAGGAAAGGGGCGGAGATGACTCAGGTTTTGCAACAGGACGTGCTGACGGAGGCCGGAAGCTCCCGCTCATTTCTTCGGACATCGCGCCTCTCCCTTCTGTGGCGGGATGGCTTACTGGCCACAACGACCTGGCTGGCCGCGGCCTGGTCGGCGGTGGCGTGGCCGGACGTGGTCAAGTGGAACGACACGACTCTCTGGTCCTGGCTGATGATCGGTGGGGCGGTCATATGGGCCGCGTTTTCCGTGATCATGCCCTGGACGATACGATTCCCGCGGCTCCGCGGAACCGTCGGCGCCCTGCGCCGCAACGGGCCGTGGCTGATCGCTCTGGGCGTGGTGTTCGCGCTGTGGGAAGTGTTGACGGCCAAGCTTGGCTGGCTTCCCAAACCGTTCTTTTCACCACCTCAGGGATTGTTGCACACCTACGTCACCGACTGGAACCGACTGTTGTTTTCGATCCTGTATTCGCTGCGGCTTTGGTCGGTCGGGTTCGGACTGGGAATTGTGGTCGGATTCGTGATCGGCGTGGCACTGGGCTGGTCACGGCGCTTCAACTACTGGGGCATGCCGCTGCTGAAGCTGATCGGCCCGATGCCGGCGACCGCCTGGTTGCCGTTCGTGTTCTTCATCTTCCCCACCAACTTCTCGGCCAGCGCGTTCCTGATCGCACTGGCCTCGGGAATTCCGGTCGCCATCCTGACCGCCTCCGGCGTGGCCACCACCAACCAGGCCTATTACGACGTTGCCCGGACCTTGGGTGCCCGGGATCGTTTTCTGGTGCTGAAAGTGGCGGTCCCGGCCTCGTTGCCGCATGTGTTCGTCGGCCTGTTCATGGGGCTTTACTATTCCTTTGCCGTGTTGGTGGTCGCCGAGATGCTGGGAGCAAAATTCGGATTGGGCTGGTATCTCCAATTCTACACCGGCTATTCGGCCTACGCCAACGTCGATGCCTGCTTGCTGGTCATGGCCTTGTTGTGCGCCGGGATCGTCAAACTGTTGTTCGTGGTGCGTTCGCGCGTTTTGGCGTGGCAGGAACAGGGACTGATCTGATGACCTCGGTCGAATACCGAAAGCAGTCGCTGCGCTGGTGGCTCGCCCGATTCGTGGTCGGCCTTGGCCTCGTCCTGCTGACAATGGCGGTCGGTTGGTGGTGGCTGGTTTTCGAACCAACATTGCGCGGCGAGCTGTTGACCTTGCCGCAAGCCGGCTCCTGCCTTGCGGTGAACTCCGGTGTGTGTGTTTTGGCGCAATCCTTGTGTCGCGGCGTTCATTTGTTTGAGATTCGCCATTATTCGTCCGGATTGTTCTGGCTTGGTATCGCATTGTTAGGGTCGAGCCCATTTATCGCGACTTCATCCCATCGCGATTTATCAAGCTTGTAGAAGGGTGACGGCGCGGCGGAAGGCGACGCCTGGAAGCAACAGCCTGCGTTGTGAACGGGTGGAGTGGCCTGCTTGATCAGGCCACTCCACCCGTTCTTGTGCCCAAATTTCACAGAATATAATTGTTTTAACAATCCTCAATATTGAACATTGTGCAGATTTATCTTGAAAAATGCCGAATAAGCCTGTTTAATCCATAGAAATTATATGGTTATATCGCCCCAAGGTGGAGGCCTCATGCCGCCATCGGGAGGGGTCATGCCCGTCAAGGTCGCCGTGGCAAACCAGGATGGAAGAAGAGTCGCTCAGCCCCCAGGACCTGCGCAGCGGGTCCGCCGCTTGGCCGGATCAGTTGATCGAAATCGAGCGCAACAGCCAACGCCTTCCCGTCCCTCCTGACGGCCGCCCTGATCTCCATCAAGGAAAACCAGAATGCCGATCAATCTGAAAACCGCTGTCGTTGAAAGCCGTGAACAGCGGCTTGGTACGATCATTGGCTGGGAGGGCAAGGCGTCCGATCTGGCCCGGGAATCGGCCTACGCCCGCGGTGGTTGCGAATCGAAATGCGGCCAGAAGGCGCGCCGGGTCTGCGAGCTGCAAAGCCCCTTCACCCAGGGCTCGGTATGCAGCGAACAGATGGTCGAATGCCAGGCCGGCAACGTCCGCGGCGCCGTCCTGATCCAACATTCACCGATCGGCTGCGGTACCGGCCAGGTGATCTACAACTCGATTTATCGCAATGGTCTGGCGATGCGCGGGTTGCCGGTCGAAAACCTGCACCTGATCAGCACCAATCTTCGCGAAACGGACATGGTGTTCGGTGGTGTCGCCAAGTTGGAACAATCGATCCGCGACGCCTGGGACCGCCATCACCCCAAAGCGATCTTCATCGCGACATCTTGCGCGACGGCGATCATCGGCGACGACATCGAAAGCGTTGCCAGCCAGCTTGAGGAGGAATTGGGCATTCCGGTCATTCCGCTGCATTGCGAAGGCTTCAAGTCCAAGCACTGGAGCACCGGGTTCGATGCCACGCAACACGGCATCATTCGCCAGATCGTCCGAAAAAATCCCGTGAGGAAACAGGAAGATCTGGTCAACGTCATCAACCTGTGGGGCTCGGATGTTTTCACACCGATCCTGGCGGAACTTGGCCTGCGGGTGAATTATGTCGTCGATCTGGCAACGGTCGAGGATTTGGAGCAACTTTCCGAGGCCGCGGCAACGGTCAGTTTTTGCTACACCTTGTCTTCCTATATGGCAGCAGCGCTGGAACAGGAATTCGGCGTGCCCGACGTCAAGGCCCCGTTGCCCTACGGCTTTGCCGGGACGGACGCCTGGCTGCGCGAGATTGCCCGGGTCACCCACCGTGAGGGAGCAGCCGAGGCCTATATCGCCCGCGAACATCAACGGGTCAAGCCGCGCCTGGACGAATTGCGGGCGCTGTTGAAGGGGAAAAAGGGCTACATCTCGACCGGATCAGCCTACGCCCACGGCCTGATTGGCATTCTTCGGGAATTGGGGGTCGAGGTCGACGGTTCGCTGGTGTTCCATCACGATCCGGTTTACGACAGTCAGGATCCGCGCCAGGATACGCTGGCTCAGCTCATCGACAATTACGGCGATGTCCCGCAATTCACGGTCGGGAACCGCCAGCAATATCAGTTTTTTGCGCTGTTGCAGCGGGTGAAGCCGGATTTCATCATCATCCGCCACAACGGCCTGGCGCCACTGGCGTCACGCATGGGCATTCCGGCAATTCCCCTGGGCGATGAACATATTGCCGTGGGCTACCAGGGCATCTTGAATCTCGGCGAGTCGATCCTGGATGTGTTGGCACACCGGAAATATCACCAGGACATCGCCGCTCACGTCGCCCTTCCCTACAAGAAATGGTGGCTCGAGCAGGACGATCCTTTTCTGCTGGCAAAAGAAAACGCTGTTTCTTCGGAAAGGGAATAGACATGTCCATTATTTCGCCGAAAAGCAAAACAGGATCCGTGGTCAAGGCGCCGTGGAAGACGAACTCCATCGAACAGGTACGGTACGGCTGCGCCATCGGGGCGATGCAAACCGTTTCCGCGATTCCGCGAGCGATCCCGATTACCCATTGCGGTCCGGGATGTGCCGACAAGCAGTTCATGAACCTGGCCTTCTACAATGGCTTCCAGGGCGGTGGCTACGGTGGCGGAGCGGTTGTCCCCAGCACCAACGCTTCCGAGCGTGAAGTCGTGTTCGGTGGTGCCGAACGCCTGACGGCGTTGATCGAAGCGTCGCTCAAGATCCTCGACGCCGATTTGTTTGTCGTTCTGACGGGCTGCATTTCCGATCTGGTGGGCGACGATGTCGCCGCGGTGATAAGTCCGTTCCAGCACCGGGGTGTACCGATCGTGTACGCCGAAACCGGCGGATTTCAGGGCAATAATTTTATTGGTCACGAGGCCGTGACACGGGCGGTCATCGACCAGTTTGTTGGTGATTACCAGGGCACGCGACGGCCGGGAACAGTCAATGTGTGGTCCCTGCTGCCCTACCACAATACATTTTGGCGCGGTGATTTGACCGAGATCAAGCGAGTCCTGGAGGGGATCGGTCTCACGGTCAACATCCTGTTTGGTCCGGAATCCCGCGGTGTTTCAGAATGGAAGGCGATTCCCCAAGCCCAGTTCAATCTGGTGCTGGGCCCCTGGCTCGGTCTGGCGACAGCGCGGCATCTGCAAGCGAAATACAGCCAACCTTTTCTTCATGTGCCCGTGTTGCCGATTGGTGCCAGGGAGACCAGCCAATTTCTGCGCACTGTCCTGGAATTTTCCGGCGTGGCTGAAGCGGACGCCAAAACGGACGCCGACGCCTTCATCAAGGACGAGGAAGAACGGTATTACAAGTACCTTGAGGGCTTTACCGACTTCTATGCCGAGTATTGGTGGGGATTGCCCGCAAAATTCGCGGTCATTGGCGACAGCACCTATAATCTGGCGCTGACAAAATTCCTCGTCAATCAGCTGGGGTTGATTCCGGGGCGCCAGATTATTACCGACAACCCCCCGGATGAATTCCGGGACGCCATCAGAGCGCAATATCAATCCATTGCCGACGACGTGGCCACGGATGTCGAGTTCGAGGAAGACAGCTACACGATTCATCAAAAGCTCCGGGCAACCAATTTCGGCCACAAGGCACCGATCATTTTTGGCACGACCTGGGAACGTGATCTGGCCAAGGAATTGATGGGCGCCATCGTCGAGGTCGGATTTCCGTCATCGTACGAGGTCGTGTTGTCGCGATCCTATATCGGCTATCGCGGGGCCCTGACTTTGCTGGAAAAAATCTACAGTACGACAGTTAGCGCCAGCGCCTGAGGCCGGAATCTTGCCAGTGGCGATCGATTTCGAGCCATGACATCAACCGGTGACTGATCTTCTCCGTTGCCGGCCGGCACAGGTGCATGCTGAGAACGGGTGGCGTGGCCTTCTTGGTCAGGCCAGGTCACCTGTCCGATTCTGAGGACACGCTTTTATCACGAATTAACATAATAATACCGTTATTAAAGGCTTCAATATCGCATATTATGCAGATTTTTCTTGAAAAATGCCGAGCAGAGCCGTTTAATCCATAGACATTGTAAGGTTATACCGCCCCAAAGGGTGGTCCCGTTCGCCGTCAGGAGGGGTCATGCCCGTCAAGGTCGCCGTAGCTAGCCAGGATGGAAGAACCGTCGATCAGCATTTCGGCCAAGCCACGCAATTCGTGATTTACGAAGTCGCGGGTTCGGTCTTTCGCGTGCTGGAACACCGCACCAGTCAGCCCTCCTGTGGCACGGCAGCCTCGGGCCATGACGAGGACCGGATGCAACAGACGGTCGAGCTGATCGCCGACTGCCGGGCCGTTCTGGTCGCCCGGATCGGGCCTGCCGCCGAACGGCGCCTGGCGGCCCGCGGTATCGAAGCCTTCATGGTGCCGACCTTCATTGATCGCGCGATGCAGCGGCTGGCCGCAAGCGGCATGCTCGAGCGGACTACCCCCGGCGTTGCCGCCAATTTCCGCGCCGTTGGGCGTTAACCAGCCTCGGGCAAAGGATGATCGACCGATGAGTCTGATGACACGCCTTTCTTCCTGCCCGGTGCCATCCCCGGCTGGCGATGCCGGAGACGGCATGTGCCCCGGGCAGCGGATGCGCACTCTGGCGACACCGTTCCCGCAATTGGAGGGGCGCCATCCCTGCTTCAGCGTCACCGCCGCGGGACATGCCCGCAGTGGCCGCCTGCACTTGCCGGTCAGTCCCGGATGCAATATCGCGTGCCGGTTCTGCAAACGGGACTTCAACGAGACCGAGCACCGGCCCGGGGTCGCAAGGCGGCTGTTGAGCCCCGAGGCAGCGCTTGAGGTCGTGCATCGCGCCTTGGCGCTATGCCCCTCGATCACGGTCGTCGGGATTGCCGGCCCGGGCGACACGTTGTTCACCGATCACGCGCTCCGCACCTTTGCGCTGGTGCATGCGGCCTACCCGCATCTGATCAATTGTCTGTCGACCAATGGCCTGTTGCTTCCGGACAAGGCCGAGGCCGTGGTTGCCGCCGGGGTCGAAACCGTCACGGTCACGGTCAATGCCGTCGACCCCGTCATCGAGGCGCAGATCACCCCGACGATCGTCCACGACCATCGCCGGATCGACGGTGAAGCCGGGGCGACCCGGTTGATCGCCCATCAGATCGAAGGAATTCGCCGGGTCACAGCGTTGGGGGCGGTGGTCAAGGTCAATACCGTGCTGATTCCCGGGATCAATGACGATCATATCGCGACGATCGCACAGACCGTGGCCGAAGCCGGGGCGTCGATGATCAACATCATCCCGCTACTGCCCCAGCATGATTTCGCCACGCTGCCGGCCCCGTCGCCATTGCAACTGAGCCGGGCTCAGGCCGCGGCACGGCAACACCTGACCGTGTTCAGCCATTGCCAGCGGTGTCGCGCCGATGCGTGCGGCATCCCCGGCGTCAGCGATTTCGCCGACGCGCTCTACGGCTCCGGCGTCACAGCGGCGAGCACCTTTTCTCACGGCTGACGGCGGCCAAACCCATCAAAAGAGAGAGTTATCGTGCCATGGCCAAGAGCAAATTAAAGCAGATCGCCATCTACGGCAAAGGTGGCATCGGAAAGTCGACAACAACCTCGAACATCAGCGCAGCCCTGGTCGATGCCGGCTACAAGGTGATGCAGTTCGGCTGCGACCCGAAAAGCGATTCGACCAATACGCTGCGCGGCGGCGATTATATTCCCTCCGTGCTGGATCTCTTGCATGAGAACAGCCGCGTCGATGCCCATGATGCGATATTCCGGGGTTTCGGCGGCGTGTACTGCGTCGAAGCCGGGGGACCCCAGCCGGGCGTCGGCTGCGCCGGCCGCGGCATCATCGCCGCGGTCCAGCTTTTGAAGCAGCAGGACATTTTTGACGAGCTGGATCTCGACTACGTGATCTTCGACGTTCTGGGCGACGTCGTGTGCGGCGGCTTCGCCGTGCCGATCCGCGAGGGCATCGCCGAACATGTCTTTACCATCTCGTCCGCCGATTTCATGGCGATCTATGCCGCCAACAATCTGTTCCGGGGCATCCAGACCTATTCCAACAAAGGCGGCGCCCTGCTCGGCGGCGTGATCGCCAATTCGATCAACACCGATTTCCAGCGCGAGATCCTCGACGATTTCGTCGCCAGGACCCGGACCCAGGTCGTCGAATATGTCCCGCGCTCGCTGACCGTGACCCAGGCCGAATTGCAGGGCAAAACGACGATCGAAGCGGCACCGCGCTCGGAGCAGGCCCGGATCTACCGCCGACTGGCCCAGCGCATCGCCGAACACACCGAATCAACAGTCCCCGCACCGCTCAGCCCCCAGGACCTGCGCAGCTGGTCCGCCGGTTGGGCCGATCAGTTGATCGAAATCGAGCGCAAAAGCCAACACCTTGCCGTCGCCTCCTGACGGCTGCCCGGGCTGATCACGAAGACCGAGGGTGACCCTCGACGGCAGCCGACGCCGTTGGTGCGACCCGAAGTCCGCGATCAGCCCTCGAAACCGGTCCGCCACGGCCCGTTGAGGATGCCAACACGCCAGGAGTGCATCATGCCCATCAATCTCAAGATCCCGGAAGCCGAGACCCGCGAACAACGGCTCGGCACCATCACGCAGTGGGAAGGGAGCGCCGCCCAGTTGGCGCGCGATTCCGCCTTCAGCTATGGCTGCGCCAAAGGCTGCGTGACAGGGGGGCCGGAGGGGGGACGGCGGCTATGCGAGCAGAACAGCCCGTTCGCGCAGGCGTCGATGTGCGCCGAGACCATTGCCGTGACCAACGCCACCATTATCCAGGATTCGGTGGTCATTCAGCATTCGCCGATCGGCTGCGCCGCCAGCCAGTCCTTCACCTGCCGCTACTACCGCGACCTTGCCGCCCAGCGCGGCTGGGCGCTGGAAGACCCGCAATCCCTGTGTTCCAACCTGACCGAGCGGGACATGGTGTTTGGCGGCATCGCCAAGCTGGAGCAGGCGATCCGCGAGGCCTGGGACCGGCACCACCCGCGGGTGATCTTCGTCGCGACATCCTGCGCCAGCGGCATCATCGGTGATGACGTGGACGGCGCCGCCCAACGCCTTGAGGCGGAGATCGGCGTGCCCGTCGTCACGCTGCATTGCGAGGGCTTCAAGTCCAAGCATTGGAGCAGCGGCTGGGATGTGATCGAGCATGGCATTTTGCGCCGGCTGGTCAAGACGGAGCGGCGCAACCGGCGGCAGGACCTGGTCAACGTCATTCACCTTGGCGGCCCCGACGTGTTCACGCCCCTGCTGGCTCCGCTCGGGCTTCGGGTTAATCTGGTGATGGGTGGCAGTTCGCTCGACCGGCTGGCAGCGATGTCCGAGGCCGCGGCCACGGTCACGATGTGCTTCGTGCTGTCCTATCTCGCGACCGGGCTGGAGCAGGAATATGGTGTGCCCGAACTGAAGGCGCCGTTGCCCTACGGCCTCGCTGCGACCGATGCATGGCTGCGCGACATCGCCCGCGCGACCGGGCGCGAAGATCGGGTGGAGACGGTGATCGCCAGCGAACGAGCCCGCATCGCGCCCGAACTGGCACGCTTGCGCGACAGGCTGTCGGGCAAGAAAGGGTTCGTCGCCGCCGGTGCCGCCTTTGCCCACGGGCTGGTCGCCGATCTGCGCGAACTTGGCGTGACGGTGGACAGCGCCTATTCCTTCCATCACGATCCCAGCACCGACAGCGGCGACCCGCGACAGGACTCGCTGACGTATCTGGTCGAAACCTGGGGCGATATTCCCCACTTCACCGTCAGCCCGGACCAGCATTTCCAGGCCCACGCCGCGCTGAAACGCTCAAAGCCGGATTTTGTCATCTGCCGCCATAGCGGCACCATGGCGGTGCTGGCGGCACGGCTGGGCATCCCAGTGCTGCCGATCTTCTATTCCAACGACGGCCTGGGCTACGAGGGACTGCTGACCATCGGGCGGGCGATTCTGCGTGTGCTGCCGCGCCAGCGATTCTATCAGGACGTGGCCAGCCATTCCCAGTTTCCCTACCAGCCCTGGTGGCGGGACCAGACCAATCCCTACGCGCTCAGCGCCGATTCATCGGTCGCGTGATCGGAGGAGCATCATGACCCCCTTGGACTCCAACCTGCCCGCTCCGGATGCCGGGATCTGCAATGGCTCCGGCCCCCTCGAGCAGGTGCGCTATGCCTGCAGCCTGGGCGCCCTGACCAGCGTGATCGCCATTCCGGGCGCCATCCCGATCACCCATTGCGGCCCCGGTTGTGCCTCGAAGCAATTCCATGCGCTGTCGGGAATCAACGCCTATCAGGGTGGCGAATTCCATGTGCCAAGCACCAATATCGGCAACCGTGAGGTCATTTTCGGCGGTGCCGATCGGCTTGACGAACTGATCGCCGCAACGCTGAGGGTGATGGCGGCCGATCTCTTTGTGGTTCAATCCGGTTGTATCCCCGGTCTGATCGGCGACGACATCGAAAGCGTGGTCGGAAAATACCGAAAACGCGGCATCCCTATCGTTCACGCCGAAACCAGCGGCTATCGCGGCAACAACTTCACCGGCCATGAGGCGATCATTCGCGCCATCATCGACCAGTTCGTCGGGGCCTACGACGGTCCCCAGGAACCGGGCCTGGTGAATGTCTGGTCGGTGCTGCCCTATCAGAACCCATTCTGGCGCGGCGATCTGGAAGAGATTCAGCGAATCCTGGAGGGGATCGGGCTCACGGTCAACATCCTGTTCGGTCCCTCCTGCGCCGGTGTTGCCGAGTGGCAGGCTATTCCGCGCGCCGCCTTCAATCTCGTGCTGTCACCCTGGCTTGGCCTGGCAACCGCGCGGCACCTGGAGCAGAAATACCGGCAGCGGTTCCTGCATATTCCGGCCATCCCAATCGGCGCCAAACTGACCAGCGCCTTTCTGCGTCAGGTGGCGGAATTTGCCGATCTCGACCCGGGGCCGGTCGAGACCTTCATTGCCCGCGAAGAGAAGAGATATTATCCCTTCCTGCGCGACTTCGCCGCGTTCTATGCCGGTTGCACCAGCCAATACCAGTTGCCGTCACACCTCGTGGTGATCAGCGAAAGCGCCTATGCCCTGGCGATCACCCGGTTCATGGTCGACCAGCTTGGCCTGGAACCGCGATATCAGCTGGTCACGGAAAACCCGCCCGGTGAGTTTCGCGGCGCGATCCGCGCCCAGTTCCGCAACCTTGTCGAGGGTGGCGGGGCCGAGGTGATATTCGCCGAGGACGGTCGTCAGATCAACCGATCGATCCGCCAGGCGGATTTCACCGGCCAATTGCCGATCGTGTTCGGCAGCACCTGGGAAGGCGACCTGGCGCGACATCTGGGGGCACCGCTGGTCGAAATCGGCTATCCGGCGACCGACGAAGTGGTCCTGTCGCGCAGCTATGTCGGCTATCGCGGAGCACTGGCATTGATCGAGCGCATCTACACGACCGTGGTGCGAAAAAACACCATGGCTTGAGGTTTATTCCCAGGGCGACCGGGCGTGGAACCGATGGAAGCCTCTCATGCGAAAACAACACGACGAATATGTACCATGATTTTTATACCATTTTCTATTGCACATAAAATCCATAAGGCATATCGATTACCAACATAACACGCCCACACCCGTCAAATTTCACAGTGTGAACCGTGCAAAATATTTCCGAAATACCCAAAAGCCTTCTCAGCCTGATCGGCAACACCCCCCTGGTTGAGGTGACGCACCTGGATACCGGGCCGTGCCGCCTGTTTCTCAAACTGGAAAGCGCCAATCCCGGGGGTTCGATCAAGGATCGTCCGGCGCTGTCCATGATCGAGGCGTTCGAACGCAGCGGACAATTGCAGCCGGGCGGAACATTGGTCGAGGCGACGGCCGGCAATACCGGCCTGGGGCTGGCGCTGGTCGCCGCGGCCAAGGGATACCGGCTGATCCTGGTGATCCCCGACAAGATGAGCCGTGAAAAGGTGTTTCACCTGAAGGCCATGGGCGCCGAGGTCGTGATGACCCGATCGGATGTTGGCAAGGGACATCCCGACTATTACCAGGACCGGGCGGCGAAGATCGCCGCGGAACTGCCCGGCGCCGTTTTCGTCAATCAGTTCGCCAACCCCGCCAATCCCCGGGCTCATGAGACCGGAACTGCCCCGGAAATCTGGGAGCAGATGGGGCGCGACGTCGACGCCGTGGTCTGCGGCGTCGGTTCGGCCGGCACCCTCACCGGGATCAGCCGCTTCTTCGCCAAGGCCTCGCCCCAGACCGAGATCATTCTGGCCGATCCTGCCGGATCAATCCTGGTCGACGTGGTCGAGGGTCGGCCCCCCGGTCAGCCGGGAAGCTGGCTGGTCGAAGGAATTGGCGAGGACTTTATCCCCGAGATCGCCGATTTTTCGCGGGTTAGCCGCGGTTTCGCGATAACCGATGCCCAATCCTTCGCGGCCGCGCGCGAGCTCCTGAAAAAGGAAGGCATTCTCGCCGGATCTTCATCCGGCACGTTGCTGGCGGCGGCGCTTCGCTATTGTCGCGAACAGAGCGCGGCCAAACGGGTGGTTTCGTTGGTTCCCGACAGCGGCAACAAGTACCTGTCGAAGATGTTCAACGATTTCTGGATGACCGACCAGGGATTCATCGAGCGTCCACGGCAAGGCGACCTGCGCGATCTGATCAGTCGCCGCCACGACGAGGGCGCCGCGATCACCATCGGCCGCGACGATACCCTGAACACCGCCTATGCGCGGATGAAGCTCTATGACGTCTCGCAGTTGCCGGTGCTCGACGGCTTGAAGGTGGTCGGCATCATCGATGAATCCGACCTTCTGCTGGCGGTCTTCGCCGACCGCCGACATTTCGCCAACCCGGTCGACAGTGCGATGAGCCACGGCATCCAGACCCTTTCGCCGAACGCTCCCCTGTCGGAACTGCTGTCGGTATTCGACCAGGGCCACGTCGCCGTCGTGGTCGAGGATGACCGTTTCCTGGGTCTGATCACCCGGATCGACCTGATCAACCATCTGCGTCGCAAGGTAGACTGACCATGAGCAAACTCTCGGATCACCCTCCCGGTCCGTCCCTGGGCCTGTCCACCCGCGCCATCCATGGCCGGCAGAAACCGGATCCAACGACCGGGGCGGTGATGACCCCGATCTACGCGACCTCGACCTTTGTGCAGTCGTCGCCCGGCGTTCACAGCGGCTGGGAATATTCCCGCTCGGGCAACCCGACCCGGGCCGCGTTCGAAGCCGCCATCGCCGAGCTGGAAGGCGGCAAAGCCGGTTTCGCCTTTGCCTCGGGTCTGGCCGCCGAGGCGACGGTGCTCGACCTGCTGGAGCATGGCAGTCACGTCGTGATCTCGGACGATGTTTATGGCGGCACTTGGCGGCTGCTCAATCGGGTGCGCAACCATTCGGCCAATCTTTCGGTCACCGCTGTCGATGCCACCGATCCCGCGAATGTCGAGGCGGCCATCACCCCGAAAACCGCCCTGATCTGGGTGGAAACGCCGAGCAATCCCCTGCTCAAACTGGTTGATCTCGCGGCTGTCGGCGCCATTGCCCGGCGGCACGGAATTCTGGCGCTCGCCGATAATACCTTCGCGTCGCCGGTCAGCCAGCGGCCGCTTGCCCATGGTTTCGACATCGTCATCCATTCCGTCACCAAATATGTCGGTGGCCATTCCGATCTGATCGGCGGTGCCGCGGTGGTGCGCGACGATGCCGACCTGGCCGCCCGGCTGGCTTTCCTCCACAACGCGATCGGCAGCGTGCTTGATCCGTTTTCCAGCTTTCTCGCCCTGCGCGGCCTGAAGACGCTGCCGCTGAGAATGGAACGCCATGCCGCCAATGCTCTGGCCGTGGCCCGGTTCCTGGAAAGCCATCCCAAGGTGGAAAAGGTGATCTATCCCGGTTTGCCCAGCCACCCTCAGCACGCCTTGGCCGAACGCCAGATGACCAACAGCGGTGGCATGGTCGCCTTGTTCGTTGCGGCGGATGCACAGGCCACGGCCGCTTTGCTGAAACGATTGCAACTGTTTGCCCTGGCGGAAAGCCTGGGCGGTGTTGAAAGCCTGGTCGGGCACCCCTGGACCATGAGCCATGGCTCGGTTCCCGAGGATCGTCGCCTGGCCCTGGGCATCACCCCGCGACTGATCCGATTGTCGGTCGGCATCGAAGACGCCGACGACCTGATTGCCGATCTCGACCGGGCGCTGGCCGAAGCCTGAAGGGGTTCCCTTTCCGTTGTGCATCCGGAGACATCAGCCATGACGATTGATTTTGTCCCACCCAAAACGCTTCATGCCGATACGCTGGCATTGCATGGCGGTGGCTATCGTGCCGACCCGACCACCGGTGCCGTGGCCGTGCCGATCTATCAGACCACCTCATTCCAGCTGCAAAGCACGGCGCAGGCGGCCAGGCTCGCCAATCTCGAAGAGATCGGCTTCATGTATACCCGTATCGCCAATCCGACCCAGGATGCGCTCGAACAGCGGCTGGCGGCTTTGGAGGGCGGTGCCGCGGCGCTGGCGGTCGCCTCCGGACAGGCGGCGTCGGCGATTGCCGTCCTGACCCTGGCAAGGACCGGGGACAATATCGTCACCTCGACCGATCTTTACGGCGGAACCTGGAATCTCTTCGCCAATACCCTGAAGCAGTTCGGCATCGAAGCCCGTTTCGTCGATCCGGCCGATCCCGAGAATTTCCGTCGCGCCACCGATGACAAGACGCGGCTCTATTACGCGGAAACCCTGCCCAATCCGAAGCTGAACGTGTTTCCGATCGGTGAAGTCGCCGCCATCGGGCGTTCGTTCGGCCTGCCATTGATCATCGACAACACCGCAGCACCGCTGATCGCCCGGCCCCTGGATCATGGTGCGGCGATCGTGGTTTATTCCACGACCAAATATATCGGCGGTCATGGCACGGCCATCGGCGGCGTCATCATCGACGGCGGCACGTTCCCCTGGGAAGACTATCCGGCGCGCAATCCGCTGCTGACCCAACCTGACCCCAGTTATCACGGCGGAATCTGGACCGAACTCGCCAAACCATTCGGACCCGTGGCCTATCTGTTCCGCGCCCGCGCCGGCTTGCTGCGCGATCTCGGCCCGGCGATTGCCCCGCAGACCGCGTTTCAGTTGATTCAAGGCATTGAAACCCTGCCCTTGCGCATCCAGCGCCACGGAGAAAACGCGATCAAGGTCGCGAATTACTTGAAGTCACATCCCAAGGTCGAAAGCGTGATCTTCCCCGGTCTGCAAACCGGTGAAAACCGCCGCCGTGCCGAAACCTATCTGCGGCCCGGGCATTTCGGCGGCCTGGTCGGCTTTGAACTCAAGGATGGAGCCGAGGCCGGCAAGCGCTTCATCGATGCGCTGAGACTGTTTTATCACGTTGCCAATATCGGCGATGCCCGGTCCCTGGCGATCCATCCGGCGTCGACGACGCATGGGCAATTGTCGGTCGACGATCAGGCCGCGACCGGCGTCACGCCGGGCTATGTCCGGCTTTCGATCGGCATCGAATATCCCGACGACATCATCGCGGATATCGCCCAGGCGCTGGTTCACGCCTGATCCGGCGCCTGGGCTTACGACTTCACGAAAAGCCGAATTTTCCCATCGTTTGATATCGACGTTACGGAAAGGATTGACGATGTTTCACGCTCTCAAACGTCTTCCATCAAAGATAGGCCTGTCGAGGATTGTGGCGGTCGGCGTTCTCGCCCTGGCCGTGGGCGCGGCACTCCCCTCGGCGGCCCGGGCGGGTGCAACGCTGGATGCGATCAAGGCACGCGGCGTGATCAAGGTCGGAGTCGGAACCGCTCCGGGATTCTTCACACCCGACAGCAGTGGCCGGTGGCAGGGGTTCTTCGTCGATTTCGGGCGCGCCCTGGCGATCGCCGTGTTCAACGACCCGGACAAAGTCCAGTTCACCAATTCGTCGCCACAACAGCGCCTGCCCGCCCTGCAATCGGGCGAATTCGATATCCTGTTGTCCGGCGTGACCCAGACGATCAGCCGCGCGACCCATCTGGGTTTCCATTTCGGCCCGGTCATTTTTTACGACGGCCAGGGCCTGCTGGTCGCGAAGAAGCTCGGCATCACCAAGGGCAGTCAGCTTGATGGTGCGACCGTGTGCGTTCAGACCGGTACGACGGGTGAACTCAACATTGCCGACTTCTTCCGCCAGAACAAGATCAGCTTCAAACCGGTCGTGATCGAGGAAACCAGCCAATTCCGCGACGCGTTCGCGACAGGCCGTTGCGACGTTCTGACCCAGGATTCCTCGGATCTGGCGATCGAACGGATCCAGCTTCCCAAGCCCGACGATTACGTGTTGCTGCCCGAACGCATTTCCAAGGAGCCTCTGGCGCCGGCGATCCGCTATGGCGATGACCAGTGGCTGGAGATCGTCAATTGGGTGGTCTACGCCACGATTCAGGCCGAGGAATATGGCATCACCAGCGCCAATGTCGACAGCTTCCTGACCAGTGACGACCCGGGCATCAAGCGGTTCCTCGGGGTTGACCCGACCCTTGGTGAAGCAGCCAAGCTGGACCCGAAATTCGCCTATACCATCATCAAGACCTTGGGCAATTACGGCGAGATCTTCGACCGCAATGTCGGCCCCAACACCAAAGTCGGGTTCGAACGCGGCTATAACCGGCTTTGGACCCAGGGTGGTCTGCTTTATTCACCGCCGTTCCGGTAATCCCGCTGGATCGCCGAGGGAAACCCGGAACGATGGTGAAGCCGAACCCTTCGGGCTTCTTCACCCCACGGGGCCGACATCGGCCCCGTGGCTTTCCGGCCGCGCTGCTGCGGGCGCTGCGCGACTGGTGGGGTGACCAACCCCTGAGCCAATTCGCCCTGCTGGCCGGAGCGGCGCTGATCTTTGGCTTCTTTGGCGGCAACGTTGCGGACAACATGCAACGGCTCGGCATTACGCCGGGATTTGCTTTCCTCCATCGCGCGGCCAATTTCGAAATTGGTGAGTCCCTGATTTCGTACACCGCCGCGGATAGCTACGCCCGCGCAATTTGGGTTGGTGTCCTGAATACCGCGGCGGTGGCCGCGATCGGCTGTGTGCTGGCCAGTGTGCTCGGCGTTTTCCTGGGGATCGCCCGCTTGTCGCGCAATCCGTTGCTGTCGGGACTGGTCCAAATCTATGTCGAGATCGTTCGCAATACGCCGCTGCTGCTCCAACTGTTCTTCTGGAATGCCATCGCCCATGCCCTGCCGTCGCCCCGCCAGGCTTTCAGCCTGGGCGAGACGGTATTTCTGAGCAATCGGGGGGTCTATTTGCCGGCGTTCCGCGAGGCAGCGGCGGGCCGTGCGCTCCTGATTGCGGTTCTGGTCGCGGCGGGTTTGGTCGTGGTCGCGATGACCGCGATGGCGCGGTGGCGACGTTGCCAATCATGGGGACGGCGTTGGGCTGTGCTGGCGCTTGCGGTCGTGCTCCCGCTTGCCGGCTTCGCCGCCTCGGAGATTTCATTCGCGCTCGAAGTGCCACAGCTTCGAGGCTTCAATTTCGCCGGCGGCAGCGTGATGTCGCCGGAATTCGCGGCGCTGCTGATCGGGTTGGTCGTCAACACCGCGGCGACAATCTGCGAAATCGTGCGGAGCGGCATCCAGGCGGTATCGATCGGGCAATGGGACGCCGCACGGGCGCTGGGCCTGTCGCAAGGGCGGATCCTGCGCCTGGTGGTGTTGCCGCAGGCACTGCGCATCATCATCCCGGTCACAACGTCGAGCTATCTCGATCTGACCAAGAATTCCAGCCTGGCCGTGGCGATCGGCTTCCCGGATCTGGTCAGCATCATCAACACCAGCGCCAACCAGAGCGGCCAAGTGATCGAAACCGTCTTTATCATGATGGCGATCTTTCTTTCGATCAATCTTGCTGTGTCCCTGGCGATGAACATTTACCATCACAGGCTGTCTCGCCATGGAGGCATCGCATGACCGATTTTGCCGAACCATCCTTGCCAACCGTCGAGATGCGCGCCCGCCTGGTTCGGTGGAGGCAACGCTGGTGGCGAGGTCTGTTCGGTTCGCCTGGCACGGCCGCGATTACGCTCGCTTGCATCGTGTTTCTGGCGGCGGTGGTTCCGCCGATGGTCCGTTGGACGGTGATCGACGCCGTGTGGTTCGGAACCCCGGATGCCTGCCACCTGGCTTCGGGGGCGTGCTGGGCCTTTATCGGTGAGAAATTCCGCTTCATCCTGTTTGGGTTTTATCCCGCGCCCCTGCAGTGGAAACCGCTCCTGGTCGTGTTGTTGCTGCTCACCGTGATCGCGGTCAGCGCGGTACCCCGCTGCTGGCACCGCCGCTTGCTGGCGCTTTGGGCCACGGCGATCCCGGTTGCGATCCTGCTGATGGCAGGGGCACCGCAAATCGGCTCGATCCCGACTGGCAGTTGGGCTGGTCTGCCCTTGACCTTGCTGTTGACGGTGATCAGCCTCGTCGCGGCGCTTCCCTTGGCGCTGTTGCTGGCCCTGGGGCGCCAGTCGCGCAGGGGCGGGGTGCGTTGGATGTCGATCATCGTCATCGAAGTGATGCGCGGCGTCCCCCTGATCACCGTGCTCTACGCCGCGACCTTGCTGTTGCCGCTGATGCTGCCGACCGGGCTGACGATCGACAAATTGCTGCGAGCCCAGGTCGCGTTGGTCGTCTTCGTCGCCGCCTATATGGCCGAAATCATCCGGGCAGGACTTCAAGGTGTCGGCAACGGTCAGTACGAGGCGGCGAAGTCGCTTGGTTTGGGTTATTGGACCACGCTCCGGCTGGTCGTGCTGCCCCAGGCGTTGCGGATCGTCATCCCGTCCTTCGTCAACCTGGCGATCGGTGTGCTGCAAAGCACAACGCTGGTGATCGTGATCGGAATGTTCGATTTCCTGAATACCGCCCGGGTCTCGGCCAACGATCCCGATTGGCTCGGATTCTTCCACGAAGCCTTCTTCTTTACCGGTGCGGTCTATTTCCTGTTTTCGTTTCTGACCTCGCGTTACAGCCTGTGGCTTGAGCGGCGCTTGCGGCCGACGGGGCGTTGAACGGAACATCTCACCCGAAAGAGCCGGTTCACGGTCCTGGTGGGAGGAGGCAGGCTTGGTGCCCTCTGCCGGCGTGGTCGATCGCATCATTCCGCTTCGTGGCGTACGAAAGGCTGTTGGCATAAAATACACTACTATTATGTAGTGTATGCCATGAATCGATCTTGTCTATCGTTTATATAGCCATTAGTCTTCAAAAACGTGCCGATGACGCACGCCCTGGTACCAGGACATCGGAAGCAGAACGGAGCGCAATGACCATGGCCAGCCACCCGGACGCATACACAATTCCTATCGTCGACCTCTCCCGCTTCACCGGATGCGGATCGACCAGTGACAACGCGGACAGCGAGAATTTTGTGACGGAACTGCGCCGCATCTTGCACGATTACGGCTTCTTTTATCTGACTGGTCATGGCGTCGACCCGGCCTTGATTGCCGATGTCCTGGCCGCCGCCAAGCGATTCTTTGCGTTGCCGACACCTGAAAAGCTGGCCATCGACATGGTCAACTCGCCACATTTCCGCGGCTACACCCGCCCAGGAAACGAATATACCAGAGGCGAAAAGGACTGGCGTGAACAGCTTGACATCAATACCGAGGGCGCGGCGGTCCCCTGGGATCACAATACACCGGCGTGGAAACGCCTGCTTGGTCCCAATCAATGGCCCGAAGGTCAGCCCGAGTTGAGGCCTTTGCTGCTTGCTTACCAAGCCGAGGTTACCCGCGTGGCGGTCACTATTCTCAAGGCTATTGCCATAGCTCTCGGGCAGGACGAAAACGTCTTTCAGGATATCTATACGCCGTTACCGACCCAGCTTTTGAAGATCATCCGCTATCCGGGCCGCGATATCACTGGCAGCGATCAAGGCGTGGGTGCCCACAAGGACGGCGGTCTTGTGACCGTGTTGTTGCAAGACAGAGTCGACGGCCTGCGGGTTCGAACCGATGATGGCGTCTGGTTGGGTGCCCCGCCGATTCCCGGCACCTTTGTCGTCAACACCGGGGAATTGCTCGAACTGGCAACCAATGGCTTCATTCGGGCCGACATTCATGATGTGATCGCCCCGCCGCAGGGTGTCGAACGCTTCTCCGTGGCCTTTTTCCTCGGGGCCCGACTGGACGCCACCATGCCGGTCATCGATCTGCCCGATGCGTTGAAAACCGAACACCGTGGCATTGCCGTGGATCCGCTCAATCCGTTGTTTCGCGAGGTCGGGCGCAATCATCTGAAAAGCCGCCTGCGTTCCCATCCCGACGTCGCACGCCGCCATCACGCCGATTTGCTCGACAGCGGCGACGGAACGACAAGCATCCTCGATCATAGCCCGGCTCAAGCACCGGTCGCCGCCGACATCCGATTCTGACGGCGTTTCGCTTTCCGGCAGCACGAGCGCGGCAGATGCAAGGCCGGTCGTGTCCCCAATCATCCTTCCCTTCACGAGCAACGGCTTGCCATGACCGAACTCCCCCTCGCCTCCCCGGCCGACACCGCCACGGTTTCCGCGTCCGAACGCGCCGATATCCTGTGGTTTCTGCCGACCCATGGCGATGGCCGCCATCTTGGCTCCCAGATCGGCGCGCGCCACATCACATTGAACTATTTGAGCCAGATCGCGACCGCTGCCGATGAACTCGGCTATTACGGCGTGCTGCTGCCGACCGGAAAATCCTGCGAGGATTCGTGGGTTATTGCCTCGGCCATGGTCCCTTTGACCCGGCGGTTGCGGTTTCTGGTCGCGGTCCGGCCCGGTCTGTCGGAACCGTCGATGACCGCTCGAATGGCGGCAACGTTCGACCGGTTGTCCGGCGGTCGCCTGCTCGTCAATGTCGTTGCCGGTGGTGACCCCGGCGAGTTGCAGGGCGACGGCGTCTGGCTCGACCATCAGCAACGCTATCAGGCGACGGATGAATATTTGACGGTGTGGCGCCGTCTGCTGGCCGGGGAGACGGTCAGCTTCACCGGCGACCATGTCTGCATTGAGAACGGCAAGCTGCTCTATCCGCCGGTCCAGCAACCCTATCCACCGCTTTATTTCGGCGGCTCGTCCGCTGCCGGACAGGCGGTCGCCGCGCGTCATGCCGACGTCTATCTGACCTGGGGCGAACCTCCGGCGGCCGTCGCAGAGAAAATCGCCGCCGCCCGCGCTGCCGCGGCGGCCCAGGGCCGCACCCTCCGCTTTGGCATCCGTCTGCACGTCATTGTCCGTGAACAGGCCGACGAGGCCTGGCGCGCCGCCGACGATCTGATTCGCCACCTCGATGACGAGGCGATCGCCACGGCACAACGGGCGTTCGCCGGGTTTGATTCCGTCGGTCAGCAGCGCATGGCAAAGTTGCATGGTGGGCGTCGTGATCGCCTGGTGGTTAGCCCCAATCTGTGGGCTGGTGTCGGCCTGGTCCGCGGTGGTGCCGGAACCGCACTGGTTGGCGACCCCCATCAGATCGCGGCACGAATGAAGGAGTATATGGCCCTGGGGATCGACCGCTTCATCCTGTCGGGCTATCCGCACCTTGAGGAATGCTATCGATTCGCCGAACTCGTGTTCCCGCTGCTGCCGCTTCAGGCGACGACCGGCAACGACTGGGGCCCGGCCCGCCATGGCGGCCCGTTCGGTGAAGTCATCGCCAACGTCGAAGCGCCGACGGCACCGCGTCGCGGCGCCTGACTAGGCAATCAGGGACCGCGGATGCCGGTGCGGGCAAACAGCAATTTCAACCGGTTGCCGTACGATACCGAACCGGCCGCCATATAGCCGCATTTCTCGGCGACCCGGATCGAGGCCGCGTTCTCCGGCGTGATGATGCAGATCGAGGACTGTGACGCAAGCTGCTGATCGCCCCATGACAGCGCGGCACGGACGGCTTCGGTCGCCCAGCCGCGGCCCTGGGCCCAGGGCGCGAGCACCCAGCCGATTTCAGGGATGTCATCAAGGCGCGGCTCCATCTCGCGCTTGAAGTGCGCGAAGCCGACCTCGCCGACGAAACGACCGGAATCCCGGTGTTCGACGACCCAATATCCGAATCCGAGAACCGCCCAATGCCCGATATGGCGCAAGAGCCGGGCCCAGGTTTGCTCCCGGGTCAATGGGGCGCCGCCGATGAACCGGGTCACTGCCGCATCGCCCCACATCGCAAAACTGGCATCGAGATCGTCCGGGCGATAACCGCGAAGCGTGAGCTGCCCCTCGCTGACGATGGGAATGGTGTTCTTTTCGTTCACGCGGAGGTCCCTCTTCGGCCGCCTGGCGGCCCCGTCCCCGCGAGGCACATACGAAAAATATCACGGCTGCTCCGACCATGACGAGCGGTTTCGATGATCAACCGTTCGCGAGGCACAAAGGCGTCGGGGGCGGGGGCGTTCAAGGAACCAGTTTGCAGCCCTCTCGCCTCGCTTTGGAATTTTAATGATTTTAATCGATCGAAATTATAGGTTATAACGAGAGGCAATCACAGAGTGCCAACGCGCCGTCACGACCAGGCTGCGGCGGCCCTCCCGAAACCACCGGTTATGGAGGCATCGTGTCAAAAATCATTTTTCACGCCGGCAGCGGCGTCGTCCCAGAATTGCCCGCCCGCAGCGCGCCAGCCCGGGTCATCACCTCCGACGCCGAGGCCATCGCCGTCGCCCATGAGGTCGCAGCCCAGATCGCCCCCGGCGCGTCAGACCGCGACCGCGACGCGGTCCTCGCCCTCGACGAAATCGCCCTGTTCTCGCAAAGCGGACTGTGGGCCATCACCGTGCCCAAGGACTACGGCGGCGCCGGCGTTTCCGCCGTGACCCTGGCCGAAGTCACCGCAATCATCGCCGCCGCCGACGCCAGCATCGGGCAAATTCCGCAAAACCACTGGTACATCGTCGAAGCCCTGCGCCTCGCCGGGACCCCGGCCCAAAAAGCGTTCTTTTTCGGCAGGGTTCTGGAGGGCGACCGGATCGGCAATGCCTTCACCGAGATCGGGACCCGGACCCCCGTCGATTTCAAAACCACCATCACCCGGCAGGCGGATGGCACGCGCGTCATCGAAGGCCAGAAATTCTATTCGACCGGCGCCCTTTACGCCCACTGGATCGCGGTCGTCGCCAATGACGAAGACCGCCGCTCGACCATCACCTTCATCCCGCGCGGCACCAAAGGCCTTGAATTGGTTAATGATTGGAGCAGCTTCGGCCAGCGCTCCACCGGCAGCGGCACCACGCGGTTTCACGCGGTCACGGTTCCGGAATTCAATGTCATCCCGCATCAGGTCGTGTTCGATCAACCGACACCGATGGGACCGATCGCGCAGATCATCCAGGCGGCCATCGACACCGGCATTGCCCGCGCCGCCCTGGCCGATACCATCGAATACACCCGAAAATATGCCCGTCCGTGGCTTGAGACCAATTTCGAGCACGGTTACGAGGACCCTTACGTGATTGCCGCGGTCGGCGATCTGGCGTTGCGCGTCACCGCGACCAACGCGGTGCTGGAGCGGGCCGGGCGATTTGTCGATATCGCGATCGCCGACCCCACCGACCAGACCGTTGCCGAGGCCTCGATTGCCGTCGCCGAGGCGAAAGTCTTGTCGACCGAAGCGTCGCTGCTGGTCGCCAGCAAACTGTTCGAGTTGACGGGTTCGCGGTCGACACTCAAGGAATTCAATTTTGACCGGCATTGGCGCAATGCGCGCACCCACACGCTCCATGACACGGTGCGCTACAAATACGTCAATGTTGGCAACTTTTTCTTGAACAACATCAGGCCTCCGCGTCACGGCGCCCTCTAATCCGCAGGAGAGAACCATGCCCCTCGATCTGACAACGGCTCCACGGGTCAACTCACCGGAGCCCTTTGCCCCCCGGCCCCGGCCGACGACACCGCCCCATCGCATCACCAGCGATGCCGAGGCGATCGCCATCGCCCATCGCCTGGCTGCCGAATTTTCCGTGAATGCCGCCTTGCGCGATCGCGAAGGCATCCTGCCGCTTGACGAACTGGACGCCTATTCGCAAAGCGGCCTGTGGGCCCTCAATGTGCCCAAGGCCTTCGGGGGACCGGCCGTGTCCTATGCCACCCTGGCCGAGGTGATCAAGATCATCGCCGCCGCCGATCCCAGCATTGCCCAGATCACGCAAAACCACCTCGCCATCATCGGCCAGATCGACCTGGATGGCACTGAGGCCCAAAAGCGCACATTCTTCGGCTGGGTCCTGGACGGTCTTCGCTTCGGCAATGCTTTTTCCGAACGCAACAGCAAAACCGTGGCCGACTTCGAAACCAGGATCACCTATGCCGATGACGAGGCCATCATCAACGGCACCAAATTCTACACGACCGGTGCTCTGCTTTCCCACATCGTGCCCATCGTTGCCGTGGATGACGAAGGTCATGGCTTTCTGGCTTTCAGCGAGCGCGATGCCCCGGGACTGACCGTGACCAATGATTGGTCAGGTTTCGGACAGCGCACCACCGCGTCGGGCTCGGTGCGGATTGAGAATGTTCGCCTGCCGCGCGACCGCCTGCTGGCGGTGACGGCATTCGATCGTCCCACCGTTGCCGGGCCGGTCTCGCAGATCATCCAGGCCGCGATCGATCTCGGGATCGGCTACGGGGCGGTGGCCGATACCATCAGTTTCGTCAACACCCGATCACGACCTTGGCTCGACAGCGGCAAGGACCGCGCCGCCGAGGATCCCTTCACAATCCAGGCGATCGGGGACCTCGAAATCCGCCTGCACGCTGCCGATGCGCTGTTGGCACGGGCCGGGCGGCTGATCGACCAGGGCGTCACCACACCGACCGAAGAGGTGATCGCCGCAGCAACGATCGCCACCGCCGAGGCCAAGGTCCTGACCACCGAAGTCGCGATCCTCGCCACCAACAAGCTGTTTGAACTCGCGGGGACCCGCTCGATCCTGGCGGAACACAATCTCGACCGTCATTGGCGCAACGCTCGCGCCCATACCCTCCATGATCCGGTCCGGTGGAAATATTTCCACATCGGCAACTACTACCTTAACCACACCAACCCGCCGCGGCATCCCTGGAACTAGGCGTCGGACCGGGAGACACACGGCGGGGGAGGTCCCCGCCCTGTGTTTTTCGTGCACAATTGCTTCCGGAAGCCGATGGCTCCAGCGATCAATCAAAACAATCTTTATAATCGATCTATATACTTGACTATGTGTCGCGGAGCCGCTTCAATCACTGCGGCAACATACCGCATCACCCGGGGGAACCAGACACCAGAAGCCCGACCCGCGTTCCCCATTGCCACCGACATCGCCCAACGGAGCTCGCCATGACGCGCACGATCCGCTTTAACGCCTTTGACATGAATTGTGTCGGCCACCAGTCCCCAGGCCTGTGGGCCCACCCGCGGGATCGCTCATGGCAGTACAAAGATCTCGAATACTGGACTGATCTCGCAAAGACCCTGGAGCGGGGTATTTTTGATGGCATCTTCATCGCCGATGTCATCGGATATTACGATGTATACAAAGGATCGAATTTTCACGCGATCCAACAGGCGGCACAGATTCCGGTCAATGATCCGCTCCAGCTTGCGGCACCGATCGCCCAGGCAACCGAGCATCTGGGCATCGGGATCACCGCCTCGACCTCATTCGAGCACCCCTACACCTTCGCCCGCCGGCTTTCGACCGCCGACCACCACACCAAGGGCCGGGTCGGCTGGAACATCGTGACGTCGTACCTGGAGAGCGGCGCCCGCAACATCGGCCAGGGCGGGTTGAAGCGCCACGACAACCGCTATGAAGTCGCGGCCGAATATGTCGAAGTCCTCTACAAGCTATTCGAAGGTAGCTGGGAAGCCGGTGCCGTGGTGCGCGATCGCGAAAAGCGTGTCTTCACGATCCCCGAGAAGGTCCATGAGATTGGACACAAAGGCAAATTCTTCGAGGTCCCCGGCTATCATCTGTGCGAGCCCTCGCCGCAGCGCACGCCGGTGCTCTACCAGGCCGGCGCGTCCGGTCCCGGCAAGGCCTTCGCAGCGCAGCACGCCGAGTGCGTTTTCGTCGCCGCACCGACCAAATCCATGCTCAAGGCCTATGTCACCGACATTCGCCGTCAGGCCGCCGCCGCCGGCCGCGACGCCAGCAGGCTGCTGATCTATAACCTAACCACGGTCATCGTTGACGAAACCGATGACAAGGCCCAGGCCAAATTCAAGGAATACCAGTCCTATACCTCGTATGACGGCTCGCTGGTATTCCTATCGGGCTGGAGCGGCATCGATTTCGGCCAATATGCACCCACCGACCTGATCCGGAAGGTCGAAACCAACGCCATCGTTTCGGTTGTCGAGCATTTCGCCGGCGGCGACAAGAGCTGGACGATGGAGGAACTGGCCTTGTGGGGCGGCATCGGCGGCCTGGGTCCGGTCTTCGTCGGCTCCCCCTCGACGGTCGCCGATATCCTGGAAGGCTGGGTCGAGGACACCGGTGTCGACGGTTTCAACCTGGCCTATGCCGTAACCCCCGAAAGCTTCGAGGACGTCACCAACCACCTGGTCCCGGAACTTCAAAAACGCGGCGTCTACCCAAAGGCCTACCAGCCTGGAACCTTGCGCGAAAAGCTGTTCGGCGCCGGTCCCTTGCTGCCGGAGAACCATCCCGCGGCCGGCTATCGTGACATCGAAGCCGTGAAGCGCCGTGATCGCGAACGGGAGCGCACCGCAGCCGAACCCGGTCAACCACGTCACGAAACCGCGAGCCTCGAAGCCGTGGCGGGATAACGGTCATGGCCGACGCTCTTCTCCGGCTTCACGACGTGTCGCTCGCCTTCAAGGGGATTACGGCCCTCAATCGTCTCAGCTTCGACGTTGAGCGCGGCGAGATCTGCGCCCTGATCGGGCCGAACGGGGCCGGCAAGAGTTCCCTGCTCAACGTCATCAACGGCGTCTATCGCGCCAATACGGGTGATATCGTCTTCGATGGCGTCCGGTTCGAGAGGATCCATCCCTTAAAGGCAGCCGATCTCGGCATTGGCCGCACGTTCCAGCACAACGCTTTGTTCGGCCGGCTTACGGTGATCGAGAATGTGCTGGCCGGGCTTGCACGCCATGGACGGGCAAATTTCCTGGAAAACATCTTTCGGCTCGGCCGGGACCGCGCAGAACGGCGATCCTTTACCACCCGGGCGCACCGTATCATCGCCTTCCTTGAGCTCGATCCGCACATCGAAACGGTCGTCTCGACTCTGCCCTATGGCCTGCAAAAGCGCGTGGATCTGGCCCGTGCCCTGGTCGCGGACCCCAAACTCCTGCTTCTGGACGAACCCATGGCCGGGATGAACCAGGATGAAAAGGCGGAGATGAGCCATTTCGTCAGTGATGTGAACGAAAAGCTCGGCACCACCGTCGTCCTGATCGAACACGATGTCGGCATCGTCATGGATCTGGCCGATCACGTCGTGGTGCTTGATTACGGCCGCAAAGTCGGAGATGGCACGCCCGACGAAGTCCGCAACAACCCCGACGTCATCGCCGCTTACCTCGGCACGGTTCACTGAGGAAAATCATGAACTTCTTTCTGGAAACGTTGGTAAGCGGACTGAGTGCGGGCGTGATGTATTCGCTTGTCGCGATCGGATTTGTCCTGATTTACAAGGCTTCCGGCGTCTTCAACTTCGCGCAGGGGTCGATGCTGCTCTTCGCATCATTGACCTTCGTCACCCTGGTCGAAAAGGGCGCTCCGTTTGGGGTGGCCCTGGGGACAACGGCTCTGGTGATGATCCTGGGAGCCATCCTGATTGAACGACTGGTGTTGCGACCACTCGTCAATCGCGATGCGTTGACATTGTTCATGGCGACGCTCGGTCTCAGCTTTGTCATCGAGGGCCTGGCCCAACTGTTGATGGGATCGGACGTCCATATGCTGGATCTCGGCATCGACGATCTTCCGGTTTCGGTCGGTGGCCTGATGATCAGTCAATTCGATCTCTTTGCCTCGGGCGCGGCGTTGGCCCTGGTCGCGGTCTTGTCGATCGTCTTCAACAAGACACGCATGGGGATCTCGCTGCGAGCCGTCGCCGATGACACGCTGGCGGCACAATCGATCGGAATCCGGCTGCCGGCGATCTGGCGGATCGTCTGGAGCGTCGCCGGGATCGTGGCGCTGGCCGCGGGTCTGATCTGGGGCGCGCGCCAGGGCGTCCAATATTCGCTGTCACTGGTGACGCTGAAGGCATTGCCGGTTCTAATTATCGGCGGATTTTCCTCGATTGCCGGTGCGATCGTCGGCGGCCTGCTTGTCGGGGCAACAGAGTCGCTTGCCGATATTTATATCGGCCCCCTGGTTCAGGGCAGCGTCTCAACCTGGTTTGCCTACATCCTCGCCGTCGTTTTCCTTCTGGTGCGCCCCGCCGGCCTGTTTGGCGACCGCGCGATTGAAAGGGTCTGAGGCCATGACCGTCGCTTCCCAGATCGCCGACACCCCCGTCCGGGGGGTACAGCGCCGAGCCGGCCTGATCGGGCGGCCGCTGGTCCTGATCACGATCGGCCTGGTCGTCGCTTTCGTCGCGATCCCTTTGGTCGCAACTGATTACTGGTTGAGCTCAATCATCATCCCCACCATCGTGATGGGCCTGGCGGGGCTCGGCCTCAATTTACTGATGGGCTATGCCGGGCTGGTCTCGCTCGGCGCCGCAGCCTTCATGTCGATCGGCGCCTTCGCCACCTACAACCTGTTGCTGCGGCTGCCGGTGCTGCCCTTGCCGGTCGTCCTGGTGCTGGCGGGCCTGATCGCAGCGGCGGCCGGCATTCTGTTCGGCCTGCCGAGCCTGCGGATCAAGGGCTTCTATCTCGGAGCCTCGACGCTGGGGGCACAATTCTTCTTCGAATGGCTGTTCACCAATTTCAAATGGTTCTCCAACGGCAGCCAATCCTTGACGATCTCGGCACCGCGGCTGGCATTTCTCGGCTGGGATCTGTCCGCCGCGACCGGCCGCTATCTCCTGGTGGCCGCCGTCACCGCACTCTTGATCCTGTTGGCATATGCGATTGTCCATAGCCGCGTCGGCCGCGAATGGATGGCGATCCGCGACCAGGACACCGCCGCCGCTGTCATCGGGATTCGCATCGGCCGTCGCAAATTGCTGGCCTACGCCATCAGCTCGTTCTTTTGCGGCATCGCCGGGGCGCTCTGGGCCTTTGGCTATCTCGGGACGGCCGATGCCCACGCCTTCGATCTCGACAAGTCATTCCAGGTTCTCTTCATTGTTCTGATCGGCGGCACGGCAACCCTATTCGGTAGTTTCTTCGGCGCCGCTTTCATCGTCCTGACGCCCATCCTGCTCGATCGCATCGTGCTGGCAACCAGCCTGACCGCCAGTGCTGACCAGGGTGCGCTCGCGAACCTGCAACGGATCATCTTCGGCGTCATCATCATTCTCCTTCTGATCAAAGAGCCGGATGGTCTGAGCAGCCTCCTACGCCGTGGCCTCAGCGGTGTCCGGCGGCGTGACACCGCATCGCGCGCACCCCTCGGCTGATCCTTTCGATCCATTACCCCCCGCTTGTCTGGTGCCGTGGCGCAATTCGCAGCGCATGCGTTTCGGTGACCGCCATTGGCCCGCGAGGACGCCGGACCCGCCACAAGATCTGCAAATCTCAACGAAAGGACGTCATTGATGCCGTCGCTATCCGTACCAACGATCATCCTGGCCGGGGCCCTGGGCCTGGTTGCCCTGACCGGCAGCCAACCGGCTTCTGCGCAGGAGCACAAGGGCGAGCAGCTCTATCCGCTGTTCACCTATCGCACCGGGCCCTATGCGCCATCCTTCATCCCCTTCGGTGCCGGCAACCGCGATTATCTTCGTTACATCAACGAGGTCGAGGGCGGCGTTGACGGCGTCAAGATCTTTATCCAGGAATGCGAGACCGGCTACACCATCGAACGTGGCATCGAATGCTATGAACGTTACAAGAACGGCTATGACGGCGCCCTGACGGCGGCAATCTACCCGCATTCAAGCGGTCTTGATGTCGCGTTGACCGACAAGGCGCGCATCGACAAGATTCCGATTGTCAGCCCCGGCGGCGGTCAGAACATCGCGACCGACGGCCGCGTCTTTCCCTACCAGTACCCGTTGATCTTCGATTATTGGAGCGAAGCCCAGATCGTCGTCGATTACATCGCCCATCAAGTCGGCGGCACCGACAAACTCAAGGGCGTCAAAATCGCCACCCTCTATCATGACTCGGGTTACGGCCGCGACACGATCGAGCCCCTCGACATCCTGTCGAAGAAATTCGGGTTCGAGGATATCCAGATCCCGGTGCCGCATCCCGGCGAACAGCAGCAGGCGCAATGGCAACAAATCCGCCAGGCCGGCGCCGATTGGGTGTTCCTGCGGGGCTGGGGCGTCATGACGCCGGTCGCAATCAAGACCGCGGCCCGTGTCGGTTTTCCCGTGAACCACATCATCGGCGATATCTGGAGCGGCTCCGAAGACGATGCACGGCCGGCCGGCGGCGTCGCCAAGGGTTATCTCGCCGTATCGGTATTCCCGCCCGGAACAGATTACGATATTCTCAAGAAACTCAAGGAAACAATCATCGATACGGGAAAGAGCGACCTGAAGGACGATACAAAATTCGGTACCGTCTATTATAATTATGGGGTCATCGAGGCGATCACCTTTGTCGAAGCTTTGAGGACGGGTCACCGAAAATTCGGTAACCATCCGTTGACCGCGGCGGAAGGCCAATGGGCTCTGGAAAACCTCGCCATCGACGATCAGCGCATCGCAGCACTCGGGGCCAAGGGGTTGATCAGCCCGCTGCAAACATCGATTGCAAACCACAAGGGCGAAACCATCGCAGCCAAAATCATACAATGGGACGGTACCCGGTGGGACACCCTGACCGATTGGATCAAGGCCGACACAACCCTGTTTGCTGACGTCATTCGGGCCAAAGCCGCCGCCTACGCCCAGGAAAAGGGCCTCGTGCTGCGCACCGCCAGCAACTGAGACCCGGTCCGCCGGAGGGCCGGCACGGACCGGCCCTCAAGACCAGGTCTTCACCACCAAGAGGAATCGTCATGAGCGGACCGATGGAACCCGGCCTCGATGTCGTCGACATCCAGGCCTATTATGGCCAGGCGATCCTGGCAATTCGGGGGGTCTCGCTTCGCGTTGACCATGGCTCGATTGTTGCCCTGTTGGGCGCCAATGGCGCCGGCAAGACGACAACCCTCAAGGCGATTTCCAATCTTCTGGGTTCCGAACGCGGCGCGCTGAGCCGAGGCACCATCACCTGGGGTGGCGACGCGGTCGACCGCCTCTCCCCCTCGGAACTGGTCGCCAAAGGCGTCGTTCAAGTCCTCGAAGGCCGGCATTGTTTTCCGCAACTGACCATCGAGGAGAACATCCTTTCCGGTGGCTTCCTGCGACGCCCGAGCCGCCGGCAGATGGCGGCGGACCTGGAACAGATCTACGCCTGGTTTCCCCGGCTGAAGGAAAAGCGCAAGACCAAGGCCGGCCTGACCTCCGGTGGTGAACAACAAATGACAGCGATCGGCCGGGCGCTGATGACCAGGCCAAAGCTGATGTTGCTCGATGAGCCGTCGATGGGGCTGGCGCCGATCATCGTCCAGGAAATCTTTGAAATCATCCGGATGCTCAACCAGCGCAGCGGAGTCAGCTTCCTTATCGCAGAACAAAACGCCACCCTCGCGCTGCGCTACGCCGATCACGGCTATGTGCTCGAAACCGGCAGGGTTGTCGCCTCGGGCACAGCCGCCGAACTGGCCGCGCGCGACGACGTCAAGGAATTCTATCTTGGCGGTTCCCGTGATCAGGCCAACGACCGGCGGGGTCGGCCAACACGGGCAACCGCGTGACCCGGGCCGTGAAACGGCGCAACGTTCGCTCGGCCTTTTGCCCTGTTTCGAACGTCATCGCGGCCGGTGTTGATGGCTATGACCCTTGACGAGAGCGAAACAACAATGATCTCCGGTCAGCCGATCCACAGGCCTTCGACCCGGACCTGCAATCCTTCATCGGTGCGATTGAGATAGTTGACCAGGCCGCTATGACGCCATTGCAGCATGCAACGCCGCGGCTGGAAGAAATAGCGCATGCCGATGCGGATGTCGGCGCGCGTCTGGGTGATCAGCCCCTCATAGCCCTCGGCGATATAATAGCCGATATCCTTGAAGCCCTTCTCCCGGGCGGCGAGCGGCCCGGTGACGCACCAGACGATCACGCCCGTCCGGCGATCGACCTCGGTGACGACGCCACAATGGGTGATCGGGCAGCCGCATGACATGCCGAGCGGCCGACCAATCAGCAGATCATCGACCTGAACGTCCATTTCGCGGGTCAGGATCGGATTGTGCGGCAGGATGATCTCGCGCGGCCCCGGCTCCTCCGGGAAATGTTCCAGGTAGAAGTCGAAATCACGCCCCAGGGAGTCGCGCCAAGCCTCATCGGCCACCGCCGCGGCGGCTGGCTGGACCGTGGGCTCCCGGGGAATGGCGGCGGGAACCGGGCTCGGCGCAGCCGGGGTGACGTCGAACCGGCTCTCGGACAGATGGATACAGCGTTCGATCAGGTCGGGGCGGTTTTCAAGCGCGACCGCCAGGGCGTCGCAGGTCCGATAGCCGCAGACACCGCAATTCTGGCCCGGAAGATCGCGGTGTGAGAGGGTGGTCGTCATTGTCGCTTCCTTATCCTTGCCGCATCAGCGACGGGCTCTGCGCGGACTGGTGATCCCGCGCAGGCTGGCGACGATCGGCGGCAACACCTCGATGAACCGGGCGATTTCTTCGCCGGTGGTGAAACGCCCGAGGGTGATGCGCAGGGCACCCCGGGCCCGAAACGGATCAAAGCCCATCGCCTGCAGAACGTAGGAGGGTTCGGCGGCATGGGCGGCGCTGCACGCGCTGCCGGTCGATACGGCAAAACCGGCCTCGTCGAGGGCAAGCAACAGCTTGATCGCCTCCCCCTCCTGCCCGGCGAAGCCAACGCTGAGATGCCCCGGCAAGCGCCGGAAGCGGTGACCGATCAGGTAGGCTCCGGGACAGGCGGCGGTGATACCGTCGAGCAGGGTATCGCGCAGTCCGACCAGCCGGCTCGCCTCCTCGGCCCGCTCGGCCGCGGCGAGCACGGTGGCGCGGCCCAGCCCAACGATGCCGGCGACATTCTCCGTGGCCGAGCGCAAGCCGCGTTCCTGACCACCGCCATGGATCAGCGGCGCCACGGCGACGCCATCGCGGACAAACAACGCCCCGACGCCCTTGGGGCCGTGCAGCTTGTGCGCCGACAGCGACAGCAGGTCGACCGGCAGCACCGCGAGATCGAGGGGCAGTTTTCCCACGGCCTGGACCGCGTCGGTATGGAACAGCGCCCCGGCGGCGCGGGTGACCGCCGCCAACTCGGCAATCGGTTGCACGGTGCCAACGACATTGTTGGCGGCCATAATCGAGACCAGCCGGGTGGTTGGACGCAGGGATCGCCGCAGGGCCTCGGGCGCCACCAGACCATCGCCGTCGACCGGCAACCGGGTGACCTCGGTGCCATGGCGTTCCAGCCATTGGCAGGTCTCAAGAATGGCGGGATGTTCGAAGGCGCTGGTGATCAGGTGGTTGAGCCCGGCCGGCGCCGTCGCCATCGCGCCGATCAGCGCCAGATTGTCGGCTTCGGTGCCACTGGCGGTGAAGATGATCTCCGCAGGCCGGGCGTTGAGCAGCGCCGCGACCTGGGCGCGGGCCGCGTCAACCGCCTGCCGGGCCCGGCGCCCGGCCTGATGGAGGCTGGAGGGATTGGCAAAGACGTCGCTCTGGAACGGCGTCATGGCTTCGACCACCCTCGGGTCGACCGGCGTCGTGGCAGAGTGGTCGAAATAGATCGCCACGATCTATTCGCCTCGATAGAAGGTCTGGTTGTCGAGGGCGCGAACCACGCCGAAATGCGATTGCCAGCCGATTTCCTTCTTGCCGACACAGATGGTGCAGGTGCCGACCGGCGGGTTGCCGCGCAACAGCAGCTTGTCGCCAACATCGGCGGTCGCGAGGATATGGTCGACCAGCGGATCGATGCCGATCCCGTAAAGGGCGTTAACCTCGCGAACACGAACCGTCGGCGCGGCATCCTGGATCCGGGCACGGAACACTTCGCGCTCGGCCTGGGACACACGGTCGATCTTGGTCACGACGGCGATATCGGCCAGCGACAGCATCGGCCCGATCTTGCGGGGCAAATTCATGCCGCTGGTCGCCTCGACGACGACGATGCCAAGGCCGCCATCGACATAGGGCGAACAACGCAGGCACAAGCCTGCGGTTTCGACCAGCAGGACGTCGGCACCGCCGCGTTCCGCCCATTGCAGGGCCTCGCCCAGGACCATGACATTGCAGTGATCCGGGCACAGTTCGCCCGAATAGACCTTGCGCGTCGGGATCGAGAATTCGCGGGCGAACAATTCGTCCTCTTCGGCGAACTGGACATCGATCTTGAGGAAAGCGACCGCCAGCCCGCGCTTCTGGAGCCGTGGGACCACTCCACGCAGGACCGCGGTCTTGCCGGTGGTGGCGGTGCCGGCGCAGATCACCAGTTTCATGTCCGTTTCTCCACGTCAACGCTGGCGACATCGGAGCGCGTGACCCGGTGGCCGAGGCGGATCAGGTCGCGCAGATGCGACAGCATGTCGTCGAACTGGCACACGATCGGGGCCAAGTCCCGCTCGCCGGCATCGGTATGAAGCACCTGGTCGATCCGGCCATCCTTGAGGACGATGCGATAATCGGACAGCAGGGCAATACGCGGGTCGTGGGTCACGAAGATGAAGATCTTGCGATAACCCCGCAGCAGTTCGAGCGCCCGCGACCGGTTGATGCCGGCATTCTCGACCTCATCGAGCAGCACGATCGGGGTGTCGCAGATGATCGTGGCATCGGCAATCAGCAGCGCGCGGGTCTGGCCACCCGATAATTCGGTCATCTGGCTCGACAGCGAAATCGGCTCCCCGGTCAACTCATTGGCGAAAGTCAGCGTGCGCTCGACCGCCCCTTCCGCAGCCACCGGGGTATGACGGATGCGGGCGTGAATGTGCAGGAATTCCGCGACGGGCAGATCCGAGAGAAAGGTGGTGTGCTGGGTGATCAGCGCGATCGGATTGCAGGCGGGATCGTCGCGATATTCCGGCGGCGGCGTCCGTCCGTTGATCAGGATGGTGCGGCCAGTCGGCGTGTTGCCGTTGGCGAACAGCTCGATGTCGTTGATCAGGGTCGTCTTGCCCGACCCGGTGCGACCGACGACGCTGACGACATCACCCATCCGCAGATCCAGGCGATCGATCCCGTCAGGCGTGCCATCACGGCCATGACCGGCGAGAATGGTGATTTCTTCGATCAAGGCCGACTCCGAACGGTGCAGGGCCACGCTAGTCCATACAATTTCTATGGATTATACGCGCTACCCGGTACGCCGACGATGCCGAATCACCGCCGTGGCGCGCGGTCGTTTGCCGCACGCTCGCGCGCAACGGCGGTCGTCGCGCGGCCAACCGCTCCTCGTCACGAATGCTTGCGCGTCAGAATGTAGAAACCGGTGAAGCTTAACGCCGTCGCGGCAACGTTATAGATCGTGGCGAGTGCGAGAGCATGGCCGTAAAGAAACGCGCGCTTCGCTGGTGAAAAACCGGGTGTCGGCGTGATCAAGGAAAAGAATATGACGCCCACAATGGCAACGCCGACCGCAGTTCCGATAATCTGCACCGTGCTCACCACGCCCGATCCGGTGCCGGCCTGATCGGTTCGGACACCACTCAGAATGGTGTTAAGGGCGAGAGGGATGACCAGCCCCTGGCCGGCACCGTTGAGAATCAGTGAGGTAACCAGCAGCGGCAGGTTCCCCGGGGCGACCACGCCGGCGATGATCGATAGCAGCAAACCGCTGCCAAAAACCACGACGCCGAAAAGGAGTGCCCGATGCCCGATGCGGCCGGCCAGTTTCGGGCCAGCCAGAGAGCCGGCGAAAAAGGCCAATGCTGATGGCGTAAACACCGCTCCCGCGGTCATGGGGGACAGGCCCAGGCCCGGCTGAAGCAGCATGGTCAGCGAAAGAAAGAAAGAACTGATCGCCGAGTAGAACAGGAAAACGGCTGCAACGCCGGCGACAAAGCGATGATTGTGAAACAGCGATATGTCGATGATCGGGACCCCACCCGCGCGGGATAGCCAGCGCTCATAGCGCACAAAATCAATCATGACCGGGAGGCCGAGGATCGGGACCATCCATGACCACCAGGGCCAGCCATGGTCCCGCCCTTCCATGGCCGGAATCAAGAAAAGTGCCAAACCAGCGGCCCCGGTCAAAGCTCCGCGCAGATCAAGCCGGGAGGGCACCGGGGCTTTGGTCTCGTCGATCAACAGCCGTCCCACCACCAGCGCCACCAGACCGACCGGCAGGTTGACCAAAAACACCCAACGCCAGCCGAGGCCGCTGGAACCATGCTTGATGAGGAACCCTCCGGTGAGCTGGGAGATCGAGGCGGCAACGCCTTGGACGGCCCCCATGATACCAAAGGCATGGCGCCGCGCCCCACCTTCGAAAAGCACGCGCAGCGACGAAAACACCTGCGGCATGAGCAGAGCGGCCCCGATCCCCTGGAGCACCCTGGCCCCGATCAACGCCAGGGGAACCGACGCCAATCCGCACAAGGCCGACGCCACGGTAAACAGGCCCATGCCGATCAGAAAAATGCGCCGCCGGCCGAAAATGTCACCGAGACGCGCCCCATTCATCAGCAAGACACCGTAGGCGCCACTGTAACCGACCATGACGAGCTGGATCTCGGACGGCGTGGCATTGAGATCCTTTTGAATACTGTCCAACGCCACGTTGACGATGAACAGGTCCAGGATGGTGACGAAATTGCCGCTCAGAAGTACGGCCAGGGCCAACCATTTATGGCGGTCCGGTTGCTGACATTCCGCGATGGCCTCGGTGGCCGCAAGAATCGATTCGCTTGACATCGGTCGCCTCATAATATATACGATCGTTCGTATATTAATATGGTGAGAAACAGAGTCAACAGCCGCGTTGCCCCAATCAGGAACGGCGCTGTGCTCTGGGAAAGGCACAGGGCGTGATCAAAGCAGACGAAACCGACGGCCGAAGGCGACGCGGCGATCGGGCCCGGGGACAAATCCTCACCCACTCCCGGATGATCGCTTCGGCGGAAGGTCTGGACGGATTATCGCTCGGGCGCGTTGCCGCCGAAGCGGGAGTCGGCAAGAGCAATATTCAGATCCTGTTTGGTGATAAGGAAGCGCTACAGTTGGCGACGCTCGAAAATGCCGTTGGGCTGTACCACGACACCGTCGTTACGCCCGCGCTGGCAGCGGCCAATCCCCTGGGCAGACTGCGGGCACTGGTCGATGGCTGGTACGATTTCGTCGAGAACAGGGTCCTGCCGGGCGGTTGCTTCATCAACGCGGTCAGCAGCGAATACCGGACGCGGCCGGGCCGCATCCGCGACCGGATCAACGATTTCCGTAGGGCGGCACGGACGCGACTTCGCCAGTTGATTCGGGATGCCAAGGATTGTGGCGAGTTCTTCCCCGATGTGGACGAGGCGCAACTCGTCTTCGATCTCGTCGCCTGTCAGGCGGTCGCCAATGTGGCGGCCCTGATGGACGACGCGGAGGAATTCGCCCGGGCGCGGCAAACGTCGCGCGACCGCATCCAAGCGGCGATCGCTATTGCCATCGTGACCGATACGGACAAAGGTGGGCCGAGCAACCGGCGCTAATTCCGCTCCGGACAGACCCGAGCCAATAGCAACGCCTTCCGTCGACGTCGGCGATCTGCATTGGTCGTGCAAACCCGTTCCACGCCCGGCGGAGCCGGCGTCATAAGGCCAAGTTTATCAAACCTGCCGTCCGGATCCGCGCAACGAAGGTTGCGGTACCGTCCTGGCCTCCCCGATTGGTGACGAGCCGGCAACACAAAGGCACGTCTCTGCTGGAACGTTGCCTGTTGGTACGGCCCCAATAATCCGATGGCTCCGATGATCCATTCTTCTGCCTTGGCCACAAACATGAGAGCAGTACGTGAGACGGGCACCAAAGAGCCTTGCGCACGCGGACCAAGACCGCGCTCACCCGGCTTCACGCCCGATCCGTCTCTCTGCGAGCGACAATCTCCTGACGCAGGATCCGCACAATATCTTGCTTGAGCCGACTGAATGCAGGATCCGCAATCAGCGCCTCATAACACCGTGGTCGCGGAAACGGGATCGGAATATCGAGCGTGATCCGCCCGGGCCGGCGACTCATCACGGCGACGCGATCCGCCAGAAAAAGCGCCTCCTCGATGTCGTGTGTCACAAACAGCACCGTCGAAACCGCTTGGCCGCGGGCGGCCAGCAGGGTTTCCTGCATCTCAAGCCGGGTCTGCGCATCCAGGGCGCCGAACGGCTCGTCCATCAGGAGTATGCGCGGGTTTGAGATCCAGGCCCGCGCGATGGCGACGCGCTGGCGCATTCCTCCTGAAAGTTCATAGGGTGCGTGGTTCTCGAAGCCACCCAGCCCCATTTTCTCGATGAGTTCCAACGCTTGCGCACGATAGGTGGACGGCGCGACACCGGATAAGCGGGGCGCAAAGGTGACGTTGTCGATCACCGACAACCAGGGAAACAGAGAGGCATCCTGGAACACAACGCCCCGGTCTGGTCCCGGCCGCCCAACCGGCTCTCCCGCAATCAGGATACGGCCCTCGGTTGGCCCCTCGAAGCCCGCCAGCATATCCAGAATTGTCGACTTGCCGCATCCGCTCGGACCCAGCAGGCAAAGGAACTCCCCCTCGCCAATATTGAGCGAGACATCCCGAATTGCCCAGGTTTCCTGGCGGGTGCGCTGGGCGCGAAAGCATTTACTGACACTCTGGAGTTCAATCAGCGGCGCGACCATCGATCAACTCCGCCCCGCCCACGGGGTTACCCACCGCTGCAGCCCGACAATTGCCAGATCAAGAACATAGCCGGTCAGCCCGAGCAACACGATTCCCAGCATCACAATATCGGTGCGCAGATACGCCGACGCGTTGACCGCCATCCAACCCAGTCCCGCGTCAGCTGCGATCATCTCGGCAGCGATCAAGGTTGTCCAGCCGATCCCCAACGAAAGCCGCACGGCAACGAACAGTTCGGGAGCCATTTGAGGCAGCATCACATGGCGAAACAGCGCAAATCCATGGGCGCCGAGCACTTTGCCCGCGCGGATCTGCTGGCGCCGCACATTCGCAACGGCAGCCGCCGCGCCGACGACAATACTCAATGAGGCGGACAAGAAAATCAGAAACACTTTCGAGAACTCACCAATTCCGAACCACAGAATGACCAGCGGGATCAGCGCGAGCTTCGGCAGGGGCCGCAGGAACTGGACGAACGGATCGATCAGGCCGGCGAAGATCGGCGAAATCCCGATCATGACGCCGAGGGGGATGCCGACGATGACGGCAGCGACGAACGCAACGAGCGCCCGCCCAAGGCTGAGACCGACATGCACCCACAAAGGTGAGCCTCTGTAGCCATGGCGCAAGAGATCGACCGCTGTGGCCAGGACCTCGGTCGGCGGCGGCAGGAACAAGGGATCGACAAGTCCATAACGTGCCGCTGACTCCCATGCCACGGTCACACTCGTGACGGAAACCAGCCCCAAGACAAGCCTGCGGACGCCTTCGCCCTCGTTCAAGCCGGAAATGCCTTGTTGAGCAAATCGTAATTGACGGTCTGGGCAAAGGAGCCCGGGATGCCGTCGCGCTGGATCTCTCCGGTGTCGGCCAGGAATTTCGCGACATCATCGAGCGCCCGAACCATGGGGGCGTCCTTGCCGGACTCCACGTTGTTGCCCCAGTAGCCGGGCCCGAGTTGCTCTTTGAAACTCGGATAGTGGAGCCCGGCAAGCGTATCGCGAACAGCCTCAAACGGGGCTCCGTAGGCCTTGGCAAGCGCGCGCGACACCCCATCAGGATCGGCTTTGTAGCGATCGAACTGGGCCTGCACCGTCTGCAACCAGGCGACGACCGTTTCCGGATAGCCGTCGGCGAAGTCCTTGCGCACGACGGCGCTGTTCCAGACGAAGATGCCGGCCGGCTGAAGATCCGCCGAGACCAGCAACTGTTTGCCGCCATCAGCGAGAAGCTCGCCCCAGAAAGGGCCGTTGATGTAGGTCGCATCGATGTCGCCACGCCGCCATGCCGCGATGGTGTCGGGTTGGGTCAGCGGCAGGCGCTTGATCGAATGGCTGTCGAGGTTGTTGATCCTGATCACCGCCTCCAGCGCGTAAGACATCGTGGACGACGGGGCGACGGCGATGCGCTTGCCTTCGAGGTCTTTGATGCCGGCGATCCCCGGCTTCACGATCAGGCGTTCGCTGGTCGCGACGATTTCAGGTGAGCCGAGGATTTCAATCGGAAGCTTGCGCGACAATCCGGCTGCGATCGGCGTGATGCCGAAAATGGCAAAATCGATCTGCCTGGCGGCGAGGAGCGAAAGTGCCGGGCCCCCTGCCGGGAACGTGACCCACTCAACCTTGGTGCCGAGGGCGGCATCGAAGCTGCCATCCGTCATCCCAATGGTCCAGGCTCGCGCCGCGGTGAGATAACCGATCCGCACGACAGCTGGCTTCTCAGCGGCGCGCCCAATTTCGGGGGCGCCGACAAGGGCGGCGGCGCCCGCCGCGAGTGTGACAAAACGGCGGCGGTTGATATCAGGCGCAACCATCGTGGGTATTCCATATTCAGATGTGAATTATGCGTTTCTATACGATCAATTAGACTGATTTTCAACGGTAAATTAAATTCGCAATATACAATATATTTTCGTTTATTATGGTGCGAACGATCGCGCACCTCACCACGCCGCGCAAGAAAGCGCATTCTACGATGCGCCGACGTGGCAGCGCCAACCGTCCAACTTGCGCGAACGTCTCACCGAGCGCGAAATCGACGCCTAGTCCAGCGAAGTGCCGGGCTGGAGTCATGGTGAAATAAAAAAGCCCCGCCGGAGTGATCCGAGCGGGGCGTTTTTCTATGTAAGTTATTGTTATATCTCGATTTCTAGAAAGAAACTTTGTCGATCTGGTCATGCGGCCATCGGGGTGATTTCGACGAGGTAGCCGAGATTTTCCAGGCGAGCGACGAGGCGGTTGGTCTGTGCGACCTTTGCCCTGTGATCGAAGTAGTCGTGGCCAAGGTC
>JARLIO010000042.1 GCA_031291675.1 Azospirillaceae bacterium
CGATCGGTGAACCTTCGCGAAGTGTTCAATGCGATCCTTTACCTACTTTCGACCGGTTGCCAATGGCGAGCTTTGCCGAAGGATTTTCCGCCACGCAGCACGGTAAACGAGTATTTCAAGCTCTGGGAATGGGACGGAACGTTGGAGAGGATTCATCACGAACTCTTCGTCCAGGTGAGAGAACTCGCGGGAAAAGAGGCCAGCCCCACCGCCGCAATCATCGACAGCCAAAGCGTCAAGGCTGCGGAGAAAGGCGGGGCTAAAATTGATGAGATCGGTTACGATGCCGGCAAGAAAATCAAAGGCATCAAACGTCATATTGTTGTCGACACCGTGGGAATGATACTGGGTGCGATGATCCAGACCGCCAGCACTCAAGACCGCGATGGTGCGCTTCCCGTTCTTGCCGAAGTTCGTCGCCTCTTTCCTTTCATTGAGAAGATATTTGCCGATGGGGGATATCAAGGTGACGCGACGGCTCGTTTTGTGGGGCGTGGACCGCTCCTAGCTTTATCGGCTGCCTTTTGTGCAGGAGTGCGATCATCTCCCTTATCCGAGCGATGGTCGTGACCATCTGTATTTTTTTTGGCGTCCGTATGGTATTATGTGCCTCTCATTAGAAGTTGCTCTCTCGTCAGAACTTCCTGTCATTTTAGCTACCGTCTCAAGAACGGAGACGATAGTATCAAATATACTCATTTTATTCTCCCTAAGTTTCCCGTGCGACTGCTACTATGACCATTTATTTCGGCTGATGGCCCCCGACTTGTCGGGAACTCACGAAAGCGCGAAGCACGTTGTTCATGCGGGTTTGGTACCCGCTGCCCGTGCCGCGAAACCAGTCCAAAACATCGCGGTCAATGCGAAGCTTCACGGCTTCCTTGCCGGGGGGCAGACCGATTACCGCGGTCTTCTCCCACCCTTCTGGAAGCGCCCCTTCGTCTGCTTCGGCGTGCCGCTCGACTTCTTCTTGAGTCGTGGCGTCAACCTTGGCCCAATCGGTTTCACTCTTCATCGTCGCCAGTTCTTCAGCCGAGTAGCTCACGATATGTTCGTTCTTCTCCATTTCTTGCCCTCCTCATTGAGATAATCCGCCGTTTCCCGTCCCGTTCCATCCAGACCACGGCGATAAACCGTTGTTCGATCAACCCGACGGTGACAAATCGCTCTTCGCCTTCGCGAGGTGAGGGGTAGGTGTAAACAAGCCGTCCGTCGAACAGGTGGCAGGCGTCCCGAAAATCGAGGCCCCGGTCGTTCAGCGTCCATAGCCGCTTAGGTTCCCACCATGCAAAATCCATATTCACTTGTACCCCCAAACGTACCTACAGTCAAGTATTTTCCAATATTATGTCGGCTGCGAACCGTTGGGGGATCCGATTCGTGACCGCGGGGCGCCGCGGTCAGTCCGGGAAATCCGGCGGCACGGTGGGGACGGGAGGCAGACGTGCCTGCGCCTTCAGGGTGTCCTCGGCGATACCAACATTACGGACATAGGATGTCGCCGCGTCGCGCGACGGCTGGTAGTCCCACGCCGCGTGCCTCCCCGACAATAACGATCGATGGATGAACAGCCGGCGGTTTTGGCTGGCAATGACCTGGCGTTCGAGGTCGGCGACATCCCATTGCCGGGCGATCCGGCGCGCCAAACCGCGTTCGATGTCGGTAAAGTCCGGGAGCCCGGCCCGATTGACGCGTTCGCTGGGGTCGGCAACCAGATCATAGAGTTGCGCCGGATCATCGCCACAGATGACGTATTTGTGACGCCCCGACCGGACCATCAATGCCGGCTTCAGCACGCCTTCGCCGAGATATTCGCAAAATATCGTGTCATCGGCATGTGTATCGCGGCCCTCGATCAGGGGCACCAGGCTGTGGCCATCCGGCGGGTCGACGGGCGGACCGGCGGTGTCGCCGATCAGGTCGAGGAAGGTCGGAAACAGGTCGACATGGGACACGTTGCCGGGCACCCGGCGGGGGCGCCATTTTCGGGGACAATGAAACAGCAGCGGTATCCGGGCCGAGCCTTCGAAGAACGACATCTTGTACCACAGGCCGCGTTCGCCCAGCATCTCGCCATGGTCACCGGCGAAAACGATGATTGTGTCCTGCGCCAGGCCGGCGCGCCGCAAGGCGGTCAGCAGCCGGCCGACCAGGTCGTCGACATAGCTGATCATGCCATAATAGGCGTGGCGGGCGGTCCGGGTGCGCTCGTCGGTCATGTGGTATCGATGCTGGCTGTCCATGTAATAGAGGCGGCGGCTGTGCGGATCCAGGGCCGACGGTGCCAGGGCGGGGACCGCCGGCAGGTCGATGGCGTTATGGTCGTACAGGTCCCAATGCTCGGGCAGGCAATTGAAGGGATCATGGGGGTGGGTGAAGGAGACGGTCAGGAAGAACGGCGCCTCGTCGGCGCGCCGGCCATAATCGTAGATCTTCTGGACCGCCTGATGCGCGGTCTCCTCATCGAAATCGATCTGCAGGCTGCGATGGCAGGGGCCGGCTTCGACGACGCTGGCCATATGGTGCGACCAGTCATAGGTCAGGACCTGATGGCCCCAGTCCGGAGTCCAACCGAAATCGGCCGGATAAATGTCCGTTGTCAGCCGTTCCTCGAAACCATGCAGCCCGTCGGCGCCGACAAAATGCATTTTTCCGGCAAGCGCGGTCCGGTAACCCGCGGCGCGGAAATGATGAACGAAGGTCGGCGTCGCGGACGGGAATTCCGCCGCATTGTCGAAGGCGCCGATGCGCGATGGCAAGCGGCCCGACAGCAGCGAGAAACGCGCCGGGGCACATAAGGGATAGGCGCAATAGGCGCTTTCGAACACAACCCCCTGCGCGGCCAGGGCCGAAAGGTTCGGTGTCTTGACCAGGGGGTGGCCGTAGAAGGGCAGGGCGGAGGCCGCCATCTGATCGGCCATGATGAAAAGGACGTTGGGCGGACGGGTCATGGTTCAACTCCTGCAGACTTTTTTCCATATCGCCGGCCCGCACCAACCGAGACACCGCGTCCCGGGACAGGTTCAGCGTGACGCCGGATCGTCTGGGTTGATCAGGTTTCGCAGGCGGCCCTCGACCAGGCACAGACGCGCGGTCTCGCACCCTTTGCGGCGCTGTTCGATCCAGGCCTCGTCGGCGTAGAAGGCGACATGAGGGGTGATGATCAGGCGGCCGTCCAGCCAGTCCTCGCGGCGGCGCCAGGCGTCGAGCAGCGGGTGCGGCCGGGGCGGTTCGTCGGGCAGGACGTCCAGGCCGGCGGCGGCGAGGCGACCGGTGCGCAATGCTGCCGCGATGGTGTCGAGGTCGGCGACGAGACGGCCCCGCGCGGTATTGACCAGGATCGATCCGGGCTTGAGGCGTTCCACCGCCGCGGTGTCGATCATCCCCGTGGTCTCGGGGGTCAAAGGGCAATGCAAGGTGAGGATGTCGGCCATCGCCAGCAAGGCGTTGAGACTTTCCGTTCGCTGATAGCCGATCGCCTTTTCGTGCCCGGAGGGCTGATAGGGATCGAATCCGGCAATGTGATAGCCGAACGGCTTCAACCGATTGACGACACTGGTGCCAATCCGGCCGACCCCGACCACGCCAACCGTCAAGGTTCGGCTGCGGCGCACCGGCGGCAGGATATTGGCTTGCCATGTCGTGGTGTGGCCACGGGCCCGGCTGTCATATTCAACGATCCGGCGTTGCAGACCCAGGATCAGCGCCATGGCGCTGTCGGCAACCTCCTCTGTGCCATAATCCGGATTGTTGGCGAACGCGATCCCGGCCCGGGTGAAGGCAGCGACGTCGATATTGTCGTAGCCGACACTGAAACGCACCACGATGCGGCCGCGCGTCAACAAGTTGGCGGTTCGCGCGCCCAGCGCCATCCGCCACACCAGCAACGCGTCGAGGCGACCGAGCTCGGCCGGGTCGAGATCATCCTCACGGACGCCGGATAGCCGGACCAAGCGGATCTCCGGGCCGAGGACCGCCTCTTCGAGATCCAAGGTCTCCATCGGTTGACCGACGATGCCGACGGTGAATTTTGCAGTCATGGCCGAAGCCGTCCTTTTGGTTCCGGGCCCGATCGATCGCCGTGGGCCGTTGTTCGTGAGTTATTTTGCACCGCCGCTGTCTGGCGGGGCCGCTCCAGAGTCAGCGGCTTTCGGGCTTGCGGTTCGATCGGATGATCCGGGCGGGCCGTCGAATTAGAGCGGTATGACCGATCGGGTCAAGCACTTCTTCCTGAAATGTTCTGGAGAATATGGCGGGAGAACGGCAAAATTCGCGACGCGTTGGAAGTGCCTGCATAAATTAAACTATAAAAATATGTATTTTAAGAGCGATATAACATTTATATCAACGCCATGCCGGGTTGGACGTATTGAAAATCGAAATACGATGGTGTATATTAATAATAACGTAAATTCACTGTATTATTCGTGATCAATCGCTTGTTTGGAGGTTGAAAATGGTATCACGTCGGCAATTTATTGTTATGGGTGCCGCGGCTTCGAGTGCTGCCCTTTTCAGGCGGCCGACGGCCCTGCGTGCCGCTGATGCCACGATCACAATCGGCGTCAGTGGGCCGCAGACCGGGCCAAATGCGCAGCACGGCGCTCAATGGGTGGCGGCATTCGATTTGGCGATCGAACAGATCGCCGCCCAGGGCGGACCGCATCTGCGCTATGTCTTCGAAGACAGCCAGAGTGAGCCGCGCCAGTCGGTCTCGATCGCTCAGAAGTTCGTCAATGATCCCGACATCGCGATCGAAGTCGGTGATTTCTCCTCAACGGCGTCAATGGCCGCCTCACCGATTTACCAGCGTGGCAAGCTGGTCCAATTCGGCATGACCAACTCGCATCCCGATTTTACCAAGGGCGGCGACTATATGTGGTCCAGTTCGATCAGCCAGGCCGAGGAGCAGCCGAACCTGGCCGATTTTGCCGTCAACGGTCTCGGGCTGAAGAAACTGGCGGTACTGCATCTCAATACCGACTGGGGCAACACCAGCAAAACCCTGTTCGTCCAGGCAGCACAGGCGCTGGGTGCGGAGATCGTCGCGGTCGAGGGCTTCCTGCCGGCCGAACGTGATTTTCGCTCGACCCTGGTCCGCATCCGCGACACCAATCCCACGGGCCTGATCCTCGAAGCCTATTACGCCGATGCGGCGGTGATCGCGCGCCAGGTCCATGATCTGGGCCTGAAGCAGCCGATCGCGGCCGTCAGTTCGGTGTATTCGCCGAAATTCATCGAACTCGGTGGCGATGCGGTCAATGGCATCTATACCCAGTCGAATTTCTTCCCCGACGACCCGCGACCGGAAGTCCAGGCCTTCGTCCGGGCGTTCCAAACCCGGTACGGCCGTCAGCCCGATGGCTTCAATGCCACCGCCTACGACACGTTTATCCTGATCGGCGAACTGGTTCGCCAGTTCGGCGGGACGCGCGAGGCGATCCGTGACGGCCTGACCAAGATCAAAAACGTTCCGAGCGTGGTCTACGGCAAAATCAGTTTCGATCCGGATACCCGCCGCGTCGCCGGCGCCCGTTACGAGCGTCTGCTGGTCAAGGACTCCCAATTCACCTTGTGGGATGGCAGCAGGCCCGCGATCTGATCGAAGAAGTGGCAAGTAATCCGGAAAGGATTGGCCGCGAATGATGATCAACCAACTCGCCTTCGGTCCCTGGCTGGATTATACGGTCAACGGCCTGATTATCGGGAATATTTACGCACTGCTCGCCGTCGGCCTGGCGCTGATTTTTGGCGTCGCCAATCTGATCAACTTTGCCCATGGCTCGGTTTATACGGTGGGTGCCTATCTCGGCTGGGCCTCGATTACCTATCTGCACACACCGCTGCCGGTGACGCTGGTGATCGTGATCACCGGCAGCGCCCTGCTGGGTGTCGCCATCGAGCGTGTCGGGTTGCGCGCGTTGCACGGCAGTTCCCGGATCGCCCCGTTGCTGGCGACCATCGGCATCAGCCTGGTCCTCGACCAGTTGGTGCAGTTGTTTTGTTCACCGGATCCCCGCGCCCTGGCCAGCCAATTGCCGGACCTGCGTATTCAGATCGGCCGCGGTACCATCGGCACCCTGGACTTGCTGATCGCCGGTGTCGGCCTGGTCAGTGCCACCGGGCTTTACGGATTCCTGCGCTATACCAAACTCGGTTGGGCGGTGCGGGCGACGGCACAGGACCAGGACGCGGCGCGGCAGATGGGTGTCGACACTGATCGGGTCAACGTGACGGTCTTCGCCATCGCTTCGGCGCTCGGCGGCGTCAGCGGTCTGCTGGTCGGGATGTATTACAACAGCATCGACCCCAACATGAGCTTTGACGCAACCCTGAAGGGTGTCGTGGCGATGATGATCGGCGGCCTCGGCAATGTGCCGGGTGCGCTCGGCGGCGGACTGCTGCTGGGACTGACCGAAAGTTACGGGATCGCCCTTTTCGGCAGCAGCTACCGCAACCTGTTTGCCTTCGCGCTGCTGATCCTGATTCTGGTCGCTGCGCCGAACGGCCTGTTCGGTCGGCGACGCGACCTGCCGCCGGAGCCGATGACCGGGACTTTCATTGCCCGCAGCCGGCCGCTCCGGTTGCCGCGGGCCCTGGTGGCGGGCGTCGTCCTGGCCGCGGCGTTGCTGCCGCTGCTGCCTGCGCCCTATTTGCTGCAAACGCTGACCACGGCCCTGCTGTCGGCTTTGCTGGCGCTGAGCCTGACGCTGGTGGCCGGGACGGTCGGCCAGATTTCGCTGGGTCATGCCGCGCTGCTGGCGATCGGCGGCTATGCATCGGGACTCCTGGCGCTGGATTGCGGGCTGCCCTTCGTCTGGTCGGTGCCGTTGGCCGGGGTGATCACCGCGCTGCTGGGCACCCTGCTGGTCTTTCCCGCACTGCGGATGCAGGGCCACTATGTTTCGATCGCCACGCTGGGGATCGGCGAGATCGTCACTTTGGTGATTCTGAACTGGACCGGGTTGACGCAGGGGGCCATGGGCCTGACCGGGATCCCCGCTCCGGCCATCGGCGGGATCGAGCTGACCTCGGTCCGTTCCGTCTATTGGCTGGTGTTGGTCCTGGTCGTGGCCATCGCGCTGCTGCAAACGCGGTTGCTGTCCGGACATCTGGGACGGACCTGGCGCGCCATTCGCGAAGATGAGGTGGCGGCACGCAGCTACGGCGTGGCCGCCAACCGCTACAAGGCGTTGGCGTTCGGTTTTGGTGCCTTCGGTGCCGGGGTTGGCGGTGCCATCACCGCGCATCTCTATTCCTATATCGACTATCGAACCTTCGATACGACGCTCTCGATCCTGGCGCTGACAATGGTGATCCTGGGCGGGCTGGGCAATGTCGCCGGTGCGGTGTTGGGATCGGTTTTGCTGGTGTCACTGCCCGAACTGTTTCGCGCGGCTGCCGAGTATCGCATGCTGGCCTATGGGCTGGTCTTGTTGGTGCTGATCCGCTATCGCCCACAGGGCCTGCTGGGGACGGTGTGATGGTGCCTCCGCTCTTGCAAGTCCGCGGCGTGACGCGCCGTTTCGCGGGACTGGTCGCCGTCAACGCCATCGATCTCGACGTCGCCGAGGGCGAACTGGTCAGCGTCATCGGGCCAAACGGCGCCGGGAAATCGACGCTGTTCAATTTGATCAGTGGGCTCGACCGGCCGAATGTCGGCACCGTCCACTTTGCCGGCCAGGATGTCACCGGTCTTCGCCCCGAACGGCTGGCGGCATTGGGCCTGGCCCGGACCTTTCAGCACGGGCGGGTGTTCGGCAATCTCAGCGTCATCGACAATGTCCTGGTCGGTGCGCATGTCCGGCTGCGTTGCGTTCGGCCGGCAGTACCGCTGCTCGGTCCTCTGATCGAACTTGGACTGGCGGCGTGGCGTCCAGCCGCGGTCCGGGCGGAGGAACAGTCTTTGCGTGCCGACGCCGAAGCGATCCTGGCGCTGTTCGGCGACCGTTTGCTGCCGCGCCGGGATCAGCCAGCCTACAGCCTTTCTTACGCCAATCGGCGCCGGTTGGAAATTGCCCGGGCGTTGGCGCTGCACCCGCGGCTGCTGCTGATGGATGAACCGACGGCGGGCATGAACGAGAGCGAAACCGCCGAGATGCAGGTGCTGATCGGCCGGCTCAAGGCCAGTGGCCAGACCCTTTTGCTGATCGAGCACAAGCTGGAGATGGTGATGCGGTTGTCGGACCGGGTCCTGGCGATGGATGACGGCCAGCGCATTGCCGAGGGCCTGCCGGGGCGGGTGCGAAACGACCCGGCGGTGATCGAGGCCTATCTCGGTCACCATGCCCTGGGTAGCGCCGAGCCCGTGGCGTGATCATGGATCATCAAGCTCCTGAGGCGCCGCTGCTGCAGTTGGATCGACTCAATTCGTATTACGGGCCGGTTCAGGTGCATTTCGATCTGTCGCTGAGCGTACCCGCGGGCCAGATCGTCTGCCTGCTCGGCGGCAATGCCAGCGGCAAGTCCACGACCATGAAGGCCATTCTGGGTTTGACCCGACCGCACTCCGGTACGGTGCGGTTTGCCGGGCAACCGATCACAGGCCTGCCGACACCGGAAATCGTTCGCCGCGGGATCAGCTCGGTGCCGGAAGCCCGACGCCTGTTTCCGGCCATGACAGTGCAGGAGAACCTGTTGATGGGCGCCTATATCCGCAGCGATGCGCGCGCCATCGGTCAGGACCTTGATCGGGTGCTGGAACGGTTCCCGCGTCTGCGGGAACGATTGCGACAGCGGGCCGGGACGTTGTCGGGCGGGGAACAGCAGATGGTGGCGATGGCACGGGCGTTGATGGGTCGGCCGCGCTTGATCTGCATGGACGAACCGACCATGGGCCTGTCGCCGTTGTTCGTCGAACGCGTGCTCGACCTGATTCAGGAAATCAACCGTGACGGCGTCAGCGTCTTCATGGTCGAGCAGAATGCCAGCCTGGCCCTGCGCATCGCCCATTTCGCCTATGTCCTGCAATCCGGCCTGATCGTGCTGTCGGGACCCCCGGGCCGGATGCTGAGCGACGCGCGGATCCGCGACGCCTATCTGGGCGGCGAGCCGGGCCTTTGAGACAAGCCGTTCCGCCCGGAGGCCAAGGTCACCCCGAGGATGGTCAGCAGCGCGCCGCGCGGGGCTCGATACGCAACAGACAGCACCCCGTTTGCCCCGGGCGCCAGGGTTCGCCGGAGAAAGTGAACCCGGCGGCTTCAAACAGGCCGGAATCGATCACGCTGGCCCAGGCGCAGAGCAAAGTCAGATCGGTGTCGCTTCGGCCCATCGCCTGCCAGGCTTCCTTCAACGGACAGCGATGGAATTGGATCTCCAGCCGCTCGTGATCGCAGCGTGTGACCGCGGGGGCGAACATCACGTCGCGGGCCGGAATCCCGTCAAGGAATGCGTCCTTCAGACCGGCGAGATCGGTGGGGGCGAAGGACGCCAGGCCCGCCGCTTTTGACGCGCCCAGGCGGCGCGTCGCCTCTGACAGAAGGTCGATGGCGGGCTCCGTGCCCAGTTTTTCGCGCAGCACATCGAAAATATGGGCATAGGCGGCGGCGCGCATGGCTACGGCCTCGCGCAACCAGGTGAGTGGGACGGTTTGGGGCTCTTCAGGACAAGGGGACATCGCAGGCTTCCGGGACGATCAGAGAGTGGGGTGAAAGCTCAAATCACTACAGAAAAGATCGTCTAACTCTGGTTCTTGCGCCATGATCTGAATCAAGCCGACGGCCTGTCGATACGGGAAGGTGGCAGCGCCGCCGGTCCCTTAGCCATCCTTTTGGGCAGTCGCGTCCCGTTGTTGGTAGGTTGACTTGAATTTCCGATCGGCACGCTTGATGTGACGATGACGTTGTCACTGCGGGTGTCGCAAATGTCCGAGGGAAAGCACCACTATCGCATTCACCTGTGCTGGGCCGGTTTCTTGCCGGGTGGGACGATCGCCTTCAGACGGCACGACCGATCCTACGTCCTTAGCGCGCCCGGGAAACCGCCGATCGCGGGGTCCGCGGATGCCGTGTTCCGCGGCGACGCGGGCAAGTGGAATCCGGAGGATTTGCTGGTTGCCTCGTTGGCTGCGTGTCATCAGCTCTGGTATCTTGGCCTGTGTGCCGAGGCCGGCATCACCGTTGTCGCCTACCAGGATCATGCCGAAGGAACCATGGTCGAGGAAACGAGCGGCGGCGCCGGGCATTTCACCACGGTGACGCTTCGACCGGAGGTGACGGTGGGGCTTGGATCGGATGTCGCGCTGGCGAAGGCTTTGCATGATGTCGCTCACGAAAAATGTTTCATCGCCCGGTCCGTGAATTTCCCGGTTCAGTGTGTCCCGACGATCTCGATGGTACCGTTCGAATGAACCGGGGCCTGTCTGTCGCGTGGCTGCCCTGCCGGGGTGACCCCGTAGAAGGCGTGAGAAGAGCCCTATGAAAATTCAAACTCTTGTGCTGGCCGCCCTTCTTGCCGTCATTCCGGCAGAATTCGCCGCGGCAGCAACGATCTGCACCGCGATTGCCGACGCGAAGACCGGAGACTTTCTGCGCCGCGACGGCGATTGTGTCCTTCGTGTCACCCCGGCATCGACTTTCAAGATTGCCATCAGCCTGATGGGGTTTGACTCGGGATTTCTGACGGACGAACACCAGCCATCGCTGGCCTTCCAGCCCGGTGATGTGGACTGGGGTGGTGAGGCCTGGCGTCAGCCCACCGATCCCGAGCGATGGATCAAATATTCCGTTGTGTGGTTTTCGCGGCGGGTTACGCACGGATTGGGCGAGGATCGCGTCAAGGCCTATGCTGCGGCTTTCCATTACGGCAATGCCGACATCACGGGCGATCCGGGACAGCACAATGGCCTCGACCGCGCCTGGATCAGTTCTTCCCTGAAGATTTCGCCGATGGAACAGATCGCGTTCTTGACCGCGCTGGTCAATCGACGGCTCCCGGTTCGTGCGCAGGCGGTTGACATGACGGAGCACCTGACCGCGGTGGCGCGTCTGCCCGACGGCTGGGACATCCATGGCAAGACGGGCACGGCCTTCCCCCGCGATGCCGATGGCCGCAGTGATGAAGCGCATGGTTACGGTTGGTTTGTCGGCTGGGCCCGCAACGGGGAACAGACTCTGGTGTTCGCGTGGCTGACACAGGATGAGGCCCCGGCCAAGGAGCCGGCGGGGCTGCGGACCCGCGACGGCTTCCTTGCGGCATTTCCGTCGCTGATCGGCGCGCCCGCGCCCGCCCCCTGACGGGCCTGCGCCGAAGCGATCGCTGCCGGCTCATCGCGCATCGCTCACAGCCGCAGACCGCCGATCGTATAACCGCCGTCGATGGTGATCTCCTGCCCGGTCACGAAGGCGGCATCGTCGGAGAGCAGCCACGCGACGGTACCCGCGACATCCTCGGGCGTGCCATTGCGGCGCAACGCGGTGTGCGCGGCCAATCGGGCGGCGAGGTCCGGGCTGAGCACGTCCGCGGCCATCGGCGTCAGAATGATCCCGGGATTGATGGCATTGACCCGCAGGTTGCGCGGCCCCTGCTCCACCGCGAGCGTCCGCATCATGGCCAGCAAGGCGCCCTTGGTGGCAGCATAGGCGCCAGCACCGGGCATCACGCCGTTTGCGGTCCAGGATGCATTGATCACGATGGCACCGCCGGCCAGGAACGGCAGGCAATGCTTGATGGTCAAAAAGGTGCCGCACAGGTTCGTGGCGATCAGCCCGTCGAAATCGGCGATCTCGGTCTGTGCCAGGGGCTTGAAAGCGTCGAGAACGCCGGCATTGGCGAACAGCGCGTCGAGGCGGGTGAAACGGGTCATGGTTTCGGCCACGGCCGCGGCGACCGCATCGCCTTGCGCAATGTCGCAGGCGATCGCCACGGCCGCACCACCCGCGCTGTCGATCTCCGCGACCAGATGGTCGAGGATCGCGCGTCGTCGGCCGACAAGGACGAGCTGTGCGTCCTCCGCCGCCAGACGGAGTGCCGCAGCGCGCCCGATACCCGTTCCGGCGCCGGTGATCAGGACCGTTTTTCCCTTGAATCGTGAGAGGGCCATATCGTGCTCCATGAGAGGGGGTGATTGGTTAGCGGAGCGGGATTGTAATTCTGCGGACGGGGGCTGATAATTGGCCAAATCCCGGGAACATTTAACGGTTATACTATTGAATGGATCTTTTTCGCGCGATGCAGGTTTTCGTGGCCACCGTGCAGGCCGGCTCGATGAGTGCCGCCGCCAGCGGGCTGGGCCTGTCGCCGGCCATGGTTGGCCAGCATATCGCGGCGTTGGAACAGCGCCTGGGCACACGCCTGCTGAACCGGACGACGCGTCGTCAGAGCGTGACCGCATTCGGGGCCAGCTATGTCGAGCAATGCCGCGACATTCTGGATCGCGTCGCCGGCGCTGAGCGCGAAGCCGAGGCTTTGCAGACGGAGGCGCGGGGGCCGTTGCGCATCACGGCGCCGATGACATTCGGAACGGAGGGCCTGGTTCCGGCCTTGGGGCGATATCGCGCGCGGGCGCCCGCGGTGATCTTGGACATCACGCTGACGGACCGCACCGTGGATCTTGTCGAGGAGGGCTTTGATCTCGCCTTTCGCATCGGCACGCTTCCCGATAGCCGGCTGATCGCGCGCCCCCTTGCCCCCTACCGGATGATGATCGGCGCCGCGCCGGACTATCTCGCCCGCCGGGGTTGGCCCGGGCACCCGGGTGAGCTGGCGTGCCACGAGGCGGTGGGTTTTGCGCCATCGGCCGGTTCGCCCTGGCGGCTGTCGAAAGGGACGGAGACGGTCGAGGTGACTCCGGCGCGCTCGATCACGGTCAATAGCGGTCCGGCGGTGCGGGCAGCCGCCCGGGCGGGCTTGGGGGTGGTCATGCAACCCGCCATGCTCCTGGCCCCCGATGTGGCGGTCGGGTCGCTCGTGGCGCTTTTCCCCGACTGGCAGTTGCGCGAGCGACCCTTCTCACTGGTCTATGATCGCGACCGGCGCATGACCGCCCGTCTGCGCAGTTTCATCAACTTCGCGGTGGCGGAATTTGGGGCATCCGCTGTCTCTGTTTCCGAGGCCGCGCTCTGCGCCCCCGGATCTGATCCGTGACCGCGCAGAGCGCTACGCCGGAGCGGAGAACCGGATTAGCCTCGTGGCTCGCGTCATCGAATTTGCGACCGGCGCCCTCGCGAATGCGGGGGCCCAGGGCCGCAAGCTCCGAACGATGGCGCCTGTGGCCCTGGATGCCCGCGTTCGCGAGCATGACGGTGGCGAGAGATCCGCTCGTTGTCAGCGACGCACCCCACTAGCCGCCGAGGCGCAGGCCACCATCGCAAATGATCACGTCACCCGACATGAAGCCGTTGCTGATCAGGAATGCGATGGTTTGGGCGATGTCGTCAGCCTGTCCGACCCGGCCGACCGGCGTTTTGCCGGCAAAGTCGGCGAACACCGTGGCCTTGACGTCGTCGCTGAGGAAATCCCACCACGGCGTGTCGATCACCCCGGGTGAGACACCGTTGACGCGGAGCGGCTTGAGCTCGGCGGCGAGGATCGGCACCAGGGCGGCGACGGCCGCATTGGCCGCGCCGATCCCCGCGGTCCCGGGCATGGCACTATGGGCGGTGACCGCCGCAACGAAGGTGATGCTGCCGCGCGGGGCGAGGAAGGGCAGGGCCGCCTGCGCCGTGGCAAAGTGCGGGAACACCTTCTCCACGAAGCCCTGCCGCACCTCGGCCAGGTCGACCGTGGCGAATGGACCGGCTCCTTTGGTGCTGCCAAACGCCAGCACCAGATGATCGAAGGGGCCGATGCTCGCAAAGGCGGACTTCACGCTCTCGGGATCCGCGGCGTCCATGACCACGGCCTGGGCCTGGTCGCCCAGCAGACGGGCCGCCTGGTCCAGCCGCGCGGTGTTGCGGCCGGCGATGCTGACCTTGTGGCCGGCGTTGAGAAGCGTTTTTGCGGTGGCGAGGCCGATGCCGGAGGAGCCGCCGGCGATGACACTGTGGGGTGCTGACATGTCTGGAGTCCTTCAGGATTGCGCGGGGGGGACGGCGGGAAGGCCGACAAGGGTGAGGCTGAGCGCGTGCAACCGCGCCCGGGCACGGGTGTCGTAGGCCTGGGCATGGGCGCGGGCCGGGTTGCGCCCGTCGAGGTAAAGGCCGGTTTGGCCGGCCCGCTGTGGTGACGTGGCGACGTCGAGGATGGCGTCGGCGCCTTCGTCCACGCTGCTGAGCGGGGCGATGCCGTCGCGGCGCACCATGGTCGTATTCATGTAGCTGGCCGGGTGCAGCGCGTTGACGGTGATGCCGATGCCGCGCAGTTCCGTGGCCAGATCGAAGGTGACCATGATCTGGGCGAGTTTGCTCTGCCGATAGGCCCGGCCGCCGCTATAGCCGCGTGCCAGCATCACATCGTCGAAATCGATCGCCTCCTGCCCGGCAGACGCGACATTGACGATACGCCCTCGGGCGGTGACAAGGCCGGGCAGCAGGAGACGGGTCAGCAGAAAACCGGCGAGATGGTTGACGGCGAGGCGCAACTCGTGGCCGTCACGGCTGAGCTCCCGCCCGGTGCCGGGGCGGCCGGTCCCGATGCCGGCATTGTTGATCAGAAGATCGAGCCGCGGGTAATCGCGTGCCACCGCCTCGGCCAGCGCCCGGACCTGATCGAGCGACGCGAAATCCGCACGGTGGATGACGGCCTTTCCGCCGGTCGTTTCGATCGCCGCCCTGAGGCTTTCGGCGCGGCCCGCGTCCCGGCCGTGGATCAGGACCGTGTTGCCCGCGGTGCCCAGCCGTTCCGCGACGCGCCGCCCGACGCCATCGGTCGAGCCGGTGATAAGGATGATCTTGTTCCCGGAATTCATACGTCGAACGTCCTGTGTCGTGGGGTTCGACGTCACAGTCGCACCGTCCGAAGCCGGCAAACAGGACCGATGTTATCCTGGTATTGATCCTGCTATGATGGCGCCATGACGATCATCAGCCCCAGCCCCCGCACCAGCCCCGACGACAACCGGCGCCGCGAATTTGCATCCTTTCTGCGCAGCCGGCGCGAAAAGCTGCGGCCGGACGAGGTCGGCCTGCCGCCGGGGTTCCGCCGGCGAACGCCCGGCTTGCGGCGTGAAGAGGTCGCCCAGTTGGCGGGCGTCGGCGCCACCTGGTACACATGGCTTGAGCAGGGGCGCGATGTGCGCCCCTCGGCGGAGGTCCTTGGTGCGCTCGCCGATGCCCTGAAACTGGACCCGGCGGAGCGCGGCCATCTGTTTCGGCTCAGTGACCGCCCGCCGCCGGAGACGCCGTCTTCGGGCCCGGAAACCGTTCCGGCGGCGCTGCGGCGCATGCTGACGGGTATGACCGGTCAGCCGGCCTATGTGCTCGGCCGTCGCTGGGATATCCTGGCCTGGAACCGCGCGGCGGTCGCGGTCTTTGGCGACTATGGCCGGCTTCAGGGCGATGAACGCAACGTCATGCATATGGTGTTCGCCGATCCGGCCCACCGGCGCCTGCTGGTCGATTGGGACCGGCTGGCACCCGCGGCACTGGCGATGTTCCGGGCCGACAGCGTGCGCCATGCCGGCGATCCGGATTTCGAGCGCCTGATCGCGATCCTCACGGCGGCGAGCGCGGCGTTCCGCGCCTGGTGGCCGAAGCACGAGGTCCTCAGGCCTCTCGGCGGTTTCAAGCGCGTCAACCATCCCGCCGTGGGGCGGATGGTGTTTGAATATACCAGCCTTGCCGTCGCCGAGCCGCCGGACATGAAGCTGGTCGTCTATACCCCGCTCGGGGACGAGGCCACGGTCGGCAAGCTCGATCGATTGCTCGAATCGCCTGATGCCTGACTCTTAACAAGGGTGCAATTCTGCTGAACAATGGCGTCTGCATCACGGTCTCTGCGAAGCCAACCCAGATCCAGCAAAAAACTCTCGAACACCTCGGGATCAACCCCGACCGTACCCGGTAAACCGTCGATGCTCGCCACTGATCGGGAGCAATATCAATGGTTTATTATTTTTGGAGAAGGACGTTCTGCCTGAAACTGGGCCAAGGGCAGCCACGGCCCCTTTTTTCGTCCTTTCCGCGACCAGGCGGTGCCGGTTCGAACCATCGCCGAACGGATTGGCCCAGGTTGGGGTGTCCCCTTCAAACGGCGCGAGGGCGCGTTCAGCCGAGGGACCGTTGCCGATAGACGAAATCGGTTCGCCCGGTCATGGCTTCGCGGGCGGCGATCGCCTGGATCTCATCATGGTTGGGTGACCTTTCGCAGGTCGGATCCACGGCATCGGCTGCGCCGGCCAAGGCAAGAGCCTGACAACGGCAACCGCCCCAATCGATCTCGCGATGGTCGCAATGTTGGCAGGTTGCGGGCATTCCCTTGATGCCGCGATATTTCTGGAAAGCCATGTTGTCGGTCCAGATCTCCGCCAGGGGGCGGTCGCAGACCCGGTCGAAGGCCAGGTCTGGAATTGTTTCGGCGGCGTGGCACGGCAGGACGCGACCGGTCGGGGTCACGTTGACGAAGCGCCGCGCCCATCCCCCCATGCAGGCCTTCGGCCGTTTGGCGTAATAGTCGGGAATTACGTAGTCGATCACCATGATCCCGGTGAGCCGCTGACGGGCGGCCTCGACGACGGCCGTCATTTCGATGAGCTGGTCGCGGGTTGGCATCAGCGCGGCGCGGTTCAACAGGCCCCAGCCATAGTACTGAACATTGGCGATTTCGACCCGTCGCGCGCCCAATTCGGCCGCGAGATCGATCAAGGCACCGGCCCGGACCGCGTTGTGGCGGGTCATGACCGCGTTGACGGTGAGCGCCAAACCGCGCTGGCGCAGCCAGCCGGCGACTTTGATCTTGCGTTCGAAACCGCCGCGAAAGCCGCTGATCGATTCGGATCCGGCCGGATCACAATCCTGGAAGCCCAGTTGTACGTGTTCGAGACCTCGGGCGGCGAGGGCATCGATCCGGAGCGAGTCGAGCAGGACACCGGAGGTAATGAGATTGGTGTAAAGTCCGACGCTTGCGGCATGACCGACCAGATCTTCCAGGTCGCTACGGACTGTCGGCTCGCCGCCGGAAAAATGCACCTGGAGAATGCCCATCGCCGCCGCCTGATCGAGGACCCGCCGCCAGGATGCGGTGTCGAGCTCCTGGCTTGCCGGTTCGAGGGCAAGGGGATTGGAGCAATACGCGCATCGCAGCGGGCAGCGATGCGTCAGTTCCATCATCAGGGCGAGTGGCGGCGGTACGGTCATGCGGTGATCACCATCTTGTCGGCGAGATCCTGGAGCAGCGTGATGATATCCAGCGTCACGGTCGCCGCCGGTGCGTCGAAGTCTTGGGCCAGATCCCCGGCGAGGGTGGCGACGGTGCGTGCCCCGTCGACCCGTTGCAGAATCTCTGCCGCGATGTCGTCGGGCACGAACATCCGTTCCGGTGCCAGCACGATCCAGCGATCGCGCACCGGGTCGTGCTGGAACCTGACATGGGGCAGGAAGCGCGGCACCGAAGAGGCGCCGATGACGACCCGCCGTCCGTTCCCGGTCATCGCCCCTCCGGCCGGAACGCACCCGGCGGAATCATCGCGGGCGCAACATAGGCGTGGTACAGGGCGTCCAGTTGTGCCCACAAGACATTGGTCTTGAAGGTGAGCGCCCCCAGGACGGCCTGTTGCTGCTCGATGGTCCGGGCATGTTCCAACACGTAAGCCAGGGCGAAGGTGACGTCCCGCGGCGCCTGATCAAGCCGCCGACGGAAATAGGCCACCAGCTGGTCGTCGATGAAATCGTAATTCTCAAGCATGCCGGCGATGCGCTCGGCGTGGATCGCCGGTGCGAACAACTCGGTCAAGGACGAGGCGATCGCCTCCAGGGGCGAGCGTTCGTAGACGAAGCGGACATAGGCCTCAACCGCGAAATTCGTCGCCGGCAGCGCGCCCGCCCGCGAAATGACGTAGTTTCGCTCCAGCCCCAATCCGTCGGTCAGTCTGAGCCACCGCTCGATACCGCCGTCGTCGTCGCCGATCCCGTCATGGTCGTGAATCCGGTGGATCCATTCCCGACGAAGCTCGCGGTCTTCGAGCCTAGCGATCAGGGCCGCATCCTTGCGCGGGATCGCCGACTGGTAGACATAACGGTTCAGCGCCCAGGCCTGGACTTGGCCGAAGTCCATCTTGCCGCCATGCAGCAGTTTGTGGAACGGGTGCAAATTATGATAGCGCTCGTCGCCAATTTGGCGCAGACGGCGCTCCAGGTCCTCGGGGCTCAGTCGTTCGGTCACAGTCGCACCTCCATACCGTCGGCGCCGATCTCCCAGCCCGCGGCAATGGCGGCGGCGCGTTCGGGGGTGCCGGCGATCAGGACGGGATTTGAATTGTTGATATGGACGAATATTTTCCGGGCAACGTTCAGGGAGGCAAAGGTCGCGATGCTTCCCGCGGCCCCCGCCATGCTGATATGGCCCATGCGCGAAGCCGTCTTGGTGCCGAGGCCGAGAACGATCATCTCGTCGTCGGTCCAGGTCGTGCCGTCGAAGAAGACCAGATCGGCCCCTTTCAGGCGCTCGGTGACGCCATCGGGCAGTTCGGCGCAGCCCGGCAGGTAGAAAAACCGCCTTCCGGCCCCTGAAATCTCAAGGCCGACCGTATCCTCGGCGACCGAGCCGAAATGGGCGAGACCGGGCTCTTCCAACCACAGTGCCACTTTGCCCGGCACCGGGAACGCGGTCAGAGAGAACCCACCCGATCGGCCATCGGGTCCGCGGATTTCCAGCGGTTGATCGAGTGGCATCGCGCGTCGCACGACCAGGTCGGGATTGAGGACATTGAAGATCGCGTTGGTCTTCAATACCGCAAGAACACGCGACGTCGCGTAGACCACCAGCGGTTGGGCCTCGCGCAGCGTCAACAAACCGGCAACGTGGTCAACATCGGCGTTCGACAGCACGACGCCGGCGATCGGGCTGTCACGCCGCCCGGTGCGGGGGTGAAGTGCCGATGTTTGGGTAATCTGTTGACGAACGTCGGGCGAGGCGTTCAGCAAATACCAGCTGATGCCGTCGTCGGCCGATACCGCCAGGGAAGATTGAGTTAGATGCCGGGCGGCCTTGTCCCCGGCACGGGCCCGCTGACAGTTGGAGCAATTGCAGTTCCATTGCGGAAAACCACCACCGGCACCCGCTCCCAGAACGATGATGCGAAGCATTTGCAATGTTCTCAATCGATTGGTATCAGGTCCGGTGGGGGCAGTATCAGAATTCAGCGCACGCGTATGCGTTTATTTCCGTGCCGAGAGCGATTTCAATGACCTTCGGTGTTTTCCACATCTTCATGGATCTTCATCCTTACTTTGTATTGACGACATTTTTACGCTAGACAACGAGATCTGTTGGGTCAATTAGACGTTCGTATAATGCGGTATTCGTTCTATTGTTACAGTCAAATTGACAATACGATAACCGTAATAATGCATAAAATATGTATTCAACGATCATAGAGCGTGGGCGCGACCGGTCCGTGACGACGGTGGCCGATCGCGCGAACGCGGCATGGACGGCGATCGAGCGCTGCCTATTTGCTTTGCGCCGCCGTTTGGACGGGAGGCGCCGTGACGGCGCGAGAGACCAGCGCGACGTCCGAGGCGGTCGCGCCGTCATAGCTCAAGGGCTGTTCGCCCGCTGCATAGCCATTCTCCCGCAGAAGAAAGGCCATCAGCGCGACATAGTCGTCGTGTTCGAGGCTGCCAGGCGCACCAGCTGGCATCTGGACCGAGAAATAGGTGAACATCGACCCGACCGTGTAGCCGTCGTCCGGGCCGGCGAAGGCCGATCCACGCAACGCCGGTCCCACCTTGCCCTGCAGCTGGGCGCCGTGGCAGGACGCGCAGTTGTCGGCAAACAGCTTGGCGCCCCTCTTGGCCTGGGCCGCGGCGTAGAGACGGGGACCGGATGGCGGTGTCGCAGCCTTGGTCAGGGCCGCCAACTGGCCATTCTGGCGCAGATGGTCAAGCGCCTTGTCGAAGGCTTCGCCGAGATCGTTTGCGCGATCGGCGTAGAGTGCGGCCAGGACCCAGTCCGCCTGGGGCAATCCGAGGTGGCGGATGGTCAGGCTGTCATTGCCGACCGAGTCGGCATTGACCGACAGTTCCCATACCAGGGCCAACGGGACCTGGCCGCTGCGCACCGCCGCGATCGTCCTGGATTCGGAGTCATAGATCATCGCGTCGGCCCCGCGTCGTTCGACGAGCAGCAGATTGGCCGGGGTATTGTAGGTCACCCCCACGGTCGTCCCGACGGGCAAGCCGGTCCATTCCGGCACCGCACCGTGGCCGACCAGAACGAAGCCGGTATGGAGATAGGCCTGGGTCACATTGAGGCCCGGCGGGGGCACGATGTGATAGGCGTCCATCGGATAGCCCATCAGCAGGTCGCAATCCTTCCGTGCCATTGCGAGAAATTCCTCCGGCCCAACGCCATCGTCATCACCCGGTTCGCTCCATTCGGTCGCCTTGACCGTCAAGGACCAGCCGGCCTCATGGGCCACCGCTTGAGCCACGCTACGGTTGATCGCCGCAGCGGGACTGGCGGTATCGATGCAGACGCGGGCATGAGGGGGGGTGGCCGCCCCCGCCTGATGGATACCCATCAGGACGAGAGTGGCCACCGCTGCCGCCACCGCGCCCCAGAGATTACGGAAGCGCGAAGACATGGAGTTCACCCCCTCTTGGAATTTTGGCGACCAACGGATCCTTGGCCATCATTCCACCCCAGATCGGTGTGGCGCCCCCCCAGCCGGACAGGACCGCAATGTACTGCTTGCCATCAACCTGGTACGAGGTCGGGACGCCAATGATGCCCGAAGACATCTTGGGGCTGGTCCACAGGATCTTGCCCGTCTTGGCGTCGAAGGCATTGAAATAACCGTCGGCGCCGCCGCTGAACACCAAACCCGAAGCCGTCGCCAGCATCCCGTCATTCCATGGCTGCTTGGATTTGTGCGACCACACCTGTTTTCCCGTGTTGATGTCGATCGCTTGGACTTCGCCCCAACCGTCGCTGTCGGGCTCGGGCTGAACCTCGAAGGTCTCGCCGAGATAGGGCAGACCGGCCAGGTAGGAGACGGCGGTACCGTTCATGCTCATGCAGGCGTGCAGGGTCGGCACGAACGCCAAATTGCGGCTCTCGTCGATCGCGATGGGCCACCAATTCTTGCCGCCGAGAAAACTCGGGCAGGTGAAGATCGATTTCCCGATATCAGGCCGCACCGCATCATTTTCGATCGGCGAACCATCGGGCAGGTGGCCCGTGACCGACATGACCTTGGTGAACGGTTCGGCAAACAGATAGGCCCCGGTGGTCCGATCCAGCGCGTAAAAGAAACCGTTGCGGTCAACGTGGAGTAGCGCTTTGACCGGTTTCCCTTGCCAAGTGATGTTCGCCAGAACGCTCTCGTTGTTGCCGTCATAGTCCCAGGTGTCGTTTTCGGTGTATTGATAGTACCATTTGATGTTCCCGGTGTCGGGATCGAGCGCGAGCACCGAATCGCTGTACAAATTCTTGCCGGGACGCAACTTGGCCAGCCAGGGACTGGGATTGCCGACACCCCAGAACAGCGTGTGGGTCTCGGGATCAAAGCTGCCGGTCAGCCAGGCGGGTGCCCCGGCGTGCAGATATGCGCCCTTCGGCCAGGTATCGCCGTTCTTCTCGTCGGGCGCCGGAACGGTATAGCGTTTCCAGACCTGCTCGCCGGTCTTGGCGTCGAGCGCGACAATGAAGTCCCGCGCGCCATATTCACCACCCGATTCCCCGACCACGATCTTGCCATCAACCGCCAGCGGGGCCACCGTCAGGGCATAACCGACGCCGGGGTCCTGAATCTTCTGGTCCCAGACCACTTTGCCGGTCGCACCGTCGAGAGCGAGCACATGGTTGTCGAGGGCCGCGAGGTAGACATTGTCCCCATAAACCGCGACACCGCGGTTCACCACGTCGCAGCAGACCGTTTTCAGGGCCTTCTCTGGCAAGGTGCGGACATATGTAGCGCGACAATCTGGATGAGAGGTTCGCGTCAATCAGGATGAGGATTGGCAGTCGCGACGGGACGATGATTGACGCTCCGCGACATGGTTGCAAGTACTAACTTTGGGCTCTCTGATTGACGCGACGCGACAATCAGGATGAGGATTTGATTGTCGCGCGGGTTGCCGGCCGGCCTTGCCCGCGTTTTCGTTCGATGGCTTCGCGGCGGCGATAGCTTTCGACGTTCATTTCCAGAATGGTGGCGTGGTGAACCAGCCGATCGACGGCGGCCAGGGTCATGGCTTGGTCGGGGAAGATTTTGTTCCATTCGCCGAACGGCTGATTGGCCGTCACCAGGAGCGATCGGCGTTCATAACGTGCGCCGATCAGTTCGAAGAGGACGCTGGTTTCGGCCTGATCCTTGGTGACATAGGCGAGATCGTCGCAGATCAGCAGATGGTATTTGTCC
>JARLIO010000043.1 GCA_031291675.1 Azospirillaceae bacterium
CAAGGCTTGGCTGGTCGGCACCCATCATGGCGTCAGCGCAAAGCACCTCCCGCGTTACCTCCGGGAATGGGCCTATCGCTTCAACCGGCGAAATCTCCCCGCCGGCATTGCCCCCTATCTCATTCGCCGCGCCGTTGAATGCGCCATAATCACCTACGATCAGATTGTCGCCGGGGCTATGGACAGTGGTGCTATCCGAAATCCGCGTATTCCCGCAATGGTAGCCGCACCTGCCTTAGCCGGATAGGAAGATTCAATGAATTTTTCTGGGGTCATGCTCGTTTCTAAATTTCTGAATGCTAATGTCTGAGGCAATAAATCGCCTCCTATTGTGGATAGCTTTTCGTATAGCAGTACGATTTTATGCGACATCCCACGTACCGGTATGTCATTTAGCAACAATACAGCTTTTATGTATTTCTCAATAGCGTGTACCGCTTGCCATAACATCTCGTTATCTATCCTATTTATTAAACACACCCTGAAGGAAATATAGTTTTCATCAGCCGTGTTGATAAATAATTCCTTAACAAGGTTAAATTTTATACATTCAAAATGATAGCTGTTCATGATGTCGTTTACTCATCAAAATCATGAGATCGTGGCGGGGATGTATATATGAGAGGTTTTGTATCGCTGCAATCTATCTCAATCATTGAGATCAAAATGTTCCCGAAAATCAAGCCTCACATGGTCGAAAGAGGCATATTTAGCGTCCCTTTCCGGGCAATTCCGGTCGGAGCCGACCGCCTTCATCAACGACCGCTTTTAGGTGCCGTAATGATCGCCCACGCAAAATGGCTCCCGGAGATGATCGAGACGGGCGCAAACTTTCACGCTGAACCTATTCCGCCTTTACGTCATGTCCAACCAATTGAGCCATATCGGAGCGCGCCGTCCTTATCCCTGCAGGGATGGGGTCGTCTTCGCCGGATTGGCAATGTTCAATGTGGTGTGGTTACGGAGCCTTTGCATGTCAAAAGCCGGCCGGTAATCGTCTTTCGGCTTGGAGGATCGGCATTGGCTATGGCGGCGGCGATGGGTTATAACAAGGCGATCACGTAGGCGGGCTATCACGGTTTGGTTCTGCGCCGTGATGTTGTGGGGGCGCGTCGCCCCGCGGGCGATGCCCTGGGGTCCCGGCAGCCCTATCCCCCCTCAATGTGGAGACATGCGATGGAATACAGACGGTTGGGACCGGTCCTCGAAGTGTCGGCGCTGGGGCTCGGTTGCATGGGGATGTCCGATTTCTATGGCCATCGCGATGAGGCCGAAGCGGTGGCGACGATCCATCGCGCGCTGGATCGCGGCATCACGCTGCTCGACACCGCCGACATGTATGGCGTCGGCGCCAATGAGGAACTGGTCGGACGGGCGATCCGCGGCCGTCGCCAGGGCGTGGTTCTGGCGACGAAGTTTGGCAATGTCCGGGGCGCCGACGGCAGCTTCCTCGGCGTCAATGGTCGGCCCGACTATGTCCGCTCGGCCTGCGAGGCCAGCCTGCGCCGGCTCGGCGTCGAGGTCATCGACCTCTATTATCAGCACCGCGTCGACCCCGCGACCCCGATCGAGGACACGGTCGGGGCGATGGCCGAACTGGTTCATCAGGGCAAGGTGCGCTTTCTCGGCCTGTCGGAGGCGGCGCCGGCAACCATTCGGCGCGCCCATGCGGTTCATCCGATCACGGCGTTGCAGACCGAATATTCCCTGTGGAGTCGCGACCCCGAGGACGGGATCCTGGCCACGGTGCGGGAATTGGGCATCGGTTTCGTACCCTACAGCCCGCTCGGGCGCGGTTTTCTGACCGGCCAGATCAAGACGCTGGACGATCTGGCGGCGGATGACTTTCGGCGTCATTCGCCGCGGTTCCAGGGCGACAATTTCCAGCGCAACCTTGACCTGGTGGCGCGAATCCACGATCTGGCGCAGGCCAAGGGCTGCACGCCGGCGCAACTGGCCCTGGCCTGGGTGTTGTCGCGCGGTGCCGACATCGTGCCGATCCCGGGGACCAAGCGGCGGGTCTATCTCGATGAGAATCTCGGTGCGCTGGATATCATGCTCGATGCCGCGGATCTTGCCGCGATCGATGCCGCCTGTCCGCCGGGGGCGGCGGTTGGCACCCGCTATCCCGAAGCCGGGATGCGCGCGGTCGGGCGCTGAGGCGATGCGATCCGGTCCGCCCCGCGGGGGCGGGCCGGATCGTCGTCAATCGTGGGCGTGATGGCCGCTCATATCGGCGCCGGCATCGCGCGGCAGCAAAGCGCACACCGGTGCCGCAAGAATGGAAATCCCGGTCACCACCAGAAAGGCGACCGAGAAATCCGACAGCGTGGTGTGCGGGTGGCCGCTGACCATCCGTGAAATCTGCAGCGCGAAGGCGGAAACGCAGATCCCCAGTGACAACATCACCTGCTGGAAGGTGGTGTAGAAGCTGGTCGCGGCGCTCATCCGGTGTGCCGGGATGTCGGCATAGGCGATCGAATTGTAGGCCGAGAACTGGAGTGATTGGAAAAAACCGCTGATCAACAGGATCACATAGATCGCCCACATCGGCCAGCTCGGCCGGAACGCGGCGTCGATTGCAATGAAACCGGTTGCCAGCACCGCGTTCCAGATCATCGCAGTGCGAAAGCCAACCCAGCGTAGGATGCTGACCGAGCTTGCCTTCATCAGGATCGACCCGACGGCGCCGGTGAAAGTGACCAAGCCGCTCTGGGCCGCCGACATGCCAAAGCCGATCTGCATCATCAGCGGCAGCAGAAACGGGATGGCACCACCGGTAATCCGGGTCAGCGAGCCGGCGATCACCGACAGGCTGAAAGTCGGGATCCGCATCAAGGTCAGGTCGAGGATCGGGTCCTGATGATGGCGGGCATGCCAGACATACAGCGCACCGCTGACCAGTCCGAGCGAAATCAGCCCCGACAGTTCGGGAAGCGGAACGACGCCGCGCGATCCCATCTCGAAGCTGAACACTAGGCAGGCCAGCGAGGTTCCCGACAGCACCAGGCCGCGAAAATCGAAGCGCGCCGGCTTCGCCTCCCGCACATCGGGGATGAAAATGCTGGCGAAGATCAGGCCGATGATGCCGATCGGCACATTGATATAGAAGATCCAGCGCCACGACAGGTTGGTTACGATGAAGCCGCCCACCACCGGTCCGATCACCGGTCCGATCAGCGCCGGCACCAGCAACCAGGACATGGCCGCGATCAGCTGGCGTTTTTCGACGGTCCGCAGCAGCACCAGCCGCCCGACCGGCACCATCATGGCGCCGCCAAGTCCCTGGAGGATGCGCGAGAGCACCAGGAACAGCAGGCTGTCGGCCTGGGCGCACAGGATGGATCCGGCGACAAACAGCACGATCGCGGCGCCGAAAACATTCCGGGCGCCGAAGCGATCGGCCACGGTGCCGCTGGCCGGGATGAAGACGGCAAGGCTCAGCAGGTAGGAGGTCAGCGCCACGCTCATATGCAGCGGCGAGACCTGGAAGGTTTGCGCCATTGTCGGCAGCGCTGTCGCCAGAACCGTCGAATCCAGTTGCTCCATGAACAGCGCGCTGGCGATGATCAGGGCGATGGTGCGGAAATGGGGCCCGTCCTGGGCGGGATCCGGCGTTGCGGGCGCCATTTCGCGCCCGGGCGCCGGGACCGGTGCGACATCGGGGAGCGATGCGGCGGGGACGGCATCGGCTGGGTCAAGGGGCATCAAGACGTCACTTCGGTGCTCAAACGGGATCCGGGGGGGCCGACGACGGCCGGGCTCGGGCTCCGGAGGGACGGCAAGCCTGCCGTCGGGGGTGGGGATGGACGGATGGACCGGCTGTCTATTTAAGCGCGATCCTGGCGGTGCGCAACGTCGCCAGGGCAGCGTTTTGCGCAACACCGCCTTGTGTCAGCGACCGCGGCACGGTGCGTGCTCATACGACGGGTGTCAGCAGGGGCGCTCCCGAGAAATGAGCACGCAGATTGTCGACAACCAGTTGTCCCATCGCCTGGCGGGTTTCGACCGTGGCGCTGCCGACATGAGGCAGCAGCACGACATGATCCATGGCGATCAAGGCTGCCGGCACCTCCGGCTCACGGGCGTAGACGTCCAGTGCCGCGCCGGCTATGTCGCCATTCTGCAGCGCCGCGATCAACGCGGTTTCGTCGACCAGGCTGCCGCGTGCGATATTGATCAGCATGCCGTCACGTCCCAGGGCCCGCAGGACCGCGGCATCGACGACATGGCGGGTTGCCGCGCCGCCGGGGGCGGCGAGCACCAGAAAATCGGTGACCGTCGCCAGCGCGACCGCATCGGGATAGTAGGGATAGTCGACGTCGCTGCGCGGGTGACGGTTATGATAGGCGATCTTCATCCCGCAGGCCTGGGCGCGCGCCGCGATGGCCTTGCCGATGCGCCCCAGTCCCAGGATCCCCAGGGTCTTGCCGGTTACGCTGCGGCCAAGCGGGTAGGGCCCTGTCGGCCACCGCCCGGCGCGGACATAGCGGTCGGCCGCGGTGATCCCGCGCGCCGCATCCAGCAGCAGCGACAGCGCAAGGTCGGCGACGTCATCGGTCAGGACGTCGGGGGTGTTGGTGACCCGAATGCCGCGCGCCTGCGCGGCGGCGATATCGATGCTGTCATAACCGACGCCGAACGACGCGATGATCTCGGTCTTGGGCAGGGCGTCCATCAGCGCAGCCGTCATGCCCCGAAAGCCGCTGGTGACGATGGCGCGGATCCGGTCGGCGATCGGCGATAGCGCCGCCGCGGTTGTGTCAGCCCGCGACACCCTGTGGACGGTGAATTCGGCATCAAGGGCGGCGCCGGTGACGGCGGGCAAATCGGCGACGATGGCAATGTCGGGTTTCATCGGTGAATCCTCGAGGGGGCACCCGAAGCGGGGCGGGGGCGCAATCCGACCCCGGCACTGACCGAACGGGTGAAGGGACGGGTTTGGCGGCGCCGGCGCGGGTCCCCGGATGGCGCGGACGTCAGCGGCTGCGCCACAACTGGTCGGCCCGCTGCTGTGCCATTGCGCTCGACAGGCCCGGCTCAACCGCGGCCAGCGCGATCGCCAGGGTTCCGGTCATCGTCGCGACGCCGACCGGGTCGTCGATTTCGTCGTTCCACACCGCCAGCAGATGCGACAGCGGGCGTGGCGCGGTCCGCTCGGCACGGCCGTCGCCGATCATGACCGGCCATTCCTGCTGCGTGATCGTCGATCCCTGCTGACGGAACAGCGTGAAACCCTTTTGTGGATTGCGTTCCGCCTCGCCATGGCCGCCCTTGAACGCCACCGATCCCGCCTGGCCGATCAGGACGCTGGTGCGCGTGTGCAGCTCCAGATAGGGCGGATGAAACACGCCCTGCAGGCTGGACGGCGCGGCCAGGGGATTGACCAGTTTCAGCAGGGTGTTGACGGGGGTGCGCAGACCCAGCAGTCCGCGCAGCCGCATCAGCCGGTGGAGCGGGGCGCTGAGCGCGCGCAGCGGAACATAGGCGATACCGCGGCCGGCGATCTGGTTGCGCGCCTGATCGAGATCGTGCGACACGGCGAGGTCGAACGATTCCAGGGCCGTCTCCGTCGCGCTGGCCGCAGCACCCGGCAAGGCCTGGCGCTGGTCTCCGGCGTCCACGGCGGGTTCCGGATCGGCCCCGTTGAAGCCATGCATCAGAATGCGGATGCCGCTGCGGGCGGCCAGGATCGCGGCGGCCAGAAACCAGGGGGCGTCGCGATTGGCGGTCGTGGCATAGGACGGCCAATCCAGATCGACCGCGCCCGATGCCGGCGACAGCGCCGGCCAGGTGTGATGGGCGCGTGTGGCGTCGACAAAGCCCGCCAGATCCTCGGCGCCTTCGCCCCGATAGCGCTGCAACAGCAGGAAGGCACCAAGCTGAACGTCCTCGACCCGCTGGTCGAGGATCATGGTGAACGCGTCACGCGCCTCGTCCCGCGTCAGAGGCCGGGCCCGCCCTGGTCCCCGGCCGATCGTGCGAAGATAGGCCGCAAACGGGTGTTCGCTCGGCGGCGCGGGATCACCGTGGCTCATTGACAAAGGTCCTGCTTCCCCGCCCGGCCGTCAGCGGGCGTCGCTGATCCGGGACTCTGCCGCGGGTTTCTCGGCTTCCGGCTCATCCTTGAGCCCGGCCTTGAAACTCTTGATCCCCTTGGCGAGGTCTCCCATCATGCTCGGCAATTTGCCCGCCCCGAAAAAGATCAAAACGACGGCGAGAACCACAATCCAGTGGAAAGCGCTGAAGCTGCCCATATCCCAACTCTCCTGTCCGGTGGCCGCTCACCGGGGTTCATCCGACGACCAACCCGGCCTGTCTGCGCTACGGCATCCTGTCGAGGCCGATCATGATCCCATCAATATAGGCGCGGATCATCGGGTTGGCGATGGCTGATTGGAGGCGTGCCGGGCTTCGGGCAAGTCCCCTTCGGTGGGCATGCTGCGCCACGCGGGAAAACGGACCGTGATTCGGGTCTGGATACCGGGCTGGCTGGCGATTGCCAGCGTGGCACCGTGCAGCGCGGCCAGGATCCGGGCCAGGAACAAGGGCAACCGCGCTTCGCCCCGTTCGTGCCGGGGGACGACGCCGCTCAGGCCGGCCGGTGCGAGAATGTGCCCGATCTCGGCTTCGGTCAGGCCGCTGCCGCTGTCGGTTACCGCCAGTTCCACGCCGCCGTCCGCGGCGTCCTCCGCGCTGATGATGATGTGCCCGCCGGGCGGCGTCGTCGCGCAGGCATGGGACAGCAAGGACGTCAGAATCTGCTTCACCCGGCCGGGATCCCCGCGCAGCGCCGAAACCGCCGCGTTGATCGCGACGTCGGGGATCAGACCCGCCGCCATCAGCACCCGGCGCGCGGCGCTGATGCTGCCGGTAACCAGATCGCGGATATCGATCCGATCTTCCTGGAGTTCAATCCGCCCCGAGGCGGCCTTGGACAGCTCGACGACATCGTTGATCATGTCGAGTAATTGCCAACCGGCGCGATGGATCATTGTGGCATAGCCGACATAGCGCGGGTTGCCCAAGGGCCCGAATATCCCGTCCCGCATCACCTCGGAAAAACCGATGATGGCGTTCAAGGGGGTCCGCAGATCGTGGCTCATCGCGGCCAGCAGCGCGTTGTCATCCGCCGGCCTGGCCGTGGTGTCGGCATTGCCGGGGGAATTATCAGACATAGTGGTGGGGATCCAGGGGCATGGTCCAGGGGCATGGTCCAGGGAACGACATCAGGCGGCAATCGATGTGCATCAAAGGCTATTGCGCCTGCGTTGTCCATTAGGAATCCCCGGCAGCAGCGGTTCTCATTTTGGCGACGAAGCGTTGGGCTTTCGCCCAAACCCAACGGGGGCCATGCCCCAGACCCCTTTGTCATTGTCAAAATAGAGGGGGTCCGGGGTGCGCCAGGGAAAGGCGCGTGTTTCAAGCGGGTGAAGAATCCCGCCCGTGCGCTGGTAGCGACAGGGTACGGAACCGAGTTCTTGGGCGCGTCCGTCGGTGACGACGGCCGCCAAGCGTAGAACAGGGGGGTGCAG
>JARLIO010000044.1 GCA_031291675.1 Azospirillaceae bacterium
GCCTGCGCGGGGGGGGGGGGGGGCGCCCGCAGTGTTTTTTTAGTTTATTTTTATATCGCCCCCCCCCCGGCCCGCCGGGGGGGCCCCCTGGAGGCGCCGCCGCCCCCCCACAAAAGGAGCCCCCCCCCCCCCACACACACCGGGGCGGGGGGGGCGCCCCCCCCCCCCGCGCAGGCTTCCGACCCTTGCGGGCATGGCATGACGCACCCGGCGCCGCGGTCGCTCACCCGCCCAACGCCAATTCCGCGACACGGGCCAGGACGCTGGCCCCCCGCCCCAGAATGGCGTCGTTGAAGTCGTAGTTCGCGCGATGCAGCGGCGCGCTGTCCGTCCCGGCACCGTTGCCGATCCAGATATAGGCGCCGGGAACATGCGCCAGCAGGCAGCCGAAATCATCACCGGCCATGCTGGGCGGCAGCACGCGCAAGGCTTCGGTGCCGAACAAGGTCGTGACCGCCTGACGCATCAGCGCGGCTTCGGCGACGCTGTTGACCACCGGCGCCGTCAGCGGCCCTTCGATCCGCATCCGGGCCCCGGTTCCCGCCATCGTGGCCGCGGCACCGGCAATGTCCTGAAGCCGCTGGGCGATTTGCATCAGCAGCGCCGGCCGATGAGCCCGGAAGGTTCCGGTCAGCACCGCCTGATCGGCGATGATGTTCTGGGCATGACCGGCCTGAAACGATCCGATGGTCACGACCGCGGCCTGGAGCGGATCGACGGCGCGGGCAACGATCTGCTGGACGCCGGCCACGAACAGGCTGCCGGCCAGAACCGGATCGCCGGTGGTGTGCGGCATCGCGGCATGACCGCCCGCCGCCGTGAACACGACGCCGAATTCACCGGTTCCGGCCATGACCGGCCCGTCATGGACGACGAAGGCCCCGGCCTCCAACCCCGGCCAGTTGTGCAAACCGAAAACGCGCTCGACCGGAAACCGGTCGAACAGGCCGTCCTCGATCATGCGCAACGCGCCGCCAAAACGCTCCTCGGCCGGTTGGAAGATCACATGCACGGTTCCGCGAAACTGCCGGGTCCGGGCCAGATGCATCGCCCCGCCAATCGCCATGACCATATGGCCATCGTGACCGCAGGCATGCATTGTGCCGGGATTGCCCGAGGCATAAGGCAATCCCGTCTGTTCGACGATGGCCAGGGCGTCCATGTCCGCTCGCAACGCCACCGCCGGCCCGGGGCCCGAACCGTGAAGGCTGGCAACGATGCCGTGGCCGCCGATCCCGGTGTGCACCTCGGCACCCAGCGCGCGCAGCGATTCGGCGACAACGGTCGCGGTTCGCGCCTCGGCACACGACAATTCCGGGTGGTTGTGCAACTCCCGCCGTAACGCGACCAGCTGCGGCAGGGCATCCTTGATGGTTTCGAGCATCGGGGTCCTCAGGGCGCGGCCCGCGCGCGGTACGACGGGACACTCATTCGTCACGGATATGGGGATCACCTCCCGGTTTCACGAGGCCACCGGTTGCCCGTTGACGGCGATCCGGATTTTGGGATCATGCGGGGGACCCGGTGACCGGAGATCCCCTGGCGCCGCTCGGGCCGATGGCGACAGGATCCGCCCCCCCGGCCTGTCATGGAGAACGAACACCGATGGATGCGTCTCAAGTCGCGGTGCATGGCAAAGAGTTGAAACATTACGACCCTGCACGCGCGTGGGTAACCAGCGCCACGGGAATCGCCTCGCTGACTGCGATTGCCCTGTTCGCGCTGCTGCTGATCAGCAATGCCCCGACGCTGACCCATCCGTTCATTCCAGGCAGCGATTACGCCGCCGACATCCTGGCGACCCAGCGCGCAGCCCATGGCTTGCTGCTGACGGGCCATCCGAGCGTCGCCGGCTTCAATCATCCAGGGCCTTTTTTCCTCTATTTCCGGATCCTGGCCCAATGGCTGATCGGCGACCTGACCGCGACCGTCTTCGGTGCCCATCTTGTCGGCGTGTTCGCCTGCAGCGCGCTGTTCGCCGGTCTGTTCGCCGCTCTGCTTCACGGTCTCGCGCGCCAGGAAGGCGCCGATGATCGAACCGCCACGATCGCGGCCCTGGGCGCGCTGGCGGTGATCCTGATGCAGTTTGGTACAATTGGCGCACCCGGCGATGACTTTGTGCCGCGGGTTGCCTTCGCCCGGGGGGTCCTCAGCAACATCTGGATGCCCGATGTGCTGATCCTGCCGTTTCTGACCTTTCTGACGGCGGCGCTGCTGGCGCTGCGCGGCTCGACCTTCGGTCTCATCGCCGCCACAGGGACAGCCGGGGCCCTGGTCCATGGCTACATCATGCTGCCGCCAATCGTCGGCCCGGTCTGGCTGATCACCGCGCTGCTCGCCCGGCGCGCCCGGCGCGCGGTGACCGGCCAGGATTTTTCCGGGCCGACCTGGCTCGCCGTGATCGGGATTATCACGCTGTTCGCCTTGCCCCTGCTCCTCGACGCCGTGCTCCATCCCCCCGGCAATATCGCCCTGGCTCTGGCGACCGCGGTGGACCGGCGTGTCTCCGCGCCGTCGCCCCCGCTGCTGACATTGGTGCGGTTTCTGTGCCACCAATGGTGGGATGTCCGTCCCGGATTATGGGCGGCGATTCCACTCGGGCTGGCGATTTGCGCCGCGACGCATCGTCACCGGGCTGTATGTCGCGGCACCTTTCTGCTGCTGTCACTGGTGGCCGCGACCGCGCTCCTGGCCTTTACCCAAACCCCGTGGCGCCTGCCCCCGTTCAGTGCGCGATTCTTCCTGGCCACGGCGCTGTTGCCCATCGCGCTGGGTGTTCTGTTTGCGCTCCTGGCGCTACAACGCAACCAGGGGCGGCTCGGCGCGTCGACCGCCGCCGCTCTGGTGTTCTTGTTCCCCCTGACCACCCCGCTCTACCTGCCTTACCGCGGCGCGGACGGGATTGATCGTGCCGCCCGCGCCATCGCCGCGGAGGTCCCGCCTGGAAGTCAAATCGCGTTGAGCAGCGCCGGAGGCCAGGGCGCCCCGAGCACCATCGGTGCGAGTGTTATCAATCTCAGAACTACCGGTGCGAGTGCTATCAATCTCAGCACCACCGGTGCAAACGGGATCGATCCGAACCTGTCCGCGAGGCATATACCCGTCATCGCCGGGGTTCTTCTTGACCTCGATCGCTTCGGCATCGTCAGTTGCGCACAAGAGCCCATCCCGTTCTATTACAGTGCGGAGCGCATCTGTGCCCAGCCGCTACCACCCGGCACCCCCGTCTACCAGATTGATGTCGTCGTCTGCCCGGCGGACCCGCCGCCGCCATTCGAGAGGGTCGGATCCGGCATCATGATCATGCCGGTGGCTGGGCGGCGCGATTGCGTTCAGATCGTCCCGGCCCCACGCTGATAATGACCGCCGCCACGGCGCGCAAGGGCCATTTCCCGCGCTCAGACGCCGATCACGAATCCACGGCCCTGACCGTTTGGGTGGCGAGGCCGGTACGCTGCGGTCGAGGGGCATCGCGCATCCCGACACCGACATGGATCAGCGGTGGCCAATTCCGGCGAATGGCACAGCATCACGGACAGTGGTGCATGGCTCGTCATTCGCGCCGTTGCCCCGGTATCGGCAATTGAGAACCAGCTTGCGTCGCCTGATACCGACGTATACTTTGTCTGGTAAAGTTCCGGGAAAATCTCATGAACGACCTCGGCAAAGCCTTGAGTGATATCGCCGTCCTGCGAGCCCAAATGGCGCAGAACTGCGAGTTTCGCGGCTATGGCCCGACGACCCTGGCCGCGACCGGTGTGCTGGCGACGATTGCCGCGGTCGCACAGCAGCACTACCTGCCCGACCCCGGCGTGGACATCCGCGGCTATCTGATGCTGTGGGTGTCCACGGCAGCCTTGTCGATCATCCTGATCGGTATCGAGGTCGTCACGCGCTCGCGCCGGGTGCATTGCGGGCTGGCCGATGAGATGATTTATCTGGCAGTGGAGCAGATGCTGCCCGCGATCGGTGCCGCGATCCTGGTTACCGCGGTCCTGGTCCACAGCGCGCCGACAGCACTGTGGTTGCTGCCTGGGCTCTGGCAGATTCTGCTCAGTCTCGGGATGTTTGCGTCGAGCCGGTCGGTGCCGCGTCTGATGCGCGCCGGCGGGCTTTGGTATCTGAGCACGGGGCTGGCCTGTATCGCCTTTGCCCATGGCGCCAACGCTTTTTCGCCGCTGGCGATGGGGTTGCCGTTCGGTCTCGGCCAGGGACTCGCCGCGGCGGCGCTGCGCTTTCCAGGAGAGGTTGATGAAGAATCCTGACAGCCTCAAGAACAAGGCCGGCCGTTTCGCCTATGACGGGCTTGACCGCGTCATTCATGAAAAGGCCAGGCTGAGCGTCCTGTCGTCGCTGATCAGTCACCCCAAGGGTCTGCTCTTCAGCGATGTCAAACAGTTATGTGGACTGACCGATGGCAATCTCAGTCGACATCTGCAGGTTCTTCACGAGGCGCGGCTGATTGACATTCTGAAATCATTCGAACAGAACCGGCCACAAACGACCTGTCGCATCACGGCGCAGGGACGCCGGCAATATCTTCAATATCTCAGCGTTCTTGAACAAATCGTCCGCGACGCCGCGACCGCAACGGAATCCGATCCGTGCGAGACATCCCCCTTCAGCCTGGCCTCCCGTTGACCGCCGACTTTTTTTGCCCGGAGACTTTCTTATGCAAAGCTCTTGTGAACGCAGAGCCAATCTTCACGTCGCGATCATCATGGACGGCAATGGCCGGTGGGCAACACGCCGGGGCCTGCCCCGCAGCCTCGGCCATCGCGCCGGGGTCGAGGCGACACGCCGGGTTGCCGAGGCGGCACCGGGCCTCGGCGTGACAAAGTTGACCCTGTTCGCCTTCTCCTCTGACAACTGGCGTCGCCCGCCCGACGAGGTCGGCGCCCTGATGGCGCTGCTGAAACGCTATCTGCGCAACGAGGGCCCCCGCCTGATCGAGCAGGGAACGCGCCTGACCGTGATCGGCCGACGCGACCGGCTGCCCGATCGCCTGGGCCAGGAGATCGATCGCATCGAAAGCGCGACCGCGGCGGGGCAGCGCCTGCACCTTCGAATCGCCCTCGATTATTCGTCGCGCGAAGCAATTCTGCGCGCTGCGGCCCGCCTCGGCACCGCACCGCCGCCGTCGGCCGAACTCTTCAGCAAACTGGTATCCCAAACCCCGGCGGAAGACGACAGCGCCCCGGAGGTCGATCTGATGATCCGTTCCGGCGGCGAAAAGCGGCTTTCGGATTTTCTGCTGTGGGAAAGCGCCTATGCCGAGTTGTGGTTCACCGACAAGATGTGGCCGGATTTCGATGTCGATGACCTTCAGACCGCCATCGCGGCGTTTCGTCAGCGCGACCGCCGGTTCGGCGGCCTGTCCCATGTCGCCTGAACGCCGGGGCTAACCTCCGGGCCCCCCGGCACCGTTGGTTTCCCGCAACACGTCGATGAAGGCGCGCAGCGCCGGCGGCACATGACGATGGCCGGGATAGTACAAAAACAGGCCCGGAATCGCCGGACACCAGTCGTCGAGCACCGTGACCAGCGCACCGCAGGCGACATAGGGCCAGGCCGATCGTTCCGGGACATAGGCGATACCCATGCCGGCGACCGCCGCCTCGGCCATCAGTTCGACATGGTCAAGCGTCAACATGCCGGGCACGTCGACGGCCATTTCCTGGCCATGTTTGGCGAACTCCCATCGGTAAGGCTTGCCACTCGGCAGGCGGAAGCGAATGCAGACATGGTCTTTGAGATCATCCGGCGTGCCGGGCGCCGCATGTCGTGCCAGATAGGCCGGTGCCGCGACGGCGACGAAGCGCGCCGCACCGCCGAAACGCACCGCGATCATATCCTGCGGTACCGATTCCCCCAGTCGGATGCCGGCATCGAACCCTTCCGCCACGATATCAACCAGTCGGCCCTCGGTGACGAGATCAAGCGACACCGAGGGGTGCCGCGCCAGAAAGACCGGAACCACCGTGCGCAGCAACAGGCGCACTGCAATCTCGCTGGCATTGATCCGCAGGCGCCCGCTGGGCTGGCTGCGAAAATCACCCACTTCGGCCAGCGCGGCATCGAGTTCACGCAACACCGGCAACAGCCGGGTCACCAGCCGTTCGCCCGCCTCAGTCGGCGCCACGCTGCGCGTGGTCCGGTTGAACAGGCGAACGCCCAGGTCTCGCTCCAGCGACCGGACCAGATGGCTGAGCGTCGATGGCGACACGCCGCGTTCATCCGCGGCCTTGCGAAAACTGCGATGCGCCACGATCGCGGCCAACGCGCTCAGATCATTGAGGCTGGGGAGAGCATTCATGGCATTCCTTCATCACCTCGTATGGAATTGCGGGGATAGTATCACGAATCAGGGGGGCTGATGATGTCCGGAGATCGGCCGCGATCCGCGCGGCGTCACGGAAGGAACTCAGCACATGACCAGCACCTGGCTCATCACCGGCACCTCATCCGGTTTCGGGCGGCTCTTGACCGAAAAGCTGCTGGCGCGCGGCGACCGCGTCGCGGCGACCTTGCGCCGGACCGCGGCGCTCGATGACCTCCACGCCCGATATCCGGACCGGGTGTGGCGCGCGGCCTTCGACATGACCGACACGCCGGCCCTGCGCCACAGCGTTGACGACGCCTTCGCCGCGCTGGGCCGTATCGACACCGTCGTCAGCAACGCCGGCTATGGCCTGTTCGGCGCCGCGGAAGAACTGACCGACGACCAGATCCGCCATCAGATCGATACCAACCTGATCGGCTCGATCCAGCTGATCCGCGCCGTCGTGCCACATCTGCGGCGCCAGGGCGGTGGCCGGGTGCTGCAAATCTCATCGGAAGGCGGCCAGATCGCCTATCCCGGCTTCAGCCTGTATCACGCGACCAAATGGGGCATCGAAGGCTTCGTCGAAACGATCCGCCAGGAGGTCGCACCGTTTGGCATTACCTTCACGCTGGTCGAACCCGGGCCGGCGCGCACCAGCTTCGCCACCGGCCTGGTCAGCACCGAGCCGAGCGATCTCTATCAGGACACCCCGGTCGGTGATCTTCGCCGCGCCTGGGCCAACGGCTCGTTTGCGGTGAAGGGTGACGCGGACAGGATGGCCGCCGCGATGATCGCGGTAGCCGCCGAGAACCCGGCGCCACGGCGATTGACCCTGGGCGCCGGCGCCTATGCGTCGATCCGCACGGCGCTCGAAGGCCGGCTGGCCGAACTCGAACAGCGCCGCGATATCAGCCGATCCGTCGATAACGACGCCTGACGACCGGGCCGCGGGGCGCCGGGCGGGCCGGATCCCCGTGAATTCTTCGCGGTGTGGCGCGGCGGGGGTGAGAATTCCACGCGGTTGCGATAGGATCGCCGCCAGATCAGCGGCCCCATCGCCATCGTCGGGATCCGCGATGCCGCCGCACCAACCTCCGCCCCCTGACGGGGCCAAGGAGAGTGCATGCTCCGTTTCCTGGTTCGTCTGTTCGCCGTGATCGGCCTGCTGGTCGTCGTCACGATCGTCAGCGGCCTCGCGGCCTGGCAGCATTTCCGCGATCGCCCGACCGCTGTCCCGCGAAATGCCGTCCTGACCCTCGCTCTCAACAAGCCGCTGCGCGAGAACACCCCCGACACCCCATTTTCCGGCCTGCTGGGCGAACAGGTCGCCAGCCTCCACGACATCGTCGAGGCGATCGATCAGGCCTCCCGCGATCCGCGCGTCAAGGCCTTGAAGGTCCGGCTGGGGGCGCAAGACATCAATATGGCCAAGGCCCAGGAGCTGCGCGACGCTGTGCTGCGCTTCCGGGCCGCCGGCAAGCGAACCTACGCATTCGCCGACAGCTTTGGCGAATTATCACCGGCGAACCGCAGCTATTACCTGGCCTCGGCCTTTGAGCAGATCTGGCTGCAACCGGTGGGGATGTTGGGCCTGACCGGAACCGCCGCCGAGGTGCCGTTCGCCCGCCGCGCCCTGGACAAGCTGGGGTTGGACCCGCAGCTCGACCACCGGGAACAATATAAATCGGCGATGGATTCCCTGACTGAAAGCGATTTTACCCCGGCCAATCGCGAGATGGTCGAATCGCTGACGCATGACCTGAATGATCAATTGCTGGCCGGGATCGCCGAGGGTCGGCACATCGATGTCGCGACGCTGCGCGGCATCGTCGATCGCGGCCCGTTCACCGCCGACGAAGCCAAGGACCTCAAGCTGATCGACCATATCGGTTATGACGATGAGTTGCAGAGCCTCGCCATCGACCAGGCCGGTTCCGACGCCGACGACATGAACCTGTTGACCTATGCCGATGCCGCCGATGACCCGATGGGCCAGGGTCCGACGGTCGCGCTGATCTTCGGTGTCGGCACCATTGCCCGGGGCGAAAGCCACGATTCCGGGATCGGCGGCAACATCATGGGCGCCGACACCGTCGCCAAGGCCTTCAACGACGCGGCCGATGACGACGATGTCAAAGCGATCCTGTTCCGGATCAATTCCGGCGGGGGCTCCGCCGTCGCCTCGGAAACGATCCGCCACGCGGTGCAACATGCCCGCGACGCCGGCAAGCCGGTGGTCGTCAGCATGGGCGACATGGCCGGTTCGGGCGGCTACTGGATCGCCATGAATGCCGACCGGATCGTCGCGCAGCCCGGCAGTCTGACCGGATCGATCGGGGTGTTTGCCGGCAAGATCGTCACCAGCGGCCTGTGGCAGTGGCTCGGGATCAACTGGGGCCGGATCGACCAGGGGGCCAACGCCGATTTCTGGTCCGACAAGGCCGGCTACACCGACGCCGGCCACCAGCGCCTGGAGGCCGCCCTCGACGACATCTATGGCGCCTTCAAACGCAATGTCGCCCAGGCCCGCAAACTGCCGGCCGACAAGGTCGAGGACATCGCCAAGGGCCGGGTCTGGACCGGTAGCCAGGCCAAGACGCTGGGGCTGGTCGACGCGCTGGGCGGCATGGAAACAGCACTGGCGCAGGTCCGCGAAGTTGCCGGATTGCCGGCGGGATCGCCGATCTCGCTCGAAGAGTTCCCGGAACAAAAATCCCCGTTTGAACAAATCAAGGGGCTTTTGTCGGGCGACAGCGGTGCCCGCAGCATCCGCGAACTGGCGACAGGAATGGCCGGTGTCGCCCTGGAATCGGTGGCGCAATGGCTGTCGCTCGGCACCCAGACCCTGCAGACGCCGCCGACCGGTCTGGTCCACGGCGTCGACTGAGCCTCGGCTTGTGAACCGGTCAGGCCCGCGGCACCAGCGGCGCCTGACCGGAGGCGGGCGCTCCGGTGGCGCAACACCCAAATGGCGCCCTAAAATGAAATCCAACGAAGACAGGAATCACAATTTTGATTCGGTGATGGGCCTTGATTGATCCACGACTGTCAATGTCGTAATATGTCAAGGGCTTAAGGGAGCGTCACATGTCGTCAAAAAACGCTTTGCAGCGTCGCGCGATTCGTAACGGCGATCTTGACGCATCGCGCGCCGTGGAGATCGGAACACTTCCCTACAAGCCAACGCGATTCACACTAAAAAAATTGCAAAAAGTGGTTCGGATCGTCAAAGAAAAGCGCAGCCGTGGCATCGAAGCGTAGCTTGGACTATGAAAGAAGCGTTTTTATCAACTGCCCCTTCGATCCACCTTACAAGCCATTACTTGATGCCGCCGTTTTCGCTGTGCTCGATTGCGGCTTCATACCACGCTGTGCATTAGAAAAATCAGACTCTGGTACTGTTCGGATCGAAAAGATATTCAGGATTATCGAAGACTGCAAGTTTGGTATTCATGACATATCGCGAACCGAGCTCGACCCCGATCATCGACTTCCACGGTTTAATATGCCCTTTGAACTCGGCATATTTCTGGGAGCGCGGCACTTTGGAAACGGCGCGCAGCACGCCAAGGAATGCATGATCGTCGATACTGAAAGCCAACGATATCAAGAATTCATCTCCGATATTTCAGGGTAAGATGTCTTTTCTCATGACAATACGCCGGAAATCCTGATTTCAAGAATACGGGACTGGATGAGCGACGGCGCCGCACAACCTCTCCCGGGCGGCGCGGTGATCGTCAGACGATATCAGGACTTCCAGGGAGCGCTTCCGGCACTGTGCGATGCCCTGGCCGTAAAGCCATCCGAACTGCGGTTCCGGGACTACGCCAACATCGTCAAAGTGTGGCTCACGCCACCCGCCCCGTGACGGGCCCGTGGATTGCGTAGCGCTTTGGCCTTGAACGGCACCGGGCGACCGACTAGCGTCGCACACGGGGCCGAAAACGGGACCCGATGAAACGGGTGGATTTCAATGCGGATTGCAACATTTTCGATCGGCAGCGAACGCCGGGTCGGCATCGTCGATTTGGAAAATGGTCTGGTGGTCCCCTTCGATTTGACCAGCGCCGAAGCACGCGAGGGCATCCTTGCGATCATCGAAAGGCCGACGCTGCCCGCGACGCTGGCGCCTATTGCCCTCGATCAGGTGACGCTTGAAGCGCCGATACCACGGCCGCGACGCAACATTTTCTGCGTCGGCAAGAACTACCGCGACCATGCGCGCGAGTTTTCCCGGAGCGGGTTCGACCCGGGGGCGGTCGATATCCCCGTCGATCCCATCATCTTTTCGAAGGTCCCGGACGCGGTCATCGCGACAGGGGCCCCCGTGGTGATCGATCCGCACGTTTCGACAGCCATCGATTACGAGGCGGAACTGGCCGTCATCATCGGTCGGGCCGGCCGCGGCATCACGGCCACCGACGCGCTCGACCATGTCTGGGGCTACACCATCATCAATGACGTCACGGCGCGCGATCTGCAGCAGCGGCATGGCCAATGGCTGATCGGCAAGTCGCAGGACAGCTTTTGCCCGATGGGACCCTGGGCGGTCACCAGGGACGAAATTGACGTCGCCGACACGGCGATCCGCTGTTTCGTCAATGACGAGCTGCGCCAAAGCGCCAACACCAGCGCCTTGATCTTCGATATCCCGACGCTGATCGCGACGCTTTCGGCGGGTTTGACCCTGACCGCCGGCGACATTATCGCGACCGGAACGCCGGCGGGGGTCGGCATCGGCTTCAACCCGCCGCGCTATCTCCGCGGCGGTGACGTCGTCCGCATCGAGATCGATGGCATCGGCACGCTGGAAAACCGCTGCGCCGAGGCGACGCGCTAGAGCCGTTTCCGATCACGTTGGATCGGAAACAGCTCCAGGTCTTTGTTTTGTCGCATTTTCTACGCCCAAGCGGAACCCACTTGGTCGGAAAATGCTCTAAGCGGCGGCGCCCCGGCGTCTCGCCGTCATTCCCGGTTCAGGCCCCGCGCTCTTTCAGGGCGGCCTTGACCCGATCCGGGGTGAAGGGCACGGTCCGCAGCCGGACGCCGACAGCATCAAACACGGCATTGGCCAACGCTGCGGCAACCGGCGCCGCCGCGGCCTCGCCGCCACCGAACGGTGGCTCGCGTCGACGTTCGATCAGATCGACCGTGATCTCCGGCAGTTCCGGGAAGGTCAAGATCGGGTAGCTCGCCCAATCGAGGCTGGTGACATGGGCCCGGTCGAACGTGACTTCCTCATGCAGGCTGCGGCTCAGGGTCTGGACGATGCTGCCCTCGATCTGGTTCTTGAGCGCGTCGGGGTTGATCACCAGACCACAATCATGGGCGCAGGCGACGCGGGTGACCCGGATTTCGCCCGATTGCGGGTCGACCGTGACCGCCATGGCCATCGCCACGTAGTTCTCGGCCTGCTTGTAATGAACATAGGCAATCCCCCGCCCTTCCGCGGGACCGTTGCGCGCGGGCGCCGGCGTCGGACGCGGATCCCAGCCGAAACTTGCGGCGACCCGGTCCAGCACCGCCAATCCGCGGGGATCGGACAAGCCGCGACGCCGGAATTCCAGCGGATCGATCCCGGCGGCGGCGGCCAGTTCGTCCGTGAAGGCCTCAACCGCAAAGCTGTTGGCGATCTTGCCAGGCGCCCTGATATTCGAGGGTCGCAGCGGCGTGTCCTTCAGCCAATGGATCGTGACCTCGAGGTTCGGCACGGCATAGGCCGGATCCGCGTTCTGGTCGAGCAGCCCGGCCGAGATCCCCGGGACCTGGGCGATCCCGGCGGCCTGTGGCGCCAGCAGCGGGATGTTCGGCAAGCCCGCGGTCGCGATCGGGAGCCAGGCGTCACAGCGCCAGGCCGTGATCCGACCATCGTCATCGAGCGCCGCGGCAACATCAAGAAGCTGGGGCGGTCCTTTGGGATCCCAGCCATGTTCATCGGCCCGCATCCATTGTACCCGCACGGGCCGCCCCACCGCGCGCGACATCAGGGCGGCATCCGCCGCGGCGTCCTCATGACCGTTCATACCGTAACAGCCCGAACCGTCGAGATAGATCAGTCGGACCCGATCGGACGGCAGATCGAGGAATTTCGCGAAGGCCAGGTGAAACCGATGGGTTGCCTGGGAGGCGGTCCAGACCGTCGCCTGATCCGGTTTGATATCCGCGACCGCGCAGGACGGGCCGAGCGACGCGTGGCTTTGAATCGGCCACTGATAGGTCGCGCGGTGAACCGCGGCGGCGCCGCGCAGAACCGCCCGATCACCCCGGCTGACAATCGTCGCATCGCGCTCGACGGCGCCATGGCGAACCGCATCATAGAGATCGCCTTGTTGAGGCAATTGCTGGCCGCCCGACCAGACCGCCTTCAGCCGAGCCGCGGCACTCACCGCGGTCCATTCGTCCGCGGCGACCACGCCCAGGAAATCCTTGATCCGAACGATCTGCACGCCATCCAGTCCGGCGATCGAGGCGTCGTCGACGGAGTCCAGATGCGCGCCAATGGCCGGGGGCCGGATCACCCGGCCATGCACCATGCCCGGCAATTTGAAATCATGGACATAGACATGATGCCCCATGACCTTCTCCGGAAGATCGGGCCGGGGCAGCGACTGGCCAACAACCTTGTAACCATCGGGATCGCGCAGCGGGGCCTGGGGATCGATCGCCAAATCCAGCCACCGGTCGCCGATCAGGCTGGCAACGGTGACCCCGGCACCCCCGGCGACAGGCCGCACCGCGCCATCGACGAGATCGAGTTCGGCGGCCGGCCGCTGCAACCGGTCGCGGCCCAGGCCGATCAGGGCCTGACGCGCCGTCGCCGCCGCCTGCCGGATCTGAATCCCGCCGCGGGCAACGCCGGTACTGCCCGATGTCGGGCCCTGATCGGGGGTCAAGGCCGTATCACCCTCGATCAGGGTGATCCGCTCGACGCCGATCCCCAGCTCCTCGGCGGCCATCTGGCGCATGGCGATGCGCAGTCCGGTGCCAAGATCAACCTTGCCGCTGAAGACGCTGACCGAGCCATCGCCGTGAAAGGCCAGGAAGCCGTCGACCTGCTTCGGGTCCAGCGTGTGAGCCGGTGTCGCCGCTGCCGCCTGCGCCGCGGCCGGATGCCATGGCACGGCGAAACTGACAACGATGGCGCCGCCGGCCTTGAGCAGTCCGCGACGCGACAGAGGGAAAAGGCTCATGGCTTAACCCCGCTCGGCAGCGCGCAGCACCGCGCGGACAATCCGCGTATGGGTGCCACAGCGACAAAGATTGTTGGCGAGCCCGTCGGTGATCTCCGTCCGGGTCGGATGGGCATTGCGATCGAGCAGCGCCTTCGCGGTCAGCACCATGCCATTGGTACAGTAGCCGCATTGGGCCGCGGCCTCGGCGATGAAGGCGGCCTGCAACGGATGCGGTTGCCCGCCCGGAGCCAGCCCCTCGAGCGTGACGATCGTCTTGCCAACGGCATCGGCAACCGACAATTGGCACGATCGAACCGCGTCACCATCGATCAGCACGGTGCAGGCGCCGCACTGTCCCAAGCCGCAGCCGAACTTGACGGCTGTCAGTCCCAGGTCTCCACGCAGGACATAGAGCAATGGCTTCGCCGGATCGCCGGTATCGACCACCGCACGCTGACCATTCACCGTTAATGTGTGTTGGGTCACGAGCCTTCACCTTGTCATTGAATTGACGACAGACGGACACGCAGAGCCAGATGTGGCAATATTATCACATGAGGTCAATGCCACACCGATGATTTTCCCATCACCCGGGTATGTTGATATTGTCGTGGTTCCGGTCCAGGCTCCGCGCTGCGATTGGACCCGGACGACGCGCAACGGTGGCCGAGGGTGGAGAGCATGCCCTGCTCTTCAAGGCCGCCTCTCAGGAGATTGTCACATGATCAGCGTTTGGGAATCCGCGATCATCAACGCACCTGCGCCAGAGGTCTGGTCACTGATTCGCGATTTCAACGGATTGCCCCGCTGGACGCCGTTCGTTGCCGCGAGTCACATCGAAGACAGCCTTCCCGCTGACAAGATCGGCTGTATCCGCAACTTCGTTCTGAAGGATGGTGCGAAAATCCGCGAGCAGTTGCTGGGATTGTCGGACCAGGATCTGTCGGTGACCTATGCGATCGTCGAAAGCCCGATGGGCGTGACCAATTACGTTTCAACCCTGCAGTTGAGACCCGTGACCGACAGCAACCAGTGTTTTGCCGAATGGGGCGCCCATTTTGACGGCCCGTCGGGCCGGGACGCGGAATTGGCAGAAACCGTCGGCAAGGGCGTATTTCTGACGGCACTGCGTGCTCTCAAGGCGCGGTTCGACGTTTAGGACCGTTTGACCGAGAGCATTTTCCGGCCAAGGGGGTTCCGCTTGGGCGTAGAAAATGCGACAAAATAAAGATCCAGAGCTATTTCCGATCCAACGTGACCGGAAATAGCTCTCGTCCGCCGAAACGGGCACGGCCCTAACCCCGCACCGCCGCAATCAGGAATTCCTTGTTGCCCTCGGGCCCGGTGATCGGGCTTTCCGTGACGCCGAGCACCTGCCAGCCCGGTAGCGTCCCCAACCAGGCCGCGACGCGGTCGCACACTTCCTGGTGCAACAGCGGATCGCGGACGACGCCACCTTTGCCGACCCGGTCCTTGCCAACCTCGAATTGCGGTTTGATCAGGGCGATCAGGTGCGCGCCGGGCCGCGTCAGGGCCAGGGGGGCGGGCAGGACCACGTCCAGGCCGATGAAGCTGGCGTCGCAGACCACCAGATCGATCGGATCGGGGATCTCGTTTCGTGTCAGCAGGCGGGCGTTGGTGCGCTCCAGCACCGTCACCCGCGGATCCTGCCGCAGCGTCCAGGCCAGTTGGCCATGCCCGACATCGACCGCGTAGACCCGCGCCGCGCCGTGATGCAGCAGCACATCGGTAAATCCCCCGGTTGACGCGCCAACATCCAGGGCCACCCGTCCCGCAGGATCGACGGCAAACTGCGCCAGACCCGCCGCGAGCTTGACGCCGCCGCGGGACACCCAGGGATGGTCATGTCCTTTGACCATCAACGGAGCGTCCGAGGCCATCGTCTGGCCCGCCTTGTCGACCCGACGATCACCGGACATCACCCGCCCCGCCAGAATCAGGGCCTGGGCTTTGGCCAAGCTCTCGGCCAAGCCGCGATCGACCAGCATCTGATCAGCGCGGCCGCGTCCCCGACCGGGTTGCGCGTGCTCGTGATCCAGGGTCAGGCCCGCGCGCTGGCGGCATCGTGGCCCAGGGCCGCCAAAGCGGTGGCCGTGATGTGCCGGGCGGTCAATCCTGCGGCATCGTATTGCTTGGCCGGCGTGTCGTGGTCAAGCCAAAGGTCGGGCAACACCAGCGGACGGATCTTGAGCCCATGGTCGAGCAGCCC
>JARLIO010000045.1 GCA_031291675.1 Azospirillaceae bacterium
CCCTATCTCATTCGCCGCGCCGTTGAATGCGCCACAATCACCTACGATCAGATTGTCGCCGGGGCTATGGACAGTGGTGCTATCCGAAATCCGCGTATTCCCGCAATGGTAGCCGCACCTGCCTTAGCCGGATAGGAAGACAGACGATAATACGAGAGGTTGTCTATACCCTTGAACGACAGCGTTGGCCCCAGTTCATTACCCTCCGCTGTATGATTATAGACGACATCGAGGATGACTTCGAGGCCGGCATCGTGAAACTGGGCCACCATTTCCTTGAACTCGCGAAGGCTGTTCGCACGATCCGCGGCATAGCGCGGATCCGGTGCGAAGAATCCGATCGAACTATAGCCCCAGTAATTCGTGAGTCCCTTTTCGAGGAGGGAGGCATCGTTGATGAAGCTATGGACCGGCAGAAGCTCGATCGAGGTCACGCCAAGGGACTTCACCGCGTCAATCACGTCCTTGACGGCAAGGCCCGCATAGGTGCCACGGAGCGCCTCCGGAACAGCCGGGTGGTTTTTCGTATAGCCGCGAACATGCAACTCGTACAGGATCGTCCGGTCCCATGGCACCGGATGCCGGTTCGGTTGTCCGCGCCAATCAAAACCGGAATCGACGACAACGCTTTTCGGCATGAACCGTGCGCTGTCGCGTTCGTCGAAGCTCAGATCACCTTCCGCGGCGCCCAGCGTATAACCAAAAATCGCCGGGTCCCAGATCAGCTCCCCGATATGGGCTCTCGAATAGGGATCGAGTACGAGCTTGTTCGGATTGAAGCGATGTCCCGCGTCGGGTTCGTAAGGCCCATGGACACGATAGCCATAAACCTGGCCAGGTCCAATGTCTGGCAACCAGCCATGGAAAATCTGATTGGTATATTCCGGCAGCGTGACTCGCGCCAATTCGGTGGCGCCCGCCGGATCGAACAGACAAACCTCGACCTTCGTCGCGTGGGCAGAAAAGATCGCAAAATTGACACCTTTGCCGTCCCAGGTCGCGCCGCAGGGATGGGGCAGTCCTTCGCTGAGGCGCATTTTCAATTGATCGGTCACACAAGGATCCTCCCGATAAGCACAAAACGCGGCCGGAGGCTCGTCACGAAACCGGCAGGACGCTGCGCAATCTCTGAATGAAATATTTCGTTTGACATGGATTTGACGGCAGAACGCTCCGGAAAAGATGCCGTGCTGCTGTGCGCAGATAGCCTGCCAGGACGCAAAACAGCCGGTTCGTGACTGCCAATCAACCATTTAGTGGCATTCGCGACACGATGGCAGCTTCGGAAACTACCTACAGTCCGGCGGACACGGTCGATGACGGCTGTTCCGCCGCCGATCCGCCGCGCGCGCCCGTCGCGTGTTCCGTGAACAAGCGGTCATCGCCGCCCATCGGGCGATATCAGCGCCGGAATTGCTGCGATGATTTCCAATGAAAATGCCGAAACTATAAATATAGAACAAGAATTATTTTCATTCTCCGGCCCGATATTGCGATTCCAACGTTTGCGGCTAACAACCGTGGCGGCTGCCGGTGATGGCAAAACTGAGTATTTTCCGAGTCTGCTTGATCGTCATCGGGGCCGGGTATTGTGACATCAGCGATGTAACGCGCTCAGAAAGCGGATCCTCAGGGTTTCCCGGACCTCGTGTCTTGCCACACGACGCCAAAAGCCATGGCATCCGCAAAGCCCGCGAAGCAGAAATAAATAACGCCGGCGTCATACCCGCCGCCCCAGGAGAAAGGCCTCCCCAAGATGAGAATATATCCGTTAAACTCACCCGTCGTGGAGACAACGACAAAAGAAAACATGCCACGCTGGAGACACTTTGGTAATGTCAGAGATAATATCATTTCGGCGGGTATTCTGATCGCGGTTGTCGGCCTGAGTGCTACGGTATTTTCATCCTATTTCCCGCCCATTTCGGCACCCTGGTTCCATCTGGAACAGATCACGGCGGCGCGCGGGGCCCTGGCAGCGGCCCTGATCGCGCTCGCGGTGATCGTGCTGCGGCCCCTGACCAGGACGGTCTCATGGCACGGCATGACACGTGCCGTTGCCAGCGCCGGGGCGAAGAGGATACTCCCCGAGCGGGCGCCCCCCGGTTTGGTGCAAATCAGCCCGATCACCTGGGATGCGGGATTGCTCGGTGCGCTCACCGGGGCCAGGCGTCGGCCGGCCGATGACAGTCGGGTCCAATGGACACCCAATACGTTGCGCATGATCCTGGAACATGAGCTGCCGGGCGCCGAGGTTCTGGTGGTTTCCAATCGGGAACCCTATATCCATAATCGTGGCGAGAACGGCATCACCGTGCAAATGCCGGCCAGCGGCCTCGTCGCCGCCCTGGAGCCGGTTACGATCGCCTGTGGCGGCACCTGGATCGCCTATGGCAGTGGATCGGCCGACCGGGAAACCGTCGACGCCGATGACCGGCTGCAGGTCCCGCCGGCCAAACCGAGCTATACCTTGCGCCGGGTTTGGCTGTCGGAGGCCGAGGAGGATGGCTACTATTACGGCTTTTCCAATGAGGGGCTATGGCCACTATGTCATCTCGCCTTTGTCCGCCCCGCATTCCGCGAAAGTGACTGGACCTGCTATCGCGAAGTCAACCGCCGCTTTGCCGATGTCGTCGTCGCCGAAGCCCGCAGTGCCAGTCCGATCGTTCTGGTCCAGGACTATCATTTCGCGCTGCTGCCCCGCCTGGTCCGGGAACGGTTGCCCGAGGCGACGATCATCACTTTCTGGCATATCCCGTGGCCGAATGCCGAAACCTTCAGCATCTGCCCGTGGCGCGAGGAGGTGTTGAAGGGAATGCTGGGCAGCTCGATCCTGGGATTCCATACCCAATTCCATTGCAACAATTTCATCGATTGCGTCGATCGGTTCCTGGAAAGCCGGATCGACCGCGAACACCAATCGATCACCTTTGGTGGCTGCGAAACCCTGGTGCGCCCCTATCCAATCTCGATCGACTGGCCCCCCAAAGGGATGGAGCAACAAAGGCCGGTCGCCCAATGCCGCACGGCGGTTCATCAACGCTTCAAATTGCCCCCGGAGGTCCGGCTCGGGGTCGGAATCGAGCGGTTCGACTATACCAAGGGCATTCTCGACCGGATGAACGCCGTCGATCTTCTGCTGACCCGTCACCCCGAATGGTGTGGCCGCTTCACCTTCATCCAGGCGGCGGCACCCACCCGAACCAAGCTGACCGCCTATCAAACGCTCCAGGACGATGCCGTCGCCCTGGCCGCCGACATCAATCAGCGGCACGCCCATGATGGCGTTCCCGCGATCATCCTGTCGATCCGTCACCATGAACCCGCGGAAGTGTTCGAACTTTATCGGGCGGCCGACATCTGCGTCGTCAGCAGTCTGCATGACGGCATGAATCTGGTTGCCAAGGAGTTCATTGCCGCCCGCGACGACGAACAGGGAGCCCTGGTGCTGAGCATGTTCGCCGGCGCAGCCAGCGAACTGCGCGAAGCGTTGATCGTCAACCCCTATGATAACGAAGGGATGGCCCAGGCGTTCCACCAGGCTCTGCTGATGCCGCCGGACGAACAACGGGAACGGATGCATCTCATGCGTGATCTTGTCCGTGACAACAATGTCTATCGCTGGGCCGGCAAGATGTTGCTCGACGCCGCTCACATTCGCCGGCATGAGCGGGTCGATGGTCTCGATGCGGCCGGAGGGGACGATGCCCCGCAATGACCGGCCGGTTTTGCCGGAGGGACGCGCCCTGCTGCTTGACCCAGGCCGCTATGCGCTGTTTCTCGATATTGACGGCACGTTGCTCAACATCGTCCCGCATCCGGACGACGCCAAGGCATCGCCGGCGCTGATGAGGACACTGATTGCCCTGCGCGAGCGGCTGGCCGGAGCCTTGGCCCTGGTCAGCGGCCGTGACCTGCGCGACATCGACCGACTGTTCAAGGGCGGCGATTTCGATTGCGTCGGCAGCCACGGCCTCGAATGGCGCACGGCGACGGCGGGTCATGGCACCATCTCCTCCCCAACGCAGGCGCTGGACGGCGTCGCCGACGCGCTCTGCGCCGCCGCGGCGGCGATGCCGGGACTGATGATCGAACGCAAACGATACAGCATCGCGCTGCATTATCGGGCGATCCCGGAACGACAGACAGAGACCGCGTCCCTGGCGCGCGCAGCCTTGGCCCTGATCGGTCCCGGTTTCCATTTGCAAGCCGGCAAGGCGGTGATCGAACTCGTTCCCGCCACCGCCGGGAAGGGCAGCGCCATCCAGCGTCTGATGGCTATCGCGCCGTACCAGGGCCGCCTCCCGGTGTTCGTCGGCGACGACCTCACCGATGAAAGCGGCTTTGAGACCGTCAACCGGCTCAACGGTGTCACGATCCACATCGGCGGCAACGTGGCGACCGCGGCGCATCATGTCCTCGCCACGCCCGCGGCGCTGCGGCACTGGTTGCGCCAAACCATCACAGAGCCAGCCGATCCCGCCCTGGGCTGAGGTCGTGCAACACCGCGCCCCCGCCGTCATCGGGTCTGCGGGTGCTCACGCAGCGTGAGACATTGATCACCGCGGGCGCGGCAAGCAAATCCGTTCGCATCGGCGCGATCAGGGGCGCGCGCTCGCGAGACTTCGCTGCAACTCGGTGTGGTAGCGCGCGATGGCGGTCATCACCGCCTCGGCGATGCCGCGGGCCCGGTCATCGATCCCGGTCCAAACCGCACCCCGGACCCGGGGATCGACTTCGAGAAGCTTGACGCCCGCCGGCACTTCGGTGTCATCGCGGACAACACCCCGCAACGTGCCGTCAAACGGCGCGCCAACGGCGACACCGCCCAGATGACCCACGACGAAATCCTTGAAGATCCGGGAACCGATCTCGATCGCGGTGTGCCAGCGCCCGGACACCGTCGCATAAACCAGGCGCTCGGCGCCACGATTGGCCAGAGGCGGGGCAACGCCGTCGGCTTCATCGGTGGTGCCGGTCTGAATGATCCGGATCGCCTTGGTCGGCCGGGTCTCGATCGCGACGTCGCAATTCTCCCCGGCCGAAAACCCGGGGCCGAGACCAATGGTAAATCGGGCAAGGCGCCGCAGGTCCGGCGTCGTCCGGTATTTCTGCATCCGGGCATCGACCAGAATATCGAGACTACCGAGCACGATCAGGTCGAGCATCCCCAGCCTGGTGATGATGACCTCACGCTGTTGTGCGAGCATCGCCAGGATCTCGAGACCAGTGTCACCCCGTTTCGCGGTGACCCCGGCAACGACGACCGGATCGTCGAACAGCGCGTCATGGAACGCCATCTTTCGCCGGATTACCGGCGGCGACGGGTCGTGCGACAGAACAACGCCGTAGCCTCCCTTGTGGAGGTGAACCGCGACCGCCGAGGCAATCTCGTTGGTGCCGAGGATCACGGCAAAAGGGCGGGAAGAGCGGTGTCGCTGAGAGCCTTGCATCATGTTCATCGCGGTCCTCTGTGTCCGTCGCGTTTTGTCAGCAAAATCCGTGCCGATCATGCGGCGCGAGTCATACGACGCAGCAGAGCCAGGCAATCGAGGGTCGACGCCATGTCCAGGGCGGTAAAACCATCCAACGTCTCGGAGGTACGATCGGCGCCGGCCAGAAGCAGGCGTTCGACGACCACCGCCTTGCCCGCCGAGGCGGCATACATCAGCGGCGTTGCGCCATTGTCATTGCGATTGTCAACGTCGATCCCGGCCCCGATCAACGCGTCGATGACATCAAGATGATCCCCCACGCACGCCAGCCACAGCGCATTGTTGCCATCGTGGTTCCGCAGGTCGAGCACGGCGCCAACCGCAAACAGCCGGCGCACAATATCGAGTTCACCCCGTTGGCTCGCCCGCATCAACGGCGTTGTCCCGTTTTCGATCGCACCATTGACATCGCCGCCGTGAAAGCCCTGAGCGGCGAGCCAACGCCGCAGCGGTTCGTCTATCACGGCGTCACCGGCTTGCGGCGGCCCTTTGCGCCAGGCCTCGTAGCCACCGTCCAGGCTGTACACCCGGGAGAAGCCAAAATCAGCGAACACCGAGGCGTATTCCTGGCTGGCGTAACCGTGATAGCAATAGATCAGGATCGGCGTGGTCCGTGGCGTGTCATCGACCACCGTCGACAGGTTGGCCATCGAGACATTCCAGGCGCCGGCGATGTGGGCGTCGGCGAAGGACCCGGCATCGCGCAGATCGAGGACCAGGACGTCGTCCCGCTCGAGGAGACGCCGAGCCTCGGTGGCATCGATCCGACGGAAGGGTGAACGCGGGGTCATCGTGGTTGCTCCTCGAAAGGGGTGTCTTGCCGGTCCGGATTGGCGGGTCAATCGATGATGCGGTGATGTCATCACGCCGGGATCGGTCGTCGCGGTCGTGGTCCCGGCCGTGGTCCGGGTCATCGACGCCCGGCTATTTGAAACGACCCAGGGTGACGATCGGGGCCGCGCCGCCGCGGCCGAGGATCGTGTCGACCTTCTTGCGAACCCCCTCGATGGTCAGCGGCTTGACCAGCGCGCCATGCGCACCGGCCTTCATGCCGTCGATCGCCGTCGCCTCCTCGGTCTTGTCGCAAACGATCAGAATTCGCACCTCGGGGAATTTCGCGGTGACTTCACCGATCAGACCGGGGCCGCGTTGCTTCAGGAACGAGACCCCCAACAGCAGGAGGTGCGGTTTGAGCCAGTCGGCGCCCTTCGCATAAGCCTCCTCCGGGGTCGCCAGTTCATGGGTCTCAATCTCGTCCTGCAACATGAACTGCAACGCGGCCCGCGTGATCTCGTCATGATCCACCACGAAGACGCGGCGCTGATCGACCGCTTTCGACGTTTCAACACCGATCTGCATCTCGCCCCTCCGCTCCTGCTGCTGCCGACGCGCCGCGCCGTTTCGGTTTCAGTGTCCTAGCAAATTTTGTTCCGATTGGCGGACGGCCCGCGCCGGAGGGCGCCGCAACCCGCGCCACGTGACAAAGACGGCGATCGGGACTGTTTCATTTCCTACAGCTCCCGGTCCGCCGGTATTGTTTCCTACAGCGGGCGCGCCCCCTGTAGGGTTCGGAACATCGCCCCGACCGGCCCCGAAACATCCCCCCTTTCCCTTAGCAATCAAGGCTCTAGCAAAAATCCCGCAACTTGGCACGCCGGTTGCTGGACAGGGGATCGGAACGGCGAGTGAGGGCTGAGTGCACGTCGACGCGATGACGAGCGTTGTACTCCTTCCCAAGAACCGCGAGCCCGTTTCTGAGAGAGGAACAGTCTCGCGCGAGAAGCGCGGTAGTCATTGGAAATCCGGTTACAGGAGCCCATCATGGCGGCACTACGACAAATCGCGTTTTACGGCAAGGGAGGCATCGGCAAGTCCACCACCTCCCAGAACACGCTGGCAGCCTTGGCGGAAATGGGACACCGTATCCTGATCGTCGGCTGCGATCCGAAGGCGGATTCGACCCGACTGATCCTGCATGCCAAGGCGCAGGATACGATCCTCAGTCTCGCCGCCGCCGCGGGCAGCGTCGAAGACCTCGAGCTCGAAGAGGTCATGAAGGTCGGCTATCGGAACATCCGTTGCGTTGAATCGGGCGGCCCGGAGCCCGGCGTCGGCTGCGCCGGCCGCGGCGTCATCACCTCGATCAATTTCCTCGAGGAAAACGGCGCCTACGAGGACATCGACTATGTCTCCTATGACGTGCTCGGCGACGTCGTCTGCGGCGGCTTTGCAATGCCGATCCGCGAAAACAAGGCCCAGGAAATCTACATCGTCATGTCCGGCGAGATGATGGCCATGTACGCGGCCAACAACATCTCCAAAGGCATTCTGAAATACGCCAACTCCGGCGGCGTCCGCCTGGGCGGCCTGGTGTGCAACGAGCGCCAGACCGACAAGGAATTGGAGCTCGCCGAGGCGATGGCCGCGAAGCTCGGCACGAAGCTGATCTATTTCGTGCCACGCGCCAACATCGTCCAGCACGCCGAACTGCGCCGCATGACGGTGCTGGAATACGCTCCCGAGTCCGAACAGGCCGAACATTACCGGACGCTGGCGCGCAAGATCCACAATAACGCCGGCAAGGGCGTCATCCCGACGCCGATCACGATGGACGAGCTCGAAGACATGCTGATGGAGCACGGCATCATGAAGAAGGTCGATGAATCCATCATCGGCAAGCTGCCGACCGAGGTGGCGCACGCCTAAGGCCAATTATCGGCCCCGCCGGCCCCTCGCAAGAGGGGCCGGATTCCGAACCCGGCACGGGCACGGCAACCCGGTTCATGCAAGGATAACATCATGAGTGTGACGAAAACCGAGACTATCGCCGAAATCAAGGCACGTAACAAAGAGCTGATCAACGAGGTTCTGGCCGTCTATCCGGACAAGACCGCCAAGCGTCGCGCCAAGCATCTCAATGTTCATGAGGCCGGCAAATCCGATTGTGGCGTCAAGTCCAATCTGAAGTCGGTTCCCGGCGTCATGACAATCCGTGGTTGCGCCTACGCGGGTTCGAAGGGCGTGGTCTGGGGTCCGATCAAGGACATGATCCATATCAGCCACGGCCCGGTCGGGTGTGGCCAGTATTCCTGGGCGGCGCGGCGCAACTACTATATCGGCACGACCGGGATCGACACCTTCGTGACGATGCAGTTCACCTCGGATTTCCAGGAAAAGGACATCGTCTTCGGCGGCGACAAGAAGCTCGCCAAGATCATGGACGAAATCCAGGAGCTGTTTCCGCTCAATAATGGCATTACGGTACAGTCCGAGTGCCCGATCGGCCTGATCGGCGACGACATCGAAGCGGTCTCCAAGGCCAAATCCAAGGAATATGGCGGCAAGACCATTGTGCCGGTGCGCTGCGAAGGCTTTCGCGGCGTGTCCCAGTCGCTGGGCCACCACATCGCCAATGACGCGATCCGCGACTGGGTCTTTGACAAGATCCCGGCGGACGCGGCGCCCCGGTTCGAGCCCACCCCCTATGATGTTGCGATCATCGGCGACTACAATATCGGCGGCGACGCCTGGTCGTCGCGGATCCTGCTCGAAGAGATGGGCCTGCGGGTCATTGCACAATGGTCGGGTGACGGCAGCCTCGCCGAGCTGGAGGCAACGCCCAAGGCAAAGCTCAACGTGCTGCATTGCTATCGTTCGATGAACTATATTTCGCGTCACATGGAAGAGAAGTATGGGATTCCGTGGTGCGAATATAATTTCTTCGGTCCGTCCAAGATTGCAGAATCGCTGCGCAAGATCGCCAGCTTTTTCGACGACAAGATCAAGGAGGGCGCCGAACGCGTCATCGCCCGCTATCAACCGCTGATGGACGCGGTGATCGCCAAATACCGGCCGCGCCTCGAAGGCAAGACCGTGATGCTGTTCGTCGGCGGACTCCGTCCGCGCCACGTCATCGGTGCCTACGAAGATCTCGGCATGGAGGTTATCGGCACCGGCTACGAATTCGGCCACAACGACGACTACCAGCGGACCGCCCAGCATTATGTCAAGGACGGCACCCTGATCTATGACGACGTGACCGGCTACGAGTTCGAAAAGTTCGTCGACAAGATCCAACCCGACCTGGTCGGATCGGGCATCAAAGAGAAATACGTGTTCCAGAAGATGGGCGTGCCGTTCCGGCAAATGCACTCCTGGGACTACTCCGGTCCCTATCATGGCTATGACGGCTTCGCCATCTTCGCCCGCGACATGGACATGGCGATCAACTCGCCGGTCTGGAAGATGACCAGGGCACCGTGGAAAAGGGCCGCGCCGCCGTCCCTGATGGCCGCCGAATAAGTTTCCTCGCCCGGCCTTCCCCCCCTGGAGGAGGGCCAAAGAGCTCGAGATCGAGCGACGATCGCTGGAAGGACTTTCATCATGACACAGAATGCGGAAAACGTGCTTGATCACCTCGAGCTCTTCCGCGGCCCGGAATACCAGCAGATGCTGGCGAACAAGCAGAAGATGTTCGAAAACCGTCGTGACCCGGCCGAGGTCGAGCGGATCCGGGAATGGGCCAAGACACCGGAATATCGCGAGAAGAACTTCGCCCGCGAGGCTCTGACCGTGAACCCGGCCAAGGCCTGCCAGCCGCTGGGCGCCGTGTTCGCGGCGGTCGGGTTCGAGGGCACCATCCCGTTCGTTCACGGCTCACAGGGGTGCGTCGCCTACTACCGCAGCCATTTCTCGCGGCATTTCAAGGAACCGAGCTCCTGCGTGTCATCGTCGATGACCGAGGACGCGGCGGTGTTCGGCGGCCTCAACAACATGGTCGACGGGCTGGCCAATACCTACGCCATGTACAAGCCGAAGATGATTTCGGTGTCGACCACCTGTATGGCGGAAGTGATCGGCGACGATCTCAATTCCTTCATCAAGACCGCGAAGGAAAAGGGCTCGGTTCCGATGGAATTCGATGTGCCCTACGCCCACACCCCGGCCTTCGTCGGCAGCCACGTCACCGGCTACGACAATGTCCTGAAGGGCATTCTTGAACATTTCTGGGACGGCAAAGCCGGCACGGCGCCCAAGCTGGAGCGCGTCGCCAACGAGAAGATCAATTTCATCGGTGGTTTTGACGGCTACACGGTCGGCAATCTCCGTGAAGTCAAGCGGCTGCTGGGTCTGATGGGCGCCGAATACACCATCCTCGCCGACAACAGCGACATGTGGGACACCCCGACAGACGGCGAATTCCGCATGTATGACGGTGGCACCACGCTCGAAGACGCCGCCAACGCGATCCATGCCAAAGCCACGATCTCGATGCAGGAATACTGCACCGAAAAGACCTTGCCGATGATCGCGGCTCACGGCCAGGAGGTCGTATCCTTCAATCACCCGGTCGGGGTGGGTGGTACCGACGAATTCCTGATGGCGATCGCACGGATCACCGGTAAGGACATCCCCGAGGATCTGACCCGCGAACGGGGCCGCCTGGTCGATGCGATCGCCGATTCCAGCGCCCACATCCATGGTAAGAAATTCGCGATCTATGGCGATCCCGACCTGTGCCTCGGCCTGGCGCGTTTCCTGCTCGAACTTGGCGCCGAACCGACGCATGTCCTCGCCACCAATGGCAGCAAGGCCTGGGCGGAAAAGGTCCAGGCCCTGTTCGACAGCTCGCCGTTCGGCAAGAACTGCCACGTCTATCCCGGCAAGGATCTGTGGCATATGCGCTCGCTGCTGTTCACCGAGCCGGTCGATTTTCTGATCGGCAACACCTATGGCAAGTATCTCGAGCGCGACACCGGAACGCCGTTGATCCGGATCGGCTTCCCGATTTTTGATCGCCATCATCACCATCGCTATCCGGTGTGGGGTTATCAGGGCGGGCTCAATGTCCTGGTCTGGATCCTCGACAAGATCTTCGATGAAATCGACCGGAACACCAACGTGCCGTCGAAGACCGACTACAGCTTCGACATCATCCGCTGACCAACCGGCCCCGGTCGGCCCGGCAATCCTGCCGACGGCCGTCCGGTGATCGGCCGTCGGAGATGGCTCCGTTTCGGGTGTGGCCCTCAGCTTTGGTAAGGGGAGAGACGAATGGATTCGCTATCCGCGACAATTCAAGCCGTTTTCAATGAACCAGGCTGTGGCAAGAACGCCAACAAATCGGCGGCCGAGCGCAAGAAGGGTTGTACCAAGCAACTGCAGCCCGGCGGCGCCGCGGGGGGATGTGCCTTCGACGGCGCCAAGATCGCCCTGCAGCCGCTGACCGACGTCGCCCATCTGGTCCATGGCCCGATCGCGTGCGAGGGAAATTCATGGGACAATCGCGGCGCAAAATCCTCAGGCCCGCAAATCTGGCGCACCGGCTTCACCACCGACATCAACGAAACCGACATTATTTTCGGCGGCGAGAAACGGCTCTACAAGGCGATCCGCGAGATCATCGAGAAGTACGATCCCCCTGCCGTTTTCGTCTATCAAACCTGTGTCCCGGCGATGACCGGGGACGATATCAACGCGGTGTGCAAGGCGGCCGCCGCCAAATTCGGCAAGCCGGTGATCCCGGTCAACGCGCCCGGTTTCGTCGGGCCCAAGAATCTCGGCAACAAGCTCGCCGGTGAAGCCCTTCTGGAGCATGTGATCGGCACCGAAGAGCCAGACTATACTACACCCTACGACATCAATATCATTGGCGAATACAACCTGTCCGGTGAGCTGTGGCAGGTCAAACCGTTGCTCGACGAACTCGGGATCCGGGTCCTGGCCTGCATCTCGGGCGACGGCCGGTACCACGATGTCGCCTCCTCCCACCGGGCGCGCGCCGCGATGATGGTCTGCTCCAAGGCCATGATCAATGTCGCCCGCAAGATGGAGGAACGTTATGGCATTCCGTTCTTCGAGGGATCGTTCTACGGCATCGGGGACTCCAGCGAGTCCCTGCGCGAACTGGCCCGGCTGCTGGTTGAACGCGGCGCGCCCGACGACCTGATCGCCCGGACCGAGGCCGTGATCGCGCGGGAGGAGGCCCGGGCCTGGGCCGCCATCGAGCCCTTCAAGCCGCGCTTCAAGGGCAAGAAAGTCCTGCTGATCACCGGTGGCGTCAAGTCGTGGTCCGTCGTCGCCGCGTTGCAGGAGGCCGGATTGGAACTTGTCGGCACCAGCGTCAAGAAATCGACCAAAGAGGACAAGGAACGGATCAAGGAATTGATGGGCCAGGACGCTCATATGATCGAGGACATGACGCCGCGCGAAATGTACAAGATGCTGAAGGACGCGCGCGCCGACATCATGCTGTCGGGCGGCCGCTCACAGTTCGTCGCGTTGAAGGCGGCGATGCCCTGGCTCGATATCAATCAGGAGCGCCATCACGCTTATATGGGTTATGTCGGCATGGTCGAGCTGGTGCGACAGATCGACAAGACCCTGTTCAACCCAGTGTGGGAGCAGGTTCGCCGGCCCGCCCCCTGGGACGACGCGGCCCAAAACTGGCAGACCCGGGCGATGGCCCAGATGGCTGCGGAGGCCGCGGCCCTGGCCGCCGATCCGCAACGCGCCGAAGCGGCACGACGTTCCCGCAAAATCTGCCAGTGCAAGGCCGTCGATGTCGGAACCATCGAAGACGCGATCCGGGCATCGGCCCTGATCACGGTCGAGGATGTCGGCCGGCATACCCAGGCCGGGAGCGGTTGCGGCGCCTGTTCAACGCGGATCGAGGAAATTCTTGCCGCGACGCCGAACCCGCCGGTCGCCACGGATCGGCTCCCTGTCATGGCCGCGGAGTGAGATCGGATCATGGCGACCGTCACCCTCAGCAAAAAGGCCTGCGCGGTCAACCCGCTCAAGATGAGCCAACCGATCGGCGGCGCCCTCGCCTTCATGGGATTGCGCGGCGCGATGCCGCTGCTCCATGGCTCCCAGGGCTGCACCTCGTTTGGCCTGGTCCTGTTCGTGCGGCATTTCAAGGAGGCGATTCCGCTCCAGACCACCGCGATGAGCGAGGTCGCCACCGTGCTGGGCGGTCTGGAGAATGTCGAACAGGCCATTCTCAATATCTACAACCGAACCAAGCCGGAGATCATCGGGATCTGCTCGACCGGGGTCACCGAAACCAAAGGTGACGACGTTGAAGGCTATATCCGGCTGACGCGTGCGAAATATCCGGTTCTGGCGAACTTTCCGATCGTCTATGTCTCGACGCCCGACTTCAAGGACGCGTTCCAGGACGGCTGGGGCAAGACCGTCGCCCGCATGGTCGAGGTCCTGGTCGAGGAACCGGGTGCCTTGTCGCGTCGGGATCCAAACCGGATCAATGTTTTGCCGGGATGCCATCTGACCCCGGGCGATCTCGACGCGCTGCGGACCATCATCGAGGATTTCGGCCTGACCGCCTCGTTCCTTCCCGACCTGGCCGGGTCGCTCGACGGGCATATCCCCGACGAGTTCACGCCGACGACGATCGGCGGGATCGGCGTCGATGAGGTCGCGACGATGGGCGAGGCCAGTTGGACCCTGGCCGTTGGTGAGCAGATGCGCCGCGCCGCCGAGGCGATGACGGCAAAGACCGGCATTCCCTACCGGCTGTTCGATCGTCTGTGCGGGCTCGCGCCCAACGACGACCTCATGATGTTTCTCAGCGAAATCAGCGGCCGGCCGGTGCCCCGGAAATACCGGCGCCAGCGGGGCCAACTCGTCGACGCGATGCTTGACGGTCATTTCCATATCGGCGGCCGGCGGCTGGCGATCGGCGCGGAACCCGACCTGCTGTTCGACATCGCCGGCATGCTCCACGAAATGGGCGCACACGTGGTCGCCGCCGTGACCACGACCCAATCGCCCGTCCTGGAACGCGTGGCCACCGACACGGTTCTGATCGGCGACCTCGAGGATCTCGAGGCGCTGGCGCGGCAGCACGACTGCGACCTTCTGATCACCCATTCCCATGGACGTCAGGCGGCGGAACGGCTGGGGATCCCGTTCTTCCGCATGGGGCTGCCGATGTTCGACCGGCTGGGCGCCGGGCATCTGGTCTCGGTCGGCTACCAGGGGACCCGGGATCTGATCTTCGATATCGCCAATCTGGTCATCGCCGATGGCGAACAACACCATGAACCGACGCCCGACACCTGGCGTACCGGTAACGCGGCGCCCGTCGCCGGTGCCCCGCCTGCGCACCCTCACCCCTGTTGCTGAAATGGAGTTGCCATGAAAATCGCATTCGCGACACAGGACCTGAAACGGGTCGATGCCCATTTCGGCTGGGCCAAGAATATCGCCATCTATGAGATCGGCCCCGATGGCCATCAGTTCCTTGAGGCGGTGCCGTTCGACGGCGACCTCCAGGAGGACGGCAATGAGGACAAGCTGGCGCCCAAGCTCGATGCAATCAAGGATTGCGCCATCCTCTACGTCGCCGCGATCGGCGGATCCGGCGCCGCGCGCGTCGTCGCCCAGAACATCCATCCGATGAAGGTCAGCCAGCCCGAGGCGATCGAGGACCTTTTGATCAAGCTGGAAGACGTCCTGAAGGGGACGCCGGCGCCCTGGCTGCGCAAGGCCCTGGCAAAGGGAAAAGAACGTTCACTCGACTTCGAGGATTGAGGCAAAATATGGCTGACGTCGCAGAAATTCAACCGACCGAACCGGCCGTGGAATCGGCCTTCATCAAGGAACTCGTCAAGGTCTGGCGGGCCCAGGACACCCACGGCCACTGGGATGGCAAAGCGGATCTCGACCTGCTGGAGCCCTATATTCTCGACAAGGCCGCGCGCCGCGCCCTGCCGATCATCGGGGATCCCGACCCCGAAACGCTGTGGCGGCTCGAGCTGTTCTTTAACGCGGTGGCGCTCTCGATCGAACGGGCGACCGGGGTCATGATCTCGCCAATGCTGAAAATGAGCCACGAGGGCTTCGGCCGCATGGTCCTGATCGGCGGTCGCCTGATCACCGTCAACAAGCAGCTGCGCGATGTTCATCGCTTCGGGTTCGACAGCCTCGCCAAGCTCGCCGAAGAGGGTGACAAATACGTCAAGGCCGGGATCGAGATGATCAACAAGTTTCCCGACGTCGCCAATTTTTGAGGGAGATCCGCGATAATGAGCGATGTGGCGACACTGAAGGCGGAAATCAAAAAGCTGTCGGCCAAGGCCATGCAGGCCAAGATGGACCTGCATGATCTGTCGGAGGAACTGCCGATCAATTGGCAGTCGATTCCCGACGTCGCCCGCCGGGCGCACCAGGCCTTCAGCGAATTGGAACTGAAACGCGCAGCCTTGAAGACTCTTGAAACCGTCTGACTTTCTGGGGAGAGGGAGCATGCCGCACGCAACCCGGGACGGACGTTCCTGGCAGCCTGAGTTCCTGGTCGCGATCGACGCCAAGAAATGCATCGGCTGCGGCCGCTGTTTCAAGGTGTGCGGTCGCGCGGTGATGGTCCTCAAGGGCCTGAATGACGAGGGGGAATTCGTCGCGCTGGATGACGACGAGGATGAGGAGATCGAGAAGAAGATCATGGTGATGAATGATGACGGCGCCTGCATCGGCTGCGGGGCCTGCGCCCGGGTCTGCCCGACTAATTGTCAGACCCACGCCGCCCAGGCGCCGGTGCTGTCGGCCGCCGGCGCGGACTGAGCCGGCATGGCCGCCGGTGCGGACGAAATCCATCACGCGCTGATGGCGACCTTCGACCGGTCGCGGCACGACGAACGCGACGGTCGTGTCGTCGCCGCGATCCTGGCCCTGGCGATGGTCGAGGCCGCCGGCAGCGACGCGGCGCTGTGCGAGGGTGTCGGGCTTGATGGTGCCCGGCTGCTGCGGCTGATCGGGGACCTGTTCCCCGGCGCCGCGGTGACCACGATGCCCGTCGCCGATTGCCGCGTCGCGGTCAGCGACGAGGAACAGTCATTGCGCGATATTCTGTGGATGTATGCGACGCCAGGCAGCGCGCTGGCGCGGGATCTGGCGGCGATGGTTGCCCGGCGCTGCGCCTGCCCGCACCATCTGTGGCAGGATCTGGGGCTGCGCGACCGCACCGAACTGTCGGGCCTGATGCGGCGCCATTTTGCGGCGCTGGCCGAACGAAACCGCGGCGATATGAAGTGGAAGAAATTCCTGTACCGGATGATTTGCCGCGCCGAGGGCTTCTCCCTGTGCCTGGCCCCGGTTTGTTCGGAATGCAACGACTTCGCCGCCTGTTTCGGCGGCGAAGATGGCGAGTCCCTGCTGGCGCGGGTACGGGCGGTGTCGGATATCACGGCCTGAGGCGGGTTCGAAAAATCGAGCGGAGACGTACCGCCGGGATCAGCGCGACGGCGGCAAGATGGCGCCCAACACCGTATCGAGAGCCTCGAGATCCACGGACAGCGGACGTGACGGCCGAAACCGCTCGTGCAGCAGCGCTATTTGACCCCGGTAGAACCGCGCAAGACCATTGAGCGAATGGAGGATCGCCTCGGCGTCGTGACGCGGATAGGAAGCCGCCAACGCCACAAGAGCCTCCTCGCTGCCACGCTGCTCAAACTTGGCGAAAACAAGTGTTTCCGGCGTTCTTCCAAATAGCCAGTCATCAGCCTGTATGACGTATTGACGCAACTCATCCAACAGCATTTGAGCATATGCCAACTCCCCGCGTAAAGCGCGTCGGTATGTCTCATGCGTGGCCGCCAGCCCCTTGCTGATCGAAAAGTCGATGTCGTCTTCAGACACATCAAACCGTTGACCCGTCGATCGCTCGACTACAGATGCCACAACGCCTGACGGATCATGCAGAATCTGGGTGGGAAGCGTGTACCATGGCGACGGCGTGAGATGGGCCTGGTCGAGGTAGAAGATGTCGATCTTACCGAAGGGCCTGAAGTGGGATACGCAGTGTTGCGCGCCTGGCACCCATTCGTTAAAGAGAAAACCCGGCCATGACTTGGTGATTTCGCGCCGCGCCGCGACGAACCGAGCATGGTCCTCCGGCCGCACCACGACACGCAGGTCAATATCCGACCAAACGTCGTCGCTGCGCGCCGCCAGTGACCCGCCCAGGAACACCGCCACAACGGCCGGATCAAGAGCGAACCTGCCCTCAGCGGTAGCGAGGAGCGTCCTGCGCGCTTCGACGAGCGTTTCTTCGTTCAAAGTCATCCCCTTATCCTCCTTCTCCGGCATCAAATTTGAAATGCCGCGGGAAGATCGCTCCGGGTCCGCGGCATTCGGCAATCCCAGGGGGATCAGACATTCCGCGCACAGGATTTCCCCAAGATGGACGGCGCCAGCCTAGTGGGCAGCTAACGCGAACTGAGCCAAGGGATAAGCCGCCTTCGGCGCCGGTGAGCAGCGATCGTCGACAACATCACCGCAGTTCTGGCTGATATACCCTTCGCCTAATTTCCAGTTCCTCGTTCCTTGGATGCTTAATATGCCATGCCATATGAAATAGCGACAGGTTTGGGTTAAAATAAGGATCGCCTTCTTCCAACAATTTCTTCCATTTTCTTAGAAAGTACGCGCTATCCTGCGGATGAGGATCTTCGGTACTTTTCCCTCTCGTGAGGGATTCATGGTGAACCAAACGCGCATATGGACAAAACAATACCCTATAGCCCTTTTCGACCACCTTTAGACATAAATCCACGTCACCAAATCCAACTGCAAGCCCCTCATCAAAACCATCGATCGCCTCGAACGCCTCCTTGCTGATCAGAAGACAAGCCGCGGTCACGGCGGAGACTTCATGATTGACAATCAGACTGCCCCAATACCCGGGCTCCAATCCCTGTTTCGGCATCTCCATAAATTTGCCGAAATGCTCCGCCAGACCCATGGCACCAACGCATACACCGGCATGCTGGATAGTTCTTCGATCAGGATAAAACAACTTAGCTCCGACCACTCCAATAGACGGCCGCTGCCCAGGTTCAACCATTCTCTCAAGCCAACCATCTTCAAATGCCTCAATGTCGTTATTGCAAAAAAGATAGTGAGAGTATTCTTTATTTAATTTTGCGACAGCAAAATTATTTATGGCGGAAAAATTGAACGGGCCTTCATACCGCAATATTTGAATTCTTTCCTTTAACGTATCAAAGTATTCAACGGACGAGACATCGTCAGATGCATGATCAATAAGCACAATATCAAACCTGACATTGTGCACCGTGGCTTCGATGCTCTGAATACATTGCCGAACCAAATCGCCATGGTTCTTGGTCGGAATGATGATCGCAACCTTAACGTTGTCTTGGAGTGGGTAACGCGTATCAAAAAAATTGAAACTTGGCCCATCAAGAACAGTCCCGTTTTCGCCGCATCGCTCCAGGTGTCGTGTCAGGACACTCCTCGAAATGTCCATGACCTGTTGCATCTTCTGGTGTCCGGCAGAGTTCTTGTCGGTCCTCCAGCAATATAAAATCTCTGGAATATGTACAATACTTCTTGCCTTCTCGCTAGCACGCAAAATAAGGTCATAATCCTGCGATATCGACAGACTTTCATCGAAACCGCCGATGTCCGTCAAAAATTGGCGTCTAAAACCGAGCATGTGCACAATGTAGGGATGAGATCGAAGCAACTCCGGAGAAAATGCAGGCCTGAAAGCATGCCCGATAACCGTCGTACCGTCTCCGGAAAGCAAGACCTCATCTGAATACAACATATCAGGATTGTCAGTTTCGACGCACTCTGCCACCCTGAAAATCGCCTGCTCCTTGAGAAGATCGTCATGATCAAGCAGCACGACGAATGTGCCGGTAGCAAGGCGCAAGGCCATGTTTGACGCATGTGACACCCCCATATTCTTTTCTGCGAAATCCACTTTGATTCGTACATCCCGGGAACTGTACTCCTGCAAAACTCTTTTTGTTTGCTCCTGTGAAGATCCATCATCAACGATACAAAGTTCCCATACTGGATAGATCTGATCCAGTACAGATTGAATTGTTTTCCGAAGAACGTCCTCCGGTGTGTTATACGTTGGCATCAAAATAGAAATACGGGGATGATGAGCCATTCGCGTCAGTTTTTCGGCGAAGGCGTTTAGGCTGGTGGCTGTCAGCCTGTTGTTGAGAGTCGTCCAGTGTTGCTGATCTGAATGCATCTTATCCCATTGCAGATCCTGCACAATCCGCCGCTTCGTAGCCGTCCAGCCATGCCGATAGAAGTAGGATAGGCCGCGATAGATTCCGGTCTTATTATATCGTAGAGCGTGCCATAAGATCTGTATTTTTCCGATTTCTCGAATCTCGACCCCGGTTAGGCTGAAGCTGCCGGGTCCATCCATCGGATCGAGGCGCAACGCCTTGATATTGGCCGGCAGCGGAGTCACGATGTCGACTGAACCAGCGGTTATCGACGGTAGCGCGAGGACATGCTGCGGGGTGAACCCACTTCCAGTGTCGAAATAAAGAACAGGTGTGAGCGGCGATGATGCCTCGGGAACATTGAAGGAGATCCGGCTCCACCCCCCTGCGAGCGGAACGCTGCCAAGCCAGGATAGCAGAAAAGCAGGATCCTCTCCAGTGCTCACGAAGCGTTTGCCATCCTCTTCGAGGTCGTGTAACGGACGTAATGCCAATGGGTACAGGCGATTGCGATGGAGCCCGCGCAAAAAGTGGACGAAAGTACCGAATTTTCGAACCGGCGCAGAAAATTTCCAGGAAGTTGAATTATAAAGCGCAAGCAGGCGTTGATCACGATGCTCGACCACCGCTTGCCATTCGGTCAGGTCATGGCGCAAGCTTGCGATCACATCTTGGAGAACCAGGATATCCTGGTCACGCTGCGTAACCGTCGCGGTGACCGCGGTAAGAGCGCTGCTCAGATCCTGATTACGGGTCGTCAGATGCTGAATATCCTGGTCACGCCGCGTAACTGTCGCGGCGGCGGCGGTAAGAGCGCTGCTCAAATCCTGATTATGGGCCGTCAGATGCTGAATATCCTGGTCACGCTGAGCGATCACGCCACGGAGGGCGGCAATATCCTGCGCATGCTCACTCGCAAGGCTACTCATCTGGCTTTCTTGTTTTTTGATCTCCTGCCGCTTGGCGTGAAGAAGGTCTTCGAGGTCCGCGGTCCGTTGGCCAAGCGCGGCGACATTTTCTGCCGTTGCCGGCGGATCCGAAATTCCGACACCATCGCTCCTGCCGATGGCTGCGCGGGTGGCTTCCAACCAGGCGAAACCGTAGCGACGGTCGGGTTCCAGGTGACAGCCTTCACCCCATTCGTTCCACGCATTGATAAAGACGAGGCGTTCGTCGCCGTCCTGTTCGCGACGGGTCCGCTCGATCGCCGTCTTCAACCAGCGCCGATAAGCTTCGGGGCTGGCGTTGATGGCCAGATGGGCGCGGCGACCATTTCGCGCGGTATTATCCCAGGACGGCATGACGCCATGAAAACGCCGATAGGATGGCATCGCGCGCGTGGCAAAATCCTGAGCGACCGTTTCATAGTCATAGATCAAACCGGTGAAGTCGGGATCAAGATTTGTCGCCAGAAACGAGCTATCGGCGACATTTGCCGCGTTCGGGGGGAACTCACAGGCGCTGTCGAAGCCGATTTCGCCGGGATCCCCCACGGAATTCGACGTACCAATCGATTCGACCCGGCACAAATAGAGGCTGGGAAGGCCGGCGGCCGCAGCCTCGGCACGCCAAATTGCCGCGGTCGCCGCCGGATCCGGCAGGAGCTGCGTGCGATAGACCAATACCAATGGCGCTCCTTTGACCCGGATATAACGCGGATCCTGGAGCGCCGGGATCAGGCCACGGATCATGTCCCGATCGTTTTCTGGCGAATAATTCTGCTTGATCAGGATCTCGTGGTCTTGTCCATCCCAGCGCCGGGTCCAGTTCTCGTTGGCCCAACAGATACAGAACGGGAAATCGGGCTGCCCGGACGCCAGAACATCGTTGAAAGGTCGTTCCAGCAAGCGCTGGCCGCTAAAATTGTAGTGATAATAACAAAACCCATGGATGCCATGTTGGCGGGCCAGCCGCGCCTGGGCTTCTCTTGCCTCAGGAAGACGAAGATCATAGAAACCGAGCGATCCGGGAAGCTGCGGCTGATGATGCCCTTTAAATAGCGGCTTCGCCTCGGCGACCTTGGTCCATTCGGTGAAACCTTGTCCCCACCAGATGTCATTTTCCGGGATGGGATGGAACTGAGGCAGATAAAAGGCGATTAACCGGACATCGTCAGCCGTCATAGGGCGCCCCGAACGCTAAAATCTCAGCTGTTGAAATGATCCACAGCATGCCGAACATTCAACCGGCCACTTCTATAGCCGCCGCCGCCGCCGATTTCCACCGTTTTGATCGATCGTCAACCCGCGCATCGGGCTAAGGCGCCGGCTCGGGTTCCCCGCCGCCGGACCTCGCGAAGGAATTTCGCCACAGATCGCCCACAGGACCGTGAGTAAACCACTCGACCTATACCAGCCCGCGATGGAACCAGCCCATCCGGGCGCTTGGCGGGCGGGCACGGCGGCCCGCCCCACCGACAATCGCTACCGGCGATGTGTTAAGATCATTGCGGACTGGTATGATACCGCACGGGGCTGAATCTCGGCGAGATCCGGTGCTTTCTTGATACCGGTCGCGAGATCGAACGTTGCCTGCAGGTTCAGCCGGAATTCCTTGAACCCGGCGATCATGACCCGCCCGTGTCATCCCGAGAAGCGTATCACGGCGAGATCCGAGAATGCCGGATGGTTCGGCCAAAGGATCATCAGCCGCTATAACAAGCCTCTGGCATACGGCCAGAATGGGCCCGTGAGCGGCATTCGGCGATCGCCTGACGCTATTCGATCCCCTGCTCCCGGGCCTTCCGCATCGCCGCGATGCGGAAGCGCTCGTTGATCGCCGCCGGATCGGCCAGGATCTGCGTTTCCGCCTCCCTCAGCGCCGCCACAACCCGTTCGGCCTCTGCCCGGGCCAGGGGCACGCGGCCGGCCATATGGGTCGCGTCCGGCGCCACCTGCAGGATCGCCCGCTGGTTGGGATGCCCCGCGACCTCGATCAGTTCGAACGCCTCGAGCTTGCCGTCCAGGCAGATTGCCAGCCCGATGACTTCGAGCCTGCGGCCGTCCTGGGTCGTCTTGATCAATGTCGCCATCAACGTGTCCCTCTGCAACGGCGAGCCAACTGTCGCCGCCCTGGCCTCGCAACCGGGCGGGGATCCGGTGCCCCACCGCGGAATGATCTCGTTGTCAGAAACCCGACAGTCGGCGCCGGTGGCCGTTTCAAAGGCTTTGGGGCAAGGGAAAACCGGGCCGCGGCCGGCTGTCGTAATAGTCCGGCTGCTCCGGCCAGCCTCCCTCTGCGATGAAGCGAAACCGCGTCAGCCGAACCGGAGCACCGTTGGAGCAGGACACCTCGCCGAATTTGATCTCGCGGTCGCCCGGACCGGCCGAGAAATCGGCGACAACGGTGCCGTCGGCCCGACGCGCGCGGGCAAAACCGGGTGTCCCGACGCTGGATGCGGCGACCGGATTGGCGACGAACAGTGGCGTTTCAAACCCGTCGACCGCATCGCCGAATGCTGGCGACGCAAAGGTGAAAGTCGCCAACACCCCGCTGCGATCGACGGGCAGATCGGCGGAAAACGGCCGGGCGACCGAATAGACGGTCAGGGTGCCGCCGTCCAGCAGCGCCTTGATTTCCGGGAGGCCAAAGGGGCCGAATGCCGAGGCGATATTCATGTCGAACTCCTTACACTGATGCGCCCATACCGTTGGATGTCCCCGGAAGTATCAAAGTTCGTGCCAATTGGCGCGCCGCGTGGCACCTCTCTGTGCGCGATTCTTGCATCGGCGCCACGGTCTGCTGACCGCGGCCCCGATGACCGCCTTGCAAGCGAGGGAAGAATGAATACCAGCATCGCCTATGTCATTTGCGCGTTGAACGAGATTCCGAGCCAGAGGGCCCGGGGTTTTCATCTGATGCGCGTCGATGATGACGGCGTGGCGCGCCCCTGGCGGATCGTGGTCGTGCGCTGGGGACGGCAGGTGTTCGGCTACGTCAACAAATGCCCGCATGACGGCGTCAATCTGGATTGGGAGCGCGACCAGTTTCTCGACCCCAACGGCATCCGGCTGATCTGCGGCAAGCACGGCGCCCTGTTCGAACTGGGAACCGGCCGCTGCGTCGACGGCCCGTGCAAGGGCCAGGCGCTGCAGCCGGTCGCGCTCCACGTCCTCGATGGCGACATCTGCCTGGGCGGTGTGACGCTCGTCGAGGACGAAGATGACGGCTTGGATCCCGACGCCGACTAGAGCTGTTTCCGATCACGTTGGATCGGAAACAGCTCTAGATCTTTGTTTTGTCGCATTTTCTACGCCCAACCGGAACCCACTTGGTCGAAAAATGCTCTGACCGGTGGTTATACCGGTCGGTTTTCGTTGCGGTTCTTGACCGGTCCCATCAAGGCGAGCCCCTGTTCGAAACTGATGGTCTCGTAGGCCGCGTCGAAACCGAGCGCCGCCTCGAGCACATGATCGAGCTTGCCGGCGGTATCGAGCTTTCTGATGTCATTCTTGTCGATGCTCAGCAGTTCGAGCATTTCTTTCCACACGGTGGATTCATCGCACGGCAGGACGAACAACGTGACCCCGTCCAGCGACAGCCGATACTTTGCCAGCAGGTCGATGTTATTGCAGAAGATGAAATGTTTCCCCGTCGGGCTCAACAGGCCGCTCAGAACGTCCCGCATCGTGCCGAAATAGGCAAAGGAATGGACATAGCCGACCAGGATCGGAATGGTCGGTTCGTTTTCCTGAACGAAGGTCAAGACCTGTTCGATCGAAAAATCGGGCGGGCGTTTCTCGTCGGCGAGCTGCGCCTGGAATTTGAGGGCGATATCGCCCCGGAATCCGAACCGGCCGGGCCTGGTCGTCGGCGCCTTCAGAACGGCATTGAGGAGGCGCCCCTCCTGGTCGAGACGGCTGAGGGCAGTCTTCTCAATCGTTGTCATTACAAACCTCTCACTTGCTGGGGGCCATCGCGCGCCGACGCGGGCCTTCGGAATTCGGCGCGCGCAATCGCATCGCAGGGGCGCCATGCAAAGGCTTTGCCGCGTCACGCCGCCACGGCGCGCGCCGTGCCAGGCCCCTGATGCGTTGAATGGCCCCGCCGATCCCGGCGATCGCGTGTGGAAGCGCACCTGTCGGAAAGCGGACACACGTCACAAAACCGACAGCCGGGACCGAAAACTGACGCGACATCAGCATGTTGAAGCCTGGCATGGCCCTTGCTTCACAAGAGGCCGGACAAAGTTGTCGGAAACCCTCTTCGGCAGTGATGGGAACAGGCGATGATCAACATGACCAACAGCGCGCTGAATGCGGTACGGAGCGCGATCACCGGAGCGTCGGAGCCCGTCAGCGGCTTGCGCATCATGGTCGAGGCGGGCGGCTGTGCCGGCTACAAATACATGATGGGGCTCGTCGACAATGGCGAGCCTGATGACACGGTCATCGAACGCGACGGCGTGAAAGTATTCGTCGACGCGAAAAGCCACGAACTGCTGGCCGGCACCACCGTCGACTTCGTCGTTGCGCTCGAAGGCTCCGGGTTCACCTTCGACAATCCCAACGCGCAATCGAGCTGCTCCTGCGGCAAGTCCTTCGGCTGAGACCGATTGGGATCCCCCCCCTTTCAACTCCCTCGATTGACCGGGCGCGATCCGGAGAAACAGGAAAAACATGCTGGCCCAGACTGAGCAATCCGCCACCGAACAACCCGCGGAGGCGGCCTGCGGTGAGACAAAGTGGATCGAATTGATCAAGGAAGTCATTGACGAGGTCCGTCCCAATCTACGCCGGGATGGCGGCGACTGCGAGCTGGTCGGGATCGAGGGCAACAAGGTCATGGTCAAGCTTTCCGGGGCCTGTGTCTTCTGCAAGCTCAGCAGTGCCACCCTGGAAGGGATTCAGGCGAAGATCGTCGAAAGGCTTGGCACGTTCGTGCGCTTGGTTCCGGTGATGGGTGGGGTCAAGGCGAGCCATTGATCGGTGCGGTCCCCGGGTGGTTTCCCCGGCGACACGGCCCTGGCCGAGGACAGGAACGCGACACGGCCCCGGCCGAGGACAGGAATAGGTGATGCGATGGGATCGATCTATCTCGACAACAACGCAACGACGCGCACCGACCCGGACGTGGTCGCGGCGATGCTGCCCTACTTCACCGAGCAGTTCGGCAACGCGTCATCAACCCACGACTTCGGCGCCGGCGTCGGCGACAGTGTGAGAACCGCGCGGCGTGCCCTGCAGAAGCTTCTGGGCGCGGCGTTCGATCACGAGGTCATCTACACCTCGGGCGGGACGGAATCCGACAATGCCGCGATCCTGTCGGCCCTTGAAACCCAGGCCGGCCGGAGCGAGATCGTCACGACGACGGTCGAGCATCCCGCGATCCTGGCCCTGGCCGCGGATCTGGCGAAAACCCGCGGCATCAAGGTCCATTATATTGCGGTCGACCGGGACGGAAACCTCGATATCGACGCTTACCGCCGCGCCCTCGGCCCCCAAACCGCAATCGCATCGGTGATGTGGGCAAACAACGAGACCGGGACAATCTTTCCGGTCGAGACGCTGGCGACACTGGCTCACGAGGCCGGGGCGCTCTTCCATACCGACGCGGTGCAGGCGGCCGGGCGGATCCCGATCGACCTCAAGGCCACGGCGATCGATATGCTGTCGCTGTCGGGACACAAGCTGCACGGACCCAAGGGAATCGGCGCGCTTTATGTCCGCAAGGGCACCCGGTTCAAGCCCCTGATCCGCGGCGGCCACCAGGAACGCGGGCGGCGCGCCGGCACCGAGAACAGCCCGGCGATCATCGGGCTGGGGAAGGCGGCCGAACGCGCCCTCACCCTGATGGACGAGACACAAACCCGCGTCCGCGGCTTGCGCGATCGGCTGGAACAGGGCGTGCTGCACCGGATCGGTCATTGTGTTGTCACCGGCGGCAGCCAAAACCGCCTGCCCAACACCACCAACATCGCTTTCGAGTATCTCGATGGTGAGGCGATCCTGCTTCACCTGAACCGGGCGGGAATCGCGGCGTCCTCGGGGTCGGCCTGCACCGCCGGATCGACCGAGCCCTCCCATGTCCTCCGCGCAATGGGCGTCCCCGCTTCGGCGTTGCACGGCGCGATCCGGCTGTCCCTGTCGCGAGACAATTCGGTCGCCGAGATCGATCGGGTCCTTGAGGTCCTGACCGGGATCATCGCCCGCCTGCGCGAAGCCTCGCCGGTCTGGCAGGACCGAAAGGGCCCGCCTGTGGCCGAATGGCGCGATCCACGCGCCCACGATATCGGAGTTCCGCAACATGTATGACGGAATCGAACCCGCCATGTCCCTGGATCTGCCCCCGGTCGTCTTCAATGACACGACCCTTCGTGACGGCGAACAGGCCCCGGGTGTCGCCTTCAGCCTCGACGAAAAGCTCGCGATCGCCCGCAAGCTTGATGCCGCCGGTGTCGACGAGATCGAGGCCGGTGTTCCGGCGATGGGTACCGCGGAGATCGAGGCGATCGCGGCCGTTGGCGAAGCCGTCCACCGCTCCGCGGTCATCGCCTGGTGCCGCATGACCGAAGCCGATGTCGACGCCGCGCTCCGCACCGGCCTGAAGCGGGTCAATTTGTCGGTCCCGGTGTCGGATCGGCAAATCGCGGTGAAATTCGGTACCGATCGCACCGATGTCCTGAAACGGGTTCACCGCGTGGTGTCGTATGCCCGTGATCGCGGGCTGGCCGTCTCTGTCGGGGGCGAGGATTCCAGCCGCGCCCCGTTTGACTTTCTGCTGCGCATCGTCGCCGCGGCCGAAGAGGCCGGCGCGCATCGCTTTCGCTTTGCCGATACGCTGGGCGTGCTCGATCCCTTTGAAACGCATGCGATTTTCCGCCGCCTCTGCGCCGAGACCGACCTCGAGCTGGAATTCCACGGTCATGACGATTTGGGCATGGCAACCGCCAACACCCTGGCCGCGGTCCGCGGCGGTGCGACCCATGTCAGCGTCTGCGTCCTCGGCCTCGGCGAGCGGGCGGGCAATGCCGCGCTTGAGGAAGTCGTCGCCGTTCTCGCCCGCGTCACCACCCGCAAGAGCGGAATCGACCTGACCCGGCTCACCGACCTGGCGGAGATGGTCGCTCGCGCGGCGGGCCGGCCGATCCCGGCGGCGAAACCGATCGTTGGTTCGGCCGTGTTCACCCACGAATCCGGGATCCATGTTTCCGGGTTGCTGCGCGATCCCGAAAGCTATCAGGCCCTGGATCCCGCCTGGTTTGGCCGTACCCGTCGGATCGTGCTCGGCAAGCATTCCGGCATGGCGGCGGTCGCCCACGCCCTGGCCGCGCTGGGACTGGAGAGCGACGAGCACAGGACAAGACGGGTGCTGGATCAGGTCCGGGCTGAGGCCGCCGCGCTCAAGCGCCCGATCGGCGACCTTGATCTCCTGCGGTTCTACGGGGCCGCCGGCCCGCAACCCGCCGGCGTTGCGGCAAACATCCCTCTGGGCTGAGGATTGTGGCGATGGCGGCGCGCGCTTCCCGACGGCAAGACCAACCGAATGACGGTGCGACCTTCTGGGCGTTGGTCAGCGAGGATATCGGGTGCGTCAAGGCACGGGATCCGGCGGCCCGGCACGCCTTCGAAATCGCGCTGACCTATCCCGGGGTCCATGCCGTGGTGTTCTATCGCTTGGCCAACCGGCTGTGGCGGCGCGGCCTGCGCTTCCCGGCACGCGTGTTGTCATGGTTCGGGCGCCTGGTGACCAATGTCGATATCCATCCGGGCGCCCGGATCGGCCGACGGTTCTTCATCGATCACGGTGCCGGGGTCGTGATCGGCGAAACCGCCGAGGTCGGCGATGACGTCACGCTCTACCATGGTGTCACCCTCGGCGGCACCAGCTGGTCCCCGGGCAAACGCCACCCCACGATCGAAGCCGGTGTCCTGATCGGCGCCGGCGCCAAGATTCTCGGCCCGATCACCGTCGGCGCGGGCGCACGGATCGGCGCGAATTCCGTCGTCGTCGAGGACGTGCCGCCGAACATGACCGTCGTCGGCATCCCCGGACGGATCGTGCGCGATATCCGGGATCGCCGCCGCACCGACGGCCGTATCGACCTCGAACATCACCTGATCCCCGATCCGGTGGGCGAAGCCCTGACCTTGCTGATCGACCGGATCGAATTCCTCGAAGCCCGGGTCAGCCATTTGCAAGGCCGGGTTCACCGCGGGGCTTCGCCGTCGCATCCCGTCATCCCGGCCCCGGTGGCACCGGCGGCCCGGGAGACGTCGCACGATTACGTCCCGTCGGTGATGTGAACCCCTGAACCAGGAGCCTCTGTGGCCATGAGTGTACGCGACGAACTCGGACAACTTTCGACCGCGGAAGATTTCTTCACCAACCTCAACGTCCCCTTCGACACCAGGGTCGTCCAGGTCGCCCGCCTGCACATCCTCCGCCGGATGGGCCAGTATCTCAAGGGCAGCGAGAACGATGGCGCCTTCGACGGCCTGAGCGATGCAGAGGTCCGTGAGCTGTGCCGCGCCCATCTGGCACGGGCCTACCAGGACTTCGTCGAATCCTCGCCGATCCAGGAAAGGCTGTTCAAGGTCCATCGCGATGCGGTCGCGCCTAAACCCGCGGCGGAAAAGCCGTTCGTGGCGCTGACATCGATCGGGATGGCCCACAAGGCCCGGTGACAACACTGTCGTGAAACCGACAAGCGCCCGCGGACGCTGTCGCAAACGCATCAGGACAGAAAAACCGCGCAAACAGCCGATGTTCACGTTTCTCCAGTGGTCAATCGACGTCGTTATCACTGGCATGATACTTGCTATTTGATGCTGCACTTGACTCTAAACATCTCCGTTTTCTGGAGTCACTCCGGCGAAAGCACGAAGCGATGCACATTGTCGTCTGCATGAAGCAGGTTCCGGATAGCGCGCAGATTCGCGTTCATCCCGTGACGAACACCATCATGCGTCAGGGGGTCCCGACCATCATCAATCCCTATGACCTGTTCGCGCTGGAGGAGGCGATGCGCCTGCGCGACCAGTTTGGCGGCGAGGTGACGGTCCTGACCATGGGGCCACCGATGGCTGAGGACTCACTGCGCAAGGCGCTGACTTTCGGCGCGGACCGCGCGGTTCTCCTGACCGACCGCACCTTCGCCGGTTCCGACACCCTGGCGACCAGTTTTGCCCTGGCATCGGCGCTCAGCAAGATCGGGGAGGTATTCGGGCCCCCTTCCCTGGTCTTCACCGGCAAGCAGACGATCGACGGCGACACCGCCCAGGTCGGACCCGGGATCGCCAAGCGCCTGGCGCTGCACCAGTTGACCTATGTGGCGCGGATCGTCGCGCTGGATCCGGACGCGGCAACGATCACGGTCGAGCGCCGGGCGGAAGGCGGCATCCAGGTGCTGTCGACCCGTCTGCCGGCGCTGATCACGATGCTCGAGGGCGTCAATGAGATCCGGCGCGGCACACTGGAAAGTGCCTATCGCGCGGCATGCGCCGAGATCGTGATCTGGAACGCCGCGGCCGCGGGGATCGGCGATCTTGGCAAATGCGGCCTGCGGGGCTCGCCGACCATCGTCAAGAAGGTGTTCGCGCCGTCGCCGCGCGCCGAGAAGGTCCAGCAATTGCCAACGGCCGATCTGCCCGCCGAAGCCGTCGCCGAGTCCGTGATCCGTGAAATTTTCAAGCGCCAGCCGGCAATCGAAGGCGATCTCGTCCGCTTTTCCGCCGGGCAGTGAGGAGGGTCGAACATGACCGAAGTGCCGAAGCAAGCTTCTGGACCGGCCGGCGGCCGTGCCAGCACCAAAAGGGAACTGCCTGAGCATTTCAAGGCCTACCGGCATGTCTGGGTTGTGGTCGAATGTGAACACGGTGTGGTGCACCCGGTATCCTTCGAACTGCTGGGGGAAGGCCGCAAGCTGGCCGACAAGCGCGAGGTCGAGCTTGCCGGGGTCGTACTGGGCAGCGATCCCGCGGCGATCGCCGCGGCGGCAACCGCCTGCTTCGAATATGGTGCCGATCGGGTCTACACCGTGACCGATCCCGCGTTGGCGCACTACCGCAACGAGGCCTATACCAAGGCGGTCACCGACCTCGTCAATAGCTACAAGCCCGAAATCCTGTTGCTGGGGGCGACGGCGTTTGGTCGCGACCTTGCGGGATCGGTCGCGACGACACTGCTGACGGGTCTTACCGCGGACTGCACCGCGTTGGCCATCGACGATGAGGGTTCGCTGGCGGCGACCCGGCCGACCTTCGGCGGTTCGCTGTTGTGCACGATCCTGACATTGAACTACCGGCCGCAGATGGCCACGGTGCGGCCGCGCGTCCTGGCGATGCCGGTGCGGCGACCGGGGCGCCACGGGCAGATTATCGAGCATCCCCTCAATCTCGCCGAGTCCGAGATCGTCACCAAGATCCTCCAGTTCATCGCCGACCGGGATTCGAACAAGGCCCAGCTCGCCTACGCCGATATCGTCGTTGCCGGCGGGCTGGGATTGCGCTCGGTCGAGAATTTCGAACGGGTCAAGGAGCTTGCGGCGGTGCTGGGGGCGGAATATGGCGGCTCCCGCCCCCTGGTGCAGAAAGGCTGGATCGCCGCCGACCGCCAGATCGGACAGACCGGCAAGACCATCCGTCCCAAACTCTATATCGCCGCCGGAATCTCCGGCGCGATTCAACACCGGGTCGGCGTTGAAGGGGCTGATCTGATCGTTGCGATCAATACCGATCCGAACGCGCAAATCTTCGACTTCGCCCATCTCGGGATCGTCGCCGACGCCGTCACCGTGCTGCCGGCACTGACCGTCGCATTCCGCAAGCACCTGTCGGTTAATCGTCTCGCGAGTTGAAGGGAACCAACCATGATCGAGCAGCGGTTTGACGCGATCGTCGTCGGCGCGGGCCCCTCGGGCAACGCGGCGGCCTATACCATGGCGACGGCCGGGCTCAAGGTGCTCCAGTTGGAGCGCGGCGAGTATCCGGGATCGAAGAACGTCCAGGGCGCGATCCTTTACGCCAGCGCCCTGGAGAAGATCATTCCCGACTTTCGGGATGATGCCCCCCTGGAACGGCATGTCATCGAACAGCGTCTGTGGACCATGGATGATGCCTCTCATGTCGGCGTCCATTACCGGTCATCGGACTTCAACGAAGAGCGGCCAAACCGCTACACCATCCTGCGCGCCCAATTCGACAAATGGTTCAGCCGCCGGGTTCGCGATGCCGGTGCGATCCTGCTTTGCGAGACCACGGTCACCGAACTGCTGCGCGATCCGGCGGGACGGGTGATCGGGGTCCGGACCGACCGCGACGGCGGCACCGCCTTCGCCGATATCGTCGTCCTGGGCGAAGGGGTCAACGGCCTGGTCGGCCAACGCTCCGGCCTGCGCCCCGAACTCAAACCCGACAATGTGGCTTTGGCGGTCAAGGAGATGCATTTCCTGCCGCGCGAAACCATCGAAAGCCGGTTCAACCTCAAGCAGGATGAAGGTGTCGTCATCGAAGCGATGGGGACGATCACGGCGGGAATGACCGGGACCGCGTTCCTGTACACCAATCAGGAATCGATCTCGATCGGGATTGGCTGTCTCGTTTCCGATTTTGCCGAAAACCAGCAGACGCCCTACGGCCTGTTGGAGGCGTTCAAGAACCACCCCAGCATCAAGCCCCTGCTGGAAAACGCCGAATGCAAGGAATATGTCGCGCATCTGATCCCCGAGGGCGGTTACAACGCGATCCCGGAGCTCTATGGCGACGGCTGGATCGTGGTCGGCGACGCCGGACAGTTCGTCAATGCGGTGCATCGGGAGGGATCGAACCTGGCGATGACCACGGGTCGCATCGCCGGTGAGACCATTGTCGCGCTGAAGCAGCGGCACCAGGCGATGTCCAAAGCAAATCTTGCGGAATATCGGCGGCGGCTCGACGAGACCTTCGTCATGAAAGACCTTAAGAAATACCGGAAAATTCCAGCGTTTCTTCACCGCAACAAGCAGATTTTCGGTCTTTATCCCAAGCTGTTCGCGGGCGCGGCCCAAACCTGGCTTCGCGTCGATGGGATCGACAAGCGAACCAAAGAGAAAGAGATCCTGAAATCGTTCCGCAAGGGCCGGACGTTACCCGGCCTGATCGGTGATGCCTTCAACTTTGCGAGGTCGTGGCGATGACAATGATAGCAAAAGCCGGGACAGCGGAGGCCGGCAGCGCCGGCATCAAGGTCGCGGACAAGCTTTTCCAGAACCGGTATCTCGTCGATGCGGGGCGCCCGCACATCAAGGTCCGTCCCCATGACAAACCGTCCAAGGCGCTCCTCTCCCTGACCCATACCTGCCCGGCGGGCTGCTACAGCCTCAACGATACCGGGCAGGTCGAGATCTCGGTTGATGGCTGCGTGGAATGCGGAACCTGTCGCGTCGTCACCGCCAAGACCGGCGAGATCGAGTGGAACTATCCGCGCGGCGGTTTCGGCGTCCTGTTCAAGTTCGGGTAACGTTTGCAAGGGCGTCGGGGGGGGGGGGGGGGGGGGGCCCCCCCCCCCCCCCCCCCCCCCCCCCCCCCCCCCCCCCGGGCACCGCCACATCCGTTCAAGGCGACAACGTTGCAGGATGAACGCGATGGGCGTTCGCGCTCTGTTCGATGGCCCCATCTTCTCAAGATCTGAGGCTCCGGCAAACAGCCGCGGGCTCGGAATCTACCTAGATCCATGTCTGGGCATGGACCACCAGATCGAAAGCAATGGCTTGGGTCGCCGAAAGGCCGAAGCCACCGCAACGCCAATCGACGGTCTTACGATAGGTGTTTTCCGATTCTGACACCGTCGGTCATTGTCCTGGTACGGTATTCATTGACAGATCGAATGAGGACGAAGAACAACGCCGCCTTTTCCGGCTGAACGTGCCCTCGATCGTTTCATCCGCGCCAAAGAGCCCAAGGAAGGTTACCCATGTCCGCAGACATTACGCCGGCCGGAGAGGCAACCACCGCCGTCCAAGGGTATGTCGCCAAAGCCCTTGACGCCCTCAATGACTATCGCATCAGCGAGCACGACGTCTTCGTTAACCCCACTGAACGGCGCACATCTCTACTGGCAGCGCAAGATGCCATTTCTGCCGCGCTCATGGTGATGGATAGGACGACTTGGCCGAACCGTACTGATGACAGCTAATTGTCACGATGTCATGGATGGCGTCCTTGGACACCGTCTGTATTGAGCGATCGTGAGCGTCAGGTCCGGGCGCGATCTTGATCGGCGACGGAAGCGAATAGCGCGGAAATCGGATTTCCGATCGTTTGCGTCAGTGGTTCTGCGGATGGCCTCTTGACTCAGCCTGCGGTCGGCATCGAACTATCATTTGTTCATGCGGCAGAGGATTTTACCGCCATTGCCGCCGTCGCTTGAATTGTCCCTTATCAATTTATCAATCTGGCGCCGACCGAAAAGACCGCGGCGTTGTCCCGCGCCCGGATCATCGCTGATCGGGCGACCCGTGGCAATCGTGAGACGTTCGATCGCGTGATGGCGACAATCGCGCCGGAAGCGCCGGGTAAACGCGACAAAATTCCGTAACGCGGAATGACGCACAAGAGGAAGCTCAGGTGCCGCTTCGGGATCGTGAAAATCCTCGCAATACCGGCTGACCGGAAGACGGTGTTCGCGAACGTCCTGGAGATCTTGTCCGGGACGGCGCGCCGGCTTCATCCAACCCCCCGTCGGATGCGTCGGGCGCGACGCCGCCACACCATCAAAGTCGGCAAATCCTGGAACCGACGTCCGCCATCCAACCATGGCCGTTGGTCGGAAACACGACAGCACTGTCGCAATTGCGACGGTGCGGATTTGCGGCGAACCCGGCAAGGCACCGTGCAGATCACTCAGCCAGCCCGCTCCACGACAAAGACCAGGCGATCCCGTGGCCGATCCGCACCCAGCAAATGCGGTGGCACGGCGCTTGCTGTTCCCTCTGCGGCGGAATTCTGTCAGCACAACGGCACCCCGTTGATTTCAGCGTCAATTCCTTCGAAACAGAGATTGCTCGAACAGCCAGGTGGCTTCCTCGAAGAAGGGAAAGGGTCATGGCCTACAAGATCATCGCCTCGCAATGCACGAGTTGCAGTATCTGCGAGTTCGAGTGCCCGAACGCCGCCATTTCCATGAAGAACGGCACCTTCGCGATCAATCCGAAGAAATGCACGGAATGCGAAGGACATTTCGACAGCCCCAAATGCGCCGAAGTTTGTCCGGTTCCCGAAACCTGTGTTCCAGCCCGTTGACCCCCCCACCCCCGGACACCACGTCGCGGTCCCACCGCAGAAGTCCCACCAAGCGAAAGAGTTGCCGCGATGAAAGTGATGATCCGTCGTTCGCCCGAAACCGGCCTGTCGATTTACGTCCCGAAGAAAGACCTCGAGGAACCGATTGTCGCGTTCGAGCACGAGACATTGTGGGGCGGATGGATCCGCATCGCCAATGGCTGGGTCCTCGATTTGCCTGATCTGGCGGCCGACACCCCGTTGCCGATCACCGTCAATGCCCGCAAGCGCGGCGAAGAGGAGTAAGCGAGATGGATACCCCCCTGTCAGTGACGGATCTCATGGGTCTGACGGATGCGGAGACGGTTCTCACCGACCTCGGCAGCCGGATGCAGACCGGCACCCTCGTCCCCTATCTCGGTCCCGGTCTGGCGACGCTGGGCAACGCGGCGGTCCCCACGACGTTCGAGGCGCTTGCGGCCTTTTTCGCGGCCAAGGTCGCCCTGCCGCGCCGGGCCAAGGGCAATCCCTGGGCGGCGGCCCAGCATATCGAGAGCACGAAGCACCGCTCCACGGTTTCGGCGCTGATGACCGAAGCCTTTCATTCACCGGTCGAACCGACAGCGTTTCACCACCATCTCGCGACCTTGCCGCTGCCGATGATCGTCGACACCTGGTACGACGGCGCCATGAGCGCGGCACTGGCCGCCCGCTTGGATTGGGGCGAAGTCCAGGGCATAACCCGGGCCGGCATTGGCGAAGACCGCTGGTATCGTTTCTATGATGCCGCCGGCCAGGAAGCCGACCGCACCGTGGCAGAGGCCTGGCGGACGGTTCTGTACAAACCCCATGGCAGTATCGTACCGGTGCGTAACTTTCTGATCTCGGACGCCGATTATGTCGAGGTTCTGACGGAGATCGACATCCAGACCCCGATCCCCGATATCGTCAAGGATCGACGCACCAATCGCGATTTCCTGTTCCTGGGCTGCCGGTTTCACGACCAGCTTCTGCGCACCTATGCCCGGCAGATCACCAAGCGTTCGGACGGGCAACGATACGCCGTCGTCGACCCCACGATCATGACCCGCAACGAACTGAAATTCTTTCGGGCCCAGGGCATCACCCCGCTCGCGATCCCGCTGGACCGCGCCGTCGAGGTCCTGCTCGCCGCGCCGTGACCCGAGCCGCCGCCACGCCGGAGACGATCCCGGCCGGTGCGCACTTGTCGTGTTTCCAACAGGGCCAAAGATTTCACGAACCCCCTGTCAGCAAAGCGACAGTCCTCGAAAAATCCTGTCAACCACCTGATTTTCAATGTTTCTTGGACTCATTCTCATTTGGCACACGAGTTGCTGAACACGGGTTGGCAAAGACGTCACGAGAATTCGATTCCCAGATTTCGGCGCCAGATTTTGGCGCCCGATTTTAGCGATTGAACCAAGAACGAGGAGCGGAGATGCACGCGTCAACACAGCACGAAGGAACCAATGTTGGTGCTATCACCAATCTTGAAGCGGCGCTGCAGCAGGCCGCCGAACACAAAGGGTGTGGCACGCAGGGCGGAAGCGGCAAAGCGAGTTGCGGATCCGCGGCGGGTCAGGGCGACCTCCCGACCGAGATCTGGGAAAAGGTCAAGAACCATCCCTGCTACAGCGAAGAGGCGCATCACCATTACGCCCGCATGCATGTGGCGGTCGCCCCGGCCTGTAACATCCAATGCAATTATTGCAACCGGAAATATGATTGCGCCAATGAATCGCGCCCCGGCGTCGTCAGCGAGAAGCTGACCCCGGAACAGGCCGCCAAAAAGGTGCTGGCCGTCGCGTCGACCATTCCCCAGATGACGGTCCTGGGGATCGCCGGCCCGGGCGACCCGCTGGCCAATCCCGAGAAGACCTTCAAGACATTCGCGCTGATTGCCGAGACCGCGCCCGATATCAAGCTCTGTCTGTCGACCAACGGGCTGGCCCTGCCCGACCATGTCGACACGATCGCCCGTTTCAACGTCGATCACGTGACCATCACAATCAACATGGTCGATCCGGAGATCGGGGCCAAGATCTATCCCTGGATCTTCTGGAAGCACCGCCGCTACACCGGGGTCGAGGCCGCGCAGATCCTCACCGATCGCCAGCTCCAAGGGCTCGAAATGCTGACCGAGCGCGGCATTCTCTGCAAGGTCAATTCGGTGATGATCCCCGGGGTCAACGACAAGCACCTGGTCGAAGTCAACCGCGCCGTCAAATCCCGCGGCGCCTTCCTGCACAACATCATGCCGCTGATCTCCGCGCCCGAGCACGGCACGGTGTTCGGCCTCACCGGCCAGCGGGGCCCGACCGCCCAGGAACTCAAGGCGCTCCAGGACAGCTGCGAGGGCGAGATGAACATGATGCGGCACTGCCGGCAATGCCGCGCCGATGCCGTCGGTCTGCTCGGCGAAGATCGCAGCGCCGAATTCACCACCGACAAGATCATGGCGATGGAAGTCGACTACGACCTGGACGCGCGCAAGGCTTATCAGGCCAAGGTGGAGGAGGAACGGGTCGCCAAAGTCGCCGCCAAGCAGGAAGAGCTGTCGTCCCTGGCCGGCGAAATGAGCGACATCAAGCTCCTGGTCGCCGTCGCGACCAAGGGCTCGGGGCTGATCAACGAGCATTTCGGTCATGCCAAGGAGTTCCAGGTCTATGAACTCTCGACCGCGGGCGCCAAGTTCGTCGGTCACCGCCGTGTCGATCTCTACTGTCAGGGCGGCTATGGCGAAGAGGACAGCCTGGAAACCATCATCCGGGCCATCAATGATTGTCATGCCGTGTTCGTCGCCAAGATCGGCGGCTGCCCCAAGGCCGATCTGACCAACGCCGGAATCGAACCGGTCGACCAGTTCGCCCATGAATTCATCGAGAAATCGGCAATCGCCTGGTTCAAGGCCTACCTCGATCGGGTCAAGACCGGCGAAATCGCCCATATCGCGCGGGGGGACGCCGAAATCCGTCAGGGGGCGTTGACCGCCGCGGCCTGAGAAACCGGCCGACCGAACCAACAGCGGGCCTCCCGATCCGCCTTTCACCCCACGCCCGGCTCGGGATGTCCCGTTGTTCAACCGCAGTGAAACAGGAGAAAAAACCCATGGCCTTGAAGATCATCGCCTCACAATGCACGAGCTGCTCGGCCTGTGAAGCGGAATGCCCGAATGTCGCGATTTCCGAAAAAGGCGGGACCTTCGTGATCAATCCCAAGAAATGCACCGAGTGCATCGGTCATTTTGATGCTCCGCAATGTGCGGCCGTCTGTCCGGTCGACGACACCTGCGTGATCGATACCTCCTATCCGCGCTACCAAGCCGCCGTATAACGGAGCCCACCATGAATTTCTCGATCACACCGGCGGCGGAAAAATTCATTCGCCTGATGCTGCGGGTCGACGGTGGCCCCGGCAGCGGCTTTCGCCTGGTGGTTAGTCCCGGCGGCTGTTCCGGACTGTCGGCGGACATCAGTGTCACCGCCGAGCCGAAACCGGGTGACGCCGTGGTCGAAAGCAACGGCGTGAAACTGTTCCTGCCGGCGGAGAGTCGCCTGCTGCTCGATGGCGTGACCATCGACTTCACCGACACCGCGGCGAAAACCGGCCTGGTGTTCCACGACCCCAAGGCAACGTCGTGCCACGCGACGCCCGCGGTCGTCACGATCCAATGATCGCAAGAGGGTAAGGCCAAAATGAGGGCTTCGCGAGGCCGCAGCGATCAGAACGCCGCCATGGTGCCGGATGCGGTTCTCACGAACGCCCTGTTGGGCGGCGGCCTGCCCGCGAAAGCCGAACGGCAGTTGCAGCTCGCCAGCCGCAACTATCACCGCGATGGCATCGCGGAAGGGCATCTCCGCCAGGCGCAGGCGATCGCGCCCGAGCACGCCGCGGTCCTGATCGGTCTCTACCGCTTCTATTTCTACAAGGGTCGGCTCGCCGACGCCCTGGACATCGCGCGGCTCTGTCTGGCCAAGGCCGCGCGCGACAGCAATTTCCCTGGCGATTGGCGGCTGGTCACGGCGGCCGACGCCGAGTTCGGCAGCTACGACAAGATGCTGCCGCGGTTCTATCTCTTTACCCTGAAAGGCTACGCCTATCTGCAGATGCGCCTTGGCAATATCGAGGAGGGACGTGCCGCGGCCGCAAAGCTTCTGGAACTCGATCCCTCCGACAAGATCGGCGCTCAATTACTTCTCGATATTATCCAGAGAAGGGAACTGGACGATCATGAATGACATCGATGAAGCCCGGGACTGGCAAGGAAACGAATTCACCTGCGCCGGATGTCGCCATGAAGCCGCAGCCCCGGCGACCCGTTGCCAGTTGAAGCATGCCTGTGTCCAGGATCGCTATGCGCGACGGATCGACCGCTTCTTCGATTGGAACCCGGAACTTGCCAATTCCTATGTCCGGCATCCCCATTTCGAGGTCCGGGCCATCGCCGCGAAACATGCCGATGTCTTCATGTTGCCGCCGTTGCTCGACGATCCCGACGAAACCGTCCGCTGGAACGCGGCACGCCGGCTGCCCAAACGCTATATCCTGCCCCTGCGCCAGGACCCGCATCGGGAAGTCCGGATCCGAATCGTCGGCTTGCTCGACGATGCCGAACTCGGGCCGCTGATGCTGGATCCGGACTACTATGTCCGTCTGGTTGTGGCGCGACGGATCGCCCCTTTCCACCTGACGCGGATGATCAATGACGATGAACCGGAGGTCCGCCGGGTTATCGCCCGTCGGGTCCCGTTCGACTGGCTGTTTCGCCTCATCGAGGATCCGGACCCCCTGGTCCGATTGGAAGTGGCAAAACGTCTGGCGCCCGATCTTCTGGTTCGCCTCAAGAGCGACCCGGACTGGCGGGTACGGTTCGAAGCGGCAAGCCGGATCCCGTTCCCCCTGCTGGACCCGCTTGCCGACGATGACGACACCCTGGTGCGCGAGGCGGCGCGGGCCCGTCTGCCGGGCGGCCGGGATCCAATAAGGAACGACCAGATCAAGGAGACGGCACCATGAGCAATATCGTTCGCGACAGCGATGTCGTCGAAATCTCCGAGCCCCCCTGTTTCACCTTCGGCGAAAAAGTCAGGGCCCGGCGCACCATTCGCAATGACGGGACCTATGCCGGCAAGGATATCGGCGAGGTCCTGGCGAAGAAAGGTGAGGAAGGCTATGTCATCAGCATCGGGACGTTCCTGCAGCAATTCTACATCTATGCCGTCGAGTTCATGGAGACCGGTAACCGCGTCGGCATGAAACGCAAGGAACTCGATCGCGTCGAGCCGCGGGATATTGATCTCGACCTGCCGCTGCCGGGCAGTGTGTCGCCATGATCGAACCCCGCCTGCCCCGCTACCAATGGGGTCAACGCGTTCGCGCCGCAATCGACCTGCACAATGACGGATCCTACCCGGACCAGCCGGCGCTGGCGCTTCTGGTCGGCCAGGGCGAGCCCGGGGAAATCGTCCAGATCGGAACCCATACCGAGGCCAACCTGCCGGTCTACCTGGTCGAATTTGGCGACCGGCGGGTCGTCGGCTGTCTCGAAGAAGAGATCACACCGCTGTGATCCCACAGGGTCTACCGCGGATCCACCCCCCAAATCTCCGCCTACGGAGCGCGCATCATGGGCATTTCTATCGAAGCACCGATGGTGAAAACGGCGTCGCGGCCCGGGTACCAGCAACCGAACGACCTCGACCGCAAGCGTATCGAGCGGACTTTGAAGGCCCGCAAGCGCTATCGGTACGTTTCACCACGGGTCCTGCCCGTCCCTGGCGGTTACCGGATCGAGAGTCCGTGTTGTTCACGGAACATCGCCGGCGACGGTGCGGTCGTCGATGTCGCCCTGCTGACCTATCAAGACGACTCAGGAAGCTGGACCCTGTACCGAAAGGATCATGCCGCCGGCGCCTGGGAATATCACAATAGCTACGGCCGTCTCATCGATCTTCTGGAGCAACTGAACGTCGATCCGGATCGGAAGTTCTGGCAATGAATTTGCATGGCTCCGGTTCGTATTCCTCAACCGATCTCGACGTCAGGTAAATGATCATGGCAATAAGCCCGGACGATTTGCATCAGCTCGAAGCATTGCTGGCCGCCCCGGATGTTGGCGTCACCGCACTTGCGCAATTGCGCCTGCGCCTGCCCCATCTGTCGTGGACGCGCTGCGACGCCTCGGATGTCGGCGAACCGCCGTTTCATGTCGTCGGTCGGTTCGACATTCATCTTGTCGACAGCACCGATCATTGCACGCGGATCACCGCCGATCCGACCCGCGCGACCGGCGTCGTCCTGGCCCAGCGGAGCCACCCGTCATGATCGCGCCCCAGGGCACGTCCGTCGCCGATCCGGCGGAGGCATTTGCCACCGACGACGCCGATCAGACCTTCATCCCGCTGTCGGACCCCGATATCACGGCGGCCGAACTCGCCGCGGTCGACGCTGTCCTGCGCTCGTCGCGGCTGTCGGCCGGGCCGGTCGTCGAGAAATTCGAGGCGGCGTTCGCCGCCTATCTGGGCCGCCGCTATGCCGTCGCGGTGCCCAGCGGCACAATGGGCCTGTTGATCACCCTGGCGGCTTACGGCATCGGCCCCGGCGACGAGGTCATCGCGTCCCCCTATTCCTTCCGCGAGACGGCGCACGCCATCAGCCTGGCCGGTGCCCATCCGGTGTTCGCCGATGTCGACTATTGGGATGGCACCCTGGTTCCGGCCAAGACCGAGGCCCGCATCACCGCCAGGACGCGCGCCATCGTCGCCGCCAACACCAACGGACACCCCGCGGCGTGGCTGGCATTGCGGGCGTTGGCGACCAAGCACCGCCTGATCCTGATCGAGGACTCCACCGAGGCGATCGGCTCGAAATATCAGGATGCCCTGGTCGGAACCTTCGGCGACACCGCCGTGTTCGACTTCTCCCAGCCCTCGCCCCTGACCTGCGGCGAAGGCGGAATGGTCGTCACCGACGATATCGACGCCGTGGTGGCGTTGCGGCGTTATCGCAGCCACCGGCTGGCGGAGCGGTCGTCCGTCGTCATCAGTGCCACCCCCCCCTACCAGGCGGGCATGAGCGATCTGGCGGCGGCACTCGGTCTGGCGCAACTGACACGCCTCGATGAAATCCTGGAAAGGCGCCGCACCATCGAGAATTTGTACTATAAACACGTGCAATCTTTCGAGGGGATCAAGGATCCCTATGTCGCGCCGGATGTCACAGAAGTCAACTTTCTGTTCTACCTGGTCCATCTCGGGACGCGTTTTTCCAAATCAAGCCGGGATGCGATCATCGAGGATTTGCGGGTCGAACAGGTCGAGGCTGCTGCCTACTGTCATCCGCTTCACCTGCAGCGATATTATCTCGAACGGGGGTACCGGCGCGGCGATTTCTTCGTCACGGAAAAAATCGCGGATCGCGCCGTGGCACTGCCGTTTCATACGCACCTGCCCGAGGACCAGATCGCGTTCATCGTCTCGACGATGAAAGACGCGTCGATCAATGTCGGCGCGGGGGCCGCGATCTATTGAATTCGATCACCACATCGCAAACCGGGTCGCACAGGGCGACACGAAACCGGACGACACAGACCAGCGCAAGGAGTGAGCCACTATGTCTCTGCTGACCATCATGCCATCGGGAAAATCCATCGAAGCCGGTGAGGGCACCTCGCTGCTCGCGGCCATTCTCGCCGCCGACGTGGCCTTGACCCACAAATGCGATGGCAAGGCGGCCTGCGGCACCTGCCACGTCTTCGTTCACGAGGGCCGGAAGGGTCTGTCAAAAATCGCCCGGGTGGAAAATGAGAAACTCGATTCCATCGTCGGTGTCGGATCCAAATCCCGTTTGGCTTGCCAGGCCCTGATCCTGGGCACCGAGAACGTCAAGGTCGAGCTCCTGGGTTTCGGTTCCGGTTTCTGACCTGGGGGAGGACAACGGCAATGACAACCGATAGCATCCTGATCCATGTCCGTTTCGCTCCCAACGGTGCGGTCGTCGAGATCGGCGAACGCCCGCCGACGATCAGCCCGCAGGACTGGTTCAACCTGTTGAGCCGCCAAGCCGCGAACCATTACCAGACCTTCGCGGGCGGGCGCGGCACCTTTCGGGTACCGCACCAACAGCTCCTGGACCTGTCGCAGCCGCAACAGGGAGAAAGCTGACAATCCGCCGGGACACATCCTGGCTGAACGCGACCGGGCCCGAAGGCCGGATCCAACGAAACCTTGACCGGACGGGGCGGCGCGGGTTCCGTGCCCGCCCCGTCCTCGCGGCTCCCCCTCAAACAGGGCCCCAATCAAAGAGGAAAAGACATGCCTGCAGGGACCGTCGAAGTCTTCGTCGTCTGCGCCGCCACGAGCATCGAGCCCGGCAGCGCCAAGGCCTTCAGCTTGTCGCGGGTCGATGCCGAGGGCCAGATCCGGCCTTTCGCGATCTTCATCGTGCGAACCCTGGCGGACGGATATTTCGGCTATGTCAACGCGTGCCCACACCAGGGCAGTTGGCTGAACTTCGGCGCCGGCACGTTCTTCGCCGCCGACCGGCGGCTTCTCGAATGCGGTCGCCATCAAGCAAAATTCGAGATCGAGACCGGGCTGTGCGTCGCGGGTCCCTGCAAAGGCGAAAACCTTGAACCGGTCGCGATTGTCGTCATCGACGGCGAACTCTGCCTGTGCGGCGTCACGCTCGTCGAAGATCACGGCGGCCCCGATCCGTTCAGCGGCGTCGACGACGCCGACGAGACGATGGAAATCATGATTCATCCGGATTGAAGGATGATCCTGTAATTTGACCGCAACGAAGGGAGTTGACGATGGCGGATGGTGACGTGACGATCTCCTTGTTCGACCGGCTTGGCGGGGTGGTCACCATCGACCGTCTGGTCGAGGACTTTTATCGCCGGATGGATACGCTGCCAGCGGCCGCAACGATCCGGGCGATGCACCCGCGCGACCTCGGTCCGACCCGACAGACGCTGAAGCAATACCTCACGGAGTGGAGCGGCGGACCCAAGCTTTATTCGGTCGAGAAAGGACACCCGCGTTTGCGCCAACGGCATATGGGGTTCGCGATCGGCAACGCCGAGCGCGATGCCTGGCTGCTGTGCATGCGCGGCGCGCTCGACGAAACCATCGCCGATGACGACACCCGGGCGGAGATCGATGCGGCCCTGACCAAACTCGCGGATTGGATGCGCAACCGGGCCTGACAGCGTCCCGGTCACAGCGGGACGCCGAAGAAATCCTCGTCGGCGCCGCCCCAGGCTTTGTGCAAGGCCAGGGCATCGGACCATTTCGCGGCCTCCCCCGGGTCGGCGCCGCGATGGCTGATCCGCCCCTCGGGATTGCCGACGACCAGATAGCCTCGCGCGTTGCGGATGAAACGCTGAAGATCCTTGTTGTCCGTCGGACGGACGACGCAGCGCGGTACCGCGTCGATGAGAATGGTCATCGGCAACACGGTTGCGTCCTCCTGTTCCGCCGGCGCCGCTTCAGTCCATCGGCGGCCCGAGATCGTCACCGCCCTTCTTTTTCTTCTTCTTCTCCGGCTTTTGCTGCAGGTAGATCCCGGCGTTTTTCAACACGATCGGTGGCTGGCCCGCGACGAATTGCGAGATCCAGGTCAGCGTCCGTTCCTCGGCGCTGCGGGCGGAATCCGCGTCATAACTGTCGCGGTCGTCGCCGTTGAAACCGTGGCCGGCGGGATAGGAGAAGACGCTGACATCGGGCCGGTGGGCGCGAAACTGGGTCACGTCCTCGAACGGGATCAGCAGATCACTTTCGCCAAAATGCAGCAGCGTCGGAACCCTGCGCTTTTCCCGATAGTCATCCACGATCCCGCCGCCGTAATAGCCGACGGCGCAGGCCAGGCCGGTGACCCGGTTGGAGGCGGTGTAGGCCAGATACCCACCCCAGCAATAGCCGATGATCGCGACCTTCCCCGCCTCGCTGACAGCATCGACCGCCGCCTGGATGTCAGCCAGGGATTCGGCCACACCGACCTGCCGGGCGAGCTCGAGACCCTCGGTCAGGCCGACATCGTCATAGCCGAGCACAACATCGGTCTTGACCCGATCGAACACCGCCGGCGCGATTGCGACATAGCCCTGTCGGGCGAAATCATCGACGATCTTGCGGATATGCGGGTTGACCCCGAACATCTCCGGAACGACCACGATGGCCCCTTTGGCGGCGTCCGGCGGATCGGCCCGGTAGGCCGAGAAGGCGTGGCCGTCCTTCGCCGTCAGTGCAATCATGACACCCTCCATGACATCCCCGATTCCTGGTTCATTCGAAACGATGGAAGGGCCGTCGAACGCGGTCCGCCATTACGAATAATTCCAGTATGCAGATCGGGTGCCAGACCAGAGATCCCGTCGTGATGCCCGCAAATCCGCCATCCGGCCGAAGCGGGCCCGCGGCCGACGATCCGCGGAGCCTCCAAAACAGCGGGTTCGCGAGCCGGGCTTGTCGGCATTGCGACACAGACCGCCCGGGTTGCGATCGGCGACGGCGTTGCCATCGTGCGCCCCATGGTCGCGAACCGGCGCGGTCCCGCGCCATTTCCACGGCTCCGACGCCGCGGCTGCGAGAACGACCCGCAGCCTCCAGACCGTGGCCGGTCATGAATCCGACTGTCGGGTTTGCAACATCGGCCAGGGACAAAAAGCCGGCGTCACAATCCAGCGTCAAAACCCGATTATCCCGTTGGTTGAAGGACATAAGGGATGTTTGTCCGACATCCCAGGCCGCTGGCACGCCGGTTGCTTTCTCCCTGTTTCGAAATGACACGGTCTTTTCTTGAGAATGGGGTTCGATCTCGCCATGCCCGATCTTGCGATGCCCGAAGCAGCAACGCCCAATCCCGCGGTGACGGTGAGCGCCGACAGCGCGGAAACCCCTGACACCCTGGAATCGTTCGTCTCGGCCGCAAACGAAGGTTACAAATACGGCTTCGTCACCGACATTGAAGCCGACGAGGCGGAGCCCGGCCTCACCGAAGACACCGTGCGCTTCATCTCGGCCAAAAAGGGCGAACCGGAATGGCTGCTGTCCTGGCGCCTCAAGGCATTCCAACGCTGGCAGCAGATGTCCGACCCGCAATGGGCCAAACTCAAGATCGCGCCGATCGATTTCCAGGGCGCCTGTTACTACTCCGCGCCCAAGCAGAATGCCGGGCCGAAATCGCTGGACGAGGTCGATCCCGAACTCCTCAAGACCTATGAGAAACTGGGGATTCCCCTCGGGGAGCGGGCCGCTCTGGCCGGCGTTGCGGTCGACGCGGTGTTCGACAGTGTTTCGGTCGCAACGACCTACAAGGAGAAGCTGGGCGAACTCGGGATCATCTTCTGTTCGTTCGGCGAAGCGGTCCGCGAGCACGGTGATCTGGTCCGAAAATATCTCGGCTCGGTGGTGCCGCAGGGCGACAATTTCTTCGCGGCGCTCAATTCAGCGGTGTTCAGCGACGGCTCCTTCGTCTATGTGCCGCCCGGCGTCCGCTGCCCGATGGAACTGTCGACCTATTTCCGCATCAATGCCGCCAAGACCGGGCAATTCGAGCGGACGCTGCTGATCGCCGACAAGGGAAGCCATGTCAGCTATCTGGAAGGCTGCACCGCGCCGCAGCGCGACGAAAACCAGCTTCACGCCGCCGTCGTCGAACTGATCGCCCTCGAAGATGCCGAGATCAAATATTCGACGGTGCAGAACTGGTATCCCGGTGACGCCGAAGGCCGCGGCGGGATCTACAACTTCGTGACCAAGCGCGGCGCCTGCCGCGGCGATCGCGCCAAGATTTCCTGGGCGCAGGTCGAAACCGGATCGGCGATCACCTGGAAATACCCCAGTTGCCTGCTCGAAGGCGATCACTCGGTCGGCGCGTTCTACTCGGTCGCGATCACCAACAACCGTCAGCAGGCCGACACCGGCACCAAGATGATCCATATCGGGCGCAACACCAGCTCGACCGTGATCTCCAAAGGGATTTCGGCCGGCCGGGGGCAGAACACCTATCGCGGCCAGATCAAGGTGATGCCCAAGGCCGAGGATGCGCGCAACTTCACCCAGTGTGATTCACTGCTGATCGGCAAGTCCTGCGGCGCCCATACCGTGCCCTATATCGATGTGCGAAACCCCACGGCGCGCGTCGAACACGAGGCAACCACGTCGAAGATCAGCGAAGACCAGATGTTCTATTGTCAGCAGCGCGGCTTGCCCCAGGAAGACGCACTGTCCCTGATCGTCAATGGCTTCTGCAAGGAAGTCTTGAAGGAACTCCCGATGGAATTCGCCGTCGAGGCTCAGAAGCTTCTCGCCGTCAGCCTCGAAGGCAGCGTCGGCTGAAAATACCCCGCTGCAAGGTGCCAAACCGCGCCCACCGTCCCTCCCGCGATCGGCAAAGGTCCCCATGAGCAACCTCCTCGAAATCCATGACTTGCGTGCCCGGACCCTCGGTGGTCGTGACATCCTCAAGGGAATCAATCTGACCATCGCGCCGGGTGAGGTCCATGCCATCATGGGCCCCAACGGTGCCGGCAAGAGCACCCTTTCCAGCGTGCTCGCCGGCAAGCCCGGCTATGAAGTCACGGGCGGCAGCGTGCTGTATCAGGGCCGCGACCTGCTGGCGCTTCCCGCCGATGCCCGGGCGCGCGAGGGGATCTTCCTCGCGTTTCAGTACCCGGTCGAAATCCCGGGTGTCAACAACACCTACTTTCTGCGGGCTGCGCTGAATGCCGGGCGCCGTCACCGCGGCGAACCGGAACTTGACGCCGCGCAATTCCTTAAGGCGGTCAAGGAAAAGCTCAAGCTGCTCGACATCAGCAGCGACCTGCTGCAGCGCCCGGTCAATGTCGGCTTCTCGGGCGGCGAGAAGAAACGCAACGAGATTTTCCAGATGGCGATGCTGGAGCCGCGGCTGGCCGTGCTCGACGAAACCGACAGCGGGCTCGATATCGACGCGCTGCGCGTCGTGTCGAACGGCGTCAATCGGCTGCGCGACCCGCAGCGCGCGATCGTCATGATCACACACTACCAGCGCCTGCTTGACTACATCGTCCCGGACCATGTTCACGTCCTGAGCGACGGCCGGATCGTCGCCTCCGGCGACAAGACCCTGGCCGCGACGCTGGAGCAGACCGGTTACGCCCATCTCGACAGCGCCGCGGCATAGGGGGGCGGGATATCATGACGATCAGCGAGCAGGTCGCACCCTTTGTCCGCGCATTTCGCACGGCCCCGGGCATCTCCGACGAACCGGAATGGCTGTGCGCCCACCGCGACGCCTCGATCCGCCACTTCGCGGCGACCGGTTTTCCGACACGCAGCGCGGAATCCTGGCGCTTCACCGACCTGCGACCGCTGACGGCGTCGCCGATTCTGCCGGCACCGGATGCGGTTCCCAATGCCTCGGAACGGGCACTTGCCGACCCGCCGCCTTCCGACCCGCCGCCTTCCGAATTGTCCGTTCCGACCCATCGGATCATCCTGGTCAACGGCCGCTTCATCCCCAGGCTTTCCCGGATCGGGGCCCTGCCCCCCGGCGTCTGGCTTGGTTCCACGGCCGACACCGTCAAGGCGCGCCCCGGCCTGATTGCGGCAGCCTTCGACGCCAGCGAGATTGTCGGCTCGCAGCCCTTCGCCGCGCTCAACGCGGCGTTCTTCGCCGATGGCTTTGTCCTGGCCCTGGAACCCGGTGCGGTGCTTGAGACGCCGATCGAGGTGATCCATCTCGGCCGGACCGACACCCCGGTGGCGTTCCATCTGCGCAATGCGATCATCGCCGGATCCGGCAGCCGGGCCACGGTGATCGAAAGCACCGAGGGTTCCGGCCCGGGCTGGACCAACGCGGTCACCGCCATCACCGTCGACGCTGACGCATCACTGCGCCATATCAGGATCCAGAACGACGGGAGCGAAGCGATCCATACGGCGCTGACGCGGGCAACCCTGGCCCGTGGCGCGCGCTATGAAAACTTCGCCCTGACCCTGGGCGCGCGCCTGTCGCGCCAGGACATTCAGGTCGCGCTCAGCGGCGAGGGCGCATCCGTGGCTCTGAATGGCGCCTATCTGCTGAGGGGGGAGCAGGAGGCAACCTTCGCCCCCCATGTCGATCATCAGGCACCCGGATGCCGGACCGACGAAGTGCTCAAAGGCGTGATGCAGGATCATGCCCACGGCGTGTTTCTCGGAACCATTGCCGTGCGTCCCGGCGCCGATCAGACCGACGCGCGACAGTTGAACCGCAATCTGCTGCTGAGTCCCTGGGCACATGTCGACACCAAGCCCGAATTGGAGATCCTGGCGGACGATGTCAAATGCAGCCATGGTGCCACGGTCGGCAGCCTTGATGAAGCGGCGTTATTCTATCTCCAGGCGCGCGGCCTTGATGAGACCACGGCGCGGCACATGCTGATCGAAGCTTTCGCCGCCGACGTCATCGACACCGCCGCGTTGGGCGATATCCTCAGCGCCCCGTTGCGCCGGCATCTGCGGGACTGGCTCGGCCAGGTTGGCGGTGCCGCATGACGATGCTGGCACCGCTCCGGCCCGTGGCCGGCAACAGCTTCGATGTCGCGTGGATCCGGCGCGAATTTCCGGTGTTTGAGCGAAATCCCGGCTTGGTTTTCCTCGACACCGCGGCGAGCGCCCAGAAACCGCGCAGCGTCATCGACGGTATCGCCGAATTCTATCGCTCGGATTACGCCAACGTGCATCGCGGCGTCTATGGCCTGAGTGCGCGATCGACGGCACGCTTCGAAGGCGCCCGCGAAACGGTGCGCCGCTTCCTCAACGCCGCCGATGTCAGCGAGATCGTGTTCGTCCGCGGCGCAACCGAGGGCCTTAATCTGGTCGCCCAGTCCTGGGGCGCCACGTTCCTGAAGCCGGGCGACCAGGTGCTGCTCTCGGCGTTGGAGCACCATTCCAATATCGTGCCCTGGCAGCAATTGCGCGATCGCCTCGGCCTGGAACTGGTGATCGTGCCGCTCGACAGCAGCGGCGGGCTCGACGTTGCGGCGTTTGAACGGCTGCTCACCCCGCGGACCCGCCTGGTCGCAATCACCCATATCGCCAATGTCACCGGGCATGTGGTTCCCGCGGCCGCGCTGGTGCGGCTGGCGCACGCACGGGGCGCCAAGATCCTGCTCGACGGTTGTCAGGCGGTGCCGCGCCTTCCCGTCGACGTCCAGGCTCTCGATTGTGACTTCTACGTCCTGTCCGGCCACAAATGCTATGGGCCCACAGGCATCGGCGTCCTTTACGCAAAACGTGCGATCCTGGATGCCATGCCACCCTGGCAAAGCGGCGGCGACATGATCACCACCGTCACCTTCGAGCGGACAACCTACCAGGAGCCGCCACAACGGTTCGAGGCGGGCACGCCCGACATTTCCGGTGCCATTGGTTTGGCCCTGGCGCTCGACTTCATGGACCAGGTGGGCCGGACGACGATCCGCGATCACGAGCAGGCATTGACCCGTTATGCCCGCGACCGCCTTGCCACGATGCCCGGCGTCAGTGTGGTCGGTGCCGGTTCGGAATGCCTGGGCGTGGTGTCGTTCACCGTCGACGGCGTGCACCCCCATGATCTCGCCACGATCTTCGACCAGAGCAATGTGGCGATCCGGGCCGGCCATCATTGTGCGCAACCTCTCATGGATACATTGGGATTGGCAGCGACGGCACGCGCTTCATTCGGCATCTATAGCGATGAAAGCGATGTCGACGCCCTGGTAACCGCGATCCGGGCGGCCCAGCGTCTGTTCGATCGGCCGGTTCAGGGCTAAGGGTTTTTGCCTCAGGAGCGTTTGCGATGGATCTACGCGAGCTGTATCAGGACATCATTCTCGACCACGGCCGCCACCCGCGAAATTTCGGCGCACTGAGTGACGCCAGTCATTTTGCGCACGGCCACAATCCACTCTGCGGCGACAAGGTTACGATCTTCGTCAAGCTTGACGGGGACCGCATTGTCGAGGCCCGTTTCGAAGGTCACGGCTGCGCGATTTCCACCGCATCGGCCTCGCTGATGACCGAAGTCGTCAAGAACAAAACGCTGGCCGAGGCCGACGCGTTGTTCCAGAACTTCCACACCAAGGTCACCGGTGGCGAGCAGATCGCACTGCCGGCGGCCCTGGAGGACGATGGCGACCGGCTGGAACCGCTTGCCGGTGTCAAGTCCTACCCCGCGCGGGTCAAGTGCGCCACCCTGGCCTGGCATACTTTCGAAGCCGCGATGCATGCCGGCAGCATCGCCGCCGCTGTCAAGACGGAATAGACCGATGCACAGCGCCGATGATGGCCGGGGGTGCGACGACTTCGGCGCCGACACCACCCTGGTGGAACCGGGGGCCGTGAGCCGCGCCGGCTCGACCGGTTCCGACGACCTTTCCGCGATTGCGGACAAACGCGTCCTGGAACAGGACGTCATTGAGGCAATGAAGACAGTCCACGATCCCGAGATTCCTGTCAATCTCGTGGATCTCGGGCTGATCTATGATCTGACGATCAGCCCGGAGGGCCGGGTCGACATTGCGATGACCCTGACAACGCCGGCGTGCCCGGTCGCCGGCTCCCTGCCCGAACAGGTGCGCCACATCGTTTCGATGGTGCCTGGGGTCAGCGTCGTCCTCGTGACGCTGGTTTGGGATCCACCATGGACGCGCGATCGTATGAGCGAAGTGGCGCAACTCGAGTTGGGATTTCTGTGATCCGGGGTCTCCGGGCGGCCCGGCGGGAGCTCTGCCAACGGGTCGCCGGCAATTGGTCCTTTTTTTGCTAGGAGGGCGTGCAGACGAATCGCGTTTTGGTGACACGAGGATCTGGTGACCGTCATGACCATGAAAGCCGCGAGTTCGAACACACGCACGCCTGAGGCGGCCGAATCCCCCGGCGAAGGCCGGCGGGCCGCAGCGCTTTACGGTGTCTATGAAATCTCGAAGGTTCTGACGACGCCAGAACGGCTCGAAACGACGTTGTCCACCGTGATGGCGCTGCTGGCCAGCTTTCTCGATATGCGCCACGGCCTGATCGCACTTCTGGATGATCAGGGCGATCCCGAAACGGTGATCGGTGCGGGTTGCAGCGATGCTGTCGCCCGCAATCAATTCGACCGACTTCCGGAAAGAGCCATTGGTCAGATCGTCGTGACCAAGATGCCGTTGGTCGTGAACGATGTTACGATCGATCCCCGCTTTGTGGATTGGGAACCGCCACCGGCAGGACGGCGATGTTATTTCATTGGTGTTCCTGTCAGGGATCGCGACAGGGTCATCGGAACGCTCACAATTGACCAGGATTACGACGAACACGCCGTGATTTCTGTCGATGAGACCGTCCGGTTCTTGACGATGGTCGCCAATCTCCTCGGGCAGACCGTGAGGCTGCAGCGCTTGATCCGAAGCGACCGGGAGCGCCTGGTCCGCGAGCAGCGGCGCCTCGAGAAGGCGCTCGAAACCCGGACCGGGAGCGATCGCAGCCACAATGTCAACGGGATTCTCGGCGAGAGCGAGGCGATTCGCGCCGTGCTCAACAAGATCCGGATCGTGGCACCCAGCAATTCCTGGGTCCTGCTGCGCGGTGAGTCCGGGACCGGAAAAGAGTTGTTCGCCCAGGCGATCCACAGCCTGTCCGGGAACAAGAATGCCCCCTTTGTCAAGCTGAACTGTGCAGCATTGCCCGAAAGTGTGCTCGAATCTGAGCTTTTTGGTCACGAAAAAGGCGCTTTCACCGGTGCCGTGACGCAGCGCAAAGGGCGCTTCGAACTGGCCGACGGTGGTACCCTGTTTCTTGACGAGATCGGCGAGATCTCACCGGCGTTTCAGGCCAAGCTGCTGCGCGTGCTGCAGGAGGGCGAATTCGAGCGCGTCGGCGGTACACGCACGCTCAAGGTCAATTTCCGTCTGGTCGCCGCCACCAACCGGAACCTCGAGGACGCGGTTCGGAGCGGTGAGTTCCGGGCCGATCTCTATTACCGGATCAGCATCATTCCGATCACCCTCCCCCCACTGCGGGAACGTCCCGGTGACATCACGATACTCGCCCGCGAATTCCTGTATCGCTTCAACCAGGAGCATGGAAAGGTCCTGAACTTTTCCGACGAGGGCATGGCGATCCTGACCGCCTGCTGTTTCCCGGGCAACGTTCGTGAACTTGAGAATTGCGTGCGCCATACCGCAACACTGGCGGGCGGGACGCAAATCGTCGCCGACGATTTCGCCTGTCGCCATGACAGTTGCCTGTCATCCCTGGTCTGGCGCCACCCCGGGGCCATGAAGAGCCGGGACACCTTCATTCCGCTGCCGATCCTGGGCTCGGTCAACACGACAGCGACGGTGGCGGCGGACAGCGCGCCCCGACCCCCGCGGGGTGCTGCGGTGCCGCAACCGCCGATACCAGATGGCGAGGAGATCCACAGCGCGCTCCTTGCCGGCGACAGCGACGTCGCGCTGACAGGAGACGACGATCCGGAGCGGGCCCGGTTGATCGACGCGCTGGAAAAAGCGGGCTGGGTTCAGGCCAAGGCCGCGCGCCTGCTCGGCCTTACGCCCCGCCAGATCGGCTACGCGCTGCTGAAACACCGGATCCCGATCAAGAGGTTCTAGCCCCCGTGCGCGCAGGCGGAAACGGGTGGCGGCCCCCATGAGGCCGCTGGCCCCGGCCGGCATCGCGGCGCGCACAAACATCGAGGGCGCAAGCTGTCGAACGAATACCGCAACGGGAACAGGTGCCAGGGGCGATAAACCGGGACGGCGAACAGGATGAACCATGGGGGGGGCCCGGTGCGGGCCGGGAACCCATGATCGCCGCGGCCCTTGGCGTCGCGGCCCTTGGGGTCGCGGCCCTTGGCGTCGCGGCCCAGAGACCAGGAATGGCGATCGCGAAAGATGAAGCCGGCGCGGCAACAGCCGCACGCTTCAGATCACCGCTGCCACAGGATTCGGGCGTCTTCGAGGGGAATCGTCTTATCATCGCCGCGCGGTGTCACCCGCACGGTGTAGTCCGCCGCGGGCCGGACTCCAGAAACCGCGGTCCGGTAAAACGTACCGCCGGGTACTCCCGCCCGCGGCGGAAGCAGCGTCATTTCCTGCCGCAGCGCGGCGCGGTCCCCGGCGCCGTTGGCGTAGAGTTCGACCCGTACGGTCTCGGGGGCCAAATCATTGAGATCGAGCCTCACCTCAAACACCTGCTGCGCGCCAGCGGTCTCAAGCTTCACGTCGCCGAAGCGGAGCCCGCGCCATTTCCGGTCCAGAAGATGCCGGCGATTGACGATATCGCCCCCCTTCTTGCCGTTGTCGGACGCGCGCTCGCGATAGGCCGAAGCGGCTGGCAAATAATATTGCTCGGTATAGTCCCGTACCGCGCGATTGGACGAGAAGCGCGGCGTCAACCGTGCCATGCTTTCGCGCATCCGCGCCACCCAGGCGACGGGAATGCCAGCTTTGTCGCGGCTGTAGAACGCCGGAACCACCTCACGCTCCAGCAGGTCATAGAGCGCCTCGGCGTCGGCCGCGTCCTGGACCGGGTCGTCGCCATGTTCCTGGCCGTCGCCCAAGGCCCAGCCCACTTCGGGCGTATAGGCTTCCGCCCACCAGCCATCCAACACCGACAGATTGATGCCACCGTTGACCAGCACCTTCATGCCGCTGGTGCCGCTGGCTTCCCAGGGCCGGCGCGGCGTGTTGAGCCAGACATCAATGCCCTGCACCAGCCGTTCGGTCAGCAGCATGTCATGGTCACTGAGGAACATCACATGGCGGCGAACCTCAGGCCGCCGGATGAAACGCGTCCACTCCTGGATCAAGGCCTGTCCGGGGAGATCCGCCGGATGGGCCTTTCCCGCCATGATGAGTTGGACCGGACGCCGCGGATCGGTCAACAGGCGCAGCAGCCGCTCCGGGTTGTGCAATAGCAGGTTCGGCCGCTTGTAGGTCGCGAAGCGACGGGCAAAGCCGAGGGTCAACGTGTTGGGATCGAGCAGATGCTTTGCATCCTCAACGGCGTCGGCCGCGGCGCCGGACGCGGCCAGTTCCCGGGACAATCGATCGCGCGCATAGTCGACCAGGGTGGTGCTCGCGGCGATGCGAAAATTCCACAGGGTCGCGTCGGAGACACCGCGAATGTCGTGTTCCAGGGCGTCGGTCGTCCCCAGCCAACGATCCTTGCTGCATGCCGCTGTCCAAAGTTCGTCCGCCGCCGCCGAGTCCCATGTCGGCATGTGGACGCCGTTGGTCACATGTCCGACCGGCACCTCATCCACTGGCCAGCGCGGGAAAAGCGACTGGAAGAGGTGCCGGCTCACCGTCTCATGCAACTGGCTCACGCCATTCACGGCCCCGCAACCACGGATCGCCAGATAGGCCATGTTGAAGCTCTCTGCCGGGTCGTTCGGATTCTCGCGACCCAGCGCCAGCAGATCATCGAGCGTGATACCGAGTTGGGTCCGGGCGTAACCGCCCAGGCATTGTTCGATCAGGGCCGGGGTGAAACGATCGAAGCCGGCGGCCACCGCCGTGTGGGTGGTGAACAGATTGCCGACGCGCGTCACCGCCAAGGCGACCTCGAACGATTGTCCCGTCGCCTTCATGAAACTCCGTGCGCGTTCCAGCACGGCGAACGCCGCGTGTCCTTCATTCAGATGGCAGACTTCGGGTTCGATGCCGAGCGCGGCGAGCAACCGCCAGCCACCGATTCCCAGCACCAGTTCCTGCATGAGGCGCAGATAGGCGCCACCGCCATAAAGCGCGCCGGTGATTCCGCGATAGGGCGAAAAGTTCGCCGCATCATTGCTGTCGAGCAGGTAAAGCTTCGCTCTGCCAACCTGAACCTGCCAGACGCGCAGCCAGATCGGGTAACCCGGCAGATCGAGCTGCAGGCGCAACCATTCTCCGTTCGGGTGGCGTAACGGCGTGATCGGCAGTTGTCCGGGATCGTTATAGGGGAAGATGGCCTGTTGCGCCCCGTCGCGATCGATCACCTGGCGAAAATAGCCTTGCTGGTACAGCAACCCCACGCCGATGACGGGAACGCCAAGGTCACTGGCGGCTTTGAGCTGATCGCCCGCGACATTGCCGAGGCCGCCGGAATAGATCGGCAAGGCCTCGCTCAACATGAATTCCATACTGAAATAGGCAATGCCCTTGAGCGGCGACCGGGGGTGGGCTTGCTGAAACCACGCCGGTGCTGCGGCTGCGGTGCGCTTGGCCTGCACGAGATCGTCGACATGCTTGCGGAAGGCCGGCTCGACCAGCGCCTGCCGGAGTGTTTCCCGCGAGATCGTCCGCAGAACGACCCAAGGATTATTGGTAAAATCCCATAGTACGGGATCGAGTTGGCGCCACAGCCGATCGGCAGCGTGGTTCCACGACGAACGCATATCAAGGGCAAGCTCGGCCAGGGACTCGAATCCTTCGACATCCGACAATCGAAGATGGTCCCTCAGGTAATTCGCTGGTGTTTGTTCGCTCACGGCCGCTCCATCATCTGCGCGTTCGACACATATCCAGCCTGCTGTGAGGGATGCGAACCGTGCAGCACAGCGGAGATCGATTCCATCCTCACGTGCCCGACGGTTCCTCCCTCACCAGCGAGAGCGAAGGGATATCACCGGGGACGGGTGCGGCGCGGGATGTCTCGATAAGGTCGAGGAAGGGTTTGATGATGTCGATCGGCATCGGAAAGATGATGGTGGAATTCTGTTCGGCGCCAATTTCCGTCAAGGTTTGCAGGTAGCGCAACTGCATGGCCGCCGGAACGCTCGCGAGGATCTGGGCGGCATTGACCAGGGTTTGGGAGGCCTGGAACTCCGCCTCCGCATGGATGATCTTGGCGCGGCGGTCCCGTTCCGCCTCGGCCTGTTTGGCGATTGCCCGGACCATGTTTTCGGTGAGCTCGACGGTTCTGATCTCGACATTGCTGACCTTGATGCCCCAGGTTTCGGTTTGGGCATCCAGAATACTTTGAACGTCGGTACTGAGCTTCTTTCGTTCGGAAAGCATCTCATCGAGCTCATGCTGCCCGAGTACCGCCCGCAGGGTCGTCTGGGCGAGCATGTTGGTGGCGGGCAGGTAGGACTGAACGCGAATGATCGCCCGTTCCGGGTCAACAACGTTGAAGTAAACCACCGCATCGACCTTCATCGAGACGTTGTCATGGGAGATCACGTCCTGGGTCGGGATCTCGATGACGCGAATGCGCAAATCCACACGCACCATTTCCTGGACGAAGGGGATCATCAGGATCAGGCCCGGCCCTTTGACCTTCTCAAAGCGGCCCAGTGTGAAGACCACCGCCCGCTCATATTCGCGGAGAATTTTGACCGTCGCCGTGACCAGAATTCCGGCAACGAACAGGATGATCACGATGATAGACAGCGGAAAAAAGAACATCCGGCTATTCCTTTCGGTGCGATGGTCAGGTGATGTCACACCGCCGCCGAGTCACGGTAGACTCGGAAACTACCTATTTCAAAATCGCGCATGGGCGGGCCTGAGCCGGCGGGGTCGATTGAAAAGAAATCACCGCGAATGTTCGCCGGCGCAACAGCCGCGGCGGTGGCACGCCCCGGTTTCCAAACGGCTTGCTGTCCGGACCTGGCCGCGCGGCATCCGCGCGACGCGGGGGTTAATTCCGGGCTATTCCTCGCATCTGAACCCCATTGAGCGCCTCTGGGGGTTGAGGCACAAACCCCTCACCCACGACCGATGTTACCCTACCTGCGACGCCTTCTGCCAGCTCATGCCCGGCTTCCTGAAGAACGACGTCCCGCAAAACTGGCACAATTTGTGCGAAAGCGTCACCGACAATTTTCGCGTGATTTCACCTGGAGATTTTCGGGTTCTCCCGTGAACGGGGTCTATTGGGTCCCTCGAGTTGTTGCATTTGACCTTTCTGCATGGCATCGTCGAGGTCAACGTTTGTGGTGCCGTTCCCCCTGCCGCTCGGAGATGTGGCGAGCGATGCTTCCAACCCGGATAGAGACCACCATGCGTCCGCAGACGATTGACGACCCGGAAGGGCTGGCGCGGCAAATCCACCGGAAGGCTCCATCGGTAGCGCGGATTGTGTTTGTCTCGGATAATTTCAATGTTGTACATCCCGGGCGCGCCCCTGCGGTTTCCCCGGTCCCATGCGGCTGCCCACGGTCGACACCGTTGGAACAGTCCATCATGACCCTGCGCCCCGACCTCCCCGTCAAACGGAAGGACCATGTCACGCGCATGGCCTCGGCGCCCCGGTGAAATATTGCATCATCGCCGGCCAAGATGACGTGACCCGCCACATGATCCAAACCCGGGCCGATTTCGGGATCGACAGCTTCATCGTCATCACCTGTGCGGCGATGGCTTTCGGGGACGGACGCCATATCTGGGAGGTCCAACCACCGGGGCGCGCAGGCCGGCGCGTGTCAGGTCTCGCGGATCAGCAACAGGCCCGTGAATCCCGAGAACCGGATCCGCAAGATCGATGGGTCTGACCATGCCTATCATGCCGTCCGCCGCCGGTCTGGATCCCCGTTTCATTGAAATGACCAAAAACGGGATCGTCACGGTTCCCCACGAGAAGGTGCCCGATCCACCGGGCCGTCATGCCAACGGCGTGGTCTGTTTCCTGGATCCGGAGGTCATTGCCGCGCTGGCCAAGCCAAATGTCAATTGCGGCACCGAGAGCAATGCGATGCCTCTCGGGGGGATCCAGATCCTCGCCAATCGCAATTATCTTCGGCACATCGGAACGCCCGAAAGCCTGCAGCCGATGGACCAGGACTTCACCGGTCCCAACGACGTTGCCGTCATGCCCAAACAACAGGATTCGTCAGGATGAGAACGCTGGTAACGGGCGGGGCTGGCTTTATCGGCAGCCATTTGGTGGACCGTCTCCTGGCGGATGGTCACACGGTCGTGGTGATCGACAATTGCTCAACCGGACGGCTGGAGAACCTGGACCACCTCGGCAAGCCGGACGGGTTGACCGTCCATGTCGCCGACATCAATGATCCCGGCATCCGGCCGTTGTTCAAAGACGTCGATTGGGTGTTCCATCTGGCCGCCCTGGCTGACATTGTGCCCTCGATCCAGATGCCCTTGCCATACCACCGGGCCAATGTCGATGGCACGGTTGCGGTGCTGGAATCGGCCCGCGCGGCGAACGTCAAGCGCTTCGTCTACGCGGCCTCGTCCTCCTGCTATGGTATTCCCGATACAGTCCCCACCCCGGAGACAGCCGAACTGCGGCCGCTGTATCCTTATGCCTTAACCAAAATGGTCGGCGAAGCCTATGTCCTGCACTGGGCTCAGACCTACAAACTGCCTGCAGTCGCCTTGCGCCTTTTCAATGTCTATGGGCCGCGCTCGCGCACCTCGGGAACTTATGGTGCCGTGTTCGGCGTGTTCCTGGCGCAGAAGCTCGCGGGTCATCCGTTCACGGTGGTCGGTGACGGCCGACAGACCCGGGATTTCACCTTCGTCACCGATGTCGCCGACGCTTTCGTCACGGCAGCGGCCCATGACATTGTCGGCAGGACGATGAATGTGGGGTCAGGAAAGACTTACAGCATCAACCGTTTGATCGAATTGTTGGGCGGTCCGGTGGTGCACATTCCCAAGCGGCCGGGGGAACCGGATACCACCTTTGCCGACACAACCCGTATCGAGACCTTGCTGGGCTGGCATGCCCATGTCGGACTGGAACAAGGCGTCCAGGCAATGCTGGATCATATCGATTATTGGCGTGCCGCACCGCTATGGACGGTGGCGCGGATTCAGGACGCCACCAGCGATTGGTTTAAATATCTGGGCAACACCGGCGATGGCGTCTGAGCGGCCGGCCCGGGTGGTGTTTCCAGGATCTTGAGTGGAGAACGCGAGAATGACGCAGTCGCATGTCCTGGTCACCGGGGGCGCGGGTTATGTCGGGTCCGCGCTGGTACCGAAACTTCTGGCCGAGGGCCACAAGGTCACGGTGCTGGACCTGTATCTTTATGGCGATGGCGTACGGATATTTCCGCTTTGCAACGACCATCCCGATCTCCGCCAGATCAAAGGGGACCTGCGCGATCGCGCGACGGTGCGGGCGGCCTTGGAGGGCGTCGACACGGTGATCCATTTGGCCTGCATCTCCAACGATCCCAGCTATGATCTGGATCCGGAACTGGGTCGTTCGATCAATTATGACGCCTTTCGCCCCCTGATTCGCGATGCGAAGGCCGCCGGAGTCAAGCGTTTCATCTTCGCCTCATCGTCGTCGGTTTACGGGGTCAAGGACGTCCCCGAAGTGACCGAGACTCTGCCGCTGGAGCCGCTGACCGACTATTCGCGCTTCAAGGCTTTGTGCGAACAAGAGTTGCTTGATGAGCGAGAACCGGGTTTCGTCGTCTGCATCATCCGGCCATCCACCGTTTGCGGTTACGCGCCCCGCCAACGCCTGGACGTCGTCGTTAACATCTTTGCCAATCAGGCCGTCGGCACGGGCCGGATCCGCGTCACCGGCGGCGCGCAGAAGCGGCCGAATATCCACATCGACGACATGAGCGCGGTTTATCTGCATTTGCTACGGCAACCCGACGAAAAGATCGACGGTAAAATCTGGAATGCTGGCGATACCAACTATACGGTCGCGGACTTGGCCGCCCTCGTCCGCAAGGTGATCGGACCACAGGTCGAAATCGAGACGGTACCGACCAACGATCCGCGCTCCTACCACGTCTCGGGGAAGAAAATTCGCGATGACATCGGGTTTGAACTGTCCCATACCATCGAGGAAGCCGTGAAAGGCGTTGCCGATGCCATCAGCGACGGACGCCTGATCGACCCGCTTAACAATCCACTCTATTTTAATATCAAGCAGATGCAATTGCTCAAGTTGAAATAGATGCGGATCGGAATCGACTTCGACAACACCATTGCCGGTTACGACGCGCTGTTCGCTCGTATCGGCACTGAGGCTGGCTGGCTGGAACCGGGGTTTCAGGGCCGCAAGAAGGCCGTTCGCGACCGCGTGCGGTTGTTGCCAAACGGCGAATGGTCCTGGATGACCATACAAGCCCAGGTCTATGGACCGCGCATGGCCGAGGCCTGCCTGATCGATGGCGTTGCGTCGTTTCTGGACGCGTGCCGGATCCATGGGCGCGAGGTGGTGATCGTCAGTCACAAGACGCGTTTTGCCGCCGCCGATCCGAATGGCATCGATCTGCGCCAGGCGGCGCTGAATTGGATGGAGGCACAGGGTTTCTTTCGTGCCGATGGCTTCGGTCTGGACCGGCGGAACGTCCATTTCGCGGACAGCCGTGTGGCCAAATGCACGTGCATCGGCAGGCTTGGCTGTACGCTGTTCATCGATGATCTGGAGGAAGTCTTCCGCGACCCGGCATTTCCTCCTGAGGTCGGCCGTTTCCTGTTCGATCCCGGCAATGCGTCATCGCCGGACATGCCATGGCGCGTTTTTTCCGACTGGGCTTCCCTGACAGAGGCGGCATTGGCCTATGGATGAATCCCTATGGGCACTCGCGGAAACCCTCGCCGGTGCGCCGCTGACCGATCTGGTGCCGCTGACCGGAGGCGCCAACAACCGCCTCTTCCGGATCGCGGATCGGCGTGGGCGGATATTCGCCCTCAAGGTCTATCGCCGGATGGCGCATGACCCCCGGGACCGTCTGGCGATTGAATTCGGCGCCCTGTCCTTCCTGCGGCAAAGGGCCGTGACCGTCGTGCCGGAGCCGGTGGCAATTGACGCGGAGCGTGGGGTCGCGCTTTACCAATGGGTCGAAGGGGACCCGGTGACCAAGCCGGGGGCGACTGACATCGACGCGGTTCTGCGCTTCGCCGACCAGCTGCGGGAAATGGGGACACACGAGGGCGCCGCGGTCTTGCCGGCGGCATCGGAAGCCTGTTTGTCCGCGCTGGAGATCGTGGAACAGATTGACCGCCGCTACCACCGCCTGGCTGAAGTGGCGGAGCGGAACCCGATCCTGGCCGAATTCCTCATCGAACCGTTCAGCGAGACCCGCACCCGGGCGGTCGCGGTGGCACGAGACGGCTATGCCGCGCGGAAATGGGATTTTTCCGCAGCGCTGCCCCGGCCGCTTCAGGTTCTGAGCCCATCCGATTTCGGTTTTCACAACACGCTGCGGCGACCCGACGGCTCTCTCGTCTTTCTCGACTTCGAGTATTTCGGCTGGGATGACCCGGTCAGGCTGGTGGCTGACTTCCTGCAGCATCCGGCGATGCGGCTGGAGGAGGATCTGAGCGACCGGTTCGTCGCCGGAGCCCGGGGACTTTATGGCGCCGATCCCGGTTTCCTTGAAAGGCTTGATCTGCTGTTCCCCCTCATCGGCCTGCGCTGGTGCCTGATTCTCCTCAATGAGTTTCTACCCGAACGATGGGCGGCGCGTCAGTTTGCCGGGATGTCGGACGATCGGCCGGTGGTCCTGGAGCGGCAATTGGCGAAGGCCCGCCGGAGGCTGACGGCGGTCGTGCGCACTCTTCCGGAATGGGGACGACGATGATCAATCATGACAAAGCACCGGATCAAGCCGAACCGATCGACCTTGATGAACGATCCCTCTACCTGCGGCGTCTCGTGATTCGCGGGCTGGAGGGCGGCGGACGGGGCCATATCGGTTCGTCCCTATCCCCGATCGAGATTCTCCGCGTGCTCTATGACGACATTCTGCGTTACCGTGTCGACGAACCGGCATGGCTGCCACGGGACCGCCTGATCCTCAGCAAGGGACATGGCTGTCTGGCCCAGTATGCCCTGCTTGCCGACAAAGGTTTTTTCCCGCTGGCGACCCTCGACAGCTTCTGCCAGCAGCATTCGATCCTGGGGGGACATCCGGAAGCGGGCCAGATTCCCGGGATTGAGGTGTCAACGGGCGCGCTGGGGCACGGCTTGCCCGTCGCTGTTGGCATGGCCTTGGCGGCACGGATCGACAAACGCGACAACAAGGTCTGGGTGGTGATGGGCGACGGCGAGACCAATGAGGGCAGCGTCTGGGAGGCGGCTCTATGTGCTGGCAAGCATCGTCTGTCCCGATTGGTGGCGATCGTCGATTACAACAAGCTGCAATCTTACGGTCCCACGGCCGAGGTCCAGGATATGGAACCGTTCGCCGACAAATGGCGGGCCTTCAATTTCGCGGTAACCGAGGTGGATGGGCACGACGTGGCGGCCCTGCGCCGTCTGTTCGCCGCGGTGCCTCTCGATCCCGGGAAACCAACGGCGATCATCTGCCATACCGTCAAAGGCAAGGGAATTCCTTTCGCCGAGGGTAAAGCCGAGTGGCACCACAAGGCCAAACTGCCGCCCGCCGATATCGACGCGCTGTATGCCTGTTTGGGGGGGCGCTGATCCATGCGCCGGGCCGCTCTCGATAAAGTCCATGAACTGGCGCAGCGGGACCGGCGGGTCCTGTTCATCGGCTCCGACCTCGGCGCCGGCACCCTTGCGCCCATGCGGGCGGAATTTCCCGACCGTTGGTTCATGGAAGGAATTGCTGAAGCCAATATGATCGGCATGGCCGCCGGGCTGGCCATGGACGGCTTCGTTCCCTATCTCAACACCATCGCGCCTTTCTTCACGCGGCGCGCCAACGAACAGATCACCATCGACCTGTGCCTCCACAAGCTCCCGGTCCGTCTCATCGCCAGCGGCGGCGGCGTGGTTTATGCGCCCTTGGGACCAACACATCTGGCTGTCGACGACATTGCAACGATGCGCGTGCTGCCCAATATGGCGGTCGTTGCGGTTGCCGATGCCGCGGAAATGCGTCGCCTGATGGATCAATCGCTGGAATGGCCCGGTCCGCTCTATATTCGTCTGGCCAAGGGCGGGGATCCAATCGTTTCCGATCCGGCAAGGGGCTTCACCATCGGCAAGGCGATCATCATGCGCGATCCGGGGACCGTGCTCCTGGTGACAACGGGCGTCATGTTGGGACGAGCCCTGGCGGCGGCTGATCTTTTGAAAGGCCAGGGGATCTCCTGTGGAATTTTGCACATGCATACGGTCAAGCCATTGGATAGCGCCGCGTTGCGTGATTACGCGGCCGGCGTTAATCTCGTCGTGACCATTGAGGAGCATAGCCTTATCGGCGGATTGGGCGGGGCGGTCGCCGAAACCCTGATGGATGCCGAGATCCGGCCGCCGTGTTTGCTGCGCCTGGCACTTCCCGATGCCTTTGCCGACGAGTACGGTTCGCAGGATACGATGTTGGAGGCGTTCGGGCTCGTGCCGCCGCAGATCGCAGCGGCGATCCGCCGGCGTCTCGGGTAACAACGATCGCGGAGGTGGAGACAGCGCTATGTCCAGGCTTTACAGCAATCTGAAATTCCTCCGCCACACGACCCAGCTGGATGCCCTGCGCGACCGGACAATGGTGGCTCCGGTTCACGTCAGGATCAAGCCGATGAACCATTGCAATCAATCGTGCTGGTTCTGCGCCTATCGGGCCGACAATCTGCAGTTGGGCGACGGGATCGACCTCAAGGACCGCATCCCCGAGTCCAAGATGTTCGAAATCACCGATGATCTCATCGACATGGGCGTCAAGGCGGTAACTTTCTCGGGCGGGGGCGAACCCTTGCTGTATCGTCCCCTGCCCGACGTCATCGAACGTCTGGCCGCCGGCGGCATCAAGATCGGCGCCTTGACCAATGGCGCCAATCTGAAAGGGCGGATGGCCGACGCCTTTGCCGCGCATGGGACCTGGATCCGGATCTCGGTGGACGGATGGGACGATGCCAGCTATGCCGAGGCACGGTCCATCGCTGAGGGGCATTTCACCAAGCTGTTGGAAAACATGCGCGCCTTTGTTCGGCGGGGCAGCCGTTGCGTCTTGGGGGTCAGTTTCATCATCGGACATGCCAACCATGCGAAAATCCGCGATTTCTGCGCCATGATGAAGGATATCGGGGTCAACCACGTCAAGCTGTCGGGGGTCGTGGTCGGCAATGACGGCGCAACCAACAAGGCCTATCATCGCAACATCTCCGCCGTCGTCACCGAGCAAATCCGTGCTGCCAGTGACCTGAACGACGCCAACTTCTCGGTCATCGATCATTACCATGAACTGGATGAGCTTTTCGCCAAAAGCTATACAACCTGTCCATTCCTCCAGTTCCTCACCGTGATTGGCGCCGATTGCGCGGTCTATACCTGTCAGGATAAGGCCTATACCCAGGCGGGGTTGCTGGGCAGCATTCGTGATCGGTCCTTCAAGGAATTCTGGTTCTCCGAAGAGAACCGGCAGAAGCTGTACGGCCTGGACCCGTCGGTGTCTTGCCAGCACCATTGCGTGGCCCATGCGAAGAATCTGGCCATCACCGATATCCTGGCCCTGGACCAGGATCACGCCGTTTTCGTCTGAGGTCATCATCGTGGCGGAAATCGACTTCCTGGCCGGATATCAGAAGACAACCACGCGCGATTACGTCGCGCGCGTCGTCAGCCATGACAAAGCCGAATGTGCCATCGTGGCCCGCCAATGGGGAGCGGACTATTGGGACGGCGACCGGCGCTATGGCTATGGTGGTTACCACTACGATGGCCGGTGGCGCCCGATCGCGATGGCAATCGCCGCCCACTATCGGCTGAAGCCGGGTGACCGCGTCTTGGATGTCGGGTGCGGCAAGGCCTTTCTGCTATACGAGTTGGCCCAGCTGGTGCCCGGTTTATCGGTCGCCGGTTTGGATATTTCGCACTATGGTCTGACCCATGCCAGGGAGGAGATGCGGCCTTTCTTGACGCGCGGACATGCCAATCACCTGCCCTGGCCCGACCATACGTTCGATTTTGTTTTGTCGATCAACACCTTCCACAATCTGGAAGTCTTCGATCTGGAACCAGCGGTTCGCGAGGTTCAGCGTGTTGGCAAAGGTCCTGCCTGGATCTGCGTCGAATCGTTCCGCAGTGAACAGGAAAAGGTAAACCTTCTGTATTGGCAGCTCACCTGCATGAGCTTTTATTCACCACAGTCGTGGCGTTTTCTTTATGAAAAATGGCATTACGCGGGAGATTATGGATTTATTTATTTCGAATAGAGAATTTTCTCCGGCGAATACGGGAGCTTCCCGATGAAATTACGGGTGAAGAGACTAGGCCATGTCAGCCTCGGCTGTGTCGACCTTGAGGCCAGTGTTGCGGCTTTTCAAGCGCTGCTGGGGGCCGCGGTCGCCCACGAATTTCGTGATTCCGCCGGCGAGCGTTACGGTGTGTTTCTCGCGACAGGCGGGGGCAGTTTTCTGGAACTGTTTCGTGAGCCCAGCCCCACCGGTGGCAAGGGCCTGTTTCGCCATCTGTGCTTCGAAGTCGAAGATATCGACATGATGGCCGACCATGTTCGCCAGTTAGGCCATGTGGTCGAGGTTCGGCGCGGACGTACCGACGGGATCCTGCAATTTTTTGTCACGGAGCCCGGCGGAACGATGATTGAATTTCAACAACATGACGATCAATCCACCTTGCGTTCGTTTCTTGTCTGAACGCGGTTGCATGCGGGAACGGGAGCCTATCAGAATGACCTGGCTATCGCGGAGACGGGAAACCTGCCGGCTGTGCGGATCATCGTCCGTTGCTCTCGCCGTTCCGCTGGCACCAATTCCCGCAGTCACGCCCAATGTTGGGCAGGCTGACGAGGCCGATTTGCGGGTCACGGTGCCGCTGGATTTGTATTTGTGTCGCGATTGCGGCCATTTACAGCTTTTTGATATCATCAACCCCGATGTCCAGTACAATAATTTCCGCTATACGACCAGCGTTTCCCTTGGACTCGGCGCCCATTTCGACCGTCTCGCCGAAGATGTGATCGAACAACTGGATGCGCCGCAAGGGGCCTTGGTGGTCGAAATCGGCAGCAATGACGGTAGTTTGCTCAAAGCCTTCCAGCGACGGGGCCTGGCCGTTTTGGGAATCGATCCGGCCCGGCAGATTGCCGAAGCGGCGAGCGCGGCCGGGGTTCCGACCTTGGCGACATTCTTCACCGCCGAGCGGGCAGCGGAAATTCGCGCCGAGCACGGACCGGCCGATATCATTCTATCCAACAATACCTTAGCCAATCTGGATGATCTTGATGACGTCGTCACCGGGATCCGTCACCTGCTGAAGCCTGCCGGTGTGTTCATTTTCGAGACCCAGTACGGCGCCGACGTGATTCGTCATCGATTGATCGACACGATTTATCATGAACATCTGTCCTATTTCCTGGTGGCCCCGCTGCAACGGTTTTTCAGCCGTCATGGTCTGGAATTGATCGACGTTCAACCGATTGTCACCAAGGGGGGGTCTATTCGTTGCTCGGTCCGGCGAACCGGATCAGGGCAGGTACCCTCCGATCGGCTCGTGGCCCTGATTGCCGAGGAAAGGGCCCAGGGCCTGAACCGTCTGGAAACCTACCAGGCTTTCACCCGCGAAATCGAGGGTGTGGCCACGACGCTGGCCGGCCTGCTCGATCAGGCTCGGGCGACGGGGGCACGCGTCGCCGGCTACGGCGCCTCGGTCGGCTCGCTGACCCTGTTGCATCGCTTCGGCCTGACCGGCCTGCTGAAGGCTGTCGCGGACGACAACCCCCTCACCGAAGCGCTGGTTGGACCGGATTATCATATCCCGGTCGTGTCGCCCGGTTGGATTTATGCCAATGGCATCGACCAGGTGCTGATATTGGCGTGGCGCTATAGCGATCCGATCCTGGCCCGGCATCAGCTTTTTCTCGACCGCGGCGGCAAATTCATTATTCCGCTGCCGGAGCCCCGGATCATCGGTAGGGGGATTTGAGCACCGGAACACATGCTCAATGGCTGGATTCGCGGGCCGACCGTCAGCCCGTGGCGCAAGCCGGCTCGATCATCGACCTGTCCAGCCCGTTGCCCCGTTTGCGACCCCGGGTCTCGACCCGCGATTGTCAAAAACGTTGGTTCGGAACGACAAACGGTTCCTCGCTCGTCTTTCGCATCGCAATGAAGCAATAATCAAATATGAGGCTTGCAGCATGGCCTTGGTAACGGATTGTGTCCGGGTCATTGAGATTCTTATAAAAATTAAGTATCACGTTTCTCTGCATTGGCCCCTGATCCAATAAGCAAAAATCAGAAATTTTTATCGGAAGACTATCAAAATCAAAATCATTTTGCGAATTGAGTGAATATATAAGAGACCTGACTCCAACATTGTCGACATAGTGGGCATCTACAATTTCGTATTTATTGGCTAGCGCCATTTCAATATATGCAATGGGATGTATGTTATAGAAACCGTGATTTATGTCGCCGTACGCTGGAAGATCATACAATAATAACCCTCCTTTCCTTAATAGATTATGCGCATTTCTAAATGACATTGAAATATCAAAACAATGTTCTGACGTACCAAAATTGGTTAAACAATCAAATTTTTCGTGAAATGCGTGTTCGATATTTAAATCACACTTAAAATCAGCGCGGTGATCAAAAAAATCGAGAGACTTATAGTCTGTCAGGCCGAACAGACTATAGAGTGACTTCGTCAGAAGCAAAGAGACATCGGGAGGGATCGGCAAATCAAACGCCACGGGAAACCGATCCAGCACCGGATTGTCTCCCTGCCCCAGGGCCACAGCGTTAGATATGATCGCGGATTTCGTGACGTCACGATAGATATCTTGCGGTCCAAGCTCAATAATAGAATGACCGTTTGGCAAAACGCCCATCGTGTGTAACCGAGTCAGCCATCGCAGCTGCAAAGCGCAAATGCCCATCGCCAGATCTCCAGATCGAAAGTTGTGCGTTGATCGAAGAAATAGAACCCACTCGTAGAGGTATCGCTTCCTCCCGAAAAAGTCAAAATCTATGACGCTGGTTGAAAATGAGTCGCGCGATTTCATCGGTCTGTCAATCAATTAGCATCGCGGACGTTGTCGAGATCACGCGATGCCAACGCCACTTTCACCGTGAAGACCGGATTTGCTCCTCCGGCTCCCGTCACGTTATCCTGGAAAAGATAACGCGGGGATGAAATTTGCACCCGCAGTGTCATAAGATTGCCCGGTCGAACGTCAATTCGGGGAGATGGATGTTGCTAGCGATACACGGGGGAAATCCGGTCCGGACCGCACGGATGCCGCAGCGTGGCGCCTTTGGGGAAACAGAGGTGGCACTGCTTCAAGAGGCCGTCGCCTACTATCGCGAACGGGACGAAGACCCTCCCTACCAAGGGGTCTACGAAACCCGTTTTTGCGCCGCTTTCGTCGCGATGATGGGGGGGCGCGGTTATGCGGATGCTGTGGCCACCGGAACCGCGGCGTGCTTCATTGCCCTGGCCGCTCTCGAATTGCCAAAGGGCAGCGAGGTCATCTTGTCGCCGGTGACCGACAGCGGTCCCTTGAACGCGATCCTGCATCTTGGCCTGACTCCGGTGATTGCCGACGCGATGCCCGGTAGTTACAATATTGGCGTGGGTCAATTCCTTGACGCACTGAACGCCAACACCAGCGCCTTGTTTGCCGTCCATGCCGCGGGAGAACCGCTGGAAATAGACCTGATCGTCGCCGAAGCCCATAAGCGCGGGATCAAGGTCGTCGAGGATTGCAGCCAGGCGCCGGGCGCTCTGTGCCATGGACAACGCGTCGGTACATTTGGTGACATCGCCGCTTTTTCCACGATGTACCGTAAGTCATTGCATTCCGGCGGCTCCGGCGGAATCGTTTACACTCAGGACCTCGATCTTTATCGCCGCGCCATCGCGCACGCCGATCGGGGAAAACCGGTCTGGAGAACTGATATAGACTTACGCAACCCAGGGTTCGCCCTATTTCCTGCCCTGAATTTTAACACCGACGAGCTTTCCTGTGCCATTGGCATAGCGTCGTTGGCCCGGTTGGGGGCTGCGATCGATCAGCGCGTTGCATTTCTGGCCCAACTTGTCGAACAACTGCACCTGCACTCACGGGTATGCCGGCCTTACAACTTTCACACCGGTTTTTCGCCCTTCTACTTTCCGATCTTCGTCGATACCTCCCGGATCACCTGCTCGAAGGAAACCTTTGCCCAGGCCGTACAGGCCGAAGGCATTGACCTCGCTCCCCACTATGGATGCGTCGTGAGTTCCTGGGACTATGCACGCCCGTTCATCAGGCAGCCCTGCGCCACGCCCAACGCCATTGAAACCCGAGACCACTCGTTCAATCTATTTCTTAACGAACGATACGGCCATCGAGAGGTTGAGGACATTGTCTGCGCCATCGAAAAAGTAGAGAATTATTACCAGGCCGGTGCAATGAAGTAAATTTCCTGGAAATCGCCTCGTCAACATTTCGTCTGGACGCAGAGAATTCCGCTCACCGTCCGGCAGCGTCGTCATGACGCCGATCCGGCGGTCCTCCGGGTCGTCGATGGGAGCGCCGATCGTGGAATTGACAACACCACCGATCGGCATTGATATGAGCAGCGTGACCATCCCGGGCGGCCACGGGAACTCTCTTCACCGATGGTTACGTGTTTTTAACCCGGGGAGTGCGAGAGTCGGGTTCTTGTTTTTTGACGGTCATGAAGGAACGATGATGCTAGCAGAACGCTCTCTGGTCGCTGACAGTTCTGCCAATCGATTGCGCGTGGGGCTGGCTGGGTTGCCAAAACCGGAATACGTTCCCAACAACGCAACATTCGAAAACGAAGTCCAGCTACGCCTTGCCAAAGATCCCCGTTGCAGGGCCAATTACGAAACCTACTTGAAAAGCGACCGACGTTCCGCACATCCCGATTTCCTGCCGATACGGATGGATATCGAAAATGTGAGCCGATGCAATTACCGTTGTACCATGTGCCAAGTCAGCGCGTGGCCAAAGGGCAAACGCGCCGAGGACATGACCTTCGATCAATTCAAACAATTGATCGACGAGCAATATGGACTGATCGAAATCAAACTGCACGGGATGGGCGAACCCTTGATGGGAGGCGATGTCTTCCACCAAATGGTCCGCTATGCCCGCGAGCGTCATATCTGGGTCCGTACCGTATCAAATGCCTCGTTGTTCCACGTGCGGGATAACGACAGGAAGATCATCGACGCCGGAATCAACGAGCTGCAGATCTCGATTGATGCTTGTGACAAGCAGACGTTCGAGTCCATTTCCAAAGGTTCGGTCTTTGAAAAAGTGATGGAGGGATGCCGGCGGATCAACGACTACTGCGACGAGTTGGGAATCGTCCGGACCAAGATGTGGACCGTGGTGCAAAAAATCAACTATAACCAATTGCCGCACTTGGTCGACCATGCCGCGCGACTTGGCTTCAAGACGCAGGTCTTTTCTCTCGACATGACGTTTTGGGGCCAGGATGATTGGAAAGACCGCAACGGCGCGGCCTCAGTCGGTACGGACTTCGACCTCAACATGGCGCATCGAATGGTTGAACGCGGCCGCGAGCTCGGGGTTCGGGTTGCATTCTGGGGCATGGCGGAATCCTATAGCACCGCGTCGCCGGCGACACTGTGCCCTTGGCCTTTCGAGCGGGCCTATATCGGCTCCGACAGGCGTGTCGTGCCCTGTTGCATCATCGCCAATCCCGATGTTTTGGAGATTGGCGCTGGTCCCGCGAACAGTTTCACTGAACGATGGCAGTCCGAAGAGTATGCCGCGTTTCGCCTTGCCCACCTCAATGGCGACATTCCCAAAAAATGCCAATGGTGCTACGAGCAAAGAGAGGCTCATCGGTGAGCGTTATCCGTTGCCCCATTTCACGACAGGTGACATTTTTATGTGCGGCATCACCGTCGCCTCGATGCAATAGAAAATTGCGTTCTGCCGTGATGATAATTCGAGGGGCGAATATGATATCTGGAGATCTTGCGTGAGATCCGAGGTCGATGCCCGAAAGGCGCAGGAGGAAGACCGTTGGGCCATCTGGAAATGGTTCCAGGACTGCGCAGCGCGGCGCGCTTGGCACCGTGATGCGGTTCTGGACCGTGAAGCCTACAAAACATGGTTCAATCAGATCATGACGGCTCCCGACCATTTGCTGCTGATCGGCGTTGTCGGAACAATTCGGATCGGCATTGTTCGTTTCGACCGTCAATCTCCCGATGTCTGGCGCGCCAGCCTGATGCTGAGACTAGCCTTTTGGGGGCAAAATTACGGTACAAGGCTTCTCTCGGTCGCAATTGATCGATTGCAGGAGTATGAACCGGTCGGGACGGTGGTCATGGCGCCATCTCTTATAACAGAGCCCGTGCGTCGCATGGTGACCGCGTGCGGCATTACGCTGGAGGCGCGCTAATGCACGTCATCATTCTTGGCCCGCCAAGCCGAAACGCCAATGCGGCGGCTTTCCTTGGGAGCAAAGGACACCGGGTTACCTTGCGGGAGCCCCTCGTGACATTGGCTGAATTGCGGGCAATGGCGGTCGATTTCATCATTAGCAGCGGGTACGCCCCGATCATCAAAGAACCTATCATTTCAGACTACGCCGGACGAATCATCAATCTCCATAATACGTATTTGCCATATGGCCGGGGTATCTACCCGAATTTCTGGAGCTTTTTCCATGACACCCCCAAGGGTGTGACTATTCATGAGATTGACCTCGGAATCGATTCCGGACCCATTCTTGCGCAACGACGCCTAGAGTTCAGTGCAGACGACACATTACGGTCTTCATTCGACAGGCTTGAGGTTCTATTAGTAACATTGTTTACAGAGATATGGGATGACCTGTCGACCGGAAAATTGACGCCGTATCGGCAACCCCCGTCGTCGCTGCCTGTGCCGTACCGTTCACGCTTGGAAGGCGAGCCGCTGCTGGAGATTCTGCCGGACGGTTGGGACACCCTTGGAACAACGGTCGAACGCATGGGCGCCGAAGCCTTATTGACGGTGGATTTCTGGGATCAGGTCGAAGGCGAGGTCGCCGGAAAAATCGCAGCCGGGTGACGGACCCGTGTTTCGCCGCGCGGTGCCCTGACTCAACCGTATTTTCAAACCGGTCAAAGTCATGTTCAGATGACGAAACGACAAGCCGTTTCGAACAGGCCTCAAAAGAGCGATGCGGGAAAGTGGGTGATAACGGGGTGAAGAAGGCGGCGGATCGGGACGGGTAACGAGCCTGTCAGAATCTCCTTGAAGGAGCGATACGCCATGAAGGAACATAAGGCCATTGTTCGGCAGCGTCAGCCCGACGAGCTTAACGATCCGCTGAGCGACATTTTGCGCCACGGCGCGCGAAGTCTGCTGGCGCAAGCGGTGGAGCCGGAAGCCGAAGCCTTTCTCGCCGAGATGAAGGACAAGACACCCGGCGATGGGCGCTCCTGGCTGGTGCGCCCCGGCCAGGGACCGGAACCAGAAATTCAGACTGGCATCGGCCCGGTGGCGGTGCCCCGGGTAAAAATCCGGGAGGCGTGTGGGGCGTCAAATTCGTCGATGATGTCGAGATCAACGAGCCAACACCGCAGCACGCCGCCTGAAACCGCCGACACTCAAACTTCCGCACAGCTCGCGTCAAAAATGCGGATGTGTTAGCGTTATGCCGCCTGGGCGGATGCAGAAGGCCCGCCGCGGGCGGCGCTGGTCGATCTGCCTCTATGGAATTTTCGTTCCCGTGTCGAATGTTGAAAGGCAGTGAGCAATGATTGATATTGCAGCATATCGGCAAGCCGAGTCGATAGCCCGTCAGTCGTTAAATTCCTGGCGTTCGGTACAAGCACACCATCCCGTTACGTTCGCTGGATTGGGATTCCCGACCTCCGTCGAAACGATCCGCGAGCTTTCGATGTTTATTGATACCATGCAGGAAAATCGATTCGACCCTTATATGGTAGAGCTGGGAGGCCTTAGTGACGATGAAATGAGACTCTTTCTCTCATCTCTGTCGTCATTCGTTAAATGGTTTACGATGACATTTGGTGGCGGACAAATCCCCATCCCTTTGTCAACGATGATCGCGCATTTTGCGTTATTTCGCAAATTAATGGCGTACACACCGAACGCCCGTATTCTCGAAATTGGCCCCGGGTGCGGATATCTCAGCTTTTTCCTGGAAAACCGTGACAAGGTCACGCAATATTGTCAAATAGAAGTTACGCAAAGCTTTTATTTGCTACAACACCTGATTAATTCATTTTTATATAGTGAGAATTTTGTGGATCGTATTGTCAGCAGACCGACAGCGCCAACGGCGGAGTTGCTGAATCAGCATAATATTTCTCATTATGAGTCTGAAATGACACCGACCCTTCATTACTCTCCTGGGATACGCTGTGAACATTTTCCATGGTGGGAAATGGGCGAGTTGGCGGATCGTCGATTCGACATCATCACATCCAATGCAAATTTCACTGAAATGACGGAGGCAGCATTTCGATCCTATGTGACTCTGATCGCACGTTGTTTGGAACCAGATGGCATTGTTTTTGCTCAGTGTCCCGGAGGCGGAACTTTGCCGATTACGACGGTGGTGAGAACCTTTGAAGCCCTCAATTTTGGTGTGCTTCTCTTCGCATCACAAGTCAATAATCAGCCGCTTGTAGTGCCAAACATCATCCTTGTTCGCGAAGGGCATCCCTCGTTCTCTCGGGCCCCCCGGCAATTGCCCCATACACCGTTCGTCAGCGAGGGCGTGGAGTGGATCGATCGAATGTTCCGCGTGTCTCTTGGCGCCAGAATGCGGTCCCGGGATGAAATATTGAAGGGTGTCGAGGAACATCTCGGCCGTTACATAGCGTGAATAGAGAGGTCTTGCTCTTATTCACCCTGGAAGGTGGAAGGTGCGCGCTAGGGGCGATAACAAGGCACATTTCGTTCGATCTCTAATCATTCAACAGGCGCCAAAGATCCTCGATCAAGGCGAGATCGTTCAAACAATCCGACCCGGGCGACAATGACGGCTCACCCCCGGTCAGCGCGGCGATGAAGGCGCCAGCCTGACGCTTGAATTGCCAACCCGGCACCGCTGGCGGCACCAGGGGCGCCGCCCCGCCCCGAGCGTCGACGGCAATCTGTGCGACCTGGCCGGTGGCCATGGGCGACGGCAAAAGCAGCGTCACCCTCCCGCTCTCAAACAGGAATTCTGCGCCCTCTGCCCAATGACCGATTGCCGCTTTCGCGGTCTCCAACGTCACAGCGACGTCGTCGCACTGAAACAGACCGACCACGGTCCGCTCGTTGGGGCGATGTCCCCCGACAACCGCCAAATTATCGCCCAGCAGGAAACGCATCAAGTTGATATCATGACAAAACACATTCATGAACCAGGCGTATGAGGCGTGCAGTCGTGTCGCCAGCCATTCCGGTGCCGTCGGCCATTCGGAAAACCGGGCGACCCTGCTTTCCCGGGGGCGTGTATGCGCGGGCGGCACCACCGCGTATTCGGCCGAAAAATTATAGCACCGTGCTGCCAACAAGCGGCCGAGGCGGCCGTCGTGACGCAGATCCCCGACAAGGCGCCGAGCGGCTTGAACGCCACCGTCGTAGCGTTTCATGAAGCCAACATCGTAAGAAAGTGCGCGAGACGCCGCCGCCGTGACCAGCCGATGCGCCTGAGGCAGATCATGGGCCATGGGCTTCTCAGAAATGACATGCTTGCCCGCCTCCAAGGCCCGAAGCACCATCGGACCGGTTGCCGGGCGGGGGACGCTGATCACAACGGCATCGATGGTGGGGTCGGCAAGGATTTCGTCGTGGCTGGCGACAATCGGGATCGGCGCGAAGCGGGCCGTTAAGGCCTGGATCAGGCTGGGGCGGCTCTCGCACACAGCAGCGACATCACACCGCGGATCTTCAACGAAAAAAGGGATATGCCCGACCTGGGCCATCATGCCACCGCCGATGAAGGCAACTCTTAGTCGTGACATGAGCGGACTTTCCACAAACGTGCAGAGGTGGCAAACGCGACCAGGAGGCTATCTGACGTCGTATTCGACATCGACGCCAATCACCGCGGAACCGACGCGGCTGCATCTTCGTGGATTCTGCCTACACCCGACAGTGGGTGCAAGGCGGGGGGCTGCGATTTCGAAGATCCGGATTTTCGGGTAACCAGCCTACGGGACCGGCCACTAATCCGGAAATCAGTTCAGCAATCAATAGCACGCCGTCGCCGATACCACAATTCTGCCCCCGATATGAAAGGTATCGAAGGCGTGTCACTCCGGTCGCAGGTAATTTAGGGCTTCCCCACGTCGATGCCGTTAAGCCGCGCTTGCGACCAACAACGGCGGCATGGCCGCGTGGCACAGGGCCCGCCGCCGCTCGCGACGGGTCATCACCGCACGGAATTTGTGCCGCGGCAGCCAGGCGGTGTCTTCCTTCACGCCGATCTGGTTCGCCCGCTGCAGGACCGAGATTCCATTTGAGGGGGTCGCAATCAAATGCGCCGGCCAGAACCATGTGATCAGCGGAAGTTTGGTTCGGTGCAGAAGGATTCCCGCCGTCACCGACGTCTATCGTCCACAGCCGAGGCACTCGAAGGTGGCGCTCCGCGAGCGCAGACGGGCGTCCCGGTAGCCACGATAACTTGGCCACGCGAAGCCCGCCGACCCGCAGGGCGAATGACGAATTTGGCGTAGGATCGACATATAAGCCGATCGCCTCGAAATTTTGTCTGCAACTGAAACAAAGACTCGGGAGCAGCGCAAGCAATCAGTAAATCCTCGCCGGATTGGAAACGCGAATCAACATATAGTGGGTCGACGCCTGAACCTGGGACACCCGGGAAAGCCTTGGCAATTTGCCCTGGGACCCTTGTCGTCGCGATGCACAGGGTCCTGCTGCCAACCGTGAATCTGTCATCTCGCGGCGGTCACCTCACCCCAACCGATGCGCGGGTGGACGGCGCGCATTGACGCCAAGCCCTTTCTCAGCTGTGATATCACTTGAATGCCGAATCTCACTTCGTCGATACTGCACCGGAGCGGCTCCAGTCCATACCACCGGGTGATCTCATTGTGAACCCCGACGGCGCGCGGATCAGGTTAAGACTGAAATCACTCAATACTCTTTCGGCTAGCCTCCAGGAGATTTTGCGGCCATGGATGTTCAACAAAGTTTGGTCGAGGCATGCCAAGCCATCCGAAACGCTGAGGCCCTGGAGGCGCAAGCCGCGGATTTGGAGGTTCAGAGAAAGGCTCACCAAACCACGTTTCTGCGTGCCGTCGGAACCGGTCGCGCGCAATCGGTCCAGCCGATCATGGAACTCGAACGTCTGGTCCAGGAAATCAAGATCTGTTCCAACGAAGCCACTCGCTGGCGGGACGTCGCGATGCAACATTGCGACGATATCTTGGCCGTCGATCCCCGACAAGAGGACGCTCTTCGCCTTCGTTTGGCCCTGTCGCGCCAGCGCGGCGAAAACACCCAGGCCCTGGCCCTTATCGCCGATGTTGCCGCGGCCCACACCACCGACGCCACCATCCAAAACATTTACATCGGGGCTTTGTCCGAGGAAATACACGTCGCCCTATCGCGCGTTCTTGCCCAAACCCGGAAACCCGATTGGGCCGTTTCCCTGCTTGGGTGGCTGGCGCAGATGAATCCGGCTGCTGCAAGAACCAACACGACCTTAACAATGCGAGCCCTCGTTGTACCCCAGACAGGCGCTCAACAACGAATCATTGCTGACGCGCTTCTGGCATGCTCTTCCGGCGAGCGAGATAGCAATCTCGTCGTTTTTGTTAGCGAGTCACCTCGCACACGGGAATTAAAGCTCGCTCGTGGCTTGATTAAGCGAGGAAAATCTGTCGTTCTTATATACGGAAAAACGCCGATTTATTCTGTTGATGATAATTTCTCTGCGTCATTTAAATATAATGATCATTGGGATGCGCTTTCAATCGCTTCATCATTGAGGCCTCTCGTATTTCACCTGTTTTCATTGTTTTCAGAACCTCTCAGCGTTGTTTTTACGCGTTACAAGCCTGGCGTCGTCGTCTTTGACTACTGTGATATTTTCCCTGCAATGATCTTGCGACAAAATCAGGATTTGCAGTGTAAATGGCAGACCGAGATTTTCGACAAAGCCGATGGTGTGTGCTGCAGGGACCTCCAATATGCCGCGGCCGTGCGAAAAAATGGCTGGCGCCGCAATCGGCATGTACTGTGGTTCCCTGAATATCTCGATGAACGTCTCGCCGTCCTGCCCCATACTGAGAATCGCCGTGTCCATGCTGTCTCGCTTGGAAACATCCATGATCCGGACGGCCACCTCACTTTTTCCGCCCGAGCCATTCGTCCCCTGGTCGAACGGGGAATCCACGTCACCCATTTTCCTCACGGCTCCTTCGCCTCGCGCCCCTGGAATGATACGCTGCAGCTGCATGCCGAATTGCTCGATGTCGGGAAGGACAACGGTTTGGTCGCACTCCATCCGATCGTCTCTCCCGATGAACTGATGCGACTGCTGCCTCAATTCGATATCGGGCTTTTGCTGCCCAATGATCCGCGGACTTATCGGCCGGAATGCCTCGCCGCCTGCATGGCCTCGCGGGCGCACGAATATCTTCAGGCCGGATTGGCGGTCGCGGTATGGGGCCCCCTGCGGTTGCAAAAGTTCCTGATTGGACGTTATGGCGAGCAATTCGACCTGGACGCGGCTGCGGCTTCATCTGACTTGCAGTGGATCCGGGATGCGGCCCGGCGCGCCAAAGGGCGTCGGTCTTCCGCCGAGACTTATACCATGGACGCCAACGCCGAACGTCTGGAGCAATTCTACGCCACCTTGGCTCACGAGCAGGCGCAAACCCGCGCGGCTTCGTAACCGCCGGGGATGCAATTGCGGGACTTTCTCGCAGCCGAAACAAAAGGATCACCATCATCAGCAAGGTTCTTGTCATTGGCGGTGGCTTCGCCGGCTGCATCGCGGCACAAATGCTGGCCCAGCGCGGTTACACCGACGTCACCCTGATCGAAAGCAGCGGCGTGCTGGGTGGCAGTTGCCGAACCCATTGGTATGGCGGACATCCCTATACGCTGGGGCCACGCCATTTCCTGACCCGCTCCGAAGCCGTCTGGGACTTTCTCAACCGTTCCTGTCCGATGCGGCGCTATGACCAGGGACACGAATTTCTGACCTACGTGGAACGCGATCAAGCCTTCTATCATTTTCCGATCCACGAGGACGAAGTTGCCGACATGCCGGACGCTGCGGCGATTCGCGAAGAGCTCCGCAATACACCCGGCCCAGCCGGCGCCACCAATCTGGAAGAATATTGGCTGTTTTCGGTCGGTCCTACGCTCTACAGCAAGTTCGTCGAGAGCTACTCCAAGAAAATGTGGCAGATCGAGTCCAACCGCGAAATTACGGATTTCAGTTTTACACCAAAGGGTGTGGCATTAAAGACCGGCCCCAGCAAGGCAGCCTGGGATATTGCCATTTCCGGTTTTCCCCTTGCACCCAACGGGTACGATGACTATTTCCCGCTGGCGACGAAAGATATTACGGTTCATTTGAATACCTTCATCGAAGATTTCGATATTCCAAATTACCGGATCAAGGTAGCTGGTATCTGGCATCAATACGATTTGATCATCAGTACCATTTCCCCGGAGATCCTGCTGAAGAATGCTTTTGGCGCGCTGCGCTGGATCGGTCGGGATTTCCTGAAACTGATTCTACCGGTGGAAACGGCGTTCCCCAAGGATGTGTTCTTTCTCTATTATGCCAATACCGAGCCTTTCACCCGGATCGTCGAATACAAGAAGTTCTACCGTTACGAATCGAAACAGACCCTTTTGGGGATCGAGATTCCCTCCTCCCGCAACAAGCTCTATCCCTATCCAACCGCAAAAGACCAGGCTATCCATAAGCAATATATCGATGCGATGCCGGAAAACATATATTCTATTGGACGAAACGGCAGTTATCGCTATTTGGATGTTGGCATGATCATTGAGCAGTGCATGGCCCTGTTCGCAGATTTATGACATGACCCCGCCGAAGCGTTGCGATAGATTGGGCCGGATCGGACGGCGGTGGTGCCGGTTGGTTTTGCCCTCGTCCGGCATCCGAGGCGCGGGAAGCCATTGCCCTTCGCAGCGGTCTCAAGGCCGGCTGCCGGCCTTGTCCTTCAACGATTTGAGGACGATTTGAGCAAATCTCCGGAGCAGCCCGCCAACAAGGCACCGCTGGAGTGCAATTACCGGCCCTTCATCGAGCTGGAATGCAAGCTGTGCCATAATCTCTTTGATATGTACGAGATTTCCCCGATGGCGATCGCCGACGTCGGCGCCCGCGGTGACACCGACCCATTCTGGTCCGTGTTTGCGGCCAATTCCACGGCCCTGTTCTTCGAGCCGGAACAGCAAGAGAGCGAACGGCTGAAAAATCGGGTCAAATTATCCACCAATAGCCGTGACGTACGGGAGATTTTCTTCCCGGTCGCACTGGGCCGAGAATCCGGCACCCAAAAGCTCTACGTAACGCAAGACCCGTCGAACAGCTCGCTTTACGCCCCGAACATGGACTTCTTTAATCGGTTGCCGGACCAGTCCACCATGAAGGTGGTCGCCACCCAAACGGTTCAAACCGAGACGCTGGACGCATGCCTGGCGCAAGCGGATCATCAGGCACTTGATGTCCTTAAGATGGATACGCAGGGCAGCGAACTCGATATTCTTCGCGGCGCGGAACAGACCATCGCCGAAGGTCTGCTCGCCGTCGTGGCGGAAGTTGCCTTCGTCGAGCTCTACCAGGGAGAGCCATTGTTCGCCGATGTGGATATCTTTATGCGCCAGCGGGGCTTCACGTGTATCGATCTTGACATCCGGCGCTGGCGGCGGCGTTCTCTACCGGCTTGCTACGATGGCATGCGGGTTGGCCAAACCATCTATGCCGATGTCGTGTACCTGAAAGATCCGATCGGCGCGCCGGCTAAATTCGCCCCGCAATCCGTCTGGCGGGATAAGCTTCTGAAACTGATTGCACTGGCGGAACGCTTTTCGGTTCCGGATTACGCCATGGAAATTGCGGAATTCGCCCGCCGGGAAGGCATTATCGGCACCGTGGAGGAGGCCGCCATCGTCGCGCTGTTGCATGATAACAGGATCACTCGTTACAACGACCGCCGGCTGCTCGCGCCGCATTTCTCGTCGCCCCGGCCCTTCATCCCGCCGAAACGTTCTCATCGTACCTGATACCGGCCAATGTGTCACCTGCGGCGGATCTGGTACCCAGTCGCGGTAGGGACGCGGGTTACCCCGCGCCCCCCGCACGGATCCGAGCGTGCGCTGCTAACGCACTCGGCTCTTGCCTTGGGTGTTTGACGTCGAAGCGTTGCATTGGCGATAACCGTCCCGACCTTTCGGCTTCTTCACGGTCCGGGCCCCGACTGGATTTTCAGCAACCTCGCCGTCAGACCTGCGGCGCGGGCCGCCGCGCCAAGACGAAATCGTGCTCGACATCCCAGAAAGGGTTGTCGAATTCATATGTCTTGGCACGCGCCGGATCATCGATACGCTTGAACGCCGCCAGGAGACTTTCTTTTACCCCGAATACGGCGTCCGAATTGATGTAGAAATCATCCGGGTCGAAGATGTGGGTTGTCAGTGTCTCAAAACCATCGGCCTTGAGAATGTAGTGCAGGTGCGCCGGACGGCAGGGGTGTCGGCCGAGCGCATTGAGCAGCTTGCCAACCGTGCCGTCGTCAGGGATTGAGTAGGATTTTGGCTTCACCGCCCGGATCCAGTATTTGCCGTCGGCGCCGGTGCGGAACACGCCGCGCAAATTGAAGTCGGGCTGGATGCCCTTCTGCTGCACGTCGTAGAAACCCTCTTCATTGGCCTGCCAGACATCGAGCACCGCATTGGCGATGGGCCTGCCCTCGGTGTCGAGGATGCGGCCATGGACGAACATGTCCTCGCCCTTGTGGTCGAGGCAGATGTTGGCGCCCATTGGTAGCTTCGGCGCATCGGCGACATGGAACGGGCCCAAAACCGTCGATTCGGAGGCGCCCGACGGTTTGCGGTTGTTGATCGCATCGACCAGCATGGATACGCCGAGAATGTCGGAGAGCAGGATGAACTCCTGGCGCCATTCGGTAGACAACTGGCCGGTCTTGGTCAAAAACACGATGGCCTCGAACCATTCGTCCTGCGTCGGTTCGATCTCCTTCACCGCCTCGTGCAATTTGCGGGTGATAACCTCCATCACCGCCTTCAGCCGCTTGTCTTTGGCGTTCTTATTGCGGCCGGTGACGACCTCCACCGAATTCTCCTCGGTGAAGAAGCCTTTTTCGTGCGTTTCCATATCCGTCCTCATCCGTCCAGGATTGCAGCCAGAGCCTGACGCAGCTCCGCCGCCACGTTCGATATCATCGCCTCCTTGCGCCAGCAGACATGCGGGGTCGGGCCGCACCAAAAGCACACCGCTGTCGCGTATCTCGCGGGCGCGCGCCCCGTCGTGGGAAAAGTCCTGCCAGGGCTCGCCCGGACCGATGAAACGGCCCGCAATGTCGATGCCCAACGCCGTGCCGATGGCCTTTGCCGCGTCGAGGTCCGCCCACGATAGCGGTTGATGACCATGTTCTCGACGCCGCGGCTCGAAAGCATTGCTGCCCTCGCCGAACCCGCAGGCCCGGCGCCGATGGTCGGCATGTCGGCGGTGATGTCAGCCACGCGCCCCGCCCCTCTTGCTCGATGACACAGGTCCGCCGGTCAGCCGGCGACGGACCGGGAAAAGCTGGATGCCGGTACGCTCGGCAAACAGGCCCCACAGGCCGCGCGGCGCCAGCAGCATGATGGCGATGCCGATCAGCCCGAGGATCAGGAGATACCAGGAGCCGTAGTCCGCGAGCAGATTCTGCAGAATGAAGAAAACGATGATGCCGACGATCGGCCCCTCAATGGTACCGATGCCGCCAATGACGACAATGAAGATGACGTAGGCGGTCCAGTCGATGACAGAGAAGGCGGCGTCCGGTGAAATGCGCGCTTTCTGGACATAGATCAGCGCGCCGGCGAGCCCGGTGCCGAAGGCCGCCGCCAGATAGACCAGCGTCTTCATCCGGCGCGCATCGACGCCCACCGAACGCGCTGCTTCCTGGTTGTCGCGCGCGGCGGCCAGCCCCAGCCCCTGCTTGGAGCGCAACAGGCGATAGACGAGGCCAATGGTGGCGATGGCCAAGAGCAGCGCCAGCCAGTAGGTCAGGATGTCGCCGGCGCCCGATGATTTGACACCGAACAGCTCACCGACCAGCTTCAACGCCGGCATGTCGCGGGTTGCTTCGCGCGGCAGCGAGGTCCCGGTGCCGCCGCCGAGCATCTTCCATTGCGCAAGCGCCAACCGCGCCACTTCGGCGATGACCCAGCTGCCAATGGCAAAATAGGCGCCCTGCAAGCGAAACAGGAAGAAGGCGGTGGGGATGGCCAGCAGGCAGCTCGCGACGCCGGCGAGCAGAACCGCAGCCAGGGGGTCCAGTCCACCGAGGCTGACGAGGGCGAACATGGCGTAGCCGCCAAAGCCGACAAAGGCCTGCTGGCCGACCGAGACCAGCCCGGCATAGCCGGCCAACAGGTTCCAGTTCTGCGCCAGCACCAGCATGGTGAGGATGAAGAACAGATCTTGCAGCACGCTGCGCGAGACCAGGAAAGGCGCAGCAAAGGCAAGCAGGCTGATGAGCACGGCGACGAGGGCGAACGCCGCCGACGCCTTGGTTCGCGTTTCGACTTTCCAGCGTGTTGTTGAAACGTCGGTCATGGCGCTCAATCCACCGCGCGCGGGAACAGCCCGCGCGGCCTGACCAGTAGCACGACCAGGAACGCCAGATGTCCGGCCAGGATCTGCCATTCCGGATTGATCGCGGCGCCGAAAGTCTGCGCGATGCCGATGACGATGCCGCCGAACAGCGTTCCCCACAGCGAGCCGAGGCCGCCGATGATGACCGCCTCGAAGGCGTAGATCAGCCGGGCCGGTCCGATGGTCGGATTGAAATTGGCGCGCGTGCCGAGATAGAGCGCGGCAATCGTCACCACCGCCAGGGCGATTCCCGTGGCGGTGGCGAAGATCCGCTTCGGCCGGATGCCCATCAGCCCGGCGGTAACCGGATCGTCCGAGGTGGCACGAAAGGCGCGGCCCAGCGAGGTCCGGTAGAATAGCTGGTTAAGCCCAATGATCACCGCGATGGCCGAGGCCAGGGTCAACACCGGCATGACGCCGACATGAATTGGCCCAAGCGCCACCGACGCTGATTCCAGCCCGCCAACCGAGACGCGTCGGCTGTCGGCGGTAAAGCCTTCGAGCAGGCCATTCTGGATGACGATCGACAGGCCGAAGGTGACCAGCAGCGGCGGCAAGATGTCGGCGCCGAGCGTGCGGTTGAGCAAAAAGAATTGCAGCGCCCAGCCGATGGCGAACATCAGCGGCATCGCCACAAGGGTTGCGACGAACGGATTGAGACCAAGTGCGGTCACCAGGACCAGGATCAGGAAGGCAGCGAGCACAATGAGGTCGCCATGCGCGAGGTTGACCAGCCGCATGATGCCGAAGACGAGGCTGAGCCCTGCCGCGAACAGCGCGTAGAGCCCGCCGAGAAGGACGCCCTGGATGATGGTGTCGAGCCATGTCATGTCAGGCCACCCCGAAATAGGCGGCGTGGATCTTTTCGCGCGTCAGTTCCGATGGCACGCCGGACAGCGTGATGCGGCCTTCCATCATGCAATAAACCCGGTCCGACACCTTCAGTGCCTGGCCGATGTCCTGCTCGACCATGATGATCGAGGCACCAGCCTCGCGGATGCGCGGGAAGGCGGCGTAGATATCCTTGATGATAACCGGCGCCAGGCCAAGGCTGATCTCGTCGCACAGAAGCACGCGCGGGTTTGACATCAGCGCCCGGCCGATCGCGACCATCTGTTGCTGGCCGCCGGACAGCGCCGTGCCCGGATTGACGCGCCGTTCCTTCAGGACCGGGAACAGGTTGTAGACCGTTTCGAGGGTCCAATGTCCTTTAACCGCACGTCCATAGCGACCGATCAGCAGGTTCTCTTCGACGCTGAGCGAGGGAAACAGTTTTCGTCCCTCGGGCACCATGGCGATGCCGCGCGCGACGATGTCGGGTGCGGCCAAGACACCGACCGGCTCGCCGTCGAACAGCACGGCATTCGGCTGGTTGGCCAATACGCCCGCAATCGAGCGCAGCAGCGTCGTCTTGCCGGCGCCATTGGCGCCGATGATCGCGATGGTCTCGCCTTGGTCCAGCACGATATCGACACCGAACAGCGCCTGGAAATCACCATAGCGGGCAGTCAGACCCTTTGTCTCGAGCAGCGCCATCAGACTTCGATCCCGAGATAGATATCGCGGACCTCGCGCGACGCCATGACGCTGTCGGGCGCGCCCATGCCGATGACCTTGCCGAAATTGAGCACCAGCAGTCGCTCGACTACCGAGTTCAGCGCGTGCAGGACATGCTCGATCCAGATGATCGACATGCCGCCCTTGTGGATGGCGCGGATGGTGTCGACCAGCATGCCGCATTCGCCCTCGGTCAGGCCGCCGGCGATCTCGTCCAGCAGCAGCAGCCTGGGTTCGGTCGCCAGTGCGCGGGCAAGCTCCAACCGCTTGCGCTGTAACAGGCTCAAGCTGCCCGCCGAATGGTTGGCGCGGTCGATCAACCCGGTTTCGACCAGAATCCCGGCGCAGCGGTCACCGACCTCGGTTTCCGTCTTTCTGGCCCCGAAGGCTCCGGCGACCAGCAGGTTTTCGAACACGGTCAGTTTCTCGAACGGTTGCGGGACCTGGAAGGAGCGTCCGACGCCCGCAAAACAACGCTGCATCGGTGGCAGCCGTGTCACGTCCCGACCCTCGAAGATGATGGTGCCGGCGTCGACGGCGATGTTGCCGGTGATCAGGTTGAACAATGTCGACTTGCCCGCCCCGTTCGGGCCGATGATGCCGAGCGCCTCGCCCTGCCGCAGCTTGAACGAAACCGCGTCGGCGACCGTGAGGGCACCGAAGCGTTTCGAGACATGGGAGAGCGCGAGGATCGGCATGCCTCTCTCTCCCTCTCCCATGTGGGGAGCGACTGTCTGGCATGTCAAGACGAAACAGCAAGGCTTAGACGAACATCGCGGGCTTTGGCATTCAGCCGGACCAGAAGTTTGTGAGCCAGAGCGACGCGGATGAGCTTTTTGGGCTTTCCTGCGTCGCTCAAC